>CAVUMY010000002.1:0-1665187 GCA_963742765.1 uncultured Actinomycetota bacterium
GCTGGTCTCGGAGCACATAGGACAGTTCTTCTTCGAGGGCGCGCGGCTGGAGTACACCGAGTACGGTGCCGGCGACCGCGTCCTCATCCTCATGCACGGCCAGCTGATGCCGCGGCGGATGCACGACCCGCTCGCCCGGCGCATCGCGTCCGAGGGCTACCGCGTCGTCACGCTCGACCTGCTGGGCCACGGTCGCAGCGACCGGCCACGTGACCCCAAGCGCTACTCGATGACCGCCTTCTCCCACCAGGTGATCGGCCTCATGGACCACCTCGGTGTCGAGCGGGCCGTCATGGGCGGCACGTCGCTGGGGGCCAACGTCACGCTGGAGGTGGCGAGTCATACACCCCATCGGCTGCGCGGCATGGTGCTGGAGATGCCGGTTCTCGACAACGCGCTCGAGGCCGGCATCGTCGCGTTCGGGCCGATGCTGTTCTTCGGCCGCGTCACCCCCTGGGCCGTCACCGCGCTGAGCACCGTCACCCGCAAGATCCCGCGCAGCTTCGTGCCCTTCTGGGTCGGCATCGCGCTGGACATGATGGACCAGCAGCCGGGCCCGCTGGCCGCCACCGTCCACGGCATCTTCTTCGGCCACATCGCGCCCTCGTCACGGCAACGCAAAGCCATCGAGGTGCCCGGCATCGTCATCGGCCACCCCAACGACCCGATCCACCCCGCCGCCGACGCCGCGATGCTCGCCGACGAGCTGCCCAACGCGCACTTCATCGAGGCCGAGTCGATCATCGAGTGGCGCAGCCGCCCCGACCGCATCACCGGCGAGGTGCTGACCTTCCTGGCCGGCTGCTGGCCGACCGCGGTCAAGAAGACCTCCCGGACCCGGCGTACCGCCGCCAAGCGGACGCAAGCCGCCAGCAGACGCGCGCCCAGGCGCACCGCCACCGACTCCACCCCAGGCACAATGGAGGCGTGAACCTCTACCGTGACGAGGCCGTCGTCCTGCGCACGCAGAAGCTGGGCGAGGCCGACCGGATCGTCACGTTCCTGACCCGCCACACCGGCCGGGTCCGCGCCGTCGGCAAGGGCGTACGCCGCACCAAGTCCAAGTTCGGGTCACGGCTCGAACCGTTCATGCACGTCGACGTGCAGTTCGCCCGCGGCCGCACGCTCGACGTCGTCACACAGGTCGAGACGATCCAGCCCTACGGTGAGGTCATCTCCGGCGACTACGGCCGCTACACCGCCGGCACCGCCATGCTCGAGACCGCCGAACGGCTGGTGGCCGAGGAGATGGAGCCGGCCGTCCAGCAGTACCTGCTGCTCGTCGGCGGCCTGCGCGTGCTCGCCTCGGGCGAGCGCGACCCGGGCCTGGTGCTCGACTCGTTCCTGCTCCGGTCGCTGGCGATCGCCGGCTATGCGCCGAGCTTCGACGAGTGCGCCCGCTGCGGCGCCGAGGGACCGCACCGAAGCTTCAGCGCAGGCGCGGGCGGGATGCTCTGCGCCAACTGCCGCATCCCCGGCACCGCTAACCCCACCATCGAGACGGTCGCGCTGCTCGGGGCGCTGCTCGCGGGGGACTGGTCGACAGCCGAGGCGGTCGAGCCGCGCTACCGCAAGCCGGCCAGCGGCATCGTCGCGGCATACCTGCAGTGGCACCTCGAGCGCAGCCTGCGCTCACTCATCCACGTCGAACGCTGAGAGCCATCGACAAGCTCAACCAGCGATTGGGTGATGCAATCCGGACGGCGACCGTCCGCAACCCGGCTTACGCTGCCGTCATGACGAAGACCGAGACGGCCACCGACGCCTACACGATCAGGGCACTCGGCCCTGACACGTGGGACGCCTTCGCCGACCTCGCCGAGCGCCACAACGGCGTCTGGGGCGGCTGCTGGTGCACCTGGTTCCATGCGACGAACGCCGAGAGGCCCCGCACGTTCGAGGGCAACCGTGCCTTCAAGGAGAAGCTCGTCCGCGAAGGCAAGGCGCATGCCGCGCTCGTGTTCGACGGTGACGTCGCGATCGGGTGGTGCGAGTACGGCCCACCGGCGGAGCTGCCGGTCATGAAACACCGCAAGGATTACGAAGCCACGCTCGAGCGCCTGCCCGACTATCGCGTCACCTGCTTCTTCGTCGACACGCATTACCGCCGCAAGGGTGTCGCGAGAGTCGCGTTGAGCGGAGCGCTCGACCTCATCGCGCTGGCCGGCGGTGGCGTGGTGGAGGCGTACCCGCAGGACACCGGCGGCAAGAAGATCACGGCGTCGTTCCTCTACAGCGTCAGCCGATCCATGTTCGAGGAGGCCGGTTTCCACTACGACCGGCCGAAGGGCATGAATCACACGGTGATGAGTCTGAAAGTCGCGCCGGCGGCGTAACCGCCTGACCGTCAGCGGGCGTAGAAGAGGCGGACGGGGTAGTGGACGGGGTCGACCAGCCGACCGCGCTGGCGGATCCCCGACACCGTGACGTTGTAGGTACCGCGCACCGGTGGCCGCTGGAAGTCGAACGTCAGCGTCGACATGTTCCCGTAGTACATGCTGCGGGTGATGCGCGCGAGCGGGACTCCGTGGCCGGCGCGGGTGACCCGCACCCGGGCCTTGCTGAAGTCGACGTCGAGCATCCGGGTGGAGGAGAACGACCACCGGCCGCGCGGCTCCAGGTTCGTCGGGAAGTAGCCGGGACTCGGCCACCGCACCCAGCGCGGCGTCGGCTTGGACTTGGACTGCTTCGAGATGACGTACAGCGCGTTGAACGTGCCGACGTGCCCCGTCCCCATCCGCACCTGGCCGGGAGACAGGATCCAGCTGCGGTGGCCGACCGGCCGGTTGCTGTCGCCCGGGTCGTCCATGTACAGAGCGACGGTGTCGGCGGGTCGGCTGCCGTAGGCGAGGTTCGAACGGCCGGCGGCGCGTGCGCCGACCCTCGACCAGCACTGGCTCGACCGCGGCGGGAAGTGGTTGAGATAGCCGAGGTGGTACTCGATGAGTGCCGCGGCCGCGGCCCGCTCGGACAGGGTCGGGCTCTCCTTCACCGGGGCGACACCGACGAGAGAACGCATGAAGTTGACCTGCTGGATCAGCCTCGTCCGCTGCCGGGGGTACGCCTTGCCGTACGCCACCGTGCACGGTCGGTTGCGGCGCGGCGTGAACAGGCGTGAGTTGACCAGCAGTGGCCTGTACTGCCGGTGGTAGGCGTTGCGCACGGCTGAACGTCTCGATGTCTTGACGGCGTTCGCGGCCCGACCCGCCACACCTCCCGACGTCATGGCGACGTCGCCGACGTCGAGGGCCTGTCCGCTCGTCAGCGACACCGGATCGAGGGTCGTGGACTTCAGCTGGCCGTACCTGACGTCGACCAGGCCGACCTTGACGGGCTGGGACACATCGCTGATCGTCAGGATGAAACGGCCCTGACCACCGGTACGCACCTGGTCGATCAGGCCCTGTGAGCTGGACGCCCGCACATGCACGGAGTTCGCCGGCGTACCGTCCTGGTCGAGCACCCGGCCCGCGATCGTCGCAGTGGCGACCCCGGTCGTCGCAGAGACCGTGACGACCTCCGCCGCAGCCATGCACAGCAACATGCCGACCACCAGCAGGCTGTGAACAAGGCGCATTCGGCCACGATAGGGGCGTCCCGGTCGTCACGTCGCGGAATGGGGTGGAGCTTGCCCGGAAGTACCATGCTGCCTCGCGGCGAGGCACAGTCGCATCGCGCGACGTCGAGGCCGCGTTATCGGATCCCCGACGCGAACTCTGAGCCAGCTGGGTGATGTCATGTCGAGAAGCGCTGACCGGCTCCGCTCACCAGGTGAAGGGCCGCGAGAGGCGCGGCCCAGGACACAGGAGACCACCATGCCGAAGTACCTGCTCCTCAAGCACTACCGCGGCGGCCCGGAGCCGCACCACCCCTTCCCCGCGATGGACCAGTGGGACCCCGAGGACGTGGAGGCGCACATGGCCTTCCTCCGGCACGTCACCGAGCTGCTCGAGGAGAACGGCGAGTTCGTCGACGCGCAGGCGCTGACGCCGGCGCGCACCTGGGTGCGTTACGGCGGCCCCGACGCCGCCCCGGTCACCACCGACGGCCCGCATGCCCGAGACCAGCGACCTCGTGGCGGGCTGGTACATGATCGACGTCGACTCGTACGAGCGTGCGCTCGAGCTGGCGGCCTAGGTGTCCTCCGAGCCCGGCCCGGGCGGCGAGCCGCTGTATGAGTGGATCGACGTCCGGGAGGTCATGTCGGACGGACACTCCGACGGCTGACCCGGTGTGATCGGCGATCCGACCCGAGGAGTGGACGAGGGCGCCCTGCGTGCCCTCGTCCCTCGGGTGCTCGCGGGCATGGTCCGGCGGGGCGAGAGCTTCGATGCCGCCGAGGACGCCCTGCAGGAGGCGCTGCTGGAGGCGCTCCGCGTGTGGCCGGAGCATCCGCCGCGCGACCCGCGCGCGTGGCTGACCACGGTGGCTACCCGGCGGCTGGTCGACGTACGCCGCAGTGAGGCCGCCCGTGGCCGCCGGGAGGAGCAGACGTACGCCGAGCCGCGACCCGGGGCGACCGAGGAAGGCGACGACACGCTCTTCCTGCTCTTCTGCTGCTGCCACCCGGACCTCACGCCCACCTCCCAGGTGGCGGTGACCCTGCGGGCTGTGGGCGGCCTCACCACGCGCGAGATCGCCGATGCGTTCTACGTCCCGGAGGCGACGATGGCGCAGCGGATCAGCCGGGCGAAACGTTCCTTGCAGGGGCGCCGCCTGGACCAGCCGGGCGACCTCGCCGTCGTGCTGCGCGTGCTCTACCTCGTCTACTCGGCCGGCCACGCCGGCCGGATCGACCTGGCGGGTGAGGCCATCCGGCTCGCCCGCCAGCTCACGCTCGCCACCGAGGAACCGGAGGCACGCGGGCTGCTCGCACTGATGCTCCTCAACCACGCCCGCCACCCGGCGCGGTTCGACCCCGAGGGCCGGATCGTCACGCTGGACCGGCAGGACCGCGGCCGCTGGGACGCCCGCGAGATCGCCGAGGGAGTGCGCGTCCTGCAGTGGGCGTTGGCGGCTGAACGCCCCGGCCGCTACCAGGTCGAGGCCGCCATCGCCGCCGTGCACGACGACGCGGCTCGCGCCGAGGAGACCGACTGGCCGCAGATCCTCGACTGGTACGACGACCTCGTCGCCCTTACCGACGACCCGGTGCACCAGGACCCGGCCGCGGTGTTGGGGCGCGCGGTCGCGGTCGGCCATGCCCTGGGGGCCGCCGCCGGGCTGCGCGAGACCGACCGGCTGCGGGACGTGATCGGCGACCGGCACCGCTGGCACGCCGTCCGCGGCCACCTGCACGAGCTGGGCGGCGCCCTCCCCGCGGCTGCCACGGCGTACGCCGAGGCCGCCCGACTGGCCACGAACGTCGCCGAGCGCGACCACCTCGTCCGCCAGGCCGCCCGCGCGGGCCGCAGCGCCAGAGATGGACAGCCGTGATGAATCACTGATGGAGATCCGGGCATTTAGAACCGCAGCCGCTTTTTCTTCTTACCGCCGCCGAGGAGATCGAACTCGACCCCTGATGGCTCGCACACCGACGGCCTCAGATGCCGACGAACGCACTCTTCGGCGGGCGTGACGGGGCTCGGGCGACCTTGCCGAGGTCCCACCCCAAGAGGACACTTTTGTGGTCGCATTCGTCTGAGTCCGAGGAGCGCTCATGCGCACAGCGGTGGCAATTATCCTGATTGGCGGCGTCCTCCCGATCGGAGCGTGCGGCGGTGGCGAGGCCGGCGAGTCGCAGCCTGACGCGACGTCCACCACCGAGCAACGCGATGAGACGGTTGTGATCCGGACGAGCCTGACCATCGCCGCAAAGTCGGGCGCGGAGCCCATTGCCACTGGCGAGGTCCTCGATGGGTCCAGCCTCGGGGGCTCGCCGTTCTGCTCTGGCGGGACAATCCTGGATTCCCACGCAAGCGCCGATCCCGCTGTGGCGAAGCTCGGCTTGGTGGACCGGGCGATCACCTGTTCGCAAGGCACCGTGAGGATGGTCTTCACGCCCGAGCCGCCGCAGGGCGGTTCGTGGACGATCGTCAGCGGCACCGGTCCCTTCGAGGGGATGCGCGGGAGCGGGGAGTTTCAGGTCACCTACGACCCCGACGATGACGCGTTGGCACACGAGACGTACACCGGCACAGTCACGCGCTAGCCGTCCTGGAGCGCACCAGCGTGATCCCGTCCACGATGCCCTCCCGATGCGGCTGACAGGCATCCGAGCGGGACGTATCGTGCCCCCGTGACGACATCTTCGTCCTGAGGTTTCTCCCCTGAGGAAAGCGTCACCTCGGTCTCACCTGGGACTCGTTCAGAGAAGAAGCTGAATCTGACTGAGACGACCACGAATGGGCGTTGGCGAGAAGTGGCGAGCTGACTTCAAAGGCTGGATCCCGGTTGCGGCGTGCTCCGAGAAGTTTGTGGTGCCGATTTCCGGTGCGTGGCCGGCTGAACGGCGTCACTCCATCAACTCGACCCACTTCGATCGCCACGCCGGCGGCTCCCAGGGCTCAGTGATGTAGATCCGCTCCCGGAACACCTTGCCGTCCTCGAACTCCATGATTCCCGCCACCATCATCGGCACTCCGTCGTCGTACTGAATGGTGTACTCGTTGATCCACAGGTCGCCGCCCCCGACGGTCCGGCCAACCTCCAACTTCAGTCTGGTTGGGTACCCCGACCGGAAAGCAAGGATGTTTTCTCGTCCGCGAATCCGTTCGCCGCCTTGAGGGAACTCGAGGACCGCGTGATCGGCGTAGATGGCTGCCGAACGCTCTTGATCCTCTGGGGTCGCATCCAGACCCTGAGGTGCAGCGAAATGTTCCTCGATGAGGCGCCGAATCCGTGAGTCATCCATGCGCTCATGCTGTCCCGATGCCGCTGCTCCGGCAAGAGCGCATCCGCACATGCCGCTGACACGCTTGGGCGTGCCGTGTGCCGTCCTCAGTTGCGGCACCTCTGCGGAGTCTGTCGCGTCACATGCAGCATGAGACTCGTCGGCCGACTCCTCGACAGATGCGTCCTCGGGTGTCTCCTCGTTCTTGGGTTGGGGCGGGTGCACGGAAGCTCACGGGCCGCTGTACCGATGCCGCCGAGCGCGACCACCTCGTCCGCCAGGCCGCCCGAGCGGGCCACCGAGCCCGATAGGACCGCAAAGGTCGAACGAGACCTGTGCTCCGGGATCTGTTGCAGTCACGCCGAGGGGTGGGAGCATGCCGTCGTGGATGCCCTCCTCCGTGATCTGGATGCGTTGCCGAAAGTCGACCTGCACTGCCACATCGAGGGCACCATGCGCCCGGCCACGATGGTCGACCTGGCAGAGAAGAACGGGATCCCTCTCCCGACCTCCGATCCCGCCGAGTTGTACCGGTACGACTCGCTCGACGGTTTCCTGAGCATCTTCTGGCTCGTCCAGTCGACGTTGACCGAGCGTGAGGACTGGGCGCGCCTGGCCTACGAGGCCGTCCTCGACAGTGCCGGGCACGGCGTGGTTCATCAGGAATGCTTCTTCACCCCGGCTCGACACCTCGTAGCCGGCCAGTCCTTGGCCGCGATCCTCACCGGCCTGGACGAAGGCATCACCGCAGCTGAGGCGGAAACCGGGACGAGCTGTCGCCTGATCGGCGACATGGATCGCGCCTTCGGGCCAGAGGCGGGCAGGGCGTTCGTCGAGGAACTGGTCGCGCTGCGCGCTGCGGGATCCGCAGGGACCGAGCGGTTGCTCGGCGTCGGTATGGACTCCACCGAGTCGGGCATCGACTCGACCACGTTCTTGCCCGGCTACGATCTCGCGCGGGCCGCCGGCCTGCGCCTGACCGGACATCAGGGAGAGAACTCTTCGGCAGATGACATCGCTGCCTGTCTCGACATCCTCGGTCTGCAACGCATCGATCACGGGGTGCCGATCCTCGACAGCGAAGACCTGACCACCCGCATGGCGGCCGACCGGATTCCGATCACTGTCTGCCCGACCTCGAACGTCGTGATCGCGCATTGTTTCGAGCGGCTTGAGGACCACGTCCTCCCACGGATGCGCACCGCCGGTCTGCTGGCTACGGTCAACACCGACGACCCGGCTTTGAGCGACCTCAACCTGGGGCAGGAGTACGGCGCTATCGCGCAGGCGTTCGGATACGGGTGGGACGAGATGGTCAATGTTGCGCTCGACGGTGTCGAAGCGTGCTGGCTCGACGAGTCCGAGAAGCAGGGTCTCCGAAGTCGGATCGTGGAACAAGCCGCCCTCCTGCAGCCAGAAGAGAGCAGTGCACAGGGAGGGGGGAGGCCACTGCCTTAATGGCCCGCGGACTCGTTCACCGGCCACCCGGATCCTCGAAACATCGGTGAGTGACGTCGAGCGTTCGGATTTGCCGCGAGTTGCTCGTGGCGACGACGGCCCGCAACAGCGCGATTCATTGAGGCATCTGAAGCGGTTGCAGTTCTCGCAGGAGGCGCCCCCTCCCGGCTCAGTCAAGAGAATGGTGGACCTCACGCCGAGTCTAGAGCCGCCGTCCGGGGTTGCGAGGCGCGTCTTCACCCGTCGAAGCTCGTTGACGCAACGCTCAGTCGCCTTCGCCGTCTCCGGACAGGTCGAAGTCGTGGTTGTGGACGAACCCTTGGAACGGGCACAGATGGCGGGCCGCGCGATGGAGCACTCTGAGGGTCTCCAGAGAGCCGCGATGCGTCAGCTCACGTCCTCTCACCTCCCAGGCGTGCCGGACACCAACCCCGCCGCGGCCCGGTTGTCCCCATGGCTGGTCCTCGAGCCATGCGCACTCTCGATGGCCCAATTCGAGAGCCATCTGCTTGTCTCAGCTCGGCGGGAGGGTGGACACGAACCGCGCCTCGCCGCCCTCGGCCACGGCGACCGGTGCCACGACGGCGAGCGCGAGCACGACACCTGCTACGACCGCCCACCGGGTCACGGATGGTGTCCGGCCATAGCGTCGCTGGCTGCGGCGCTCCATCAGGCCACTGACTACGAGGGCGGCAGCGGCAACCGCGATCGGACCTGGCCGATCCGGACCGGCCAGGTGCCCCATGACGGCAGCTGTGTCTTGAACAGGGTGAACCACACCAGCGACCCG
This sequence comes from uncultured Actinomycetota bacterium, assembly GCA_963742765.1. GTDB lineage: Bacteria > Actinomycetota > Actinomycetes > Propionibacteriales > Nocardioidaceae > JANLYC01. Next base: position 9,081 of record CAVUMY010000002.1, read on the forward strand.
AACACGTACAACATCCAGGCCGCGAAGTACGTCAGCACCGCCACCGCCATTGCCAGCAGCCAACGCGGCCCACGACTCAGTTCCACGGCGGCTGGTTCTTCTAACCCCATGCCTGGAGGGTAGAGCAAGCGGTGTTCTCCTTTGCAGACTCGAAGGCGCCCTGCACCTGGCTGGAGAGACGATGGAGGTCACCTGGGTGGGCGCTAGGTCGGTGCGGGTGCCAGAGTTGGCGCCGTGACCTCGTCCGCCTTCGAGAATCCGCCGGACCTGCCGCGCGAGCTGATTCCTCGCCACGTGGCGGTGATCATGGACGGCAACGGCCGCTGGGCGGCGGCGCGCGGGCTGCCCCGCACGGCCGGGCACGAGAAGGGGGAGGCGGCGCTGTTCGACGTCGTCGAGGGGGCGATCGCGGCCGGCGTCGAGGCGCTGTCGGCATACGCGTTCTCGACGGAGAACTGGAAGCGGTCACCCGACGAGGTGCGGTTCCTCATGGGGTTCAACCGCGACGTGATCCGGCGGCGGCGCGACGAGATGCACGCCATGGGGGTACGGGTGCGGTGGGCCGGCCGCAAGCCGAAGCTGTGGGGGTCGGTGATCAAGGAGCTCCAGGTCGCGGAGGAGCTGACGAGGCACAACACGAAGTTCACGCTGACGATGTGCGTCAACTACGGCGGCCGCGCCGAGATCGCCGACGCCGCCGCTGCGCTGGCCCGTCAGGCGGTGGCCGGCAAGATCAAGCCCGACAAGATCGACGAGGCGCGGCTGGCGAAGGCGCTGTATGTCCCGGACCTGCCCGACGTCGACATGGTGCTGCGGACGTCGGGGGAGCAGCGGTTCAGCAACTTCATGCTGTGGCAGGCGGCGTACGCCGAGATGGTGTTCATGGACGTGCTGTGGCCCGACGTCGACCGGCGCACGTTGTACGAGGCGATCGACATCTACGCCCGCCGCGACCGCCGCTACGGCACCGCCTAACCGACCGAGTTGTCAGAACGTAGTCGGCCTATAGCGCTACCTGGTTCTGACAACTCGGTGGACGAGCTCAGTGCAGGGGGTCGTACCGCACGGCGACCACGTCATGGTGGCTGCCCCAGGTCAGCGAGAAGGTCCAGCAGCCCGCCCTGGGCACGTTGATGATCGATGGCCCCGGGCCTCCATCAACCCGCCGCTGTACCTGGAGGTCTGTGCCGTTCAACGACGCAGAGACCATGAGGTCGTCCCGCCCGGCCTGCTTGGCTGCCCACAGGATCTTGTTGTTGTGATCGCGGGCCGGGGGCGACATCAACGGTCTCCCGGCCAAGGTGCCCTCGATCTTGTGCTCAGCCCCGACGACGACGCGCTTCTGCGCGCCGCGGTTGCACGGCAAGGACACGGGAGTGGTATCGCGGGTCGGCTGCGGCGTCGACGACGAGACCGGCGGAGAAGGACCCGGCGTCTTCTGTGCCGATGGCGACCCCGTGCACGACGTCAGAGCCAACGTCAGCACGGAAACGACGAGGACGGCCCTCATCCGTTCAACCTAACCCGATCCGGGTGATTTCGACAGCCTCAATCACAGCCTCGCCTCGAGTTGTCAGAACGTAGTAGGCCTAGAGCGCTACCTCGTTCTGACAACTCAGGATGACGAGCTGCTGGGTGGCCCGGGTCATGGCGACGTACCGGTCGACGGCTCCCTCGATGCCGTGCTCGGGCGACTCCGGCTCGATGAGGACGACCAGGTCGAACTCGAGCCCCTTCGCGAGCTCCGGACTCAGCGAACGGACACGCGGCCTCGCCTCGAACGTAGGGGAGCCGATGACGCACGCGATCCCGTCGGGTGAGGCGGCGAGCCACGTGTCCAGGATCGAGTCGAGGTCCGAGACCGACCCGTGCACGACGGGGAGACCGCTCTCCCGGATCGAGGTCGGCACGTTGACGTCCGGGAGCACGGCCCGGATCACCGGCTCGGCTTCGGCCATGACCTCGGTCGGCGTCCGGTAGTTGATGCTGAGCGAGGCGAGGTTGACGTTGTCCAGCCCGACCCGCTCGAGCCGTTCCTGCCACGACTCCGTGAACCCGTGCCTGGCCTGGGCGCGGTCGCCGACGATGGTGAGGCTCCGCGAGGGACAGCGCACCAGCAGCATCTGCCACTCCGCGTCGGTCAGCTCCTGCGCCTCGTCCACGACGATGTGCGCGAACGGGCCGGCGAGCAGGTCCGGGTCGGCGGCGGGCAGCGCGGTCTCGTCGACCAGGGCGTCGTGGAAGTCCTCGCCGCGCAGCATCGTCACCAGCCCTACGCCGTAGTCGTCGTCGATGACCGCGCTGAAGTCGTCCACGACCCGCGCCATCTGCTCGCGCTCGGCGGCGCTGACGGCGTGCTGCCGACGCTTCCGTCGGGAGGCCTCCGGGTCGCCCAGCCGCTGCCGGGCCGCGTCGAGGAGTGGCAGGTCAGACACGGTCCAGGCCTGCGGGTCCGCCCGCTGCAGAGCCCTGACCTCGTCGGGGGCGAGCCAGGGAGCGCACCTGCGCAGGTAGGCCGGCACCTCCCACAGATCGCCGACGAGGTCGGTCGCCTCGATCATCGGCCACGCCCTCGTCACGGTCTCGACCAAGCCCTTGTTGAGGCGCAGGGTCGCCTCGAACTGGTCGACGGACACATCCTTGGCGTCCAACGTGGCCTGCAGCTTGTCGGCCAGGATCGTGACGAGCGCCTCCCAGACCTGGTCGCGGGCCTCGTTGTGCGGCGTACCGGGATCCGGTGCCTCGAACGCCTCGACCCAGTCGTCGGTGTCGATCGCCACGTCCGACCACGGCGTCTCGACGACGATGGCCGTGGTCGGCGGCTCCTCGTACAACCGGACCGCCGGCTCGATGGCCCGCACCATGTCGGCCGACGCCTTCAGCCTGGCTACGTCCGGGTCCGACTCGCTCGGAGCAGCGGCTCCCTCGGCGACGAGGTCGCGAAGGGTGCAGATCTGCACGCCCTCCTCGCCCAGGCTCGGGAGGACATCGGCGACGTAGGCCAGGTACGGCTGGTGTGGACCGACGAACAGGACGCCGCCACGGCGATGACCGAGCCGCGGGTCGGAGTACAGGAGGTAGGCGGTGCGGTGCAGAGCGACGACGGTCTTGCCAGTGCCCGGACCGCCGTCGACGACGAGGGAGCCGCGTGATCCGGCCCGGACGATGGCGTCCTGGTCGGCCTGGATGGTGCCGAGCACGTCGCGCATGCGGCCCGACCGGCTGGCGCCCAGGCTGGCGATGAACGCGGACTGGTCGTCGAGGGCCGCGTGCCCCTCGAAGCCGTCCGGCGTGAACACCTCGTCCCAGTAGTCGCTGATCCGCCCGCGGGTCCAGCGGTACCGGCGCCGGCTGGCCAGGCCCATCGGGTTGGCGTGGGTCGCGCCGAAGAACGGCTCCGCCGCCGGGGACCGCCAGTCGACGAGGAGCCGGCGACCCGCGCTGTCGGTGAGGCCGAGCCGGCCGATGTAGACCGGCTCGGGGTCGTGGTCGCTGACGATGCGGCCGAGGCAGAGGTCCAGGCTGAAGCGCTGCAAGACGCCCAGCCGAGAGGCCAGCCGGTGGACCTCCAGGTCCCGGTCCATCGCCTGCTGTCCCATGCCCCCGGGCGTCGCACGTTCAGTGTCGAGGCGTTGGGTGAGGTCGGCCAACGACTCCTCGAGGCTCGCCGCGATGGCCGCGAAGTGCCTCTCGTCGGTGGCGATCATCGCCGGGTCGGCCTTGGCGGCCAGGCGGTCGGGAAGGTCGAACGCCAGATTCGCGAGGGCGGTCACGTGATCAGCTCCAGTCCGCAGCGTGTGGCCAGGTCCGGCGATTCTGCGGCACGACCGGGGTCTTGCCGCAAGCCCCCCAGTGCGTTATACCTTGGAAGTGGCGAGGGGTTGACCCTCGCCCTTTGCATGTCGCCGTCCATGTCGCCGTCCATGTCGTCGGCGCGATCGCTTGCATACGTGCGGCGGGCGCTACGAGCCGCCTTGGGCGCTCTGAGTCTTCGCTGCTGCCTTGCGTGCGGTCTTCTTGGTCGACTTCTTCGCCGCCTTCTTGGCGGTCGGCTCCGCGGCTGTTGTCTTTGCCGGCGGCTTCACCGCCTTCGCTGCGGCTGGCTCCCCGGCCGGTCGTCGGCCCCTGAGCCGCACCCAGAGGTGCTCACCACCACCCGGCGACGTCGCCGTCTTCGTCTCGACGAACGGCTGTACCTTGACCAGGTCGGTGAGCTTGCCGAACCCGTAGTTGCGTGAGTCGAAGGACGGGTCGGTGCGGTTCAGGTGGTTGCCGAGGGCGCTCAGTGAGACCCAGTCCTGGTCGTCGCTGTCGACCCGGTTGAGGGCCTTCGTCAGCACGCTCTGGATCGGGCGCGGCTGGCCCTCCTTCGCCGGCTCCGTTGCCTGCTGGGTCACCTCGCCGTCGCCGGCCAGGACCTCGAGGAACAGGAACCTCTCGCAGGCTTCGACGAACGCCTTCGGGGTCTTGCGCCGCCCGACGCCGATGACCCGCTTCCCCGATTCGCGCAGCCGGGTGGCGAGCGGGGTGAAGTCGCTGTCGCTGGAGACGATCGCGAACCCGTCGACGTTGCCGGAGTACAGCAGGTCCATGGCGTCGATGATCAACGCCGAGTCGGTGGCGTTCTTGCCTGTGGTGTAGGCGAACTGCTGCTGTGGGGAGATGGCGTTGCCGAGAAGCACGTCGCGCCAGCCGGTGAGGTGCGGGATGGACCAGTCGCCATACGCCCGCTTGACGGTGATGGTGCCGTAGCTGGCGAGCTCCTCGAACATCTCCTTGATCAGCCTCGGGGAGGTGTTGTCGGCATCGATCAGGACGGCCAGGCGGGTGCTGTCATCGGTCACGTACGGTCAGCCTCCTCGATCGGCGTACGGTCAGTCTCCCGCACGCTGCGCCGATCACCGAGCGGCTGGGTGGGGTCAGCTCAGGAGCCTGCGCAGATCCGTGGCCAGCCGGGTGGTTTCCTCGAAGTCGGTGTAGGTGCGCTCGCGCCGGAGACCGGCGTATGAGCTCTGCCAGTCGTCGGGTGCGGCCGTGAACGCCTCGACGAACACCTCAGCCTGCCGGGCCGCCGTGTCCATGCCCAGGCCCGCCCACGGATCCTGTGCGGTCCCGGCATCGCCGATGAGGACCCAGCCGGCGCCGGACGGCTCCTTCCACACGCTGTCAGCGGGCATCCCGGTGTAGACACCGCTGGCCCACTCGACGTCGTCGATGCGATCAGCCGTCTGGGGGTTGTGCCGGAAAACCTGGACCAGCTTGCCCCCTGCATCGCCGTGAGAGAGCTCGTAGTCCGCGAGCGGGATACTGACGGCAAGGCATGCGACGGCGGCGTCGCTGGGGAACACGTAAGAGAAGGTGTTGCCGTCGAGCGCGAACTCCGGCCCGACGGCAACGGGGCTGCGCCACCCGTTCGCATAGCGGTAGTACATCGCCCGGGCTGGGGGATGACGCTCCTCGTCGGCCGCTCGGACGAGACGGGCGACGATCGAGCGCCGCCCGTCGGCTCCGACCACCACCCGGGCACGGTGCTCGAGGCCACGGTCATCCGTGACACCCGTGCACACGCCGTCACGCGTCACGATGTCAACGACCTTGGTCCGGGTGCGAAGGTCGACCCCGGTGGCGGCCGCACGTCGGGCCAGGATGGCGTCGAGGGTGGATCGGCGCACCGAGAGGCAGTAACCGGCACTTCCAGGCTCCTGAGGCGGTCCCTGCTCGAACGGGTTTCCGTCGACGGAGAAGTACTCACACGTCAGGGGTGGCGCACCAGTGGCGAGCACCTCGTCGAGCACGTCGACCTCGTCCAGCGAGCGGACCAGGCCGTCGCCGCGGAAGAAGTGGGTCGACAAGGTGTCGGAGGGGAAGTCCCTCGACTCCAGAAGTCGCACGGACACTCCGCGAGCCGCCAGCCTGATCGCCGTCAGGCAGCCGGCGATGCGCGCCCCGACGACCACGACGTCCACCTCGTCCGTCATAGCCACCACGCTAGGGGGTCCAGGCCCTGGCTGTGAACGCGCGACCGCTCAGTGCGGTCAGTGGAGCTGGGACCAGCCGGCGACGAGCAAGACGGTGCGCGCGAGAGCCACCACCGGAGCGATGGGCAGCGCGAAGCCCCACCAGTACACAGCGCCAGCGGGCAGGACGGCCAGCGCGATGATCGCGCCGCTGGTATGGCCGCCCCACAGCAGCCAACCCGCGACGCCCTCGATGACGCAGACGACGAGGAAGCCGGCGAGCAGGGGGACCGTCGAGGTGATCCCGTGAGCCTCGAAGGGTCCGCGGCCGTACGCCGGGAAGCCCATCACGATGGGGATGCCTTTGCCCGCCCAGACGTTCGCGATCGCCGGGATCGTGAACACGCCGAAACCGACCGCGTTGAGCCAGCAGAGCACGGCGGCTGTCCGGATCACAGCTGGGTCGAAGTCCGGCCGGACGGGGGAGTCATCGGGCAGTCATCGGGGAAGTCATCTCGCACCGACGCCCCGTACGCGCTGCATGTATCGGGCGTACTTGCGCCGTCCGACGAGTCGCCACATCACCTTGATCGGCACCGGGAGGTCGCCGGTGAACCAGGCGGCCTCCTCGGGCGACGCGACCTCCTCGAGGGCCCCGGTGGCGATGAGTTTCTCGTCGTTCGTGAACTTCTCGAAGGTCTCCTGGCCCAGTCGCGTCCATTCCTCAGCCGTGATGTGGCTACGCATGAGCGGTACGACGTACGCCTCCTCGTCGTCGAGATGCTCCACGAGTGACGCGGTGAACGCGTCGATCGCGGCCGCGAGGGCCTCCCCGTCGACGGCGCTGCGCCGCCAGGAGTCCAGCTGGGCGCGCAACTGCGCCGAGAGCTCCGCGACACCCTCGTGCTGCTGCTCCATCCGGGTGACCAGCTCCGCCTGGGGTGTCGACCGTTCGAGCAGGCGCGGCCACAGGTGCACGTCCTCGCCTGTGTGGTGGTTGTGCAAACCGTTGAGCAGGAAGTCGAGATGTGCCGCGATCGGTTCGGCGCGGTCCGTGTCGCCGGCCGGAACCGCGCGGACGAGCTGAGCCATCAGCGGGAAGCCTCGTCGGAAGATGCGATGGATCACCGCCATCTCTTCAGTCCGGGCGGGGGCGGGAGAGTGCTGAGTCTGCATCGGCGTTTCTCCTTCAGACACCATGCCGGGGTTACTAAAGTAACCTTGATAATCAGGTGTACCTGAGGATGTGGTGATGGCGCAAGACCCTCCGGAGCAGACGGTCAACACCGTCTCGATGCTCGGCCGTGCCTACAGCCTGCTCGGGTTCCAGATCGTCGACGGAGTGGTCGGCGCCGGGTTTCCGCAGAAGCCGTCGCACTCGGCCGTGTTCGCCCAGATTCGTGCGGACGGCAGCCGCCTCACCGAGCTCGCGCGAGGGGCGAACATGACGCCCCAGGCGATGGGGGAGCTCGTCGACGAGCTCGAGGAGCTGGGGTACGTCGAGCGCCGCCCGGACCCCACCGACCGCCGCGCCAAGCTCATCGTTCTCACGCCACGCGGCCGCGAGTGCATCGATGCAGGCATAGCGACGATCCAGGGCATCGAGGAAAGGATCGACGAGGTCCTCGGCAAGCGAGGGCACGCCCAGCTCAGGCGTTTGCTGACGACCCTGCTCGCAGCCCACGACTGAGCAGGCATCCGAGGCAGCCGGTCAGACGGTGAACTCGACCTCGTCGGCGTTGATGACGGACGTGGTGACGCCGGGGTACTCGGTGTCGGCGACGAAGAAGTTCGTGTAGGCCACCATCATTTCGCCCCCGATCGGCACCTCCCGCCCGTCGGGCAGCGGCAGGTCCCATGGCCCCTCGTCGGTGGTGTGCCCGTCGGCGACCAGGGTGGTGTCGTAGCCCTCGATCAGCGCACGCGCGGTCGTAGCCCGGATGCACGCGTCGGTCGCGGCCCCGCAGATCACGAGATGCCCGACCCCGAGCTGGTCGAGCTCCTTGCGGAGGGGAGTCTCGGCGAAGGAGTCCAGGTACTGCTTGCCGATGACGGTCTCGCCCTCGCCCGGCCGGACCTCCTCGACGATCTGCCAGGGGTCAGAGCCCGGCTTGAACGGGCCGGCCTCGTGCTGGATCCAGACCACGGGTGCGCCCGCGGCCTTGGCCCGGTCGATCAGCGTGCGGATGCGGCCGATCACGGTGTCGCGCTGCCAACCATCTGCCGTGTTGCCGTTCTGCACGTCGACGACGAGAAGGGCGCTGGTGCGGGGTGTGCTGTCTGGTGAGGTCATGGGGCCCAGCCTAAACACGGATCCGGCCAGTTTTCGACCGGATCACCCGGCAAGATGATGAACCTGATCCGGCCCGGTCGAGGAGTAGCCATGGCCACGTACGTCGTCGATGCCCCTGCCGTCATCGAGCTGGTGACCCGCGACTTCACGGATTCCGGCCCGCACACGCTGATGGCGCCCGCCCTGCTGCGGTCGCACGTGCTCTCGCGGCTGCACGAGGCCGTCGTGGACGGTCGGCTCGAGAGGAAGGTGGGGCGCGACTACTTCGAGCGCATCAACTCCCTGCCGATCCGGCTGCTCGGCGACTCGCGTCTGCGGCGTACGGCGTGGCAGGTGGCGGACGACCTCGGCTGGGCCTCGACCTACGACGCGGAGTACGTCGCCCTCACGCGGCTGCACGCTGATGCCCTCATCACGGGCGACCCGAAGCTGGCCCGGGCAGTGCACGGTGTCGTCGAGGTGGCGCCCGTCAGCACGCTCCTCTGACCGGCCGCCTCGAGTGGAACGTTCTTGCAGCGAAACGGAGGTCCTGGGTGCAAGAACGTTCCACTCGAGGCCGGCGGAGGAAGCGTCAGACCAGGGCGACGCTGTGCAGGGATGCTCGGACCCGCTCGAGCACGTGCTTCTCGGTCCGGCCGGACAGGCGCAGTACGGCGCCGGACGGGCTGTCGAACAAGGCGAGGTCCATCCGGACGCTCTCGCGGACGAACAGGAAGACCAGGCCGACGGGGAAGATCAGGAACACCGGGATGATCGCCCACGCCGGGATACGCCGGAGTACGACGGCATGCAGGCCTGGTGCGACACCCATGTGCTGGGCGCCCTCGATCGAGGAGAGCGCCGTGACCAGGGCCGGCTCCACGGCTCGGGGGTCACCGCCGAGCACGATGTCCTCGGTGACGGTGATCCGCTGAGTCGTCAGCATCCGGCGTACCAGCAGCACGACGAGCGCGACGACAGGGCGCACCCTCCAGCGATTGAGCTGACGCCGGTGATTCGGAACATGGCTGCGGTCTGCAGGGTCTGTGGACCGCAACCACGTTCCGAGCCGGTGCGCGACAGCTAGCCGGTGACGTTGAACCGGGCGGACTCGACCATGTCGATCAGCTCGGCCCGGTTGGCGGCATCCGGAGTGATCCGCGCCCCGCCGACCACGCGTTGGCCTTCCACGTCCAGGATCCACTGGTCGAAGGTCGCTCTGGGCACGTCCCAGCTCAGCCAGTCGCCTCCGGCGGTATAGATGGTGACGCCGCCACCTCGGCAGCGCTGGATGTCACCGGGTGCAGTGGTCTTGAGGTGGACGCCTCGGTAGCCGTCGATGGTCACCGGAAGGGGATGCGAGGACTTCATGTTCTCCTGGGCGACGAGGAGGGAGGCGAGGTCGTGCACGCTCGTACCGGCCGCGACGTGCTTGCCGCCAAGGCAGGGATCGGTGTCCACCTGCGTCACCTTGCCCCAGAAGGCGACATCGCCGTTGTCGGACCCGATCACCGAGCCGCCGAAAGCCGAAAAGTAGCCCTCAGGGCACCTCGACGATGACCCGCGTCGGACCGTCGTCATCGAGGAGCCCTACGGCATAGGTGCCCGGCTCCAAGGAGGTGCCCTCGGGGATCTCGCTGAGATCGATCGGCTCGTCCGATAGAGGAGCGGTCGTTGGCTCGTCCGAAGGGGGAGTGGTCGTGGGACCGGACGACTGGGTGGTGGTGCGGTCGGTGTTCGGGGTCGAGTCGGTGCTGGTGCAGGCGCCGACTGTCGCCAGCGCGGCCAGTGCAGCGGCCACGGTCGCAGCGGTTCGTCGGATCATGATGGGCCTCCAGTGATGTACAGAACTCTCCGTACACACGAGGTCTGAGCGCCCTTCTCGGTTCCCATGGATTATGGGAAAGCGGTCAGCCGATCTCAGGCACCACCACGTCGGCCGGCGCCTGCACGGCGAGCGTGCACTCGCTGGTGGAGACGTGGCACTCGAGCAGGTCGACCCCGTCGCGTTGCTTGGCGTGGAGCACGACCGTGTCGTCGTTCCGCCACTGCACCAGCCAGAGGGAACGGGTCTCGGGGTATCCGGGAGGCGCGAGGAAGTCGAAGTCCTTCCCCGTCAGTCCGTCCTTGACGAAGTGCGGCTCCTTGCCCTCGGACGTGACCCGCGTCCCGATGACGGACAGCTCCAGGACGCCGTCGAAGGGTACGAAGTCCGCTGGGTCGTCGGCGCGATCACTGATCAGGAGCGTGCGAGCCAGGCCTCGGTCCCGAAGGATCGCCTCGTACGGCTTGAGCGTGTCCATGAACGTGAAGGCTCCCGTCGCGAACTCGAGACGCCAGGTCGGCCGCAGCTCCTCACCGAACGTCAGGTCCGTGAACCCGTACACCGCCTCGTCATCGACCGAGTAGAGCCCTGACGTGACGCCGGTGTACGGCAGATCGACTGGATCCCGGTCGCGATAGACGACCTGCCCCGATGCGGTGTCGTAGACGACGACCTCCGGGGAACGCGGCTTCGGGAACTCGAACCAGGCGACTTCAGACCCGGAGTTGCCCGACACCATGCGGCCCACGTAGCTGCCCCAGAGGACGTCGCCCCCGGCCGACTCGTCGGGCCAGCCGCTATCACCGATCGCGCTGATCTCGTGGGCGGCGCCTCCGTCGGTGAACCACACCCGGTTGTCAGCTGTCCGGACCGCGACGCCATCGTCGGTGAGGTCGAGCTCGACGATCCGGCCGGGCAAGGTGACGGTCTGGTCGCCGTAGTGCACGGTCGCCCCCTCGGCGTACGTGATCGGGCGCGAGCTGTCCACCTTGGACGGGGGGTTCGTCGGCTGAGGCGCGGAGTCACGGTCGAACACCGCGGACTGCAGAGAGCCGACGACGGCCACCGTGGCGGCCGCGGCGGTCACGGCGACCACCGTCGCGGTGCGGCGTGTACGGCGCCGAGCGGTCTCACGCAGCGCGTCAAGCGGTGGCGGCACGATCTGGTCGCCCAGGTGGCGCAGGAGGTCGAGGTCAGACATGGCGGTGCTCCTCCCTGTCGTCGAGTAGTCCGGCCAACCGGGCCCGGGCTCGGGACAGCCGCGACTTGACCGTTCCTTCGGGAACGCCGAGCTCGGCCGCGATCTCCGCGGTTCCCAGGTCGGCCAGGTAGTGCAGCACGACCACCTGGCGCTGGCCTTCGTCGACCTCCGACAAGGCGGCGACGATGGCGACGTGCTCGGGGCCGACCTGGACCGGCTGCTGAGGGCCGGGCACACGAGCCTGGTACTTGCGCACCACCGAGGCATGTCGCCAGCCGCCGCGCAGGTGGTTGAGGGCGGTGGTCCGCACCCAGGCCTCCGGGTTGTCCACCCGGGCGAGCTGGCGTTGCCGCCGGAGGGCAGCGACGAATCCTTCCTGGACTGCGTCCTCGGCGTCGGACAGATCACCGCAGATCGCGTAGAGCTGCACGACCAGGCGGCGGTACGACGCGCTGTACAGCTCGTCCAAACGTGGTCTGTCGACCATGCCGGCCTCCTCGGACACTCCCACTCTGCTCTTGCTGAGGGCGGTGGTATGGAACTTCCGAAGACACGAGTCCTGAGAGCCGCGGTCGGTTCCCGCGAACTGTGCGGACCTGTCTCCCATGCGGAAGTAGAACGTCCGGAACTGGCCTGAGGGTCGCTCGTATGACGAACGCCACCACCACTGACATGCACATGCTCAGCACCGAACAGATCCTCGAGGCCCAGCTCGACGACTGGCGCAAGCTCAGCCAGGCCTTCCATGGGCGGTTCCGCACCGGCGACTTCGCCACCGGCCTGCGGTTCGTGGCCGCGGTGGGCGAGGTGGCGCAGGCCGCGGGCCGCCAGCCGGGCGTGAAGCTGTCGTCCGACCACGTCGACCTGACCCTGATCAGCCACGACGCGGTCTATCGCCCGGACGACGGGTCCGAGCGGATCGTGTCGTGGGTGACGCGGCGCGACGTCGAGCTCGCCCGCGAGATCACCGAGCTCGCTGCCGAGCTGGGGATCGCCGCGCAGCCGCAGGAGGTCGCCACGATCGAGCTCGCGCTCGACACCTCCGACGCTGCTGCCCTCGGCCCGTTCTGGGCGGCGCTACTGACGGGTGACAGCGGCGCGTTCGCCGGTGACGACATACGCGACCCGTCAGGACAGCTGCCGAACCTGTGGTTCCAGGAGACCGACGCGCACGAGACCCCGCGACAGCGCTTCCACTGCGACGTGTGGCTGCCGCACGACGTGGCCGAGCAGCGGATCGCGGCCGCCGTCGCCGCCGGCGGCCGGGTGGTCGACGATGCCAACGCCCCGGCGTACGTCGTGCTGGCCGACGCCGACGGCAACCGCGCCTGCGTCTGCTGCTTCCTCCGCTGAAGCGGGGTCAGGCGACGCAGAACTCGTTGCCTTCGGGGTCGAGCATCACGATGTGACCCAGAACGTCGTCGCCGTAGGACTCTTCGCGGACCTTCGTAGCGCCGGCAGTGACGAGCTCGGCCGCCTTTGCCCGGATGAGCCGCTCTCGCTCGGCCAGGTGCCAGGGCGGTTCGCCGGCCACGCGTATGTCGATGTGCATCTTGTTCTTCGCCGTCTTGCCCTCAGGCACCCGCAGGAACCCGATGGCCGGACCTTTGCCGTCCGGGTCGATGAGGGAGGCGCCGTCCGGGTCGTCGTACCCCGGTTCGGGGATGTAGCCGAGCGCGCCGGCCCAGAAGGCAGCGATCCGGTGCGGGTCGGCCGCGTCACAGCCCAAGGTCCAATGCGTCGCCATGTCGGCAAAGTACTGCCACCGCTGTTGGAACGTTCTTGCACCGCCACTAGCAGTGTGGCTGCAAGAACGTTCCGATCACGCGGTCAGGCGACGAAGATGCAGAACGGGTGGCCGGACAGGTCCGCCAGGACGTAGAGCGGCTCGTCGGACTCATCGGTCCGGTCCAGCAGCACCTTCGCGCCGAGTGACTCGGCCCGCTCGCGATGCCGCTCGAGCTCATCGACGTTCGGCACCGTGAAGTCGACGTGCATCTGCATCGGCACGTCATGCTCGGGCCACGTGCTTCGCTCCAGCCGGGGGACCTCCTGGAACGCCAGCTTGCGTGCGCCGGTCGAGTCCACGAGGACGAGCCAGTCGGCGTCGTCGACCGTGCCGTCTGCAGGCGGTTCGTCGCCCGGGCGGTACTGCAGGCCCAGGAGCTCGCGGTAGAACTCGGCCAGCCCTCGGACGTCGGTCGTGTCGATGGCGGTGTGCAGCAGTTGCGGGTAGTCAGTCATGGTCGCCTCCTGTGCGTGGCATCTTTCCACGAACCAGGGCCACCCCTGCAAGGCCAATTCGGAACGCTGTTGCGGTGAGAGTGGCCTCCTGACCGCTATCTGGTTCCGAATCGCCGCGCCGCCCTACGCTGTGCTGGTGCATGCTCCGATCGCGGTGGACCGCAAGGGAAACGAGCTGGTTTCCTTCTCGCCTGGTCCCGAGTCCGAGCTGACCAGGCTTGACCTCGACATCCCGCTGCCCCTGTCCTTGGTCGTCGCCCGTCATGCCGCGAGGACACTTCTCGTCCTGAACCGATGGCGACGCGAATGGGAGCTGCCGGGTGGGATGCTCGATGCCGGGGAGTCGCCTCGGGAGGCGGCGGTCCGGGAGTTCCTGGAAGAGACCGGGCAGCCTCAGCCAGAGCTGGAGTTCGCGGGAACCGCGCTGTTCAGGCTGATGCCGGAGGGACGGCTGGAGTTCGCGGCCATCTACACGGCCGACGTACTGGCGACGGCGCCTTTCGAGGCCAACGAAGAGATCGAACAGATCCGATGGTGGGACGGGACCGCGCTGCCCGGACTGTCGGAGCTCGACGCCATGATCTCCCGGCTGGTGTGACGCTTCCGAAGCGTCCCGCAGCCGGCCCGCAGCGTCCTAGCGTACTTGGGCGCAGGTGTGGCAGGTGCCGAAGATCTCCAACGTGTGCTCCACCTCGGCGAAGCCGTGCGCGTGGGCCGTCTTGGTGGCCCACGTCTCGACGGCCGGGCCTTCGATCTCCACGGTCAGCCCGCAGCCGCGGCAGACGAGGTGGTGGTGGTGCCCGGTGCTGCACTGGCGGTAGACCGACTCGCCATCCGGCGTACGTAGCACGTCGATGTCACCACCGTCGGCCAGCGCCTGCAGCGTGCGGTAGACGGTGGTGAGGCCGACGTCGTCTCCGCGTTCGCGCAAGGCCGCGTGGATGTCCTGCGCGCTGCGGAACACGTCGCTGTCACCGAGCGCCGCCACGACAGCCTTGCGCTGCCGGGTCGGACGGGCGCCGACCGTGACGCTGCCGTTGGTCTCGGGCTCCTTGTCCATGCTCGGTCCCTTCAGTGCTCGTCGTAGTGGTCGCCGTGCATGGCATGCCGATGGCCGTCGTGGACGTAGTCGATGTGGTCGCCGTGCTCGACCGCCTGGTGGCCGCAGTCGTCGCCGTGTTGGTGTCCGTGGGTGGGTGGTACGACGTCGTGCGGCATCGCCTCGTCGCTGACCGGGAACGGTTCGGCCAGCCGCCGCCGTCGCCGTAGCAGCGCCCCGACCGGCCACGCCGCGACGAACCCGGCGAGCGCCAGCAGCACGATCGTCGAACCCGGCGCCACGTTGGCGTAGAAGCTGGTCACGACCCCGGCGACCGACGCCAGCGTGCCGAGCAGCATCGCCACCACGATCGTCACCTTGAACCCGCGCGCCACCTGCTGCGCCGTCGCCACCGGCACCACCATCAACGCGCTGACCAGCAGCAACCCCACTGTGCGCATGGCCACGGTCACGGTCACGGCTGCCATCACTGACGTGGTGATCGTGTAGACCCGCACCCGCATGCCCGTGACACGAGCGAACTCCTCGTCCTGGCAGACCGCGAACAGCTGCGGTGAGAAGCCGATCGCCACGAAGATCACGATCGCCGCAAGGACCACGACCGTCCAGACGTCCGAGGGGGACACCGTGGTGATCGAGCCGAACAGGTAGTTCTGCAGCGTCTGCGCGCTGCCGCCCGCCAGCCCGGTCACCATCACGCCGCCGGCGATACCGCCGTAGAAGATCAGCGCCAGCGCCACGTCGCCGCTGGTGTTGCCGCGCTCGCGGACCAGTTCGATGAGGACGGCGCCGAGGATCGCCACGATCACCGCGGTCCAGACGGGGGAGTGGCCGGTCAGCAGGCCGAGCCCCACTCCGGTCACGGCGATGTGGCCGATGCCGTCTCCCATCAGGGCCAGCCGGCGCTGCACCAGATAGGTGCCGACCGCCGGAGCGGCGAAGCCGGTGAACGCAGCGGCCAGGAGGGCGCGGACCATGAAGTCGTAGGCGAGCAGGTTCACAGGTCCCACCCGCTCTTCATCGGGACGTGGTCGGAGTGCAGCCGCGGCCGGTGGTGGTCGTGGAAAGACTCCAGCGTCTCTTCGTCAGGAGGCGGGCCGTCATAGACGACCCGGCCTTCACGGAGTACGACGGTCCGGTCGATCAGCGGCGCCAACGGGCCGAGCTCGTGCAGCACGAAGAGCACGGTGGCGCCGGCGTTGACCATCGGCCGCAGGGTGTCGGCCAGCCCGATCTGGTTGTGGTGGTCGACGCCGGCGTTGGGTTCGTCGAGGACGAGCAGGTCGGGTTCGCCGGCCAGCGCTCGGGCGATCAGGACCCGCTGCTGCTGACCACCGGACAGATGGCCGACCGCGTCGTGCGTGCGGTCCGTCAGCTCGACGGCGGCGATCGCCCGACGGACGGCTTCACGATCGCGCCGGCCCATCGGCACGAGGAGGCGCCGTCGCGACAGTCGGCCCGACCCGACGACCTCGGCCACGGTCGCGGGGACGCCACCGGCAGCCGTGATGCGCTGCGGCACGTAGCCGACCCGCTGCCACTGCCGGAACGACGCGAGCGGTTCACCGAACAGGCGTATCTCGCCGGAGGTCCAGGGCGTCAGACCCATCAGGCCCCGTACGAGCGTCGACTTGCCCGAGCCGTTGGCGCCGAGGATCGCGACGACCTCGCCGGGCCGGACCGTGAGCTCGATGCCGCGCAGGATGGGCCGGCCGCCGAGGGAGATGTTGCCCCCGCGGACGCTGACGACAGCGTTGGTGGCCTGGCTGGGAGCAGGGTCCGGGGTGGTCATGAGCAGCCGTTCGCCTTCTCCAGAGCCGTCAGGTTCTGGCGCATGAGGGACAGGTAGGTGGCGTTGGGGTCGGAGCTGGACAGGCCCTCGATGGGATCGAGCACGGCGGCGGTGATGCCGAGGTCGCCAGCGAGCGTGTCGGCGTACTTCTTGGAGCCGAGCACCTCGGAGAACACGGTCGTGATGCCGTCGGACTTGATCAGGTCCTGGATCCGGGCGATGTGTTGGGGGCTGGGCTCGACGTCGGGGGAGAGGCCCGCGATCGGGATCATCGTGAGGCCGTAGCGCTCGGCGAGATAGCCGAACGCGGCATGGCTGGTCACGAACGCGGTGCGCCGGCAGTTGCTCAGGCCCTGCTTGAACTCGGCGTCGAGCCGCGTGAGGTCGGCATCGAGGGCTTCGGCGTTGCGGCGGTAGTCGGCCGCGTGCTCGGGGTCGACCTGCACCATCTCGGCGGCGATCTTGTGGGTGACCTTCACCAGCAGGGTCGGGTCGAGCCAGATGTGCGGGTCGCCGGCGAGGTTGGTGCCCGCTTCGTCGGGCGCGCCGGTGTTCTGGAGGGGTACGACGGAGGTGACGTCGAGGGTGTCGCCGGAGGCGTTCTGCTCGACGGCCTGGTCGACGGAGGGTTGGAACCCCTTCTCGTAGATGACCAGGTCGGCGACGCTCAGGTCCGCCACCTGGCGGGGAGTGAGCTCGAGGTCGTGGGGCTCGAGGCCGGGCGTGGTGAGGTTCGTGACGGTGGCGTGGTTGCCGACGACGCGCTGGGCGACATACGCGTAGGGATAGAACGCGGCCTCGACCTCGATCCCCGTCTTGCCCGAGTCGGTCAGCGCGCCACACCCGGACAGGGCCGGGAGGAGGGAGGCGGCGGCGACCGCACCGATGACACGCTTCATGAAAACGATTATCAACTCATCTGAAAACCATTGTCAACTGTTGAGGCCTCCTCTCCGCGAATTGCGGGACGGTGCAGGCGTCCTAGAGCGTGTCGGCCTGCACTTCCCCGCAATTCGTGGGGGAGGACCGGGAAGGGCGGGCCGGGATCTGAAGTCTGGTCGCTCGAGTGAGACGATGACCGGCGATGAGCTCTCACCCGATCACGCGGCACCTCTTGCGGGCCAAGGACCTGGCTGACGCGAGGTACGCCGACCCGCTCACCGTGGCCGACCTCGCCGCCGCCGCGCGCCTCTCACCGGCGCATTTCAGCCGGGAGTTCCGACGGGCCTTCGGTGAGACGCCGCACGCCTACCTCCTGACCCGGCGCCTCGAGCGAGCGGCCGCGCTGCTCCGCATGACCGACCACTCCGTCGCCGACATCTGTACGGCGGTCGGGCTGTCGAGCGTCGGGTCGTTCACGACGACGTTCACGCGGGTCTACGGCACGTCGCCCACGGCGTACCGCGCCGACCTGCCGCCGGCGTCGGCGTACGCCGTCCTCCCGGCCTGCGTCGTACGTGCCTACGGGCGTCCGCGGAACCGCACGTTTCGAGAAGACACCCGGCTGGGCTGATCTCTAGTGTCGTGGACACAAGAGACCGTTGATGAACACGAAGGAGAACAGCATGCGAGTCGCGAGCACGCAGGTGTGGGTGCACGACCAGGACGAGGCGCTCGAGTTCTACACGACGAAGCTCGGCATGGAAGTGCGGCAGGACGTCACCGTGCCGGAGATGGGCAACTTCCGTTGGCTGACCGTCGCGCCACCCGGGCAGGACGACTTCTCGATCGTCCTGATGGCGATCATGGGTCCGCCCATGTTCGACGCCGAGATGGAGCGGCAGATCCGCGACCTGCTGGCCAAGGGCGGGACCTCCACGGTCTTCCTCACCACACACGACTGCCAGAAGTCCTACGAGGAGCTGTCGTCGCGAGGTGTCGAGTTCCAGGAGGAGCCGACCGAACGTCCGTACGGCGTGGACGCCGGCTTCCGTGACCCGTCCGGCAACAACTTCCGTCTGACCGAGGTCCGCGACCTCGTCTGACCCGGGCCTCGTCCCCGCCCCCTACCCGGAACTGCGGGAAGGTGCTGCCGGCTTTCGGCGTGTCGACCTGCACTTTCCCGCAATTCGCGGGGGGTCAGGGCGTGAGGTGGTGGCGGAGGAAGCTGATGGCGGCCGGGAAGGCGTCCAGCCGGTTGGCCCGCTTGGCCAGGCCGTGACCCTCGTCGCCATACACCCGCAGCTCACACGGCACGGCCTTGTCGTCGAGCGCCGCCTTGATCTGCTGCGCCTCCGACAACGGCACACGGGGATCGTTGGCGCCGTGGATGACGAACAGGGGAGCCCGGATGTCCGCGAGGTACGTGATCGGGCTGGCCTTCTCGAGGAACTCGCGGTCGTGCTCGAGGCTGCCGTACTCGCGCTCGCGATAGGCGCGACGGTAGGCCGAGGTGTTCTCCAGGAACGTGACCAGGGAGCTCATCCCCACGATGTCCACACCGGCTGCCCACAGGTCGGGCTGCATCGAGACGCCGGCCAGCACCATGTAACCGCCGTACGAGCCGCCCCAGAGCGCGCTCCGCGCCGGGTCGAGTCCGAGCTCGGGCAGATGGGCGTGGATCGCGGCGAGGTCTGCGACGGAGTCGAGACGCAGGTCGACGTCGTCGAGTCCGACCCAACGCTTGCCGTAGTGGCTGGAGCCCCGCACGTTCGGCACCAGCACCGTGAACCCGGCTGCGGTCAGGGCGGCGATCGTCGGGTTGAACAGGCGCATCGCGGACGCCTCCGGACCGCCGTGGACGTTGATGACCGAGGCGCCCGCCACATCGGCGGAGGCCCCGTCGGCCGGCGGGAAGACGAAGCACGGGATCTGTTCGCCGTCCGGTGTGGGGATCCGGTGGACCGTTGCGTCACCCAGCAGGCCGATCGCGGTGGGGTCTGCGTCTTCGCGCGAGTCCGCCACGACGCGCGCATCGCCCGACGTGGCGTCGACGATGTAGATGCTGCCCGGCACCTCGGGTCCCAGCACGGTCACGGCGAGCCGGGTCGAGTCGGGCGACCAGGAGACCATCGGCGCACCGTTCGGTGGCAGCGGTAGGTCGCAGCGGTGCCGCCCGTCGATCTCGTGCACGGCCAGCGCGAACACGCCGTCCTCGTGCCGTCCCACCACCATCGCCGACGCGTCCGGTGAGACCCAGACGTTGAGCTCGTGGGCGTGATCCTCCACCAGCCAGGTCCAGGCGAGACCGTCGAGGTCGATCCGTGCGATGCCCTTGTACTCGCGGTCGTGGTTGGACGACACGATGAGCGAACGGCCGTCCGCGGACCAGGCCGTGTCGCCGTGCTCGGCCAGCTCGTCGGCCGAGGTCACCGTGAGCGAGCCGCCCGGGACGGCCGGGCCGGTCACCGTGACCTGGCTGGAGGACGGCCGCAACGTCAGCTGGGTCACCGCCACCGAGCGCAGGTCGGGCGAGATCGCGGTCTCGACGACGTAGCCCCCCGCGTCGTACACCGTGGTCTCCTCGCCGGTGACGAGGTCGTACACGACCACATCGAAGTCGACGCCGTTGCGCCGGTTGGTGTTGTAGACGAGCGACGTGGCGGTGACGTCCATGAGCGTGTGGATGTACGCCGGGTCAGCCACCAGCGGGGTGAGCCCGTCGAGCCCGACCGGGGCCGCCGGTGGGGTCGAGAGGTCGAGGACCGAGAGCTGCATGTTCTCGTCGCCGCCACGGTCGTGCTGGACGATGACCTGGCGCCGGCCGGGGACGTAGCGGCCCTGGCAGGCGCCAGGCAACGCAGTGAGCGGAGTCCTGGTCCCGTCGATGTCGATCTCGACCAGCTGGATGCTGCCGAGGTCGTCCCACCCGGCCAGCACGCGGCCGTCGTCGTCGATGTCGAACGCCCGCCAGGTCCGGACGTCGTACAGCCGGCTGACGATCGAGGCGATGGGGTCGGCGGAGGCGGGACTTGAGGAGGCGGGAGTCGGGGTGGGCGCTGCCGAGTCAGGGTGCATGCCGAGGAATCTACGCCGCCGCCCGTCTCACTGCGCCGGACAACCCGCCGGTCCCGCTTCCCCGGAAATGCGGGGAAGTGCAGGCGGTGTACGGCGTGTCGGCCTGCACTTTCCCGCAATTCGCGGGGGAGAGGGGAGAGGGGCGCGCCTAGGCTTGGGGGTGTGAGAGACGCGATGGGGGACCGGCTGTTCCGCGAGCCCGGGCTGGACTGGAAGCCGGTGTCGCCGCGGCTCGTCACCGAACGTCGGATCCCGGTCGCGGTCGTCGGCCTGGTCGGGATCGCCCTCGTGGCCGGGGGCGTGGTGCTGGCGTCGCGCGGGTCGTCCTATCTCGGACTGCTGATCTCGGGAGTCGCCGTCCTCGCGGTGGCAGGGCTGAGCTGGTTCTGGGTGGTCCCGCGGATCGTGTCGTCCTGGATGTACGCCGAGCGGGAACAAGACCTGCTCGTGACGCACGGACGGTTGCGCCGGTCGCTGTCGGTCGTGCCCTACGGCCGCATGCAGGTCATCGAGGTCTCGGCCAACCTCATCGCCCAGCGACTCGGTATCGCCACCGTCAAGCTCGTCACCGCCTCGGCGTCCACCGATGCGACCATCCCGGGCCTGCCGGTCGAGGACGCACACGCCCTGCGTGACCGGCTCTCGGCCAAGGGCGAAGCGCTCTCGGCGGGACTGTGAGCGTCGAAGCCACCCCCTTCGAGCCGGCCGAACGCGCGCACGTCGACCTGCGTCGCCTGCATCCGCTCACCCCGCTGTTCAAGTCGTGGCGGCTGGTCGGGCTGGCGGGCGCGCTCGGACTCGGTGCGTTCCGCGACGACGCGGCCAAGCTCGTGTGGATCTGGGACGCCCTGCACGGGGACGCCGAGGTAGGCGTGATGGTGCGGGCGTTCCTCGTCGTAGCCGCCGCCGCTGGGGTGTCGGTCGCGATCGGTTGGGTGGCGTGGCGGACCACCGGGTTCGCGATCGTGGCCGAGCCAGGCGAACCCGGCACGTTGCTGTATCACCGCGGCATCATCAACCGGCAGCGCAGCCAGGTCCGGCTCAAACGCGTGCAGTCCGTCGACGTCAACCAGCCGTTCGTACCGCGGCTGCTCGGGTTGGCTGCCGTCAAGCTCGACATGGCCGCCGGCGAAGGCGCCTCGGTCAACCTGGCCTACCTGGGCCTGTCGGAGGCATGGGCGTTGCGCGAGGAGATCCTGCGCCATACGTCGGTGAGCGCCGTGGCGGACTCGCGGACGGCCACGGGCGAGCCGGCAGCCGTCGTACCCGATCAGGTGATCGGGCACGTCGACACGCAACACCTGGTCAAGGCGAGCCTGCTCGACGGTGCGTGGGTCTGGTTGCTGCTGCTGGTGTGGCTGGTGGTCGTGGTCGTGCTGGGTGCGGTCTTCGGATGGCAGGCCCTGGCGGCTGGTGCCGCCGGCATCATCCCCGTGTCGATCGCGATCCTGGTCCAGCTGCGCCAGCAGGTGGCGACGATCCTGCGGGACGCCGACTTCACCGTGATGCGTACGTCGACCGGGATCCGCACCCGCGCCGGTCTCACCTCCACGACCAACCGGACGATCGACGTCGACCGGGTGCAGGCGCTCCGGGTCGAACGGCCGCTGCTGTGGCGACGGTTCGGGTGGGCGCGGGTCAGTGTGGACGTGGCCGGTGCCGACGAGGCGACGGGCGCTTCGCTGATGCCGGTGGCCGGCGATGCGGTGGCCGTACGCCTCGCCAGTGACGTCGCCGGTGAGGCGATCGAGTCCGGTGACGTGGTGGGACCGGGGGAGCGGGCGCGGCTGCTGGACCCGTGGGCGTGGCGCTGGTTCGGAGTGGCACTGCTCGACCACGGTGCGGTCAGCCGGACCGGCTGGTTGACGCGGACGGTGAGCTACGTTCCCTACGCGCGAGTTCAGAGCGTGTCCGTACGGCAAGGCTGGGTGCAACGGCGCCTCGGCCTCGCTACCGTGTTTCTCGACATGCCAAACGGCGCCCACCGCTGGCTCGGGCCGCACCGAGACGTCGGTGAGGCGGCCGAGCTCGTGGGACGTCTCAGTGAGGCGGCCCGGCAACACCGCTTGGCCCGGGGGCACGGGTCGAGCACATCAAGGGGGAACACCGATGAGGGGACGCCTCGAGAAGCCGAGGGACTTTGAGGGGGAGCAGCGGCGAAGGAGGCTGCTGTTGGGCGTTGGCCTGCTCGTCGTCCTGCTCACGGTGATCTCCTACTTTGCGTTCCGCTCCGACGGTGAGGACACCCGGGCCGAGTACTGCGCGAAGCTCAAGCCGTTCACCACCAGCCTGGGACTCGCGCAGACCCTCCGGGAGGCGAAGCGACCCCAGCTCGACGCGATCATCGCGGTGGCTCCGCGTGCAGTGAAGACGGCGTGGTCCAACGCCTCGAGCTACGTGCTGCTGAGGAATCCGACGTCGACGGAACAGTCGATCGGTGGGCTGAAGCTGACGAGCGACGTGAACGTCATCGTCGCGGACGCCGCCGCCAACTGTGGCACGGAGATCGCGCGCTGACCCCTGGCGGCGTACGCCGGTCAGAGCCAGCCGCTGATCCGCCCCACGGCGGTGAAGGCCACCGCGGCGAGCAGGATGGCCCGGATCGTGCGACTCCTCGGATCGAGGACCGGCCAGGACAGATAGGCCAGCCACGTCACGAAGCCCGCGATCACGATCAGCGCCGGAAGTGCCAGGTAGAGCGGGGCCATGAGGCCCACGAGCATCAGCACGAGCATCGTCGACGGGACCACCAGCGTCGGAAGCTGAGACAGCCGGACGAGAGGCTGTCGGCTGAGCTCGCTCACCCGTTCACGCGTCGGCGAGGCCGGCGGCGTGGACGCGTTCCGAGGTCGCCGAGCCGGATCGCCGGAGCGCTTGGAACGGGGGTTGGACACGGTGGCCATGGTAGTCGGCCGCGGGCGGTGCCCCGAATCGTCCAGCGCGAGGCCATGGTCGGTTGCCCACCGCCCTCGACCGGGAGGTTGTACAGGTCAGACTTGCCGGAGGACCTGCACAACCTCCCGGTCTGTCAACTGTGCGGCTCCGTGGGCTTGCGTCGGAGGACGAGACTTGATGCATGTGGTTCCTCTTCATGGTGCCGTGTCCGACTTCTGATGGCCGGACCGCCCGCGCGCACGGCTGCTCGTTCCACCAGGCCTGTACGCCGAGGACGAGTCCGCGTTCCATGCGTTGGCCGAGTGGGAGTCATCCGAGGGAGCGCACGAGTTCTTCGTCGAGGGGGACATCACCAATGAACCCGGTGAGGTGGCGGTGCGACTTGCCGGCGACGTGGGGCTGGTGCCGTTGAGCGCTGTCGGCGCACGGCCGGGCCCCTGATCGGGAGGGCGGGCTTGTCGAGATCGGGGGTCTCGACAAGCTTGACCACCGGAGCCGGGCTGCCCGTTGATCGAGCCTGTCGAGATCAAGGGGTCTCGACAGGCTCGACCGCCGGTACGGCTGACCGCGGAGCGGCTTGCTACTTCACTTCCGAGCGGAGCAGGAGGGCCAGACCGACGGCCAGGGGGACGAGCAGCCAGATCGTGCCGGACACCCCGATGTTCGCCCACTGCTCGCCCGTCATGTCGCCGTTGAACAGCGCGCCTTGGGCGTAGTTGAAGTCGACCCAGGGTTGCAGGTCACGGAACCAGGTCTGGAGCTCCGCCAGCAGTCCGAAGATCGTGGGGAACACGAGCGAGTACACGAAGTACGACACGATCGCGCCGGCTGAGTTGCGGATCAGCACGCCGAGCATGAACCCGATCAACATCCCGAGCACGTTGCCGATCACGATGTAGAGCAGGTCGGATGCGGACACGTCCCACACCCGGTCGGTACCGGTGATCGCCGTACCGACGACATTGCCGACGGCTCCGACCGCGAACGCGACGAGCATCGAGATGACGCCGACCACGACCGCGGACGCAGCCTTTGCCCAGACCACCAGGCCGCGGCGCGGCACCATCGTGAACGTCGACAGCCCGCTGCGCTGGCTCCACTCGCTCGTCACCGACAAGATCGCGATGATCGGCAGGATGACCGCCATCGGGAAGCCGATCGCCGTCGCGAACGTCGCGAACGTCAGCTCGCTGTCGGGCGCGAATGCGATGACGGCTCCCGTGGCCATCAAGGAGACGATCACGATGCTCGCCATCAGCCAGAAACCTGACCGGGTGTCGAACATCTTGCGCAGCTCGACCCCGACGACGCGGGTCAGCGGGACCCGTGGCCGGGCGGCTGGAACTGCTGGTGCTTGTGCTTCGTGTACAGCGATGGCGCTCATGCCACGGCTCCTTCACGTTGAGTCTCGGCGGTGAGGTCGAGGAACATCTCCTCGAGCCCGGCGCCATCGGCGGGGCGCAGTTCACTAAGGGCGACGCCGGCCGCGAGTGCGATCTCGCCGACGAGGTCGGGCTCGGCGTCTGTACGCAGGGCGTCGTGACCGGACACGACGGCGCTGATTCCGGAGGCCTCCAGGGCCCGGGCCAGCTCCCCGGCGTCGGCTGCTCGTACGTAGGTGCCGGCCGCCTCCAGCAGCTCGGCCTTGGTGCCCTGGGCGACGATCCGGCCGTTGCCGATCACGACGATGTCGTCGGCGATGACCTCGATCTCGTGCAGTAGGTGCGACGACAGCAGCACGGTCCCGCCGCGGTTCGCGTAGTCGCGCAGCAGGTCGCGCATCCACCGGATACCGGCCGGGTCGAGACCGTTGGCGGGCTCGTCGAGGATCAGCACCCGGGGGTCGCCGATGAGGGCTGCGGCGATGCCGAGCCGCTGGCGCATACCGAGGGAGTAGTTGCGGACCCGGCGGCCTGCTTCGGTGCCGGTCAGGCTCACCAGGTCGAGCATCTCGTCGACACGTCGCGCCGGGAGACCCATGGTGCGCTGGGCGAGGGTCAGGATCTCGCGACCCGTCCGGCCGGCGTGCTGTGCGGACGCGTCCAGGAGGACACCGACGTCGAGGCCAGGGTTGGGCAGGTCCGCGAACCGCTGGCCGTCGATCGTCGCGGAGCCTGAGGAAGGCGGGGTCAGCCCGACCATGATGCGCATGGTGGTGGATTTGCCGGCGCCGTTGGGACCGAGGAACCCGGTCACGCGACCGGACCCTGCGGTGAAGCTGATGTCGTCGACGGCGGTGAAGCCGGCGTACTTCTTCGTGAGTGACTCGACCGTGATCATGTCCATCAGCGTGGCCGTCTGAGCGCCACGACCGCATCGGGGAACTCGCTGAGCCGACCCGTGCCCGACCCTGGTACGTCATCGGGGTCCCGCTCGGGGTTGGACCGGGGAGACAGGGGTCCGGCGGCCCCTCGGTGATGTGGCTTTCGACCCTAGGTTCCCATCTGCCGGTAATGGTCGACTGGTGGGGAGGTGAGTGATGAGCGATGGCCGAGGCAGCGGTCCCGATGCCAGCATCCTGCTCTACTGGCTGCCACTTGGCGCCGGTGGCAGGTCGGTGCGCTGGAACGGCCGCGTGTTCGAGGCCCTGACCGCCCGACTTGGCAGGCGCCCAGCTCTCGACCTGTACCATTCCGCGCTCGAGGTGACCGTCGACGCTGACCGCTTCGTCATCGAGATGACTCCCGCGTGGGGAGGCGGTGCTGAGGACCGGGGAGTGGTGGCCGAGGGGCCGGTCGGCCTGCGCTGGCTGGGCCACTCCGTGCTGTTTCGCTACGAGATCCGGCGGTGGCGTGACGGGACGATCCCGGATGTCGCAGAGGCTGTCGCCAGCCCCGTCCAGGTCGGCTGCGACAGGACCGGCGCCCGCCAACTGCTCTCGCTGGTGCCGAAGGTTCCGGTCCTGACCTGGGGTCGCGACGAGCTGCACGCGGGCGACATGTGGAACTCCAACTCGCTGATCTCGTGGCTCCTCGCTCGAAGCGGGGTCGAGGTCGCGGGCATCCGGCCACCCGCGCACGGCCGCGCTCCGGGGTGGGATGCCGGCCTGGTGGCGGCGGGCGTCCCGTCTTTCGCGCGCCGCCAGTAACAACCGCCCCGACCGGATAGCCCGTGCCGAAGGCGCTCGCGCGTCGGGCACAATCACGTTCGTGTTGGTGATTTCGCGGTTCCGGTATGACGACGACCTGGCCGAGCCGGCGACGTCCGAGCTCCAGACGTGTCTGGTCGCGCTGGGCCGCCAGACCGGGTTCGTCGGCGGGTCGATCGGCCGGGCGATGGACGACCCGACGCTCTGGGTGTTGACCACGTCGTGGCGAGACGTGGGGTCCTACCGCCGGGCCTTGTCGTCATACGAGATCAAGGCGACCGTGGTGCCGCTGCTGTCGAACGCGGTCGACGAGCCGTCGGCGTACGAGGTGATCGTGGGGGAGGGCGCGACCGAGCCCAACCAGCCACGACCGCGTGTCACCTGACCGGCTCCCGGGCCTGGTCGTCAGGTCTGCGCCCTCAGCCTTGAGGCTGGGTCTCAGCGGCCCTCGCGGCGGCGCGACGCCGACGCCAGGCGAGGGGGGCGCGCCACAGCCGACCGACGAGGATCGTGGCGATGATCCACAGCGCCCAGGCCAGTGGTGTCCAGGCGCCGCCGACGAACGTGCCCTGGCCGTCGGCGTAGGTGTAGGTGACGGTGGACTGGACGAAGTCGAGGCCGCCCCATGTGAACGTGCCCGTGACGTGCGGATCAGCAGCCGTCAGACCGTCGCCGAACGCCACCGCCGCCTCGCGCAGCCACTCGGTGAAGAACAACTGCGCGGTGAGCAGGAAGGCTGCTGCTGCCCACCAGGACGGCCGGGGCTCGTCGCCGAAGTGCGCGGAGAGGTACTCGGTCGCCAGCTGATGGCTGTTGCCGAGGCGGGCCAGCGCGGGACCGGTCCCCATGTCTGCGGCCGCCGTGAGCAGGTTGTCGCGGACCTCGCGGCGGGTCGCGATGCGCACCTTGCGGGGGAGGTCGTACAGACGCTGGTCGAGGGTCCAGACCACCCGCTCGATGCGGAGCCGGTCCAGCCAGGTGACGGGGTGAGCCATGTCAGACTCCTTCGATCGGTTCGGGCGGAACGGGACGGTCGAGCACCGTCCCGACGCTGTCGGCGAGAGACACCCAGCTGGCCTTGCCAGCGGCGAGTGCCGCGTAGCCGTCGGGGGTCGGGCGGTAGTACTTGCGGGCCGGGCCGGAGTTCGAGGCCACCAGTCGGGCCGCTATCCGACCTTCGCGCTCGAGACGAGCCAGTGCCGGATAGACCGTGCCCTCGAGGACATCGGTCAGACCGATCTCGTGCAGGCGTCGTACGGCCTCATAGCCGTAGGACTCCTCCTCCGCGAGCAGCTGGAGCAGCAGCAACGACAGCACGCCCTTGAGGAGCTGGGAGTCGTGTGCCGTGGTCATAGGACCAGAGTATGCCGAGTACCTGGTTAAGTCTAGTAGTTCGGGGACATCGGATCCTCGGGGTCATGGAGCCATGGCGGAGAAGGGCCGCTGCTACGTTGACGACATGGGGGAGTCCACCTATGACGTGCGACCGCTCGACGAGTCCACGTGGCCGGCCTTCGCCGCTCTGGTGGACGCCAACGGCGGGATCTTCGGCGGGTGCTGGTGCATGGGTTTCCACCCGGAGGGTGTCGGGAAGGGAACCACGCCCGAGGTCAACCGTGAGCGCAAGCTGAGCCGCGTGCGCGCGGGTACCGCCCGTGCCGCGCTGGTCTTCCAGGACGAGGACTGCCTGGGCTGGTGCCAGTTCGGCCCACCCGACGAATTGCCGCGGATCAAGAGCCGCGCCGCCTACGAGAAGGGCCAGACCGACGTGCCGGACTGGCGGATCGCCTGCTGCTACGTCGGGAAGGGACATCGGCGTCAGGGCGTGGCCGGTGCCGCGCTGGCCGGCGCACTGGACCTGATCAAGGGTCTCGGTGGGGGCACCGTGGAGGGATATCCCGAAGCCGCCGATTCGGTAGCCGCCGGATTCTTGTACAACGGGGCGTTGTCGACGTACGAGCGGCTGGGGTTCACCCGCACCCGGCAGATCGGCAAGCATCGCTGGGTCGTCACGACGGTGGTCCCTGCCCTGTCCTCGTGACCCGAGCCGCAAATCGGTGGACGCGGCCCGATAGGCTGCAGGCTGCTCCCTACATCGGGGAGTTGACCACCGACCACCAGCCGGATGGAGAAACCCATGGCTACCTCTGTCGTTGACGCCGTCGTCAGTCTGTGCAAGCGCAGGGGGTTCGTCTTCCCCTGTGGCGAGATCTACGGGGGCACCCGCTCCGCCTGGGACTACGGTCCCCTCGGCGTCGAGCTGAAAGAGAACATCAAGCGGCAGTGGTGGCGCTCCATGGTCACGTCCCGCGACGACGTCGTCGGGCTGGACTCGTCGGTGATCCTGCCGACGAAGACGTGGGAGGCGTCCGGTCACCTCGCGACGTTCACCGACCCGCTCACCGAGTGCCAGAGCTGCCACAAGCGGTTCCGTGCCGACCACCTGCAGGAAGCGCAGGCGTCGAAGAAGGGCATCGACAACCCCGACGACGTACCGCTGTCCGACATCGCGTGCCCCAACTGCGGGACGCGGGGTGCGTGGACCGAGCCGCGTCCGTTCAACGGGATGCTCAAGACGTACCTGGGGGTCATCGAGGACGAGTCGGGTCTGCACTACCTGCGGCCCGAGACCGCCCAGGGCATCTTCCTCAACTTCGTCAACGTGATGAACTCCTCGCGCAAGAAGCCGCCGTTCGGGATCGCCCAGACCGGCAAGGCGTTCCGCAACGAGATCACCCCCGGCAACTTCATCTTCCGGACCCGCGAGTTCGAGCAGATGGAGATGGAGTTCTTCGTCGAGCCCGGCACCGACGCGGAGTGGCACCAGACGTGGATCGACCTGCGCACCGACTGGTACGTGGGGCTGGGCATCAACCGCGACAACCTGCGCCACCTCGAGCATCCGGAGGAGAAGCGCTCGCACTACTCCACTCGCACCGTCGACATCGAGTATCGGTTCAACCTGCCGGGCCGTGAGTTCGACGAGCTCGAGGGCATCGCCAACCGCACCGACTTCGACCTCAAGGCACACAGTGCGGCGTCGGGGCAGGACCTGTCGTACTTCGACCAGGCCACGAACGAGCGCTGGACGCCGTACGTCATCGAGCCGGCGGCCGGGCTGACGAGGTCGCTGATGGCCTTCCTCATCGACGCGTACGGCGAGGACGAGGCGCCCAACGCCAAAGGTGGCGTCGACAAGCGGGTGCTGCTGCGACTCGACCCCCGGCTGGCGCCGGTCAAGGCCGCCGTACTTCCCCTGTCGCGCAACGCCGATTTCTCGCCGAAGGCACGCGACCTCGCCGCCGAGCTGCGGCAGAGCTGGAACGTCGACTTCGACGACGCGGGCGCCATCGGGCGTCGCTACCGGCGGCAGGACGAGATCGGTACGCCGTTCTGCATCACCGTCGACTTCGACACGCTGGACGACAACGCCGTGACGATCCGCGAACGCGACACCATGAAGCAGGAGCGGGTGGCGCTCGACCAGGTCCGTGGATACGTCGCCGAACGCCTCATCGGCTGTTGACCAACGAGTTGTCAGGCTCAGGCAACGCTAGAGCACTACTACGTTCTGACAAGTCGGTAGAGAGAAGGGTTTCTGACATGCGCGCACCGAGGTTCGTGGCGGCGGTGGCGGTGGTCGCCGTGGCTGCCCTCGCCGGCTGCAGTGGCGGCTCCGGGTCGGACAGTACGCCGACCGGGGGCTCGCCGGCGACGACGGCTGCCGACGGCACAACCGTGCCGGGCACCGCCCTCGAGCTCGGTGCGAAGGCGGTCGTGAAGTTCCAGGCCGACAAGAAACACCGCAGCCAGATCAAGCTCGCCGTCACGAAGGTCACCAAGGGCAAGGTCAAGGACCTCGCGCGCTTCAAGCTCCGCAAGGCGGCCCGCAACTCCAATGTCTACTACGTCTCGACGACCGTGAAGAACCTCGGCCCGGACACGCTGACCGGTGCCCGGATCACCTTGTACGGCAAGGTTTCCGACACCCTGGTGGTGCGGCCGGTGAGGTTCGGGTCGACGTTTCCGAAGTGCAACCAGAAACCGTTTCCCAAGAAGTTCGTCACCGGCAAGAGCGTGAACGGCTGCATGGTCATGCTGGCGCCCAAGCGCGGCACCGTGTCCGAGGTGCAGTGGCGGCCGGCGAACGGAGACCTGCCGATCTCATGGACCGTCAGGTAACGACTGCTCCCGCGCTCAAGCTCGGGACGCTCGAGGTCGATCCGCCGGTCGTGCTGGCACCCATGGCCGGGGTCACCAACGCGGCGTACCGGTCGCTGTGCCGGGAGCAGGGCGCGGGACTGTACGTCTGCGAGATGATCACCAGCCGCGGCCTCGTCGAGCGCGACGAGGTGACGGAGTCGATGCTGGTCTTCGACCCGAACGAGTCGGTGCGCTCGGTCCAGCTGTACGGCGTCGACCCGTCGTACGTCGCGCGGGCGGCCACCATCCTGTGCGAGGAGTACGGCGTCTCGCACATCGACCTGAACTTCGGCTGTCCCGTGCCGAAGGTGACCCGCAAAGGCGGTGGCGCCGCGCTGCCGTGGAAGCGTCGGCTGCTGGCGGCGATCCTCGAGGCCACGGTGGCGGCGACGGCGCCGTTCGGCGTGCCCGTCACGATGAAGACCCGCAAGGGCATCGACGGCGACCACGAGACCTACCTCGAAGCGGGGCAGATCGCGCAGGAGTCGGGATGCGCCGCGATCGCGCTGCACGGCCGGACGGCCGACCAGCACTACAGCGGCCAGGCCGACTGGGCCGCGATCGCCGCGCTGGTCGAGCACGTCGACATCCCGGTGCTCGGCAACGGCGACATCTGGGAGGCGTCCGACGCGCTGCAGCTGATGGACCAGACGGGGTGTGCCGGTGTGGTGGTCGGCCGGGGCTGTCTGGGGCGGCCGTGGCTGTTCCGCGACCTGGCGGCGGCGTTCGCGGGGTCGCCGGCGCCACCGCTGCCGACGCTGGGTGAGGTGGCGGCGATGATGCGACGGCATGCCGAGCTGCTGGTGCAGTACATGGGGGAGGAGCGCGGCTGCAAGGAGTTCCGCAAGCACATCGCGTGGTACCTCAAGGGGTTCCGGGCCGGCGGTGAGCTGCGGCAGTCCCTCGGACTGGTCGACACGTTGGCCACGCTCGACGGGCTGTTGAGCCGGCTCGACCCGACCGAGGCGTTCCCGGTGGCAGAGCTGGGGAGCCCGCGCGGCCGCCAGGGCAACCCGCGACGGGTGGCGCTGCCGGAGGGGTGGTTGGCGGAGCGCGACGACCTGGTCATCGACGAAGCGGCCGAGATCGGCGTTTCCGGCGGCTGACCTGGGTCCAGCCGGCGGACTCCGGCCGCTGCTCCGGGTGTTGAGGCCCGTTCGGCGTACTCCGGCGGGCGGGTCGAGCGGGTGCGCAGGTCGCGGAGGCAAGTACCCAGTTCCCGCGGTGAATTTGCCTAGTGGACAAGCCACCTGGCTTGTGAACTAGGCAAACGCGGAGGGCCAGAGCATCGCGTCGCCCAAACTCTCCGGGCTGTCACGGAGGACGAGAACCTTGATGCGCACCGCCAACGCCGCTCACGTCATGCCCGCATGCGGCACACCTGGGTAACCGCAGCCGGAATCACCGCCGTCGCCGGCCTGATCTTCACCGGCCTCACCAGCGGTCCAGCCGACGCATCCAACCCCGCAGTGGCACAGTTGCGGGCAAGGCGGGCATTCGGCACCGAGATGCCTCGCCGAGCGCCTACCCTTAACAGGTGTGGCTCTTCTTCCTGACGACAGGTCTTCCGCTGCTCGCCGGGATGCTCCTGGTCTCCTCCCTCGCGTGGCGCGGCAGCACGGTGGCGCTGGTCGCGGTGGTGTTCCTGACGTTCGTCTGGCTGCGCGTCGACAAGCGGTTCGAGGGGCCGCATGTCATTCGAATCAACCAGGATCACGGGCTCGTGATGAGTGACCTGGTCGGCCTCCTCATCCTGGTCGGCGCTTCGCTGGCCTGGTCGTACACCCGGCGCCGCCGTCGTCCCGAGCATCACATCCCCGAGGAGTCGGTCGTCGGCGGCTGACCCGGCGGCATACTCCCGATCGGCGCGGCGGCCGGACCTGGTGGTGGGGGACGGTGGTGGGGATGCGGTCAGGGACGGGGTGGGAGAGGCAACTACCCAGTGCCAGTGGCGCGTTTGCCTAGCGGACAAGCCACCTGGCTTGTGAACTAGGCAAACGCGGAGGGCCAGGGGGGCAGGAAGGGCAGTAAGGTCGTGCGCGATGGACACCGCCCGCCCGCCGTACGCCGCATCGGACGTCGAGCGCTACCTCCCCGAGCCGAGTGAGTCCGTCCGTACGCCGTTCGAGCGGGACCGCGCGCGCATCGTGCACTCCGCCGGGCTGCGTCGGCTGGCCGCCAAGACGCAGGTGGTCGGCCCGTCGACCGACGACTTCACCCGCAACCGCCTGACCCACACGCTCGAGGTCGCCCAGGTCGGCCGCGACGTCGCCGTGGCTCTGGGCTGTGACCCCGACCTCGTCGAGGCCGCGTGCCTGGCCCACGACCTCGGCCACCCGCCCTTCGGTCACAACGGTGAACGCGCCCTGGCCGAGCTGGCGGCCGACATCGGAGGGTTCGAGGGCAACGCGCAGACGTTCCGGCTGCTGACGAGGCTGGAGTCCAAGACGTTCCGCCCCGACGGGGTCGACGGCCGACCGGGCCAGAGCCTCGGCCTCAACCTCACGCGTGGTGTCCTCGATGCCGCCACCAAGTACCCCTGGCCCCTCGAGGACGCACCCGTCCCCGCCGGTCGACACGCGGACGGTCTACCCCGGGCCGTACGCAAGTTCGGCGTCTACGACGACGACCGGCCACTGTTCGACTGGATGCGTGGGGACGCGCCGAGCCGTAGGACGTGCATCGAGGCGCAGATCATGGACCTCGCCGACGACATCGCCTACAGCGTCCACGACGTCGAGGACGGCATCGTGGCGGGCCGGATCGACCTCGCCACCCTGGCCGACCCGGGGCTGCGCGCCGAAGTCTGGGAGACCGTGCAGGACTGGTACGCGCCCGACACCACCGCCGACGAGCTCGAGGAAGCGTTCGGCCGGTTGACCAGCCTCGACCCGTGGCCGCAGGAGCTCTACGACGGGAGCCGTCGTCACCTGGCGGGGCTCAAGAACCTCACCAGTCGACTCATCAACCGCTTCTGCAGTGACGTGCAACAGGCCGTCGAGCTGTCCGGTCTCGAGCGGCCGATCGTGCGGTACTCCGGCCGGATCCTGGTTCCTTGGGAGGTGGCGACCGAGATCGCGCTCCTCAAAGGGGTGGCCGCCCACCTGGTCATGAAGGCCGACGACCGGGTCGCCGCGCTCAACTACCAGCGGACCCTGATCGCCGAGCTGGTCGACGTGATCTGGGCCGGGGCGCCGGAGTCGCTGGAGCCGATGTTCCGGGATGACTTCGGCGACGCAGCCGACGACGCAGCCCGCCGTCGCGTCGTCATCGACCAGGTCGCGTCGCTGACCGACCTCAGTGCTGTGGACAGGCATCGGGCCCTGACCACGGGTGCGTAGACTCGCGACGTGGTAGGCCGGATCAGGGAGGACGACATCGCGCAGGTGCGCGAGCGCGCCCGGATCGACGAGGTGATCTCCACGCACGTGACCCTCAAGAACGCGGGCTCCGGCTCGATGAAGGGCCTCTGCCCGTTCCACGACGAGAAGACCCCGTCGTTCAACGTGAACGTCTCGCGCGGGTTCTTCCACTGCTTCGGGTGTGGCGAGGGCGGCGACGTCCTCACATTCGTGCAGAAGGTCGAGGGCGTCGGATTCACCGAAGCGGTCGAACGGCTGGCCGACCGCTACGGCGTGCAGCTGCGGTACGTCGACGAGGGTGTCACCGGGGCTCGTCGGGACCAGGGTCAGCGGGGCCAACGGGTCCGGCTGGTCGAGGCGCACAAGGTCGCTGCGGCGTTCTATGTCGAACAGCTCGGCACCCCCGACGCGCTGCCCGGCCGGCAGTTCCTGGCGGAGCGCGGCTTCGACAAGGACGCGGCCGACCTGTTCGGGATCGGCTTCGCGCCGCGTGGCGGCGAGGCGCTGCTGGGCCACCTGCGCGGCAGCGGCTTCTCCGACGACGAGCTGTCGGCGGCCGGGCTGGTCGCGCAGGGCAACCGCGGGCCGTACGACCGTTTCCGCGGCCGGTTGATGTGGCCCATCCGTGAGCTGTCCGGCGACGTCGTCGGCTTCGGCGCCCGGCGGCTCTTCGACGACGACCGCGTCGAGGCGAAGTACCTCAACACCCCCGAGACCTCGATCTACAAGAAGAGCCAACTGCTGTACGGCGTCGACCTGGCCCGCAAGGAGATCGCCCGCAGCAGCCAGGCCGTCGTCGTCGAGGGCTACACCGACGTGATGGCCTGCCATCTCGCCGGAGTGCAGACCGCTGTGGCCACCTGCGGCACCGCCTTCGGTGAGGACCACACCCGCATCCTGCGACGGCTGCTGCTCGACCACGACGAGTTCCGGGGCGAGGTCATCTTCACCTTCGACGGTGACGAGGCCGGGCAGAAGGCAGCGCTGCGGGCGTTCCAGGGCGACCAGCAGTTCGTCGGCCAGACCTACGTCGCGATCGAGCCCGACGGTCGCGACCCGTGCGACCTGCGGCTGGCCGAGGGCGACGCCGCAGTCCGCGAGCTCGTCGCCCGCCGGGTTCCGCTGTACCGCTTCGTGCTCAGCAACGTCGTCTCCAAGTACGACCTCGACCGGGCCGACTCCCGCGTCGACGCGACTCGCGAGGCGGCGAGGTTGGTCGCGGCGATCCGTGACCGGTCGAAGGTGGAGGCGTTCATCCGCGAGCTGGCCGGCATGCTGGGCGTCGAGATCGACGAGGTCCGGACCGAGGTCAAGCGGGCGGCCGGCCGGGCTTCTTCCGGCGGTAGCGGTCGCGCCGCGCCCGGTCAGCCTGCCGCGTCGACAGGCGATTCGGCGGTCGATCCGGCTGGAGCGGCAGGGCGCGCTACCTCCGCCGACGTACCCGACCCGCGGGAGCGACGGTTCTCGATCGAGCGGGACGTGCTCAAGCTGGCCCTCCAACACCCGAAAGTCACCGCGACGTCATGGGACGACATCGAGGTCGACGACTTCGTGCACCCGTACTACCGCAGGGTGTTCGAGGTGGTCGTGAGCCAAGGCGGACCCGAGACCTCAGGCCCGGACGCCCTGCTCGAATCGTTGGCGCCGCCGTTGACCAGTCTGGTGTCGGCGTTGTCCGTCGAACCGCTCCACGTCAACGGTGACATCGACGAGACCGTCGTGTCGGCCTACGTCGTACGGCTGCGTGAGCTGACCGCGTTGCGCCGCATCGAGCGGGTGAAGTCGACGCTCCAGCGGATGAACCCGGTGACCCAGACGGCCGACTACAACCGCATGTTCGGTGAGCTGGTAGCCCTCGAGAGTCATCGCAGGTCCCTGCGCGAGCAGGCCATTGGGACCGGTATCTGACCCATTCGGGCTGACATTCGGGACGCATCGACCTCGTTTGCGAAAACCACATGCATACGATGTCGATGCGCAGGAGACTGACCCCCATGGCAGGGCCAGAGCTGGCCACACAGGGGACTCCAAGGGGAGCCGCCGTTGCCGCGCGCGTTCCGCGGCAGCGCGACGCCGAGTCTCCCGATTCCGTCCGCCTGTACCTGCGCGAGATCGGCCGTATTCCCTTGCTCACCGCGGCAGACGAGGTGCGTCTGTCGCAGGCCATCGAGGTCGGGGTCCTGGCGGCCGAGGCGCTCGAATCCAGTCTTGAACTCGACTGGG
The DNA here is from genome assembly GCA_963742765.1 of uncultured Actinomycetota bacterium. Taxonomy (GTDB): domain Bacteria; phylum Actinomycetota; class Actinomycetes; order Propionibacteriales; family Nocardioidaceae; genus JANLYC01. The sequence goes on from CAVUMY010000002.1 coordinate 45,160, forward strand.
AGACGCGCTTCGACTGCGCCCACCTGGCCGACGCCGGGGACCAGGCCAAGGCCACCTTGGTGCGGTCGAACCTGCGGCTCGTGGTCGCGGTGGCCAAGCGGTACGGCTCACCCGGTATCGGCCTGCTCGACCTGATCCAGGAGGGAAACATCGGGTTGATCCGCGCGGTCGAGAAGTTCGACTACCGGCGCGGCTACAAGTTCTCCACGTACGCGACGTGGTGGATCCGCCAGGCCATCTCACGCGGCATCGCCGACCAGGGTCGGACGATCCGGATTCCCGTGCACGTGGTCGAGGCGATGCACCGCGCGATGCGGGTGCAGCGCGCCATGTTCCAGCGGCTGGGGCGCAACCCGTCGATGGATGAGCTCGCCGAGCAGCTCGAGTGTTCCGCCGATCGCACGCGCGAACTGCTCAAGCTCGCCGACGAGCCGATGTCGCTGGACATCTCGGTGGGGGAGGGCGACTCGGGTCATCTCGCCGACCTCATCGTCGACGACAGTACGTCCATGCCGGTCGACGAGGTCGGCATGCTCATGCTGCACAGCGATGTCGAGCGGTTGCTCACGATCGTGTCGAGTCGCGAGCGCAAGGTGCTGCGACTGCGTTTCGGTCTGGAGGGCGGTCGTACGCACACGCTGGAGGAGGTCGGCCGCGCCCTGGGTGTCACCCGGGAGCGTGCCCGGCAGATCGAGGCGAAGGCGCTCGCCCGCATCCGGATGACCCAAGGTCTCGAGAACTTCCGCGACTACCTCCACTGACCGACCCAGATACCGCGTGACCTGATCCAGATCCTCGCGGCCCACATGCTGGCCGACTGCCCAACCCAAGTACCCAGTGGCCGTAGCGCGTTTGCCTTGTTCACAAGCCACCTGGCTTGTGAACAAGGCAAACGTGCGGCCAGGACTGCAGGGTTGCCTTGGGGACATCGCGTCCGGGGGGTGTAGCCCTGCCGTTTGTAGCCCTGCCGTTCCACCTCCGGCGGGAGTATGGCGTTTCACCCTGGCTGCGAGGATGGCCTCATGCCTTCCAGCCGTCGCCGGACTCGACTGCCCGCCGCCACCCGGGAGCAGCTCACCCTCGACGCCGGTGAGCGCCCGCTCGCCTGGGCCACTGACCGCGAGGGACGCTGGTACGTCGGCACCGACCGCGCGTTGCACCTCTCCGGCGACGAAGGGTTCCGGCGCCTCGGTTGGGAACAGCTCGAGCGCGCAGACTGGCAACAAGAGGCGGGCCGACTCGCCGTGGTCGAAGTGAGCGCCTGGGGCGAACCGGAGCCCCGCACGGTGATCGAGGTCGACGATGCCGGCCAGCTGTTGGAGCTGCTCCGGGAGCGGATCACCAAGAGCGTGGTCGCCACCATGTATGCCCGCGTCCGCGGAAAGGCCGGGCTCAGCGTGGTCGGCCGTCGCTCTCCCGTCGGACAGGGTCCGATCGTCTGGTCCTATCTGCTCTCGGCGGGCCTCGACCCCGACGACCCCGAGGTGACCGCGGTCGCCGAGCGGACGCTGACCGAGGCGCAGCGCGAACTGTCGGGACTCTGACTCGTCGTTGACACACTGTCCGCCGGCGAGCACTCTGGGTTGCAAGGGGGTCGCACCGGATCCCGCAACGGGAGCATGCCTTGACAGTGGTGACTTGCGAGAGGGTTCAGCCCGCCCACAACAGTCAGCGGGCCGGTGTCGAGAATGCCCGGCGTCCGTAGCGCACTCATCGTTGCGACCTACGCCTACCAAGATCCTGGGTTGCGCCAATTGCGGGCGCCCGCCCAAGACGCTGAGGCCCTCGCGAGTGTGCTCGGGAACCCTGAGATCGGCGCGTTCGACATCACTACCGTTGTCAACGAGCCCGCCCACGAGATCACGCGTTCCATGGAGCGCTTCTTCTCGGAGCGAAGCATTGACGACCTCTTGCTCGTGCACTACTCCGGCCATGGGGTCAAGGACGAGAGCGGTGACCTCTACTTCGCCGCAGCGGACACCGAGCTGCAGTTCCTGGCGGCTACAGCGGTGTCATCGGAGTTCGTCAACCGGCTCATGAACCGGACCCGTGCGCGTCGCGTCGTGCTGTTGCTGGACTGCTGCTACGCGGGCGCGTTCGAGCGAGGACTCACCACGCGTGGAGACAACGCGCTCCAGCTGGAGGAGCGCCTGAGCGGTCGTGGCCGTGCGGTGATCACGGCTTCCACGGCCCTGGAGTATGCCTTCGAGGGCAAAGACCTCGCGGACTCACCCGGGGGAGCACCGTCGGTGTTCACGAGCGCCATCGTCGACGGGCTCGCGACCGGTGATGCCGACCAGGACCAGGACGGCATGATCGGCCTCGACGAACTGTACGAGTATGTCTACGGCGCGGTCCGGCGAGTCACGCCCAACCAGACCCCGAGCAAGTGGTCGCTCGGCATACAAGGGGAGTTGTATGTCGCTCAGAGAAGCCGCCCGATCACGATTCCGTCGGCCCTCCCACAAGACCTTCTGGACGCGACGGAAAGCTCGTTCGCGTCGGTCAGGTCCGGCGCCGTTCTTGAGCTCGACCGTCTTCTTCGCGGCCGTCACGCCGGGCTCTCGCTGGCCGCGCAGCGCGGTCTCGAGCAGCTGACGGGAGACGACAGCAAGACCGTGGCCGCAGCGGCCTCTGCGGCATTGGCAGCCTTCTCCGCACCACCCCGTCCGAGCCTGAGTGTCGGAGATGTCGAGGACGGGGCTCCGCGGGAGGAGGAGGCTCAGCGGGAGGAGGAGGCTCAGCGGGAGGAGGAGGCTCAGGTCCCGAGGGAGGCTCAGGTCCAGAGGGAGGCTCAGGTCCAGAGGGAGTTGCCTCCAGCGGTCGACGATGATGTCCAGTCCTTGTCCGTGGTGGATGAGCGGCGGCGCAGACGGATGCAGATCTTGGGCGCGTCGGCAGCCGTGGTCGTCGCGGTTGTCGTCATCGTGCTCGTCATCGTGCGCCAGAACGGGCCTTCGTCGACGCCCTCAACGCCCGGTGGGCAGGCCGGCAGCGGGTTGTTGGACAGTCAGCTCGTCGTGGCGACTGGCGACCCGACCAGCAGCGCGCTCCAGGTGGTCGATGTCTCGACCGACCAGGCCATCAGACCGATCCCGACAGCCGGGCAGGCGACGAAGCCCACACTGTCGCCGGACCGCACGACCATCGTCTACCTGACGGGCACGGATCGGCATGCCAGGGTGGCGCACCGCATCGGGGTCGATGGCAGCGGTGATCGTCAGTTGTTCCCCACGGACTCCGCGTGCGCATACTCGACGAGGCCGGCGTGGAGGTCGGATGGACAGGAACTTGCGGTCATCTGCGACGACCAGTTGTGGACGGCTGGCGTTGACGGGTCGGGGCTCACGCCGGTCCCGGTGGATGCGTCAGACGCGGGATCCCTCGCGGGCTCGCCGACGTGGGCCTGGGTAGGTGGCCGGGAGGTCATCGTCTTCGAACGAAGATCCGGTGCAGACGGCGCCCTGAATCTGTACTGGGTCGACCCCGCCGATCCGACGGGCGCCACGGCGATCACGGATACGAGCGGAGCGAACTTCGAGCCTGACTGGAGCGACGCAGGCTTGCTCTTCCAGTGGAACCAGCAGAGCACCCAGGAGCAGGACGGCGCTCCCTTCGTCCTGAAGTCACTCGACGGCACCCCTGAGGCGATCGGAATCCTGGGGGCTCAGAACGTCGCGTGGTCGCCGTCCGGTGAGCAGATCGCGTATGTGCGCGTGCGCGATCAAGCGCTCATCGTGGCGGATCCGGACGGGACCAATCGGCGCCAGATTACGGGGCTCGGGCCCGTACAGTCACTCGCGTGGGGGAGTCGGTGACCGGGCTCAGTCCGGTGCTGCCGCGGCCGCGACGAACGCGTCGAGGAGCTGCTGCTGCTGATCGGCCGTTGCGGCCGACAGCTCCAGGGTCGTTCCGTTCATGGTCAACCTCAGACTCTGGGTCGATCCCGTCGAGGTGCCGGCGCGACCGAGCCAAGACCGGAGCACCGACACGACCTGGCCAACGAGCTCGGCCGAGCTCTTGAGGGCCACGATGACCGCTCCCACCGTCGCGGGGTCCAGTCCCTTGCTGCCCTCGGGTGCATCGCCGCCAGAGATGCGGGACACGGCGTCGACGTCGAGCGTCAAGAGTTCCTGGCGCAGAGTCTCGGTCAGCATGTCCAGACGTTCCGCGTCGGCGCCCTGCTCGAACAGTTCAATGTGCAAGTCGATCGCCATGCCGTCTCCCGGACCGGGGTCCTCGGTGCCAGCCACGACGAGGACCCGGCTTTCGCCTTACGAGTCTAGGCTCACCCGCAAGTTGTGGAGGCGAGTTTCGTCGTACACCGATGGGCTTGCTAACCTGTGCGGGCGCAATCCCGCGTAGCTCAATTGGCAGAGCAGCCGGCTGTTAACCGGCAGGTTATTGGTTCGAGTCCAATCGCGGGAGCCAGTTCCTTGCCACCACCTCCACCCCGGCTAGGGCGCGACTCCGGCGTAGATCACCGAGTCACCGGCCGCGAGAGGCGAGGCGGCCGCGTCGTCATAGCGCAGCATCGTGCCGTTGCGAAGCACCGCCAGCACCGGGATCGTGAGTGCCGCCGGATCCTTGCCGATCTCCTCGGCGCGGACCACGCGTTGGGTGAGGTCGAGACCCTGGCCGAACGACAGCAGGTCCTCGACCACGTCGACGGTCTCGGGGTTGTCGCACGCCAGCCCGAGCAGCCGGCCGGTCGTCTCCGACGACACGATCACCGAACCCGCGCCGCTCTGGCGCATCAGCTCGGCGTTCTGCGCCTCACGGGCGGACGCGATCACTGACGCGTGCGCGTTCAGCCGCCGCACCGTCAGGGTCGCCAGCACGGCGCTGTCGTCGCGATCGAGCGCCACGATGATCACCCGCGCGCGGGTGACGAGCGCACGTCGCAGGTCATCCTCACTGGTGGCGCTGCCCTGAACGGCCGTATGACCCGAGATGGTCGCGGCGTCCACGGCTGCTCGATCGGTGTCGACCACGACGATCTGCTTGGCGGGGGTCCCGCGCAGCTCGAGGGCGCGCGCGGCGTTGCGTCCTTTGGTGCCGAATCCGAGCACCACGATGTGGTCATGCATCCGCTTCCTCCATCGAGCGACACGGAACTCATAGCGTGACTGCCGGGTCAGGGCGTTGAGCGTCGTACCGACCAGCAGGACCACGAACGCCACCCGCATCGGGGTGACGACCAACGCGTTGACCAGTCGCGCGCGATCCGTGATGGGGACGATGTCGCCGTAGCCGGTCGTCGTCAGGGTGACCGTCGTGTAGTAGAGCGCGTCGATCACCGACACGTTGCCGTCCTTGCCATCGGTGTAGCCGCCCCGCTCGAGCAGCACGATGGCCCAGTTGACGAGCACAATGCCAAGAGCAAGGCCAGCACGGATGAGAACGGCGACGAAAGGATGGCGGTCTCGAGACTGATCCGGCAGCCGGACGGGTGCGAGCGGCTCGGGCACACCATGATGCTAGCGGGCCCCCCCGCAATAGCCCGTTCCGACTCTTGACGGCCACTCGACCGTCCCCTATTGTCTCCCGCAAGACGGAACTTAATATCCACCATGCGGAAGTATGGGATTGGGGCTCCACCATGTCATCAAGCACTTCGCCGTCCCCCGCGGCATCCCGCCAGCGACGAGTCAAGCACCCCGTCGATGAAGTTCTGCCACCCCAGAAGCTGGCCATCTACGGCACCCAACACGTCCTCGCGTTCTACGCGGGCGCGGTCATCGTGCCGATCCTCCTGGCCGGAGCCATCGGCCTCAGCGACGAGCAACTCATCCACCTGATCAACGCCGACCTGTTCACCTGCGGCATCGCGTCGATCATCCAGTCGGTCGGCTTCTGGAAGGTCGGCGTCCGGCTGCCGCTGCTCCAGGGCGTGACGTTCACCGCCGTCGCACCGATGATCGCCATCGGCACCGCAGCCGGTAGCGGCAAGGAAGGCCTGGTCACGATCTACGGATCGGTCATCGTCGCCGGCATCTTCACGTTCTTCATGGCGCCGTACTTCGGCCGGATGATCCGCTTCTTCCCGCCGGTCGTGACCGGCTCCGTGATCGCGATCATCGGCATCTCCCTGCTGCCCGTTGCCATCAACGATGCCGTGGGCTTCGGGGATCCCGTCAAGAAGGACTTCTTCTACGCGATCGGGACGCTCGCACTCATCGTCATCATCCAGCGTGTCTTCAAAGGATTCATGGCGACGATCGCGGTGCTCGCCGGACTCGTGCTGGGTACTGCGGCTGCCTTCATCTTCGAGGGCAAGGACTACGCGAGCTTCAGCAGCGTCGGCTCGAGCGACTGGGTCGGCGTGACCACCCCGTTCTTCTTCGGCGCTCCGAAGTTCGCGATCACCGCGATCATCTCGATGATCGTCGTCATGCTGATCACCGCCGTCGAGACCACCGGCGACGTGTTCGCCACCGGTGAGATCGTGGAGAAGAAGGTTGGAGCAGAGGACGTCTCCGCCGCGCTGCGCGCGGACGGGCTGGCGACCACGCTGGGTGGCGTGCTGAACTCGTTCCCCTACACCTGCTTCGCCGAGAACGTCGGGCTGGTCCGGCTCACCGGGGTCAAGAGCCGGTGGGTGGTGGCCACCGCCGGTGCGATCATGATGGTCATCGGTGTGATCCCCAAGGCTGGCGCCGTGGCGGCGAGCATTCCGCACTCCGTGCTGGGCGGGGCTGCCATCGCGATGTTCGCCACGGTCGCCGTGGTGGGCTTCCAGGTGCTCGGTCGCGTTGACTTCAACGACCACCGTAACGTCGTCATCGTGGCGACGAGCGTCGGGCTGGCCATGCTGGTGACGATGAAGCCCACGTTGTACACCGTGGTTCCTGGTGGTCGCTGGAGTGAGATGTTCTTCAACAGCGGCATCACGCTCGGCTCCATCACGGCGATCCTGCTCAACCTCATCTTCTTCCACGTGGGCAAGAGCTTCGGACCAGCTGTCGCCGGGGCCCCCGGTACCGGCGTCATCCGCCTCGACCAGGTGAACAAGATGAGCCAGGACGAGTTCGCGAACACCTTCCAGGGGCTGTTCCAGGGCTCACGGTGGGCCGTCGACGGCGCGTACGCCCAACGCCCGTTCGCCGACACGCGGGCACTACGGGCCGCGATGCAGGACGCCTTGTTCTCCGGGGACCCGGGTCAACGGGACACCCTGCTGTCCTCGTTCCCCAACCTTGGTGCCGACGACCTCGAGCGCGAGGAGTCCACCAGGGACCAGTCGGTGCTCGGTCTCGACCGGCTCAACGACGAGGACTATGACGAGTTCGCGGATCTCAACGCCGCCTATCAAGAGAAGTTCGGGTTCCCGTTGATCATCTCGGTGCGCGACCTGGTCAAGCGTCACGAGGTGCTCGAACACGGGTGGGACCGGATGGAGCACTCGGTTCACCAGGAGCGGGCGACCGCCCTGATCGAGGTCGGCAAGATCGTCAACCACCGGTTCGACGACCTCGTGGCCGACGCCAACCCGATCCACTCGGCTCGCACCAACAGGTTCGACCAGTTGAGCCCGTGACACCAGCTGATTCGGTCGGTCGGTCGACCAGGTAGCCGAAGTCGGAGGACGGCCAGGCCAGTACGGGACAAGGAGCGCAGCGGTGGACATCGACGAGTTCAACAGGCTCACCGACGACGCCGCAGGCGCACTCCTCACGTCCTGCCTGGCCGTCGCCCGATGGGTGGACGAGGTGTCGGGCGGCCGGCCGTACGCCACGGCATCAGCGCTCGTTGCGGCGGCCGGGCAGCAGGCGGCGACGCTCACCGCGGCTGAGGTGGAGGCCGCGCTCTCACGACACCCACGGATCGGTGAACGGGCCGGCGACGGCCACGACGCTGAGTTCTCCGTACGCGAGCAGTCGGGCTTCAACCGCGAGGACGCCGATCTTGCGGCGGCGATGGCCCTCGGAAACGTGGAGTACGAACGAAGGTTCGGTCGGGTCTTCCTGGTCCGCGCGGCGGGCCGGTCGGCCGAGGAGATCCTCGCCGAGCTGCGTCGTCGGCTGGCGAACAGCCCAGCCGACGAGGTGCGGGAGGTCGTCCGCGAGCTGGGCGCCATCGCCGTTCTGCGCCTCGAACAGCTCGTCAGTCAGTCGGAGTACGCCGGAAAGGACCGCGAGGAGTGAGCCACCCGCACCTCATCGCCCCTTTCGCATTCTGCATCTACAGAGGAAGTTAGACGTATGAGCATCGTTTTGGGACAGAACCAGTACGGCAAGGCCGAGAACCGCCTCGTCCGGATCTACCGCGACAGCGACCGGCACGAGATCAAGGACCTCAACGTCTCCACCTCGCTGCGCGGCGACTTCAGTGATGCCCACCTGGCCGGCGACCAGGCCAAGGTCCTCCCGACCGACACGCAGAAGCAGACCGTCTATGCCTATGCGAAAGAGAAAGGGGTCGGCGAGATCGAGGAGTTCGCGCTCGAGCTGGCCCGCCACTTCGTGAACGACACCGAGCCCGTCGTGGGCGCCAAGGTCGAGATCGAGGAGTTCTCCTGGGAGCGGATCACCGTCAACGGTGTCGAGCACGATCACAGCTGGGTGCGCAAAGGTCAGGAGACGCGGACTACCGCCGTGACGATCGATGGCAAGGGCGGGGCGGAGTACGTCGTGTCGGGGCTGTCGGACCTCGTGCTGTTGAAGTCGACCGGGTCGGAGTTCCACGGGTTCCTGAAGGACAAGTACACGACCCTGGTCCCGACGCACGACCGGATCATGTCCACGTCGCTGGTCTCCCGCTGGCGCTATCTCGGGACCGACGTGGACTTCGGGAAGACGTACGCGAGCATCCGGCAGCTCCTGCTCGAGCAGTTCGCCGTGGTGCACAGCCTGGCCCTGCAGCAGACGCTGTACGAGATGGGACGTGCCGTGCTCGAGACCCACGACAGCGTCGCCGAGATCAAGTTCTCCGCGCCGAACAAGCACCACTACGTCTACGACCTGTCCCCGTTCGGGTTGGACAACCCCAACGAGGTCTTCCAGGTCGGAGACCGGCCTTACGGCCTCATCGAGGCCGCCGTCGAGCGCGACGACGCGCGGCCCGCCGGGCCGGCCTGGGACACGGTCCCGGGCTTCTGCTGACCGGACCCCGCAGCGAGATTGAGGAGACGCGATGGAATTCCTGCAGCCCGGCACGATGGCCGAGGCGCTGAGCGCCAGGGCCGAACATCCCGGGGCGATCCCGATCGTCGGGGGCACCGACGTGATGGTCGAGATGAACTTCGACAAGCACCGTCCTCCGGCGCTGCTCGACCTGACCCGGGTCGGTGAGCTCGCCGAGTGGGACATGGTCGACGGCCGTGTCAGGCTCGGTGCAGGCGTGTCCTACACCCGGGTGATCACCGAGCTCGGCGACCGCTTGCCCGGGCTCGCCATGGCGTCCCGGACGGTCGGCTCCCCGCAGATCCGCAACCGCGGCACCGTGGGCGGTAACCTCGGTGCCGCTTCACCCGCCGGGGACTCGCACCCCGCGCTGCTCGCCGCTGAGGCCGAGATCGAGCTGACCTCGCTCGAGGGGACGCGCGTCGTCCGCGCCGAGGACTTCTACCTCGGCGTGAAGCGGCATGCCGGCCGCCCCGACGAGCTGATCACCGCGATCTTCATCACCCCACCGTCGGGACCTCAACAGTTCAGCAAGATCGGTACGCGCAACGCGATGGTGATCTCGGTGGCGGCCTTCGGGCTCGCCCTGCACCCCGACCGCAAGGTCGTGCGGACCGGCCTCGGATCTGTGGCGCCGACACCGCGTCGGGCCAGGGCCGCCGAGGACTTCCTCAGCGGCGAGCTCGAGAGCGCCGGGCTGTGGGAGTCGCGCGGGACCATCCCCGACGCCGTGGTCGCCGAGTTCGGCGACCTCGTCAGCAGCGCCGGTACGCCGATCGACGACGTCCGCGGCACCGCGGCGTACCGGTTGCACGCCCTGAAGGTGATGGCGATGCGCGCACTGACGTGGGCCTGGAACGACTACAGCAGCACCAAGGAGGCGTGACATGCGCATCACGACGACGGTCAACGGTCAGGAGCACAAGGTCGACGACGTGTGGGAGGGCGAGAGCCTGCTCTACATGCTGCGGGAGCGGATGGGGTTACCAGGGTCGAAGAACGCCTGCGAGCAGGGCGAGTGCGGGTCGTGCACCGTCTACCTCGACGGTGTGACCGCCTGCGCCTGCCTCGTGGCGGCCGGACAGGCGGAGGGGCGTGACATCGTCACCGTCGAGGGGCTGGCCGACGAGAACGGGCTGCACCCGGTGCAGCAGGCGTTCCTCGAGAAGGGCGCGGTCCAGTGCGGCTTCTGCACGCCCGGCCTGCTCGTCCAGACCCATGACCTGCTCGAGCGCGTCGAGTCGCCGTCCGACCCGGAGATCCGGGAGGCGTTGGCAGGCAACCTCTGCCGCTGCACCGGCTACGAGAAGATCCTGGACGCCGTACGGCTGGCCGCCGAGCGGACGGCCGGGAGCGCGACATGAGCCCCGGCAGCGGCTCCAGCACCGTCGTCATCGACCGCTGTCACGTCGCGACCGTCGACGGCGCCCGGACGGAGTACACCTCGGGCCACGTGGTCATCGAGGGCAACCGCATCACCGCGGTGGGGGAGGGCCGCGGTCCGGAGGGGCTCGCGGGCGCTCGGTACGTCGACGGGACCGGCTGCCTGCTGACTCCTGGTCTCGTCAACACCCATCACCACCTCTACCAGTGGACGACGCGCGGGCACGCCGTGGACGGGACGTTGTTCGAGTGGCTGACCACTCTCTACCCGGTGTGGGGCAACATCGACGAGGACATCGTGCGGACCTCGGCGACCGGTGCGCTCGGCTGGTTGGCGCGCACCGGCTGTACGACGAGCACCGACCACCACTACGTGTTCCCGCACGACGGTGGGGACCTGCTCGGGGCCGAGATCGACGCGGCCCGGGCCATCGGCCTGCGCTTCCACCCCACCCGGGGTTCGATGGACCTCGGGAAGAGCAAAGGCGGACTGCCGCCCGATCACGTCGTGGAGGACATCGACGCCATCCTGGCCGCGACCGAGACCGCGATCGACACCCATCACGACACGTCGTTCGACTCCATGCTGCGCATCGGCGTGGCCCCGTGCTCGCCGTTCTCGGTCACCGGAGACCTCCTCAAGCTGGCCGCGGAGCTGGCGCGGGCCAAGGGCGTGCGCATGCACACGCACCTGTGCGAGACGCTCGACGAGGAGGACTACTGCCGCGAGCACTTCAACAGCACGCCAGTGGAGTACATGGAGAGCGTGGGTTGGCTCGGACCCGACGTCTGGTACGCCCATGCCGTCCACCTCGATGACGCCTCGATCGCCAAGATGGCCGCCACCGGCACCAGCGCCGCCCACTGTCCGTCCTCGAACGCCCGTCTCGGCTCCGGCATCGCCCGGGCGCGGGACATGAGGGACGCGGGGGTCGCCGTGGGGCTCGGCGTCGACGGTGCGGCCTCCAACGAGGCCTGCGCACTTCTGGAGGAGGTGCGCCACGCCGTGCTCTTCGCGCGGGCTCGAGGGGGCCCACGTGCGCTGACCGTCCGGGACGCGCTCGACATGGGGACGATGGGCGGTGCGACCGTCCTCGGCCGGCAGGACGAGATCGGCTCCCTGGAGGTCGGCAAGCTCGCCGATATCGCGTTGTGGCGGCTCGACACGCTGCCGCACATCGACATCGCAGACCCGGTCGCCGCACTCGTCCTCGGCAGTCAGCCGCCGCTGGAGCTGCTGCTCGTGAACGGCGCACCCGTCGTCGAGCGCGACCGGTTGGTCAACGTCGACGAGGACGCCGTCGCCCAGGACGTCAAGCAGGCAGCCACCCGCCTTCTCTCCAAAGCAGGAGCACTGTGATGAGCAAGTTGAGCAGCATGAGCACGCCTACCGAGGCATCGCCGCGCACCCCGACCGGTGCGCCCGGTCGGCTCGAGAACGACGCGACCGGAGGTATCGGCGACAACCCGTTGCGTCCCGACGGGACGCTCAAGGTCACCGGAGAGTTCGCGTACAGCAGCGACCTCTGGATGGACGACATGCTCTGGGGTGTCACGCTGCGCAGCCCGCACCCGTTCGCACGCATCCGCGCCATCAGCATCGGGGAGGCACTTGCGACGCCGGGGGTCTTCGCGGTGCTCACGGCGGACGACGTGCCGGGCAAGAACGTGTACGGCCTCGAGCTGTCCGACCAGCCGGTCCTCGCCAAGGACATCGTGCGCTACCAGGGCGAGGCCATCGCCCTGGTCGCTGCCGACCATCCGGAGATCGCCCGGCAGGCCGCAAAGAAGATCCGGGTCGACTTCGAGGTCTGGGAGCCGGTGACGGACGCTCGAGACGCTCTCGGTCATCCGAACTGGAACCGGCTGCACGACGACCCGGCGGAGTCGACCGAGATGAGCCGCTCGGCGGCGCCGATCCACCCCAAGGGCAACCTCGTCCGTCACCTGAAGATCCGCAAGGGCGACCCCGAGGCGGCCGCCGACATCGTGATCGAGAACCACTACTCGGTGGGCATGCAGGATCAGGCGTTCCTCGGACCGGAGTCGGGACTCGCCGTGCCGGACGGCGTGGGCGGTGTCGACCTCTACGTCGCGACCCAGTGGCTGCACGTCGATCAGCGGCAGGTGTGTACGGCGCTGGGGCTCGGCCCCGACCAGGTGCGGCTGGCGCTCGCCGGGGTCGGTGGCGCCTTCGGCGGGCGTGAGGACCTGTCGATGCACGTGCACGGCTGCATGCTGGCGCTGCACACCGGCAAGCCGATCAAGATGGTCTACAACCGCGAGGAGTCGTTCTTCGGCCACGTGCACCGCCACCCGGTCGAGATGCGGTACGAGCACGGCGTCAACAAGGACGGCACGCTCGTCTTCGTCAACTGCGACCTCTACTTCGACGGAGGCGCCTACGCGTCGAGCACGCCGGCCGTCGTCGGGAACGGCGGCACCATGGGCATCGGCCCCTACGTCGTTCCGAACGTGAGCGTCGACGCGTACGGCGTCTACACCAACAACCCGCCCTGTGGTGCGATGCGCGGTTTCGGGTCGGTGCAGACGGCGTTTGCCTACGAGGCGCAGATGGACCTCCTGGCAGCCGAGCTGGGGATGGACCCGGTCGACTTCCGCAAGCTCAACGCGATGAAGGAAGGCGAGATCACGCCGCACGGTCAGGTGATCGACAGCCCGGCACCCGTGGCTGAGCTGCTCGACCGACTGCGTGCGCTCCCGCTGCCGCCGGAGCGCGACAGCAACGGCGGCCACGACCTGCGCATGCTGCCCGGGGGCGTGGCGAACTCCACGCACGGCGAAGGCGTCAAACGCGGGGTCGGGTATGCGGTGACCTACAAGAACGTCGCATTCTCCGAGGGCTTCGACGACTACTCGACGGCGCGCGTCCAGCTCGAGGTGGCGGGCGACCGGCCGGTCGCCGTGGTCCACACTGCCGCTGCCGAGGTGGGCCAGGGACTCATCACGATCGAACAGCAGATCTGCCGCACCGAGCTCGGCGTCGACAACGTGATCGTGCACCCGATCAACACCGACGTCGGCTCCGGTGGCTCGACCTCCGCGTCCCGACAGACCTACATGACGGGCGGCGCCGTGAAGCTGGCCTGCGAGGCGGTCCGCGACCGGCTCATCACGCTCGCCAGCGAGAAGTCCGACCAGCGCCTCGGTGACGACGTCACGCTGTCGGGGGGCAACCTCGTCTCGGCCTCCGGTGCCGTGCTGATGTCGATCGTGGAGGCGCTCGGTGACGAGGTGATCAACGAGACGCGCGAGCACCATCACCGCCCGACCGAGGAGATCGACGAGGAGACCGGCCAGGGCTTCGCCCACGTGCAGTACTCGTTCTCCGCCCACCGGGCCGTCGTCGACGTCGACGTCGACCTCGGGCTGCTCAAGGTGGTGGAGCTGGCCTGCGCGCAGGACGTCGGCAAGGCGATGAACCCTGACGCGGTCGTCGGCCAGATCCAGGGCGGGAGCACCCAGGGCATGGGCCTGGCGATCATGGAGGAGATCGTGGTGCGCGACGGGAAGATCAGGAACCCGTCGTTCACCGACTACCTGATCCCCACCATCCTCGACACTCCGCCGATGCCGATCGACGTGCTGGAGTACGCCGACCCGCACGCGCCGTACGGACTGCGTGGGGTCGGTGAGGCGCCGACGATCTCGTCCGGACCGGCCGTGGCGGCCGCGATCCGTCAGGCGACCGGACTGGCACTCACCCGGGTCCCCGTCCGGCCGGAGCACATCACGGGGACGTGACGTCGTGAGGCTAGACGCCGGCGACGAAGCCGTCGCGCAGCTGCTTGGCTGTGGCCTGCAGCGCCTGCGCCATCGTCTCGGTCTGGTTGGCCGTCACCCGGCTGACCGGACCCGAGAGGGACACGGCCGCCCGGAACGGGAGGCCGTTGATCGGCGCGGCGACGCAGCGCACGCCGTGCTCCTGCTCCTCGTCGTCGACGGCGTACCCGCGTGCGCGGATCTCGACCATGGACGCCAGCAGGGCATCGGAAGTGGTCAGCGTGTGCTCGGTGCGGGCCGGCATCCCGGTGCGTGCGACGATCGCAACGACCTCCTCGTCGGTCAGCATCGACAAGATGGCCTTGCCCACGCCCGTGCAGTGCAGCATCACGGCGTGACCGACCTCGGTGAACATCCGCATGGACTTCGTCGACGGCACCTGAGCGACGTAGACCGCGGAGTCGCCGTCCAGCATCGCCATGTTGGTGGTCTCGCCGAACTCGTCCACGAGCCGGCTCAGCCGTGGTCCGGCCCAGGACCCGAGCATCTTGCTCGCGACGTCGCCGAGCCGGATCATCCGGGGGCCCAGCGCGTAGCGGCGGGACGGCTCCTGCCGGACGTAGCCCTGGTTGACGAGGGACCGCATCAGGCGGTGGATCGTCGGCATCGGCAGCTGGGAGCGCGTGGCCAGGTCCGAGAGAGTCAGGCTGCCGCCGCCGTCGGCGAGGTGTTCGAGCAGGCTGAACGCCCGATCGACCGATTGCACGCGCTCCGTTGCCATCGAACCTCCATTGGGTGGAGTAGTCATTCCGTTGGACGGAACGGTCCCAGAATACGACGTGGTGCCCGTCTGAGGCGCACTTGGGTCATGACGTGAACTTGACGAGGGCGGTTACCCCTTCTAGGATTCCGTAAAACAGAATAGTTCTTCCACTCTACGGAAATAGAATCGAAAGGCGGTTCACGATGAGCCACCAGCTGCGCTACGCGGTGAACTGCTCGCTGCTGTTCACCGAGGTCGCGCTACTCGACCGCCCGGCCGCGGCCAGGGCAGCCGGGTTCGACGCGGTGGAGTTCTGGTGGCCGTGGCCCGACGAGCCGGTGCCCGGGGACGCGGAGGTCGACGCCTTCGTGCGCGCCATCCGCGACGCGGGCGTGCAGCTGATCGGCCTCAACTTCTTCGCCGGTCAGCTGACCGGCCCCGACTGCGGGGTGCTCTCGATCCCGTCGCGTTCGTCACAGTTCACCGACAACATCGACGTGACTGTCGGGATCGGCGAGCAGCTCGGGGTCGGCGCGTTCAACGCCCTGTACGGCAACCGGGTCGACGACACCTCGCCTGAGGAGCAGGACGAGGTCGGGGCGGCGAACCTCATCCGTGCGGCAGCAGCGGCCGGGACGATCGGCGCCACCGTCCTCGTCGAGCCGGTCAGTGGGCCCAAGCCCTACCCGCTGCGGACGGCCACCGACGTGGTCCGTGTCCTGGACCGGGTTCGTGCCGGGGGGGCCACCAACGTCGGGCTGCTCTTCGACGTGTTCCATCTCGCCAACAACGGCGACGACGTGGACGCGGCCATCGCGGCGTACGCCGACCAGGTGGCCCATGTGCAGATCGCCGACGCACCCGGCCGAGGGGAGCCCGGCAGTGGCGAGCTCGACCTCGACCGCTACCTCGACCAGCTCGAGACCGCCGGCTACGCCGGCTGGGTCGCCCTCGAGTACAACCCGACCACCACCACGACGGACAGCCTGGGCTGGCTTACCCGCGAGCGGCGTTCCAGCGCCGCCTCGGCGTGACGCGCCCGGCATCACGAAGGAGACACCATGACCACCATTGCATTCATCGGCCTCGGCATCATGGGCGGACCGATGGCAGCCAACCTGGTGAAAGCAGGCCATGACGTCGTGGGCTACAACCTGCACCCGGAGCCCGTCGAGCGGCTCGTAGCGGCCGGTGGCCGCGGTGCCGGCAGCGTGGCCGAGGTCGTCGCAGGCGCCGACGTCGTCATCACGATGGTGCCCGACTCGGCCGACGTCGAGTCGGTCGCGTTGGACGAGGACGGCATCTACGCCCACGCCAAGCCCGGCACGATCCACCTCGACATGAGCTCGATCCGGCCCGACGTCGCAGCCCACGTCGCCGAGCAGGCGCGCGATCGCGGACTCCGGGCGCTCGACGCCCCCGTCAGCGGGGGAGAGGCGGGGGCGATCGAGGCCAACCTCTCGATCATGGTCGGCGGCGAGCCCGACGACTTCGAGGAGGTCAAGCCGATCCTCGAGGCGGTCGGCAAGACCGTCGTCCACGTCGGGCCCAGCGGTTCCGGCCAGACTGTCAAGGCTGCCAACCAGCTCATCGTCGCCGGCACGATCGAGCTCGTCGCCGAGGCGATCGTCTTCCTCGAGGCGTATGGAGTCGACACCGAGGCGGCCGTCACCGTACTGGCCGGCGGACTGGCCGGCAACCGCATCCTCGACCGCAAGGCGGCCTCGATGTTGCGGCGTGAGTTCGAGCCCGGCTTCCGGATCGACCTGCACCACAAGGACATGGGCATCGTGACGGCTTCTGCCCGTGAGAAGGGTGTCGTGATCCCACTCGGTGCCGTCGTCGCCCAGCTCATCGGGTCGCTGCGGGCCCAGGGTCATGGCGGCCTCGACCACTCGGCGCTGCTGAAGATCGTCGAGCAGCTGTCCGGTCGCGCCGGTGACAAGGACTCCTGATGGCGCGCATGAAGGCCGCTGACGCTGCGGTCAAGATCCTCGAGCTCGAGGGCGCCACGCAGGCGTTCGGCCTGCCCGGTGCCGCGATCAACCCGTTCTACGCCGCCATGCGACGGCACGGCGGCATCGCGCACGTGCTGGCCCGGCACGTCGAGGGGGCGTCGCACATGGCCGAGGGCTACACCCGCGCCAAGGCCGGCAACATCGGTATCTGCATCGGCACCTCCGGGCCTGCCGGCACCGACATGATCACCGGCCTGTACTCCGCCATCGCCGACTCGATCCCGATCCTGGCGATCACCGGTCAGGCACCCGTCGCCCGGCTGCACAAGGAGGACTTCCAGGCAGTCGACATCGCGTCGATCGCCGCACCCGTCACCAAGTGGGCCACCACCGTGCTCGAGCCTGCCCAGATCCCGGGCGCGTTCCAGCAGGCCTTCCACCTGATGCGCTCCGGCCGTCCCGGTCCGGTCCTGCTCGATCTCCCCTTCGACGTGCAGATGACCGAGATCGACTTCGACCCCGACACCTACGAGCCGCTCCCGGTGTACAAGCCGAGAGCGAGCCGGGCGCAGATGGAAAAGGTGCTGGCGATGCTGGCGGCCGCCGAACGGCCGTTGATCGTCGCCGGCGGTGGCATCGTCAACGCCGACGCCGCCGACCTCCTGGTCGAGTTCGCGGAGATCACCGGTGTCCCCGTGGTGCCGACGCTGATGGGCTGGGGCGTCCTGCCGGATGATCACGAGCTGATGGCCGGGATGGTCGGGCTGCAGACGTCACACCGCTACGGGAACGCGACGATGCTCGCCTCGGACTTCGTGCTCGGCATCGGCAACCGGTTCGCCAACCGGCACACGGGCGGCATCGACACCTACACCAAGGGCCGTACGTTCGTGCACATCGACATCGAGCCGACCCAGATCGGGCGGGTGTTCGCGCCGGACTACGCGGTCGTCTCCGATGCGCGCGCGGCGCTCGAGCTGCTCGTCGAGGTGGGCCGTGAGCATGCCGACTCGCTGCGGCTGCCCGACCGGGGCGTCTGGGCCAAGGACTGCGCCCAGCGCAAGCAGACGCTCCAGCGGCGTACCCACTTCGACAACGTGCCGATCAAGCCGCAGCGGGTGTACGAGGAGATGAACCGCGCCTTCGGTCGCGACACCCGGTACGTGAGCACGATCGGGCTGTCGCAGATCGCCGGGGCGCAGTTCCTGCACGTCTACCGCCCGAGGCACTGGATCAACTGTGGTCAGGCGGGACCGCTCGGCTGGACGATCCCGGCCACCCTGGGTGTGTGCGTCGCCGACCCGGACGCGACCGTGGTGGCACTCTCGGGTGACTACGACTTCCAGTTCATGATCGAGGAGCTCGCCGTCGGTGCCCAGTTCCAGATCCCCTACATCCACGTCGTCGTCAACAACGCCTACCTCGGCCTGATCCGGCAGGCGCAGCGCGGCTTCGAGATGGACTTCCACGTGCAGCTGTCGTTCGAGAACGTCAACGCACCCGAGCTCGGCGGTTACGGCGTCGACCACGTGAAGGTGGCCGAAGGGCTGGGCTGCAAGGCGATCCGGGTGTTCGAGCCCGACCAGCTCGCCCCGGCGTTCGAGGAGGCGAAGAAGATCATGGCCGACCTGCGGGTCCCGGTGGTGGTCGAGGTCATCCTCGAACGTGTCACGAACATCTCGATGGGCACGGAGCTCGACAACGTCACCGAGTTCGAGGAGCTGGCGATCTCAGCCGACGACGCGCCCACGGCCATCTCCATGCTGGACTGAGGGCGAGCCGGTGCGGGTGGTCATCGCTCCCGACAAGTTCAAGGGCTCGTTGACGGCCGCCGAGGTCGCGGCGGCGGTGGCGGACGGCCTGGCTCGGGTCCGTCCCGACGTCGAGGTCGTGGCACGTCCGGTGGCCGACGGCGGCGACGGGACGGTCGACGCCGTGGTGTCGGTGGGGTTCGAGCGGGTCGCCCTCGACTCCGTCGGTCCCACCGGCGAGCCGGTCACGACGTCGTACGCCGTCTCCGGCCCGCGCGCCGTGGTGGAGCTCGCGGCGGTCGTCGGCCTCGACCGGCTGCCCGGACACACCCCGGATCCGTTGGGCAGCTCGACGTACGGCCTCGGGCTGGTCATCGCGCACGCCATCGAGCAGGGAGCGCGCGAGATCGTGCTCGGGGTCGGCGGCAGCGCCTCGACCGATGGCGGCGCGGGGATGGTGCAGGCGCTCGGCGTCGACGCCCGCGACGCGGCCGGACAGCCGCTGACGCGCGGAGGCGGTGCGCTCGGCGACGTGGCCAGTATCGATGCCCGTGCCTTGCGTCGACGGGTCGGCGACACCCGCTTCGTCGTCGCCAGTGACGTCGACAACCCACTGCTGGGGAGGCGAGGTGCTGCCGCGGTCTTCGGGCCGCAGAAGGGTGCGGGTCCGGACGAGGTGGCGCTGCTCGAACGTGGGCTCCGGCAGTGGTCCCAGGTGGTGAGCGCCGCGACCGGCTCGGACTGCGCTGACACGCCGGGGGCAGGGGCCGCCGGCGGGACGGCGTACGCCGCGCTGGCTCTGCTCGACGCCGAGCTGCGGCCGGGCATCGGCCTGCTGCTCGACCTCGTCGGCTTCTCCGACGCTCTGGCCGGGGCCGACCTGGTGATCACGGGGGAGGGCTCGCTGGACGAGCAGTCCCTGGCCGGCAAGGCACCGGTCGGCGTCTCCGCGGCCGCCGCGGCAGCCGGGATCCCGGTCGTCGCCGTGGCCGGACGCTGCTTGCTGGACGAGGCGACACTGGCTGCTCACGACATCACTGCGGCGTACCCGTTGACCGACCTCGAGACCGATGTCGACGTGAGCATGCGGGAGGCGGCGTCCCTGCTCCGTCAGGTCGGCGAACGTATTGCGGCAGAGTGGCTCCCATGAGCGTCGAGGGCGTTGACGGGGTCGATCTGGTCCTTCGCGGCGGGCAGGTGCTGGTCGGTGACCGGTTCGAGGCGCGCAGCGTCATGGTCACCGACGGCCACGTCGTGGGGATCGGGGCTGTCGACGCGGTGGTCGAGGCGACCGAGGAGGTTGTCCTCGGCGCCGACGAGGTGCTGATCCCGGGCCTCGTCGACACCCACGTGCACGTCAACGAGCCCGGTCGTACCGAGTGGGAGGGCTTCGAGACGGCAACCCGCGCGGCCGCGGCAGGGGGAGTCACCACGATCCTCGACATGCCGCTGAACTCGATCCCAGCGACGCTCGACGCCGAGTCCCTGCAGGTGAAGCAGAAGGCGGCCGCCGGGCAGTGCCACGTCGACGTCGGCTTCTGGGGTGGTGCGGTGCCGGCCAACCTGGGGCAGCTCCGCAGCCTCTACGAAGCCGGCGTGTTCGGGTTCAAGTGCTTCCTCCTGGACTCGGGCGTGCCGGAGTTCCCGCCGCTGCTCGGAGACCAGCTCGACCAGGCGATGGCGGAGATCGCGGCGTTCGACGGTCTGCTGATCGTCCATGCCGAAGACGGTGCTGTGATCGCGGGGGCGCCCCCGCCGGCGGGAGCCGACTACGCGCGCTTCCTCGGGTCTCGACCCAAGCAGTCCGAGAACGTCGCGATCGACCACGTCATCGACGCCGCCCGGCGGACCGGCTGCCGGGCGCACATCGTGCACCTGTCCAGCGCGGAGGCGGTGCCCCGGCTCCACGCGGCCCGGGCCGAGGGGGTCACGATCACGGTCGAGACCTGCCCGCACTACCTGACGCTGGACGCCGAGTCCGTGCCGGCCGGACAGACGCAGTACAAGTGCTGTCCGCCGGTGCGCGAAGCCGCCAACCGCGACGCGCTGTGGGACGCGCTGGCCGAGGGCGTGATCGACGTGGTGGTGTCAGACCACTCGCCGTCGACCATCGACCTCAAGTGCCTCGACACCGGGGACTTCGGCAGCGCCTGGGGCGGCGTCTCGTCGCTGCAGCTCGGACTGCCCCTCGTGTGGACCGAGGCCCGACGGCGCGGCCACGACCTGCCCGATGTGCTGAGGTGGATGGCGCGCGGGACGTCTGAGCTCGTCGGCCTCTTGGAGCGCGGCCGGATCGAGGCGGGCTGCCGGGCCGACCTCGTGGTGCTCGCGCCGGACGAGACGTTCGTCGTCGACCCTGCGACGCTCTACCATCGCAACGCGATCAGCCCGTACGCCGGGCGCGAGCTCTGTGGGGTCGTGCGGCGTACGTACCTGCGGGGCACGCCGGTCATCAGCGCACACCCACGCGGCGACCTCATCGAACGAGAAGGAACCTGACATGGCAGATTTCACCGAGCTGACCGACCTGGCCTCCCGGGCCCTTGCAGGAAGTGTGGTCTGCGCCAACGACGAGCTGTTCGCCGAGCGGGAGAACCTGATCCTGCCCTCCGCTCCGACCCACGCCGTCGAGGACTTCGGCCACAAGGGCAAGGTGTACGACGGGTGGGAGACCCGCCGTCGCCGCGAGGCCGGACACGACTGGGCGATCGTCCGGCTGGGAGTCGCCGGGGTCGTCCACGGGGTGGTCGTCGACACCTCGTTCTTCAAGGGCAACTACCCACCCGAGATCTCGGTCGAAGGCGCCTCCATCGAGGGCTACCCGAGTCCGGCCGAGCTCGAGGCTGCGACCTGGGTAGCGCTGGTCGAGAAGTCAGCCGCCCAGGGACACACGCAGAACAGCTACGAGGTGTCGAACCGAGGACGGTGGACGCACGTGCGATTGTCGATCTATCCCGACGGCGGTGTCGCGCGGTTCCGGGTACACGGGGTGGCGGTGCCCGACCCTCGCTTCCTCGACGGGACGATCGACCTCGCAGCCGCCGAGAACGGCGGTCGGCTGGTGGAGACGTCCGACGCGTTCTACTCCTCGCCGGCGAACATCATCCAGCCGGGCCGCGCGCGGATCATGGGGGAGGGGTGGGAGAACGCTCGCCGCCGCGGAGGGGGCAACGACTTCGCCGTCTTCGCCCTGGCCGCCAAGGGGATGCCGCGCGACCTGGAGGTCGACACGTCGTACTTCGTGGGCAATGCGCCGGGCTGGGTCCGGGTAGCCGCCGCCGACGAGACCGCGGGCTCGCTCGACGACGAGTCCTCGTGGTGGGATGTCGTCCCGCGGGTCCGCGTGCAACCGGACACCCGGCACCGCTTCCTCGCGGCCGACCGCCGGCCAGCGACCCACCTGCGTCTGGACGTCTATCCCGACGGCGGCCTGACCCGGCTGCGCTGCAGCGGCGAGATCGAGCCGGCCGCGCTCGCCGACCTCGGACAGCGGTGGTGGGACCTGCTCACCGACGAGCACCGGTCCGTGATCGGAGCCTTCCCGCTCTAGCGGGGTGTGCCTCTGCTCGGCGGGACGATGTCGGGATCGCTCAGCTGTACGTCATGGACGCAGTGCCGTGCCGATCTGCGGACAGTCCGAGTGGTGTGGGCGGGGATTTTCCCCTGCGATGGGCGAGCGGGGACTGGGGACCGTCTACGGCCGCGCAAAGGACCAGACCGGGCGGACCACCGTGTCCTGGCCAGCGAGTCCCGATTCGTCGAGCAGCGGCCTCAGCACGTCGTCGATGTAACTCTGCCCTTCGGACTCCGCGCGCCACACTTCGGCAATGACGAAACCGTTACCGTCGGGGTAAACCGCGTGTGCCATGAGACCCGCAGGCGGGCCTCCGGCCCGCATCATCGACTGCCCTACTTGGGCGTCGAGCGCGTTGAACTGGTCCCGGGTCGCAGGGGTCACGTTGAGCTGGATGAGAATTGCCATAGGCCTGATCTTCGCCCATGGCCCGCTCCGAGCGAAAGGGTGCGGGATCCGCACTCTCTTGCCGCAGACAGCGTGCGAGGCGGAACGCGAAACCCCGGGTTATCCGGGTCGGGGTTTGAAGTGTTGGTGGCGGATGGGTCTTCGTTGGGGGTCGATCCGGGTCGGTGGGATGACTTCGGTGATGCCGTCCGGGGCGAGGCTCAGGTCCCATTCGCCCTGATGGATCAGGTGGTGGTGGAAGGAGCAGAGGAGGCAGCCGTTGTCGAGGTCGGTCGCTCCGCCGCGGCTCCACGGGATGCGGTGATGTGCCTCGCACCAGGCGGGCGGTCGTTCACACCCGGGGAAGACACACCCTTGGTCGCGGGTGGCCAGGGCGAGGCGTTGGTGCCGGTCGAACAGGCGGCGGCTGGTGCCGAGGTCGAGGATCCGGGAATCACCCGAGAGCACCATGGGGAGGAGTCCGGCGTTGCAGGCCAGCCGGCGGGTCTCACCGACGGAGAGGCTGCCGCCGGTGTCCAGGGTCGCTTCCCCGGCACCGGCTCTTAGCTTGTCCTCATCGACGGTGACGACGATCGATGCGTTGGTCACCCCGTGCTGGGGCAGCCGGTCCGTGGGGAGGTGTTCGAGGAGCTCACAGAACGCCCGTCCCAGCCGGGACGGGTAGGGCAGGGCGATGTCACCGGTGCCGTCGTCCAGGACCGGGTTGGTCCGTCGTGGTGATGCGCAGGCGTCCAGGGCCTTGCGCAGGATCGCGGTGTGCAGGGCGGGCAGGCTGCGAAACGTTCCGTTGCTGGTGCCGTCGGGCTGGGTCTGCACGATGAGCTGCACCCCCGCCAGTGCGAGGCGTTCCTCACGCCGGAGCTGCTGTTCGAGGGTCTGGTCGACGACCTCGGGGTCGACGACCTCGACCAGATGGTTCGCCGCCACCTGCAGCTGCGTGAACGACAACGTCTGGGCATGCGCCAGCAGATCCTGCTGCGCTACCTCGACCCGGTCCGGTTTGATGGTCGGCGCGAGTCGGTTGACCGCAGCCGCGACCACCACCCCCTGCTCGGCCGACACCGCACCGGCGGCGACGGCGCGACGCGTTGGTTCGGTCAGACCAGTGGTGCCGTGCAGCTGCTTGGCGGTCCGGACGGTCCGGGACGCTTCACCGGCTGACATCCGGTGCGCGGTCATCAGATGTGCCCGTGTGGAGGAGGCGCCGTAGCGGTGGGGGAGGTTGCGATCATCGGCCTCGGCGACCAGCCGGGCCGCGAGCTCGTCGACCTGTGCTTTCAACGCGAGCACGTCACCGATGCGGCGGTCAAGCCGCTTGTCGTCCAACGACCAGGTCGGCGTGTCGACCAGATCACCCAGGTCACGACGCACGCCCGCGAAAGTCAGGCCGAAGGCATCGTCGATACCCACGGTCGGTGGCGGCTCCTGCGTCGTACTCATGGAACCAACCTAGAACAGACCACCGACAGTTTTGGATCAGCACTGACGCCAGAACCCGTTATCCACAAGGGTTTCGAGAAGGTTTGTCGGGTTCTCGACTGGCCAGTCCTGAGCTCGTCCGAAGACCCCTTTCGATCTCGACAGGCTCGATCAGCGGGGCGATCCTACGGGCGCGGACCGCGGCGGGCGAGAGACAAGAGCGCGGCCGGGTCGACACCCACCAGCTCGGTGACCTCCGACTCACTGACCGCGCCGCAGTCGAGCCCGCGCGCGAGGAAACCCGCCAGCGCCACAGCGGTGGCGGGCTCGTCGAGCACCGCCCCGGCGCGTTGCTCGAGATAGGACCGCAGCCGGGTGGTGACCGCGTCGAGGCCGTCCCGGAAGAACGTGTAGGTGGCGAGGTAACGCGTCGGCAGGTGCCCGGGGTGCATGTCCCAGCCCTGGTAGTAGCCGCGCTCGAGCGATCGGCGGACCAGCCGCGCGTGCAGCCGCCAGGCAGCATGAACCTGATCGGTCGTACCGATCGGGAGCACGTTCGTGGAGCCGTCGCTGAGCCGAACGCCGGTGCCGGCGGCGGCGAGCTGCATGACCGCCTTGGCATGGTCGGCCGCCGGATGGTCCAGGCTCTGGTAGGCGGCAGCGATGCCGAGCGAGGCGCTGTAGTCGTAGGTGCCGTAGTGCAGGCCGCTGACCCGGCCACGACCCGCGTGCACCATGGGTGCCACCAGTGCGCTGCCGTCGGCACCGAGGATCGCCTGCGGGGTCTCGACCTGGACCTCGAAGCGGAGCTGGCCGGTGGCCAGGCCATGCGCCTGCTCGAGCCGCTGACAGGCCCAGACCATGGCGCTGACCTGCGCGACGGACGTCACCTTCGGCAACGTCAGGACGAGCCGGTCGGACACCGCACCGGCGTCGGCCAGCGCGGTGACGAAGAGGTCGAGGGTCCGCAGTCCGCGAGCCCGGGTCGGCTGCTCGAAGCACTTGAACCGGATGCCGTAGTAGGGCGGTGCCTCACCGGACTCCGCGGCGGCCGCCAGTGTCGCCGCTGCATCGAGCACGGCGGCGTCTTCCTCGTCGTCGGGCCGGGCACCGTAGCCGTCCTCGAAGTCGACCCGCAGGTCCTCGACCGGCTCGTCGGAAAGCTTGGCCACCACCGCGTCGTAGACAGCGTCGACGGCGTCGTCAGCCACGCCCGTGGCCTCGGCCAGGGTCGCGCTGGTCGGTGCATGAGCCGCCAACGCCGCACGGGCTTCGTGCCCCCAGGTCGTGACGGTACCGGCGGTGAACAGGTCCCCGGGCACGTACACGGTGTGCACGGGCTGGCGCCCGGCTTGGTCCCCGGGGTACAAGCGGGAGAGCTCGCTGTCGGTGTCGGCCAGCCGCGCGTCGATCTCGGCGAGATCCTCCGTGCTGAGAGCGCCAGTCGGGTCGGTCATGTCGCCCTGCCTCGTGATCGGATACTGTTCCACTTTCTCGTTGAGTGAACTCTATATTTCGTCTGACGAAATCGACAAGGCGGCTCGGTGTGGGGAGCAAACCGTTCCGGTCCGGGGCCATAGGCTCCCACGAATGGGCGACCTCGACGACCTCCTGACGCTGCCCGATGGCAGGCAGGCTCAGTGGTGGGAGGGCGGCGATCCGCGCGGGTCGGCCGTGTTCTTCTTCCACGGCTGTCCCGACACCCGCCACGCGGCTCGCAGCGGAGCCGCAGCGGCACGTGATGTGGGGCTGCGCCTGGTCGCGGTCAACAGGCCTGGCTACGGACGCTCGACCTCGACCGAGTCCGACCATGTCTCGGTGGCGGACGACGTGGTTGCCGTCGCGGACCTGCTGGGCATCGAGAGGTTCGCCGCGCTCGGCATGTCGGTCGGCGGGCCCTACGCGCTCGCATGCGCCGCTCGCCACCCGGACCGAGTGCGGTCGCTAGCCCTCGTGTCCGCCCCGGGCATGATCGTCGAGATGGATCCGCCGTGGCACCGTGACGACCTGACCGCCGACGAGCAGGACTTCTTCACCAGGCTGTCGACGGGCAGTGTGGCCGAGGCAGTGGCCGTGATGCGGCCGGACTTCGAAGACTACGTCGATCACCTCGACCCGCGTGACCCCGACGACCGTGCGCTCATCCGCCGCTGGAGGGTCGGCATCGATCCGGTCGACGCGTCGCTGCTGGTGTCCCTCTCCGACGCGGAGCTGGCTGAGTCCGTGCGCGAGGCGCTCGAGCAGCCGGACGGCTACCTGCGCGATGCGGCCGTGACGTTCCGGACCTGGGAGTTCCGCCCGGAGGCGGTGACGTGCCCGACCTCGCTCTGGTACGGCGCGCTGGACCGCAACCACCCCGTCCGCAACGGTCGCTGGCTCGCCGAACGCATCCCGGGCGCCTCGCTGACCGAGCTCGACGGGACCGCGCACCTGGGCGCGCTCCTCACCCGCTGGGAGGCAATTCTGACGCTGATCGCACGGGAGGCCACATGATCTTGTCCACCAGCTCGCCCTCGACGAGTCCGAGCAATCGCGAGTGGGACCTCCTGGTCGTCGGAGGTGGGACCGCCGGAATCATCGCTGCCAAGACGGCGGTCGGCCTCGGTGCCCGGGTGCTGATGGTCGAGCAGGACCAGCCCGGTGGCGACTGCCTCTGGACGGGGTGCGTTCCGAGCAAGGCCCTGCTGGCTGCGGCCCATGCCGCGGCCGATGCTCGGACGGCGGGTCGACTCGGCATCCAGGTCGAGGCCGTGAACGTCGACTTCGCCGCCGTGATGTCCCACGTGCACAGCGCGATCGCTGCGATCGAACCCGATGACTCGCCCGAGACGCTGCGCGCGGCCGGGGTGGAGCTGGTCGCCGGTGCGGCCCGGTTCACCGGACCCGGCACCGCCGTCATCGGTGCTGACGAGGTTCGCTTCAGCCAGGCGCTGGTGGCCACGGGGGCTCAGCCGGTCGTGCCGCCGATTCGTGGTCTCGAGGAGATGCAGCCGCTGACCAGTGAGACTGTCTGGGACCTCGAGCGGCTGCCGGTCCGTCTCGTCGTGCTGGGAGGGGGCACCACCGGCTGCGAGCTCGGGCAGGCATTTGCGCGGCTTGGCTCGCAGGTGACTCTCATCGAGACTGGTCCGCGGCTGCTCCAGGGCGAGGATCCCGAAGCTGCGGAGTTGGTCACCCGACAACTGCGCGAGGACGGTGTCACGGTCCTCACCGGGTCCGAGGCCGTGGACTTCGTGACGGCGGCGGGGTCAGGCACGGTGCGTTTGGCTGACGGGACGCTCGTCGAGTTCGACGACGTGCTGCTCGCCGTCGGGCGACGGCCGCGTACCGCGGATCTCGGACTGGACTTCGTCGATGTCGCCGTTGACGGCTCAGGCTACGTCGCCGTCAGCGACCGGTTGCAGACGAGCAACCCTCACATCTGGGCTGCGGGGGACGTGACGGCATTCTCGCGCTTCACCCACACGGCCGGCGTGCACGGCAGCATCGCGGCGACGAACGCGGTGCTGGGTCTGCGGCGCACCATCGACGAGGCCGAGCCGGCGAGGGTCACCTTCACGCAGCCCGAAGTCGCCGCCGTGGGGGTGACCGGGACCGCAGCCGAACGCGAAGGGTTCTCGGTGATCACGAAACAACACGCCCATCTCGATCGAGCGCAGGCCGACGGACGCACCGTCGGGTTCTCCCGACTCGTCCTCGACGCCAAGGGGCGCGTGGTCGGCGCCACGATCGTCGGACCCCGTGCTGGTGAGTCCTTGGGCGAAGTCGTCGTCGCAGTCCGCCACGGTCTGCGCGCCCGAGACCTGACCAGCGCCACACACCCCTACCCGACGTACTCCGACGGCATCTGGAACGCGAGCATCGACCACACGATGCGCCGACTCGCCGCGCCGCGGTCGCGGCAGGTCACGTCGACGCTGGCCCGAGCGCGTCGGTGGTGGGTGTCTCGCTGACGGCTGGTGTCGCGTCCGGTCGTCCCTTCGGGTAGACCATCAGCTTCGCCAGCTGGACGGCGATGTAGGCGAGCAGCAGGCCCGCGACGTCATCGGTGACGAAGTGCCAGCCGAAGTAGATGGTGGCGAGCATCGTGGCGACGAGGAAGACCGTCACGGCGTGGGCCAACAACCGCAGGCCGTAGTACCGCAGCATCAGCAGCACCATGAACGTGTAGCCGACGTGCAGGCTGGCGAAGGCTGAGATGCTCGCGAACCCCGTCGGCCGGGACGGATCCGCGAGCAGGTTGGTGCGTTGCAGCAGATACGTGTCCTGGGTGGAGCTGATCGACGTCTGCGCCAGCTGCGCGAACTCGTGCGGTGCGGATGCGAACGGGCCGAGGGAGGGCACGAGGTAGTAGGACGCGACACCGAGGATCCATACCCACATCGCCGCCACCACGAAGACGAATCCATCGCGCAACCGGTTCGCGAAGACGAGGGCGGCGACGAACGTGACCGAGACCAGGTTGGGGAAGGATTCGTAGATCGCCGCGAGCACGTGGGCGGCGAGGTCGCGCCCGAGCAGGTCGTGCAGCAGCACGGCCGGGCTGTGTCCGAAGAAGAGCCACGAGTCGATGCGGAGCAGGTCATGGTCCAGCGGGGTGTTGAAGACGTCCCAGCTCTTCAGGTTGCGGTAGCAGAGGTAGACGATGTGGTAGGCCAGCAGGCCGCTCAGAGCCAACGCGAGCCGCGACAGCGGCCAGCGGCTGCGCAGCATCGTTCCGGCCTTGCGAACGCTCCACCCGCGTCGTCCTACGCGCACCGATGCGTCGATCAACGCGAGGACGGCGAAGAAGAACGCAGAGCCCAGCAGTCGGCGTTGGAACAGCAGTGCGCGGGGGTCGCGGAGGGGGATGTCGACCTGGTAGGACCGCAGGGCCGTGACGGTCGCGAACGCCGCAACGAGGACCCAGATGCCGATGATCCAGCCGAAGTCGCGGCGGCGGGTGACCGTCGGGTCGGCAGCCATGGGTTGTTGGTCGGACAACGAACGTGACGAGATGGTGTCCTACTTCACGGGTCTTGGGCGCCTGGGCGGGCTCGACTTTAGCAGCCAGGCAGCGGTCTTCCTGGCCGGTGTCGGCGGCCAACCGGCCTTGGACGTGCAACGAGCGCCGTAGGTCCTGGGACAAAGACCTGCGACGCTCGTTGCCCCGCTGGGGGGGAGCGGGTCGGGGTGGAACTAGGTGACGAGGTTGACGATCTCGGTGCAACCGATCCTCGACCAGGAGACGTCCACCCCCTGGTTCTGGCAGCGTGGAGCACTGCCTTGACGTACGACCTCACGGGCCAGCAGGAAGGCTCGAGCGGCGTACGGAAAGAGAGAATGCGCAGAACGCAACGGTCGGCGGACAGGAAAGCCGACGTCGCGGTGCACCACCGCGAGTGAGAAGCTCATCGGAGTCTCTTTCGGTAACTGGGCGACCTACGAGAGGCCCCTGGTTTTGCGTCCCCGCCTCGCGACGGGTTTGCCTTTGTCGGGTGAGAGCCCGGCAGCCCCGACTATGCCTCCCGCGGGACGCATTGTCACGTTTTTGGGCAAAGATCGTCCGAAGGGTTGAGTGCATCTCGGCCGGCGGCGCTCCTGTCCCGAGGTGCCGTCGGAGGGGCGACTCAGCCGGTGCTCAGCCGGAGGCCCTACCGTTCTCTCGTGCAAGCAGCGGGATGGTACCCAGACCCGACCGGTCGCCATGAGTTCCGGTACTGGCGTCCGGGGTGGAGTGACCTCGCCGGAGATGGTCCTGTCGAGGTCGCTGACCCGCTACGCCCACGCTGGCAGAAGGTGCTGGGCGTCGCCCTGGTTGCGCAGCTGGTGCTGGTGCCCGTCATCGGTCTGCTGTTCATCCTGCACGGCGACAAGCCGCAGCCGAGGGCCGGCGTCACGCTCACCGACACACAACCGGCGGCTCCTGAGGTCGTCTATGCACCCTGTCGGGGGGAGGGTATCCAGCGCGTAGCCGTCAGTCGGGCGGCGACGAAGGACGCCCCGCAGGTGCTGCTCTGGTCTGCGCTGGGTGAGGCGTCGGCCGACGACCCCATCACCATCGGGGTCGCCCCCCCGGGGATGACGGTGCGTCAGGAGCTGGCGCGCCCGATCTCACCCCGGGCCGACCTGGTGCT
Organism: uncultured Actinomycetota bacterium; assembly: GCA_963742765.1. GTDB lineage: Bacteria > Actinomycetota > Actinomycetes > Propionibacteriales > Nocardioidaceae > JANLYC01. The sequence continues at coordinate 75,401 of CAVUMY010000002.1, forward strand.
CGTCGTGGCGACGACGCGGATGCCGGATCCCGCCGAGCTGCGGTTCAGCATGCGCGACCTCGAGCCCCGGAACGTGCTGTCGTTCGACGGTACGTACGCCGCGTCGGCCTTCCGTGCAGCAGCGATGTCCGTGACGCCCTGCGGCGCGGAGAAGGACAAGCTCGAGTCGGTGCTGGCCAAGGTGCTGATCGGTGAGGGGCTGCTGGCTGTGGCGGGTCTTCTCATGCTGAACCTGCCGTACTATCGCGGTCCCTCGTCGCGGTACGCCTGAGGCGTCGAAGCCGCGCGTGGTCGATCGTCCTTCACGACCTGTGTAGTGAAGCTCCCACGGGGTACGGTGTCAGGACAACCGTCGAGACCCCGCGGAGTATCGATGGTTGAGGACCCCAGTGTCGAGCCATGTGCGCTGGGGGCCGCCATCGAAGTTCCGCGGGTCGGCGGATCAGCCGAGAAGTCGGCGCGCGTGATCGCTGAACTCTCGCATCGGTCCTACCGGACCTACCTCGAGAAACACCACGTCCTGGTCGGTGTGTGCTGTATGCCCGGCCGGCCAGTGGTAGACCTCGCCGGCGCAGGCCACCTCCTCGGAGCCGTCCGCGTGAACCATTGTGATGGAGCCCTCGAGCACGATGCCCCAGTGCGGGCTCGGGCAGCGGTCGCCAGGGAGCCCGTGGAGGACCGGGGTCAGGTCGGTACCTGCCGGAACCCTGGCGTGGCGGATCGCCATCTCGCCGAGTTCGACGTACCGGGTCTGGAGGTCGCCCTGGTCGACTTCGACGGGCAGGTTGCTGATCGACGTTCCCATGTCTGCGGCTTTCTCGTGAAGGTGTGATCGTTGGTTCTCGTCATCGATGACGAACGTGGCCGACGACGGTGCGCCAATGCTGGTCGTCGCCGGTGCCGGTGGCAGCGGCCGTGTCGACCGCATCGATCTCTTCCTGGGTCAGGATCGTGACGAGGCAGAACTCGTTTCCGAACGGATCCTGCATCACCGCCCAGTCGATCGACACGGACTCGCCCGGGTAGGAGTCCGGCCGCGGGTAGAGGGTCGGCGGCTTCTTGAGTCGGCCGCCGATGGCCTCGATCCGGGGGATGGCCTGGTCGATGTCGCGTACGCCGATGTCGACGTGAGCGCGGTTGGCGGCCTCGCCCTTACCGGTCGAGACACGGTGCAGGATCAGTTCGTGCTGCCAGGGGTCGGCCTGCCCGAGGTAGGAGTACCGGCCCGGGTAAACCGACTCGATGACCGGCAGGCCGGTGAGCTCTGACCAGAACGCCTCCGCGATCGCGAGGTCGTTCACGTCGATCACGGCAGTACGCAGTTTTCCGATGCCCATCGATGGCTCCTTCACCGGCTGGTTTCGGGAAGCCTACTCCGGAATTGCTCGCATTGCGAGTAGTCTGGTGAATGTGTCCACGTCGCCCATCACCTACGGTCTGCTCGGCATGCTGGCGGTCCGCCCGCTGACCGGCTACGAGCTCACCCAGCAGGTACGCCGCAGCCTCCGGTTCGTGTGGCCTGCCTCCGAGGGACACCTGTACCGGGAGCAGAAGCGTCTCGTCGAGCTGGGCTGGGCCACTGTCGAGCAGGAGCCGGCCGGCGAGCGGTCACGCAAGCGGTACTCGATCACCGAGGCCGGGCGGGCCGCGCTCAGCGCCTGGCTGGACACGGAGCCGGAGGAGCCGCACTTCCAGGTCGAGGGCGCGCTCCGGGTCTTCTTCGGCGACCAGGGGAGCGGTGACCAGCTCGTCGCCTCGATGCGGGTGACGGCGGACAAGGCCCGGTCGATGCTGGCGGAGATGCGTGGCTTCGTGGATGACTACCTGGCTGACGGTGGTCCGCTGGACATGCTGGAGCAGGGTCTGAGCGGTCCTGGACAGCGATTGGAGCTCCACGGGCGGCCGGTGTTTCCGGAGCGGCTGCCGGTCGTCACGCTCGCGATCGATGTGACCACGCAGCTGCTCGAGACCATCGATGCCTTCTTCAGCGAGAGCGCTGACTGCGTCCTGGGGTGGTCCGACCTGTCGGAGGCGTCGATGGTGGCAGAAACGCGCGACCGACTCGAGGGCATCCGGTCGCGGGCCGGCGAGGGCGGTTGAGTCAGCCGGGCACGGCCTCGGAGATCTCGACCAGGTGTCCGTCCGGATCGCGCATGAACGCACGTATCTCAGCGCCCCAGTCGTGTGGCGGCGTCAGGAAGCTCGCCCCTCTGGCCAGCAGGGTCTCGTATACCGTGCGACAGTCACTGACGCGCAGTGTCATGGCGTGACTCACCTGGTCGGGATCGGGCGGTGCGGCGAAGGTGACCGTGGGTTTGTCGGCAGTCGGGTCACCGCCCGTGACCAGGAGGATCCACGTGCCCGCGAACGTCAGGACCGCGCTGGTGCCGCCGTACTCGCGGTAGGGCGCGGCGCCGAGGACGTCGACCCACCAGGATCGTGACCTCTCCAGATCGCTGACGACCAGGATGTGTGTCATCACGACGTCCGGGTCGGGAAACCTGTGTGCTGACTCGTTCATGTCGCCTCGCTCGGTGGCTGCAATCAGTCTTCCGCGGGGGTGCGCCGGCGGCGATGCGCCAACCGTATGCCCACGGCATACGGTTGGCGGCCGGATCGTCGTGCGGCGGCATACGGTTGGCGGCCGGATCGTCGTGCGGCGGCATACGGTTGGCGGCCGGTTCGTCGCCCCGTGCCAGGGCTGGACATGCGCTTTACACTCGCCCAAAGTCCGGGAGGAGATCGCCGTGGCCGACAGACATCTCACGCGTGTGCTGAGCTGGGGGCGCGGCTTCGTTGTCGTGGCGGTGACGTTGACGCTCGCCTCGTGCTCCTCATCCGATCGTGCTGCCCCGGGACCGACTTCGTCCACGTCCAGCAGCCGGCCGACGACGCCCACCGGTTCGACGGAATCGACGACTGTCCCGGCGCCAGCGACGACGTTCCCCGCTGCCGACAAGACCAGCTCGGTGCCCCTTGAACGTGTGGTGGAGCGCCAGGTCTCGCTGAAGGGCGGCGGAGGGCCCGACTGGATGACTGTCGGCTTCGGTTCCCTCTGGGTCAAGCGGGACAACAATGTGGTGGTCCGGCTCGCTCCTGACGGGACCGTGCTGGCGACGATCGATCCTGGCGTCTTTGCCGAGCCGGTCTGCCAGGGGCTCGGTGTCAGCGACCATGCCATCTGGGGTTGCGCTGCGCCCGGCAAGATCGCCCGCATCGACCCGCAGACGAACCAGGTCTCGGCAATCCTCGACATACCCAAGGTCAACGAGCAGGGCCGGCTCCCGACGTACGACGGGCGCATCTGGGTGCTCACCGGTGACGGCGATCAGCTCGTCGGCATCTCGGAAAGAACCAACCGAGCCAGCCGGACCGTTCCTCTGGGCGTGTTCTGCACGGACGTCGCCGACCAACCCGTCCGGGCGACGTTGTGGGTGGCCTGTCCGTATGACGGAGTCGTCCTGCGGGTCGACCTCGACGGGGGCAAGGTGACGGGAAGGGTCGGCGGGTTGCAGCAGGCCGCTGCGCTGACCGCGAGTACCGAGTCGGTGTGGGTCTGCACCAAGAAGGGGATTGCCCAGGTCGACGTAGCCTCGATGACGGTGACGACGCTCCAACTGATGGCGGCCGGGTTGTCCTGCAACCTCCGCCTGATCGACGACGCTCTGTGGGTGCGCACGGGGTGGCGGACCTCGCCCTTCCTGGCGCGCATCGACACGTCATCCGGCCAGCTGGTGCAGACGGTCAGCCGCCCTGGGCGCATCAGCGGCGGTGACTTCATCAGCTTTGCCGACGCGCTGTGGGTGTCGTCGTACGAACAGGAGCTCGTCTTCAAGCTGGAATCCGTCGAGTCTCTGTCCCGTCGCTGACCCCAGCGCGAGGCCGTTCCCCCTCCGGTTGCAAGACCGGTGAAGCTGAACCCGTCGACAGGTTCGGTTACTCGTCGGCCAGCCGGGGTGGCCAGGTGGCGGCCCCGAGCTCTCGTGAGATCGCCCTCGCGGTTTCCCGTACGGCGTCTCGTACGTCGCCACTCGTCAACGAGTTGCCCGAGGGGATCACCACAGCGATCGCGCCCACGGCCGTTCCCGTCGCGTCGAAGACCGGGCTGGCGAGCCCGCTCTCGCCGATGACCGCCTCGTCCTGCTCGGTGGCGTATCCCGTCGACCGAACCTCGGCCAGCTGCCCTCGCAAGGCGCCGGGGGTCGTGAGCGTTTCGCCGGTCATGCTGCGGAGCTGCCCCGACGTCAGCACCCGGTCACGCTCCTCTGGGAGGAACGCGAGCAACGCCTTGCCGAGCGCACTGGCGTGAACGGGGATGACGATGCCCACCTCGGGCATCTGCCGGCTGCCGTCGGGTCGCGGTTCGTGGTGGATGATGACGACGTCGTCGATGAGCAGCACTCCCGTGCGAACGGACAATCCGGTGCGTCGAGCCAAGTCCTCTGCCCAGGGAATGGCCTTCGAGCGGAGCTCGAGAGTGTCGAGGTATACGTTGCCCAGACGCAGCACGGCCGGTCCCAGCTGGTAGCGGGTGGACCCGTGCTCCTGGACCACCATGCCGTGCTCCACCAGCGTCTTGACGATTCCGTGCGTCGTCGACGGTGCGAGCTCCAGCCGGCTGGCTAGCTCGGAAAGGCTCAGCCGTCGCGCGCCCTGCAGCGCCGTCAGGATGCGAATTGCGCGGTCGACGGACTGAATCACGATTTCTCCCTAGCACGGGTGAAGCATTTTTGCGCGAAGACCCTTGCGCACTAGTGAAGCACGGGCGTAACCTCCACGACACATTCGACATTATCGAATGGCTTTCAGGTCTGAGGAGGATCTGCTCATGTTGGACGAGACAACTTTGTACCAACGGATGGCCGCGGAATTCATCGGGACGGCCTTTCTGGTGTTCGTCGGTGTCGGGGCCGTACCTGCCACCTTGATCGTCAACGGGGACGCACCCTTCACGATGGCCGACCTCGGGATGATCTCGCTCGCCTTCGGCACCATCGTCGTGGCGACGGTCTACGCCCTGGGTCACGTCGGGGGCAATCACATCAACCCGGCCGTGACGGTGGGCCTGGCAGCCTCGGGCAAGTTCCCGTGGTCGCAGGTGCCGGCGTACCTGGCCGCGCAGGTTGCGGGCGCCATCCTCGGTGCCTCCGCGATCATCGGCGTCCTCGGCATGAAGGCCAGCGACGTCGGCCTGGGCGTCGCCGCCTACGGGGACATCAGCTGGGTGCAGGCCTTCACGGCTGAGTTCGTCGGGACCTTCATCCTGGTCTTCACGATCTTCGGAGTCATTCACCGGAAGGCCGCTGCCGGCTTCGCGGGCGTCGCTATCGGCCTGGTCGTGTTCGCCGCCATCATCCCCGTCGCTCCTGCGACAGGGGCGTCGATCAACCCGGCCCGCACAGTCGGCCCGATGTTGGTACAGCAGATCGCCGGTGGCTCGATCCAGTGGGAGCAGCTGCCCGTCTACGTCATTGCCGAGCTCTTGGCCGGGGTAGCGGCAGCGCTGCTCTACGGGTTGATGACGAGAACTCCTGCGGACAACGTGACTGCCGGACCCGGGGTGGACCTGGGGGATCCCGAAGCCGTGCTCGCTCGCGACGCCAGTTCCGTCTGAACTCACTCAACGACCTCGACGAAGGGAATCCCATGAAGAAACTGATCAACGACCCGAACGATGTGGTGTCCGATGCCTTGCTCGGAATCGAAGCGGCCCACGCCAACCTCAAGGTCGACCACGACAACAAAATCATCCATCGCGGCGATGCACCCCGGCCCGGCAAGGTCGGCATCATCTCCGGAGGCGGTTCAGGCCATGAGCCGCTGCACGGAGGCTTCGTCGGCGTCGGCATGCTCGATGCCGCTTGTGCCGGAGAGGTCTTCACCTCGCCGGTTCCGGACCAGATGCTCGCCGCGACCAAGCTCGTGGACGGTGGCGCCGGAGTCCTGCACGTGGTGAAGAACTACACGGGCGACGTGATGAACTTCGAGATGGCTTCGGAGCTCGCCGCTGCGGACTCGGGTATCGAGGTCGTCGCCGTTGTCACGGATGACGATGTCGCAGTCCAGGACAGTCTCTACACGGCCGGCCGACGCGGAGTCGGCGTCACCGTGCTCCTGGAAAAGATCGCCGGAGCCGCAGCAGAGCAGAACCGCTCGCTGGCCGAGGTCGCGGACGTGGCGCGCGCGGTCAACGCGAACGGACGGAGCATGGGCGTCGCGCTCACGTCGTGCACCGTGCCGGCCGCCGGCAAGCCGACCTTCGATCTCGGTGAGAACGAGATGGAGCTCGGTGTCGGCATCCATGGTGAGCCTGGCCGGCAGCGGTTGCCGCTGGCTCCTGCCAAGGAGATCGCGGCACTGTTGGTGGAGCCGATCCTGGCCGACCTGCCGTTCTCCTCAGGAGACGACGTGATCGCGTTCGTGAACGGGCTCGGCGGGACTCCGCTCATCGAGCTGTACGTCATGTACAACGAGGTGAACAAGATCCTCGGAGCGCACGGCGTCCGCGTCGCTCGCTCACTGGTGGGCTCCTACATCACCTCCCTGGAGATGGCCGGTACGTCGGTCACCCTCCTCAAGGTGGATCAGGAGCTGCTCTCACTGTGGGACGCACCGGTCTCCACTCCGGCCCTCAGGTGGGGAGTCTGAGCGCATGAACGACAACGTGACCACGGCGGTCCTCGAGGACTGGATGCGAAAGTTCGCCGAACTTGTGGCTGCGCACCGGGACTACCTGACGGAACTCGACGCAGCAATCGGTGATGCCGACCATGGGTCGAACATGGATCGGGGTCTGCAGGCCGCTGTGGTCGCGTTGGACGAAACGAAGCCGGCGACGGTCGGCGCGCTGTTCAGCGGGGTCGGTATGACGTTGATCTCGACCGTCGGAGGCGCCAGTGGGCCCCTGTGGGGGACCTTGTTCCTCCGCATGGGCAGCTGCCTGGGAGATGCCGACGTCGTATCCGCTGAGCAGTTCGCCGCAGCGCTGCGCGCAGGCCTCGAGGGTGTGGTCGCGCGGGGTAAGGCTGAGCCTGGCGACAAGACGATGTTCGACGCTCTCGCTCCTTCTACCGAGGCGCTCGAAACCGCCCTCTCGGATGACCGATCGCTGGCGGTGGCATTGGCGCGGGCGAGGGATGCCGCTGAGGCAGGCCGCGATGCGACCACGCCGATGCTGGCTCGCAAGGGTCGCGCCAGCTACCTCGGCGAGCGCAGCGTCGGCCACCAGGACCCCGGTGCCACCACGGTCGGCCTGCTGCTCCGAGCGGCCACCGAATCAGCCTTCTGAACCATCCCCGGTGCCGCGCATCTGACGCGACGGCGCAGCACGAGAGGAGAACAGGCCTGATGGCACACGTTCAGCCCGAGACCGGAGGCCCCGAAGAGGACGGCCCCGACGTCACCGGCGTCGGCATCGTCGTGGTCTCACACAGTCGAGCGCTGGCCACCGCGGCCGTCGCGCTCGCATCGGAGATGCTGCACGGCGCTCCGGTGACGATCGAGGTTGCCGCCGGCCTGGACGACACCACCTTCGGGACCGACGCCCTTCACATCAAGGAAGCCATCGAACGCGTCAACGGGCCGGCAGGCGCGGTGGTCCTGATGGATCTGGGCAGTGCCGTGCTGAGCGCTGAGCTGGCGCTCGACCTGCTCGACGACCCGACCAGCCGGGACCGGGTGACCCTCTCACCCGCACCGATCGTGGAGGGTCTCATCGTGGCCGTGGTCGCCGCGGCCGGTGGTGCCGACCGTGCGGAGATCGCGGCCGAAGCCCAGGCGGCCCTGCTCGGGAAGCTCGGCCATCTGGTGGCTCCGGTCGTGGAGCAGGCCGTGACGACGCCGCCGCAGACAGACGAGCTGGTGGCCGTCTTCACCGTGACCAACGAGCATGGTTTGCACGCCAGGCCGGCTGCCAGGCTCGTCACGCAGGCACGTTCCCTGGGCGGATCGATCCGGCTCCGCAACCTGACCACCGGCGCCGGCCCTGTCCCGGCCACCAGCTTGAGCCGCGTCGCAACGTTGGCCGCGCTGCAGGGACATGAGGTCGAGATACGAGCGTCCGGGGACAGCGCCACGCAAGCGATGGAGGAACTGCTCGACCTCGCGGCGCGCCGTTTCGACGAGCCGGAGAGCGCTGACCTGCCGCTGCCCGCTGCGGTTGACGCCATGGCAGGTCCACAGCCCGCGTCGCCGGGCATCGCCATCGGACCTGTCAGCCGCGCCACGACCGCACCACTCGACCTGCAGAGGATCGTCGTCGGCGAGCCCGCGCAGGAGCGTCGGCTCCTGGGCGAAGGCATCCGCGCCGTGCAACGCGACATCGAACAGGTGCGCAGGACCACGGCGCAGGCGCTCGGGGACGACGAGGCCGGCATCTTCGACGCGCACCTGTCGTTGCTCGGCGATGCAGAGGTCCACGCCGACGTCGAGCAACGAATCGACTCCGGGGTCGGGGCGGCGGTGGCCTGGGCAGAGTGCTTGGCCGTGGTCGAGCAGCAGTGGTCGGTCCTGCCCGATCCATACCTGCGCGAACGGGCCGGAGATGTGCGTGCGGTCGCTGACCAGGTGCTGCACCGGCTGGCCGGGTCACCCAGGTCGCTGCACCAGACCAGGGGAGTCCTCGTGGCGCGCGACCTGACGCCCACCGAGGCCGCCGAGCTCGATCCGGACGTCGTGCTCGGCGTCATCCTCGCCGAAGGAAGCGCGAGCTCGCACGCAGCGATCCTGGCTCGTGCCCGGGAAATCCCCGTCGTGGTCGGGGCAGGTCGTGACGTCCTCCGGCTGCCCGAGGGGACGACCGTGATCCTCGACGGGGGGACCGGCGATCTGCACATCGACCCGCCGGCTGCGCTGATCGAGGACTTCAAGCGTCAAGCGCAGGCGTTGGCCCACCGGCGAGCGCTCCATCTGGCCAGCGCGCAGGAGCCCGCGGTCTCGCGCGATGGCGTCGCGGTAGCGGTCGGCGCGAACCTCGGCTCGGTGCCCGACGCCCGGTCGGCGTTGACCGCCGGGGCCGACAGCGCCGGGCTCGTCCGCACCGAGATTCTCTTCCAAGAGCGGGATAAGGCTCCCGATGCCGAGGAACAGCAGGCGGCGTACGACGCCATCGCTGCCGGTATCGGCGGTCGACGGGTCACCTTGCGGACGCTCGATGCCGGCGGCGACAAGCCGATCACCTACCTCCGTATGCCGGTGGAGCAGAACCCGTTTCTGGGACACCGCGGGATACGACTCAGCCTGGACCGAAAGGATGTGCTCCGCGAGCAGCTGGTCGCCATCTGTGCCACCGCCCGACACTTTCCCACCAGCGTCATGTTTCCGATGATCTCCACGCTCTCCGAGCTGCTGGCTGCGCGTCAGGTCCTTGCGGAGGCGGCGGGAACGACCGGAGTGCCGGAAGACCTCCGCGTCGGCATGATGGTGGAGGTCCCCGCGGCTGCTTTGAAGATCGAGAGCTTTCTGCCTCATCTCGACTTCGTGAGCATCGGGACCAACGACCTGACGCAGTACACGATGGCGGCGGAACGCGGCAACGGTGCCGTCGCGGCGCTGTCGGACGCGCTCGATCCCGGGGTGCTCCAGCTGATCGATCACGTCAGCAGGGTGGCGCGCCACCGGATCCCCGTGTCGGTCTGCGGTGAGGCAGCCTCGGACGAGGTGGCAGTGCCCGTGCTGCTCGGACTCGGGATCCGTCACCTCAGTGTCTCGCCATCAGCCGTCCCTCGCGTCAAAGCGACCGTCAGGCAGCTCGACCTCGAGCGCTGCGCGTTGGTCGCCAAGCAGGCGCTGACGTTGGCCGGGCCTGATGAGGTGCGGCATCTCGTGCTCGACGAGCTCGCCCGCGCTGCCGACGTCAGACATGAGCCGGAGCTCGTCGACCTCCAGCTGCGTTGATCAGTACACGGCGTCGCCGGCAGGCCCCATACCGCACTCCTGATGGAAATGGTGGTCTCCGGGCTAGCACCTAAGGGCAGTACCGGTGCGGTACCGCCGACCTTTACATTTTCCTTATGAAAGAAACTGCCGGACCGGACGGAGTGCCCCCCTGTCTGGCGTGTGGAGCACCGTGGCTGCCGGACCTGTCCCTGGCTTTCGGTGGCCGGTGCTCGGCCGGATGTTGGGAAAGCGACCTGGAGGCCTATCTCCGAGGCACCGAGCGGCGCTCCACGCTGCTGCTGGACAACGGCTCCCACGAGGGTCGCTGAAACCTTCTTGCGCCCGAGCAGACAGCTTGTATCGGCGGAACCTGTTGGTCGGGTATCAGCCGAGGCGTGACTCTTCGGTGGGGCGGGCGGGGCTCGAACCCGCGACCCAAGGATTATGAGTCCTCTGCTCTGACCAGCTGAGCTACCGCCCCTTGAACCGCACAGATCATGTCACGTCCGGGGACTCGAGGTTCCACCCCTGCGAGGAACGCGCCCTCCTAGGATGTCGGCAGACCCACCACGGAGAGGGGGCGCGGTGAAGATCGCCCTGTACGGCGCGTCGGGGATGATGGGCTCGCGCATCGCAGCGGAAGCAGTGGCGCGCGACCACGAGGTCACCGCGATCACTCGCTCCGGAATCACCAACGTCCCCGCCGGGGCGAAGCCACGCACAGGAGACGCCGCTGATGCTGACGACGTCGCACGCATCGCCTCCGAGCACGACCTGGTCATCTCCGCGATCGGCCCGAGCCGCACCGGAGTACGCCACGAAGTCTTCCTGCACGCCCTGGCCACCCTGGGTGAGAACGTCGGGTCGCGACGGCTCATCGTGGTTGGCGGATCGGGCAGCTTGTACGCCGCTCCCGGCCTGCGCCTCCTCGATACACCCACGTACCCGGCGGCGGCGCGCGCCGAGGCGCTGACCCAGCTCGCCGCGTTGGAGCTGCTCAAGGACACGGGAGCACTCCTCGACTGGGTGTACGTGTCTCCGGCGCCGTTCACGGCCCCGGGGGAGCGGCGTGGCACCTACCGCCGCGGTGGCGACACCGTGCTCGGGGAGCAGATCAGTGCCGAGGACTTCGCGGTGGCGGTGCTCGACGAGGTCGAACATCCGCGCTACCACCGAAGCAGGTTCTGCGTCGCCTGGTAGCACTGCCGTCACACGACGGCGGCCCCGAGTCCGCTCCGGCCCGGAAACCGCAGACCCAGGAGGCGACCGATGGACGTGCGCTCGCTCGGCTACCGCACCGACCTCGCCCTGCTCCGGTACGGCGGATCCGAGGTCGAGGATCGAGGCGACCACCTCGTGATCCGATCGTCGGACAACCCCACGTTCTGGTGGGGCAACTTCGTGCTGCTGGACCAGCCTCCTGCGGCGGGACCGGAAGCTGCGCAACCGTGGCTCAACGTGTTCGCCGGGGCATTCCCCGACGCTGCACATCTCGCGATCGGCGTCGACGGCTCGGCCGGGACGCGTGCAGACCTCGCCGGCTTCGTCGAGCTGGGACTGGACGCAGACGTTTCCTCGGTCATGACGGCGCAGTCGGTCCGCGAGCCGCCGCATCCCTACCGCGACGCGTCATACCGCCGACTGACGTCGGACCAGGACTGGGCCGACCTCGTCGAGCTCGCGGTGGCCGTCGAGGAGAGGCACGAGAAAGTCAGCTACCGCGTCTTCGCCGAAGCCCGAGCCCGGACCGCACGGCAGCTGACCGACGCGGGCCATGGCGCCTGGTTCGGTGCCTTCGTGGACGGGAGGCTGCTGTCGACCATGGGTCTGGTCCGGGCCGACGAGGAGCTGGCGCGGTTCCAGAACGTCGAGACCCACCCTGCGGCCCGCGGCCAGGGACTGGCCGGAACGCTCGTCCACCACGTCAGCCAGTACGGCTTCCAGACGCTCGGCGCGCAGACGCTGGTCATGGTGGCGGACCCCGACTACCTGGCGATCCGGCTGTATCGCGCCCTGGGCTTCGAGTCGACGGAGACTCAGCTCGGCGTCGACCGCAGCCCCGACTGACCGATCGGTTACACGATCGGCGGGACCGGCAGCCCCGGTGCCGTTCCCCGCGGACCGGTCGGTACCGGGCCGTTGGGCGTTGGCGTCGGGGTGGCCGTGGGCGGCGGAAGCGGGCCGGGTCCAGGCCCGGGCCCGGGCGGCGGTGGTGGCTGGTTCTGAAAGACCTGCACGGTGAGCCACAAGGCCAACGTCGCGATGGCGCAGGCGAGCGCGAACGACGCCACGAACGTCCAGCGACCTGCCGACGTCAAGCTGGCCGGCCAGGGCAGCGGCCACAGCCGCCAACGTCCGACTCCGACCCGTTGCCACCAGTGCGGTCGGTAGGACGGCCCGCGGACGACCCCGACGGGGGGTCGGTCCTCCAGCGTGACCGCTGTGAGGAGCCGATGGCTCAGCCCGCGGCCGGCTGCGGGCGAGGGTGCAGACAGCGCCACCCACGGGGCCAGCTCGTCGTCGTCATCGCTGGCGACGACAGCGGTGGGCTCGCTCTCGGCCAGCGTGGCGGCGGCCTCGCGGAAACGCGCGCGGGCATACGAGTCGGTCTCCGCCCCATCGCTGAGCATCACCACCGTGACCTCGCGGTCGTCCAGCCGTCCGGCGTAAACGAGGCCGGCGTCATGGTCGGTGGAGAGGCGCCCCGTCAGCGCGACCTCGCCGAGCGCAGGCGGGTCGCGACGCAGCAACGGACTCGCCTCGACGGCGTCCGAGCGATCCGCGCTGTCCGCGCTGTCCGCGCTGTCCGACATCGCCCTCCTGCCCGTTTGATCCCGGCGCCACCGCGCATGCCGTGGTCGCACGCATGCGCCCGTCGATGCGCTTGGAGTCGTCTGTAACACTGGCTCGCACGAGCAATCCTCGTCCGCACGACGAGCCTACGACGTCACAAAACCCGAGGGGACGCCATGACCACGAGCACGACCCGTCCCACAGGGTCTGCGGCGTCCCCGTCTGATGGCGCGGTCAACGGCGCCGCTGAGCTTGCCCGCCTGGCGCAGCTCACACAGCAGTCGATCAGCGAGGTCAAGCGGGTCATCGTCGGCCAGGAGCACATGGTCGAGCAGCTGATGGTGTCGCTGATCGCTCGCGGGCACTGCCTGCTCGAAGGCGTGCCGGGAACGGCGAAGACCCTCGCGGTCCGGACGTTCGCCGACGTGGTCGGAGGCTCGTTCACTCGCATCCAGTTCACGCCCGACCTGGTGCCCTCCGACATCGTCGGCACCCGCATCTACCGGCCCAGCAAGGAGGCCTTCGACGTCGAGCTGGGTCCGGTCTTCGTCAACTTCGTCATCGCCGACGAGATCAACCGGGCGCCGGCCAAGGTCCAGTCGGCGATGCTCGAGCTGATGGCCGAGCACCAGGTGTCGATCGGCGGCCAGACGTTTACGCTGCCGGAGCCGTTCATCGTCATCGCGACCCAGAACCCCATCGAGTCCGAGGGCGTCTACCCGCTCCCCGAGGCTCAGCGCGACCGCTTCCTCTTCAAGGTCGACATCAAGCATCCGCGCGGTCACGAGGAATTCGAGATCCTTCGGCGGATGAGTGTCGACCCGCCCCGGGCCGTCGGGGTGCTCGAACCGGCCACGATCCTCGAGCTGCGCGCGGCCGCCGACCGCGTCTTCCTCCACAACCTCGTCTCGGAGTACATCGTGCGGTTGGTCCTCGCCACGCGTTCTCCGGCTGAGTTCCGCCTGCCCGAGCTCGACGGCGTCATCGAGATCGGCGCCTCGTCGCGCGCCACACTGGGTCTGGCCGCCGCCGCCCGAGCGATCGCCGTGATCCACGGGCGCAACTACGTTCTCCCGCAGGACGTGGCCGGTGTCGCCCGGGACGTGATGGCGCACCGGCTCGTGCTGAGCTTCGACGCTGTCGCTGACGAGGTCGATCCCGGCGACATCATCGACCGTATCGTCGGGGCCATCCCCCCGCCCCAGCCCGTCTGGAGCGGCTCGGACCGGTTGGAGTTTCGCTGATCGTGGCGCAGCCAGACCCCGCACCGGCGCTGTCGCTGTCCGAGCTCGCGCCGGAGGCAGCGCTGCGGCGACTCGAGCTGCAGATCATCCGCCGGCTCGACGGGTTCCTGCACGGTGACCACCTGGGACTGCTGCCCGGCCCCGGCACCGACCTCGCCGAGGCGCGCAACTACGTGCCCGGCGAGGATGACGTACGCCGGATGGACTGGGCCGTGACCGCGCGCACCACCGTCCCGCACGTCCGCGACGTCATCGCCGACCGGGAGCTCGAGACCTGGAGCCTGGTCGACCTGTCGGCCTCGATGCACTTCGGGACGGCGTCGTTGCAGAAGCGCGATCTCGCCGTCGCCGCCGTGGCCACGATGGGCTTGCTGACGTTCCGGGTGGGAGACCGGTTCGGGGCGCTGGTCCTGCGAGACGGTCAGCTGCGACGATGGCCGGCGCGGTCGGGACGGCCCGCGTTGTTCGCTCTGCTGCGGTCACTGTTGCGCGAGCCCGTCGCCGGCGACGCAGCCGCATCGATGAGTCTTGCTGAGGGACTCCAGACGATGGCCCGGACGCCACGACGTCGGGGACTGCGCGTCGTGGTCTCCGACTTCCTCGAGCGGGCCGACACCAGCGACGGTGCCACCGACGACCTGGACCGACCGCCGAGCTGGGAGCGGCCGCTGCGACAGCTCGCCAGCCGGCACCACGTGATCGCCGTGGAGATCATCGACCCACGCGAGCTCGATATCCCCGACGTCGGCACGATCCTGCTTCGGGACGCGGAGACCGGCCAGGTGCGTGAGCTGCGCACCTCCAGCCGTCGGGTCCGGCAGGCGTACGCCGTCGCGGCACGACAGCAACGTGAACGCACCGCGAGAGCCATGCGGCGTACGGGCGTGGGCCACCTCGTGCTTCGCACCGACGAACCGTGGCTGACGGCGTTTGCGCGATTCGCGCTGACGCATCGTCGGGTCGCCGCCGACCTCCGTCGTCGCCGGGTCGGCGTACGCCGATGAACTTCTTCGACACTGCCGACTACCTGGCGCCGGGGCGGCTGTGGTTCCTGCTCATCGTGCCGCTGCTCGTCGCCGTCTACGTCGTGCTGCAACGGCGCAAGAGTCGGCTGGCGGTGCGCTTCACGAACGTCGCCCTCATCGACGTCGTCGTCAAACGGCAGGTCAACTGGGTGCAGCAGGTTGCGGTGGTGCTGGCCCTGCTCATGCTGGCGTTCGGGATCGTGCTCTTCGCCCGACCCACGAAGGTCCTCCAGGTGCCACTCAGCCTCGACAGCCAGGTGACCGTCGTGTTGACGATCGACACGTCGCTGTCGATGTCGGCGGCCGACGTGCCGCCGGACCGCATCGGTGCCGCCAAACAGACGGCCAAGGACTTCATCCAGCAGCTGCCGCCCAACTTCAAGGTGGGGATCGTCAGCTTCTCACGGGTGGCCAATGTCGAGATCCCGCCGACGAAGGACCACGAAGCCGCGGTCCGGGCGGTCGAGGGGCTGTCGCTGTCGGAGTACACAGCCACGGGCGAGGGCATCTACAGCGCGCTGGCCGTGATCGAGCAGGACCTCGCCTCCATCGGGCAGCAGAACGACACGAAGCCGCCGGCGTTCATGGTGCTCATCAGTGACGGCGCACGGACGATCGGACGCTCGCAGGTGGCGGCAGCGGAGGCGGCCAAGGCCGACCGCATCCCGATCTACACGGTCGCGCTCGGGACGCCGACGGCCACGATCACGACGCAGGGCCAGACCATCGCCGTGCCCGTCGAGATAGGGCAGCTTCAGGAGGTAGCGCAGATCAGCGGCGGCCGTGCGTACGTCGCGGAAACACCGAAGGACCTCGTGCAGGCGTACTCCTCCGTGGGGAAGCAGATCAGCTACGTGACGCGGCGCGGCGACGCCACCTCCGAGTACATGGGGGTGCTGGTGGTGCTGGCGCTGCTGTCGACCGGGGCGGGACTGAGCGTCGCAGCTCGCTGGCCCTGACGCCTTCGCGTCGGTTGTCGCGGTTTGCGACACGCGCATCGCTCCGAGGTGCCGAAGATGTGGTGCCGGTGGGACGAATGAGGCACAATGAAGCCTGAGTTCACAAGATCCTCGTGAGTCGAGCTAGCTGGGGAAGGCGACGCTCGAGCCTTGAGGAGGATCGGTGAACCGGAGTACACACACGGAAGGCTCAGCGGCCGCAGTGGCCCGAGGAGTCCTGTTCGTTCATGCATCGCCGTCGGCGCTGTGCCCGCACATCGAGTGGGCGGTCGGCGGCGTTCTCGGCGTGGGCGTCGACCTGTCCTGGACCCCCCAGCCTGCCCGGGCCGGGACCTACCGGGCGGAGTACTCGTGGAGCGGACCGGTGGGCACAGGCGCCAAGATCGCCTCTGCCCTACGCGGCTGGCAGAAGCTGCTGTTCGAGGTCACCGAGGACGCGACGTCGACGAGTGAGGGTGCACGCTACTCGTGCACGCCCGAGCTCGGCCTCTTCCACGCGGTGACCGGCCTGCACGGCGACATCATGATCCCGGAGGACCGGTTGAAGGCCGCGGTGGTGAAGTCGGCCATCGGAGACCTCCCGCTGCTCGTCGAGATCGACAAGCTGCTCGGCAAGGCGTGGGACGAGGCGCTCGAGCCCTTCCGCCACGCCGGCGACGGCGCCCCCGTCCGCTGGCTCCACCACGTCGTCTGACCGTTGTGTTGAGCCGCGGGTTGTGGTGTGTTGAGCCGCGGGTTGTGGTGTGTTAAGACCCGCGGTGAAGGGTCAAGAACCCGCGGGTCAAGGGTCAGGAACCCGCGGGTCAAGGGTCAAGAACCCGCGGGTCAAGGGTCAAGAACCCGCGGGTCAAGGGTCAAGAACCCGCGGGTCAACGAAACTAGAGGGGGATGTTGCCGTGGTGGCCGCGGGAGCTGGTGTCTGCGGCGGCCAGGGCAGCGGCAAGAGCGGAACGGGTCGCTGCCGGCTCGACCACTTCATCGATGACGCCGATCTCGACCGCCTTCTCCACTCCGCCAGCGATCTTCTCGTGCTCCGCCGCCAGCTCGGCCTCGACCGTCGGCCGCAGATCAGCCGCCACCGCGGCGATCTTGCGCCGGTGGAGGACTCGGACCGCGGCGATCGCGCCCATCACCGCAACCTCGGCGCCGGGCCACGCGAACACCCTGGTCGCGCCGAGCGAGCGGGCGTTCATCGCGATGTAGGCGCCGCCGTACGCCTTGCGGGTCACCAACGTCACCCGAGGTACCTGCGCCTCGCCGAAGGCATGCAGCAGCTTCGCCCCACGGCGTACGACGCCGTCCCACTCCTGGCCGACACCGGGCAGGTAGCCCGGCACGTCGACGACGACGATCAACGGCACGCCGTACGCGTCGCACATCCGGACGAAGCGCGCCGCCTTCTCGGCGGAGGGCGAGTCGAGACACCCACCCAGCCGTAGCGGGTTGTTGGCGATGACGCCGACCGTGCGACCGCCGAAGCGGCCCAGCGCAGTCACGATGTTGGGCGCCCACTTGTGGTGCAGCTCGAGCATCGAGTCGGCATCGAGCAGCGTCGCCACGAACGGGTGCACGTCGTAGGCACGCTTCTTCGACTCCGGCATCTGGTCGGACAGGTCGACGTCCTCCACGGCACCGACGTCCAACGTGCGCTGGTCTCCGAGCAGGCACACGAGCCGGCGCGCCTCCCCGAGCGCGTGCGCCTCGGACTCGGCCAGCACATGGACGACGCCGGAGCGGCGACCGTGCGGCTCAGGTCCACCGAGACGGAGCATGTCGACGTCCTCGCCGGTCACGGACCGTACGACGTCGGGGCCGGTCACGAAGATGCGCCCCTCCGGGCCGAGGATGACCACGTCGGTCAACGCCGGACCGTACGCCGCGCCACCGGCAGCGGGGCCGAGCACGACGGAGATCTGGGGGATCTTGCCCGACGCCTTCGTCATGGCCTGGAAGATCAGCCCCACCGCGTGCAACGACAACACGCCCTCGGCCAGCCGGGCGCCGCCGGAGTGCCACAGGCCGACGATCGGGAGCCGGTCGGCCATCGCGCGTTGGTAGGCGTTGACCACGACCTTGCAGCCCTCGTTGCCCATCGCTCCACCCATGGTGGTCGCATCGGAGCAGAACGCCACGGTGCGGACGCTGTCGATCATGCCGACCGCGGCGAGCATGCCCGAGTCGTCGTCGGCGCTGATCAGCTCCAGGGTGCCCTCGTCGAACAGCGCGGCGAGCCGCTTGTTCGGGTTGCGCGGGTCCTGGTCGCGAGGCAGCTTCGGCGCCTTCTGCTCCGGCGTCGCCTGCGCCGGCGGACCGGCCTGCTGCGGAGCGTTGGCGGGAGCGTTGTCGGTCGTGGTCATGGTGACCCCTTAAACGGAGCGGAAGGCGATGGCGACGTTGTGGCCGCCGAAGCCGAAGGAGTTGTTCAGCGCCGCGATGTCACCGGCGGGCAGCGTGCGCTGCTCGGTGGCGACATCGAGCTTGACGCTCGGGTCGAGGTTGTCGAGGTTGATCGTCGGAGGTACGACGCGGTGGTGGAGTGCGAGCACCGTGGCCACGGACTCGAGGGCCCCCGCCGCACCGAGCAGGTGCCCGGTCATCGACTTCGTCGAAGTCACGACGACGTGGTCGATCTCGCCGCCCAGCGCGTTGGTGATGGCCATGCACTCGGCCACGTCTCCTTGGGGAGTCGATGTCGCGTGGGCGTTGATGTGGACGACATCCCGAGCGGTGAAGCCGCTGACCGTCAGGGCCTGTTTCATCGCTCGCGTGGCTCCCAGACCTGCGGGATCAGGCTGTGCGATGTCGTGCGAGTCGGCGGTGACGCCGGCGCCGGTGACCTCGGCGTAGACCCGTGCGCCGCGACGCTCGGCGTGCTCGGCGCTCTCGATGACCAGCGCCGCGCTGCCCTCACCGAGCACGAAGCCGTCCCGGTCGATGTCCCAGGGGCGGGAGGCCTTCTCGGGATCGTCGTTGCGTTTGGACAACGCCATCATCTGGGAGAACGCCGCGAGAGGCAGCGGGTGGATCGCCGCCTCCGTGCCACCCACGACCACGACGTCGGCACGTCCGAGCCGGATCATGTCGATCCCCTGGGCGATGGCTTCGTTGCCGGAGGCGCACGCCGAGACGGGCGTGTGGACACCGGCTTTGGCGCCGATGGCCAGACCGATGTTGGCGGCCGGACTGTTGGGCATGAGCATCGGGATCGCCAGCGGCGAGACGCGTCGCGGCCCCTTCTCCAGCAGCAAGTCGTAGTTGGCGAGCAGGGTGGTCACGCCACCGATGCCGGACGCCATCGCGACGCCGAGACGCTCACCGTCGACGTCGCCGGACTCTGCGGCCTCGGCCAGCCCGGAGTCGCGCCAGGCCTCCAGGGCCGCGACCAGTGCGAACTGCCCGGACCTGTCGAGACGGCGTGCCTTGACACGGTCGAGCACCTCGATCGGCTCGACCGCGACACGCGCGGCGATGTGCACCGGCAGCGGCTCGACCCAGTCCTCGGTGAGGGGGCGTACTCCGGAAGTTCCTGCCAGCAGGGCGGCCCAGGTCGTGGGCACGTCACCTCCGACAGGGGACGTCGCACCAAGTCCGGTTACGACGACGCGCTGGGAAGTCATCAGGTGGTCACCTCGTAGTTTTCGGCCGACCGGTCAGTCGGATGGCCGCAAGTGGACCGTCGCGATGAGTCTCGCGAGTCGCCACTGCAAACCATCCGCCTGACATGTCGGTGGGTGATTCAGGAGTTCTGGGCGTTCTCGATATATGCGACGGCGTCGCCGACGGTCTTGAGGTTCTTGACCTCGTCGTCGGGGATCTTGACGCCGAAGTTCTCCTCGGCGGCGACGACCACCTCGACCATCGACAAAGAGTCCACATCGAGGTCGTCGGTGAACGACTTGTCGAGCTGGACGTCTTCGGCCGGGATGCCCGCGACTTCGTTGACGATCTCGGCGAGACCGGCGCGGATCTCCTCAGTGCTGGCCATGGGTGTGGCTCCTTCGTGGTTGGGGTCGTGATGATGCAGGGTGGTCCCCGACGGGTCGGGGGCGTCCGCAGCGACGCTGCGGAAACTCGTGGTGGTGGCCGCTGACCGGAGGTGTCACGGCAGCGTGACCACCTGGGCGGCGTACGCGAGTCCCGCGCCGAAGGCGATGAACAGCGCGAGGTCACCGGACTTGGCTTCGCCCGACTCGAGCAGCGCCTCGGTGGCGAGGGGGATCGAGGCGGCTGAGGTGTTGCCCTGGTAGGCGATGTCGCGCGCGATCACGACGTCCTTGGGCAGTTTCAGTGCGCGGGCCATCGCATCGGTGATGCGCATGTTGGCCTGGTGCGGCACGAACACGTCGAGGTCGTCGACGGTGACGCCCGCGCGGTCCATGGCCTCGGTGGCGATCTTGGCCATCTCGTACGACGCCCAGCGGAAGACCGGGTTGCCGTCCATACGCAGCGTCGGCATCTCGGGTCGCTCGGTCGCCAGGACGTCGTTCCACTTCTCGTTCTGTCGGATGTGGTCGAACTTGGACCCGTCGGCGCCCCAGACGACGGGGCTGATGCCCTCGACGTCGGACGGGCCGACCACGGCTGCGCCGGCGCCGTCGGCGAAGATGAACGCGGTACCCCGGTCGGTGGGGTCGGTGATGTCCGACAGACGCTCGACGCCGATCGCGAGGACATACTTGGCGCTTCCGGCTCGCACCATGTCGGAGGCCAGCGCGACCCCGTGGCAGAAGCCGGCGCAGGCCGCGGAGATGTCGAACGCAGCAGCCGGCGTGCAGCCGAGCTCATCGGCGATCAACGTGGCCACCGCCGGGGTCTGGAGCAGGTGCGACACCGTGGCGACGATGACGCAGTCGATCTGGCCAGGCGCGACGCCCGCCCGCGACAGCGCCTTCCGGGACGCAGCGACGCTCATCATCTGCACGGTCTCGTGCGGCTCGGCCCACTTGCGCTCGATGATCCCCGACCGGGTGCGGATCCACTCGTCGCTGGAGTCGATGTGCTGGCAGATCTCCTCGTTGGTCACGACGCGGCTCGGTCGATAGCCCCCGATGCCCTGGATGCGGGCGTGGGCGGCGCCTGTTCCGGTGCGGATCTGTGCGGTCATGGTCACTCGCTTTCGGGGTGCAGCCGTACCAACGGCTGACCTGGGGAGACGAGGTCGCCGTCTTCGACGATCCATTCGACGATGGTGCCCCCGTACGGCGCCTCGACCGGCGTCTTGCCTCGCAGGTTCTCGACGTGTCCCACGCTCACGCCGGCGTGCAGCAGGGTGCCCAGCGGGATGTCCGGCGACTGGTGGAACGTCCCCTTGGACGGCGAGACGAGCATCCGCCACGTCGGTGTGGAGTCCATGGGGGAGGCGTCGCCGTGCTTGTCGGCGAAGGCCCGGGCGTCGTCGAGCTGGTCCGGTGACTTGAAGGCGAAGGTCTCGACACCCTTGAGCTGCCGCTTCGCGATGCCCGTCAGCGTGCCGGCCGGGGGCATCTCGAGGATGCCGGTGACGCCGAGGTCGGCCATCGACTGCATGCACAGGTCCCAGCGCACGGGTGAGCTGACCTGGCTCACGAGCCGGCCCAGAACCTCACGACCGGAGTGGATGACCTGTCCGTCGCGGTTGGAGATGAGGCGGGTGCGCGTGTCATGGGTGGACATCGCGCGAGCCAGTCTGGCCAACACGTCCACGGCCGGGCGCATGTGTTCGGTGTGGAAGGCGCCGGCGACACTGAGGGGGATGAGGCGGGCCTTCTCGGGCGGGTTGACGGCGAACTTCTCGAGCTGTTCGAGGGTGCCGGCCGCCACGATCTGGCCGGTGCCGTTGTCGTTGGCGGCGACGAGACCTTCACGTTCCAGCGAGCCGAGGACCTCGTCACGATCACCGCCGAGCACGGCCGTCATACCGGTGGGGGTCTGCGCCGAGGCAGCCGCCATGGCGCGACCGCGCTCGCGGACGAACACCATGGCCTGCTCGGCGCTGATGACCCCGGCGCCGGTGGCGGCCGCGATCTCGCCGACGCTGTGGCCGGCGACTGCGCCGATGCGACCGAACGCGTCAGCCGGATGCGGGTAGAGCGCGAGGGCGGCCAACAGGCTGGACGCCACGAGCAGCGGCTGGGCGACAGCCGTGTCGCGGATGGTCTCGGCGTCGGCCTCCGTGCCGTAGTGGGCCAGGTCAACGCCACTGACGGCGGACAGCCAGTTCAAGCGGTCGGCGAAGTCGGGGTCCTCGAGCCAGGGCTTGAGGTAACCGGGGGACTGGGCACCTTGTCCAGGAGCAACGATGACGAGCACACCCCCATCTTGCCGTGTCGCAGGGCAGGGCCCGCGGTCATGTCGACACGAAAGTTACTGGTGTGTTTTTGTTTGGTTCCCACAAAAGCCGCTCTAGTCGGCCAGTAGGCGGCCCAGGGTCAGCGAGAGGCGCAGGGTGTACGCGTCGCGCGCCTCGGAGGCGGACAGGCCCGTGACGTCCGCGATCCGCCGGAGCCGGTACCGCACCGTGTTCGGGTGGACGAACAGCGCCCGTCCGGTTGCCTCGATCGAGCCGGAGCTGTCCAGGTATGCCGTCAGGGTTTCGAGCAGTCCGGAGCCGGCCTCGACGAGGGGCTGGTAGATCGTGGACACCAGCTGGCGGCGGGCGTGTCCGTCACCGGCCAGCGACCGCTCGGGCAGCAGGTCATCACTCGACACCGGCCGGGGCGCTTCCGGCCAGGCCGGCGCGGCCCGCAGCCCGGCGATGGCCGCCCGCGCCGAGAGGTTCGCGGCCAGCAGGTCGCCGACGACGGGGCCGGTGACGACCGGACCTTCGCCGAAGAGGTCCGCGATCGGACTCGCCGCCTTGTCGGGGTCGTCGACGCCGCCGAGCACCACGACCAGCCGGTCGCCCTGGACGGCGCAGAGCGCGTCGATGTGATGGGCCCGGGCCGAGCGTTTGATGGCGTCCACTGCGATGGCGGAGTCGCCCTCTGGGGTCAGTCCCAGCACGACACAGACCCCACTGGTGGACGCCCAACCCAGCGCGGTCGCTCGCGAGCGCACCGCTTCGTCGGCTTCCCCGCGCAGCACCGAGTCCACGATGAGTGCCTCGAGGCGGGCGTCCCAGGCGCCACGCTGCTCGGCCGCCCGGGCATAGACCTCGGCGGCGGCGAACGCGATCTCGCGCGAGTAGAGCATCACCGCCTCGCGCACGCGCGGCGCATCCTTGGCGCTCACGACCTGGTCGACGTGGGTCTCGACCACGCCGATCGTCGTACGCACCATCTCGACGGTCTGCTGCAGCGTGACGACGCCCGTCAGCTCCTGCGGCGCGGTGCCGAAGACGTCGGCGGTGACGGCGTGCCCCGACGTCGGGTCGCGGAACCAGTCGACGAACGACGAGATGCCGGCGCCGGCAATCAGACCGATCCAGGATCGGTCCTCAGCGGCCAGCGCGCGGAACCAGGGAAGATCGTCGTTCATCTTGGCAATGGCGGCATTCGTCAGCGTCCCGACCGACTGCTCGAGTCGCCGGATCGCTGTCGCGCTGCCCTGAGCCATGATGTGAGCGTACTCACCCCCTTTGTGAGCCTTCAACAATCCTGGGGGTCGTGTGCACCGGTCGCCGGTCGTGGTGACCGTGGTGGTCGTGGGGCAGGATGGCAGCCATGGACGGGATCGAGGCGCTGTCGGAGATCGCCTACTGGAAGGAACGCGGGCGGGAGGAGACGCGTCGGGTCGAGGCGTACCGCAAGGCCGCCTGGGCGCTGGCCGACCTACCCGCCGGTGAGCTCGAGCAGCGGATCGCGGCCAAGACGCTGACCGAGGTGCCGAGCGTTGGCCCCTCCACCTCGGCGGTCGTCATGGAGGCGGCGTCGGGCGTCGTTCCGGCCAAGCTCGCCGAGCTGCGCAAGAAGGGGGAAAAGCCCCTGGCGGAGGGGGGCGAGGAGCTGCGCGCAGTGATCCGGGGCGATCTGCATGCCCACTCGAACTGGTCAGACGGGGGCTCGCCCATCGAGGAGATGGTGCGCGCCGCTCGCGGGCTCGGCCATGAGTACCAGGCGCTGACCGACCACTCGCCGCGGTTGACGGTGGCGCGCGGACTCACCGCGGAACGGTTGACCGAGCAGCTCGCGGTCGTGGCCGACATCAACGCACAGGTCAAGGCCGAGGGCGACGACTTCCGGCTGATGCCGGGTATCGAGGTCGACATCCTCGAGAGCGGCAAGCTCGACCAGTCGGCCGCCATGCTGGGCCAGCTCGACGTGGTCGTGGCCAGCGTGCACTCCAAGCTGCGGGCCGACTCCGAGACCATGACCGCGCGAATGGTCGGTGGGATCGCCAACCCGTTCACGAACGTGCTCGGACACTGCACCGGCAGGCTCGTGGAGGGCGGGCGCGGCACTCGGCCGGAGTCGACCTTCGATGCGGAGGTCGTCTTCGCGGCCTGCCAGCAGTTCGAAGTCGCGGTCGAGATCAACTCCCGTCCCGAGCGGCGCGATCCACCGTCACGGCTGATCCAGCTGGCGCTGGAGGCAGGCTGCTTGTTCTCGATCGACACGGACGCGCATGCGCCGGGCCAGCTGGCATTCCAGGACTACGGTTGCGCCCGGGCCGTGGCCAACGGCGTACCCGCCGAGCGCATCGTCAACACCTGGCCCCTTGACCGCCTCCTCGCATGGACCCACGCCAAACGTTGACCCGCGGGTTGTTGTGCGTTGACCCGCGGGTTGTTGCGCCTTGAACCGCGAACTGTTGTGCGTTGACCCGCGAGTTGTGGTCGGCTCGAGTCGCGCGATTGTTCGGATCGCCGGCCCCGACATCGGTCAGCTCATCGAGCACCCTGCGGCGGTGGCTGGAGTGCCGATCTCGGCACCGCAATCGCTGCGGGCCAGCCGAATCGCCGGCGAGATGGCCTTCGCGCGCACCTGCTACGACCACCTCGCCGGCTCGCTGGGCGTGGCACTGCTGGACCGGCTCATCGAGCGGGGTCTGGTGTCGACTTCGAGTGGCGTCGCCCTCACGGTCGAGGGCGAGCTGGATCAGCTCGTTCGGCCTCGATCGGCGTCGAACGACGCCGATCGAGGCGGCCGTTGATTCGGACCTGTCTCGACTGGACCGAGCGCCGCCCTCATCTCGGCGGCTGGCCGGCGCGCTGATCCACAGGCACTTCACCACCCAGGGCTGGATCAGTCAGCGCACACGCGAACGCGCCGTCCGGCTCACCCCCGAGGGCGAGCAGGGTTTGTATGGCGCGTTGGGTCTCGACGTACGGTCCCTCGGCGCGGCCTGACAGCCCGGCCCGACACCGTGGGTTGAGCTGACGCGGTGGCAGAGTCGGGCGTATGACGATCAAGGCCGTCGCGTTCGACATCGGGGGAGTGCTCGAACGAGTCGGCGACGTCGACGCCTGGTTGTCCAGCTGGCGAGAGCGGCTCGGCATGGACGGCGCTGACTTCGCGACCCGGCTGGGCACGGTCGATCCACGCGGCCTGATCGGGACCGGAGGCATCTCGGAGACCGAGTTCCGGCAGGGCTACATCGATGCGTTCGGCTTCGACGCGGACCAGGCTGATGAGTTCATGGTGGCGATGTGGGACTGGTACTGCGGAGAACTCGACGCTGAGCTGGTCGAGTTCGCGAGAGGGCTCCGACCGGCGTACACGACCGGCATCATCAGCAACTCCGCGGACGGCGCGCGACGAGAGGAGCAGGCGAGATACGGCTTCGAGCAGCTCGTCGACGAGATCATCTACTCGCACGAAGTTGGCGTGGCGAAGCCGGACACGCGGATCTACGAGCTTGCCTGTGGCCGGCTCGGCGTCCAGCCGGCCGAACTCGTGTTCCTCGACGACATGCAGTATTGCGTCGAGGGGGCTGCATCGCTGGGCATCCATGCCGTGCTGCACCGTTCGACGCCAGAGTCGATCGCCGCCATCCAGGCGCTGCTGGCCTGACGAGGCTCCACAACCCGCGGCTCAACGGGCAGGAACCCGCGGCTCAACGGGCAGGAACCCGCGGCTCAACGGGCAGGAACCCGCGGCTCACCGGGCGGGAACCCGCGGCTCAACCAGGGAAGGGGGAGGTGATGAGCCAGTGGGCGGACCAAGGGGGAAGCCAGAGCCGGTCGTCGTCCGACACCTCGAGACGCGTCGCAGTCAGGGTGTCGTACGGATCGGTCATGCCGTGCTGGTCGGCCTGGACACCGCCCCGGCCCAGGCTTTCCTGCAGCTGGTCGAGGGGGTAGGGACGCCATTGTGCGGTCACGTTGTACAGCCCCACCCACGGGCCGAGCGGGTGGCGTCGCACCACGGGCAGGATGCCGGGGTCCATCACCGCCAGCACCTCGGTGGCCACGGACGCGTGCAGCTGTGGGGTCTGGGCGCGCACGCGTACGAGAGACCTCAGCGCGGCGTACACCCGCCCCTCGAGCGTGGCCCCGTCGTGGCGCCGGTCAGCGGCGGCCCAGTCCATCCGAGGCCGGTGCAGCCAGCGGTTGTCGCCCTCGTGCCCGGCTTCGGCTGCCCATTCATCGTCGTTAGGGAGGCCGATCTCGTCGCCCATCCAGAGCACAGGTACGCCGCCCCAGCCGAGCACGATGGCGTACGCCAACCGGATCCTGGCGATGGCTGATGTGACCTGGTAGGGGTCGCCGGTGGCAACGGCGCGGGGGAGGCCCGCGAGGCTGGCCGTCATCCCGCTGATCCGGCGGTCATGAGTGAGCGGGTTCTCCTGGAAGACGAGTCCCTCGGCGAACGAGACGGGGTAGCCGCCGCTGTAGAAGTCCGCCAGGAACTGTCGGTGCAGGTAGCCCGTCAGTCCCACCGCCGTCGCGTCCTCGTCGGACACCGCCCAGCCGATGTCGTCGTGGCAGCGCAGGTAGTTGATCCACGCAGTGGTGCTGGGGATCGGTGGGGCTGCGCCGAGTGCGGTCGCTGTCAGCCTGACGTCCTGGCTGGCCAGCATCGACCAGACCTGGACCATGAGGCTGTTGTGGTAGGCGAGGTCGCTGACCTTCGCGTGGTGACGGCCCTGTCCGAGGTAGCGCACAGCATCGCGGGGCGCCACGATCGCCTCGGCCTTGAAGAGCAGTGCAGGACACGCGATCCGGGCGAACGCCCGCAGCGCCTGCGTGATGTCATGCACCTCGGGCTGGTTCTGGCAGTCGGTCCCCATGCGTTTCCAGAGGAACGCGATCGCGTCGAGCCGCAGCACGTCGACACCTGCGTTGGCCAGGTAGCCGACGATCGAGGCGAACTCGTAGAAGACCTCGGGGTTCGTCCAGTCGAGGTCCCACTGGTAGGAGTTGAACGTCGTCCAGACCCAGGCGCCGAGCTCCTCGTCCCAGCTGAACGAGCCTGGCGAGGTGGCGGGGAAGACCTCCGGCAGGGTCTGCTCGTACCGGTCCGGCAGCTCGCGATCGGGGAACGTCCAGAAGTAGTCGCGGTAGCCCTCGTTGCCCTGCCGGGCCCGCTGCGCCCACGGGTGTTCGCGGGCCACGTGGTTCAGCACCAGGTCGAGCACGAGCGAGATGCCGCGCCCGTGCAGATCGGCGGACAGTCCCCGCAGGTCGTCCATCGTGCCGAGCTTCGGTGCCACCGTGCGGTAGTCGGTCACCGCGTAGCCGCCGTCGTTCTCGCCGTCGCGAGACTCGAGTACCGGCATCAGGTGGAGGTAGGTGACCCCGAGATCGGTGAGGTGGTCGAGCCGATGGCGTACGCCGCCCAACGTCCCCGCGTACCGGTCGGTGTAGGCGGCGTACCCGAGCATGCTGCTGTCCTGGAACCAGTCCGGCCGCAACGTGCGTTGCAGGTCGAGGCGACGCAGGGCCGGGCTCCGGTCGGCGTACGTCTGCCGGGCGAGGGCCAGGAGTCGGTCCACCAGGTCGTCGACCGCGTCGGCCGGGTACACCGCGCGCAGCCCGTCCTCCAGCTCGGCATGCCAACGCTCGACGCGCAGCTCGAACCAGTCGTCGGACTCCACCTGCGCCACCCTAGTGACTCCGCCTCAGGATCCGAGAGTTGCCATGCCAGGGCCTGGCAACTCTCGGATCTTCGGCGCGGACCGGGTGCAGGTCCACAGGACGCGTGGCACCCCGGTGCGCGTCCACAAGGCCGCGGACCCCGAACGCGGTGCACGTGTCTTCGCGATCTGCTGCCCTCATGTCGACCAAGCGGGAGCCCCAGACGGGTGAGACATCGCCGGCCGTGCTGGCGGCACGACGATGCCGGGTCTGGCGCCGCCACGACCTGTGTCTTCGGTATGGCGAGGCCTACGTGCAGGCTCAGGTCGACGCGCGACGTTGGCAAGCTGCGCTCCCGCACGTCGTCGTCCTGCACAACGGCCCGCTGACCGACGACCAGCGGCTCTGGGCGGTCCTCACGAGCGGTCCGCACGGCACTCTTCTGCACGGGCTGTCCGGCCTGACGTTCGATGGACTGCGCGGTCTGTCACCGGACCGACTTACTGTCGTGATCCCGGGTGCGTCTGCCGGCCGTGGGAGCAGACAGCTCGCGACGCCGCCTGGCTGGGACGTCGCCGTGCGGTGGTCGACCAAGCTCGGGCCCGAGGACGTCAACCCGTTGGTGCTGCCGCCGAGAACCCGCGTGGCTCGCGGCGTGGTCGACGCGGCCAGCGAGCGGGTATCAGTCCGCCGCTCCAGGGTGATCGTGTTGGCAGCGGCGCAGCAACAACTTGTGCGCCCGCGTCAGTTGTGGGACGCGCTGACCAGGCGGGGACGCTGTCGCAACCGAGCCGTGATCGCCCAGTCCATCCAGGACGCTGACGGCGGTATCCAGTCCCTGCCGGAGCACGAGTTCGACGTCCTACGCCGTCGTCTCCAGCTTCCGGAGCCGCGCCGTCAGCGCATCGTCCGTCGCCAGGATGGCCGCTACTTTCTGGATGCCGAGTGGCCCCAGTTCGGCGTCCGCGTCGAGATCCACGGCATACCGCACTCCCACGTCGGCAACTGGGACGACGACCTGCTCCGACAGAACGACCTGGTCGCCGAGGGCGGGCTGCTGATCTTCTCGTCGTACGCGGTGCGGCACCGCCAGGACCGGATCGCGGCGCAGCTCCTGGCTGTGTTCAGGCGGCGGGGGTGGTGTGGCTGACAGCAAGATCCGAGAGCTGCCATGCCAGGGCCAGGCAACTCTCGGATCTTGCGGGCGGGCGGATGGCTAGGCGCCTGCGCCTTCCTGCTTGACGTCGGCGACCGCGGTCGGGTCGTCGATGCGGTACCGGCGGATGGCCTCGGCGGCGCGGGACGCGTCCATCTCGCCACGCTGCGCGAGCGCCTCCAGCGCACCCACCACGATCGACTCGGCGTCGACCTTGAAAAAGCGTCGCGCCGCCGCTCGCGTGTCCGCGAAGCCGAAACCATCGGTCCCGAGCGCGTGCCAGTCCGCCTTGACCCAGTGCGAGATCTGGTCCGGAACGGCCCGCATGTAGTCACTCACGGCCAGCACCGGTCCGCGCGTGTCAGCCAGCTTCGCGGTGACGTACGGGATCCGTGGGTCCTGCGTCGGGTGCAGCATGTTGTAGTCGTCGACCGCCACCGCGTCGCGGGCCAGCTCGTTCCAGGACGTCACCGACCAGACGTCGGCGCGGACCTGCCACTCCTCGGCCAGCAGCTGTTGGGCCTTGATCGCCCACGGGACCGCGACACCGGACGCCAGCAGCTGGATCTGCGGCCGCGGGTCGCCGAAGCCGCTCTCCGCCGGCCGCGCCAGGTGCATGCCGCGCAGGATCCCGTCGACGTCGACACCTTCGGGCTCCGGAAGCTGCACGGTCGGCTCGTTGTAGACGGTGATGTAGAAGAAGACGTTCTCACCGTGCGGGTGTTCGTCGGTCGAGCCGTACATACGGCTCAAGCCGTTCTGCACGATGTGGCTGATCTCGTAGGCGAACGCCGGGTCGTAGTGGATGGCCGCCGGGTTGGTCGCTGCGATCAACGGCGAGTGCCCGTCGGCGTGCTGGAGCCCCTCGCCGGTCAGGGTCGTACGGCCGGCGGTGGCGCCGATCAGGAAGCCACGCCCCAGGTTGTCGGCGAAGGACCAGATCGAGTCCGCGGTCCGCTGGAAGCCGAACATCGAGTAGAAGATGTAGACGGGGATCATCGGCTCGCCGTGGGTGGCGTACGCCGTACCGGCCGCGATCGTCGACCCCATCGCTCCTGCCTCGCTGATGCCCTCGTGCAGCATCTGGCCCTGTGCCGACTCGCGATAGGTCAGCAGCATCGCCCGGTCGACGCTCTCGTACTGCTGGCCGTGTGGGGAGTAGATCTTCGCCGACGGGAACATCGAGTCCATCCCGAACGTGCGGTACTCGTCCGGCGCGATCGGCACGATGCGGTGGCCGATCTCGGGGTCCTTCATCAGGTCGCGCAGCAGCCGGACGAAGGCCATGGTCGTCGCGATGGCCTGCTTGCCCGACCCCTGCTTGAGCTCGGCGTAGACCTCGTCGCCGGGCAGCTTGAGGGGCGTCGGGTCGACCCGACGCTGCGGAAGCGGACCGCCGAGCAGCCGTCGGCGCTCGAGCATGTACTGGATCTCGGGGGAGTCGTTGCCGGGGTGGTAGAACGGCGCAACGTCGGCGTTGTCGATGTCGTCGTCGCTGATCGGCAGGCGCAGCCGGTCGCGGAACTTTTTCAGGTCGTCGTTGGTGAGCTTCTTCATCTGGTGAGTCGCGTTGCGGCCCTCCAGGGCGTCGATCGTCCAGCCCTTGATGGTCTTGGCGAGGATCACGGTCGGCTGGCCGACGTGCTCGGTCGCCGCCTTGAACGCGGAGTAGACCTTGCGGTAGTCGTGACCGCCGCGGGGCAGCAGCTGGATGTCCTCGTCGCTGAGGTTCTTGACCATGGCGCGGAGCCGCGGGTCACCGCCGAAGAACTTGTCGCGCACGTAAGCGCCGGTCTCGACGGAGTACGTCTGGAACTGGCCGTCCGGAGTCGCGTTCATCTGGTTGACGAGGACGCCGTCGACGTCACGGGCCAGCAGCTCGTCCCACTGGCGGCCCCACACGACCTTGATGACGTTCCAGCCGGCGCCGCGGAACGTCGACTCGAGCTCCTGGATGATCTTGCCGTTGCCGCGGACGGGTCCGTCGAGCTGCTGCAGGTTGCAGTTGATG
This sequence comes from uncultured Actinomycetota bacterium, assembly GCA_963742765.1. GTDB lineage: Bacteria > Actinomycetota > Actinomycetes > Propionibacteriales > Nocardioidaceae > JANLYC01. The sequence continues at coordinate 106,400 of CAVUMY010000002.1, forward strand.
ACGAACGTGAGGTTGTCGAGCTCCTCGCGGGCCGCGACGCCGATCGCACCGAGCGACTCGGGCTCGCCCATCTCGCCGTCACCCAGGAAGGCCCACACGTGCTGGTCGCTGGTGTCCTTGATGCCGCGGTTCTGAAGGTAGCGGTTGAAGCGCGCCTGGTAGATCGAGTGCAGGGCCGTCAGACCCATCGACACGGTCGGAAACTCCCAGAAGTCCGGCATCAGCCGCGGGTGCGGGTAGGACGACAAGCCTTTTCCGGGGCCTTTGGAGACCTCTTGGCGGAAGGCGTCGAGCTGGTCCTCACTCAGCCGACCCTCGAGGAACGCCCGCGCGTAGATGCCGGGAGAGCCGTGGCCCTGGATGAAGACCTGGTCGCCTCCGCCGGGGTGGTCCTTCCCGCGGAAAAAGTGGTTGAAGCCGACCTCGTAGAGGCTGGCGGCGGACTGGTAGGTGGCGATGTGGCCGCCGACCTCCAGTCCCTTCCGGTTCGCGCGCGACACCATCACCGCGGCGTTCCACCGGATGAACGCCCGGATGCGGCGCTCGATGTCCTCGTCGCCGGGGAACCAGGGCTCACGCTCCGGCGGGATCGTGTTGATGTAGTCGGTGCTGCGCAGCGCCGGGACGCCGACGTTGCTCTCGCGGGCCCGCTCCAGGAGCTTGAGCATGACGTACCGCGCCCGGGTCCGACCCTTTTCGTCGAGCAAGGCGTCGAGCGAGTCGAGCCACTCCTGGGTCTCTTCGGGATCGATGTCGGGCAGCTGCGTCGGCAGACCCTCGTGGATCACCGGCGGACGGTCACTAGCCATGGCCACGTGTGTCCTCTTCGTCGTACGGCGGGCAGGGCGAGGGGCAGGGTCCCTGATGTTCCCTCATGCCTCATCCTCGCAGGTTGGGAGGAGGACTCCTATCCCTGGTTCCAGCCTAGGCGCCTGGCCCATCTGGGCCAGATTGCCGGAATGACTTGCGCATGCGTCTCGTTCGCGGTGGACTACCCTGCGTCGAGGGTGCGCGCCAGTCAGGCGCAGCGCCCATGGGGCCAAGGAGGGTACAGGGGTGAGCGCGACCGCGGACAACGCGGCCAGCGGACCGGTCAGCCGGTTCGGATTCGAGTCAGGCATGGTGGTCCAGGAGCTGGGCTGGGATGAGGACATCGACGAGGATCTGCGGGCCTCCATCGAAAAGGCCATCGGCGGCCAGCTCGTCGACGACCGGTATGGCGACGTCGTCGACGCGGTCATCCTCTGGTGGCGCCAGGACGACGGCGACCTCGTGGACGGGCTCGTCGACTCGCTGACCGACCTCGCCGACGGGGGCGCGATCTGGCTGCTCACGCCGAAGGTCGGGCGCGACAACTACGTCGACGCCAGTGACATCGCCGAGGCGGCACCCACGGCTGGGCTGTCCACCACGACGAGCCTTGCCGCCGGCCCCGAGTGGTCCGCGACGAAGCTGGTCTCTCCCAAGACCGACCGCTCCAACCGCCGCTGAGGCGAACTTCTGCAGCAGCCGGGGCCACCTGGGGAATCGCGGCCGAGGTGATGACGATCGAGCCGAATGATCGGCTTCCAGCACCCACGTGATTCGGAGCTCGCGACATGCCCCTCGAGATCGGCGCGCCCGCGCCCGACTTCACCCTCAAGGACCAGCACGGCCAGACGGTCTCCCTGACGGACTTCCGCGGTGAGCAGAACGTCGTCCTCGTCTTCTACCCGTTTGCGTTCAGCGGGGTCTGCACGGGCGAGCTGCACGAGCTGCGCGACCACCTGGCTGACTTCTCCAATGAGCGGACGGCGCTCGTGGCGGTCTCCTGCGACCACATGTTCTCCCAGCGTGCGTACGCGGACCGCGACGGCTACACGTTTCCGCTGCTCAGTGACCACTGGCCGCACGGAGCGGTCTCGTCGGCGTACGGCATCTTCAACGAGAAGGCCGGCTGCTCCGGCCGCGCCACGTTCATCATCGACCGGGAGGGAATCCTCCGGTGGCAGGTCGAGAACGCCATCCCGAAAGCGCGCGACGTCGGTGAATATCGGAAAGTGCTGGCCGAACTCGGCTGACCTCGCCGGGTGGACAACTTCCGCTTTCCGGACACGACCGGCAGGTCCGGCGATGGGGGGACGTAAGTTCTGTCTTCAAGTTTGGGCAAAGCGATAGCGGAAGCGGCCGTGTCAGTGTTCGATAGTCCATGACACGACCGCCAGCGAACCGAGACGTTGGCGGTCGTTGTCTTTTGTCCGCGGGCTGCTGAGGGCGTTAGGCTTTCCGCGCTTTCGGGGCGTATAGCTCAGCGGTAGAGCACCTGCCTTACAAGCAGGTGGTCGCAGGTTCGATCCCTGCTGCGCCCACGTATGGCCCCAGGCTTCGGCTGGCGTGTGTCGGCGGGTACCAGATTTCTGCAATACAGCATGGGCGCGCGACGTGCGATGCTCGGTCCATGAAGACACGAGTCATCCGCGCCGGCGAAGGGGAGATCCTCGGCTCACCCCTGGGGTGTCGAGACCGGTTCCTGGTCGACTCCAAGGACTGGGGTGGCAATCTTGCGGTCGTCGAACACCTCTTGGCTCCCCGCGCCATCGCCGCCCCCCTGCATCGGCACACCATGGAAGACGAGTTCAGCCTGATCTTGGAAGGTCAGGTCTGGTTCGTCGCCAACGACGAGGAGCATGTCGCGCAGGTCGGCGACCTGGTCTTCAAGCCACGTGGCGAGTGGCACACCTTCTTCAACGCCGCCGACGAGCCCGCCCGTATCCTCGAGCTGATCTCGCCAGGCGGGCTGGAGGAGGCGTTCCGCATCATCGACACCGCGACCGAAGACGTCGACCTGGGCCCGCTCGTAGCTCCCTACGGCTGCGAGGGCGACTTCGAAGCCACCCTGCCCATCATCGAGAAGTACGGACTCACCTTCGGCTGAAGCAGTTCAAGCCCGTATCCAGAGTCGCTCGTGAGACCTTTCCCCAGGGTCAGTGGATGGTTGACGCGCACCTACTCCACTGGGCTGTCAGGCCCCGCCGAGGCCTGCTTCCCGAGCCTTGACGATCGCGGCCGACCGGTCGGACACCTGCAGCTTGGTGAAGATGTTGGAGACGTGGTTGCGTACCGTCTTGAGGCTGATCATCAGCTCGTGCGCGATGGTGGCGTTGCCTTTGCCGGCGGCGACCATCTCGAGCACCTCGCGCTCGCGCTCGGTCAGCGCGGGGAAGGCGGCGGAGGTCGAGCCGGCGCCGGTAGCGAAGTGCAGGATCACCCGCTGGGCGATCTCGGGACCGAAAATCGCCTCGCCCGCGGCGGCGGCGCGGATCGCCCGGACGATCTCGTCCTGCTCGGCTCCCTTGAGCAGGTAGCCCCGGGCGCCGGCGCGCATCGCCGCGAACACAGAGTCGTCGTCCTCGAACATGGTGAGCACGACGATCGCCGGTCCCGGCGCATCGCGGTGAACCCGGCGGGTCGCCTCGATGCCGTCCAGGTCCGGCATCCGCAGATCCATCAGAATCACATCGGGGGAGAGCTCCTCGGCGAGCTCGACAGCGCGCAGCCCAGTCTCGGCCTCGCCCACGATCTCGATGTCGTCGACGTCAGCCAGCATCAGCTCGAGTCCCCGCCGGAATGCGGGATGGTCGTCGGCGACGAGCAGCCGGGTCATGGGTCCGCCTCCACGTCCACATCCTCCGCGGGTCGTTGCTCGAGCGGAAGCACGGCGCGGACGAGGAGGCCGCCCTCGGGACGATCGGTGATGGTGCAGCTGCCGCCGAGCTCGGCGGCCCGCTCCCGCATCGATGTCCAGCCGACCCCGCGCCCGTTCGACACTTCTCGCGCGTCGGTGCCCCGCCCGTTGTCAGCGATTGTCAGCTCGAACCGGTGGTTCACACACAGACCGACCCGGCAACGAGTGGCGCCGGCGTGACGGGCCACGTTTGTCATGGCCTCGGACGCGATCCGGAACGCGGCGACCTCAACGGCTGCAGGGAGCGCCGGCATCGGGTCCGGACCGGAGACCTCGATGGTGAGGTCATCGGACAGCGCGGCGCCGCGCTGCCGGATCGCGGCGAGCAGCCCCACCTCGTCGATCGCTGGCGGCCGCAGGTCATCGACGAGTCGCCGTACCTCCGCGATCGCATCCCGCACCTCCCCGCGCGCCAGGGTCAGCAGGGCGCCGCGCCCGGCATCGTCGGCCCGGGACTGGACCGCGTTGAGCGTGAGCCCGATCGCGGCGAGTGACGGGCCGACTCCGTCGTGCAGGTCCCGGCGGAGCCGACGGCGTTCCTCCTCGCGACCGGCCACGATCCGCGTCCGTGACTCGCGCAGCTCGTCGGCCTGGCGCTCGGAGCGGACCAGGACGGCGGCATAGCGCGCCAGGTCCCGGAGCAGGGACAGGTCGGCCGGCGACAGCTGGCGCCCGGCCGGCACTTCGACGGCGAGATCGCCGAGCCGCTCGCCGCGGTGCACCAGGGGGGTCCGGACCACGCGGTCGTCGACGTCGACTCCGGCGGTGTCCACCCAGACTCGCTCGACCCGCAGCGCCTCCGCGACCGCATCCGTGACGGCCTCGCCCAGCGCGTCCGGCGCGACCGACTCGGCACGGTCGGCCAGCAGCCGAAGGGCATGATGCGGCTGGGAGCGATAGCCGTAGACCCACCGCTCGATCCGCTGCCGCAGCCAGGAGTGCGCCGGGTGTACCACCACCGCGACGACCGCAACCGCCAGCAGACCGCCGGCGCTGTCGTTGCCGCCCAGCCGTTGGGCCGCCAGCAGCAGGAGCGCGTATGACGCGACCACGCCCACCACCAGCGCGCCGTACGTCAGCGTGCGGCTCAGCACGAGCCGGATGTCGAACAGGTGGTGCCGGAGGATCGCGACCGCGATCGTGGTCGGCAGCGCCACGCTGACCGTGGTGAGCGCGGCGTAGGTGAGCCATTCGTGGCTGCCGAGCACGAAGTGGTTGACCCAAACGAGAAGTAGGCCGACCGGAACGGCGACAGAACCCCAGACCAGCCACAGCAGCGGCAGCCGGGCCTCGCCGATCGAGTCCCTCAGCCGGCTGCGAACGGCAACTGCGGAGCCGAAGAACAGCAGCACCACGAGCATCAGACCGACCAGACCGAGCAGGTCCGACGGCGACTGCGGGATCCACGGCAGCGGCGGTTCGCGGTCGTCGTGCTCCTGTCGGAATGTGCTCGCATCACCGGCCGCACCGATCAGGAAGAGAACCGCGCCGGCCAGTCCGGTGTCGATCCAGAGCCGCCAGCGGCGGGAGAGCGCTCGCCCGTCGGGCAGCAGGTAGGCGATCAACACGAGCCACAGGAACAGGAAGATCCAGCTGCCTTGGGTCAGCTGGTCGATGACCAGGAACGCCGTGCCCCCACTTGTGCCTCCCGAGCCGGCGAGGAGTGCGCCGACCGAGATCCCGTGCACGACGAGCAGCCAGCCGATCCGCCGCTCGCCACTTCGGCGGACGACCAGGAGACCGAGCGCGATCGGGACCACCGTCGCCAGCGCGACGGCTGCGTAGAGCATGTGCCCAGTGTCTCGCTCGGTGCCGTCCGCGTCAGCAGTCCCGGGAACACTTCCCGGGCGCCTCGGGACACCGGCACCGTGCGGCCGGGTCGGCCGGCGGGGGAGGGTCGCGGTGTCGGCGAGAGCCGCCGGCGATCTGTCAGAGAGGAGCAGTGAGATGCCGCTCAGCACGTTCGAAAGGTTCCTGCCGTGGACCGGTGCGATCGCCGGCGTGGCCTGGATCGGGCAAGGAGTTCTCTTCAGGGTCGACACCGAGGACTCCCCGGGGAAGGCGACGACGGCCATGATCCAGGACCACTTGGCCCTGAACCACGGCGCCATCGGCTGCCTGGTCGTCATGGGCATTGCGCTGGTTTTCTTCGCAACCGCGCTCCGCGCCCACTTGCGTTCGGCAGAGGCGCGCGAGGCGACGTACTCCACCATCGCGTACGGCGGCCTACTGCTCGCCTCGGCCGGACTCTCCCAAATGGTGATGTGGAACTGGGGCATGATCAACGGTGCCGCGGACGCGAAAGATGACGCGGCCTTGCATGTTCTCAGCTTCGTGGGCTACTTCGGCTTCGCCGGCATGGGCATCGGTCTGGCGACCACGCTCATCGCCTCGGGGCTGGCCGGGTTGAACAATGCGGTGCTGCCACGCTGGTTTTCGATCGTCACGCTCGTGATGGGGGTGCTCAGCGCACTCGGCGCCGCCGGTGTCCCGCCGGGCGGGCTGGTGAACTACCTGCTGATCCCCTTCTGGTTGATTGCCGCGGCAATGATCCTCGCCAACAGGCAGAAGGTCGCTGCTACCGGGGACGCCCTCGTCTCGGCGCACTCGTGGCGGTGACTCCGTCGAGCTGGCGTCAAGCGGGGCCGATCGGCCCAGCGAGGCGTCAGCCGTTTAGCGGATTTAGTCATGAAAAGAGCGGAAGAAGGAGAGCAAACCCCTAGGTTCTAGCAGACTTCTAATCCAGGGGGACTTCGTGCCGCACCGCACACTTTGTCGTGTTCTTGCTGTCGCCGTACTGGCGACGCTGACGCAGATCATCAGTATCGCGCCGTCCGAGGCGGCCATCGCCGCGCCGCGAGGCCTGTCGCCGTCACACAAGACCGTCTCGGGGGTCCCCGTACTGGCCTGGAAGTCCGTCAGGGGCGCGACCCGCTACGACGTCCAGCTCGACACGAGCAAGGACTTCAGCACTCCCATCTACGCGTTGGGCACGACGAGCCGGCACGCTACGCCGACGGCAACGCTGCCGTCCGGGACGCTGTATTTGCGGGTGCGGGCGATCTCGGACACCAAGGGAACCATCGGCCGCTGGGCCACGACCTGGTTCAAGGAGTCCGCCTTCGGCGCGCCACAGCCGCAGGCGCCGGCCAACGGCGCCACCTTGTCGCAGCCGACCGAGCCGCCTGTCCTGGTCTGGCAGCCGGTTCGCAATGCCGTCAACTACACGGTTCAGGTCGACACCGACGACCAGTTCATCCAGCCCTTTGAGTACGGGTCCGCGACCGAGAGCTTTCTCTTCCCTCTAGCGAGGCCTTCCGAGCAGTACAGCTGGCGCGTGCGAGCCAACTTCGCCGGCGGATTCATCAGCGGGTGGTCATCGGTCCGGAAGTTCTCGGTGGACGGCCTCCCGGCCCCGGCGCTGCGTAGCCCGGCGAACAACCCGAATGACTCCATCGCCGACGCCGTGCTCGACTGGGATCCGGTGCCAGGCGCGGTGGCGTATGACCTCAGGATCGGCACCGACGACCAGTTCAACACGATCACCGAGCAGGTGACGGTCAAGTCGACCCGTTGGGCCTCGCCGAACACGTACAACAACGACCAGTACTGGTGGCAGGTGAGGTCCGTCGACGTCAAGGGAGACCGAGCCCCGTGGAGCGACAGCCCGGTCTGGCAGTTGCGCCGCGCCTGGTCCGACCCCGTCCTTCTCACCTACCCTGCGGACGGCGACATGGTCGGGGACCCGTTCTTCTACCAGTGGGCGCCGGTGCGTCATGCGTCGTGGTACCGGATCGACGTGGGCACTGACCCCAACTTCTCGCCGAACACCTACGGCAGCTGCACGACGGTCCAGACCACCTACACGCCCCGCGCCGACGGGACCGGCTGCTCCCCGACCGCGAGCACCGTCACGTACTGGCGGGTGCGTGCCTTTGACGGACCGACCAATGTCAACAGCCTCTATTCCTCGACCCGCTCGTTCATCTACGACAAGACCATGGTGAACCAGTTGACGCCGCTTGAGGGCGACACGGTCGACGTCCCCACCATGACGTGGGAAGCCGCCAACGACGCGGTCAAATACGAGGTGATCGTGAAGAACAGCACCGGCGCGATCGTCGCGTCGGTGCAGACCCACTCACTCTCGTGGACGCCGAACCGGCTGCTGAACGCGGCGGACGGACCGTTCCACTGGACGGTGGCAGCGATCGACGGAAACGGTCAGCGCTCCGCCACCATGATCTTCGGTTTCGACCGGACGTTCAGTCTGTCCGGCGTGGTCCCGGACGGACCGGCAGCCAACCTCACTGCGCTGACTCCGGCGACCGATGAGCACAGCACCCGGTTCCCGAGTCTCAGCTGGGAGCCGTACGTCAGCGGTGGTACGCCGGCCGACCACTACCAGGTCTGGGTCGGGCCGTACGGAGGCAACACGTTCGGGAGTGTCGACACGTACTCATACAGCGCCGGCACGGACATCACGCCCACCTACTTCAGCCCGGGTCGCTACAAGTGGTTCGTCCAGGCGTTCGACGCCAACAACATCCTGCTGTCATCCGGCTCGATCCACACGTTCTACGTCGACAACCTGCTGACGGTCGCCGGACAGCGACTGTCGCTCTCGGGCACCGGATCCGCGGATCCGGCGACGTCCTGCGACCGCGGGCTCAACGACCCGCCGGGGAGCCCGACGCTCTGCGGCAACCTACAGCAGACGCCGATCCTTCGCTGGGGTCCGGTACCGCAGGCCGGCTATTACATGGTCTACCTCTCGCACGACCGAGAGATGACCAACCCGATCGGCACTGTCACCACCCAGAACACGATGTGGACACCGACGGACATGCTGCCCGACAGTCAGGCCGGTGACGCCTACTACTGGTTCGTGCGTCCCTGCAAGCTCTCCGGGTACTGCGCTCCGGAGCCGTCCTCGGCGAGCAACGCGTTCGACAAGAGGTCCAACCCCATCAACGGGCTCCTGGAGTACGAGCACGAGTCCAGCACCCCGCTGCCGGCGCACGGTCCGGCGGGAAGCACGGACCCCACTCCGTTCGCCGATGAGGTGGTGCTGAGCTGGTCGGATTACCTCGACACGAACGCGGCCGGCAACGCCGTGGACTCGACGCACGCAGTCTCGACGGTGGAGGCGACGAGCTATCACGTGCAGATCGCGTCCGACCCCAACTTCACCCAGGTGCTCGTCGACTCCTTCGTCGACCAGACGTCGTTCAGCCCGGCCGGCAACACCCTCCCCGAGGGACCGGTGTACTGGCGGGTCCAGGCCATCGATGGCTCCGGGAACCGGCTGACCTGGAGCGACCGGCGGGTGGTCAACCTGCAGAAGAAGTCGCCGACGCCTCACCTCGTCTACCCGGCGTCGGACGGGAAGGTAACGGGCGCGATCCAGTTCCGCTGGGACCCGCAGTCCTACGCCCGGTCCTACGAGCTCCAGGTCGCCAGGAAGAACGATGCCACGTTCTCCCCGGCCAACCTGGTCATCAATGGGTCGACCGACTATCCGACGTTCACCCCGACGAACCCGCTGCCCGCGGCGACCTCGGCCTACCTGTGGCGGGTACGCCGGCTCGACGCTGACGGTCGCCCTGGCGCGTGGTCGCCGGCGCGCACGTTCGTTGTCACCGGCCAGGCGCCGACGCTCCGAGCGCCCGGCTCGGGCAAGAAGGTGTCCGGGAAGGACCTCGTCTTCAGCTGGAGTCCGGTGGACCGGGCGGTGAGCTATCGCATCGACCGCAGGATCGCCGGCGAGTCCTGGTTGCAGGAGTCCGTCGGAACGGTCGGCCTCAACTGGGCCCCGCCGTACATCCTCGGGCGCGGTCGCTACGAGTGGCGTGTCGTCGGCTTCGACCGCGCGGGCGCCGTCGTCGGTTCCAGCTCCTGGCGGAAGCTCTCGATCCGGTAGACAAGCAGCTGGTGCTCCCGGAAGACCCACTGCTGATTGGGAGCGACTCCCGCTGGGTACGACCGGAGGAGCTCGTCTGTCGAGGATTCCGAGGACTCGCGGGCGCTTCGACCGGGAGGGAGTGCCATGGGCGTCGTCCACGCCGTCGGAGATGCACTGGCCTTGACCGGCGAGATGACCTGCCGGATCGCGTGGTCCCTGATCCTCGGGTTCACGCTCTCAGCTGTCGTCCAGGCCGCTGTGCGCCGCGAGGCTGTGGTGAAACCGCGCATTCGGTGCCGACCAGGATCCAGGTGCACGAGATCGCGGTCGCCGTCGTGATCGTCGTGGCGGCCGGTGCCCAGCTCTTCTACGGACGTCATCGCCCTCAACGAGAGGTCGGCGGGCGATCGGACGCCGCCAGGTGATGTGGCGACCGTCACCTTTCGAGAGCTGAGTCGTTTGCGGGGAAACAAAACGGACCCGTCACAAGCGGGTCCGCCTTCTCGAAGGAGTCCCCTATGCGGATACCCCGCAACCGGCGCACCGTCGCAACAGCGCTCGTGGCTTGTGGTGCCATGGCCGGCTTCGCCTTCCCGGGCGGTGCCTCTGCCGTGGCTACGAACCCCGGCTCGCCGACCACGACCACCACCGCGACCGATACCCGAGTCGGCGCGTTGGCGCGACCCACCCAGACGCAGCTCGACGCGGTAGCCCAGGTCATCAAGCAGAGCCCCGGCGCCCGAGTCACCTGGGACGACCGTTTCGGCACCCCGCGCACGATCGTCCCCAGGCTGGGAGAGAGCCTGAGCGGCCCGACGTCCGGGACTGCCGCTGACATCGCGCGATCGTGGCTCGACGAGCACCGCGACATGCTCGGTCTGAGCGCCAGCGACGTGGCGAACCTGCAGATCACGCGCGACCACGTGCTGCCGGACACCGGCACGCACGTGCTGCGCTTCGTGCAGACCTTCGAGGGGCTGAGTGCCGGTCGTGGTGGCACGCTCGGCGTGGCCGTTCGCCAGGACGGTTCGGTGCTGTCCTACACCGGTGAGACCAGCCGCAAGACGACCATGGCTAGCACGTTCTCGCTCTCGGCGACCGAGGCACTGGTCAAGGCTGCCGGTCTGCTCGCGCCCGGTGTGTCCTTCACCCCCACCCAGTCAGGGACACAGGCCGGTTACACCGTGTTTGCAGCCGGGCCGTTCGCCGCTGCGTCGTACGTCAAGAAGGTGGCTTTCCCCACCGCGGACGGCGCTCGAGCGGCGTACTCGGTGCTGTTCGTCAAGAAGCTCGATGAGGCCTGGCAGGTGGTCATCGACGCCTCCACCGGCACGCAGCTGTACCGGCAGAACCTCGTGCAGCATGAAACGTCGGGCGGCACGATCTACCCGAACTACCCAGGCGCCCCCAAGGGCGGATCGCCGGAACACGTCTCGTTCGACGCGACGGCGGAGTCGCCCAACGGGTACGTCGACCCGACCGGTCTGACCGGTGTCGGCGTCACGACCTTCGGCAACAACGCCAACGCCCATGCCAACTGGTCGAACTTCATCGGCCCGGTCGACCAGGGCCCCCGCCCGGTCAGCCCGACGTCTCAGTTCGATTACCGGTACGCGGACTACTGGGGCTCCTCGCAGTGCGACGCGGTCTCGTACCAGAAGGACGTCGACCCCGCGACGACGAACCTGTTCTGGCACCACAACCGCATCCACGACGAGTACTACCGGCTCGGCTTCACCGAGGACGCCGGCAACTTCCAGGTGGACAACTTCGGCAAGGGCGGGGTTCCCGGCGACGCCATCCAGGGCCTCGTGCAGGCCGGCGCCGTCTCGGGCGGTTCGCCGACGTACACCGGGCGCGACAACGCCTACATGCTGACCCTGCCCGACGGTATCGCGCCGTGGAGCGGCATGTTCCTGTGGGAGCCGATCAACGACGCGTTCGAGGGTCCGTGCGCAGACGGTGATCTCGACGCCGGGGTCATCCAGCACGAGTACAGCCACGGCCTGTCCAACCGCTACGTCGGCACCGAAGACGGTTCGCTGGGCACCCACCAGTCCGGCTCGATGGGCGAGGGTTGGGGTGACTGGTACGCGCTGGACTACCTGCACCGCAACGGCTACCAGGACGACTCGGTGCTCGGCGCCTACGTGACCGGCAATCACAACCGAGGGATCCGCAACTGGGCGTACTCCGACAACCCGACCACGTTCGGGGACATCGGCTACGACCTGGTGGGGCCGGAGGTGCACGCGGACGGTGAGATCTGGACGGCCACGTTGTGGCAGATGCGGCAGGCCCTGGTCGCGAAGTACGGCGAGCAGCTCGGCTCCGACATCAGTGAGCACATCGTCACCGACGCCATGCCGCTGAGCCCGAACGACCCGTCCATGCTCGACGAGCGCACCGCGATCATGTTGGCTCTGGACAACCGCTACCACGCGCGGACCGACTTCGGCTCGCTGGTCGACACGGTTTACTCCGTGTTCGCGAAACGAGGCATGGGCGTCTCCGCGACGAACGTGACGAGCGAGAACGACCCCACGGGTGGCAACGACACCAACGGGGTGCCTGGGTTCGACAACCAGAACCCCGGGCTCAACGGTGTGCTGACCGGCACGATCGTCAACGCGTCCAACGGCCGGCCGGTCGAGGGTGCCCGGATCATGCTCGGCGAGTTCGAAGCGCGCAGCACGCCGGTGGCGACGACCGGCCCGTCGGGGGCATTCCGGATCGTCGCCACCAACGGCACCTACCCGGTCACGGTGCAGTCGCGTGGCTTCGGCAGCAAGACGTTCGAGGGTGTCGTCGTCAAGAGCGGAAAGACGACCTCGAAGAACTTCGTGATGGCTCCGAACCTCGCCTCCCGGGCCAATGGTGCCGAGGTGCTGACCGGTGACGCAGGCAAGGCGCTCGACGACACCGAGGCCAGCTCGTGGAAGACCACGAAGAACGCCAACACCGTGGTCAAGCTGGCCCGTCAGGCCAAGATCACCTCAGTCCAGGTCAGCGCCTACACGTCCAAGCGCTTCCAGGGGCTGAAGTCGTTCACGTTGCAGACGAGCACGGACGGGATCAACTGGCGGACGCAGCCGATCGGGCAGAACGCGTTCGGCTACCAGACGCCGCGTCCCGTGGTTCCGGACCTGCACTACAAGACGTTCACGCTGCCGAACGCGGTCACGGCCGGGTACATCCGGTTCTGGGCGGACGCACCGCAGGGCGACTCGGTGACCAAGGTCCAGGTCGGTGACATCCAGGTCTTCGGGCCGGTCAGCAACCTGAACCCGGGTCCGCCGCCGCCGCCGGACGCTCCCGTCAGCGAGTCGTTCACGATCGCCGTGGGCAACCCCAACAACGTGGTGTCTCCCGGGGTCACCGGCACGGAGCTGGAGAACCTGTGCATCGTGCCGCCGGCCAGCCAGGACGTGGACGGACACGTCACGGTGTTGAAGGGCGACCAGGACGACGGTCAGCACGCGTTCAGCATGACCTCGGGACCGACGAACGTCGACTCCGATGTCTACATGTACGACGAGGACTGTGGCCTGATCAGCTCCTACGGCACGTCCGCCGCCAACGAGGCCGGGTCGATCCCGTCCGGTACGGCGTACATCCTCACCGCGTTGTACGCCGGCGCTGCCGCGGACATCACGCTGACGATCACCGACACCCAGTAGGGATCGCCAGTCCCGTGCAGGGCCCCGACCGTCGTGGTCGGGGCCCTGCCTGCGTCACGGGCCGCAGTGGGGCGCCGAGGGTGGGGCAGACTGGTAGGTTCCGGACCTCGACACGGTGACTCGGTCCGATGGCTCGACCCGATGGCTCGACCCGATGGCTCGACCCGACGAAGGGAGGCTGACGCGATGGCCGGCGCGCCCCTGGGTGTGCACATGGCGACGGAGATCGCTGCCCAACCCGAGGTATGGCAGCGGCTGCTGGCGACGAGTCAGACCGCCGCCCACCCGGTGGCGGGGGTGGCCCACGAGATCCTCGCTCGACGGCCGCGGTTCGTGCTGCTGGCCGCTCGCGGGACGTCTGACCACGCGGCGCTGTACGCGAAGTACCTCGTCGAGATCTGGCTCGGTCTACCCGCCGGACTCGTCTCTCCTTCGACGACGACGGTCTATGGCGCGCGACCGGACCTACGCGACGTCCTGTTGATCGCGATCAGCCAGTCCGGGGGGTCGCCGGACCTGGTGCGCACCGTTGACGCGGCGCGCTCGCAGGGAGCCATGACGGTCGCCGTCACGAACAACCCCGGCTCGGCGCTCAACCAGGCGGCCGAGCTCGAGATCGACGTGGCGGCGGGGCTGGAGCGGTCCGTCGCGGCGACGAAGTCCTACACGGCCCAGCTCCTGGCGCTGTACCTGTTGCTGGGCCGGCTGGCAGAGCGCGACACCACCGCCACAGACCGACTGCCCGAGTGGGGTGCTCAGGTGCTCGCCGAGGAAACCACCGTCAGGGACCTGGCCATGCGGTTCCAAGGGACCGAACGGCTGGTCGTCACCGGTCGTGGGTACTCGTATGCGACGGCGAGGGAAGCTGCGCTCAAGCTGATGGAGACGAGCTATGTGTCGGCTCAGGCTTTCTCCGGCGCCGACCTCCTGCACGGTCCGTTCGCACTGGTCGAGGCGCAGGTGCCGGTGCTGGCGATCACGGCTGCCGGCCGGGGCGGAGACGCACTGCAACCCACTCTGGAGCGACTCATAGCCACGGGGGCTGACCTGGTGTGCGTCGGGGTGCACGGCCCGTCGGCGTCCTCAGCTCCCGACGTCCCGCTGCCGGCAGACGTGCCGGAGGAGTTGTCACCACTACTGGAGATCCTGCCGTTCCAGCAGTTGTCGCTGCAGCTCGCACTGGCCAAAGGGGCGGATCCCGATGCACCTCGCGGCCTCCGTAAGGTCACGGAAACCCTGTAGGCGAGCACGCCGACATCTCCGTCAGGAGCGGTCCCCACCTGCTGGGTAGGGTGCGGGTGTGACGACCCATCCGACCGTGTCTCAGCTGGTCGACGTGATCGAACGGCGATATCCGCCCGCGTGGGCCGTTGACGGTGATGCGATCGGCTTGGTGGTCGGCGATCCCGCGGCAACGGTCGAACGGGTCCTGTTCGCGGTTGATCCCGTCCGCGCGGTCGTCGACGAGGCGATCAGCCAGCAGGTCCAGGTCTTGGTCGTCCACCACCCGTTGCTTTACCGAGCCGTTCAGACCGTGGCTGCCGACACTCCCAAGGGCCGGGTCATTCACGACCTCATCCGGCACGGGATTGCGCTGTACGTGGCGCACACCAACGCCGATTCGCCTTGCAACGGCGTGTCGGAGTCGATGGCGCTCGCGCTCGGCCTGTCCGAGCTCAGCCCCTTGTACGCCGACCCGTCCGACCCGCTCGACAAGCTGGTCACGTTCGTACCGGTCGCCGATGCGCAGCAGGTGATCGACGCCCTCGCCGGGGCCGGCGCCGGTCACGTCGGCCACTACGACCGCTGTGCCTTCCTGAGCGCGGGGGAGGGGACCTTCCGCCCAGGAACCCATGCGAACCCGACCATCGGTGCCGCCGGACGGATCGAGGTCGTCGCCGAGACCCGGATCGAGATGGTGCTCGCCCGGAGCCTGCGCCGCGACGTCGTGGCAGCCCTGCGCGCGACGCACCCGTATGAGGAGCCCGCCTTCGACGTCGTGGAACTGGCGCACTGGCCCGGCGCTCGGGGCGACGGACGGATCGGACGCCTGGACGCCCCGCGGACCCTCCGCGACTTCGCTGCCCAGGTGGCGGCTGCTCTGCCGGCGACGACTGTCGGAGCCCGGGTCTCCGGTGACCTCGATCGGCAGGTGGAGACCGTCGCCGTCCTCGGGGGTTCGGGTGACTTCCGCCTCGACGACGCTCGTCACGCCGGAGTCGATGTCTACGTCACCTCCGATCTCCGGCATCACCCGGCGTCGGAGTTCCGCGAGTACGACGGCCCGGCCCTGATCGACGTACCCCACTGGGCCGCCGAGTGGACATGGCTGCCGGTCGCAGAGCAGGTGCTGGCGGCAGATCTGGCGGCTCAGAGCCTGGACGTCACGACGGCCGTGTCGCGGATCTGCACCGATCCGTGGAACCATCGAGCCGCACGTCCGGAAACTCCCGTCACCCACGCATGAGGAGAAGACGCTGAAAGCCGATCCGTTCGCCCAGCTCAAGCTGCTCGACCTGCAGACTGTCGACCGACGGCTCGATCAGCTCGCCCACCGGTTGAAGAACCTGCCGGAGCATGCTGCTCTGGTCGCGCTCTCCGAGCGTCGCACCGACGTGTCTTCCAAGCTCGGCCGGGCCGAGACCGAGGTAGCTGACCTCGGCCGCGAGCAGCGCAAGGCAGATGCCGACGTCGAGCAGGTCAAGGCGCGGCGCACCCGTGACCGGGAACGGATCGACGGCGGCGCGGTCAGCGACCCCAAGCAGCTGCAGGCCATGCAGCACGAGGTCATCGCTCTCGACAAACGCATCAGCGACCTCGAGGACGAAGAGCTGGTCGTCATGGAGCGTCTCGAGTCGGCCCAGCGGGAGTACGACGACCTCGCGGCGGAGCTCGCCGAGATCGAGAAGTCCGGAGCCGACCAGCTGGCCGCCCGGGATGCGGCAGCCACTGACATCGCGAGCGAGCAGAAGGAGGCTCGGGCGGAGCGCGACGCGCTCGTCAGCGAGCTACCGGCCGATCTGCTCGCGCTCTACGAGAAGCTGCGTGCGCAGCTCGGTGGGGTCGGTGTCGGCGCACTGCACCAGAAACGGTGTGGCGGATGTCAGCTGAATGTCGGCGCTGCCGATCTGGCGCGGATGGAGGCGGCGCCGTCCGACGAGGTCCTGCGCTGCGAGGAGTGCAACCGGATCCTCGTACGGACAGCCGAGTCAGGAATCTGAACCACCGTGGCACGGAAGAGCGATCACGCCCACGTCGTCATCGAGGCGGACGGCGGCTCGCGCGGCAACCCCGGCCCCGCTGGCTTCGGTGCCCTCATCCGCGACGCTGACACCGGCGAGGTGATCGCCGAGGCCGCCGAGTCGATCGGTCGGGCCACCAACAACGTTGCGGAGTACCGCGGCCTCATCGCCGGCCTCGACCTCTTCATCGAACACACCCCGGATGCCGAGCTCGAGGTCCGGATGGACTCCAAGCTCGTCGTCGAGCAGATGGCCGGTCGGTGGAAGGTCAAGCACCCCGACATGCGTCCGCTGGCCATCCAGGCGCAGCGGCTCGCGCCCTTCGGAACGGTGTGGACCTGGGTGCCGCGTGAGCACAACAAAGCGGCCGACCGGTTGGCCAACCTGGCGATGGATGCGGCGGCACGCGGCGATACCTTTCACGTCGAGGGCGTGCATGACGGCGACGACCTGGGGGAGTCCTCCGACAACAGGCCAGGCGACCCCACGCCGGTCGCGATGGAACCGTTGTGGGACGACAACTCCTCCGGTGGGACGACGCCTGCAGCGTCGCCGGTGCACAGTCCGGTCCTGGGTTGGACCGGTCACGAAGGCGCTGCGACCACCTTGATCTTCCTGCGCCACGGGGTGACGGTGCACACCGCCGAGCGGAAGTTCTCCGGGCCCGGCGGGGACGACCCCGGGCTCACCGAGGAAGGCTGGACCCAGGCCCATCGTGCGGCCAAGGCGTTGCTGGCTGACGGCGGTGTCGACGCGATCCTGGCTTCGCCGTTGCAGCGCACCCAGGACACCGCCTCCGCGGCGGCGAAAGCGTTGGGGATCGACCCGGTCACCGAGGACGACTTCCGCGAGTGTGCCTTCGGCGACTGGGACGGGCTGACGTTGCAGGAAGTTCGCGAACGGTGGCCCGAAGAGCTCTCGGCGTGGCTGTCATCCTTCGACGTTGCGCCGCCAGGGGGTGAACCCGTGACGGCCGTGCAGCGACGGGTCGAGGACGCGTTGGTGAGGACGTTGGCCGCGTACGTCGGTCAGACCGTGCTCGTGGTCAGCCACGTCACGCCGATCAAGCTGGCCGTCCGCTACTGCCTGGACGCACCTCTCGCGTCAGTGAACCGGATGTTGCTGGCACCGGCGTCGTTCACGACGTTGTCCTTCTACGAGTCGGGTGCCTGCTCCCTGCGACAGTTCTCGGCCCTGCCCTAGCCCCCGTCGGTCCGACCTGGTCCCCTCCCTGATCGTCGACTGCCGGCATACGGTTGCGACCCGTTGGTGTCTGGATCGTCGACCGCTGGCATACGGTGACGTCCGCGCCCTTACCCCACAGGCCGACCTCACAGGATGCTGCGCTGCCGGCCACCCTCGAGTCCGGTCAGGCCGCCGACACCGGCCGGCGGCGGATCGCGAGCGCCACCACCGCGAGCGTGGCCAGCAGCAGCGCAGCCGCCACCAGAAATGCCCGGTCGGCGCCGGACACGAACAGGTACTGAGCGCGGTCAGTCACGGTAGAACCGCGCGGAACGCTCGACGCGGCCTGGCGGCTGGCCGACCCGAAGACCGTCACGAGAACGGCCAGGCCAAGGGGGGCACCGACCTGCTGCATCACGTTCACCAGACCGGACGCGGCACCGGCGTGGTGGGGCGGCACCCCGTGCAGGGCTGCCCCGGTGAGCGGGACGAATGCGCTGCCGTTCCCGACGCCGACCAGCACCAGAGGTCCGAGGACACTGAGGTAACCGCTGCCCGCGCTCAGCTGGGTCAACCAGAGCAGCCCCATGGTCGACATCGGCAGGGACTCCGAGCTGCTCACGCATTCCCGAGAGGTCATGATGCGATCAGCCGAGTCGGTGCTGACCAGGGCGCAGGAGGCGGGGAGGTGCGAACCGATATCGACGTGAACGACATGCTGCGGCTGGTCGGCGGCTGCACGATGATGCCCGGATCGACACCCGAGCAACGCGACCGCCTCCTCGGCGTGGTCCATGACGGTCTGCGGGTCCGGCCCGGCACCTGAACCGAGCCCGTGACCGCAGCTGTCGGTTTCGCCGCTACACCTCGCTGACGATGACGTCGTAGCTGGACACACGATCAGGCGTCGGCTCCAGCTGCCAGCCCAGCCGGGTCAGGGCAGTGACGAGGGCCGCCGGCGTCCGCGGATCCGTTCCGTCCTCCAGCAGCGCGCGCACCAGCCGGCCCTTCGTGGCCTTGTTGAAGTGACTCACCACCGACCGGGTGCCATTCGCCTCGTGCAGGACACGCAGGGAGACGACCCGACGTTCCTGGTCCGGGTTCGGCCGCCAGAACCCGCCATACGTTCCTGAACGCAGGTCGATGACCAGATGGCGCGCCAGCAGGGGGGCCAGCACGTCGTCAGTCACCTGGCGCCAGACCGAGGAGACGGTGCCGAGGCCCGGCAGCGATGCGTTTCCGGAGAGCCGGTAAGCCGGGATGCGGTCCGTGGGCCGGAGCAGTCCGAACAGCGAGCTCACCACGAGTAGCCGTGAGGAGGCGCGACGCTTGGCGGCGGTGGACATCGAGTCGAGACCGAGCGCGTCGTACAGCACCCCGGTGTAAACGCGTCCGGCGGAGGCCGTCGGCGCTTCGGTGAGCCGTGCGTTGCGGGAGACCTCGCTGGACAGACCAGGAGGCAGATCGAGGGTCCTCCGAGCCACGTCGGCGTCCGCACGGCACAGCGCCACCAGGGTGTCCAGGACCTGTCGGCGCGCGGTCGACAGCTCCGGAAAGCTCAGCGTCGACAGGTCAAGCGGGCGACCGCGCGACGGGTCGAACTTGCCTTCTGACGGCGGGAGCAGGACGAGCACGCTGGCAGCATAGGTGCGCTGCCCTTCCGGCTCGACGACGGTTGCTGCCATGGGGGAGCCGCGGCACTTTCCTTGGCCGGGCTCGTCATGATAGATCTGGACATTCCGGCCCAGACCTCGCACGCTCATCCCTACTCGCACCTGGGCAGACAGGTTCTGATGCGCTACCGCCAGTTGTTCGCCCACCGAGAGTTCAGGGGGCTCTTCGCTGCCGATGTGCTGTCGATCGCCGGCACCTATCTGGCGCGGGTGGCGGTGGCCAGCCTGGTGTTCGAGCGGACCGGTTCGGCGGCGCTGACGGCGCTGACGTTCGCCGTCAGCTATCTGCCCTTCGTCTTCAGCCCATGGCTGGCCTCGCTGGCAGACCTCTTTGCACGCCGGTCGCTGCTCATCGGGTGCGACCTGGCCCGTGCGGCCTGCATCGCGCTGATCCTCGTTCCCGGCATCCACCTTGCGGCGATCTGGGCACTGCTCTTCGCGGAGGCCATCTGGCGGATTCCGTGGGGCGCCGCCAGACTCGCGTTGCTGTCGGACATCCTGCACGACGACCTCTTCCCAGCCGGCAACGCGCTGGTCGCCTCGAGCCGGCAGGCACTGCAGGTCGGTGGCTTCGCCATCGGTGGCGTCGCCGTGGCCATGATCGGTGTGCGCGTGACTCTCGTGATCGACGCGGTCAGCTACGTCATCTCGGCTGCGATGGTGGCCGCGGCGGTCAGTCGTCGTCCCGCTGCCTGGCGATCCGCGGGCTCCGGGCAGGTCACTCGGCCAGGCACCTGGCAGTCCACCCGGCAAGGCATGCGCACCGTTGTCCGGTCGGCCCAGCTGCGTCGGCTGTACGTGCTGCTCGCACTCGGCCCGGCCGTGGTGATCGTCACCGAGGGACTCGCCGTACCGTTCGCGGCAGAGCTCGGTGGCCACGTCACGCTCGCCGGCCTGATCATGGCCGCGCCCCCCTTGGGCACCGTCGTCGGGCTGGTTCTGCTGGGCCGACTCCCGCTGGGACGGCAACGACGACTCGTGGCACCGCTCGCTCTCGGCTGCGGCCTCACGGTCGCGCTGACCGGACTCGCCTCGATGCTGCCGGGCGCCCGAGTCCTGGTCCTGCTGCTGCTGGTCGCAGCCGGCGGGTGCGTGTCCTACATCAGCACGATCCAGGCCGAGATCAGCGCCCTGATCCCGAGTGCCCTGCGAGGCAGGCTTTTCGGGCTCGCCAACGCGGCACTGCAGCTGGCGCAAGGCGGTGCCATCGTGCTCGGCGGCATCCTGGCCGGCAGTGTGCAGGTCGACGGGTCGCTCGTCCTGCTGGCAGTGGTGGGAACCGCGGGGATCACCCTCGCGCTACGGCCAGTTCCGCAGCCGCAGGCGGTCGTCCGGTCCGGCGCCTGACCGTGCGGGTCAGCCCACGCCCGCCGGCAGCCTCTCCAGCGCTGCCGCAACGGCGTCGCGCAGCTCGGCGTCGCTCCAGTCGTGGTCGACGATGGAGCCGGACAGGTAGGCGTCGTACGCCGGTAGGTCGAGATGCCCGTGTCCGCACAGCGCCGTCAGGATGACCTTCTCCTCGCCCGTCTCCTTGCACCGCACCGCCTCTTCGACAGCGGCGGCCAGTGCATGCGTCGGTTCGGGCGCTGGGACGATTCCCTCGGTTCGCGCAAAGAGCACCCCAGCGGCGAAGCACTCCGTCTGTCGCTTGGCGACCGCCTCGAGGTGACCTTCCTCGTAGAGGTGGCTGATGAGCGGACTCATCCCGTGGTAGCGCAGCCCGCCGGCATGGATCGGGTCGGGCACGAAGTCGTGGCCGAGGGTGTGCATCTTCATCAGCGGCGTCATCCCGATCGTGTCGCCGAAGTCGTAGGCGTACGTGCCCTGCGTCAGTGACGGGCAGGCGGCCGGCTCGACGGCACGGACCACCGGGTCCATCCGGCCCGCCCACTTCTCGCGGAGGAACGGGAACATCAGGCCGCCGAAGTTCGATCCACCACCGGTGCACCCGACCAGCAGGTCCGGCGTCTCGCCGATCTTCGCCAGCTGGAGCAGGGCTTCCTCGCCGATGATCGTCTGGTGCAGCAGCACGTGGTTGAGCACGCTGCCGAGCGCGTAGTTGATGGTCGGGTCCTGTGCAGCGACCTCGACGGCCTCACTGATCGCAATGCCCAGCGACCCGGTGGAGTCGGGATGCTCGGCCAGGATCGAGCGGCCCGCCTCGGTCAGGTCCGACGGGCTCGGATGGACGGTTCCCCCGAAGGTCTCGATCATGATCCGGCGATACGGCTTCTGGTCGTACGACGCCCGCACCTGCCACACCTCGCAGGTCAGGTCGAACTGCGCACAAGCGAACGCCAATGCCGTGCCCCACTGGCCGGCGCCCGTCTCGGTGGTCAGCTTCTTGATGCCTGCCTTGGCGTTGTAGAACGCCTGGGGCACAGCCGTGTTCGGTTTGTGCGATCCGGCCGGCGAGACGCCCTCGTACTTGTAGTAGATCCGGGCGGGTGTTCCGAGCGCCTTCTCGAGGCGATGAGCACGGAACAGCGGGCTCGGGCGCCACAGCCGGTACACGTCGAGCACCTCGTCGGGGATGTCGATGTACTGGTCGGTGCTGACCTCTTGCATGATCAGGTCCATGGGGAAGAGCGGCGCGAGGTCATCGGGTCCGACCGGCTGCCCCGTGCCGGGGTGGAGCACCGGGGGCGGTGGCGTCGGGAGGTCGTGCAGGACGTTGTACCAGCGGGTCGGCATCTCGTCCTCGTCGAGCAGGATCTTGTGACGCAGTGTTTCTGGACCGGGGGAGTGGCTCACGTGGTTCTCCTGATCAGCTCGATGGCCGGGACCTCAGCCTTGCATCACGCTGACGACTCGTCCAGCGCAGGGGTCTCGATCCGAGAGCACCAGGTCCAGGAAGCCCTGCTTGCCCACTAGGGTGGTCAAACGCCTCCGGTCACCCAGTCAGGAAAGGGGCCCCATTCGTGCCTCGACGTCGCGTCAATCTGCACGACGTGGACGGAGCCGCGTTCACCGACGGGATGGCTGCCATCGCCGCGGAGCAGGGCATCCCGAGCGATTTTCCGGCCGAGGTGCTGGAGGCCGCTCACCACGCCGCATCGAGCCCGACACTGCCTGATCTCGACCGTACCGACGTCCCGCTGGTCACCATCGACCCCGAGGACGCGATGGACCTGGACCAGGCGCTGCACATCGAGCGCCGCGGCGGTGGCTACCGGGTCTACTACGCCATCGCCGACGTGGCAGCGTTCGTCGAGCCGGGTGGCGTCATCGACGAGGAGGCGCGCCGTCGCGGTCAGACGCTCTACGCTCCCGACCGGCGCATCCCGCTCCACCCCCCCATCCTGTCCGAGGGAGCCGCGAGCCTGCTGCCGGGAGAGATGCGTCCGGCCCTGCTGTGGACGATCGACCTCGACGAGTCGGGAGAGGGGATCGACGTCGACGTGACCCGGGCCAGGGTCCGGAGCCGGGGGCGCTGGGACTACGACCGCGTCGAGCGCGCTCTCGACGAAGGCAGCGCCGACGAGGTGTTCATGCTGCTTCGTGAGGTCGGTCGGCTCCGGCTCCGTCGCGAGCAGGAGCGCGGTGGGGTCAGCCTCCCGCTTCCGGAGCAGGAAGTCGACGTGAACGGCGACGGCTGGTCGCTGGTCTACCGACAGTTGCTCGACGTCGAGCAGTGGAACGCCCAGATCTCGTTGCTCACCGGGATGGCAGCCGCCGAGATCATGTTGTACGGCGAGGTCGGAATCGTCCGGACGCTGCCGCAGCCGCCCGACTACGCGGTGGCGAGGCTGCGTCGTACGGCTGCCGCGCTGCACCTGGAGTGGCACCCCGACGTCGACTACCCCGACTTCGTCCGCTCCCTGGAGCCCAACACCCCGACCGGGGCGGCCATGCTCAACGCGTGCACCAGCCTGTTGCGGGGGGCGGGGTATGCCGCGTTCGACGGCGGGGTCCCGGAGCACGTCGAGCACGCTGCCCTGGCGTCGGAGTACTCCCATGTCACGGCGCCGCTGCGTCGGCTCGTCGACCGGTATGCCGGCGAGGTGGCGGTCGCCCTGTGCGCCGACGCCGAGGTGCCGGCCTGGGTGCGGAGCCGGCTGCGCGACCTCCCGAAGGTGATGGAGGACTCCGACCGACGGGCGCACCAGTACGAGCGTGCGGTCATCAACCTGGTCGAGGCCGGCGTCCTGGCGGGCCACAAGGGCCACACGTTCACCGGCGTGATCGTCGACGTCGACCACGACCAACCGACGACGGGGTCGGTGGTGCTGCAGGAGCCCGCGGTCGAGGCGACGGTGTCCTCGACAGGGACTGCCCTATCCCTGGGCGAAGAGGTCACGGTTCGCCTCGTTGAAGCCGACCTGCGCACCCGAGAGGTGCGCTTCGAGCCAGTCACCGACTAGTACCTCGGCCGGACACGTCCTAGGACCAAGGTCCCATACCGGAACAGACGTCTCCTCCGCGACCGTAGAGGTGAGCCCGCACTCGGGCCCACGATCTGAGGAGAGACGTCATGAGAATCGTCACCACCGGTGTTCGCAACATCGTGATTGCCGTGTCGGCGGTCGCGGCCTTGGCCGGGGGAGGGCTCGCCGGCCCCCCGATCGTCGCGGCGGTAGTTCATGACGGCGTGCCGCCTGGGCACGAAGTCACTCAGCGGGGTGATGACCGGGGCAACCGCGCCGAGCCGGGTGATGACCACGGCACCGAGGTGGAGCCGGGTGATGACCACGGCACCGAGGTGGAGCCGGGTGATGACCACGGCACCGAGGTGGAGCCGGGTGATGACCACGGCACCGAGGTGGAGCCGGGTGATGACCACGGCACCGAGGTGGAGCCGGGTGATGACCACGGCACCGAGGTGGAGCCGGGTGATGACCACGGCACCGAGGTGGAGCCGGGTGATGACCACGGCACCGAGGTGGAGCCGGGTGATGACCACGGCACCGAGGTGGAGCCGGGTGATGACCACGGCACCGAGGTGGAGCCGGGTGATGACCGGGGCGGAGACACCTCCGGGCACGGCGGCAACGACGACGGCTCTGGGCATGGCGGCAACGACGACGGCTCTGGGCACGGCGGCAGCGACGACTGAGCTGACGGGGTGCGGTAGGCCTCCCCCCTGTGCCTACCCGAGCCCACGTCGGTGAGGCTCGTGTGGGAACCGCCGCCCACCGAGCGATCCGAGTCTGGCAGCGCTCACGCGCTGTCAGACTCGGATCTTTGTAGGTCAGGACCAACGTCGGCTTTCCTGAGTGCGATCCGAGGACTGCCGCAGGTCCATCGTGAGCTACGGCACCCAGGTACCGATACGGCTGATCGCCTTCACCACCGACCCCGACACGCAGCAGCCGACGTCGAGAGAGCCGGGCACTGGGCGACGTGCGACTCGGATCCTCGTGCCGCGATACGCTGGTGCCGCGGGCGAGCCGACCGGGCGGCCGCGGGACCGGACCGTCGTACGACGCGCTGGTCTCGAGGAAGGTCCGGACTCCGCAGGGCAAGGTGGTGGGTAACACCCACCCGAGGTGACTCGCGGGACAGTGCCACAGAGACAGACCGCCAGCGGCCACGATTCGTGCGGACCTCGTGTTCGCCCCGAGTCGGGGTGCGGGTAAGGGTGAAACGGTGGTGTAAGAGACCACCAGCGCTCCGGGCGACCGGAGCGGCTGGGTAAACCCCACCTGGAGCAAGACCAAGAAGGGCTGCCGGCCTCTCGCCGGTGGCCCGCGCAGACGCACCGATCGTTCGCGGTCGGGCCGGGCGGCCCGCCCGAGTCTGCGGGTAGGTCGCACGAGCGTGCCGGTGACGGCGCGCCCAGATGGATGGCTGCTCAGGGCCCGACCGAGAGGTCGGGCCCCCAACAGAATCCGGCCTATGAGTCGGCTCGCCCGCCCCACCCCTCGCAACTGGCGGCTCATCCCGCGGTCCTGCCGCGAAGGGGAGAGCAAGCGCCTATCCTTGCCGGACCGGGCGCACACCCGATCCCCACCAGTCGCGCGTCCATCCCACTGCTTTCGAAGGGACATCTTTCGTGAGGACCTCGCGACCACTGGCGGGCGTCGTGACCGTCGCCGTGGCGGCATTGCTGGCTACGACCGGTGCGCAGGCGATCCCAGCGGCGCCCACCGCACCGCCCGCCTACAAGCTGCAGAAGGCGAAGATGCCGGACCGTACGCACCGTCTCACCCGGTGGAACCCGTGCCAGCCGACCATCACCGTCCGGGTCAACCCGGTGGCCCTTCGAGGCACAGCAGCGAAGAACTCCGCTGTCCGGGACGTGAAGAAGGCGTTCGCGAAGATGCATGCCGCCACCGGCATCGACTTCACGGTGAAGGGACGCACGAAGAAGGTGCCTCGTTCGACCAACATCGACAAGCTGCCTGCCGAGATCGTGGTGGCGTTCGTGCGGCCGGGCAGCACCGACTTCCCATTGGCGGGATCCACCGCCGGCCAGGGCGGCAGCCAGTGGCGGTACTGGAAGGCGGGAAGCCGCTGGAAGCTGGCGGCCACCCGTGGCTATGTCGTCATCGATGCTCCGCAGACGGCGTCGTGGTCCAAAGGCTTCGGCTCCGGGGTCACCCGCGGCAACCTGTTGCTGCACGAGCTCGGTCATGTCATGGGGCTGCTTCATGTGACGAACAGCCACCAGCTGATGTACCCGAGCCTGAGGGACGCGACTCCCAACGGGTACGCCAGGGGGGACCGGATCGGATTGAAGAAGATGGGCCGGTCTGCCGGCTGCATCAAGGTGCCCGCCTGGGTGAGCCGCGACCTGAACTGAGCGGCAGTCGGCGGGTGGCCGGCGCCCGACGCGAGAGTTTTGCCCGCCAATGGGTACTACCGTCGCGTGAGGTTGCGCACGGTGTCACCGAACCAGCCCGGCTGGACGCGTCAGCGTGCCGGCAAGGGGTTCGTCTACCGGGACGAATCGGGCGCCCGCCTCAACGGCGAGCAGGTCGAGCGCGTCAAGTCGTTGGTGATCCCGCCGGCCTGGCGTGAGGTGTGGATCTGTCCGCACCCCAACGGGCACATCCAGGCGGTCGGCGTTGATGACGCCGGCCGCCGTCAGTACCTCTACCATCCGGTCTGGCGGCAGCAGCGAGACGCGGCGAAGTTCGACCGGATCCTGCAGATGGCCAGGAAACTGCCGAAGGCCAGAGCCGTCGTGACGGCCCACCTGATGGAGCAGGACGGTGCCTCGTCGGTGACCCGCGAACGGGTCATGGCGTGTGCGGTGCGGCTCATCGACATCGGCTACTTCCGCATCGGCAGCGACGCGTACGCCGAGGAGCACGGCAGCTACGGCCTCACCACCCTGCTCAAGTCGCACGTACGCCGGCGCGACAACGCGCTGGTGTTCGCGTTCACCGGCAAGTCAGGAATCGCCCATGAGATCGCGGTCGACGACCCGGATGTGAGCAGGGTGGTTGATCTGCTCCGGAGACGGCGGACGGGCGGCGAGGAGCTGCTCGCGTTCAAGGACGGGCGCCACTGGCGGGACGTGACCGCTGAAGGCGTCAACGCCTACCTGCTCGAGCTCTTCGGCGGCGACGTCACAGCCAAGGACTTCCGCACCTGGCATGCCACCGTCATCGCCGCGACGGCGCTGGCCGAGGCCACCGACCCGGGCACCACCAAGTCGGCCCGCCGCAAGGCGATCCGGCAGGCCGTCGTCGAGGTGTCGGAGTACCTCGGCAACACGCCCGCGATAGCACGGAACTCCTACGTCGACCCGCGCGTACTCGACCTCTACGAGGACGGCACCACGATCGCTCCCGCGCTCCGTGGGGCGCCCCAGCAGCCACACCGGCGGCAGGAACACATCGAGCGGGCCGTGCTCCGGATGCTGTCGCGCGCGCCCAGTTCCAGCGACCGTGCGGCGCGATCACGGCGGGCGGCATGACGTCGGCCGGTGGACGGCTCGCGGTGACCCCGCCGTCGGAGTACGCCGCCGCGTGGCGTCGGCGGGCAGCTGGTTTCGCCGGTCTCTCACCGCTCGAGGCCCTGGGCCTGCAAGCGGGGGACGTCGCCCTCGTGCTCGGCGCACATCCGGACGACGAGACGTTCGGGCTGGGAGCCACCATCGCGCAGCTGGCGTCTGAAGGGGTGGAGGTACACATCGTGACGATGACTGCCGGAGAGGCGGCGCTGAGCCACCTCGGCAAGCAGCTGCCCGGGCTGCCGGCCCGCCGTCAGACGGAATTCACTCGTGCGTGCGCCCAGCTCGGCGCGGCCAGCTGCACGATCGTGGGCCTGCCCGATGCGGGGCTGTCCGCCCGGTCGGACGACGTCTCCGAGGTCGTGGCCGCCCACGTTCGCCAGCGGGCTCCCGCGCAGCTGCTCACCACATGGTGGCGTGACCCGCATGACGACCACGCCGTCCTCGGGCAGGTCGCGTGCCGTGTCGCAGCCAACACCGGCTGTGGCGTTTTCGGATACCCGATCTGGGCACAGCACTGGTCCGACCCAACACCCATTCTCACGGAAGCCACCTCAGTGACCTTGTCGATCACCACGCCAGCCGCCCGCGACGCGCGCGCGACCGCCACCACCTGCTACTCCTCGCAGACCCAGCCGCTGGCCGACGACGTGGAGGCCATCCTGCCCGCCGACATGCTGGCCTGGGACCTCGAGTTGCTGGTGGCGCCATGAGTCTCGTCGATCAGCCATCGCCGCGTCTTCCTGACTTCGACGCCTTGTACAGCGCGGACCCGGATCCCTGGCAGGTCTCCTCGACCTGGTACGAGCAGCGCAAGCTGGCGATCCTGCTCGCTTCGCTTCCGCGCAGGCGCTACCCCCGCGCCTGGGAGCCAGGCTGTGGACCGGGCATCACGACGATGGCGTTGGCGGACCGAGCGGGTGAGCTCGTCGCCACGGACAGCTCACAGGCCGCCGTCCAGCTCGCTGCCGAGCGGTGCAAAGGGCTGAGCCACGTCACTGTCCGTCGCTCGATCCTGCCCGAGGTCCCGGTGACGCCCCCGGTCGACCTTGTCGTGGTCGCGGAGTTCCTGTACTACGTCGAGGACCTGAAAGCGGCTCTAGAGTCGCTGTGGTCCGTGACGGCGCCGGGTGCGCATGTGGTGTTCATGCACTGGGCGCATCGTCCCGACGACGCCTTCCGGTCCGGCCCTGACATGCACGCCCAGATCGCCATCGACGCCGTCGACCGCGACGCGCTGCGGCTGGTGTCGCACGCCGACCGAGACTTCACCCTCGACATCTACGAGGCGACCGCGTGATCGAGCATGGTCCCGGACTCTGCGAAGGCGTCTCCGTCGACAAGATCCGCACCTCTGCGGCTGCCATGGGCGCCTGCGTTGCCGAACTCGCCGACCGCGGACGCCACCTGTGGACAGGGTCGCTGGCCGGTCTGGTCGATGCACTGGTCGAGCTGGGTCGTACCGACCTCTGCCTGGCGCGGTTGCTCGAGGGCCACAGCGACGGGCTACGCATCTTGGCTCAGGCCGGCCTGCAGCCGGAACCAGGCGTGTACGGCGTCTGGGCTTCCCGCTCGGTCGGGACCGGGCTGCTGGCGGAGCAGGTTGCCGCGACGAACGCGGCGGAGAGTGGCTGGCAGCTGAGTGGCGAACTACGGTTCGCGTCCGGAGTCGACCTCATCGACCGTGCGCTCGTACCCGCCCAGATGGGGGAGCAGCGGCTACTGCTCGACGTGCCTGCCGACCTGGGCAAGCCGGACAGGGACGCGTGGCGCACCGCCGGGATGGATGCCGCCAGGACCTACACCGTCCACGTCGACTCGCAGGTCCAGGACGCTCGCCAGGTAGGCGACGGCGGCTTCTACCTCGACAGACCCGGGTTCGTGGTGGGCGGCCTGTGTGTCGCCGCGGTGTGGGCCGGCGGTGCTCAGCAGGTGCTCGATGTCGTGTCGACGAGCCTGCGCGACTTCACCACGACACCTCACCAACTGCGTCGACTCGGCGTGATCGAGCAGCTGGTCTGGGAGGTGCGCAGCCTGCTCGCTCGGACCGTCGCGAGGATCGACGACCTGTCTCAGGACTCAGTCGCTCGCGAGTGCGGGCTGACCCGGACCGCGGTCGTGCGGGCGTGCGACCGAGTCCTCGACGAGGCTCGCCAGGTGGTGGGACCCGCAGGACTGAGCCGCAACGCCCGGTTGGCTCGCCTGCTCGACGACCTGACCATCTATGTCCGTCAGCACCATGTCGATGCTTCGCTGGCGGCGCTCGGCGAGTCGGCGCTCACGCGCCACGAGACGTTGGCGGGTTGATCCGGCCGGCGTCCGTGGTCGTGGTCGTCCCCGCCCACGACGAGCGTGACACCATCGGTCTGACGGTCGACAGCGTGGTCCGGGCGCTGCGGCACGCACGTCGGCACCGCGTGGTGGGGCCGACATCGGTGCGTGTGGTGGCGCATCGGTGCACGGACGACACGGCCCAGCGGGCGCGGGCCAGGCTGCGCTTCATCCGCGGCGCAGAGGTGATGGTCGACGACACCTCGTCGACGATCGGGCAGGTTCGTGACCGCGGCGCGCGGGAGGGCCTGGCCCGGCTGCCATGGTCGCCGCACTCCAGTTGGGTCTTCTCCACCGACGCCGACACGTGCGTGCCACGGGACTGGGTGGTGCGCGTCCTGACGGCGGCAGGTCGCCACGACGCGGCTGCTGTGGTGGGCCTTGCCGCTCTGGACCGGTTTCGGGGGACGTCGGCGGCGCTGGCGTCCTACGACGAGCTGCTCGCCGCGAAGATGCGGCTCGGTGACCCCCTGCACCAGCACGACCACGTGTACGGCGCCAACCTGGCCGTGCGGGCAGACGCCTATCTCGGGATCGGCGGATTCCCCCACCTACCGCATGGTGAAGACCAGCAGCTGGTCGAGCGGCTCGTCGAGTCCGGCACGCGGGTGCTCCGTACTCGCGAAATCACCGTCAGCACCAGCGGGCGACTCGATGGCCGAGCCGTGGACGGGCTGGCCGACCTGCTGCGGCGCCTGGGCGACAAGACGCATGTTTCCGACGGCCCAAACTTGGGCACGACCACGGGAGCACGTGATTCCCCGGACTCTGCCGCCTAACCTGAAGGGATGAGCCCCATGAATGAAAGCACGTTCACCGTCCCCGGACTCTCGCTCCGTGACGGGCACAAGGTTGCGACGGCCCTGCAGGACCGGCTGCACGCGCTCAACGATCTTCAGCTGACCCTCAAGCACGCGCACTGGAATGTCGTCGGCCGTGACTTCATCGGCGTGCACGAGATGCTCGACCCGCAGATCGACATCGTGCGCGCGGCGGTCGACGCCGTGGCCGAGCGGATGGCCACGATGGGGATCGCTCCGATGGGTACGCCGGGTGCCATCGTCCGCGACCGCAGCTGGGACGACTACTCGCTGGGTCGGGCCAGCACCGCTGAGCACCTGGCCGCGCTCGACCAGGTCTACTCCGGTGTCATCAGCGACCATCGCAAGGCACTCGACATGGTGGGCGAGATCGACCCGATCACCGAGGACATGCTGATCGGCCAGACCGCCGCGCTCGAGCAGTTCCAGTGGTTCCTGCGCGCGCACCTGGAGTCGAAGAGCGGCGACCTCGAGACGCGCGGGGCGACCACCGAGAAGGGCGCTGCCCGCAAGGTCACCAGCGCGAGGAGCAAGCGGAGCAAGAAGAGCGCGTAGCGGCCTCAGCCCCGCGGCAGGTGCGGGTGTCGGCCCGACCGGCTACGGGAGGGTCAGGATCTCCGCGCCGGTGTCCGTCACGACGAGCGTGTGCTCGAACTGAGCGCTGCGGCGACGGTCCTTCGTGACCACCGTCCACCCGTCATCCCACATGTCCCAGTCGATCGTGCCGAGAGTGAGCATCGGCTCGATCGTGAACGTCATACCGCGCTCGATCACGGTGTCGAAGCGCGGGTCGTCGTAGTGGGGGATGACGAGTCCGGAGTGGAACGTCGTACTGATCCCGTGCCCGGTGAAGTCGGTGACGACGCCGTAGCCGAACCTTTTGGCGTAGGACTCGATCACCCGGCCGATCACGTTGACCTGTCGGCCCGGCTTGACCGCTTGGATGGCGCGGCGGAGGGACTCCTCCGTGCGTTCGACGAGCAGGCGGCTCTCGTCGTCGACGTCGCCGACCAGGTAGGTCGCGTTGGTGTCGCCGTGGACGCCGTTGATGTACGCCGTCAGGTCGATGTTGCAGATGTCGCCGTCCTCGAGCCGGCGCCCGTCCGGGATACCGTGACAGATGCACTCGTTGACCGACGTGCACAACGACTTCGGGAACTTCTTGTAGCCCAGCGTCGAGGGGTAGGCGCCGTGGTCGCACAGGAACTCGTGGCCGACCCGGTCGACCTCGTCGGTGGTGACGCCGGGGGCGATCACCGCGGCCGCCTCCCGCATGGCTTGCGCGGCGATCCGGCCGGCGATCCGCATCTTCTCGATGGTCTCGGGCGTCTGCACGTCGCCGCCACGGTGCGGTGCCGGCCGCGGCTTGTCCACGTACTCCGGTCGTTCGATCTCCGCAGGCACCGAGCGGCGGGGCGAGATGGGTGCAGCAGTCAGGACACTCACACAGGCGAGTCTAGTTGTGTAGTTTCGTGGCATGGCAGACCGCTACTACTACTGCGTCAAGCACCACGCCGTCGAAGGGGCCGACGGCTGTACGGCGATCGACCGGCTCGGCCCCTACCCGACGCGGGAGGCGGCCGAGCACGCGTTGGAGACAGCCAAGAAACGCAACGAGGAGTGGGACAGCGACCCGAACTGGAACGACGACTAGTGCCTCCACCGGCACTGCGGCCGTGAACCTGCCGCCGCTCCCGGCAGCCACCGGTTGGCGAAGGTGGGGTCCCTGGGCCGCGATCGCGGGGATGCTGGTCGCGCTCTGGTTCTACGCGTTCGTGGCGCTGGTGGCTCCGTGGTGGGTCGTGCCGCTCATGTTGTTGCTGTGGGTGGCACTCCTCGTGGTGGCGGTGCGCAGTTTCTCCCGCCGGCCGCTCGTGGCGCTGTTGACCCCGGTCGCGGCGATGCTCGCGTGGGTCGGGATCGTCAGCGCGGGTGGCGCGTGGTGGGGCTGGTCGGCCTGAGCCGCTAGAACGTGTGCTCGTCGCCGGGGAAGGTGCCGGCTGCCACGTCGGCGGCGAAGTCCTCGGCGGCCTTGAGCAGGATCCCGTGCAGGTCGGCGTACTGCTTGACGAACCGAGGCATGCGGCCGGTGCGCAGGCCGGCCATGTCCGACCACACCAGCACCTGCGCGTCGCAGTTCACCCCGGCACCGATGCCGATCGTAGGAATCTCGAGGCGCTTGGTCACCTCGGCCGCCACGTCGCCGGGCACCATCTCCATGACGACCGCGAACGCTCCGGCGGTCTGGAGGGCCAGTGCCTCCTCGATGACGCGCTCTCCGGCGTCGCCGCGGCCCTGGACGCGATAGCCCCCGAGGTTGTGCTCGGACTGCGGGGTGAAGCCGATGTGGGCCATCACCGGGATCCCCGACTCGGTCAGCTTCTCGACCTGGGGCACGACCGGGAGGCCGCCCTCGAGCTTGACCGCGTGGGCGTTGGCCTCCTTCATGAACCGGACCGACGTGTGGAAGGCCTGTTCGGGACTGGCCTGGTAGGAGCCGAACGGGAGGTCCGCCACGACGAGGGCGCGCCGGGCGGAGCGCGTGACGGCCCGGACGAGCGGGATGAGTTCGTCGACCGTGACGGGCAGCGAGGTCTCGTTGCCGTAGACGTTGTTGCTGGCCGAGTCGCCGACGAGGAGGACGGGGATGCCTGCCTCGTCGAATGTCTGGGCGGCGTACTGCTCGTAGGCGGTGAGCATGGCCCACTTCTCGCCGCGCCGCTTCATCTCGAGCAAGTGGTTGACGCGGACCCGTCTGGTGCCGGCCGGGCTGCCGGCGGGCTCCGGGCCGGTGCCGTACGGCGCAGGCGTCTCGCTCATGTCGACCTCGTTGTCTGCTCTCGAGGCTCCCTGATGAAGTCCCCGGACCAGTCTTCAGCCTGACACGCCGCTGACCACCCCGCGACTCTTCCTGCTTGTCTCGTCCGTCACATTCTGGCCGTACGGCCACGAGGGCATCAGCAGTCACTCAGAGGTGTTCGCGCCAGGCGTTGGTGATGGGGAGACGGCGGTCCCGCCCGAAGTTGCGGGCCGAGATCTTGGGGCCGGGCGGATACTGGCGGCGCTTGTACTCCGCCCGGTCGACCAGCCGCTGGACCTGCTCGACCATCTCGGGGGCGAACCCCTGGGCGACCAGGTCGGGGGCGCTGCGGTCCGCCTCGACGTAGTCGTCGAGGATGTCGTCGAGCAGGTGGTAGTCCGGCAGCGAGTCACTGTCGAGCTGGCCGGGACGTAGTTCGGCCGAGGGAGCCTTGGTGATCGCGTTCTCCGGGATCGGCGGCTCCTCCCCGCGTCGCTCGGCGTCAGCGTTGCGCCACCGGGCCAGCTCCCAGACGAGTGTTTTCGGCACGTCCATGATCGGAGCGAACCCGCCCACGGCGTCACCGTAGATCGTGGAGTACCCCACCGCGATCTCACTCTTGTTGCCGCACGCCAGGACCAGATGCCCGTGCTGGTTGGACAGCGCCATCCACACGACGGCGCGGATCCGGGCCTGGAGGTTTTCCTCGGCCAGACCGTCGACCTTGACCGCCGCCCGGAACGCATCGACCATCGGCGCGATGGGCACGGTGTCGAGGTTCAGCCCGGTACGCCGGGCCAGTTCGGCGGCGTCCGTCCGGGAGTGTTCGGTGGACCACTCGCTCGGGTTGGAGACGCCGAACACGTTCTCCGCACCCAGCGCGTCGCACGCGATGGCGCCGACCAGCGTCGAGTCGATGCCGCCCGAGAGGCCCAGCAGCACGGTGCGAAAGCCGTTCTTGCTGACGTAGTCGCGCAGGCCCAGCACCAGCGCCAGGTAGATCTCGGCGAGGTCGTCGAGGTGCGGGGCGATCGGCGCGGTCACAGCTTCGTATGCCGGCACCGGCTCCGGCGACAGCACGAACCGACGCACGGCCAGCCCGTCGAAGCGCGTCTCCGCATCGGGCATGGGCTCGGTCGCCGCGGGCAGGTCCAGGTCGACGACGAGCAGCTCCGGCACGAACTGCTGCGCCCGCGCCACCAGTTCCCCGGAGGCGTCGACCACGAGCGAGTCACCGTCGAAGACGAGCTCGTCCTGGCCGCCGACCAGGTTGACGTACGCGAGCGCGCAGGCCCCCTCACGTGCCCGACGCGAACAGAGCTCGAGGCGGACGTCGTCCTTGTTGCGCTCGTACGGCGACCCGTTGGGGACGATGAGCAGTCCTGCTTCGGCGGCATCGGCCACGGCGGACGGGCCGTCCTGCCACAGGTCCTCGCAGATCGCGATCGCCACATCGACGCCGCGCACCTGGATGACCGACATCGTGTCGCCGGGGACGAAGTTGCGGATCTCGTCTCCCACGCCGTAGTTCCAGAGGTGGTGCTTGGCCTGGGTGGTGACGACCTCACCGCCGTACAGCACGGCGACGGCATTCTGCGGAGAGCCCTTCGGGCTGCCCAATCGGGTCACAGGTGGATCGGCCCGGTCGAGGAAGCCCGCGACCACCGCGACCTCCGCGTGCCCCTCGTCGGCCAGGCGGCGGGCGAGCGCCTTCATCGCCGTCCGCGACGCGTTCACAAACGACGGGCGGAAGGCCAGGTCCTCGATCGGGTATCCCGTCAGGCACATCTCGGGGGCGACGACCAGGTGGGCGCCGGAGTCCGCGGCCCGGCCGACCGCCGCCGCGATGAGGTCGGCGTTCCCGGTCAGGTCACCCACGGTCGGGTTCACCTGAGCGAGGGCGACACGCAGCTGGGGCACGCCCTCAGCCTAGAGCGAGTCCGGCGCGCGGGTGCCGTCGGTTAACCCACCGGAAACATCGACGGGGCAGAATGCCCGTATGGGTAAACAGGAAGACTTCGTGCTCCGTGCGCTCGAGGAGCGCGACGTCCGCTTCGTGCGGCTGTGGTTCACCGACGTGCTGGGCTCGCTGAAGTCCGTCGCGGTGGCACCGGCGGAGCTCGAAGGCGCGTTCTCCGAGGGCATCGGCTTCGACGGTTCGGCGATCGAGGGCTTCGCCCGGGTCTACGAGGCCGACATGCTGGCCAAGCCCGACCCGTC
Source organism: uncultured Actinomycetota bacterium (assembly GCA_963742765.1). Lineage (GTDB taxonomy): Bacteria > Actinomycetota > Actinomycetes > Propionibacteriales > Nocardioidaceae > JANLYC01. The sequence goes on from CAVUMY010000002.1 coordinate 141,884, forward strand.
GACGTTCCAGATCCTGCCCTGGCGCGGCGAGGGCCCGTCGACGGCCCGGATGTTCTGCGACATCCTGATGCCCGACGGTGCCCAGTCGTACGCCGACCCGCGCTTCGTGCTCAAGCGCATCCTCAGCAAGGCGGCCGACCAGGGCTACACCTTCTACACGCACCCCGAGATCGAGTTCTATCTGTTCAAGGACCGGCCCCGCGACGGAACGGCGCCGGAACCGGTCGACCGCAGCGGCTACTTCGACCACACGAGCCAGAGCGTCGCGCACGACTTCCGGCGCGAGGCCATCACCATGCTCGAGTCGATGGGCATCTCCGTGGAGTTCAGCCATCACGAGGGCGGACCCGGCCAGCAGGAGATCGACCTCCGGTACGCCGACGCGCTCTCCACCGCCGACAACATCATGACGTTCCGCGTCGTGATCAAGGAGGTGGCGCTGAGCCAGGACATCCATGCCTCGTTCATGCCGAAGCCGTTCACGGAGTTCCCCGGTTCGGCCATGCACACGCACCTCTCGCTGTTCGAGGGTGACCGCAACGCGTTCTTCGAGGTCGGGGCCGACTACCACCTGTCCAAGACGGGCCGCGCCTTCATCGCCGGGCTGCTCGAACACGCCGCCGAGATCACCGCGGTGACCAACCAGTGGGTCAACTCTTACAAGCGGCTCGCGGGCGGGGGAGAGGCGCCTTCGTATGTCTGCTGGGGGCACAACAACCGTTCCGCGCTCGTGCGGGTCCCGATGTACAAGCCAACCAAGGGCCAGTCGACCCGCATCGAGCTCCGGTCGGTCGACAGTGCAGCCAATCCCTACCTGGCGTTCGCGGTGATGCTGGCAGCCGGGATGAAGGGCATCGAGGAGAACTACGAGCTGCCGCCCGGTGCCGAGGATGACGTCTGGAGCCTCACCGAGGCCGAGCGCCGGTCCCTGGGTATCGAGCCGTTGCCACAGAACCTGCATGACGCCATCCGGGTGATGGAGCGTTCTGAACTGGTCGCCGAGACGCTGGGCGAGCACGTCTACGACTTCTTCCTGCGTAACAAGCGCGCGGAGTGGGATGACTACCGTCGGGAGGTCACGCCCTTCGAGCGCGCCATGATGCTGCCGATCATGTGATGGACAGTGCGCAGCGGCGAAGCCGCGCGCACCGGCTCAACAAGCCACCTGCCTTCATGGCTCAACAAGCCGGGGTAGCCTCCCTTCGTGACCAAGGCGTTGGTGATCCAGCACGAGGACGACTGTCCTCCGGCGTGGTTCGGCACGTGGTTTCGCGAGGGCGGCCTCGACTACGACGTGGTCCTCGGACATCGCGACGAGCCGGTGCCGGACGACCTCGGGTCGTACGACGCCCTGGTGGTGCTCGGGGGCGAGATGGGCGCCAACGACGACGAGACCTGCCCCTGGCTGACGCCGACCAAGGCCTTGATCCGCCACACGGTGCGAGCGGGGCGACCGTTCCTCGGCATCTGCCTCGGCCACCAGCTGGCTGGCGCTGCGCTCGGCGGCGACGTGGTGGCGAACCCCCACGGTCGGGCTCAGGGCCTCACGCCGGTGCAGCTCAACGCTGCCGGAGCGGCCGACGAGCTCATGACGGTGGTCCGCCTGGACGCACCGGCGGTGCAGTGGAACGACGACGTGGTCTGGCGGCTTCCTGAGGCCGCGACCGAGCTCGCGACGGCGCCGGACGGGACGGCCCAGGCGGTGCGGTTCGGTGCGGCGGCGTGGGGCGTGCAGTTCCACCCGGAAGCAGGAGCGGACGTGTTCGACGCCTGGATCGCGGTCGCCAGGGGCGACGACGAGGAGCGTGCGCACGCGCTTGCCACGGCCCAGCTCATCCGGGCAGCCGACGAGCAGCTGCGGCGCGACTGGCGTCCGCTGGCAGTCCGCTTCGCCGAGCTGGTCTCGGCGCAGCGGACATCGTGAGCGCCCCGCCCCTTTCCGGGAACGGCACCGGCCGGGGCAGCGAGGGTGGCCGGATGGCCCGACTCGGGTTCGCCGACGCCAGTGCAGCGACCCGGAACTGGGTGACTATGGGCTGTCACGACAACGACGAGCTGCTGGCCAACGTGGCGTCGGCGGCCAACCCGGACCAGGCGCTGTCCTGCTTCGCCGACCTGATCGCCAAGGTGCCCGACGCAGCTGAGATGCGCGAGATGCTCGCCGAGCGACCCGAGGTGGGGCGCCGACTGGCGCTGGTCATGGGTGCCTCGACCGCGCTCGCGGCCCACCTGACCCGACATCCGGAGGACTGGTCGCAACTCGCCGACCCGGATCTGGACGTCATACGACCGACGGCGGCCGGGCTCGCTGCCGAGCTGGCCCAGGCGCGGGACCGCGACGAGCTGCGGCGGATCTATCGCCGGCTGCTCCTGCGGCTGGCTGCCCGCGACCTGGCTATGGACCTGCGCGTGGAGGACGCCGCCGCCGAGCTGGCCGATCTCGCGGGCGGGACCATCGACGCGGCGCTGGCGATCGCTGCCGGCGAGGTACGGGAGTCCACCGAGACCTTCCGGCTCAGCGTCATCGGCATGGGCAAGTGTGGTGCGCGCGAGCTCAACTATGTGAGCGACGTCGACGTCATCTTCGTGTACGAACCCGTTAACGGCGCGGACGAGCTCGTCGCGATGCGTGGAGCCACCGCCGTGGCCGCGGCCATGATGCGGATCTGCTCCGACCACACCCGCGAAGGCACCTTGTGGCCCGTCGACGCGGCGCTGCGTCCCGAAGGAAAGTCCGGACCGCTCGTGCGCACCTTGGCCAGCCATGCGGTGTACTACGAGCGTTGGGCCAAGACGTGGGAGTTCCAGGCTCTGCTGAAGGCGCGGCCGATCGCCGGCGACGCAGAGCTGGGCCAGCGCTACATGGACACCATCGCGCCGCTCGTATGGTCAGCCACCGAACGACCGGGGTTCGTTGCCGACGTACGGTCGATGCGGCGAAGAGTCCTCGACCACATCCCGTCTGCCGAGGCGGACCGGCAGATCAAGCTCGGACCGGGCGGTCTCAGAGACATCGAGTTCGCCGTCCAGCTGCTCCAGCTCGTGCACGGACGGACCGACCCCAGCCTCCGCTCACCCAACACGTTGGTTGCCCTTGCGGCTCTGACCGCCGGCGGGTATGTCGGGCGGGACGACGGAGCGGCGCTGGCCGACGCCTACCGGTTCCTGCGCACCCTCGAACACCGCCTGCAGCTGATTCATCTGCGCCGGACCCACACGATGCCGTCCGATGACGAGTCCCTGCGGGCTCTTGGTCGCTCGCTGGGTCGGATGAGCGACCCAGTCGCCGCGCTGACCCGCCAGTGGAAGGCGCACGCCCGAGAGGTCCGGCGCCTGCACGAGAAGCTCTTCTACCGGCCGCTGCTCGAAGCGGTGGCCGCCCTCCCGGGTACCGAGGCGCGGCTCACGACCGACGCGGCTCGGCAGCGATTGGAGGCACTCGGGTATGTCGACCCCGGTGCCGCGCTGCGCCACCTCGAGGCGCTCACCTCGGGGGTCTCGCGACGCGCCGCCATCCAGCGGACGCTGCTCCCCGCGATGCTGGGGTGGTTCGCCGATGCTCCGAACCCCGACATCGGACTGCTGGGGTTCCACCAGCTGAGCGACGCGCTGGGATCCTCGCACTGGTACCTGCGGATGCTGAGGGACGAAGGTGCCTCGGCCGAGCGGCTGGCCACGCTGCTGGCGACGAGCCGCTACGCCACCGACCTGCTGATGCGTGCCCCCGAGGTGAGCGGACTGCTCGCTCACGACGCCGACCTCACGATCGCAGACACGGCTGCCCTGGTCGCCGAGTGTCGCCGCGCAGCACTACGTCAGGACGACCCGGTCGAGGCGATCACCGCGATCCGTGCGGTCCGGCGGCGTGAGCTCTTCCGCGTCGCGGCGGCCGACATCTTCGGGCTGGTCGATGTCGAGACGGTCGGTCGGACGCTCTCGGGCATCGCCCGGGCCACGCTCGAGGGGGGACTGGCCGCGGCGCAGGCAGCCATTGCCTCCGAACGGCGCGGCGACCTGCCGACCCGGATCGCGGTGATCGCGATGGGTCGGCTCGGTGGCCTGGAGATGTCGTACGCGAGTGACGCCGACGTCCTGTTCGTCCATGACCCGCTCCCCGGTGCGGATGAGCAGGAGGCGTCGGAGGTGGCGTTCGCCGTCGCCAACGAAATGCGGCGGCTGCTGACGCTGCCGGGGCCGGACCCGGCCCTCGACATCGATGCCGACCTGCGACCGGAGGGTCGCCAGGGACCGCTGGTCCGGACCCTGGCGTCATACGCCGCCTACTACGAGCGCTGGTCGAAGGTCTGGGAGGCGCAGGCGCTGCTCCGGGCCACGCCGGTGGCCGGTGATGCGGAGCTGGGGGAGGAGTTCATCGCCCTGGTCGACCCGCTGCGGTATCCCGCCGGGGGGCTCAGCGCCGCCGGCGTGGCTGAGGTCCGGCGGATCAAGGCCCGGGTCGAAGCCGAACGGCTCCCGCGGGGAGCGGACCGGTCCACACACCTGAAACTCGGGTCGGGTGGGTTGGCTGATGTCGAGTGGACCGTTCAGCTGCTCCAGATGCGGCACGGCCACGATCACCCCGGGGTGCGGACGGCGCAGACTCTGCAGGCCCTGGAGGCCGCCATCGACGACCAGCTGATCACGCGTGCGGACGCGACCGAACTGGCGGCCGCGTGGCGGTCTGCCAGCAAGATCCGCAACGCCGCCATGCTGGTGCGCGGCCGTCCTTCGGACAGCCTTCCCACCCAGGCGGCGGACCGTCGCGGGGTTGCCTTCCTCTGCGGGTATGCCGTGGACGACGCGGGTCGGCTCAGCGAGGACTACCGACGGGTCGCACGGCGGGCCAAGGGTGCGGTCGACCGGGTGTTCTGGGCCTGAGACCGATCCTCGTCAGGTCTTCGTGACGTGCTTGATCACGCGCTGCCCCGGTGCCGGCGTCTTGGGAGCGTGGATCAGCCGGTCGCGTTCGCGGGGAGTGAGGCCGCCCCACACGCCGTAGGGCTCTTGGACCATCAGGGCATGCTCGCGGCACCGCGCCAGGACCGGGCAGTGCTCGCAATACTGCTTGGCCTGGAGCTCGCGCCGCTGTCGCACCGGGCCGCGCTCGGAGTCGGGGGGAAAGAACACCTCGGGGTCGATCTGACGACATACCCCGTCGTACTGCCACTCCCAGTTGTCGATGACGGGAGTGGGGAGACGGCTGAGGTTCGCCACGTCACATCTCCCTTCGCACGAGCCGGAGCTCTTGAGGAAATGCCTTCATAGCCCGCGGAGTACCCACGGTCGGCCGGGCTAAACCCGTGGTCAGCGGCTGGGATCGCCGTGCAGAGGTTTCTCGGGCGTGGGCGGCTGCCGGGACACCAGAAGAGCCCGAGACCACAACCCCCCATGGCCTCGGGCCCCACTCCCTCTGGGGGGTGTGGCTGCAACCCGGTGCGGGGCTGCAACGACCTGACGGTGCCTCTGTCCGCCACCACCGAGACGGTGGCGGAACCGGATCCGCAGAGGCGGTCGAGCACCTGAGAACCAACGTAGAGGCCGGGCATCTGTCTGCGGATCGGTCGAAAGCATCGGCTCCCCGACCAATCGGCTGATCCCACCTAGTCATTCGGTTCGAAGCGGGGGAAAGGGGTTTCGCGGGGCATCTGTGGATGGAACCCTCGACTGCATGAGAGCGAACGGAGGGGAACGATGACACTTCGCGACGTCGCCGGTGATGTGATCCGCCGTCAGGAACCAGCCCGCGCACACCAGCAGGTCTGGGCGGAGCGCGCCAAGCTTCTCCGGACCGATCGCCTGACGGGTCTCAACAACCGTGTCGGCTGGGACGAAGCCCTTGACGAGGCCATGTTCGGCGCCGCCCGCTCCGGGGGCCCGCTGGTGGTCGCACGCATCCAGCTCGACCAGGGCGCCGGCGACCTGCCGTCGTCGACCTACCCCGTCACCGCGTTCGCCAGCCGTGCCCGTCGCGTGGTCCGCAACGCCGATGTCTTCGCCCGCCTCGACGGGAACACGCTGGTCGTAGCACTCGCCCGTTGCCCACGACCTGTCGCAGCCCGCATCCTCGAGCGCATCCGGACGTCGGTTGGCGAAGGGGACACCTGCTCCGTCGGCTGGGCCAGCTGGGACCGCCACGAGGCGGCCGACTCGCTCCTGGCGCGTGCTGAAGAGGCCCTGGCGCTGGCGCTGGCCGCCGGTGGCGACCAGGTCGTCGCTGCCTGACCGGCCGAGAGCCGCCTGAGTCACACCTCCCGTACCACGCACGTGTCTGCCGCCAACGCAGCACTCATCCTCCGCACAACTCAGCGCTGAGTGCTGAGTGCTGACTGACGTCAGGACTGGTCGGGGATCTGCAGCGCGAAGCTCACCAGCGCGAGCAGTAGAGCCTGCGCGTGGTGCAGCTCCGGAGTCAACGCGTCCCCGAAGACCTCGACCAGCCACGGCGTGCCGTTGAGGTCGACTCCTCCGGACGCGATTCCCACCCGGAATCCGGTTTGGACGAGGAAACGGCGTTCGGCGTCGTCTCCCTGCAGAGCGTCCGCCACGTAGGAGCCGCCATGGATGGCCTGTGCGCTCGCGGGGAAGTCGGTCAGCCGATAGCCCTGGGAATCCAGGGTCGTGGGTTGCCACTGGCCGTCCCTGGTCTCTTCGTCACGCGGCGTGCCGCAGAAGCGGTCCTGGATCAGGTCCCCCTCGACTTCGCTGACCCACCAGGCGGCGCCGTTGGACGTCTCGCAGACGGTCGCAGCCACCCGAGACAGGCGTTGCCCCAGGTGACCCGGCTCGGCCAGGATGCCCTGTGTCAGCGACGTGACGGCGTCAGCCAGCTCACGGAAGTCGGTGGCGGTCCGGCGTGACCCCGGCACCCGAGCGCGGGTCGGCAGGGTGGTGTCGCGGCCGGCCAGCTTGTGCCGGTACTGCTCGGCGTCGGCCAGCCGGAGCAGCGCCCGGACCTGCTCAGCGGGATCGAGATCCAGCCGGTTGAGCTCGGCGCGGCTGGCGACGCCGCACGACAGCCCGTCGCCCTGGCCGAGCAAGGACGCCGCCTGCAGGAGGTGCCCCATCGCTTCTTCGACATCCTCGGGGGCCGCATCGGGGATGGCGAGCACGAACTCGTCGCCGCCGATCCGACCCGCCAGCGCTCCCGGGAAATGGCTCGCCGAGGTCGACACCAAGACGCCGATCTCGCGCAGCAGCCGATCACCGGCCGGGTGACCGAGCTGGTCGTTGACCGCCTTCAGGTTGTTGACGTCACACAGCACCACGGTGAGACGAGGTGCGAGCACCGGGTCGATCGCCCAGGTCAGCAGCTGTTCGTCGACAGCGCGTCGGTTGGCCATCTCGGTCAACGGGTCGGTGTAGGCCAGCGTATGCAGCTGGCGGTGGTAGTCGACGCGGGAGATGCCGGCAGCCAGGTACTCACCGACGAGAGCACTCATCGTCAGGGCCGCGTCGTCGAAACCGTCTTCACTCTTCCGCGTGAGGTACAGAGCCCCCCACAGCCGGTCGGCCACGACGATGGGAAAGCTGGCAGCCGACCCCTGCCCTGAGGCCGTGAGGAGGTTGCGGTCGTAGTCCTGAAGCTCATCGGAGAGACTGCCGGTCCACAACGGCGCCTCCTCGGACACCGCCTGGGTGCGAGTCTGCTCGGCGACGGCAAACGACGCGCGTCCGTCCCAGGGGTCCTGAGAGGCCAGCGCCCCCATCCGGGCGATGACGTCGACCCGGCCGTGCCGATGGTCGATCCGGCCGACGTACGCACCGTCGGCAGGTAGCTCGGTCTCGACATACTCCATGACCACGGCGAGCAGGGTTTCGAGGTCGCCGGCGACGCGCGTGGCATGCGCCAGCGCGTGCAGCTGAACCGGGACGTCGCCCATAGCCCAAGTCTGCCGTCTCCGGTGGCCGAAAACTGCAATGACCTCCGGATATGGACCGTTGGGTTGGTGGGGATGGGCCGTTCGGCGGCCCCATCATCGATTAACCTCGGGAGCCCACCCCCGGCCCGTGACCGTGGCCGCAGATCTGGAGGCTCCGCTGTGACCATCCTCTGCTACCACTCGGTCGACCCTGGTTGGGAGTCCCCGCTGTCGATCCGGCCGGAGGAGCTCGAGGCGCACTGCCGGTGGATCGCGCGTCGGCGGAGGGTGCTTCCGCTGGCCGAGGCCGTGGGCAGGATGGACAGGCAGGGACGGCTGCCGAGGGGGACAGCAGCCCTCACGTTCGACGACGGATTCGTCGACAACCTGTCTCGCGGCTGGCCCATCGTGCAGCGGCATGGGCTGCCGATGACCGTGTTCCTCGTGGCGCAGACGTTGACCGACGAGGGTCTTGACGTGCACTGGGTCCGGACGCCACCGTCGTGGCCCCTCACGACCTTGACCGTCGAGCAGGTGCACGAGATGCAGGAGGCCGGCGTCGACTTCCAGTCGCACAGCTGGGCGCATCGCGATCTTCCCGAGCTCGGGTTCTCCGCGTGTGTCGACGACCTTCGCCGCAGCCGCGAGTTTCTCGAGGACCTGCTGCACAAGCCCGTACCGTTCCTCGCCTACCCCCGCGGGCTGCACGACGAGCAGGTGCGGCAGGCAGCCGAGCGGGCCGGCTACTCGCATGGCTTCACGTTGCCGGAAGGGCCGGAAGAACCGGGTCCGTTTGCGGTGCCGCGGGTCGGAGTCCACCGGGGCAACAAACCCGGCGTACTGGCCGTGAAGTCGTCGCGCGCCTACCTCACGATCCGGCACGGCCGCGTCGGCACCGGGGCCAGATCGGTGCTGCGGCGCTTGCGGTAACGAGTGTGACGGCTTTTGGCCGTCATCACCCAAGGTGATCGTCGCAGGCCAATCGGGTGATCACGCCATCAATCGGTCACTCGGGTCTCTACTGTTCCCTCAGTACTTGTTCATACTCGGAGGGGTTCTGCCATGAAGCTTTGTCGGTCGCTGGCTGTCGTCGGTGGATTGGCGATGTCGGTGGTCGCTGCAGTGGGCCTGGCTTCGCCGGCCTCAGCTGCTTACACGAGCGAACCGCTTTCGAGGGCCTGGAGAGCGGATGGTCCTGTGCACAGCTCGCTCGGGACCAGCACGTCGCTGTTCGTCGGGGGCCTGTTCGCCGGCAGTGGCGGTGTTGCCATGGTCGACCCGGCGACCGGTGGTGCGAACTGGATCGTCCCGACCAACGGTGATGTGCGCGCACTGGCGCTGTCGTCCGATGGCAACACCCTGTTCGCCGGCGGAAACTTCACGACGGTCGCCGGTGCAAAGCACCTCCACCTCGTCGCGATCAATGTGTCGGACGGATCGGTGATCCCGACCTGGAAGGCCAGCGCGAGCGGATCGGTCCGCGACCTCGTCGTCTCGGGCGACACGCTGTACGTCGCAGGCACGTTCAAGACCATCAACGGTTTCACCGAGAAGGGTCTCGGCGCGTTGACCGCGTCGACCGGTGTGCGCATCAGTGGTTTCACGCACTTCACTGACAAGAACGTGTGGGGGCTCGCCCTCACGCAGACCTCGCTGATCGCGGTCGGCAACTTCACCACCGTCGACGGAGTGGGGCGCAGCTCGATGGCGTCGTTCAACCTGTCGACCTACGCCATGACCTCGTGGGCTCCCTACCGTCTCTGTTCCGGGTGCACGTCGTACTGGGACATCGTCGTCGACGGGACCAACGCCTATGTCGGCACCTCAGGCAACGTCGTGGGCGCGTACAACCTCGTGACGGGGTCGAACCCCTGGCGCTACGTGCGCACCGACGGGGACGTCCAAGCGCTGGCCCTGACGGGCGACGGCCTGCTGTACATCGGCGGCCACTTCGGCCAGTACGTCGGCTCCTCCAGCAACCCGCGCACCATCTTGGCGGCAATCAACCCGGCCAACGGTGCGGTCGACCCGAACTTCCACCCGCGATTCTACGCGACGTACCCCGGCATCTGGACCCTCACCTCGACGCCTGGACGCCTCTACGGCGGGGGGGACTTCCAAGGCGTCGGGACCGGGCCCAACGAGGCTAACAACAAGGTGCCTCACCTCGCTGCGTTCGGCGTCGTCTGACGTCAGCGGCCCTCGTGCTACCCCCTTGGTCCGATGCATCCCCTCGCGCAGCGGAGTGCCCGATCGACCCCCTGACGGTCGGCTCTCGGCTGCGCAGGGGCCGGCTGGGTCAGAAACAGGAAGCGTGGCAAGACCTCGAGTTCGTCACCGGTAGTAACGGCGCAGGCCAATCGGGTGATCCAGGCACGAAACCGACCCGCGGACTCCTAATCTTCCCTCAACAGGTACACATACTCGGAGGGGTCCGTTATGAAGTTTTCTCGGTCTTTGGCTGCCGTAGGTGGGCTGGCGCTGGCCATCGTCGGCTCGGTGGGCCTGGCCCTGCCGGCCTCAGCGGCCTACAACAGCGACAACCCGCTGTCTCGTGGTTTCGTCGCTGACGGCCCGGTCCACAGCTCGCTCGGTTCCGCCAACAAGGTGTTCGTCGGCGGCCTCTTCCTTGGCGGCGGTGGGGTCGCGGCTCTCGACCCGGCCACTGGCGCTGCGTCCTGGACATTGCCGACCAACGGCGACGTCCGGGCGCTGGCCCTGTCGTCCGATGGCATGACCCTGTTCATCGGGGGCGCCTTCACCACGGCCGGCGGCGCGACGCACCGCCACCTGGCGGCGGTCGACGCGGTCAACGGCACGGTCATCGCCTCCTGGAAGGCCAGCACCGGCGGCATGGTCCGCGACATGGTTGTCCGCGGTGACACGCTCTACGTCGGTGGCACGTTCGCCAAGATCAACAGCCTGAGCGAAAAGGGTCTGGGCGCGATCGTCGCGTCGACAGGCAAGTCATTGCCCGGGTTCACCGCTTTCACCGACAAGAACGTCTGGGGCATGGCACTGACGCCCTCGTCGCTGATCATCACCGGGAACTTCCTGGCTGTGAACGGTCAGGCTCGGTCGTCCATTGCGGCGATCGACCTCGGCACCAACCAGCTGACCAGCTGGGCACCACGGCGACTCTGCTCAGGCTGCAACTCCTACTGGGATGTCGTGGTCGACGGCACCAACGCGTATGTCGGGACGTCCGGTCCGGGCGGCAACCTCGGCGCCTTCAACCTGGTCACGGGCAACAACCCCTGGCGCTACGTGCACGCCGACGGTGACGTGCAGGCGGTCGGGATGACCGGTGACGGCCTGATCTACATCGGTGGGCACTTCGGGCAGTACGTCGGCGACCGCTCGATCCCGCGCGGGATCATGGCGGCGGTGAACGCGTCGTCCGGCCAGGTCGACCCGAACTTCCACCCACGCCTGTACGGCACCTACCCGGGCATGTGGACGATCACGTCAGCTCCTGGTGTCCTCTACGGTGGCGGCGACTTCACCGGCGCGGGTACGCCGAACAACAAGGTGCCTTATCTGGTTGCCTTCGCCGGCATCTGAGCACTGGCACCGCAACGCTTGCAGGGACCCCTCCTGCAGTCGGGCGCCCGATCGGCAGCTGTCGGTCGGGCGCTCGGCTGTCCAGGGGACGCCAAGCGGTGCGGAGAGTAGGTCGGACCACGGCCTGATGAATGCATTTGCGCCATGTCGGTGTCTGAAGTCAGGCTCTGAGAGTGAAGGTTCGCGTTCTGACGGTTGGTGACCTGGACGCACTCCTGGCTGTCCAGGAACGCGGAGCCGTTGCCGGGTTGGCCCACATCTTCCCCCAGGACACGCATCCGTTCCCGCGGGAGGTGGTGAGACGCCGATGGCTCGACGAGATCGAAGACCCCGACGTGCATGCCTACGTGAGCATCGATGGGGGAGCCGTCAACGGCTTCGCCGCGACGCGGGACTGCGAGCTGCTCCACTTCGGTACGGCGCTGGACACGTGGGGCACCGGCCTGGCTCAGCAGCTGCACGATGCGGTGCTAGAGCAGTTCTTACAGACGCTGCCGACGGGCGCGAGCCATCTGCGCCTGCGTGTGTTCGAGGACAATCTCAGGGCGCGGCGCTTCTACGAGAAACTGGGATGGCGTCTGACCGGCGAGCGCAGCCAGACATCGTTCCCGCCCCACCCCGTGCTCGTCGAGTACCACTTCCCGTGGCGCTGGTGACCAGCGGAGACAGCCGGGCGGCGCAGCGTCTGGTCAGGCCAGCTCGCTCAGCGAAGAATTCTCGATTCCCTTGTGGATAACGGGTTCTGGCGTCTTGCGCTGATCCGGAAGTGTCGGTGGTGGGTCCTAGGGTTGGTCCCATGAGTACGACGCAGGGGCCGCCGCCGACCGTGGGCATCGACGATGCCTTCGGCCGGAGTTTCGCGGCGACGCATCGTGAGCTTGCCGACCTGGTCGACACCCCGACCTGGTCGTTGGACGACTCTCGGCTGGATCGCCGGATCGGTGACGTGTTGGCCTTGAGAGCGCAGGTCGACGAGCTCGCGGCCCGGTTGGTCGCTGAGGCTGATGACCGCCACCTGCCCCGCCGCTTAGGTGCCTCCTCGACCCGGGCGCACCTGATGACCGCGCACCGGATGTCGGCCGGTGAAGCCTCCCGCACCGTGCGGACCGCCAAGCAGCTGCACGGCACCTCTGCGGTCACCGAACCGACCCGTCGCGCGGTCGCCGCCGGAGGAGCGTCGGCCGAACAGGGCGTGGTGGTCGCGGCCGCCGTCAACCGGCTCTCACCCACTGTCGAGCCCGACCGGGTCGACGCAGCCCAGGAAGACCTCCTGAAGCTTGCCCAGACGCTGTCGTTCAGCCAGCTGCAGGTCGCGGGCGAACCACCTGGTCGAGGTCGTCGACCCCGACACCATCGACGAGACGCTGGAGCAGCAGCTCGCCGCCCAGGAACGCAAGGCGCTGGCGTCGGCATGGTTCACCGGCCAGTAAGGTGCCGACGGCATCGCCCGCGGACGGTTCGCGTTACCCAACCTGACGTTCGGGATGCTCACGAAGCACCTCGAAGCTCTGTCCGCTCCCAGACGTGTCGCGACCGGCACCGACGAACCGGCAGCCGACAGGTCGGCCGACATCCCGCCTGATGCGATGGTGGACGACCTGCCCTACGGGAACCGGCTCGGCCGGTCGTTGTGCGAGGTCATCGAACACCTCCCGGCAGACGGGCACCCCCAGCACGGTGTTGCGAACGCGACCATCGTGGTCACCGTCGACGAAACCAGACTCCGTAACGGGGCCGGCAAAGCGCTCCTGGACACCGGCGGTGCCATCTCCGTCGGAGAGACCCGACGACTGGTCTGCAACGCGGGCATCCTCCCGATGGTGCTCTCGGGTGAGTCCAAGATCCTCGACCTCGGCATGACCCGGCGCCTGTTCGACCGGCATCAGCGCCTCGCACTCGCTACCCGGGACCAGGGCTGTGTGTTCCCCGGCTGTGAACGACCACCCGCCTGGACCGAGGCACATCACCGCATCCCGTGGAGCGAGGGCGGACCGACCGACATCGACAACGGCTGCCTGTTGTGCTCCTTCCACCACCACCTGATCCACCAAGGCGAATGGGACCTCACCCTCGCCCCCGACGGCATCACCGACGTCATCCCACCGGCCCGGATCGACCCGCAGCGAAGACCCATCCGCCACCAACGCCTCAAACCCCGCCGGAGGCCGCTGGCACAAGACGCGCACTGACAGCGACATGAGAGCGCGCGGGATGGCCGCTACCGTGACCCCGTGAACGTTGACGTGCGTCGAGAGCTGCTCGCCAGGTTCGCGGCGGATCAACAGGCTCTGTCTGCACTGTACGAAGCCGCCGACCGGTACAAAGCCGACTTCGTGCGGTCTCAGGCAACCCCGACGGAAACACCCTGGCCATTCGCCATTCTTGAATGGCAACCAGAGGAGCATGCGCCTGGGCTCGTGAAAGAGGCGCTGCTCCGCGTACGTCAGAACACGGAGTTCCTTCAGCAGCTGGTTGCAGAGGCTGGCTGGCCCGGACGTGACCTGGTAGGGGAAGACGGCGCAGATGCGGCCTGGTTGCTGCTCCAGCACTCCGGAGCGGGCGTGCGAACGCTGGATTCACCAGCCAACCGGGCTTTCCGGCAGATGTGTGTCCCGCTGCTCCAAAGGGGGGTGGCGTCGGGCTCAACACACCCACGACACCTCGCCCACACCGTTGATGGCATCAAGTCGGTGGAAGGCGGGTCCCCGACGTACGCCGTGCTGTCCTCGGCGTTCGAATCGGATGAGGATGGTGTGCGGCTCCCGTCTGAACTGGATGTGCGGGCGATCGACACGAGCCGACACCTGATTGGTCTGGTCGCGGTTGCGGTCGATCTTCGGCTGAGGGCTCAGGGCCGGAGCCCGGCAGCCGTGGGTGGTGACCAACCTGAGCCGTGGCCAGAACACGGACCGGTTGGGCCTTCTGGGCCGCGGGCCCATCTTGAGATCCCGGTAAGCGCGGTGGCCCGGCGCGCGCAGGCCAAGAGCGAAGACCCGGTCCCAGTGTCCGGAACTGTCGAAGGAGGAGCATGGCCACCGGGAGGTTGCTCGACGTCGCGTCAGACGATGAAGTAGCCGAGCAGGGGCACCTTGCGCAGTTCGGGGAACATCGTGGTCAGCTCGAGCGCATTCCGCGTCAGCCGAAGCACCACCAGTCCACCCAGTGTGCAGGCCGCCGCCGCGACGATGAAGCCGGGACGCAGCGCCACCTCCAGCAGGATCAGGGGTACCAACACCATGGCGATCACGAGATAGGGCTGCAGGAACTTCATCCGGTGCCCGCTCACCTTCATCGTGCGACCCAGCACGAACTGGTTGACGATGTTCTGCGCGGCCATAGTGGCGCCGTTCGCGACTGCCGCACCGGTGGCGCCATGCTTCGGAATCAGCGCAAAGGCCAGTCCGAGGCTCACCACGGCCACACCCACGTTGGAGAAGACCAGGAAGCGCAGCTTGCCGTACACCTGCAGCACGTAGGTGTTGAACCCGAGCGCGATGCTGACGTAATAGCCGATCGAGAGGGCGAGCAGGACGGAGGCGGCTGACGCGTACCGGTGGCCGAACAGCGTCACCGTCGTCGTGTGCGCGAACACCGACGTCATGACGAAGACCGGAAACGTCGACACGGCAAGGAAGTGAGACGTGTGCCAGTAGGTGTCGCGCACACCGTCGTGGTCGTCCCGGGCGTGCAGCCGCGCCGTCATCGGCAGGAACATCGTCACGAAGGTCTGGTAAACGACCTGGTTGAGCCGGGCGGCGGGAAGCACTGCCCGGAAGTCGGCGACCTGCCGGGCGCCCCAGTACGCCCCGAGGATCACGACGCTGCCGAGGTTCGTGGCGATGTAGACGAGCTCGCTCGTCAAGGTCGGGATCGAGAAGGAGAACACTTCACGGAACGGGATGATGATGTTGTCGCGACGAAGGTGGTGGGCGATTCCGCGCTCGACCAGTACTCGGCGAAGCAGGACGATGTAGATGCCGATCCCGAGCGCGCTCGTGAGGACGTAACCGACCGCCAGCAGATGCACGTCCTTGGTCGTCAGCGCGATGACGACGACCACGCCGAGCCGCAGCGCGGGCGTGACGATGTACTTCCGGAAGAAGATGGCGGTGGGCTTGGAGAATACCGCGAACAGCGATACGAAGACCTGGTCAAGCGCATCCAACGGAGCCAGGAACATCAGCACCAGTAGCACGTGGAGTGCTTTCGGTTCGTTGAACGCGGCTCCCAGCAGCGGGCCGGAGAACAACGCGAGGGAGCCCAGCACCAGCGTGCTCGTGACCGCGATGGTTGCCCCCGCGAGCAGCATGGCGCCGAACATGCGCGCGTAGTCCTTCTTCTCCTCGTACGTCGACATGAACCGGCTGAGGAGCTTGCCCTGGCCGAGACTGAGCAGGATGCGACCGGAAGCGGTGAGGGTGAAGGCATACGCGAAGACGCCGTAGTCGGCCTTGCTCAAGGCACGCACGATGACGACCTGCGTTGCCACGGTGAAGACGAGGGAGAGCACTCGGCCGATCAGCAACAGCATCGAGCCGCGGACGTGACGCTTGTTCATCGTGCTCGCGTCGGCTCGCCGGAGCGCGCTGGCGGCAGATGCGTCGCCGTCTGGATCTTCGGTCGGGTGCTCGGGCTGGTCGCGCATGACGTGTGACACGGACCGACGTGCGCCGGCCGACCATTTCCTTCCTCGTGACGCGTGGACGCCGCGGCCTGGGCCGCTCCGGCGTCGGTTGGATCCCCCTACGGCACCGGATCATGTCGGCTGCCGTATCGGTCCAGCATAGGTCTCCCGTGCCCGGATCGATGCCGATTTGCCTCAGTGCCGCGCGGAGTAGCCATACCGCCGTAATAGGGGCAAGGTGGTCAGGGCGACCGCGAGCTGGTCACGCTTGCTCATCGTCGTCCGCCACTCCTCGTCGGCCCGGATCTTGACCGAGCCGACCGTGAATCTGCTGGGGTTGCCCGCCACGATGTGCCCCGGGTGCAGCCGCACGGTGTCGGCGCTCTCGAACGGGGACTTTCCGCGCTCGCCGAGGAGCCCCATGATCGCGCCGAAGGAGTCCTCGGGGGCAGCGCAGAAGTCTTCGTAGCGCAGCCGCAGCCAGCGCTCGTGCGGTACGTGCTTGTGTAGGTACTCGGTACCGAGAGCACTGGCGTACCACCGGCGGACGGTGGAGGGCAGCCGCCTGGTGCCCATGGTGTGGGTCTCGCCGCCAACCGTGAAGGATTTTGCCCGGCGCCACGAGTGGGCGACCGCACGGGGGTCGCGCACGACGTGCAGCACGAAGTGAGCGACGTCGGGCATGCCGGCGATCACCGCGGCATCGTGCGGGCGCTTGGAGGTGTCGATGACGACCCGGGCATCGGTGACAGCAGCAAAAGTCCGGCAGGCGAGCTCGGTGGCGGCACGAACGGTCTGGAGGGCCGGCCAGCTCGTCGCACCGCCTGCCGCGCTGCGAAGCACCCGCGCTCGGCGGGAGACAGCGGCGATCTCGGCCTGCGCCGCAATGATCGCGTCGATGGAGCGACCACCTGGCCTGGCGGCCTCCAGCAGCTGCTCCGCCACGACGGGCCCCCAGACGGGGCAGTCAGCGGGAGCCCGTCCACACGCACAGGGTCGCCGCTCGACGATTCCGCGCCGCCAGAGCCAGCGCAGCTCGCCGGCACTGGCGAAATCGGGCACCTCGCCCAGGATGCTGGCCAGGACCGTGGTGCCGCTGCGGCCGGCACCCACCACCGACAGCACCTTGATCGGACCTTCAGGTTGGCTCACCCGATGCCTCCTCGTCCGCTCGATGTGTGTTTGGAGAAAGGGCGAACCCCTCGGGTCCAGGCGCGGTGGCCCGTGACCTGACGTGGACCAGCCTTTCAGATTTGGCTGCGCCACGACCGACGATCTATATCATGGCTGAGTGGTGAAGGTCCCCGGCATGATCGTTGAGCGATCCGAAGAGACTGCTCGCTCCGAAGGCTCCCATCGCAAACGGCGGCGGTTCCGGCTCGCGGGGTTGGCGGTCGTGCTGGCGTTGGGCAGCATCGTTACTCTCAGTTTCATCTTGTTTCCGGAACGTAACGGTCCGGTGTCGCCGCCCCCCGTCAAGCCCACTCCCACGAAGGGGTACCAGTCGGCGCCCACCGAGCCCACCGGCACCCCTCTCCGGGCCTTCACAGCCAACTCGTGGTGGAACACGCCGATCCCGTTCAACGCGCCGCACAATCCCCTTGAGACACAGATTCTCGACTACCTGCGTACCGCTCCGGAGAGCGGGGAAGGCTGCCTCAGGCTGGCCGGGGCCGACCACAACCCCTGGGGCCAGCCGGTCTACTGGGCCAAACCGGGCGACACCAGCTACAACGTCTCCGGACTCCCTGCGAGCCGCCCACCCGAATTGTCCGCGCTCAAGATCCCGGCCGGGGCCAAGCCCGCGAAGAACTCGGACGGCAGCATGAGCGTCTACGACCTCAAAGCTGGCTACGTCACGCTCCTGACCGACGCAAAGTACAACGCGCGCACCGACACCTGGTCTGCTAGCGGCGCGAGCGTGGCGTATCTCGATTCCAACGGCCTCGTCGCTGCGACCGGCCAGTCAGACGACCCGCGCAACCTCGGCAGCCATCGCGGTAACAACGGGGCAACGTCGGTCGTACGGCTCGACCTGGTCAAGGCGGGTGACGTCAACAGCGTGCTCAAGGTCGCGTCCGGGCCCGAGCTGGCCAACCGTTGGGTCTTCCCGATGACGGGCTCCGACGGCGACTACGTCGGCGATGACCCCGCCGTTCCGCCCCAGGGGCTGCGGCTGCGCATCAAACCCGGCATCAACCTCGACCGCCTGGGTATGCACCCTCAGGCCCTGGTGATCGCCAAGGCGTTGCAGCAGTACGGCATGTATCTCGGCGACTCCGGCGGCACGACCGCGCTCAAGCTCGAGGACACGGTCAAGGAGGGTCGGGGGCAGCTGTGGGACGTGACGGCAGAAGACCTGTGCGGCCTGCCGTTCACCCCCCAGTACTGGGACGTGCTCCCCGGAGGTTATGACCCCAGTGGCAACTGACGCACCCGGGCCCAACTTCCTGTACATCGGGACCAGCAAATCCGGCTCCACGTGGCTGTTCAACGCGCTGGCCATGCACCCCGATGTCTACCTGGCCTCGAACAAGGGGCTCTACTACTTCGATCAGCACTTCGACCGTGGCCAGAGCTGGTATCTCGACCAGTTCGAGGCCGCCAACGGAGCGACCGCGGCAGGCGAGATCTCGCACAGCTACCTGTCGTCCCCGGAGGCCGCGCCGCGGATCGCCGAGCTCAACGCTTCCATGCGTCTGCTCGTCAGTCTGCGTGAGCCGGTCGACCGCGCCTTCTCCGACTACCTCGACCTGGTGAAGAACGGCCAGTTCGCCGGTACCTTCGAAGCCGCCCTCGAGGCCTATCCGCGGTTGGTGCAGCGCGGCAGGTACGCCACCCATCTGGAGCGCTACCTCGAGTTCTTCCCGCTCGACCAGCTCCACGTCGGGCTGTTCGACGAGCTGCGCACCGACGCCCAGCAGTACGCCGACGAGGTCTTCGGGTTCCTCGGCGTGGCTCAGCTGCCGCTGCCGCCCACCGCGCTGCGCAGCCGTATGCCGGCCGGAAAGGCACGCAACAATGCGGTCGCCTCTGCCGCGAAGTCGGCATCCCAGGCTGTCAAGAAGCTGGGTTTACGCCGCCTGCGATCGCGGGTCAAGCGGTCGGTCGTACTGCGGTCTGCGCTGTACCGGTCCTACACCGACGACCGACCCACGCTCGACCCGGCCATGGCCGCCCAGCTGCGGAGCGAGTTCGCACCCGAAGTAGCGCGGCTCGATTCGCTGCTCGGCCACCCGGTGAGCCAGCGTTGGGGTTACGTCTCGACCTGATCGTGGCTCAGTCGACCCGACGCCTGCGACACCAGAGCGATGTTCAGTTACGGCCCGCTGGCCCCGCCGGCAGGAGGAGTTCGCGCTGACGGCTGGTGCCGTCGACTCCCGTGGGGTCCTCGACGATGCTGAGACTGCGCGACATGGCCACCATGATGAGGGCCATCCAGAAGAACTTGAACTCCAGGTTGGACAAGAACATGGCCGAGAAGTAGGTGCCGGCGAGTGCTGCCAGAGGTGGACCACGCAAGGATCGCGGCAGGCGGAATGCCTCGACCAGGGTCACCCCGAGGACGGCGAACAGCAGAATCAGGCCGGGCAGTCCCAATTCGATGGCCACCAGCAGGATGACGTTGTGGGGCTGGTACGAGCCACCCTTGCCGACCAGGACTGCAGCGTCGGGCACGGTGGGCTGCGTCTCGGCGTAGACCAGCGGGAATGCTTCCCAGCCGGCGCCGAGCGGACAGTACTTGGGGCACGCGGCGGCCCCGACGCGCCAAATGTCGGTGCGTCCTGACGACGAGTCGGTGGCGACGTCGCGTTGAGCCAACCCGAGCGGATGGAGGAAAAAGGCGATGGCGCCGAAAGCCATCCCGGCGGAGATGTAGATCAGTAGCCGAGGTCGACCCTGCTTGCTGGTGATCGTCATGACCAGCGCCCCGGCGATCGCAGCCAGGATGCCACCGCGGGAGCCCGTCATCACGATGCCCAAAAGCATGAGCGCGGCGATCGCCGAGTACAGATTGCGGGTGCGGGCCTCCTGACGGGTGAGCGACCGGGAGACGGCGACAAACAGCGGCAACAGCAACGCGATTGCCTCGTTGTTCGGACCCAGCATGTCGTTGCCGAACCGGCCACCGGATTCCGTCGGCCGTCCAGTTACGTCATCGGGGAAACCACCGAGGAGGAAGAACTGTGCCAGCCCGTAGAGGCACACCGTGACTCCGCCGAGGAGCAGTCCGTTCTCGGTGCGTGTCAGGATCCTCCGGTCGACGTTGGTCAGGGAGATAAGGATGTAGACGGCGGCGAGACTCCCGAGTGAGAGAAAGCCGTTGACCGAATGAACGGGGTCGAGGCTCCAGAGGGTCGTCGCTCCTGCAAGGCCCACCATCAGCAACCAGAGCGGGATCGTCGGCGACATCGGTACCGAAACCTTGCGCCCGGCGATGAGGGCCAGCAGGAGACCCACGACCAGGAGCACCCCGACCAGGGACGAAAGCGTACCGAAACGGGTCCACATCGATGCGTCGTTGCCCTTCGGCGAATGCTTCAACGCGATGAGTGGCCCGTAGGGGATGAGCGCGGCATACAAGGGGAGCGTGATGTCCAGAGGCCGTCGGAGGCAAATGATGATGGGACCGATGACGACCAAGCCCACGACCAGAGCGATGACGATCGGCGACACTGGCGGCGTCCTTCCCCCGGGTGGCGAGGCCGGCCGACATGACTCAGTGTCTGCGGCCAGGCATGTTCCCCTGCATGTTACTGTGACCGCCCGCGAGCCGCGGGCTTTATGAGCAGGCTTTCAGGTGCTGACACCGCGCCATGTGAGTGGGGACGATGGGCAACACTGCCGACGCGCACCGTCATGAGACCTTCGTGCAGTCCAGCGTCGAGCTGATCCGGTCGCGGGTCGAGGAACACGCAGACGCCTGGTTTTCCGGGCGCGGGACACCGCGAACCGTCGACGTGCGGATCCTCAGCGACCGGCCGCGGTGTCTCCTCCTGACGGCACGGCTCGACGGCGCTGCCGAGCCGGCCGTGTTGGCGAAGGTGCGCCGCGACGGGGCGGACCTGGTCCGCGCCTCGCCGCGGCCACGGCTGCGCTCAGACGCCGTCACAGCGGCGCAGCTGACCACGCTCGAGTACGCCGGGCTGCGCACGATCGCCGACGTCTTCGGAGCGGCGCAGACGTCCTTCGGTGTCGTCCGCCCGCTGGACCACCGGGAAGGTGAGACGACGCTGCTGATGGGCTTCGTCCACGCCCCGACTCTCCGGCAGGCGCTGCTGGACAGCAGCCGGTTGTCGCGCCATCGTCGTTCGGTCGCGTCGATCGACCCGCTGGGCGCGTGCCGGCTGGCCGGTGAGTGGCTGCGCACCTTCCAGGACATGGCTCCGGTCGGCACGGCTCCCTCACGTCAGGCCCGTCGGGATGACGTCGTGCAGCAGTTCCACGCCTACGACGTGTTCCTGCGGCCGCTGGTGGGTGACCGTGCGCTGGGCCGGCTGGCCGAGCGAGGGGCTGAGCTCGCCGGCGCCGTGCTGCCTGAGAAGCTCCCGCTGTCCCTGGGGCACGGAGACTTCGCGCCGCGCAACATGTTCGTGGACCACGACAGGCTGGCGGTCTTCGACCCGATGCCACGATGGTCGGTTCCGGTGTATGAGGACCTGTGCAGGTTCCTCGTGGGCGTGCGCCTGCTGGGCATCCAGGTGCACAGCCATGGCCGGGCCTTTCCAGCCGGGACCATCGACTCCTGGCAGGAGGCTGCGATCCAGGGCTACCTCGGCGAGGACCGGTCCGAGCCGGCACAGCTGGCCGCGGTCCGATGCTACGAAGTGCTGCTCATGCTCGACAAGTGGTCAGCCCTGGTGGATGCGCAGGGCACGGGGTGGCGCTCACAGATTGAACAGACGTCATTGCGACTGGCCGCCGGTTACGTGCGCGGTCAGGTCACAGAGGTCCTCCAAGCGGCCGAGCGCGCGGCCCGCTGACGTCGGGCACGGCCCCGTCTCAGCGAGCCGGAGCCTTCCCCGGCTGCTGTTTCCCTTGCTTCTTGTCGGGCTTTGGGCCGGACTTCCTGGGCTCCGCGTTGGACTTCGTCGAACCGTCGCCGCGGTGCTGGCGGTGTTGGGTCACCAAGACGATGCCGGCCGGGGTGCCGGTGAAGTGCTCATCAGCGAGGTTGCGCAGGGCGCGGGTCGTAATGCCCTCGGGAACGGCCAGCAGGGTCATGGACGACTCGTCGGGTACCCGCGCCCATTGCTCGAGTGAGGGCCCGTTCAGGACCACGATCTCAGCGGTCCGCGGCGAGACGCCCGCGGCGGCATCGGGGCCGGACCCGTTCGTCTCGGGCCGTTCGGCGGCGGTGGTCCGCACGCGCTCCATGAACTCGGTCATGCTGTCGCTGAGCTGCTCGACATGCGCGCGAGCCGGGCCAGCTGCGTAGACGACCCGGTGACCCGCCGAGAGAATGCGGCGGCACAGCAGCCCGATCCCCATCAGGTCGCTGGCGTCGAGCTCGCCTCCGCTGCGCGGCAGCCGTACCCGACCCAGCACCGGCACGCCGGTGGCGTCCTCGGCCGCTGCCGAATCGACGACTGGACGCCGAAGCACCAGCAGGAGCGCGACTGCACCCACGCCGGCCACGAGCCCGGCGACCAGCCCGACTGCGATCGAGAGGTAGCCACCGGCGATCTTGGTCGCCGGCCGAGAGCTCACCACGGCCTTGTGCTGAACGGTAAAGTTGGCGACCGGCTTTTCGTACTTGTTCAGCTCGATGGCCAGCGCAGAGGCGGCCGTGTCGGCGACCTTGAGGGCGGTCTCCGGCCTATTGGCGCGTCCGACGACCTCGAGGATCAAGTTGTCCTGGGCGGTCACGAGTTGGACTGTGCTCGGGATGACATCTGTGTCGGGCGGGGCCTTCAACGCCTGACGGACGGCGTCGGCCACACTGCCGTTCGTGAACACGCTGTCGGAGATCTTCGGTAGTGGTGCGAGGTTTGTGATGGTGAGCGCGGTGTATGGCCCCACCTGCGCTCGCGCCTCATACACGGCAGGCTCACGACTCTGGATCACCGGAACCAGCACGCCGATGCCCGCTACGAAGAGCACGACGAGCCACGCATACCGGCGCAGCCCCCACATCAACGTCGTCAAGACGTCGCTTCCCCGATTCATGTTGTTTCCTTCCCAGGTGTGATCAGCGTAGGCTCCCCGGCCGGTTTGCGGAGGCGAACTCAGGACTCTGTCATGTTTGGTTTGGTCACGACGCGTCCCGACCGTATGGAAGCGCTGCTGGCAGGTCCGTGTGGAACCCGTCGCAGCCGTCGGTGGACGGGAAGATCGGCGGCGACGTGACTGTTGTCGAGGTGGGTGTCGTCGAACCCGCCGTCGGTCCGGGTGGGCTGGACCCCCGGAGGAGGATGTTGCCGCTCCCGTCGAGGACGTGCTCCGCACGCGGCCGCAGCAGGCGCGGCGCGTCCACGGCGAGGTTCTGGAAGAGCCGGGTGCCGCGGGAATAGCTGTTGTCGAAGAGCACCAGCACGTCCGAGCTCACCCCGCCGATCAGGTTGCGGGTGATGCGGATCTTGCGCGGCGAGCCAGCCAGCGTGATCGCGAACCGCCCGCCGTAGATGGTGTTGTAGGACAGCAGAACGTTGCGGGGAGCCCCGCTCGCCGAACCGAGCGTGATGTTGTCCTGGTTCTGGTGGTTGAAGAACAGGTTGCGTTCGATCGTTCCGAGTCCCGGATTTCGCATCGCACCGAGCACCAGGTTGGCAGCGTTGCCGGTGGCTGCGGATCGCAGGTCATGGAAGCAGTTGCCCGCCAGGGTCCATTGCTTCGGGTCGACGTGACGGACCTTGCCGGCGAAATCCGCCGTAGCGGCGCCCACGTACATGTTTCCGGAGGCCAGCGAGCCGCTGAACTCGCTGTTGCGCCAGCTCCACCCGATCCCCCCGTTGAGTTTCACCATAAAGCTCGGCGGGTTCTTCATGTCGGAGTCCCACGCGACGTCGAGCCCGTCGAAGTTCCAGTAGTCCGGGCGTTTGAGGGAGATCGATCCTTGGAGGACCGGCCGCTCGCCCGGCACGTTGGTGACGTAGATCGGGTTGTTGAGGGTTCCGTAGTGGAAGGTCAACTTTTCGATGCGTTCCCGATAGGTCCCCCCGTGCACATACAGGACATCGCCTTGCCTGATGCGGGAGAAGGCGTAACCCAGCGTCTGCCACGGCCGATCTGCTGTGCCGGGGCCGCCGTCGGTGCCGGTGGGGCTGACGTATTTCATGTGCTGTGGCTTTACCAATGGAATCATCGACGAGGTCGACGAAACGCCAACGGCGGGATCGACCGGTCCGGGCGTGCTGCAGCTGGCCAGCGACATCGTGAGACTGCAGACGGCGATCAAGACACCGCAAGCCAGCCGCGCTCGGGCACGGGTGTTCACGGCCGAGGACCTGCTGTTGGCGCGTCCTGTTCCGCGCTGGCGTCGACCCGGCGTCGCGACGAGACGAGCCGTCGACCCGCTCCGACAGCATGCAGCAGGTCGACCGCGAACGGTCGAGGGTCCCTGGCGGACCAGATCGCATGGGACTTTGGCCCTCTGATCGAACGGGCCCACGCGAGGGGGGTCAGCTCGTGGCGACGCCAGGCCACGACCGCAGCCTGGAGGTCACGGCGCAGATCGAGCCACTTGGCGCCGACGTACAGCTGGGTCCGCGCGGCGGGCAGCGGCAGCCCGGCGGCATCGCAGTATGCCGTGTAGACCAGCTCGACTCCGCCACCTTCGGAGATCGCTGACCGCCCGGTGGGTCGACCGACGTTGGGCTCGATGATCATCATCTGACCGGTGCGGGAGTCGCGTTTCATCTCCAGGTAGGCCAGTCCCTGGAAGCGGACGCCGCCGAAGACCTGCAACGTCTCCTTCGCCACGTCGTCGTTGCGGCACTCCTCGCCGGATGCGCTGGTGCCCACGTTGGGCGGCCACTGGCGGAGCTTGCGAGCCACGAACGTGACGAGGGCTTCACCATCGGCGTCGAAGTAGGCGTTGCAGGAGTAGAGCTCGTCCTCGCCACCCTCGACCCACTCCTGGGCCAGCAGGACCGGCGACCAGTCGCGCACGCGGTCGTACGTCGCGAGCAGCTCGTCTGCATCACGGACGGGAAGGCCCTTCGCGCTCGTGTGCGCCAGCCAGGTAGGCGCCTTCACTGGCGGTTTGACGACCGCAGGGAACGTCAGGGACTCGGCCGCGCGGACGGCGTCCGTTCGATCCCGCAGCACCTCGGTGTGCGGGATCGACAACCCAGCCCCCTGCGCGTGCTCGGCAAACCGCACCTTGTCCATCAGCAGGTCGACCGTGTCGTGGTCGGCCAGCGACAGCTGGTAGGCCGGCAGCTCGTCGCGCCGCTCGGACAGGGCCCACACGGCGCCGTCCGTGCACGGGATCAGGACCGCGGTGCGGCCGAGCCGATCCGACAGTGCCTGCAGTGTCGAAATGAGACCGCTGCCGGACAACGGGCTCTCGATGACCTCGACGCACGCGTTGGTCCGGGCGCCGAAGTGGCTGCTGTTCGCAGCCACTCCGACGACCGGCACGCCGCGGTCGGCGAGGATCCGCGCCGTCTGAAGCCCCGTGATGTTGTCCAAGCCCACCACGACCGCAGGGGGGGTCGTGGAGCTCGTCAGAAGGGCACGGCGGTCACGCCGGTTCATCTGCCTCCTCTGCCTGGATGGTCTCGGTCGTGTGCACGAGGTCGAAGATGTGATCGACCTTGGCGATGTGCGGGTCGGCTGCAGCCGGCTTGCCCTCGACACGCAGCAGCTTGAGGGTCTCCTCCATGGCCTGGACCGAGGCCCGCATCGGCTGGTTGGCGAGGATCACCATCGAGAAGCCCTTGGCGTGTAGCTCGTCGGCGGTGTAGTCCGGGAACAACGTCGGCACGGCGACCAGCGGCGTCGTGATGCCGGTCTTCTCCCACGCCTCGAGGAAGCTGGTGATCTCGGTCAGGCTCTTGTCCTTGCTGTGGATCAGGATCGCGTCGGAGCCTGCTTCGGCGTACGCCGTCGCACGCTCGATCGCTGCTTCCACTCCGTGACCGGCTATCAGCGCCTCGACCCGGGCGATGATCACGAACAGCGGAGACTCCTGGGCCGCCTTGGCGGCCTTCAGCCGACGGGCCTGCTCTGTCATGTCGATCAGCTCGCGGCGCGAGTCGCCCTGGTAGAGGCTGTTGCGCTTCGGAAACAGGTTGTCCTCGATACAGATCGCGGCGACACCCGCACGGTCGAAGTCGACCGCCGTGCGAACGACGTTGCTGAAGCCGCCGAAGCCGTTGTCGCAGTCGACGACGACGGGGAGCTCCACGATGCCTTCGATGTTGCGGGTCACGGCCAGCGTCTCGCTCATGGTGACGAGGTTGAGGTCGGGCAGGCCGTAGGCCATCGCCGAGACCCCGAAGCCGCTCACCCAGACAGCGTCGAAACCGTAGTTCTCGATGAGACGGGCGCTCATCGCGTCATGCGCGCCGACGGCGACGACCGGCGAAGAGCCGGCCAGTCCCGCTCGAAGCCGAGCCCGCTTCTCATCCGCCCGGCTCAGCGCCGGGCGGTGTTCAGATGACGTGTTCTCCATCGCGTATCTCCTGGTCTAGTTGTCCTTGTTGGTACGCGTGGAGCAGTTCCACCACGCGATCCCCGATCAGCCGTTGGGAGTCCAAGGCCATCGCGCCGATGTGGGGCGTGAGCACCACGTTGTCAAGATCGGCAAACCGAGAGATCGTCCCCTCACCCTCGGTCTCGTGCACGTCCATGGCGGCCCCCACCACCGTCGTTCCGGACGCAAGCGCGTCGTACAGGGCGGCCTCGTCAACCACTCCGCCGCGCGCCACGTTGATGAGCATCGAGCCGGGCTTCATCCGCGACAGCTCGGCCGCGCCGATCATGTAGCGCGTCGACTCGTCGAGCGGCACGTGCAGGCACAAGAAGTCCGACTCGGTCAGCACCTGCTCATGTCCGGCCATCGTAATGCCACGTCCCAGCAGGTTCTGCGCCACGGCGTCGTTCGGGTTGCCGACACAGCCGATGGCGCGCATGCCCCAGGCCGCGCCCATCTGGCCCACCAGCCCGCCGATGTTACCGGCTCCCATGATGCCGAGCGTCTTGCCGTGCAGCAGCGCTCCACCGAGCTGGGGCTTGGGCCAGTGGCCCTCCCGCAGCAACCGGTCGGCCACCGTCACCTTGCGCGCCAGAGAGAGCAGCAGGGCGAAGGTGAACTCGGCCACCGGGGGAGCGGACATACCTGGGATGCGGACGACGCGGATGCCCTTGTCGGCGGCGTAGTCGAGGTCGATGTTGTCGAGGCCGGCACCGGCCCGGACCAGCAGGCGCAGGCCCGGCGCCGCGGCCATCGCGTCGGCGGTGAGCTGGACGCCGCTGCGCAGCACCACCGACTCGCGGTCGGCAATGGCGTCCTTGAGGCCATCCGGATCGACCTTGAGCGCCTGCTTGACGTCGTAGGCGCTCTCGAGCGCGGCGACGGTGCCGGGGTCGATGGGGCTCGCCAGAAGAATTTTCACGCGGTTTTCGCCTTCCAGGACGTACGTATGGCTTCGACGGTGTCGGCCACCGCAGCCTCGATCGGTCGGTCGACATCGACGACCACGAACTCAGGAACGACGTTGGCCAGTTCCAGATACTGCCGGCGGCGCTGCTCGAGCCACTCGACCGTTGCCTCCGGCTTGCGTGCGAACAGCACCTCGGCCGGCGCATCGAGCATGATGACCAGGTCCGGTTTCGGATAGGCGTGCTCCAGCATCCATCCGTGCAGTCGTCGGAAGGGGCCTCGTCTCACCTGTCGGTCCTCGACGTCGGCGTGGTAGTAGTCGACGAAGAAGTGCCGGTCGAACACCACGATGTTGCCTCGCATGCCGTACGACGTCGCGACGAGCTGGCGGAACCATTCCTCGAGCATCCACGCGCTCAGCCGCGCGCCCTCCTTGAGCGAGCCCTTCACCGTCGTGGGTTCGGCAGGGGAGTCGCTCGTGCTGTCGCGAAGGCTGCTGGCCACGAGGTCGGGGCGGCCGCCGCGAAGCTTCTTCGCCGCGAGCAGCAAGCGCGTGGTTGGCAGCATCAGCGAGCTCGCGTCGAGGTTGACGCCCATGTAGATCGTCTTGACAGGTCGAGGTAGGTCAGCGTCCGCGAGGTGCGCGCTGATCGTGCTCTTGCCCGCGCCGTCCGGCCCCACCAGGGCGACCGTCAGCCGCGGACGCCGCCATCGGGACCTGCGCGGCGTCGGTGGTGGGGAAGAAAGCACGTGATCGACCTGTCTGTTCGGAGCGGTCACCATAACCTGCCTGTCCGTGACTGGACTGGCCAATGGACTGATTTGGTCAGGTTCATGACAGGTCCTGGGACGTTCCTGGATCGTTGGCGGCGGCGTGGGAGCGCCCTACGGCGTCGCGGGCTGCCTGCACAACGGTGCGGCCGAGCAGTCCCATGTCACACGGGTGCGGGTGGGCCACCTTGGCGGCCGGACGGTCATCGAGCAGCGAGGCCAGCAGCTTGGCCTCGAGCTCGCCAGCGGTCTCGATGATCGGGTTGACCCGGTCGGGGAAGGCGTAGCGAAAGTGGCGGTAGTGCGTCATCAGCGGGGCCCGCTCCTCTTCGAGTGAGGCACGCATCCGCTGCGCGATCTCTCCGGACGCAACCGGCTGGGCGCTGGTCTCGGGCGCATCGTGGCTCACCACCAGGACGACCGCGTCGAGGCTGCCGTGCAGCGCGATCGAGTCCGGGCCGAACAGCTCCGCGGGCGGCACCTGGAGGTAGGCCTGCCGACCCAGCATCGGAGCCGCTCGCCGAACGATTCCAGCGCCTGGCAGTCCGGATCCAGCCGTGCGGTCCGCGAGCCGGGCGATGTTCTTCCAGGTAGCCAGCCGGCGCCGATCGCCGGCAGGTCGGGCCCCGAGCAGAGCCGGCATCTGCTCGAACTGCCACGACCAGAGCCTGATCGGCTCGGGAAGTCCGTGCATCTGACCATCGGGGGTCAAGAAGACCCACTCGTCGCCAACGTAGCGCGCACCTTCACTCATGCAGGCCAGCAGCGTTTCGGTCTTGCCGCCCTTGGACCAGCCGGCGACCAGCACACCCGTCGTCTCGGTTCCCGAGCCGATGGTGAACGCCGTGGCGTGCAACGGCAGCACGTCCTTGGTCAATGCCGTCAGGTTGATGATCGCGAGCAGGTGAGGCACCGCAGGCATGCGGCGTTCGCACACGATCTCGACCCGGCCTCCGAAGCGGTCGAACGGCAACGAGACCCTGGCCCGGACGCCGCCCTTGCCCTGGAGCAGGAAGAAGCCATCGTCGTTGAACCCGCTCTCCCCGACACCGACGAGAGTCATCGGAAGCGAGGTGGCGGAGTCGACGAAACGGATCGTGATGTCGGGCTCGCGCTCGAGCGTGGCGTCGATCGGGCCGAGCTGCCGACGCACGGTAGCGATGTCGTGTGGTGTCCCGTCTACGACGCGCACTCCGACCACGCCATGCAGATCAAAATCGTGCACGAGTGGGGAAGTGGGCGCCGACCGAGAAGACGGCGCCGGGATCATCGCCCTCGGCCGCCGAAGACCTGGCTCACAGTTCGCAACATGATCTTGATATCAGACCACATCGACCAGTTCTCGATGTAGTAGTTGTCGAAGGCCGCCCGGTCTGCAATGTCGGTGTCGCCACGGAGGCCGTGGACCTGGGCCCACCCGGTCAGGCCGGCGGGAACACGGTGCCGGGCGACGTAGCGCGGGAACTGCAGTGAGAACTCCTCGACGAACGACGGGCGCTCGGGCCGTGGACCCACGAGACTCATGTCGCCCCGCACGATGTTCCAGAGCTGAGGAAGCTCGTCGAGAGACAGCTTGCGGAGAATGCGACCCACCGGACCCAGGCGGGGGTCGTCCCCGATGTTCCAGCAGTTGGCTGACTCTTCGTCATCGACCGGCTTGAGGGACCGGAACTTCAGGATCTGGAAGTGGCGTCCGTCCAGACCGACCCGCTCCTGCTGGAAGATCACGCCGGGTCCGCCCTCGATGCGAACCGCGATCGCGCAGGCGAGCATGACCGGGCTGAGCACGACGAGCGAGAGGCTGGCCAACACGAAGTCGAACACACGCTTGCAGCGCCAGGTCCAGCTCCGGTACGACGCCCGGCTCAACCGCGTCAGCGGCAGACCCCAGACTGCTTCGGTCGCCGGACCTGCACCATGCAGCTCGTACAGCCGGGGCACGAAGAAGATCTCGCAGGCCATCCGGTCACAGGTGCGCAGCGCCTCGACCATGCTGGACTCGCGGCTCGTCGTGAACGCGACGATCACGTTGCGGATCCGGTGCTGGCGGAGCAGGCTGGCCAGCTGGTCGATGCCACCGATCACCGGAATGCGCCGGTCTCTCGGGTGGATCAATGGGTCGTCGTCGACGTAGCCGATGGGGTACAGGCCGTACTCCGGGTGGTCGAGCAAGGTGTCGGCGAGCTGGCTGCCGACCTGGCCACAACCCACGATGATCGTCGGGTCGCCCAGGCCTCCGCCGCGCCGGTACTCGCGCAGGAGCGGGTAGGCCAGTGCACGACCGAACAGGGCCAGCAGGACGAAGACCATGGAGGCGTAGACGAGGCCGTCCTGCACGGGAAGGGTGAGGAAGACTCGAAGCGAGGTGGCGATCGCGCCGGCCACGAGGGCACGAGCGACCAGCTTCGGCATCTCGTCGAGGAGGGCGGGAGCGATCCGGGCCCGGTAGTGTCCGCCGCTAGCGTTGAGCACCAGCACGAGCCCGGTCAGCAGGATCGTGGACCGCCGGCTCAGATCCATGGCCTGCGAAGCGAGAATGACAGCGACGAAGTCGATGACGAGGCTGACCGGAACGAGGCCGAAGCCGGCTCGGCGCCACCCATCGTTGTGAGTGTTGGGTGCGCTGGGGCCCAAGAGCACGGGGGCCTGGGTCTCAGTGCTGGGATTCCGCTGAAGATGCCTGGCACTGACGATCGCGGACCGCGCGACGATGTTCTCGGACGACACCCCGGTTCCTCCCCGAACTCGGGCGGCGGGGTTCGAGCTTCACCCCCCAAAGGTGAACGTCACATGAACCACATGTGGGCATCCGTCCGCCGCCGCGTGAATGAGGTAATACAACCACGCGTGCAGGGTCGTTTGCATGCAGTTAGAAAACACTCACTGTTGGTTATTGCCGCCTTACCCTGCGCTTAAAAATTAAGGGAAGAAAACAACATTCTGTAATGGCGCGATAACGCTATGGAATATCGATTCGGACACCCTCCACCAAAGCCTTTCAAGCCGATCAGGGGGGCACGGCGATTCCGGGGCATTACGGGCCCGGGCGTGTCAGGACTGTTTGCCCCGGGCGATGTGCCACACGCGTTTGACGTCCGCCCAGGAGCGCTGCCGCTGCGCCCTCCGAACCGCGTCGACGAGCTGGACGGCGCGCCGCGACCGGGTGCGCGACAAGGCCGCCTCGACCTGCGTGAGCCGCCGGGCCAGCTCCTCGGGGTCTGCATCGATCGCCAGCGTCGGCGCTCGGCTCTCGAAGTCGACCCGGTCGGCAAACTCCTTACGGCGTCTGGCCAGGTCGTCGCCGGTCCAGGTCCAGCGACGTCCACTCGAGCCCTCGATTGGCGCGCGCTCGGCGGACGATGCGGCCGCGTAGCCGAAGAAGTCGGCCAGATCCCGGGTGGCCTCCAACGCGCTGCGGTCGGTATCGGAGGCATCGTCGGCCCACCGGTCGGCCCGGGTGGCGTCGATGGGGTCCCGGGTGCTCGTGCTGCCGTCGACGACACGCGGGGCGCCCTGGTCGCGCTGGACGACGTGGTGCTGCAGCAGGTTGGGGGAGAACTCCTCGCCGATCGTCTCCATCAGCTCGCGCAGCACAGGTTCGCCTGAGGTGACCAGATCTTCGTAACGGCACATCGCGAAACGATCCCCGAGTGTGCCGGCGGCCCGCACCATGTCGAGGTTGGTCGCCGACCAGTACGACAGGCCGTCCTCGAACGTGTAGTGGAAGCTCTTGCGCAAGGACGTTGCCACCGCGCCGGGATGCCGGACGATCCCGACGAAGGTGCTGGTCGGGAACAGGTCGGCCATCGCCACGATGTAGGAGGTGTGGAACGGTGTCTTCTCGCCCCATCGGGCCTTGCCCCGCGCTGCGGCGTACCGCGAGAACATGCCGTCGTAGAACGCGCGGATCCGGTCATCGAGCTCGGCGTCGGACCACTCGATCCGCTGGTGCCACTCGTCGCCGTACTTCCAGTTCGGGATGCGCTTGGTCGCCAACACCGCGCCCATGAACCCGGTCTCGGCGCCGATCGCGATGCGCGGGTGGCTGTCGACGATCAACCGCAGCATCGTCGATCCCGACCGCATGGAACCGACCACGAACACGGGACCCTGGTCACGATCCGGCGCGCTGTCCACTGTCACGCCTTCGCTCGAAGTCATGCAGGTCATTATGGTCGTGATCGGGCTGTGCTGGGCACGTTGGCGCTGGATCGCGCCGTCACGAAGCCTTGCGGTCCTGCGGATCGAGCGCGTCGGCGCTGGCGGCTCCCCAACGATCGGGCAGCTTGAGGCCCCGACCAGCGACCTCGGCTGCCAACCGGGCGTTGTAAGGCTCATAGAACGCGTGCAGTCGGTCGCGCATCGCCGCGGACATGCGCGGCTCCGGTGGTGCCTCATTGAGCCGGTAGTATCCCCCTCGCACAACACGCTTCAGCCGCGGGTGGCGCCGGAAGTATCGCTCCCCGCGACGGTTGAGCGATACGGCGAGCCGCTGCACCGCGCGGTTCCTGTACTGCACGGTCTTGTTCGTCGTCGCGAGAGCAACCCCACCCGCCTCCTCGGGGTCAAGGTCGAGCCAACCGAAGAGTTCCTGCATCAGGTTCTGTGTGTCGTCGACGAGGTCGTCGAAGAAGACGATCTTGAGATCGTCCTGGAAGACGTCAGCCCAGGCACCCAGCCAGTTCGAGTAGCAGCCACCACCGAGGCCCCAATACGGCTGGTTGTCGAGCGCTCCATCGGTACCTTCTCTGCGCAGTTGCTCGCACCGGTCGACGTAGTCCTCGAATGTCAGAGCTTTTGGGATGCGCAGCCGGCTCTTGACGAACCTGAACCACGACCAGCAACGGTCTGTGGGATCGCGCAGGCTCAGCACGGTCTTCAGCGAAGGGCAGATCTCGTGCATCGCGCGGGCTGTCGGCAAGCCCCCATAGAAGTACCCCGGTGTCGCCTCGACGGCGTACGGCTTCTCCTGGCACGCGGCGAAGTGGCGCGCATAGGACTCGAGCGGCTCGATCGGTTCCCCGTACCGAAGCGGGGTGAAGTACCTCAGCTCCTTCAGGTCGGATAGTCCGACGGCTGGGTGCTGCCCCAGGTACTCGAACAAAGACGTCGTGCCAGCCTTGCTCACTCCGATGACGATGAGGTTCGGCAGACCGGCTCGGGGCTCGACTCCGGGGTAGTCGCGCATCTGAGTTCCTTTCGGGCAGCCACAAATAGTCGCCGCCGCAGGCAGAAACCTAACGGACCGCCGGGAACGCTGCAACCTCTGAGCCGGCAGGCGGAACCCGCCCGCTCAGAGGCCACACCCAGAGCAACCTCGAGGTCACTCTGTGCGCCAGCTGGGCCAACCGCTCACATGTTGCGTTCGGCCCAGCTTTCGATCAGGGGTGATACCCGCGGCGCACGAAAACGTAGTCGTTCCACTTGATCTTGCGGAGCGAGTCCTTGTTGAGGATGCCGCCCCACCTGGCGTTGCCCTGGATCTTGATGCTGTTGCCCTGCCCGGAGTTGTCGCCGACGACGGCGCCGTAGCGCTGCAGAGCGCGCGCGATGATGTACGCGCCTCGGGACAGTTTCAGGGCTCTGAGGTTCACCGACGGCTTGATCCGGATGACCATGCCTTCAGGGACGACACCGTTCTTGCCGGATTCCGACTGGGTCATCGGGAAGTAGGCGCGACCGCTCTTGGTCTCGTGCCAGTAGACCTCGAGCCGGTGCCGGATCACTCCACGGCGGATCTCGTCGCGGGTCACGGCCTGGACGGACCCGGGGATGCCCCGGTGTCCGTAGTTGGCCCTGAGCCCACCGGGCAGACCGCCTGCGATGCCGTTGCTGCGGGACAGGTACCTCGAGACTCCGGACGCCGACCAGCCGGCCTTCTTCGAGAAGCGCGCCCCGCCGAGGCCGATGACCTGGTGCGTGGCTTTGTCGATCACGACCATCGCCGCGTCGGAGGTGGGCATGTGCCGGGCGCCGGGGGGAATGTGCACCCGCACCCAGCCAGGTCCGCTCCTGATCCGGTACAGCGGGTCGCCGGCACCGGAGTGGTAGACCGGCATGCCCCAGTCGCCGAGCACGAGGTTCATGTAGGCGCTGCCGCCTTTGTAGGCGTCCCGGATGAAGGCGCGGTTGCTCGAGTCGCGAGGAGCGCGTCCGAGTGGCTTGTTCCAGTACGACGTGCTCCGGAAGGGACGGGCGGAGCCCGCCTTGGCAGAAGTGCTCTGTGCGGTGGTCTTGGTGGTGCTGCTCGTAGCTTGCTTGTCGGCCCTGTCGCTGTCTGCGTTGGCCGTCGTGGTCGCGGGGGCGAGAAGCGCCGCTCCGGCGAGGAGAGAGATTGTTGAGATGGTGGCGATGCGTGCAGCTCGCCTCGGTTGGCTCAGATGCATATCAAGTCCTGGATTGGGGGTAAGGACCCTGGCACGTTAACGGCGTCCCTCCGTCCTGTCAGGCATTGGGAGAGTTGTCGCGCGCGGGCCCATCGCCCGTTATGTCAGGATTTCGGAGTACAGGGCTGAGATGGCCTCGTCTGTCGCCGCGCTCGAGAATGTCGAACGCGCCCGAGCGCGAGCCGCGGTGCCCATCCGCCGCCGTTCGTCCACGTTCTCGAGCAGCTTGCGCAAGGCGTCGGCGATCCGGTCGGGCGACTTGACCGGGACCACGTAGCCGCAGTCCTCCCTGACCAGCCGCGAGACGTCACCGACGTCGGTGGCGACGATGGGCAGGCCGGCAGCCATGGCCTCGAGCACGGACAAGGGCATGGCCTCCCACCACGAAGGGAGGCAGAAGATGTCCGCCTCGGCGTACGCCGCCGGCATCTCCTCCGGCGGCCGTGTCCCGAGCAGTGTGGCGACGCCCTCGGCGGCCGCGATGACCGGTTCGGCGGCAGCCGGACCTTCGTCCGGTGTCCCACCCACAAGGCGGAGCTCGTGCTCCAGCCCGTCGGCTTGCAGCATGCGGGACGCCTCGATGAGGTCGAGGACGCCCTTGCGCGGTGTGAGCAGACCGACGTACAGGACGCGTGGGGGTTCGTGCGGCGGCTCGGGGTCGGAGTACCGTCCGCAGTCGACGCCGTTGTCGATCAGCCTGACCTTGCCGGCCCCGATCGAGGACGCCAGGGCACGTTCACCGGCCGTCCAGACCGCTACGACGCGTTGGGCCGGAAGCATGGCCAACCGCATCAGTGCGCGGCGCACAGGGGTGGTGAGCCAGGTCTCGATGTTGCCGCCGTGCGCGTGCACGATCACCGCGCAGCCGCGCAGCCGCCCGGCCAGTGCGAGCAGACCGGCGCGGGCCACCGTCACAGCCGGAGCGAGCGCAGAGTGGATGTGCACGATGTCGTGATGCTTGGCCTGGGCGACGACCGCCCGAGCGTCGCGCAGGGTGCGGACGATGTTCCCAGTCGTCACCTCCCCGCCCTCGGGAGCCGCCGCGTGGGCCACGTTGAGGAAAGTCAGCTCGTACTGCTGGGCCAGGTCCCCGGTCTGCATCATGGTGAGGAACGTTGGGATCCCCCCGCGGTCGGGAAAGCCCTTGCCCACCAGGAGAACGCGCTTCATGCCGCGCCCTTGTCAGGGGTCGAGCGACCTGTTGGACCGTGGCTCTGCCGCGCCAGGTCGGCGTACCGGCGGTACCAGATGTCGGCGTGCGCGAGCAGTCCGACGGTCTTCGGTGTCTTCATCAGCGTGGCGATCTCCTGTTTGCGTTCGTCGCGTTGCGCCGACGGTCGTCCGACGTGTGTCTCGACAAGCTCGCCGCGGCACTCGAGCCGGTTCATCTGTTCGACCAGCTCGAAAGCTTTGGCGTCGTTGTCCGGTGTGGGTTCGTACGGCCGGAAGTCCGTGCCGAACCGCTCGTTGACGGCGATGATGACGCGACCGAAGTCCGCGACCACGTCGTCGAACAGGCCGACGACGAAGTGGTCCCGCGCACGCCAGCAGGCCCGGTAGAAGTCCAGGTACTCCAGCAGTGCGTCGTTCGGCGTCAGCGACGGTCGTCTGATCAAGTATGACGCGACTGCGTCGGCCGGGCGTCGGATGAGGACCACGGTGGGCACCCCGAGGCGGGCCGCGCGCAGGATGTGCGGAGCTCCGTGCAGGTGTCGCCCGACGTGCAGCTGGTCACCGTTGGCGATGGCGAAAGCGGCAACACTGAACGTGTTTCCGGACCGGAGGAACCCGTCCATGACCAGTGCCGTGCCGGGACGCGCCAGCGTCGAGCGCTTGCTGCTGCGCGCGATCATGGCCGCGTCCCACACGTACGGCGTCTTCGCGAGCGGGCGACGCAGGTGGTGACGAAGCCGGTCGAGCTGGTTCCGGGCGTTCACCGGGCCACGGTATCCGCAACCCCTGGTACACGTGGGGACAGTCGCGAAATGCTGACCATTCGCCCGATGCCCCTGACCCGTCAGGATGGCTGACCTGGGTGGGTCGTGGGTCAGGTCCCCTGTCGGCTGATCACCACGAAGTGATCCCAGCGCAATCCAGCCAGGCTGTCGCGCGTGAGCAGCTTGTTCCAGACCGGGTGAGACGGGCTCTCCTGCTCGGCCTTGAGCGCAGATGAGGAGCCGGAGTTGTCGCCGAAGTAGCAACCGTAGTTCTGCAGCGTCCGAGCGATGACGAGGCCGGCCTTGCTGAGCCCGAGACTCGTGACATCGACGGAGGGGTCGATCGCGATCCGTTCGCCCTCGGCGCCGAAGCCGTTCTTGCCGCTCTCGCAACCGACCATCGGGTGACAGAAGCCGTCGTTGGTGTTCGTCTCGACGAGGAACATGTGCAGGACGTGACCGAGGTCGGTGTCGTTGGCAATGCCGTAGCTCACCAGGTCGGCCCGAATCACCATCGCCTCGGAGATCCGACCGCGGCTGGTGAAGTTGCGTTTGTCGTTGGACAGTGGATCGTTGCGGTGCAGCCCGTTGCTGCCGTGGTACGTGATGCCCGCCGATGAGACCGAGATGGTGTGCGGGGCGACGACTCGGGCCTTCGTACCGAACACCGTGAATCCCGAGGCCTGGTCGATCACGCAGAACGGGCTGTCGGAGGTGCCGGTCAGCACCGCGCCGAGCCACTCGGGTGCGTGGAATCCAGTCGTGGCCAGGGTCGCGCAGATCGGGTTGACGGAGCCGGTCAGCTTCCACACGGGGTCGGAGGCGGTCCCCATTGCGTACGTCGTTCCCCAGCGGTTCGTGTCCGTGCCGTTGATCCGGGGGTGGGGGAAGGAGCGCTGGTCGGGGTGCTTGCTCATGAAGTCCCGGAACTGCTTCGTGCGGGTTGCGTCGACCGGGAGACCGAAGGCCGGGGCGCGGAAGTATGAGGTGTCGGTGTAGGCCAGGAACGGCGCTGACGCCGAGCGCGGTGGGATACGCGGGGTGGGAACGGGCGGCTTGGGGGCCGGCTTGCGGCGACGCTTCTTGGCACCCAGCGCGGGTCCCGCGATGGCCGTGCCGGCCCCGAGGGCTGCGGCGGCGACTCCGGCGCCGAGGATGTCACGACGCGACATGGTGCGGGTGGTCCGGTGGCCTGGTTCGTGTCGGTGCTGTGAGTTCATCGCGTTCCTCCGGGTAGGGGCCGGGTGCTGGCCGGTGACAGGAAGATGACACTACGTAATCAATTCGTTACCGTAAGCCACGTCACCCGGGCATAGGTCTTCTGTCGCGGCACTCTGGCCGAAGGGACGATGGAGGTACGTCGTGAACCCACCCAATCTGGCCAGGCCGAACCCCTGGGCGTGCCATCCACGTGCCTGGGATGACCCCAACCGCTGTTCGGAGGAGTCGCCACCAATGTCGCGGAGTCGGCCGATCGGCCCACTGGGGTGCGCTAACTTGTCTGTTTCGTGACTCCGCGAGCCGACAAAAGGTGGGGATGTGGCCAAGGCAGCGTCACCAGACGACCGCGTGGACGACCGCGAGCAGGACCTGGTCACCGTGATCATCCCGGCACGCAACGAGGAAGCCTCGATCGGCGCGGCCCTCGACTCGGTCAGCGGTCAGACCTATCGCAACCTGCAGATCGTCGTCGTCGAGGGCGGATCGACCGACCGCACGGCCGAGATCATCACGGGGCGGATCGCGGCCGACCCGCGCATCGAGATGCTGTCCAACCCGCGCCCGCACATCCCGTCCTCCCTCAACCTCGCCCTGGCCGCGGCCCGCGGTGAATGGCTGGTGCGGGTCGATGCCCACTGCACGATCCGACCCACGTATGTCGCCCAGCTGGTGGCCCATCTCCAGGAGGGCGAGTGGGGTGGCGTCGGCGGTCGCAAGGACGGTGTCGGCGTGACGGCTGCGGGTCGGGCCATCGCCGCCGTCATGGCGAGCCGCTTCGGCGTCGGCAACTCGAAGTACCACTACGCGACCGCCGTCGAGGAGGTCGACCACCTGCCGTTCGGGGCGTACCCGGTCGATCTGGTTCGCAAGCTCGGCGGGTGGGACGAGCGGTTGGTGGCCAACGAGGACTACGAGCTCGACTACCGGGTACGCCAGGCCGGTGAGCGACTCCTGCTCGACCCGCAGATCGTGATCGAGTGGGAATGTCGTCAGTCGGTCCCGGATCTCTACCGGCAGTACGTGCGTTACGGCCGCGGCAAGGCAGACGTTGCCGTGCTCCACCCCACCTCGATGAAGGCCCGGCACGCGGCTGCACCCGCCTTGGTGGCGTGGCTCGGTCTCGCAGGCCTGGTGGCCGTGCGCCGTCCACGGCGAGGCTTGGCGATGGCGAGTCCTTATGTCGCTGCTGTCACGGCAGCGACTGTGCGCGTACGGGGCAGGTTGGATGCGGAGCAGGACGCCGTCCATGTCCCAGGGGCCTTCCTGGCCATGCATGTCGGCTGGGGGCTCGGATTCTGGACGGGGCTGGTCACCCGACTGCGCTCCGGGTGGCCAGCTTCACCCCCTTCGTGACCTTTGGCGCCCACGCTCGGACGTCGACCATCTGCGCTGTGTCATGACAGGTGTGGAGGTGTAGCCACGAGGCCCACCCACGGCTAACCTCCGGGTGGCTTGGTTCGTCCGCCGATCCTTCTCGGCGCTCCCCGGGTCGGCGACGACAGACCGCGCGCGATGGCTCCTCGACGAGACGGTCGGCACCATCGCCCTCGATGCGACCGGCAACGGCAACAGCGGCACGGCTGAGAACACGGCCGGAGACGGGGCCGGCTACCTCTTTCAACGGCGTCACCTCACGGGTGGTCGTGCCTTCGTCGGAGTCGCCGAACCCGGGGACCGCACCGTTCTCGTTCTAGGTGACGTCCTCGACCTCGGTCGCCCTTCCTGCTGGCGGGGACTACGACCTGCTGCGGAAGGGGCTCGCGTCGACCCAGGGCGGCGAGTACAAGGTCGAAGTCATCCAGGCCAACGGCAAGGGCGTGCGTTGTGTCTGGTCAAGGATGCAGCGAAGAAGGTCGCTTCGATCCGTGGCACGACCAACCTCACCGACGGCAAGGCGCACACGATCACGTGCAGCAAGACGAGCACGGGCGTGACCATGTACGTCGACGCGCTGGCTCCGGTGACCAAGACCGTTCCGTCATGGGGCAGCGTCTCGAATACCGCAACGCTCGTGCTCGGGGCCAAGGCCGAGGGCGGGGACGGGTACAACGGCTATCTCGCTGAGGCCAGCGTCACGGGCGGATGAGCTGTCCGATGCCGAACGCAATACCTGACCGAACGTGACAGGCCCCTCACGGAATCGACCCTCAGATGCTGGAAAGCCTCTTATTTTGGGCCCCCCGCTCACCGATCCAGCATTCGGTGCCGTACAAATCGACAATCCGTGATACGCATGGCTGTGTATCACCTACATTTTCGCACGTACGCCATCCGCAACCGATGTTGTGTCAAGGAGAAGACAATGATCCGGAACCGAGTTCTCGGCGTCGCGACGGCGCTGGTCATCGTGGGCCTGCCCACGATGACGTCGCCCACCGACGCCGTCAAGGCCGGCATGTGTCGGGGTCATGCCGTCACGATCATGGGGACGGCGGGGCCGGACACCATCCGTGGCACCGACGGTCCCGACGTGATCGCCTCGCTCGGTGGCAACGACATCGTCAGGGGCGGCAAGGGTCGCGACATCATCTGCGGTGACGGCGGCAACGACCGGCTCATCGGCGGCAGGGGCGTTGACACCCTGACCGGCAGCATGGGCGATGACAAGCTGGCCGGCAACAAGGGCAACGACGTGATCTTCGGTGGTGTCGGCAACGACCGCATCATCGGCGGCAACGGCAAGGACCGGCTGTCCGGTGGCGCGGGCCTCGACTTGATCAAGGGCAACAAGAAGTCCGACAGGATGGCCGGCGGGGCCAACGACGACGTCATGTCGGGCGGCCGTGGCTATGACCACCTCTTCGGCAGCGAAGGTGACGACATCCTCAACGCTGACCGGGGTGCTGACACGCTCAACGGTGGCAATGGAAACGACACCCTCAACGCGCAGGATGGGGTCGGAAACGACCGGCTGCGCGGCTCCGGTGGCACTGACACCTGCAACGCTGACCCGGGCGACTTCGTCGACGGCTGCCCCTGATCTGTCGCTGCTCGTGAGCTAGTCGGCTGACTGACGGAGGCTCGGGCCATGAGGCTCTACGCAATGGTTCGCGGGGCGCAGCTCCTGCTCGCCGTGGCGTTGACCCTTGTGGCCGGGACGGTCGTCGCTGGCTCAGCGACTGCCACGACCACTGATGCATCTGGTGACCGCGTACGCACGGCGTACGCGGTCACCAGCTCGTTGCGAGGGCTCTGGCACTTCGACGAGACGACGGGTGCCGTTGCGGTCGACAGTTCCGGTCTCAAGCACCATGGCAAGATCATCGGGGCGACGTTGGGCGTCGAGGGCTTCCTCGGCACGTCGTTCCAGTTCGACTCCGACCAGGCTCGCGTCGAAGTGCCGTCCGCGGCCGACCTCAACCCCGGCACCTCGAACTTCGAGGTGACTGCCCACATCTACCTCGACGCTGCCCCGGCCCAGGGTCAGACCTATGACGTCGTACGCAAGGGGCTGAGCTCCACCTCAGGCGGCGAGTTCAAGCTGGAGATCGTCCCCGGAGGACGGGCTCAGTGCACCGCGAAGGACTCGAAGAAGCTGGTCGGCAAGGTCGCGGCTAAGACTGCGAGCCTGGTCGACGGCGCGTGGCACACCATCGGTTGCCGGCGGGTCGGACATGCCTGGAGCGTCATCGTGGACGACAAGGTGGTGTCAAAGACGGTGTCGTTCGGCTCGATCAGCAACACGAAGAAGATCTCGATCGGCGGCAAGTACGGCCAGGAGGACGGCGTCCGCGGCCGGGTGGACGAGGTTCAGTTCTGGATCGGCTGACCGGTCAGGTCCGAGGTGGCCCACGGCGTGACCGCCAGCTCGAGGATCTCGTCGATCTGCTCCTGGCCGAGCGTGCCGTGAAAGCACACGGCTGAGCTGACGAGGTGCGTCAACAAGCGCATCTCCGCCTCGGACTCGTCCGCCAGGTGTGCCATGCCCTCGATCACCTGAGCCCCCATCAGATCTCGTGCCGCGTCGGGTTGACGCGATGAGTCCACGATGGCTCATGGCCCGTCGCCTGACGAGGACATACCGCACAATCCACCGGTACGACTGAGCACATTCGGGCCGTCAGGTGCGGCCGTCCCGCCGAACGGATGATGGCTGCGCCGTCCGCGTGCGGTCACGACGCAGATGTCGCGTCAGCGGGCGTGTACTCGTCGTGTCGACGGAACCAGCAGAGCGGACTGCCGGGTGTCCTCTCCTCGTTGCGCCCCAGGGGTGCCCGATCGAGCCACTGGTACATCCCCCAGAGTGCGTCGAGGCCACGCGCGTAAGCCGAGTAGGTGTGGTAGACCGCGCCGTCGTCCAGGACGAACGCGCTCATGCCGGGAGCCTCCTGCGTGTAGGTGGCCCACTCCGTGCCGGTGGTGGCGGCCCAGTCCCCGAAGGTCTTCTGATCGCCGAGTTCCGCCACCGAGGCGATGTCGTACGACCCGAAGTTGTACTGACCGACCCCCGCCTGTTGCTGCGCCTTGTTGAAGCCGGCTTGGAAGTCCGGGTTGAAGTCGCTGTCGTCCGAGGACGCCCAGGGGAAGCTCCATCCCATTCGGTCCCGATAGGCCTGGAGCTTCGCAAGCGGAGCCCGCGAGACCGCCCAGAGCATCACGTCATGGTTGGCCAGGTGAGAGGTGAAGCCGTCGAATCCGTCGGCGATCGCCGAGCAGGAGGGGCAGCCGGCCGTGTAGTCGGGGCCGAACATGAAGTGGTAGACGAGCAGCTGCGTACGGCCTTGGAAGAGGTCGCTGAGCTTGGCCGGGCCGTCGTCGGTGTCGAACACGTAGTCCCTGTCGATGCGTACCCACGGCAGCTCCTGCCGTCGCCGGGCGAGCTCGTCGCTGCGCCGTGTCAGCTCCTTCTCGGCGCCGAGCAGCTCAACCCGGGCGGCGAGCCACTCTTCGCGAGTTCCGATCACGTGGTTGGTCATGAGGTCTCCTTGTGTGGGTAGCGGTTGCTGGGTCGATCAGATCTGTGGGTTCGGCAGGGGAGCGGTCACATCGTCGGGGTGAGACCCGGGACCGCTGAGGGTGCGATGAGGATCAACACGCCGAGTCCCACGATCCCCAGTGCGAGCGGTACGTCGATGACCGCTTTGGGAGGCACGAGCTTCTGGGCGAGGACAAGGCCGGTAGTCACGCCCATCCAGGTGATGCTCATGATCCCGAGCGCCGCCATGACCAGCATGTGGCCGGCGCTCGTCCCGACGCAGGAGACCCCGAAGTCGAACCCGGAGCGGGTACCGTCCTGGCAGCGATGACGGAAGTGCCGCTTCAGTGGCGTGAGCTCATAGCCGCCGGCTGCGATCACCATCACTGCCGCGGCGGAGGATCCATGTGGCCGGTAGACGGCGTACACCGCCACGCCCACCAGCGCCCAGACGCCGAGGTAGGACGCGACGAACATCGGAAGGCTCCGCACACCTCCGTCCGCCCGAGCCCGTCGCAGCAGGTGCGGCGCCAGGCCAGGCAGCATCATCGCCGCCATCATCAGCGCCCAGGTCACGGTGAAGGAGCCGAACGAGCCGAGCTCGGTCCCGACCTCCAT
Source organism: uncultured Actinomycetota bacterium (assembly GCA_963742765.1). GTDB lineage: Bacteria > Actinomycetota > Actinomycetes > Propionibacteriales > Nocardioidaceae > JANLYC01. The sequence goes on from CAVUMY010000002.1 coordinate 185,330, forward strand.
GTCCATGCCGTCCAGCTGCCATACCCACGCGGCCCAGGCCGCGGCGGACAGCCCGACTGTCACGGTCAGCACGGTCGCCCGTGCGAGCGTCTCCTTCTCACCGCGAGGTTCGGCGACACGTGACTCCGCCCGCGGGTCAGCGCCAAAGGTGGTCGCGGCTCTGCTCTCGGTCATGTGGTTCAGGTCTCCTTTGAAGACTCGGTGGGGTCGCTGCCGGCGAACCGCTCGAGGTGCTCCGTCAACGCGTCGAGCGAGTGATCCCAGTCGCGGGCCAGCGCGGCGAGGAACTGCTGCGCCACCTGCATCGGCGCCGAACGGAGCCGGTAGCGCACGCGGCGCCGTTCTCCGGGCTCGGCGGTCACCAGGCCGGACTCGGCCAGAAGGGTCAGGTGCTTGGCGATGGCTTGCCGCGTGATCGGCAGCCGGTCGGCCAGGTCGGTGGCCGTCGCCGGCCCCGCTGACGCCAGCGCCGCCAGGATGGCCCGGCGGGTCGGGTCAGAGAGGGCGGTGAAGACCCGCTCGGCGATCGCCTCTGTATCAGGCGGCATCGAGGTAGTCGATCAGTTCACCCAGCTCGCTCGCCCAACCCTGGGTGTTGCCGTCGAAGGCCTTGTGGTGAGCGTCGTCCGCTAGCTGTGCGAAGCCGGTCTCGATCACGGTGAGCCGCGTGCCGGAGCCGACGGGCTCGAGGGTGAACTCGACGTAGGTGCGGCGGGGATCGTCCTCGGGCAGCCCATAGATGCCCCAGGTGAAGCCGAAGACCGTCGGCTCTTCCACCCGTTCCACGCGCATCGTGGCCGTGGGGCCGTCAGTCCACGTCATCCGGGCCGATCCCCCCACGCGCAGGTCGATCGTGGCCTCGTTGCCGAACCAGGCCCCGAGCCCTTCGGCCGTGGTGAGCGCTGCCCAGACCTTGCTCGGTGGGTGCGCGACCTCGACGGTCCGCTCGATGCGATCGGGAAAACCCATGAGAACCTCCGGTGAGTAGCAACTGAATAGTTGCTACTCACCGTATGGCAACCAAAAGGTTGCGTCAAGGGTCTTAAACGTGAGCGCAATGCTCCGCGCCCGGAATCATGGGACTTTCGACCCTCACCCTCCTTGACGGTTCTGGATGTACTTGTTTCCGCCCGGCACCCTTGCCGCCGGTGGAACAGTGAGGACACCTGACATGACCGACGACGTCATCGCAACGGTCGACACGGTGGCTTTCGACGTCGACTACCTCGAGCGCGTTCCCGAGGCCCGGCGCCTCAGCCTGATCCGAAAGGTCGCCTGAGATGAGCACCGCCGTTGGCAAAGCGACGGCAGAGGGCCAGGGTGGGTCACCCGAACCCCGGGCGAAGGGCACGCCAGTGGCGACTCGGTTGACCTCGGATCCCCGGACCGGCGCGGTAACGAGGTCGCCGTGGCTGATGCTGACGATGGCGACCATCGGGTTCGCGGTCAACTTCTGGGCCTGGGCACTGATCAGCCCGCTCGGACCGCTCTTCCGCACCACCGGCAGCATCGGCGCGCTCAGCGAGTCCGACGTGGCACTGCTCGTCGCGGTTCCGGTGGTCGTCGGCTCGCTCGGCCGCATCATCGTGGGCGGGCTGACCGACCTGTACGGCGGTCGCGTCATGTTCCCGATCGTCTCGGGCGTGACGATCATTCCGACCCTCTTCATCGCCTTCGTCGCCCTCGACTCCTACAGCCTGCTGCTGGTCGGCGGTTTCTTCCTCGGCATCGCAGGTACGTCGTTCGCGGTCGGCGTTCCCTTCGTCAACGCCTGGTTCCCGCCGGAGAAGCGCGGTCTCGCGGTCGGCATCTTCGGTGCTGGCATGGGCGGCACCGCGATCAGCGCCTTGACCACCGTCAAGCTCACCGACCACCTCGGCGCCAAGTCGCCTTTCCTGATCACCGCCGGCGTGCTGGCCTGCTACGTGGTGGCGGCCTGGCTGATCATGCGGGACGCGCCGGGACGCGTCGTGCCGACGACGTCCCTGACATCGCGGATCTCGGCGAACGCGCGGCTCCCGATCACCTGGCAGGCCTGCCTCCTCTACGCGGTCGCCTTCGGCGGCTACGTCGCGTTCTCGGTCTACCTGCCGGCCTACCTCAAGACCGCCTACGACCTCACCCCCGCTGACGCGGCGAACCGGATGGCCGGCTTCGTGGTCCTCGCGGTGATCATGCGACCGGTCGGTGGCTGGCTGGCCGACCGACTCGGTCCGATCCCGGTCCTGGCCGGCGGATACGTCGTGGTCGTGGTCGGCGCTGCGATCGCGTCCACGACACCGGTCCTGGAACCCGTGGGAGCCATCGCCTTCCTGGCCATGGCGATGGCCCTCGGCTCCGGAACCGGCGCTACCTTCGCGCTGATCGCCAAGGTGACCGATCCGTCCCGGGTCGGCGGCGTGACCGGCCTGGTGGGTGCCGCGGGCGGCTTGGGCGGCTTCGTGCCACCGCTCATCATGGGTTACGTCTACGGCCGCACCGACTCCTACGCCGTCGGCTTGTGGCTGCTGTCGGTGACCGCCGCCTTGACGCTGCTGCTGACCCTGACCATCGTGCGCGAGACTGCGCGGCGACACGACGAGGCGACGGCCGCCGCATGAAGACCGTACGAGATCAACCAGACGAGCCGGGCATGGACGGCGCTCTCAGCGATGCCCTCGTCCGCAGCAGGAGGTTCTTCACACGCGGAACGGTCTCCACCGACCTGCGGACCCTGTCCCGGGCCGGTGGGCGGGAGGCGGACGACTTCTATCGGGACCGCTGGAGCCACGACAAGGTCGTCCGCTCCACCCATGGAGTCAACTGCACGGGCTCGTGCTCGTGGAAGGTCTACGTCAAGGACGGGATCATCACCTGGGAGACCCAGCAGACCGACTACCCGTCGGTCGGTCCCGACTCCCCGGAGTACGAGCCCCGGGGCTGCCCCCGTGGCGCGGCCTTTTCCTGGTATACCTACTCGCCGACCCGGGTGCGCTACCCGTATGTGCGCGGCGTCCTGCTGCAGATGTTCCGCGAGGCCAAGGCCCAGCACGACGGTGACCCGGTCCGTGCCTGGGAGCACATCGTCGAGAACCCGCTGCGGGCCAAGGCCTACAAGTCCGCCCGGGGGAAGGGCGGGCTGATCAGGGCCACGTGGGATGAGGCCAGCGAGATCGTCGCGGCGGCACACGTGCACACGATCAAGAAGTACGGGCCGGACCGGGTGGCCGGCTTCTCGCCGATCCCGGCGATGTCGATGGTCTCGCACGCCTCCGGTGCGCGGTTCGTGAACCTCATCGGAGGCTCGATGCTGAGCTTCTACGACTGGTACGCCGACCTGCCCGTCGCCTCACCTCAGGTCTTCGGCGACCAGACCGACGTGCCCGAGTCGGGTGACTGGTGGAATGCCGGCTACCTGATCATGTGGGGCTCCAACCTTCCGGTGACCCGGACACCCGACGCGCACTGGATGACCGAGGCGCGCTACCGCGGCCAGAAGGTGATCGCGGTCGCCCCCGACTACGCCGACAACGTCAAGTTCGCCGACGAGTGGCTGCCGGCAAAGCCGGGCACCGACGCCGCGCTCGCGATGGCGATGGGTCACGTCGTGCTCAAGGAGTTCTTCGTAGACCGCTCGACGCCGTACTTCACCGAGTACGTGAAGACCTACACGGACCTGCCCCACCTGGTCCGCCTCGATGAGACGACAAGCGGTGAGTACACAGCCGGCAAGTTCCTCACCGCCGCTGACCTCACCGGTCACGCGGGCGACGAGAACGCCGCGTTCAAGACCGTGGTCATCGACTCGCTGACCGGTGCGGCCGTCGTCCCGAACGGCTCCATGGGTCACCGCTACGGCGAGGCTGGCGTGGGCAAGTGGAACCTCGAGCTCGGAGACGTCGACCCCGTCCTCTCCCTGCTCGAGAGCGCCACCGAGTCGGTCGTCCTCCGGCTGCCGCGCTTCGACACCCCCGATGGCGCAGCCGCCGACCTCCCGCGCGGCGTGCCGGTGCGCCGCATCGGCGGCCATCTGGTCACCACCGTCTTCGACCTCCTGATGGCGCAGTACGGCGTGGGCCGTCCCGGGCTACCGGGCGCGTGGCCGTCCGGCTACGAGGACGCAGAGGCGCCGTACACCCCGGCCTGGCAGGAGACCATCACCGGCGTCCCGGCCGCGACCGCGGCCCGGATCGGGCGCGAGTTCGCGCAGAACGCCGAGGCGTCCCGGGGCCGCTCGATGATCGTCATGGGCGCCGGGACCAACCACTGGTTCCACTCCGACACGATCTACCGCGCGTTCCTGACCCTCACCAACCTCACCGGCTGCCAGGGCGTCAACGGCGGCGGCTGGGCGCACTACGTCGGGCAGGAGAAGGTCCGCCCGATCACGGGCTACACGCAGATCGCCAACGCCCTCGACTGGAACCGGCCGCCGCGCAACATGATCCAGACCGCGTTCTGGTACCTGCACAGCGACCAGTTCCGCTACGACCAGTTCGGCGCCGACACTCTCTCGGCCACGACCGGCAAGGGACAGCTCGCGGGCAAGTCGACAGCGGACGTCATCGCCCAGAGCGCGAGGATGGGGTGGATGCCGTCGTACCCGACGTTCGATCGCAACCCGCTCGACCTCTGCGACGAGGCGGCCGCCGCCGCCCAGCCGGTGGCAGAGTACGTCGTCAAGCAGCTCAAGTCCGGTGACCTCGACTTCGCCGGGGAGGACCCCGACGCCTCCGGCAACTACCCGCGGATTCTCTCGATCTGGCGCGCCAACCTGCTCGGCTCTTCGGGCAAGGGCAACGAGTACTTCCTCAAGCACCTGCTGGGCACCGATTCCTCGATGCGCGCCACGGAGACGCCGGAGGACCAACGGCCGGTCGACGTGCGGTGGAGGGACGAGGCGCCCGAGGGCAAGCTCGATCTGCTGATGACGATCGACTTCCGCCAGACCAGCACCACGATCTTCTCCGACGTCGTCCTGCCTGCCGCCACCTGGTACGAGAAGCACGATCTCAACACCACCGACATGCACCCGTTCGTGCACTCGTTCAACCCGGCCATCGCACCGCCGTGGCAGACCCGCACCGACTGGGACGCCTGGCAGACGATCGCGGAGAAGTTCAGCGAGCTGGCCGCGGCCCACCTCGGCGTCCGCAGGGACGTCGTCGCGGTGGCGCTCACGCACGACACCCCCGACGCGATGGCCAACCCGCACGGAGTCGTCCGCGACTGGAGGAAGGGTGAGTGCGAGCCGATCCCGGGGGTCACCATGCCCAAGCTCGTCGAGGTGGAGCGTGACTACGGCGCCGTCGCGGAGAAGATGAACGCGCTCGGTCCCCTGGTGGACACCCTCGGGGCGACGACCAAAGGCGTGACCTTCGAGCTGAGCAAGCAGGTCGACTACCTACGGGCCAAGAACGGGGCCGTCCGCGGCGGGGTGGCCGACGGCCGGCCGTCGTTGAAGCGCGACGTCCACGTCTGCGAGGCGATTCTGGCGATGTCCGGGACCACCAACGGACACCTGGCCACCCAGGGCTTCAAGACCCTCGAGAAGCGCACCGGCGTACGCCTCGCCGACCTGGCCGAGGAGCACGAGGGCAAGCAAATCACCTTCGCGGACACCCAGGGTCCGCCGGTGCCGGTGATCACCTCACCGGAGTGGTCGGGTTCCGAGACGGGTGGGCGCCGCTACTCGCCGTTCACGATCAACGTGGAGCGCAAGAAGCCCTGGCACACGCTGACTGGACGGATGCACTTCTACCTCGACCACGACTGGATGACCGAGCTCGGGGAGGGCCTCCCGGTCTACCGACCACCGCTCAACATGGCGGCACTCTTCGCTGAGCCCACCCTGGGCAACATCTCCGACGGCTCGGCTGGCCAGGTTGAGGGCCTGACGGTCCGCTACCTGACGCCCCACAACAAGTGGTCGATCCACTCGGAGTACCAGGACAACCTGTTCATGCTCTCGCTGTCGCGCGGCGGCCAGAACATCTGGATGAGCGACCGCGACGCCGCCAAGGTCGGGATCGTCGACAACGACTGGATCGAGGCGGTCAACCGCAACGGCGTCGTCGTGGCCCGGGCGATCGTGTCGCACCGCATGCCCGAGGGGACCGTGTACATGTACCACGCGCAGGACCGGCTGATCGACGTCCCGCTTGCCGAGACCTCCGGCAAGCGCGGCGGCATCCACAACTCGCTCACCCGACTGCTCGTGAAGCCCTCCCACCTCATCGGTGGTTACGCCCAGCTGAGCTTTGCCTTCAACTACCTCGGCCCCACCGGGAACCAACGAGACGAGGTCACCATCATCCGCAAGCGCAGCCAGGACGTGACGTACTGATGAAGGTCATGGCGCAGATGGCGATGGTCATGAACCTCGACAAGTGCATCGGATGCCACACCTGCTCGGTCACCTGCAAGCAGGCATGGACCAACCGGTCCGGCACCGAGTACATCTGGTTCAACAACGTCGAGACCCGGCCCGGCCTCGGCTACCCCCGCACCTACGAGGACCAGGAGAAGTGGCAGGGCGGCTGGGAGCTCAACAAGCGCGGCCGGCTCAAGCTCAAGGCCGGTGGCCGGTTCAAGAAGCTGCTCACGATCTTCTCGAACCCCAAGCTGCCCTCGATTGGGGAGTACTACGAGCCGTGGACCTACGACTACGCCACGCTGACCGACGCACCGGCCCAGGAGCACACTCCGGTCGCGCGCCCGAAGTCGCTGATCTCGGGCAAGAACATGAAGATCGAGTGGTCGGCCAACTGGGACGACGACCTCGGCGGCTCGACGGCTCACGCGCACCGCGACCCGATGCTCAGGAAGATCGCCGACAAGGTGAAGTTCGAGTTCGAGCAGACGTTCATGTTCTACCTGCCCCGGATCTGCGAGCACTGCCTGAACCCCTCGTGCGCCGCGTCCTGCCCGAGCGGCGCGATCTACAAGCGCGAGGAGGACGGGATCGTCCTGGTCGACCAGGACAGGTGCCGCGGTTGGCGCATGTGCGTCTCCGGTTGTCCGTACAAGAAGGTCTACTTCAACCACCGCACCGGCAAGGCCGAGAAGTGCACTTTCTGCTTCCCGCGCATCGAGGTCGGCCTCCCCACCGTCTGCTCGGAGACCTGCGTCGGCCGGCTGCGCTACATCGGGCTGATGCTCTACGACGCCGACAAGGTCCTCGAGGCGGCGTCGACCACCGACGACCAGGGCCTCTACGAGGCGCAGCGCGACGTCTTCCTCGACCCGTCGGATCCCGAGGTGATCCGGGAGGCGGAGAGGGCCGGCATCGCCCGCGACTGGATCGACGCCGCCCAGCGCTCTCCGATCTACGCGCTCATCAACACCTACAAGGTCGCGCTGCCGCTGCACCCGGAGTACCGGACCATGCCCATGGTCTGGTATATCCCGCCCCTCTCACCGGTGGTCGACGTCGTCGCAGAGACGGGGGAGGACGCCGAGGACACGGGCAACCTCTTCGCCGCGATCGACGCGCTCCGGATCCCGGTCGACTACCTCGCCGAGCTCTTTACCGCCGGCGACGTCGTACCGGTCGACGCGGTGCTCAAGAAGCTCGCCGCCATGCGCTGCTACATGCGCGACATCAACATGGGCCGCGACCCCGACGGGACGATCCCGGCTGCCGTCGGCATGTCCGAGGAGGAGATGTACGACATGTACCGGCTCCTCGCGATCGCCAAGTACGAAGATCGCTACGTCATCCCACTGGCGCACGCCGAGCAGGCACACTCCCTTGAGGAGCTGGCCACCGAGTGCTCAGTCTCCGAGTACGGCGGGGGACAGCACGACCTCTTCGGCGAGGGCTCGGGCGCCCCCACACCTATCGCGGTCGAGAACTTTCAGATGCTCCAGGACCGGCAGACCTCCGACTCGCTCGCCGGTCCGGAGCACAAGGGCTCCCGAATCAACCTGCTGAACTGGGACGGGAAGGGCTCGCCGACCGGCCTGTTCCCACCGAAGGGGTCCGACTCGTGAGCGGGCGACGTCCGAAGCCGACTCTTCCCCCGGAACAGCTGACGATCGTGTGGCAGTCGGTCTCGCTGCTGCTCGACTACCCCGACGAGGAAATGCTCGCCCTGGCCGACCTGGTCCGGTCGGCGTCCTACGGTCTGTCGAGCGCGATCGGGGACTCGATCCGGACCTTCCTGGTGCACCTCGAGTCCACGCCGCTACCGGAGCTGCAGGCCGATTACGTCGAGACGTTCGACAATCGTCGGCGCTGCAACCTCTTCCTGACCTACTTCGCCCACGGGGACACCCGCAAGCGCGGGATGGCGCTGCTGCGCTTCAAGCAGGCCTACCTGCGTGCCGGGTTCGAGCTTGTCGACTCGGAACTGCCCGACCACCTCTGTGTCGTCCTCGAGTTCGCGGCCACCGGAGCTCGAGATGTTGGCCGAGACCTGATGCTCGACCACCGGGCCGGGCTCGAGCTGCTGCGCCTCTCGCTGAGCGACATGGGTTCACCGTGGGCGAGCCTCGTCGACGCGGTCACGTCCACGTTGCCGCCCCTGCGCGGCGACGAGCGCGACGCCGTACGCCGGCTTGCCGCCGAAGGTCCTCCCGAGGAAGAGGTCGGGCTCGCACCCTTCGCCAACCCCCAGTTCAGCCCCGGCGCAGCGAGCGCCGCCCCTGAGACCACCCTCCTGCCCATGCCGTCGTTCCCGGGAACCCGTGCATGAACGAGTTCCTCTTCGTCATCGTCCCCTACCTCTGCCTGACAACGTTCGTGGTCGGCCACCTGTGGCGCTACCGGTACGACAAGTTCGGCTGGACGACGCGGTCCTCCCAGCTCTACGAGAACCGGCTGCTGCGCATCGGCAGCCCGCTGTTCCACTTCGGGATGCTCGGCGTGGTGGGCGGTCACGTGATCGGCCTGCTCGTGCCGGAGTCGTGGACCAACGCCCTGGGCATCAGCGAGCACACGTACCACGTGGTGGCGGTCGCGGGTGGGCTCCTGGCCGGGGTGATGACCGTGGTCGGCATGACGATCCTGATCTACCGCCGGCGCACCACGGGCCCCGTCTTCTCCGCCACCACGAACATGGACAAGGTCATGTACGCCTTCCTGGGCGTCGTCATCGTGCTCGGCATGTGGAACACCATCGCCGGGTCCATCATGACGATCGGCGGCGACTACAACTACCGCGAAGGTGTCTCGGTCTGGTACCGCTCGTTCCTCGCGTTCCACCCCGACCCGGCCCTGATGGCGGACGCGCCACTCGGATTCCAACTGCACGCGCTCGTCGCGTTCGGGCTGTTCGCGCTGTGGCCCTTCACCCGACTGGTCCACGTCTTCAGCGCGCCCGTCGGATATCTCACCCGCCCCTACATCGTCTACCGCAGCCGCGACGCCACAAAGCTCGGCAGCCACCGGCCACGACGCGGCTGGGACCGGGTCGGCTGACACGTGTGAGTACTGCGGATGCCGAGGCGTGCCACCGATCTGACGGCGCTGGTTCGGCACCACCTCAAGATGCGCGGTTCTGCACCGCGTTGATCACTGCCTCTGGCGAGCAACGGAAGGCTCAGCGGCTCGGCGCGACCTCAGCCAAGACCGTCGCCATCAAGCTGTGAAACTGGTCGGGCTGCTCCCACAGGGGACGGTGACCGGAGGTGTCGAAGGTGACGAGCTTCTTGCTCGGCGCCCTTAGCAGTTCGAACCATTGCTTGGCCGGTTCGGCCCGTCCCGCTGCCTCGTGGGCACCAGCTCGCCCCCCGCGGCCCTGGTTGACGTCAGCACGCGACGCGTTCCAGCAAGGTTGGAACCGTCGACCTGCGCTCACGCCGGGCAGACGCGTCGGTGTCATCCGGGCGCCGTCATGCGTCGACGTGGGGAGATGTCTCACGCGACGTCTCGTCGCTGGACTGCCACGAGCGCGGCGGCGGCGGGGACCAGCGCCCACGCGCCGATGGCCAGCACAGCAGCCCACAGGCTCACGTCGGGGCTGACACCTGAGATGACGGCGAAGAGTGATGTCGGGATCCAGGATCCTGCCTGGCTGAACAGCTGTACAGCTAGCGGTGGGATCACGAAGAGCACCAGTACGGCGGTCGTGACGGCGCCACCGATGTTGCGGATGAGGGCGCCGAGCCCTGCGCCCAGAGTGGCACCGATCGCTCCGGCGAGCGTTGTGGCTGCGAAGAGCTGGGCGAGGTCACCGCCCGAGACGAGGAAGCCGTGGTCCGTGCTCGGCAGGGCCAGAGCGACCCCGAGGACAACCAGCGCCTGCCCGAGCAAAGCCAGCACGGCTCCACCCATCAGCACTGCGATCAGCTGGGCGATCACCGCTCGAGTGCGGTTGGGGGAGGTCAGGAACATCGGGACGACGGTGTGGTGCCCGTACTCACGCGCCACGGCGATGGCGCCCAACAGACTGGTTCCCATCATGGCGTTGAAGGCGAAAGCCATCAGGGACTGTTGGCCCGCGGCCGTAGCGCACGTGGAGCGCGGCGGTGACCGGGTGTGCGTCGTCGCGGAACTCGAGCCGCAACCGGCGGTGAGAGTTCAGCGCAGCTCCTCGAGGGCCGTGTCGTCTGGAAGCTGAACGCGACCGCGCACGGCGGCGGCGTGGCGGAGACGCTGCAGACGCTGCTGGCCCCTGTGCGGGGAGTGTCGTGCCCTGTCGACACCCGGTGGCTCGTGCTGTCAGGGTCTCCCCGGCGAGTTCACTCACCGCCACGCTGGATGGGGTCTGGGAGGACGCCCAGCTGGGTGAGCCAGCTCAGCTGGTCGACGACGCTCCAGTGCTGGATGATCCGCCCGTCGCGCACGCGCATGATGTCGACGTACTGGAAGGTGACGTGACGTCCCGTCGCTGGCATGCCGGCGAACTCCCCGGCGTTCGTACCCGACATCGTCTTCTTGGTCACCACTTGGTCGCCCTCGGCGATCATCTCGTCGATCGTGAACGTCGCGTCGGGGTAGGCCGCCCCGAAGGCCTGCAGAAACACCTTGCCCCCCGCTCGGTCCGACGGGACACCGGGAGGACTGCTCAGGTTGACGAAATCCGGGTCGTTGAGTTCGTCGTAGGCGTCGAAGTCCTTGCCGTTCTGGACTTCCTCCACAAAGCGCCGGATCACCGCCTTGTTACGTTCGGTCTGGCTGGGGTCCTCCATGACTGTCACCACCTCGGGGTCGCGGCGTCTCCCTTGGACACCGACCGTATTGAGCGTGCTCCCGAAACCTGCCGGGCGAAAGAGGTTCGATTCCCGAGCGGCAGAGACTCCGGTCCCGCCCCGCCGGGAAGCGAGGCACCGCACATGAGCCGCTTCGCGGTGCCGGCAATGGTGCGGCACAAGGACGGGAACGATCGGGGATACGTCAGGCGCCCCCGATGCCGACATAGGTGAGCCGCCAGCCGTAGTCGTTCTTCGCCGGTTCGAGGATGGCGTAGTAGACGGTGCGCCGGGAGGCCGCGAACTCGATCGCACAGTCCTTGGTCCCGCTTCCATTGTCGCGACAGGTGCCGGGGGAGCCGCCCTTGCCGGCAGCGAAGCCGACCAGTTGCTCCCACTCCGTGTCGCCGATGACCGATGGGTCGGCGAGGAGGGCGCGATCTCCCGCGACCACCGCCTCCACCACATTGCCGAGGGTCTCCTCGACGCTGAAGCCGCCCCGCTCGGCGTCGCCCACGGGTGCGGCGAACGGCCGACAGGCGCCGATCGTCACGCTGCAGCGAACCAGCCGGACGTTGAACGCCTCTCGCGCCGAATCGCGGACAAGCACTGCGACGAAGGTGGCGTCGTCCTCCCAGGCCCAGCTGCCACTCGCAAATCCCCAGCCCTTCGGGGAATCAAGGACGACGACATTGCTGCTGCCGACGGCCTGCGCCTCCAAGGACACGACGGAGGTGACCTCTCCGCCCAGGGTGCCGGCGGGTGACCTGACCAACCACGTGCCACCGGGGCCGATCTCGAGCGCGTCATACGTCGGCAACGTGCCCTTGGTGGTGAGCCGACCGTCACTCGAGACGGTGGCCAGGTAGGGCGTGGCGTTGGCGCCGTCGACGTAGCCAGGTTTCCCGTCGACGACGACCAGACCGGCGGACGTGCCCTGGAGGAACACCCGATCGGGTGCCGTCTGTGACAGGTCCACGACGGTCCCCTGATCCTGAACGGCGCGCCACATCACCGCGGTCCGGGCGCCCTGGACGATCACGTCCCCGTCGTCGGTGACCGCGCGGACCGCGAGCGCCACGCCGCCCTCTGCGCGCGGTAGGTCGACCGGTGCCTGGCCGAAGCCTTCGCCCGCAGGCTCGGTGGTGAAGCCGGTCAGCACGACCTTCCCCCCGCTGAGGTCCAGGAACGCGATGTAGCGACCATTGGGAGAGATCACCGGCGGCTGGTCGATCTGGGCGTCGATCTTCGACGTGTCGACGCCCGGGCCCCCCCACCACCAGGACCCGTCGGACTGCACTGCCAGCCAGACGTCGCCCCGGGACTCGACGCTCCACCACGCACCCGGCACCTGGTGGCCGTCGACGTAGAGCCGTTGGTCGACGATGGAGGCGACCGCGGGATCGGTGGTGGGAATCGAGGCGATCGACTCCGGTCGGGGCGAGGGGTCGGTGTTGGCCGGCGCGGTCGGGGTGGGAGCGGGCGGGGCCGGCTGGATGTCGCTGTCCTGCCGCTCGTGGAGCACCAGGGTGGTGACGCCGAGGATCAGAACCACCGCGGCGGCCACCAGGCCGGCCCGCCAGCGCCGTGCCGTCTGCAGCGGCGCCTCGTTCGCGATCAGGCCGGCGGGCATGGGCGGCACCTGGAGCCCATCGGAAACCTCGCGCAGCTCACGGGTCAGGGTGTCTTCGAGTTCCTTCATGTCAGGCCTCCTCTCCGGCGATTGCTGTGCGCTCGATGGCGGCTCGTAGGGATTGCAGCGCGTGGTGCGCCGTGGACTTCACGTTGCCGGCGGAGCACCCGAGCGCCTCGGCGATCTCGCGTTCGCTGAGCTGTTCGTAGTAGCGCAGCACGATGACTGCGCGCTGTCGCGGCGGCAGGGACGCGACGTGCGGCCAGAGCACCATCCGGTCCTCAGGTCCCGCACTCGGCACCGGACGCGGTTCGGGGAGCCGGTCCGTGAGCAGCTCGAGCCGGCGAGCCTTCGGGCGTCCTCGTGAAAGGTAGAGGTTGGTGAGGATCCGCCGTGCGTACGCCGCCGGTTGGTCGGCCCGGCTCACCTTGGCCCACGAGCGAAACGTCTGCAGCAGCGTCTGCTGGGCCAGGTCCTCCGCGTCCGCGTGGTTGCCGGTCAGCAGGTAGGAGGAGCGATAGAGCGACGGCCACGCGTGCGCGGCGTACTCCTCGAACGCGGGCGCATCCTGCGCGTTCTTCGTGGTCGTGCCGGCCATCGGCCACCCCCTTCGTACCCCATGTGATGCTGGCTGGCTCGGAAAGGTTGCTTCGGCGGGGCAGCTCAGTCACGCATCGTGGGGGTCAGTTCGGAGGCGCGAGCAAGTTTCGCGCGGCATCGGTTGTGGGTGCGGTGAGTACGCACAACCTAGCGCGGCGGCTGACGCTGGGCTCCGTCGAGAGACGAAACCGCTGGTCAGCCGACGTGTTCGACAACTATCGGCAGGGATCGAAACCCTTGAATATCGCGCCTCTGACCTGCGCAAACGAGAGAGCTTGGCCAGTGAGGCCGCGCTGGGGCCGCGCCCGAAAGGTGGTCAGCCAGCGCTCTGGCCCGTCCAACCCAGGTTGGCCTCCAACCAAGGCGGCCGTTCCGTTTGGGGCGCCCGGCGGGATCGGGCAGCGGACGGGTTCAGCGTGACCGTCAGGTCTGGGCTCGCGCGCCGAGGTGCGACGGTCCGGGCGGGGGTTCCTCTTGCGGTGTTTCGTGCCTCATCCCGCACCGGCGAGCAGCGGCTGCCTATCTGGCAGTGGTGGTCTCTAGCTGTGCGGAGAGCCCGTTGAGCAGGAGGTCGAGGCCCACTTGCAGGCTGTCGTAGGGGTTGCCGGCTGAGGCGGTGGTCTGGCCGACGCGGCTGGAGATGGGCAGGGCCAGGCCTTCCATGGCGGCGCCCAGGACGGGTTGGGAGAGTGCCCACCACTGCGCGTCGCTGAGTTGGCTGTCGGTGCGTACGCGATCTAGGCCGATCTGCCAGCGCGCGGCGGCGCTGGTCATGCCAAGGACGGTGGTCAGGACGTGCTCCATGTCGTGGTCGCTGAGACCGATGTCGTTCAGTGGAGCGAGTTCGGCTTCGTACTTGAGGCAGTTTCCCGGCCCGAGGATGGGTCGGGCGGGCGGGACGTTCGCTGACCACGCGTGCTGCGCAGTGTGGGCGTAGTTGCGGTCGGAGACGTGACGCAGGCCCTCACGCCATCCGCTCTTGGCTATTGGTTGATCATGACCGTCATAGGTGGTGGCTGCCAGGTGGTCGAGCATGAGCTCGAGGAGCTCGGCCTTGCCTGGGACGTAGCCGTACAGGGTCATCGCGCCGATCCCGACTTCCTGGGCTACCGCTCGCATCGTGAGTGCCTCGAGCCCGTTGGCGTCGGCGAAGACGATCGCACTCTGAGTGACAGCCCGCACAGTCGTGCCGGTGCGTCCGACCTTGGTACTCGGAGCCCACATCAGGTGTAGGAGGTGAATCGGGTCAGCGGTGGGCGGCGCAGTTCGCGGCACGGGAACATCCTCTCGCACTGGTGCGTTGTGATACCGTACAACGTACCGTACGTTGCACTTAAGAGAGGTGAGCACACTCACCAAGGCGAGTTCGGGGAAGGCGAGGATCTGTGGCTTCGACGTGGCCACCCAGCGCTCGCAGGTTCGCGCTCATATCGGGCTGGTGGCCGCGCAGATCCTGGTCTGGCCGATCAGCTTTGCTCTCCACGGTCTTCACCGACCCCACTACGATGCCCAGTTGGTTGGGCGCGGCCGGCGGCGCGCACCTACCGCAACCCCGGCAACTGAAAGGGAGAACACGTGCCCACTGACGACCTCCAGACCACGATGCCGAAGATGCCCGAACAAGCCGATCGACTGATCGATCTCGGCGTACATACGATCGCCGGATTCTCCGCGACGGAGTTACGAGCCGCCGCCGGCGACCACAGTGACGCGCTTCTGGTCATCCACCCGAAGCGGGCGTCGGCCTCCGCGCTCGCCCCTCTCCTCACACGACACGGCAAGAGCGGCTTCGTCGTGGTGGACATGCCTGACGTAGACCGGTTCTCTCCGATCAACGAGGTGACTCTCCCGGACTCATCGATCTACTCCCTCCACGACGTCGAACGCGGCGACTCCATGGCCAACTGGAGCCCCGACGAAGCACTACCAGCGATCCTGTCCAAACAGCGGACACCGCTGACGCTCACCGAAGGCATCTTCTGGCTGTTGCAACAGCCAGATGCACTCGAACGCAACCACTGCTTCATGACGATCGGATCTCGACTGCGCGAGAACACCGGGAAACTGGACGCTCGGACACCGGCAGTGTGGATCAGCAACGGAACCGGCCGCGACGGCACCGCGAACCGCGACGCACCAAAGGTGGGATGGTGCTGGGCAGGAAACCGGCACACCTGGCTGGGATTCGCCTCGGCCGCTGATCGCAGCCCGCTGGCCGATTGACCAGCGACCAACTCACCGGCGAATACAGCCCGGCGCCGATCGTCACCCGCAGCGTGCCACAGGAGGATCGTCTCGCGGCGACCGCTCGGCTGGGCGCATGTCACACGCCCTCACGGTCCGAGCTGTTCCGCCCATCACGACGATTCCACCTGTACGCGTAGTGGTCGAACGTCGTGGCATGCGGTCCAAGTGGAGTGGCGGCTGACTCTGCCCACATCCCGCGGGACACCCGCCTCGTCGACGGCCGCACGACAGCGAGTTCGAACAGATCTCCCACCTCTGATTCAAGGCAGTCTTGCTGGGCAGCGTCAGGGCCGCCCAGGGATGAATCTCACCAACAGCGACCCACGACCTGAGAAGCACGGAGAATCGGTGTCCTCCCAGGTCAGGGGCTGTTCTTGGTCGCTCCATCCCGGCTGGGCCGCAGGTACTTCTGTGCGAACTCAGATGTCGTAGTAGAGCTCGAACTCGTGGGGGTGGGGGCGCAGCGAGATCGGCAGGACCTCGTTGGTGCGCTTGTACTCGATCCAGGTCTGGATCAGGTCGGGGGTGAACACGCCACCCTCGAGCAGGTACTCGTGGTCGGCCTCGAGCGCATCGAGTACGGCGGTGAGCGTTGCGGGCACCGTCTCGACGTCGGCGTGCTCGTCGGGCGGCAGCTCGTAGAGGTCCTTGTCGATCGGCTGCGGCGGCTCGATCTTGTTGCGGATGCCGTCGAGGCCGGCCAGCAGCATCGCCGAGAACGCGAGATACGGGTTCGCCGACGGGTCGGGGCAGCGGAACTCGATCCGCTTGGCCTTGGGGTTGGCGCCCGTGATCGGGATGCGGATGCATGCCGACCGGTTGCGCTGGCTGTAGACCAGGTTGACCGGTGCCTCGAAGCCCGGGACGAGCCGGTGGTAGGAGTTCACCGTCGGGTTGGTGAAGGCCAGCAGCGACGGGGCGTGGGCCAGCAGGCCGCCGATGTAGTAGCGGGCCGCGTCGCTCAGACCGGCATACCCACCCTCGTCGTAGAAGAGCGGGTCGCCCTCGGCCCACAACGACTGGTGGCAGTGCATGCCGGAGCCGTTGTCGCCGAAGATCGGCTTGGGCATGAACGTCGCGGTCTTGCCGTTCTTCCACGCGACGTTCTTGACGATGTACTTGAACTTCATCACGTTGTCCGCGCTGACGAGCAGCTCGTCGAAACGGAAGTTGATCTCGGCCTGGCCGGCCGTGCCGACCTCGTGGTGCTGGCGCTCGACGATCAGCCCAGAGGTCTCGAGCTCACGCGACATCTCGGCTCGCAGGTCGGCGAAGTGGTCGTACGGCGGGACCGGGAAGTAGCCGCCCTTGTACTTGACCTTGTAACCGCGGTTGCCGCCCTCTTCCTCGCGGCCGGTGTTCCAGGCGCCGGCCACCGAGTCGATGGAGTAGTACCCGGCGTTCTGCTTGGTCTCGAAGCGGACGTCGTCGAAGACGTAGAACTCAGCCTCCGGGGCGAAGAACGCCGTGTCGCCGATGCCGGTGCTCTTGAGGTACTCCTGCGCCTTGCGTGCGATGTTGCGCGGGTCGCGGCTGTACGCCTCACCCGTGAGCGGGTCGTGGATGAAGAAGTTGACGACCAGGGTCTTGTCGGTGCGGAACGTGTCGAGGTACGCCGTCGTGGGGTCCGGGAAGAGCGCCATGTCGGACTCGTGGATGGCCTGGAACCCCCGGATCGACGACCCATCGAACATCAGGCCCTCGTCGAAGACTTCTGGCCCGAAGGATGACACCGGCACCGTGAAGTGCTGCATGATTCCCGGCAGGTCGCAGAAACGTACGTCGACGAACTCGACGCCTTCATCTGCGATGTAGCTCAACAACTCGTCGCGGTCGGCGAACATCGATCCTCCTCGCATCCCGATCGGCCCGGTCTGGCCGCCGGTCGTGGTGCCACCGTAAGAGGTGGCGATTTCCCTGCCGTGTCTGCCGTGTTTCGCCCGTGTTACGTTGCCGCTCGTGACTTCCGAGCCGGCTGATCAGGACTATCCGGGCCAGCGTCGCGGCCTTGCCGAGTCGGGGTCAGGCGCGGTCGCCGGCTGGGGACGTCGGGTGGTGGCGCTGGTCATCGACTGGGCGCTGTCCATGCTTGCGGTCGCGGCGTTCATCGGTCAAGACGTGTGGGGTGGTCAGGGCGCGGCCAGGTGGGCTCCGCTGGTGGTCTTCGCGACTGAGCTCTGGATCCTGACAACGCTTCTCGGCGGTTCGGCCGGTCAGCTCATCACGGGAGTGGTCATCCGGCGTACATCAGGAGCACGGGTCGACGCGGCGCGGGCCTTGCTCCGGACGGTGCTCATCTGCCTGGTCATCCCCGCCGTGATCTACAACCGCGACCAGCAGGGCCTCCACGACATGGCCGCCGACACCATTGCTCTCCGCCGCTGAGAACTGCCCGGGCCGACGTTGGATGACCCCGTGGCCGTCCGGTTGCCTAGTTCACAAGCCAAATGCCCAGTTCCCTAGGCGAAGGCGCCTAGTGAGGAAGCCACCTGGCTTGTTCACTAGGCAAACGCCTCGGCCAGGGTGGGCACCAGCAGATGGTCAGGGGGAGTGGGGCTGGTCGCGGTGGGACGTGCGGCGTACGACGGGGAGCCGCCGCAGCCAGAGCCAGACCCCGTGCAGCCGGATCAGCACCGCCACCCGCTGCGGCATCAGTGGCTGGGTGAGCGCCACCCCGAGGAGTCGCCGCGTCGTGACTGGCAGCGCCTGACCGGTGAAGCTGCCCGTGAACACCACGCGGTCGTCCTGCCGCAGCGTCACGAACGCCCCCACCTTCGCCGGTCTGACCGGACGTGGCGACGGTCGGCCCGCCCGGGCAGGCTCAACACCGGACCCTTCGGCCGTCGCCGAGTCCGCATCGAGGACGAACTTGAGCTGGTAGTCACCGAAGACGCCGAAGAACGGGGACACGTAGAACTGCTTGTCGGTGCGCGCACTGCCCTCGGCGTCGAGATCGAGCACGTACCCGTGCCGCTCGCCATACGTGTTGTGCACCTCGGCGAGCACACCCTCGAGCGTGCCGTCCTCCGCGTAGCACCAAAAGACGGTCAACGGGTCGAAGACATACCCGAGCACTCGCGCATTCGCCAGCATGATCACGCGATGGGCAGTCCACGAGACCCCTTGGGCCGCGATGAACGCGCGGACGTTCTCGCCGAGGCTGCCGCCGGGCCCGCCCACGTGGTCACGTGCTTCGAAGGAGGCCAGCGAGCGCAACCACCGAGGAGCCACGGCAGGCTGGTCGACGTCGACGAGCCATTGGTGCGCCCGGTAGCGGAACTGGTGCTTGATCGGGTGGAACCGGGCGTGCCGGACCTTGCCGCGAACGATCGCCGGTAACGGCAGCGGGTCTCCCGGTCCGGTCGTCACCAGCTGACCCCGAACTGCTGCGCGGCCCGGACGCCGGCCCGGCAGCCGTCCTCGTGGAATCCCCAGCCGTGGTAGGCGCCGGCGTAGGCGGTCCGTTCGGTCATCAGCTCGGCCAGCCGCGGCTGCGCGGCGACCGAATCGGGGGTGTAGACCGGATGCGTGTAGTCCATGGTGGCGATGACGGCCGCGGGGTCGACCCGGTCCTCGCCGTTGAGGGTCACCACGAGCGGGTGCTCCGCCGGCTGATGCTGCAGCCGGTTCATCCAGTACGACACCTGCACACGGTCGGAGTCGTCGGCGCAGCCGTCGAGCGTGAAGTTCCAGCTGGCCCGCTCCTCCCAGCGGTCCGCCAGCACCGAGTCGTCGCGGTGCAGCTGCGTCGTGTTCTCGGAGTACCGGAACGCCGACAGCACGATCTTCTCGTCCGGTGTCGGGTCGGCGAGCAGCGCGAGCGCCTCGTCGGCGTGGGTGGCCAGCACCACGCGGTCGAACCCGTGGACGCCGCCGGCCACGTCGGTGACCCGCACCCCGTCCGTATGACGTTCGACCGACACTGCCGGCTGACCTGCCCGGACCGAGTGCGGCTCTGCCAGCAAGGCGTTCACCGCGTCGACGTAGGTGCGTGAGCCTCCGGCGACGACATACCACTGGGGCGCGTCACCCAAGGCGAGGAAGCCGTGGTGGGACAGGAACGCAAACAGGTACGCAGCGGGGTACTCCATCGCGTCCCGGCGTCCACTGGACCAGACGCACGACACGATCGGCACACCGTAGTGCTGGATGAAGTGCTCGCTGAACCCGTGCTGCTCGAGGAACTGGCCGTAGGTGATGTCGGATGCCGTCTCGTCGGCCAGCAGCGCCATCGCCAGCTTCTGGAAGCGACGGACGCCGAGCAGTAGTCGCCAGAACCGCGGATCCAGGACCCGGCGTCGTTGGGCGAAGATGCCCCGCATGCCGCGACCTCCGACGAAGGCGAGGCCGCAGCCGGAACACCGGATGCTCATGCTCATCTCCGTCGGCCGGATCGCCACCCCGAGCTCGTCGAAGAGCCGCCGCAACGTCGGGTAGGTGCGGTCGTTGAGCACGATGAATCCGGAGTCGACCGTCGTGGGTGTGTCGCCGATCGTGACGTCGTGGGTGTGGGCATGCCCGCCGAGGCGTGGCTCTCGCTCGAACAGCGTGACCGCATGCGTGCGTGAGAGCAGGTAGGCGGCCGTCAGCCCGGAGACGCCGGCTCCGATGATCGCGACCCGGGGACGATCAGTCATCGCAGCTGTCTGTGTTCAGCGGAGGCCAGGCGAACGGCAGGGGAGTGGTCACACGCATGATTCGTCACGGTGGCCCCGTCGGATGCATACCGTCGCCATGCGCACGGGTCGTGGCTTACCGGCCACGCATGGCTTGACGCGCCTGCTTGGCACTGGTGGGCATCGGTCCGCGCGGGATCGGCATCTGCGGCCGCATGGCGTCCAGCGCCTTGAGCCGTTGCAGCGCGTCAGTGACGTCAGCGGGCGCGATGTTCTTGGGCAGCTTCATGATGTGCTTGGCGAGCCGGTTGATCGGGATCGCGTCGTCACCGGAGTCGCCGGAGACGATGTCGTAGATCGGGATCTCACCGACCACCCGGGCATGCTTCTTCTTCTCCACGCCGAGCAGGTTGCGGACCCGCTGCGGGTTTCCCTCACCGATCAGGATGACGCCGGGACGCCCGACGACGCGATGCACGATGTCCTGGCTCTTGGTGACCGACACGGCCGGCTGCACCTGCCAGCCCCGTCGCAGCACGCCCAGCGCGGCGGCAGCGGCACCCGGCTGGCCTTCCATCTGGGCGTAGGCTGCCCTCTCGGCGCGCCTCCCGAACACGATCATCCAGGCGAGCGCGCCGGACGGAAGGCCGACGACGACCCCGGCGAGCGGGTGGATCAGCACCCAGAAGACGGCGCCGACGATGAGGCCGACGCCGAGGAACCAGGCCAGGCACACGATCCCCACACGCTTGTCGCGTTCCCGGGTCACCTTGTACGCCTGGATGAGCTTGCTCAGCGCTCGTTGCTTCTTCTCGCCCTTGTCCTTGCGTGCCATGTGTCGGGGTCCTCGTTCGTCGCTCTCACGGTGCGGGTGACGCGGTCAGGCGGAGACCTGCGCGTCCCGCGACTCTACTGCCTGTTGGTACAGACGTCCTGCGCGGTACGAAGACCGCACGAGCGGCCCGCTCATGACGCCGACGAAGCCGATCTCCAGCGCTTCGGCCTGCAGCTCGACGAACTCCTCGGGCCTGACCCAACGCTCGATCGGGTGGTGGCGGACGCTCGGCCGGAGGTACTGGGTGATCGTGAGCAGGTCGCAGCCTGCAGCATGCAGGTCACGCAGCGCCTGTGAGACCTCGTCACGGGTCTCACCCATGCCGAGGATCAGGTTGGACTTCGTGATGAGCCCGAACTCGCGGGCCTGGGTCAGCAGGTCGAGCGAGCGCTCGTAGCGGAAGGCGGGCCGGATGCGCTTGAAGATCCGCGGCACCGTCTCGACGTTGTGGGCGAGGACCTCCGGGCGCGACTCGAAGACCTCGCGCAGCAGGTCGGGGAGACCGTTGAAGTCGGGGATGAGGTTTTCGACGCCCGTGCCGGGGTTGAGCTCGTGGATCTGCCGGACGGTCTCGGCGTACAGCCAGGCGCCACCGTCGGGAAGGTCGTCGCGGGCGACGCCGGTGATCGTCGCGTACCGCAAGCCCATGGTCTGCACGCTCTCGGCGACCCGGCGCGGCTCGTCGCGGTCGAGCGCCTCGGGCTTTCCGGTGTCGATCTGGCAGAAGTCACACCGGCGGGTGCACTGGTCGCCGCCGATGAGGAACGTCGCCTCGCGGTCCTCCCAGCACTCGAAGATGTTGGGGCAGCCCGCCTCCTGGCAGACCGTGTGCAGGCCTTCGCTCTTGACCAGCGACTGGAGCTCGCGGTACTCCGGCCCCATCGTCGCCCGAGTCTTGATCCAGGCGGGCTTCTTCTCAATCGGGGTTTCGGCGTTGCGCACTTCGAGGCGCAGCATCTTCCGACCTTCGGGCGCAATCGTCACAGGCCCCAGCCTACGCGGTACCGCCGCGGAGCCGAAGTTTGTCCTGAGCGCTGCCGATCACGGCGGCGGGCGAAGACCGTACGTGATGGAGGCGCCTGACGCCGCCTCGGACCGGAGCAGGTCGGGACTCTTGTCGTACGGTCCCCAGGTCAGGAGGTCGGCCAGGTGCCGTTCGACGAACGGCAGCGCCTGGGCCACTGTGACCGGTCGGCCGAGCTCACTGGTGAGCGACGTCACGCCGGCGTCGGCGATCCCACAGGGCACGATTGCGTCGAAGCCGGTGGTGGCGTTGTCGCAGTTGAGTGCGAGGCCGTGCATGGTGACGCCGCGTGAGACGCGGACGCCGAGCGCCGCAACCTTGCGTTCGGGCCGGCCGGGGGATCCGATGTCGGCTGCCAGCCAGACGCCGCTGCGCCCCTTGACGCGTCCGGTGGCCACCCCGAGGTCGGCACACGCGCGGATGAGCGCCTCCTCGAGGCGACGCACGAAGTCGACGACGTATACGTGTGCGGGCAGCTTGGTGATCGGGTAGGCCACGAGCTGGCCGGGGCCGTGCCAGGTGATCTTTCCGCCGCGATCGACCTCGATGACCGGGGTGCCGTCGACCGGGCGGTCCTGTTGTTCGGTGCGTTTGCCGGCGGTGTAGACCGAAGGGTGCTCGAGCATGAGGACGACGTCGTCGATCTCGTCGGCCACGCGCCGCGCGTGGAGGCGGCGCTGCAGATCCCAGGCCTGGTCGTACGGCGTCGCCTGATCGCCGAAGCCCACGTGCTCGAAGCGCAGCACGGGCGGCGTCGGCACGGGTTCGCGCCGTTCGTCGACGGCGGTCATCGGACGGTCCCCACGTGCTCCACGGTAGCCGAGCGGCGAGGGTCAGTGAGCCGGCCCTTCGCCAGGCCGCGCGAACCGGATCTGGGAGACCCCCAGGTAGCGCGAGGCGAACCCAGCCTCGCAATAGGCGAGGTAGAACTCCCAGATACGGCGGAAGTCGTCGTCGTAGCCGATGGGCTTGATCGTCTCCCAGTGGGCGAGGAAGTCGCGGCGCCAGCGACTCAGGGTCTCGGCATAGTGGAGGCCGAGCTCGCGGCGGTCGGTGATGCGGAGCTCGGTGTGTTCGGCGCAGACATCCTCGATGGCCTGGATCGACGGGATGAGACCGCCGGGGAAGATGTACTTCTGGATCCATCCGTAGGAGTTGCGGGTCTCGAGCATGCGCTGGTGGCTCATCAGGATGGCCTGGATGGCGACCTTGCCGCCGGGTGCCAGATGCTCGTCGATCGTCGAGAAGTAGCTCGGCCAGAACTCCTCACCCACCGCCTCGACCATTTCGATGGAGACGACCGCGTCGTACTGGCCCTCGACGTCGCGGTAGTCGCGGATCTCGATGTGGGCACGGTCGTCCAGCCGACGTTCCTTGATCAGGCGGTTGCCGAGCTCAGCCTGCTCGCGTGACAAGGTGACCGAGGTGACGGTGGCACCGCGCTCCGCTGCGCGGATCGCCAGCGAACCCCAACCGCTGCCGATCTCGAGCACCCGGGTGCCCTCGGTCACACCGGCGTAGTCGAGGATCCCGTCGATCTTGCGCAGCTGAGCCGTCTCGAGGTCCTCGTGCTCGAGGTCGTCGAACCAGGCGGCGGAGTAGGTCATGGTCTCGTCGAGGAACTGGCTGAACAGCTCGTTCGACATGTCGTAGTGCGCTTCGATGTTCGACTTCGACCCGGTGCGGGTGTTGGTCGTGTGGTGTGGGAGCCGCCGGTCGATGACGACACGCAGCTTGCGTACGGGTGCCGGCACGAGATCGGCCAGTCTCAGCGCAAACGGGGTGAGCAGATCGGCGAGGTCGGTGCCCTCGCCCGGCCGCCACTCGCCGGCGACGTAGGCCTCCCCGAACGCCATCTTCAGATCGCGGCCCAGCCGTCTGTAGAAGGCCTCCGGCTTGATCACCGCGAACACCGGGGTGCCCGGCGCAGTCGGGCCCCAGGCGGAGCCGTCCGGGAACGTGAAACGGACGTCGACGCGGCGGGCGGCTGTCTTGACGATGGCGCGGGCGATCCGGCTCGCGGCCGCGTCGTACAGAGAGGTGGCGGCGGTGCGCAGGGGCGTCCCAGGTGCAGCGGAGGTCCGCGAGGTGGGGATGACCGGGCTCGAACCGCCCGTGGTCTTCAACAGGGTCAACGCGGTGTCCTTTGCGTCATCGGCCGGCCTGGCCAGGGTACGGACCAGGCTGCCAGATATCGGACGGATCCGCGGACGAGGTCTGTGGACAGACCGCACGCGACGGACCCGAATTGGGGCAAGGTGGGCTGATGCCTACCCGGGTGCCCACCCACCGCCGCCCGCAGGCCACGACGTTCAGGTCGTGGCGCTGCGTGCTGGTGGTCGTGGGTGTGCTCCTGGTATTCGTCACGACTGTTGCCGTCGGATTGGTCAGCGCGCGGGAGGCTCGGCCGGCCGAGGCGGCTCGCCACCGCACCGGGGCGCCCTCCGCCGCCGAAGCAGCCGACGATGTGCCGTCGCCACCCCGACCGGCGCGCCCCTCCGCGCGCCGGTGGCGGGGTGTGCTCCTTGGCCTCGACCTGAGACGTGAGCAGGCGTGGCAGACCGGACGCGCACGCGAGCTTGCCGCCGTGTTCGTGCCCGGCAGTGCGGTGCTGGGCCGCGACGTCTCGCGACTGGCTGCGTACCTGCGTCGAGGGCTCCACGTGAGCGGCGTGGCCATGCGCTATCGGCGGATCGAGGTCGTAGCTCACCGGCCTGGTCTCGTTCGGCTTCGGGTCGTCGACCGCCTGCAGCCCACCGTTGCGCATCGTCTCGACGGCGTCGCGACGCGAGACCTGCCGAGCGACCGGCCCAGTCGGCATCTGATCACGCTGCTGCGGACAGGCGCCGGCTGGCGGATCGCGGAGATCACCTGGCCTGTGCATAAGCGGCCTCGACCTGGCTGATCGTCGTGGGATGGGCGAAGGTGAAACCTGCCTCGAGCAACCGTGCGGGCAGCACACGGCGGCTGCCGATGACCACGGTCGCCAGGCCGCCCAGCACGAACCGGAGCGGGCCGGCGGGAGCGACGAGTACCGCCGGGCGGTGCAGCTGAGCCGCGAGGATGCGGGTGAACTCGGCGTTCGTCACCGGCTGCGGGCCGCTGAGGTTGTACGGGCCGTGCATCGAGTCGTCGGAGATCAACCGGTTCACCGCACTGAGCCAGTCAGACAGGCTGATCGACGGGAACCACTGTCGGCCGTTGCCGACGCGGCCGCCGATGCCCAGCCGGAAGGGGATGCCCATCGCCTTGATCGGGCCACCACGCTTGTCGAGGACGGCGCTGGTTCGAAGGTTGACGACGCGGGCGCCTGCTTCGCTGGCACTCGTGGTCGCCGCCTCCCACTGCCGCACTACTTCGGCGAGGAAGCCTTGGCCGGTGTGGGCTGTCTCGTCGAGCCGGTCGTCGCCGCGGTCGTCACCGTAGTAATCGGCGCCACTGGCATTGACCAGGACCGGCTTGTCGACCAGGTCCGCGATCGAGTCGGCCAGTGTCGTGGTCGTCCGGACCCGGCTCTCGAGGATCGATCGCTTGTAAGACGCCGTCCATGGCCAGTGCACGAACGGGGCGCCGGCGAGGTTGACGACCGCGTCGACGTCGTGGAGCTGCTCCGTGACGAGCTTGCCGGAGTAGGGATCCCAGCGGACCTCGTCACCGCGGGGCTCCCGACGGACCAGTCGAGTCACCCGATGGCCCTCGTCTCGCAACGAGCTGACGAGTGCGCTGCCCAGGAACCCTGAGCTCCCGGCGATCATGATCCTCATGCTCCAATCCTGCCGTGCTGAGCCCACAGCAGCGCATCAGCGCACATCTTGAGTAAATTCGGCCTCGTGACGACGTATGCCGTGCGCCGGCGAGTGGCCTGCTATGTGACGCGGTCGACCCCGGCCGGATCGGAGCTGTTGGTCTTCGACCACCGCGACGACGACCCCGACGACCCGTCGGGCACCCAGATCCCGGCGGGCGGCATGCTCCCCTTCGAGGCGCTCGTGGATGCGGCCGCGCGTGAGATCCGGGAGGAGACCGGCCTGGATGACCTCGTGTATGTCGACCAGGTCGGCTTCGCGGAGCGAGGGCTCGACGAACCCGGTGGCCCATCGATGACGACCTATGTGCACCTGTCTGCTCCGCATGGCGGCCCGGACTCGTGGGAGCACACGGTGGTCGGCGACGGCGGTGACTCCGGGATGGTCTTCAGCTGTCGGTGGGAGAAGCTGCCGCTCACCGTCGACCTCGCCGGTGGTCAGGGTCAGTTCCTGGCTGCGCTGACCCCGTAGCGGACCTGGGCCGGTCCCGGCCCCGGTCCCGGTCGCGCGGCCCGCGTCCGGGCAGCGAGCCGCACCAACCCGCTGATCGAGCCCTTCGACAGCTCAGGACAGGCTTGTCGAGATCACCGGGGTCTCCCTACCGGGAGGTTGTGCAGGCCGCCTGCGGCGTAGGCCGCCTCACGTCCCAGTCGGTGGACCAGATGGTGTAGGACCGGTTACGGTCGGACTCCTGGACCGGAACCGGCGCGGCAACCATCCTCGCTCGTGCCTCGCTCGGCACTCAGGCCCATCCACGCCGACCGGTTTCCCGTCCCTACCGGCCGCCCTCCACTGGCCGCCTCCACCGGCCGGGAGGAGGCTAGATGCCGAGCTCGGCCTCGAAGTTGGCTTCTTCGAGGCGCTGCTTGATGGTCGAGAGGAACCGGGCGGCGTCGGCACCGTCTACGAGGCGGTGGTCGTAGGTCAGTGCCAGGTAGACCATCTGCCGGATCGCGATCGTCTCGCCGAGGTTCGGGTCGCTGATCACCACTGGCCGCTTCACCACGGTGCCGGTCCCGAGGATCGCCACCTGCGGCTGGTTGATGATCGGGGTGTCGAACAATGCGCCCCGGCTGCCGGTGTTGGTCAGCGTGAACGTGCCGCCGGACAGCTCGTCCGGGGAGATCTTGTTGTCGCGGGTGCGCGCCGCCAGGTCAGCGATCTTGCGCGACAAGCCGGCAATCGACAGGTCACCGGCGTCCTTGATCACCGGAACGAGGAGTCCGCGATCGGTGTCGACGGCGACGCCGAGGTGCTCGCCGTCGTGATACGTCACCTCTCCGGCCTCGGTGTCGATCGACGCGTTGACCTGAGGGTAGGTCTTGAGCGCATCGATCGCGGCCTTGGCGAAGAACGGCAGGAACGAGAGCTTGACGCCCTCGCGCTGCTCGAAGCTCGCCTTCACCCGGTCGCGCAGCCGTGAGATCGCGGTGACGTCGACCTCGACGACCGTCGTGAGCTGCGCTGAGACCTGCAACGACTCGACCATGCGGCTCGCGATGACCTTGCGCAGCCGGCTGAGCTTCTCCGTCTTTCCCCGCAGTGCGCTGAGCTCGGGGCGCGGCGTGGCCGGCGTGGTAGGGGCACTTGCGGCCGGTGCCGCCGGCGCCTCGGTGGCCTTCGCCGCCTCGTCGGCCTTGGCGGCTGCCTCGAGGACGTCTTGTTTGCGGATGCGGCCCCCTACGCCGGTGCCGGACAGGCTGGACAGGTCGATGTTGTGCTGCGCTGCGAGCTTGCGTACCAACGGCGTCACATAGTTGCGGCTGTCACTCTCGGCCGAAGCGCTCGATCGCGTTGCGCGCGACGGTTCGGGTGCGGCTTCCTGCTGTGCGGGTTCGGCCGCCTCTTCGGCCGAGGCGGCGGGTTCGGCCGAGGCGGCTGTCTCGTCCTCGGGCTCGCGCTCGGGTTCCTGTGCGGGAGCGTCGTCCTCGGGGGGAGCGGACTCCTCGGGGGGAGCGGACTCCTCGGGGGGAGCGGACTCCTCGGCGCGGTGGCTGCCGTCGGCCTGGTCTGAGTCGCCGCCACTGCCACTCGCGGCGGCGCTGCCGCTGCCGATGACAGCGAGGACGGCGCCGACAGCGACGGTCTCGTCCTCGGCGGCCTTGATCTCCAGGAGCTTGCCCGCCACCGGAGAGGGAATCTCTGTGTCGACCTTGTCAGTGGACACCTCGAGCAGGGGTTCGTCGACGGCGACGTCGTCACCGACGGACTTGAGCCACTGGGTGACGGTGCCTTCGGTCACGCTCTCGCCGAGCTCGGGCAACTTGACGTCGACCGAGTCACCTCCTGAGGACGATGTGTCGGCCTGCGCCGTCGGGGCTTCTTCGGAG
This sequence comes from uncultured Actinomycetota bacterium, assembly GCA_963742765.1. GTDB lineage: Bacteria > Actinomycetota > Actinomycetes > Propionibacteriales > Nocardioidaceae > JANLYC01. Next base: position 213,536 of record CAVUMY010000002.1, read on the forward strand.
GGCGCCTCGTCACGCAGTTCTTCGCCGCCGGCCTCGTCAGACGATGCCTCGTCGGGCTGGTCCTGCTGGGCGGAGTCAGCAGCGGACTCGTCTTCACCCTGCTCGTGCGCGTCGCCCTCGTCATGGGACTCGGAGGCATCGCCCGAGCTGTCGGACTGCTCCTGCGACGTACCGCCACCGGACGAGTCGCCGTCGTCACCGATCACAGCGAGCACGGCGCCGACCTCGACGGTCTCGTCCTCGGCGGCCTTGATCTCCAGAAGCTTGCCCGCCACCGGCGAGGGGATCTCGGTGTCGACCTTGTCAGTGGAGACCTCGAGCAGGGGTTCGTCGACGGCGACGTCGTCACCGACGGATTTGAGCCACTGCGTGACAGTGCCCTCGGTGACACTTTCGCCGAGAGCGGGGAGCGTTACGTCTGTCGCCATGTCGGTCGAGGTCCTCTTCGTCGTATCCGATGTCGGTCGTGCATCGCAGGCGTCAGCCTACGGGGTTGTCCGGCGGACTACACCCGGTGGAGCGAGCGCTTCGGCCCTCCCAGACACCCTAGTCACCACGCCTGCCGCGCGCGCTCCCGTCCCGCTCACGCGTGCGTGTGCAGCGGCTTGCCGGCCAGCGCCAGATGCGCCTCACCGAGGGCTTCGTTCTGGGTGGGGTGCATGTGGACGAGTGCGGCTACATCGGCCGGGAACGCCTCCCAGTTGTAGATGAGCTGAGCCTCACCGATGAGCTCGCCGACGCGCGCACCGACCATGTGCACGCCGACCACGGGGCCGTCCTTCTCGCGGACGAGCTTGACGAACCCCTGCGTCTTGAGGATCTGGCTCTTGCCGTTGCCACCGAGGTCGTAGGTCAGCGACTCGACCTGGTCGGCGCCGTAGCGTTCCTGGGCCGCATCCTCGGTGAGTCCGACCGAAGCGACCTCGGGATCGGAGTACGTGACACGCGGGATGCCGGCCTCGTCGATCGGTGGGGGGTTGAGCCCTGCGATGTCCTCGGCCACGAAGATCCCGTGCTGGAAGCCACGGTGAGCCAGCTGCATACCCGGGACGATGTCGCCCACGGCGTACACCTTGTCGACGTTGGTGTGCAGCCGCTCGTCGGTGAGGACGAAGGCGCGGTCCATCGCGATGCCCTGCGCTTCGTAGCCGAGGTCGGCGGTGTTGGGCCCGCGGCCGACGGCGACGAGCAGCAGGTCGGCGTCGTACGTGTCGCCGGACTCGACCACGACGCGTACGCCGCTCTCGGTCTTGTCGACCGAGGCGAACGGCGTGGAGGTCTTGAACGCGATGCCTCGCTTGCGGAACGCGCGCTCGACTGCCTTCGAGCAGGCGGGGTCCTCGGCTGCCACCAGCCGGGGGAGTGCCTCGATGATCGTCACCTCGGCACCGAGCGAGCGCCAGGCGGAGGCGAACTCCACGCCGATGACGCCGCCGCCCAGGACGATCGCGTGTGCTGGGACGGTCTCGAGCTGCAGCGCGTCCCAGCTTCCCAGCACCCGCTCGCCGTCGAGGTCCAGCCCCGGCAGGCTCTTCGTGTAGGAGCCGGAGGCCAGCACCACATGCTTGCCTTCGTAGCGTGTGCCGTCGACCTCGACGGTGTGGGGCGCGACCAGCGTGCCGTGTCCCTCGATGAGGGTGATGTCGCGGCTCTTGACCAGCCCCTGCAGCCCCTTGTAGAGCCGGCTGACCACGCCGTCCTTGTAGCTGTTGACGCCGACCAGGTCGACACCGTCGAGGGTGGCGGTGATCCCGAAGGCGCCGGCCTCCCGGACCGAGTCAGCGATCTCACCGGCATGGAGCAACGCCTTCGTCGGGATGCACCCACGATGGAGGCAGGTGCCGCCGAGCTTGTCCTCTTCGACCAGGCCGACACTGAGCCCGAGCTCGGACGCGCGGAGCGCGCAGGCGTAACCGCCGCTGCCTCCGCCGAGGATGAGGATGTCGAATCTGTTGCCGGCGTCCGCCACGGTCTGCCTCCGAAGCCTGGGTCGAGTCGGATGTGTGCGCGTCGTACCGGCCGGATCGCGGCGGTCGACGTGGGTGTCGACCATCCTTGCACCACGCCACGACCGCTTGCCAGCCAGCCTGGATGAGACTGTTCGGGCCGTGACCACCCCGAAATGCCGGGACCGCTTGGACGCATAGGCGATACTGGGTGTGCAGGGTGATGCACTGCTCGAGAGGACGTCATGGGGATTCTGCGGCGCCGACGCAACAAGCCTGGCACGTTGCGCACAGCCGAGTCGGCCGACTCGGTCTACCTCAAGGAGTGGGTGTCGACCCGCTCGGGCATCGAGGGCTTCATCGAGCCACGGACGGCAGTCACCGACGTGACGATGCTCCTGGTGGCCATCGACGGAGAATGGACTCGCCGCCGGGTGCCCTCGGTCGAGTGGGCGCACCACTTCGCCAACAAGCACGGCATCCCCAGCTACGACGCGGCCGTGGTCGGCTACCCCGACCGGATGCGCGCGTACAACCGTCGCCAGAAGGGCAGCCAGACCGGCTCGACCGAGACAGCCCCCTGACCGCCCTCCTTGAACCGTGAGCTGTGGCTCGTCAGGCGGAGCGTTCGGCCGCGAGCTGGACGAGGGTCCGGACGGCAGAGCCGGTGCCACCTCTCGGGGTGTATCCCTTCGGGGCATCTTCGTTGAAGGCCGGGCCTGCGATGTCGATGTGCGCCCACGTCGTGCCGTCGGCGACGAACTCCCGCAGGAAGGCCGCGGCATACAGCGCACCGCCCCAAGCTTCGGGGTTGTGCTGGCTCAGGTCGGCGATCTTGGTCGTGCGGACCTTGTCCTTCATCTCGTCCGGGATCGGCAACGGCCACATCTGCTCGCCGGCTCGTGCGGCCACCTTGGGGATCTCGTTGCGCAGGTCGTCGTCGTTGCTGAACACGCCGGCGACCTGGCGCCCGAGGGCCACCACACACGCTCCCGTCAGGGTGGCGACGTCGATGAGGAGATCAGGTTTGTCGCGGTTGGCCGTCGTGATCCCGTCGGCCAGGACGAGCCGTCCCTCCGCATCGGTGTTGAGCACCTCGACCGTCTTGCCGCCGTACATCGTCAACACGTCGCCCGGCCGGGTCGCGTGACCGGAGGGCATGTTCTCGGCCAGGCAGGCGTACGTCGTCACCCGGACGGGGAGGCCCAGCTCGGCGATCGCGAACGTCGCTGCGACGACGGCGGCCGCTCCGGACATGTCGCACTTCATCGTGGCCATCGCATTGCTCGGCTTGATCGACAGACCACCGGAGTCGAAGGTGATGCCCTTGCCGACCAGCGCGATGTGCGCCACCGCCTTGGCCGGCCTGTAGGCCAGCTTGACGAGACGCGGAGGACGCATTGACCCCATCCCGACGCCGACGATGCCGCCGTACCCCTTGGCGGCGAGCGCCTTCTCGTCGGTGACGGTGACTTTGACCTTCGTGCTCTTGCTCTCCTGCTTGACCGCGTCAGCGAACGACTCCGGGTAGAGGTCGTTCGGGGGCAGGTTGACGAGCTCGCGGGCCAAGTTGACCGCAGCCGCGACTGCGGCGGCATCCGCGAGCGCCGCGCGGGCGGTGCGGGAGCGGGCGTTCTCGGTGACGATGACGAACTCGCCGATGGGCTGGTGCTTCTTGGTGAGGTAGTGGTCAAAGCAGTAGTTGCCGAGTAAGGCACCCTCGGCGACGGCTCGTACCTGCTCGTCGGCTGACGACGGAAGCGCGAGCACCACGCTCTGCTTGCCCGCCATGGCTCGGGCAGCCGCGCCCGCCCCCTGACGAAGCATCTCGAGGTCCGAGTCGCCGTCGGGCACGGGTCCCAGCCCGACGGTCACGAGCAAGGGCGCCTTGAGGTTGCCGGCCGTCGGAAACTTGCAGGTCTCGCCAACCCGGGGAGAGACGCCGAGCTGGCGCAGCGTGTCGAGAAGGCCCTTACCGAACGCTGCGCGGACGTCGTCGGCGCCGGAAGCGAGGGTGAGCGTCTCGGGAGAGTCAGGGGAGCCGTGGACCCCGATGACGACCACGTCGGCCTTGATGTTTCGGGGGCTGGTGCTGCGGAGGCTGACATTGCTTCGTGCGTTGTCGACGATCACGTGTACGGATTCCCCTCGTCCTGCCAGGTCGGTGGTCGCCCGCGACTCTACCGCCTGCGATAGGTTCGCAAGCTATGGCCGAACAGACCGACTCCCACGCGGACGAACCCCTGACCTCACCGCTGCACGCGCGTCACGCTGCGCTCGGTGCGAAGTTCTCCGACTTCGCCGGCTGGTCGATGCCCTTGGAGTACACGGGGGCGGTCAAGGAGCACAACGCGGTCAGGTCGGGTGTCGGGGTCTTCGACGTCAGCCACCTCGGCAAGGCCGTGGTGCGTGGGCCGGGCGCAGCGGAGTACGTCAACGTCTGCCTCACCAACGACCTCGGCCGAATCGGCCCGGGTCGAGCGCAGTACACGCTCTGCTGCAACGACGACGGCGGCGTCGTCGACGACCTGATCGCGTACCTGCGGAGCGACGACGAGGTCTTCCTGATCCCGAACGCCGCCAACACGACGGAGGTCGTACGGCGGTTGGCCGCCACAGCGCCGGACGGCGTTGCCGCCGAGAACCTGCACCGCGACTACGCGATCCTCGCCGTGCAGGGGCCTGCCAGCGATCAGCTGCTGGAGGTGATCGGCTTCCCGACCGGTCACGAGTACATGTCGTTCGTCGAGGTCGACCACGACGCGACGCCGGTCATCGTGTGCCGGACCGGCTACACGGGCGAACGTGGCTACGAGCTGGTGATCCCGAACGCCGCCGCACTGTCTGTCTGGGATGCGTTGTTCGCCGCGGGTGAGGGCTTGGGCGTCGTGCCGGCCGGGCTGGGGGCGCGTGACACGCTGCGCACCGAGATGGGGTATCCGCTGCACGGTCAGGACATCTCGCCCACGATTACCCCGGTCCAGGCACGTCTCGGCTGGGCAGTGGGGTGGAAGAAGGAGTCGTTCTGGGGTCACACGGCACTGCGCGCCGAACGCGAAGCGGGTCCCACCCGGATGCTGCGGGGTCTGGTGGCGAGCGGGCGCGGCATCCCGCGCCCCCACATGCAGGTACGGAAGGTCGAGGTTCCCGCCGGGTCCGCGGGCTTGGGTGACGCCGCTGGCACGTCGCTGGGCGATAGCGGTGACCGCGCGGCGGCTTCGGCTTCCGAAGGGATGGTCGGCGAGCCGGTCGGTGAGATCACGTCGGGGACGTTCTCGCCGACCCGCAAGGCCGGGGTCGCGCTGGCGTTGCTCGACGCCTCTGTCAGTGATGGCGACGAGGTCAGCGTCGACGTGCGCGGCCGCGACGAACGTTTCGTCGTCACCAAACCCCCCTTCGTCGCCCCCTCCACCTGAGCTTCGTACTCTGCCTGGCTGTCCGCGTTTGCCTAGTTCACAAGCCAGGTGGCTTCTTCACCAGGCAAATCCCGCTTGGCCACTCCGCGTTTGCCTCGGGTACCCCCGTCGCGTCCGGCGGTATGACGGCTCACCCCGGCCGTGTGTCAGGTGATGAGGTAGGGCGGGTCTTCCGGACGCCGGGCGTGCTCGATCCGACGCACGAGGATCCCGCTGACGAGGTGCCAGCGGGGATCATCGGCCCGGTCAGCAGGACACGCTCCGCGTCGTCGAACACGACGGCCGTGACGCCGGGTAGTCAGAGCAGGTCGGTTCCGATCTTGGTGCGCAGGGCGACGATGAAATCCGGGGTCGGCATCGCGCCAACGTACTCGCGGCCCGGTCCGTTTGCCGTTCGGGGCCGGGCGGGGCGACTACGCTCCGCTGCATGAACGGTGCACGGTCGTGACGAAGGTTGCGGGGATCGATTCGTCGACCCAGTCGACGAAGGTGCTCGTCTGCGATGCTGACTCCGGTGACGTGCTCGCCGAAGGGCGCTATCCCCATCCGGACGGGACCGAGGTCGACCCGGGAGCCTGGTGGGACGCCCTCCAGCACGCCGGTGACGGACTGCTCGACGACGTCGCCGCAGTCTCGGTGGCGGGTCAGCAGCACGGCATGGTGCTGCTCGACGGGGCTGGAGACGTCATACGACCTGCGTTGCTGTGGAACGACAACCGCTCGGCGCAGGCAGCGGCTGACCTCGTCAAGGAGACCGATGGGCCGGAGTTCTGGGCGCACGCCGTCGGCTCGGTGCCGGTGGCGAGCTTCACGGTGGCCAAGCTGCGCTGGGTGCGAGACCACGAGCCCGAGGTTGCTGCCCGCGCTCATGCCTGCGTGCTGCCCCACGACTGGCTGACCGCTCGGCTGGGCGGTTCGACCACGGCGGTCACGACCGACCGGGGTGACGCATCAGGGACCGGGTACTGGTCGCCTGCCACCGGGGAGTACCGGCACGACATCGTCGAGCGCGCGTTCGGTCGGCCCCTCGTCCTGCCGGACGTCAAGGGTCCCGCCGACCAGGTCGGCCAGACTTCCGCCGGGGCAGCGCTCGCAGCAGGCACCGGTGACAACATGGCGGCTGCACTGGGGCTCATGCTCGAGCCCGGCGACGTCGTGGTCTCGCTGGGTACGAGCGGCACCGTCTTCGTCACCTCCGATCAACCCACCACCGACGCGTCGGGGTTCGTGGCCGGTTTCGCCGATGCCACAGGCGCCTACCTACCGCTGGTCTGCACGCTGAATGCTGCCCGTGTGCTGACGTCGATGGCGCAGCTGCTCGGCGTCGACCACGCGGCCTTCGACGAGCTCGCCATGTCCGTGCCGCCCGGGGCGGACGGTCTCACCCTGCTGCCCTATCTCGACGGCGAGCGGACCCCGGCCCTGCCCGATGCGACGGGAAGCCTGCTCGGTCTGACGCGGTCCTCGCTCACGCCGGCCAACCTGGCCCGGGCGACGGTCGAAGGGATGCTCTGCGGGCTCGCCGACGGTCTCGACGCGCTGGTCGCTCAAGGCGTCGGCGCACAACGGGTCTTGCTTATCGGCGGTGGTGCCGCGTCACAGGCGGTGAGGGCGTTCGCGCCGTCCATCTTCGGCTGCCCGGTCGCCATACCCACGCCCGGTGAGTACGTCGCTCGAGGCGCGGCCCGGCAGGCTGCCTGGTCCCTTGCCGGAGGAGGCGCACCGCCGCGGTGGGGTCTCGACCTCGAGCAGGAGCTGGACCACGAGGACGGTTCTGACGAGGTGCGGGCCCGATACTCAGCGGCCCGCCATACCGTCCATCCGCGAGCATGACGAACCGACAGTGAGGAGGGCGCCATGAACGCCGTGCAACCTCTGGGGGTCGGCCTGGTGGGGTATGCGTTCATGGGTGCGGCGCACTCCCTCGCCTGGCGGACGGCGCGCAGCGTTTTCGAGCTGCCGCTTCAGCCAGAGATGAGAGCCCTGTGCGGCCGGGACGCCGCCAAGGTGGCGGCGGCCGCCGCCCGGTTGGGTTGGGACTCGACCGAGCAGGAGTGGGCGGCGCTGATCGCCCGCGATGACATCGACCTCGTCGACATCTGCACACCCGGCGACAGCCATGCCGAGATCGCGATTGCGGCGTTGAGCGCCGGCAAGCACGTGCTGTGTGAGAAGCCGCTTGCCAACTCTGTCGACGAGGCGGAGCGGATGGTGGAGGCCGCGGACCGGGCCTCCGCGCGGGGGATTCGGTCGATGGTGGGGTTCAGCTACCGTCGCGTCCCGGCCATCGCGCTGGCGCGGCAGTTCGTCCACGACGGCCTGGTGGGTGAGATCCGGCATGTCCGGGCGCAGTACCTTCAGGACTGGATCGTCGATCCGGAGTTCCCGCTGGTCTGGAGGTTGCGGCGCGAGCAGGCCGGCTCGGGCGCGTTGGGGGACATCGGCGCCCACATCGTCGATCTGACCCAGTACATCACCGGTCAACAGATCACCAGTGTGACGGCCATGCTCGAGACGTTCGTGCCGGAGCGACCTCTGCCCGTGGACGCGACCGGCCTGGCGGCTTCGGCTGGAGGCGAGCGCGGTCCGGTGACCGTCGATGACGCGGCGCTGTGGCTGGCCCGGTTCGGAGGTGGGGCGGTCGGCTCCTTCGAGGCGACCCGCTTTGCCACAGGCCGCAAGAACGTGATCCGGATCGAGATCAACGGAAGCCGTGGCACCATCGCCTTCGACTTCCAGCAGATGAACGAGCTTCAGCTGTACGACGACACCGACGGCGCGTCGACCGCCGGGTTCCGGACCATCCTTGTCACCGAGCCCGAGCACCCCTACCTGAGTGCATGGTGGCCGCCTGGACATCTGCTCGGGTATGAGCACGCGTTCACCCACCAGGCGGCAGACCTCGTCGGCGCGATCGTCGCGGGCGAGAACCCGCTGCCCTCGTTCCGGGATGGCCTCCAGGTGCAACGGGTGCTCCAGGCCATCGAGGACAGTGCCCGCGACCAGACCTGGACCGTCGTGGGGCAGTGACGCGTACCCGGCCGGTGGCTCAGTCGGTTGCGGACGGCAGGGTGGGCGGCTCGGGCCAGCCGTGGAGAGTCAGCGGGCTTGGGCCAGCCGGGGAGGCTCAGCCGGCTTGGGCCAGCCGGGGAGGCTCAGCCGGCTTGGGCCAGCCGGGGAGGCTCAGCCGGCGAGAAACGAGAACCTGACGTCGCGGTCGTGGTTGTCGATGTTGAGGTCCACGAGGCAGATGCTCTGCCAGGTCCCGAGGGCAAGGTGCCCGTCGAGGACCGGGACCGTGGCGTAAGGCGGGACGATCGCCGGCATCACGTGTGAGCGGCCGTGGCCGGCGCTGCCGTGACGGTGGCGCCACCGGTCGTCCGCCGGCAGCAGGACGTCGAGGGCGGCGAGCAGGTCGTCGTCGCTGCCGGCGCCGGTCTCGAGGATGGCCAGGCCTGCTGTCGCATGCGGCACGAAGACGTGCAGCAGGCCGTCGCCCTGGCGGCGTACGAACTGAGCACAGTCGGCGGTCAGGTCGAGCACGACGTCGTGGCCGCCGGTGCGGTAGGAACGGGTCTGGGACTGCATCGCGTCATCCTCTCAACACGGCCAAACTGGGGGTGATCCGGCACCGGCCAGGCACCAGCCGGGCGGCGGCCGGCATACGACTTGGACACGCGAGCAAGGCAGACACCCAGTACCCACGCGAGGTTTGCCTAGTTCACAAGCCACCTGGCTTGTGAACTAGGCAAACGCGGGCGGCCAGGTCAGGTGAAGTGGGCGCGGCGGGCCGTACGCCGCAGGGCGGCGAGCACGGGTCGTCCCGCCAGCAGGATCGCGGCGGCGGTGAGGATCCCGCGGGGGACGTCCCAGCCGAGCGACGTGGTGGCCCAGAAGATCCCGTAGCGGTGCAGGTTGTCCGTCAGCGCGGCGCCTGCCACGTAGGTGACCTCCGGCGAGTACGCCGCGAACGGCCAGAACCAGAGGTTCAGCAACATCCCGTAGAACAGCCCGGCCACCACGCCGTACGCCGCCAGCATGACGACCTCCGCCCGGCCGCGCAGGTGCGGCAGCATCCCCGCACCCAGTCCGATCCAGCCGGCCGCGAACATCTGGAACGGCAGCCACGGTCCGACGCCTCCGGTGATGAGGGCGCCGGCAAACAACGTGAGCGCACCCAGCACGAAGCCGAACCCCCGACCGAAGACCCGTCCACCCAGCACGATCACGATGAAGCTCGGCTCGAGGCCGGCCGCTCCCGGTCCGAGCGCCCGCAGCGCTGCCCCGATGGCCGCCAGCATGCCCAGCATGGCCACCGCCTTCGCGTCGATTCCGCCGGAGGACAGGTCGGCGAGCACGACCGCGGCCAGCATCGGCAACAGGATCACGAAGAACCACGGGGCGTCCCCGCTGTGCGAGTTGTCCAGCGCGGCGCCGGGCTCCACCACGAACGGCCACGCGTACGCGACCAGACCCACGAGCGACACGACCCCCAGCACGACGACCGACCGCAGCGGCAGCCGGATCAGGGGTGCCGGCCCGGCCGTGGCTGGGCGCGCCAGTTGGGTGGTGGTCATGACGGCTCCGCCATCGCCAGGCCGTTCGCCACGTCCGACACCGTGAGCCATGGCTGCGGCGCCAGGATCTTCGCGACCTGCGGCGCGAACGCCGGCGACGCGACAACCACCTCGGGGGTCGGTCCGTCAGCCACGATCTCACCCTCCGCCATGACCACGACCCGGGTCGCGACCTCGGCGACGAGCTCCACGTCGTGCGTGGCGAGCACCACGGCCCGGCCGTCGGCGACGAGCTTGCGAAGGATCGTCATCAACCGTCGTTTCGCGCCGTAGTCGAGACCGCGCGTGGGCTCGTCCAGCAGCAGCAACGGAGGAGCGGCGGTGAGGACCACGCAGAGCGCGAGGATCAGCCGTTGCCCTTCCGACAGGTCGGTCGGGTGGCGGTCAGGCGAGACATCCGGTGCCAGCTCCGCCAGCAACCGCCGCGCCGTCCCCTCCTCCGCGCCGGCGTCGTGGTCGGCGGTGGCGCACTCGTCGGCCACGGACTCGGCGTACAGGATGTCGCTCGGGTTCTGTGGCACCAGACCGACCGCACCGATGAGCGTGGAGGGCTTCACCCGGCGTGGGTCGAGCGCACCCACCGACAACCCTCCGCTCGCCTTCGCGAGACCGACCAACGCGCGCAGCAGCGTCGACTTGCCGGCGCCGTTGCGGCCCATCAACGCGATGATCTCGTGGGCGCTCACCCGTGTCGACACGTCGCGCACGGCCTTCGTCGGCCCGTACGACACGACCAGATGCGACGTGGCTGCCAGCACCGCGCCGGTGTCGATGCCGGAGTGGTCGGGGACGGGTACGTCGTCGAGGGACCTACGCATCGCGGCAGCCTCGCGCCGAGCATCGCGCACCGACAGGGGGAGCGGGTCCCATCCGCCGAGCCGGCCGAGCTCGACCACCGGAGGCGCCACCGGCGAGTGACGCATCACGTCCGCCGGAGAGCCGGCGACGATGCGCGCGCCGTCGCCGGGGACGAGCAGCACCTGGTCGGCGTACTGGATGACGCGTTCGAGGCGATGCTCGGCCAGCACGACCGTGAGCCCGAGGTCGTGGACGAGCCGCTGCAGGGCCGACAACACCTCCTCGGCCGCCTGCGGGTCGAGGGCGCTCGTCGGTTCGTCGAGCACGAGCACGCGGGGATGGGTGGTGAGCACCGAGCCGATGGCGACGCGCTGCTGCTGGCCGCCGCTGAGGGTCGAGAGCGGACGCTGGCGAACATCGGCGAGCCCGAGCAGGTCAAGGGTCTCCTCCACGCGTTTGCGCATGGTCCCGGGAGCGATGCCGAGTGACTCCATGCCGTAGGCGAGCTCGTCCTCCACCGACTCGGTCACGAAACCAGCCAGCGGGTCCTGGCCGACGTACCCCACGACGTCGACCAGGTCACGTGGACGGTGATCACGGGTCGACCGCCCATCGACCGAGACGGTTCCCTGCACCGTGCCACCGGTGAAGTGGGGTACGAGCCCGTTGATCGCCTTGAGCAGCGTGGACTTGCCCGAGCCCGTCGGACCCACCACCAGACACAGCTCGCCCTCCGGTATCTCGAACGACACGTTGTCGAGGGTGGGGCGGACGGCATCGTCATAGGTGATGGTCACCGCATCGAATCGGATCACCGCGCCACCTTTGCGGGTTCAGGTGACGATGGGGCAGGCGCGGGCGCGGGCGCTGCCGCGATCCGGTCGGGCGACGGCGGCGCGAGGACGGCCGGCAGCACTGCCACCAGGACGCCGAGAACAGCTAGCAGCGGCACCTGAGGCAGTTCCATCGGGTACGGCGGAATGGCGGCCGAGGGGTCCTGATGCGCGACCACGAACAGCGTCGCCGCACAGACGACGCCGGAGGCAGACACCAGCCATTCCGGCGCGGCCCACGGATCCGGCCGATAGCGGGTCCGGCGGGTTCGTCGCCCCCCGACGACGAGCCCGCCGGACGCCAGGCCCGCGCCCAGGACCAGCATCGGCAGCCCCAGCCACGTCGAGGCGCTCGCGTCGAGCAGCCCGTAGAGGCCGACGCAGACGCCGAGCACCCCCGCGAAGACGAGCGCCGCCGTGAACCGACGGGTCCGTGTGGCGACGCCGGTCGTCCGGCCGTAGCCGCGGCTGTCCATCGCCGCGGCGAGCTCGACGGACCGGCCGAGGGCACCCTCGAGGACGGGCATCGCCGTACGCCGCAGCGCGGCCAGGCCGCGTCCGTCGTACCCGCGCAACCGCTGGGCGCCCCGGACGCGCACCGCGTCCGCCACCAGCTGGGGCGCGAACGTGAGCGCCACGACGGCGGCCACGCCGACCTCGTACAACGCGCCGGGCACGGACCGCAGAAGACGCTGCGCGCTGGCCAGGGCATTGGCCGCTCCGACGCAGCAGATGATCGTGGCCAGCTGCAGTCCCTGTTCGAACGCCGTGATCACCGCTTCCCACGTGATCAGCCCACCCAGCTTGAGGCCGGCTGCCCAGTCGGGTAACGGGATCTCGGGCAGCTGGACCAGCACGTGGATCCCTTGCGACTCGCTGGACAGCACCGCCTGCAACACGATCCGGATCACGATGATGAGCAGCCCCAGGCGCAGGAACGCGCCATAGGCGTATGCCCACGGAGCCCGGGACCGGCGCGCCACGACGACGTAGCCGGCCACCGCGAGCACCAGCAGGCAGATCACCGGGTTCGTGGTGCGGCTGACCGCAGCAGCCAGCCCGATCGCCCACAGCCACCAGGCGCCCGGGTGCAGCGGCCGGGCGTAGGTGGGGGAGTGGACGGGGCGCACGTGGTCAGCCTGTCAGTGCCGCGATCAGGACCGTCGCCGGCGCATCACGAGGGCGCCGACGATCAGGATGACCACGATCGCGATCGTGAGGAGGATCGGCAACGCATTTCCGGAACCGCTGTCGGACTGACTGCTCGTCGCGTTCGACGGATTGGTGGACGCGTCGCCGGCGGTGTTGGTCGCGGGAGTCGGGAGGGCCAGCTCGACCGGCTGGTCTGGCGGCGGCTTCTTGGCGTCCTTGAAGGTGTCGCCGCAACCCGTCGACGGGTAGTTGTCGATGGCGCAGAGGTAACCGCTGCTGGCCGTACGAACCGGCGTGACGGCCTGAAGTGCCTGCTGGACGGAGGCGGAGTCCTTGGCGTTGACGCAGATCCCGCGGGGCTGGGGCGGTTCCTGGCCGTTGGGCGCGTCGGAGGATGTTCCGTAGTCGAGGACGTAGGCGATCTGCACTACGGAGCCAGTCGACGGCTCGTTGCCACAGATGGCGGCGAAGTCACCGTCGGCGCGGGGCTCGCGGGCCGACGTGGTGCCCAGGTTCAGGGCCCAGCGGAACCCGAAGACGTCCCCGTCCTTGGGGTCGATCTTCTTGTCATTGGCGCCGACCGGCGCCAGGTCCCAGCGCGAACGGGAAGCGTCCCAGGTGAAGTACGCCCAGTAGGTGTAGCCCTCACTGGCGGCGAGAGCCGGGGCCATGGCTGGCTGTTGGGTCGTCGACGCAGTCCCGGCGTACGACGGCGCGACTCCTGCCAGCCCCGCGAGGGCGGCGACCAGGGCGAGGATCAGCGTGGTGAAGGTGGCGGCGGTGCGCCTCGAGGGGGTCATCAGGACCCTTTCGGACAGGGTCTGAAGAACTGTCCGGAGCGGTCGGCGAACGGCAGGGCCAACTGTCCGGCCCCGTCCCGCAGACCTCGGCGGATAGGTGGAGCCGTGCCCGACGCAGGTCTCCCGGCTGGCGGCCTCGACGAGGACGCTTCACGGTTGCGGGTCAGCGCCGGAATTGCACCGGCTTCCCCTGCGGAGCGAGCTGTACAGACAGTCCCACGTCGTGCCGTTCGGAGTCAAAGGCACAGCACGTGGCGGACCGACGGACGGACCGGGGCGCGCCGCCGCACTAGGCTCGCGTCAAGGCCGGCGACGAAGGGACAGATGATCATGGGTTGGACGTGGCGCATCGAAGACCGTGAGAGCGCTCCCGCTGCTCTGCACTTCGAGATGCCCGACTTCTCCTCGCAGAGCGATGCCGAGTCCTGGCTGGGAGAAGTGTGGCGCGAGCTCGCCGACGCCGGTGCCGAGCAGGCGACGCTTCTCGAGGACGACCGGGTCGTCTACGGGCCTATGTCGCTGACCGCGGAGTAGCCAGGGATCCGAGGGCTGCGCCGCCGGAGCGACATGGGATCCGGATCCTTGCCAGGCAAGCGTCAGCCTCGGGAGTCGGGGGAGCGGGTCAGCGCGGGGTCGCGCTCGATGTCGGGGGCCAGGATCTCGTCGATCGCGCTGAGGACGTCGGCGTCGAGCTTCTGACCGGAGGCCTTGACGTTCTCGGTCACCTGTTCGGGCCTGGAGGCACCGATGATGGCTGAGGAGACGGCCGGATTGGCCAAGACCCAGGCGATGGCGAGCTGAGCCATCGAGAGTCCGAGGTCGTCGGCGACGGGCCGGAGCTTCTGGACTCGCTCGAGCAGCTCGTCGGTCATCCGCTGGCGCAGGGAGCCGCCGGCCGCCTCGTGCCCCGCGCGCGACCCCTCCGGTGGCTGTTCGCCCGGTAGGTACTTGCCGGTGAGGACGCCCTGAGCGATCGGTGACCAGACGATCTGGCCGATGCCGAGCTCCTGGCTGGTCGGGATCACCTCGGCCTCGATGACCCGCCACAGCATGTTGTACTGCGGCTGGTTCGACACGAGCGGGATGCGGAGCTCGCGGGCCAGCTCATGTCCGGCGCGCAGCTGGTCGGCGGTCCACTCGGACACTCCGATGTAGAGCGCCTTGCCGGCGCGGACGACGTCGGCAAAGGCTTCCATGGTTTCTTCGAGTGGGGTGTCGACGTCGTACCGGTGCGCCTGGTACAGGTCGACGTAGTCGGTCTTGAGCCGTTCGAGGCTGCCGTCGATGGCCTCGTGGATGTGCTTGCGGGAGAGTCCGGCATCGTTCGGCCCGCCAGGTCCGGTGGGCCAGAACACCTTGGTGAAGATCTCCACCGACTCGCGGCGCTGGCCCTCCAGGGCACGGCCGAGCACTGACTCCGCCTTCGTGTTCGCGTAGACGTCGGCGGTGTCGAAGGTGGTGATGCCTTCATCGAGGGCCTGCCGGACGCAGGCGTGTGCCTGCTCTTCCTCGACCTGCGAGCCGTGTGTCAGCCAGTTGCCGTAGCTGATCTCACTGACCTTGAGCCCTGACGTACCGAGATGTCTGAAGTCCATCTCTCGACCCTACGTCGACCCGCGGACCCGCGCCTGAGGAGGGACTGCCGGAGAACGGCTAGATCTTGTCGCCGACCTTGACGCGGGGTTTGGGGAGCCGCAGGCGGCGCATCTGCCAGGCCCGGAGCAGCGCGTACATCGTGAGGCCTTTGGTGCTCTCGCCGCTGAAACGCTCGGCGACAGCCTTCTTGACGCCGCGGCTGATCCGTACCGAGTCGATGACCATGAGCACGATGACGGTCAGGAACAGGCTCGACGACAGGCTGGCCGCCCAGGGCGCGCGTACGTAGACGAGGGCGAAGACGACGAAGAAGAAGACGAGCAGGAACTGGCCGATCGTGAACCGTGAGTCGATCCAGTCGCGCACGAAACCTCGTACCGGGCCACGGTCACGCGCCGGCAGGTAGGCGTCGGAGCCGCCACCGGCCAACGCCTCGCGCTGACGCTGGCGGGCCGCTCTGGTGCGCTCCCGGCGGAGTGCGGCGGCTTCCTTGCGGTTGCGCGGCGGCGCGTTGCGCTTCTTGCGGGCAGCCTCGGCCTCCTTGCGGGTGGGCGTCGCACGACCCTTGCCGCCGATCTTGTCCGTCGTGACGGATTCCTCCGTCGACACGTCCTTCGCCGTACGCCGACCAAACACCGAAACTCTGCCTACCCATCCACCGAGGGCTGCCCGGTCCCGCCGTGTCTGTCACGGTGGGTCACGGCGTCCCGTTTGACCGCAGCCTACCTGCTGGCCCTGCCGGGTCCTTCCGGTGACCCGTAGGCTGGCGGCGTACGGCGAACCGCCGTGCGGCGGTGCAGGAGGCCACCTCCGGGCACCCGTGGACACGAGGCAACGAAGGGGCAGGCGCGTGCGATGAGCGGCATCATGCAGCGGATCTCACTGATCTTCCGATCCAAGGCCAACAAGGCTCTCGACCGTGCGGAGGACCCGCGCGAGACGCTCGACTACAGCTACGTCAAGCAGCAGGAGCTGTTGCAGAAGGTCCGCCGGGGACTGGCTGACGTCGCCACCAGCCGCAAGCGACTCGAGCTGCAGATCCAGCAGCTCGACCAGCAGTCCACGAAGCTCCAGGGCCAGGCGCAGCAGGCGCTCGCGCAGAGCCGTGAGGACCTGGCGCGGGAGGCGCTGACCCGCCGCTCCGGGCTCCAGCAGCAGATCGCCGACCTGCAGACCCAGCACACCAACCTGCAGGCCGAAGAGGCCAAGCTGACCACCGCCTCCCAGCGGCTGCAGGCGAAGATCGAGGCGTTCCGTACCCGCAAGGAGAGCCTCAAGGCGACCTACACCGCGGCCGAGGCGCAGTCCAAGATCAACGAGGCGTTCTCCGGCATCTCCGAGGAGATGGGCGACGTCGGTATGGCGATCGAGCGCGCCGAGGACAAGACCGCGCAGATGCAGGCGCGGGCCGGCGCTGTCGACGAGCTGATCGCCTCGGGCGCGCTGGAGGACCACGTGTCCGGCGGCAAGGACGACATCACCCGCGAGCTCGAGCAGATGTCCGCCACCGGCGACGTCGAGGCAGAGCTCGCCGCCATGAAGGGGCAGCTCTCCGGGTCTCCGGCTCCGGCCCAGATCGAAGCGCCGAACGCGGAGGAGGAGAAGGCATGATCATCAGGATCCTGAGCGAGGGCCAGTACGACGTTCCGGACGACAGCGTCGACGCGCTCAACGAGCTCGACGACAAGCTCGAGACGGCGATCGCTGCCGAGGACGAGCCGAGCTTTGCCGCGGCACTCGGTGCACTGCTGGACCGGGTGCGCGAGATCGGCGCCCCCGTGGCGCTGGACGCGCTGATCCCGTCCGACCTGGTGCTGCCGCATGACTCCGCCACGCTGGACGAGGTCAGGGACCTGCTGGCCGATGACGGACTCATCCCCGGCTGAGCACGGACTTTTCACAGCCGATTCTTGCCCCGAGGCCGTCGACAAGCAGGAATCTTTGCGGGCGTCCGGACGTCGTACTAGGTGACGACGCGGGGCCATCTCCGTCGCATACCCAGGAAGTCCAGAAGGCGAGGCATCACCCGACATGGCCAGCACTCGATTCCGCAGTGACGCCGGGCTCACCGCCCGGATGAGTCTCGTCATGCTGCTGCTCGGTGGTCTCTACGTCACCGTGATGGCGGCTCTTATCGTGGCCGGCGCCAGCGCCGTGACGGTCATCGTGCTCGCGACCGCTCTCGGGCTCGGCCAGTGGTACTTCTCCGACAAGCTCGCGATGAAGGCGATGCGGGCCCGTGAGGTGTCACCCGAACAGGCTCCCGAGCTGCACGGAATGATCGACCGGCTCTGCACGATGGCCGACATGCCCAAGCCCCGGGTCGCGATCGCCGACATCGACGTGCCGAACGCCTTCGCCACCGGCCGCAGCCCCAACCACTCCGTGGTCTGTGTGACCACCGGAATCCTGCACCGGCTCGACCGCGACGAGCTCGAAGGAGTGCTCTCGCACGAGCTGTCTCACGTCGCGCACCGCGACGTGCTCGTGATGACGATTGCCGGTTTCCTGGGCGTCGCCGCCGGCCTGGTGATGCGGTGGGGCTTCTACTTCGGTGGGGGTCGCGACAAGAACAGCGCCGTTCCGTTCATCGTGATCTGGTTGGGCAGCATGGTCGTCTACCTGATCTCCTTCCTGCTCACCCGGGTGCTCAGCCGCTACCGTGAGCTGTCGGCCGACCGGGCGGGTGCCTACCTGACCGGCAAGCCATCGGCCCTGGCGTCAGCGCTGACGAAGATCTCCGGCGACATGGCCCGCATCCCCACCCGAGACCTGCGCGCGACGCAGGCGTTCAACGCGTTCATGTTCGCGCCGGCAATCAACAAGGAGTCGATCAGCGGCCTGTTCTCGACCCACCCGCCGCTCGAGCAGCGGCTCAACCAGCTGTCGCAGATCTCGGCCGACCTGTCCAGGCCGACGAGCTGAGCGTGAAGCTGTTCCGCAACGTCTTCGGTCGCAGCGAGCCGCCGGCGGCCAACCTCGACAACTTGTTTGCGGTTCCGTCAGCGGCGATCACTCTTGAGGCGGCAACGGGCTTCAAGCCGACCGGCGTCGCATCGGTGTGCTATCGGCAGGCCGAGGGTGGCGCCTTCGCTGCTGCGCAGTCCGACGTACAGGAGCTGCTCGACGCGGATGCCGGGCCCAAGGTCGAGCGCACGACCGACGAGTTCGGTTACACGTGGCTGGTCTGCCGCGCCGATCCCACGGCCGTCTCCGACCTGATCACCGATGTCCATGCGGTGAACTCGGCGTTGGAGAACGCCGGCTTCGGCCCGTCGTTGCTGTGCTCGCTGGTCACGTTCGTCGGACCTGACGACCGCCGGTTCGCGTTGGTCTACCTCTACAAGCAAGGCACCTTCTACCCGTTCGCGCCGGCCGGTGAGCAGCAGCGCGACAATGCGCTGGAGCTGCAGATGCGTGGCGTCCTTGCCGGTGAGATGCCGATCGAGCCCGACCTGTCCCGCTGGATGGCCCTCT
Organism: uncultured Actinomycetota bacterium; assembly: GCA_963742765.1. GTDB lineage: Bacteria > Actinomycetota > Actinomycetes > Propionibacteriales > Nocardioidaceae > JANLYC01. The sequence goes on from CAVUMY010000002.1 coordinate 232,131, forward strand.
TCAACGCCCCCGGACTCTGATCCTGCGCACGCCAGAATTTGCTGCCCCGCTGGCCGCCCGCGTTTGCCTAGTTCACAAGCCAGGTGGCTTGTGAACTAGGCAAACGCGGCTTGGGCACAGCGCATCTGCCTCGCGAGCTAGGTCAACGGCGGCGACTCCTGGCGGAGACGCTCGTGCTCCGCCCGGGTGATGCGGTAGAACACGTGTTCCGCGATCGGGCTGCGGGGGTCCAGCGCCGGATGCAGCGTGGTCGTCACGTGACGCAGCCCGAGTCTCTCCATGACCGCCCGCGACGGGACGTTGGTCGTGGCCGTCAGGGACCAGACCTCCTCGTACGCCGCTAGGTCGAACGCCACGGCCAGAGCGGCGCGACCAGCCTCCGTCGCATAGCCGTACCCCCACGCCGACCGGGCCAGCCGCCACCCCACCTCGATGCCGCCGGCGCCCGGCACTGCTTCCGGCATCGGGTTCAGCCCGGCGAAACCGATGAAGGACCCCGTTCCGACCGGCTCCAGAGCCCACAAGCCATACCCGAGCACCGCCATCCTCGCCTCGTTGCGCGCGGCGAAATCGTCGCTCTCCACACGGCTCTGCGGTCCCGGGAAGTAACGCATCACCTCGGGGTCGGCGTTCATGGCCGCGAACGTGTCGCGGTCCGACGGTCGCCACGCCCGCATGACCAGCCGCTCAGTCGTCGGCTCGACCAGGTCCGGCAAGTGCGGCAGCTGCGTCAGATCCATGAGCGGTCGCCCTAGCCGACTCAGTCCCTGGCTGACGAGGCCGACGGCAGTGCGAGCATCCGGTCCAGCGCGACCCTGGCCCAGGTCTCGGTCTCGGGGTCCACGGCAATCACGTTGACGATGTTGCCGGCCTGCAGGTTCTCCAGCGCCCAGACGAAGTGCGGTAGGTCGATGCGGTTCATGGTCGAGCAGAAGCACACGGTCTTGTCGAGGAACATCACGCGCTTGTCCGGGTGCGCGTTCGCGAGCCGCTGGACGAGGTTGAGCTCCGTCCCGATCGCCCAGGCCGAACCCGGCTCGGCCGCCTCGACCGTCTTGATGATGAACTCTGTGGATCCGACCAGGTCCGCCTTCGTGACGACCTCATGGGTGCACTCCGGATGGACGAGGACGTTCACGTCGGGGACCGCACGGCGTACGTCGTCGACACACTCCGCGCTGAAGCGGCCGTGCACCGAGCAGTGGCCGCGCCACAGGATCATCCGGGCGTCGCGCAGCTCGTCCGCGGTGAGGCCGCCCATGGGTCGACGCGGGTCGAAGACGACGCAGTCCTCCAGAGACAGCCCCAGCTCCAGGACGGCGGTATTGCGCCCGAGGTGCTGGTCGGGCAGGAAGAGCACCTTCTCGCCCTGCTCGAACGCCCACGTCAGAGCCGTCTTGGCGTTCGACGACGTGCACACCGCACCACCGTTGCGTCCGCAGAACGCCTTGATGTCAGCCGAGGAGTTCATGTACGTGACCGGGACCGTGACGTCGGCGACCCCCGCGTCGATCAGGGAGTCCCAGGCATCCTCGACCTGCGCCAGCCGGGCCATGTCCGCCATCGAGCACCCGGCAGCGAGGTCCGGAAGGATCACGCGCTGTCCCGGCCCGGTCAGGATGTCGGCCGACTCGGCCATGAAGTGCACGCCGCAGAACACGATGTACTCCGCGTCGGGCCGGCCGGCGGCATCCCGAGCCAGTTTGAAGGAGTCACCGGTGACGTCGGCGAAAGCGATCACCTCATCGCGCTGGTAGTGATGGCCGAGGACGAAGAGCCGGTCTCCGAGAGCCCGCTTTGCGGCAGTGGCCCTCGCTACCAGGTCGGGGTCGGAGGCCGGCGGCAGGCCGCCCGGACACTCGACGCCGCGTTCGGCGTGTGGGTCCGCATCACGGCCGAGGACGAGCAGGGGGAGAGACGGAGCAGGGGTCACCGGGGGCACCTCGCGTCGCGGATGTCACGATCTTGGGCCAGCAGTCTATGAGCTCCTCCGGCGTACGACGTCAGAGGTCTCCCGCTCCCGGCCCGAGCTGACGATCCGGGCCATCCGGGTGTTGGGGCACGCGACATGGCTCAGGGAGCGATCACGCTGATCCGGCCGAGTCGGCGAGTGATCCGGCTCGGCGCTGCGGTCGACACGATCCACGCCCTGTCGTACTGGCGCAGGGACCGGGGGGCGACACGCTGGCCCGGTACCCGCGACCGGTGCAGGCATGCAGGGACTCAGCGAGGCTTCAGGTGGAGCGGACCGTGGGCATCCGCTCGCCCGGAACTCCTCCCTAGAGAGACCTCCGAGCGGGACGGCCTAGAGGAAGTGGCCAGACGGGATGTACGCCGGTGGAGGCGACATGCCGCGCAGGGCGAGGTACCCGCGGTTGTGCACCTGGAGACCGGCTCGCAGGCCGACGTCGATCGCCCAGCCGTGCTGACTGGTGAGGTGGTCGACGTCGATGGGCCCGTCGCCGGCCTCGGCCAACGAAGCCCACATCAGGAGCGCAGCCGTCTCGATGTCCGACGCGCCCAGCAGGTACGGACCACCGGCGGCGTACAGGTACGCGTAGCCGAGCCGGTCGCCGTTCCGGATGATCCGGAGGGCGAACTGGTCGACCATGACCGGGTGATCCACGCCGTGGCCGGCGCCGCGAGACAAGCGGTCGATCTCGTCGAGCAGCTCCAGGTCGTCGACGCCACCCTCGCGCAGACCGGGGAGCGCCGGAACGGCCGAGCGGTCCACTGTGCCCCAGAGCACCATCGAGGGGTGCAGGTCGAACCCGGCCAGGCGGTAGCGGCGTACGGCGCGAGGGTCGTGCGAGGAGCAGATGAAGCCAGGGGAGTCCGACGCGGCATAGCCCAGCGCTGCGTCGAGGAGCTGCTTCCCGACGCCGCGGGTCTGGCTGCCCTGCCGGACGGCGTACGTCGAGAGGCACCACAGTCCCTCGCGCAGGATCGCGGCCACGACCCCGACGACCTCGCCGGAGTCGTCCTCGGCGACCCAGCACCCGGGGCCGTCGTGTTCGACGATGTGATGCAGGCGCTGCTGCCATCGCTCGGAACGGGCCGGGCTGCGCGGCTCCGGTGTCGGCCAGTCGGCCGGCCGCGTCCGCACGTCGAGGTCGTGGAACGCGGCGGCGGTCACGGTGTCGACGGCGGGCACGTCCTCGTACGTCATGGGGCGAAGCAGCACGTCGGGACTCTAACGGGCGGTACTGATCGGCGAGCCGGGCGGGATCGGCCGGACCGGCTTCGACGGTGGCGCCGTCCTGCCGTGGTGAGTCCGCCAGGCAGATGCCCTGTCCCAGCGGCACGTTTGCCTCGTTCACCAGCCAGCTGGCTTGTGAACTAGGCAAACGCGGAGGGCCAGATGGGGGTCAGCGGGGTGGGGAGGAGCAGATGACGGTGTCGGAGGGTGTGTACACGACGTGGTCTGTCTCCTTCCTGACGAGCTCGGTCGAGCCGGCCCGGCGGAAATAGCGATAGACGTCGACCTGGAAGCCGCCGTAGCCGGTGTTGGCCACGCACGTGTCGGACGGGTCGTAGCGGGTGTCCGGCGATGTGTAGGCGTACCGGTCGGAGACGCCTGCTGTGATGTCCCAGTACTTCGTTGAGAACATCTGCACGTGCATCTCCCCGTATGACGAGCTCGTCGACGGCACGACCCAAGCATGGATGAGCACACCGTGCGGGGTCGTGTTGCGGAACTTCAGGTCCACGGTCGGCCACGCGACGGTGGCCTCCCGTCCCAACGGGTAGCGGTCGATGTAGAAGCTGTGGGGGGTATGGGTGACGTCCTTCAGCCCGGCGAAGAAGGCCGCGTTGTAGGTCGTCGTGACGACCTGCGACACACCCCCGCCGAGGTCCTCGGCAAACACGCCGTTGCTGATGATGAACCCGGTGGTGAAGCCGTTCTCCTCGGTACGTTCGCCCACCGTTCCGTTGAACGAGAACAGGTCGCCGGGTCGCAACAGTGTGCCGTCGATCAGCTCAGCGGCCCGCCCCTGGTTGATGTTGCGGTACTCCGCGTACGGGAAGTAAGTGACGAAGCTGCTCACGTCCTCCTTGACCCCGAGTCGTCTGAGATCACGCGCGGTCACCTCAGGTTGGGCGGTCGACGTGCCGACCTCGACCGAACGGGTGCTCGGCTCGTTCGCCCGCGCCAGCACGGCGTCCGCGATCTCAGCGGTCTCGACGACGACTCCCGGCTTGCCCGCCACCACCACCGGCCTGCCGCTCCTGAGCACGAGTGTCGCGTCCTGCGGTTTGTCGGTGATCGCCGCCAGCGCGGGGCGGGTACGTCGGGCCAGCACGTCCGTGTCGATCTTCGCAACGATCTTCCCGCTCTCGACCACAAAGCTGAGCGCGGGCGCGAACTGGCGCGGGCGGAGGACCAAGGTCTGACCGGGTAGGTCGAGCCGGAGCGGGGCCGCCACGGCAGGCGCGGCCCGGTCGTCGACGTAGTCGCGGAGCTCCGACCCGGCGAAGGCCGGTTGGGACTCCTGGACGGGAAGGTCTACCTGCAGCGTGTCGCTGAGGTAGGCGTCGACGGCGGCCTCGACGGCGGCCGGCTGGTCCACCGTGACACCGACCACCGGCTGTGTCGTCACCGGCCGGGTGCCCTTGAAGCGCACCTCACCTTCCGACTTCGTGGCGTCTACGGCGCTGGCGATGTCGGCGACGGCGGCAGCGAGAGCGGCACGGTCGACATCGATTGCGGGCTCCACCTCACGGTCAGGACCGGTCAGCACCGTGATGATCCGGAGCGGGTTCCACGACCGGCCACCACCGGCGTCGTCGACGGTCTGTTCGACATCGAGTGCCAGCCCCGCGGTCGACGGATCGACGTTGAACGCCCGTCCGTCATACGTGAAGGTGACCGGCTGGGCGGCGGCCGACGCCAGCCGAACGGACAGCTTCGCCCGTGCCTGGCCGGTGTCGAGGCCGCCGATGTCGACACCGGCCACCCGGGTTCCGTGCGGGACGCGGTCACCCGCAAGGGCGTAGCCGCCCACGGAGAGTGCGGCGACGACGGCGGCCAGACCGCCAACGGCGAACCACGGCCAGCGTCGACGCCAGGACCCGGCAGGGGTGACGGCACCGAGCTGGACCGTTTCGCGCGGAGCGCGCCAGTCATCCGGTGGAGTCGAGTCGGCCATCAGGTGTCTACCTCGATCTGTGGTCGCGTGGGCTCGTTGCTCGGCGGTGCAGCCAGGATAGGCAGCCCGGTGCCGCGGCGCGAACGTCAGGAGGGGCTGCGGCACGCAGGTGCGTCCTCCACCCGGACCGCCCCCCATGTCACGGGGTTGCGAGGATGGCCGTATGCGCGTCATCTTCGCCCCGGACTCCTTCGGCGGCACCCTCACTGCTGTCGAGGCGGCCGCGGCCATGGCGGAGGGCTGGCGACGGCGTGCCCCTGGTGATGATGTGCGCCTCGTGCCGATGTCGGACGGTGGCCCCGGCTTCGTCGACGTGCTCCACGCGTCCCTCGGCGGCGAGGTCCTGTCGGTGACGGTGCTCGACCAGTACGGCGACGAGACGCCCACCGGAGTGCTGATGGTCGAGGACACGGCCTACGTCGAGTCCGCACAGGCCTGCGGTCTCCACCTGTCCAACCGGCGCGATCCCGAGCGGGCCACGTCGTACGGGGTCGGCCAGCTGATCGCGGCAGCCGTCGACGACGGGGCCGGCCGGATCGTCGTGGGACTGGGTGGCGTTGGTGTCAACGACGCCGGGGCAGGCCTGTTGGCAGCCCTGGGCGCGAGCGCGCAGCCCGAGGAAGCTCTCCAAGGCGGGCCGCACGCGCTCGAGCTGGTCACTGCTGTCCACCTCGACGGCGCCAGGGACCGGTGCGAGGGCATCGAGCTCGTCATCGCCTCCGACGTCGACAACCCACTGCTGGGACTGCGCGGTGCGACGAACGTCTACGGACCGCAGAAGGGGGTCGCAGGGGACCGCAAGCTGCACCTCGACGCGCAGCTCGAGCGACTCGCCGACCTGACCGACCGCAGCCTGGCCGACCAGAAAGGTGCAGGTGCTGCCGGCGGCCTCGGCTTCGCACTGATGCTGCTCGGCGCGAGCCGGGTCGGCGGGGTGGAGGTCGTTGGCGAGGCGGTGGGGTTGGACGAGCACTGCCAGTGGGCCGATCTGATCGTCACCGGCGAGGGGGCATTCGACTTCCAGTCCCGGTCCGGGAAGGTGCCGTACGGCGTGGCAGCTGTCGCCGGACGTGCCGTCCGGCCTTGCATCGCGCTGGCCGGGCGGGTGCTGGTCGGATCGCGTGAGATGCGTGCGCTGGGCATCGAGTCGGCCTACGCGATGGTCGACCTGGTGGGTGACCAGGCGGCCATGGAGGAGCCCGACGTCAGCCTGGCGGCCCTTGCCGAGCGGGTGGCGCGCACCTGGTCGCGCTGACAACTCTTCGACAGCGACCGGGCGGGCGCGACCCCTACGTCCCGGTATCTGAACGGACACGGCCACCCTGCGGCATTGCTAACGGTTTCGCGGCCGGATGTGACACCATGGGAATGCGCGACGGGGCGACGAACGTTGACCCGAGGCGGACAGGCTGCCAACCCTGTCGACACGTTTGACCCACCTCCTACCTTTTGGGGAGTACACGCGACATGACCGTCCAGGACGAGGCCAGCACCGCCACGACGACCGTCGAAGGCGTCCTCTTGACCGACACCGCTGCAGAAAAGGTCAAGGCCCTGCTCGAGCAAGAGGGTCGCAACGACCTGCAGCTGCGGGTGTCTGTCCAACCGGGTGGCTGCTCGGGGCTGCGCTACCAGTTGTTCTTCGACGAGCGCAACCTCGATGGCGACACCGTGCAGGACTTCAACGGCGTGGCCGTGGTGGTCGATCGGATGAGCACCCCGTACCTCGGTGGTGCCAAGATCGACTTCGTCGACACGATCGAGAAGCAAGGCTTCACCATCGACAACCCGAACGCCGGCGGCTCCTGCGCCTGCGGCGACTCGTTCCACTGACCGGTCTGGATGCCGCCCCCTGGCGGTAGCCGGATCGCTCACCGCAGCACACGCCCCGGACCCGCTGACGCGGGACCGGGGCGTTGTCGTGTCAGCAGTCGTGCTCCGAAGGTCGGAGCAGCGGTCAGTCGAGGTAGGAACGTCCGAGCGACCCGTGCGAAGAGATCTGCTCGCAGATCTGCTGCCACCGCGAATCACTGACCTCGCGGTCGACCAGACGGGCAAGGGGGAGGCGTACGACGGGGTAGGTCAGCGCCAGGTGGAACGCGTCGTCGTACGCCTCGCTGAGCGTGGGGTCTTCGTCGTCCGGCGGTTCGGCGTGCTCGGCGTCGATCCGCCCACGAGGACCCAGGACGCTCACCCCTCCACCGTAGGACGGTCTCGGACGAGCGGCTAGGGGTACCGATGGGTAGTGTTGTCCAACGTGCCTATCGCTGTCACCGGCTCCGCTGCCACCGACCACCTCATGTCCTTTCCCGGGTTGTTCGCCGACTCCCTGGTCGTCGACCAGCTCGACAAGATCGCACTGTCCTTCCTCGTGGAGGATCTCGAGGTACGTCGGGGAGGGTGCGCTGCCAACATCGCCTTCGGCCTGGCTGCGCTCGGTGCCCGACCAGTCCTCGTGGCCGCGGTCGGCGAGGACTTCGGCGACTACCGGTCGTGGCTGGAGCGGCACGGTGTGGACTGCGACTCGCTGCACTACTCCGAGACGCGCCACACCGCCCGCTTCATCTGCACGACCGACCGGTCCCACGCCCAGATCGCCTCGTTCTACGCCGGCGCGATGAGCGAGGCCCGCGAGATCGAGCTGAAGCCGATCGCCGACCGGGTCGGGCCACTCGACCTGGTCGTCATCGCCCCCAATGACCCCGAGGCGATGCTTCGCCACACGCACGAATGTCGCGATCGCGGCATCCCCTTCGCGGCCGACCCGTCCCAGCAGCTGGCGTTCTCCGACGGTGAGCTGATTCGCGACCTCATCGATGGCGCAACGATCCTGCTCTCCAACGAGTACGAAGCGGCGCTGATGGAGCAGAAGACCGGGTGGTCGTCCGAAGAGATCCTCAAGCGGGTCGGGACACGCGTGGTGACGCTCGGACCCGCCGGCGCCCGGGTGGAGAGCGTCGACGCCGACCCCGTCGTCGTCACCGCAGTCCCCGGGGTGACAGCAGTCGAGCCCACCGGGGTGGGCGACGCCTTTCGGTCCGGTTTCCTGGGCGCGATCTCAGCCGGGCTCTCGTGGACGTCGGCCGCCCAGGTCGGCTGCGTGCTGGCGGCGTACGTCGTCGAGCGTGTGGGCACCCAGGAGTACTCCTTCACCCAGCAGGAGTTCCTGGCCAGGTTGGCCGGAGCGTACGGCGAGCAGGCCGCGTCCGAGGTGAGCGCATGGCTCGCGCCGGGAGCACGCTGACGCAGCGCCTAGGCTGAGGTCATGACTTCGGTGCTGGCCCGCATGCTCGACACGACCCTCGACCGCACCGTCCTTCCTGGATACACGCGCATCGGACCGCGCCTACGGAGCCGCTGGTGGGCCGCCGACCCGTCACCGGACTGCCTGGCGGGGAAGCACGTCATCGTGACCGGGGCCAGCTCGGGCCTCGGCAAGGCAGCTGCGGAGGGGCTGGCAAGGCTCGGGGGCACCGTGCACATCGTCGGGCGGACCGAAGACCGGCTACGGACGGCAGCCGACGAGATCGCCGCCGTCGTCCCCGACGCGGATCTTGTCATCGAGACCTGCGACGTGAGCGACCTCGATGCGGTGCGCGCCTACGCCACCAAGGTCGCGACAGAGCTCGACTCGCTGCACGCCATCGTGCAGAACGCCGGCGTGATGCCACCTGAGCGGAGCACCTCGGCCCAGGGACACGAGCTGGCCCTGGCGACCCACGTCCTGGGCCCCCTGCTGCTGACCGAGCTCCTGCGCGAGCCGCTGCGGGCGGCGCAGGGAGAGGGGCGAGTGGTCTGGGTGACGTCAGGCGGCATGTACACCCAGCCGTTCACCCACGAGCTGGCCACCGACCTGGAGTACACCGAAGGCGACTACGACGGCACGACGGCGTACGCCCGCACCAAGCGGATGCAGGTGATCGTCGCCGAGCAGCTGTCCTACCGACTGGCCGCCGACCGGATCACCGTCCACAGCATGCATCCGGGGTGGGCCGACACCCCCGGTGTCACCGACTCGCTGCCGCGTTTCTCTGCAGTTCTGGGAGGGCTCCTTCGCACGCCGGCCGAAGGAGCCGACACGATCGTGTGGCTGACCGCCTCGCCCGAGGCGATCCGGACGACCGGTCAGTTCTGGTGCGATCGCCGACCGCGTCCGACGGCGTACTTTCCCTGGCAGCGCGAGTCGGCAGACGACCGAGCAGTCCTGTGGGACTTCTGCAAGACCGCGACCGACATCGCGAACTGACGAGGTCTCCGCAGGACAGCGCTCCGGTCGGGTCAGCTGTGACGGATCAGGTATGCCGTCGCCGGTCGCCCGGTAGGACCTGGCGCAGCAGGAGACTCGGTCACCAACAGCTGCCCACGCAGCCGACACCATGCCGCGACGTCACTGGCTGCCGCCGGGTCGTCGGTGATCAGGGTCAGCTCCTGGCCCGGGTCGGTCGATGCAAATGCCTTGCCGAGCTCGATGATCGGCACGGGGCAGAGTTGGCCGCGGCAGTCGAGGACCAGTGTTTCGTCAGCCATCCGTGCTCCTCTGGGTGACGCCGGCGGACTCACGTAGTCGCGTGACGATCGCCGCCAGCGTCGTGGCGAAGCGGTAAAGCTCGTCGGCTCTCGTGTCGGGCGAGACCGAGATGCGGACGTTGCCATGGGTCAGTACGCCCATCGCGGCCAGCACATGGCTCGGCTCCAGCGTAGAGGCCGTACACGCTGAACCGCTCGAGACGGCGAACCCGGCCCGGTCCAGCTCGGTGACGAGTGCCTCGCCGTCCACGTAGAGGAACGACGCGTTGACGATGTGGGGGAGGCGGTCGTCCGGGTCTCCGGCGAGGTCGACGTCGGGGACGCCGGTGGCAAGCCGAGTGCGCAGGCTCGACGTGAGCGCGTGCATACGGTCCGCGGCCACCCGCCGACCTGCCTCGACGGACTGGAGGGCAGCGACCGCCGCCAGCACACCCGGGATGTTGAGATAGCCGGCCTGGGTTGGTTCGCGCTCGTCCTCGGGCCAGGGCGAGCGCCAGCGGGCGCCCTTCCGGATGGCCAGCAGCCCGACGCCGGCGGGTCCGCCCCACTTGTGCGCGCTGGCGGCCAGCACGTCCCAGCCCTCCGGTGGGTCGACCCAGCCCAGCGCGGCCGACGCGTCGACCACCAGGGGCACGCCGTGGGCACGGCACACGTCGTACGCCGCAGCGACGGGCTGACGGGTGCCGACCTCATGGTTGGCGGCCTGCAGACAGCTCACCGCGACGCCCGGGGTGGAGACGGCGGCGTCCCAGGCGGCGAGGTCGATCCGGCCGACGGTGTCGACGGGGACGGACAGAGCCGAGGCTTCCTCGTCTTCCCAGGCCCAGCGAGCCGCCGCGATCACCGCGGAATGCTCGACGGCACTGTGCGCAACCGTGGTGCCGACCCGGCGGCGGCCGATACGGAGGCCGAGGACGCCGAGCTGGCAGGCCATCGTGCCGGAGGAGACGAACGACACCTCGTCGGGCCGCGCCCCGACGAGCGTGGCGGCGACCTCGCGCGCGTTGTCCACGAGCAATCGGGCCTGTCGGCCCTCGTAGTGGTGGCGCAGCGGGTCGGCCCAACCGTGGGTCAGGGCGGCATCGAGAACCTCGCGTGCAGCGGGCTCCAAGGGCCGTCCGGAGGCGGAATCGAGGAGTACTCGATCTGCCGCTGTCTGAGGCTGGTTGGTCGCGCTCACAACACGACCGTATCGACCCCCACCTCGGGAGTCGTGACCGGAAGCGCTGGAGTAATGTGCTGCTGAAACACCTCTCACTCGACACCTACCAGGAAGGCGCCACGTGAGTCGCAGTCTCACCGAGCCCGCCGGCCGTCGTCAGAGCCGGACGCGGACGCGTCGCCTGGCTGTGACGTTGGGCGGCGCGTTGATGTTGCTGGTCCTGACGGGGTGCTCGCAGGAGACCACTGACCAGTGGAAGCGGCTCGGGCTGCCCGAGCCGGGTAGCGACCGGACGGTCTACGTGCACGACCTGTGGATCGGCTCCTGGATCGCAGCCGGCATCATCGGCGTCTTCACCTGGGGCCTCATCCTGTGGGCCGCGCTCCGCTACCGGCGCCGGCGTGACGATGAGCTGCCGACGCAGGTTCGCTACAACCTGCCCATCGAGGTGCTGTACACGATCGCGCCGATCATCATCGTGGCCGTGCTGTTCTTCTTCACGGTCGAGAAGCAGAACAAGGTCCTCGCCGAGGTCGACAACCCCGACCACCAGGTGGTGGTCACGGCGCAGCAATGGTCGTGGACGTTCAACTACATCGGCGAGTCCGGCGCCGGCGGTGCCGACGTCTACGACGCCGGGACCACCTCCATCGAGCCGACGCTGTGGCTCGTCGAGGACCAGACAGTCGCGTTCACCCTGCACTCGCCCGATGTCATCCACTCGTTCTGGGTGCCGTCGTTCTACTTCAAGCGCGACGTCATCCCCGGCCGCGACTCGACGATCTCGCTCACGCCCACCGTGGCCGGAGACTTCATCGGTCGCTGTGCCGAACTGTGCGGCTTCCAGCACTCGCGCATGCTCTTCAAGGTGCACGTGACCACTCAGCAGGAGTTCGACCAGCACATGGCCAGCCTCAAGACACAGGGCTACACCGGCGTACTCCGCGGTGGTGCCGACTCCGAGACCATCGCCGGACTCGAGAAATCCCAGGGAGGTGCGGAATGACCGCGATCGACGCCGGTCAGCGCGTCCAGACAGCGCGGCGACCTCTCACGAAGGGGCAGTTCGTCGTTCGCGTCCTGACCACGACCGACCACAAAGTCATCGGCAACCTCTACCTGGGTACGTCCTTCTTGTTCTTCCTGCTCGGTGGCCTCATGGCGATGGTGATCCGCGCCGAGCTCGCCCAGCCCGGGCTGCAGTTCGTGACCGACGAGGTCTACAACCAGCTCTTCACCATGCACGGCACGATCATGCTGCTGCTGTTCGCGACACCGTTGTTCATCGGCTTCGCGAACGCGATCATGCCGCTGCAGATCGGTGCGCCCGACGTGGCGTTCCCGCGGCTCAACATGTTCAGCTACTGGCTGTTCCTGTTCGGCGGGCTCATCGTCGTCTCCGGCTTCCTCGTCCCGGGCGGCGCTGCTGACTTCGGCTGGTTCGCCTACGCGCCGCTGTCCAACTCCATCCGCTCGCCAGGCGTGGGCGGCGACCTGTGGGTCATGGGACTCTGGATGGCCGGTCTGGGCACGATCCTGGGTGCGGTCAACTTCGTCACGACGATCTTCTGCATGCGGGCTCCTGGCATGACCATGTTCCGGATGCCGATCTTCACGTGGAACATCCTGGTCACGTCGCTGCTCGTGCTGATCGCCTTCCCGATCTTCGCCGGTGCGCTGCTCGCACTCGAGGCGGACCGGCTGCTGGGGGCGCACATCTTCGACGCCGCCAACGGCGGGCCGATCCTGTGGCAGCACCTGTTCTGGTTCTTCGGCCATCCCGAGGTCTACATCATCGCGCTGCCGTTCTTCGGCATCATCACCGAGATCCTTCCGGTGTTCAGTCGCAAGCCGATCTTCGGCTATGTCGGCCTGGTCGGCGCGACGCTCGCGATCGCGGCGCTGTCGGTGGCCGTGTGGGCGCACCACATGTTCGTGACCGGAGCGGTCGACCTGCCGTTCTTCTCGTTCATGACGTTCCTCATAGCCGTGCCCACCGGGGTGAAGTTCTTCAACTGGATAGGCACGATGTGGGGCGGGTCCGTCTCTCTTGATACACCCATGCTCTGGGCCGTGGGCTTCTTGACCACGTTCCTGTTCGGTGGTCTGACCGGCATCATCCTGGCTTCGCCGCCGCTGGACTTCCAGCTGTCCGACTCCTACTTCGTCGTGGCGCACTTCCACTACGTCGTGTTCGGCACCGTGGTGTTCGCGATGTTCGGTGGCTTCTACTTCTGGTGGCCGAAGCTCACCGGCCGGATGCTCGACGAGCGACTCGGCAAGATCCACTTCTGGTTGCTGTTCGTCGGCTTCCACACGACGTTCCTGGTCCAGCACTGGCTCGGGGTCGAAGGCTTCCCGCGCCGCTACGCCGACTACAAGCCGACCGACGGGTTCACCGGGCTCAACGAGGTCTCCTCGATCGGAGCGTTCGTCCTCGGCGCCTCGACCCTCCCCTTCCTCTACAACGTGTGGAAGTCGCGCAAGGCCCCCCTCGTGCAGTCCGACGACCCCTGGGGCTGGGGCCGGTCGCTGGAGTGGGCGACATCGTCACCGCCCCCGCGGCACAACTTCACCTCGCTGCCCCGCATTCGCTCCGAGAGCCCCGCGTTCGACCTGCACCACCCCGAGGTGGCGCTGATGGAGATCGATCAGAACGGCAAGGTCAACGAGGAGGGCAATGTCGCCGACACCGCCGAGATGAGTGGCCGCAGAGAACACCTGCAGGGCCAGGCGACCGGAGATTCACCGCAGGGAGACCAGCGGAGCTCCCAGGCGGATCCGGACGGTGACAAGTGAAGATCGAAGCCTGGATCTTCGGGGCCAACACGGTCTTCTTCGCCATCGTGGCGCCGACGTACTGGTTCTTCAGCTCCGACCCGACGGGCACGGCCGCGCTGGTGATGACCACCGGACTTGCCCTGCTCGTGACGTTCTACCTCGGTTTCCACGCCAACAAGATGGACCCGCGGCCCGAAGACCTCAAGGACGCAGAGGTCGTCGACGGCGCCGGTGAGTTGGGGTTCTTCCCGCCGTACTCCTGGTGGCCGCTGTGGTGCGCGTCCGCGCTCGCGGTGTGCGTGCTGGGCGTGGTGTTCGGCTGGTGGCTGTTCCTCATCGGGGCCGGAGCGGGCTCGATCGCCCTGATCGGCTGGGTCTTCGAGTTCTACCGCGGCGAGCACGCCCACTGAGACGCGGGCCGTCTCGATCCTGACCTCCCGCACCGTGGAACGCGCGCACCAGCAGTCCGCAGGGCGCGCGCGAAGTCGGGCAAATTTCGCGCTGTCCCCGCGACTTGTTACGCTTGACGGGCAGGGGTGAGCACCGGTTTCCAGATCTTCGAGGGAGTTGCTTGATGTCCGCATGGGGGAAGCGTTCCCGCCTGACCGTGGTCGCCGTGGCGACTGCGGGACTGAGCCTTGTGCTCAGCGGGTGCACTGCCGACGGCACGAGCAAGACGGCCTCTCCAGGTCCGGGCGCTCGGGCGGCCAACAACGCCGACCCGGCAGCAGCCCCCCAGTCACCGGCCACCTCCACCGCATCGATCACGGCCAACGTGTCGCAGGCGAGCGACGTCACGGTCGACACCCCGGTCACGGTCTCGGTCGCCGACGGGAGCTTCGACTCCGTCGTGCTTCGCCAATTGAAGGGCAAGCGTCTGCCGGGTTCGTTCGGCGACGGCAAGACGTCCTGGACGGCTGACAGCCTGCTCGAGCCGGACACGCAGTACGTCGTGATCAGCAGGGCCACGGACGCGGCCGGCCTCACCACCGCCTCGCGGACCCCGTTCCGCACCGAGGCGCTGACGCTGGCCCAGCAGACCTATCCGAGCGTCACGCCTCTGCAGGGCGAGACGGTAGGTGTCGGCATGCCGGTCATCGTCACGTTCGACGTTCCGGTCAAGAACCGGGCCGTCTTCGAGCGCAAGATGTCGGTGACCGCGACCCCGGCCACCGTCGGCAGCTGGCACTGGATGAGTGACCGTGAGGTCCACTGGCGCCCCAAGTCCTTCTGGAAGTCCGGCACCGACGTCACGGTTGACCTCAACCTCAACAGCGTCAACGCCGGCAACGGCATCTATGGTCAGATGGATAGGGACATCAGCTTCACCATCGGTGACTCGGTGATCATGAAGCCCGACCTGCAGACCGACCAGATGGCCGTGATGGTCAACGGCAAGCTGGCCCGGACGATCCCGATCACCGGCGGCAAGTCCGGGTTCGAGACGCGGAGCGGGGTCAAGCTGATCGTCGAAAAGTTCGCCCAGAAGCGGATGGACGCCGCGACTGTGGGCATTCAGCCCGGCAGCCCCGAGTACTACGACATTCCTGATGTGCAGTACGCCCAACGTGTTACTTTCACCGGAGAGTTCCTCCACGCCGCACCCTGGTCGGTCTCTGCACAGGGTTCGTACAACGTTTCTCATGGGTGTGTGGGCATGAGCACTGACAACGCCAAGTGGCTGTTCGACCTCACTCATCGCGGCGATCCGGTCATCGTGACCGGTACCCAGCGGTCGCTCGAGCCGGGCAACGGCTGGACCGATTGGGACGAGTCCTACGTGCAGTACAAGCAGGGCTCCGCGCTCTGACCCTAGACCGGCGTCCCGCGTCCTGCTGTGAGGACGCGGGACGTCGCTTTTTGTCTGCCCCTCCAGCGAGTGGCCCCACCGGCTCCACACGTTTGCCTTGTTCACAAGCCAGTTCGCTTGTGAACAAGGCAAACGTGGCTTGGGCACAGGGGGTTTGCCTTCACGGCGGCCCACCGTTCGAGCATGGCGAGCCCTGCGGGAGACTCGGGAACCGCGGCCGTAGCCCTGGCGATCGTGCCGGCGACGGAACCCGGGCTTGTCGACGTCGACCGTATGGCGGATGAGGCCGAGCGGCAGGACGTCGGAACCTGGACGGAGCATCGTGCCAGCCCCTGTGGGCTGTCAGACCCGGAGCACGAGTGCAGGGTCTTCCGGTGCCAGGCCAGCCTCCCTGCAGCACGTGGGCGCTGGTTCCGACCACGGCTCGTCGTGGCCTTCGTCGTACGAGGCGGCCCACGCCCTTCGACAGGTTGGCCGCATCCCTGGTCGGCACTCAGCAAGGCAGATCCTCAGTACCCGCCCCGCGTTTGCCTAGTTCACAAGCCAGCTGGCTTGTGAACTAGGCAAACGCGGGCCAGGGGCTGGGTGCTTGCCCCGGGGGGACTAGGCGGGGCGGCGGCGGGTGTGGTGTCGCGCGACCCACGAGTCAACGCGCCGTCAGCGTGCGCCGCCAGGCGCCCGGGCGGGGCCTGGCTGTGCACGGCCGGGAGTGCGGCCGGGGCCGGGCTGTGGGCGGCCGCGAGGTGCTGGCGCCGTCAGTGCTTGGTCGTGCCCTCGAGGTCGAACTCGTCGCCACCGACCTGGCCACCGGTCTCGATGCCCTTGTGCTCGGCTGCCACGGAAGCCGACGCCTCGATCTCGTGGTGGTGCGCCGCCTCGTCGAGCTCGTCCGCCGTCGGCTTGGCCACGTCGTCGCCGTACCAGAACTGGGACAGCTTGGCCCGGATGCGCTCCTTGCCCTGCTTCGGCGCCGCGACTCCGTGCTCGTCCTCACGCGCTGGCAGCTCGAGCGGTCGAGGCTGGTCGTGCGTGGTGAGGTTGTAGGCGCTGATCGGGTTGATCGGCCGGTGCAGCTCGGCGTACGAACCGTCGGGATGACGCACGATGACGCCGGTCTCGTACCCGTGCAGCAGCAGGTCTCGATCATGCCGCTGCAGCGACAGACACCAGCGCCGGGCGATGATGAAGACCAGAGCGGGTAGGACGAAGAGCCCGATTCGCAGGAACCACGTGATCTGGTAGATCGAGAGGTGGAACTCCGGACCGATCAGGTCGTTGCCCGCGCCGGCCCACAGCACGCCGTACGCCGTTATGCCGGCGGCCCCGAAGGCGGTCCGGGTCGGGTGGTTGCGCGGCCGGTCGAGGAGGTGATGCTCGCGGTCGTCGCCGGTGATCCACTTCTCGATGAAGGGGTAGGCCCCCAGCACCAGGAAGAGGATGCCCATCAACGCCAGACCGGGGATCATCACGTTCCAGGAGATCGTGAACCCCGCGATCTGGGTCTCCCAGGCGGGCATCAGCCGCAGACCACCGTCCAACCAGCCCATGTACCAGTCGGGTTGGGAGTCGGCCGTCACCTTCGATGGATCGTAGGGTCCGTACATCCAGATCGGGTTGATCTGCATCAGCGCGCCCATGAGGGCGGTGACGCCGAAGACGATGAAGAAGAAGCCGCCGGCCTTGGCTGCGTAGACGGGCAACAGCGGGTAGCCGACGACGTTGTCGTTCGTGCGGCCAGGACCCGCCCACTGCGTGTGCTTGTGGTAGACGAGCAGCAGCATGTGCGCCGACAACAGCCCGACCAGCAAGCCGGGGATCAGCAGCACGTGCACGGTGTAGAGCCGAGAGATGAACGCGTCGCCTGGGAACTCCCCGTCGAAGATGAAGAACGACAGGTACGTGCCAACCACCGGGATGCTGCGGATCAGGCCTTCTGCGATGCGGAGGCCGGTGCCGGACAGCAGGTCGTCGGGGAGGGAGTAACCAGCGAAACCCTCGACGATGCTGAACTGCAGCAGTCCGAGGCCGATCAGCCAGTTGAGCTCACGTGGCTTGCGGAAGGCGCCGGTGAAGAACACGCGCAGCATGTGAATGGTCATCGCAGCCAGGAACAGGTTGGCGGCCCAGTGGTGCATCTGGCGCATGAGGAGGCCGCCGCGCACGTCGAACGAGATGTCAAGTGTGGACGCGTACGCCTCCGACATCTTGATCCCCCGCAGGTTCGCGTAGGACCCCATGTAGGTGACTTCTTCCATGCTGGGCTTGAACCAGAGCGAAAGGAAGACTCCGGTGAGCAGCAGGATGACGAAGCTCCACAAGGCGATCTCACCGAGCATGAACGACCAGTGGTCGGGGAAGACCTTGCGCAGCTGCTTCTTCATCAGGCCGGCCAGCCCGACCCGGTCGTCGACCCAGGCGACGGGTCCGGCGCCCTTCTTCTTGGCGTGGGCCCCTGCGTGGCCCGGTGCCGTCGTCGGCTCTGTGGTCGCGGTCATGAGCGGGTCACCCTCGTTCCCAATAGCTGGGGCCGACCGGTTCGTCGAAGTCGGCAGTGGCCACGATGTAGCCCTCCTCGTCGACGGCGAGGGGAAGCTGGGGCAGCGCGCGCGCGGCCGGTCCGAAGATCACCTTGGCGTTGTCGGCCAGGTCGAACGTGGACTGGTGGCACGGGCACAGGACCGAGTGCGTCTGCTGTTCCCAGAGGCTGATCGGACATCCGACGTGGGTACAGATCTTGGAGAAGCACAAGATGCCGTCGATGCCCCAGTTCTTCGCCTTGGCGCTGGGGGTGATCTCTCTGGGATCCATCCGGACCATGATCACGGCGGCCTTCGCCTTGGCGTTCTGCAGCTCGACGCCTTCGTACTCCGCCGGGACGACGTTGCCGTTGGCGTCCTCGCTCTCGAAGAACAGCGAAGGCTCGGCGTTGACCAGCTGACCGACGACCATGTCACTGGGTTTGATCGGTGCACCGGAGACGTCGTTCACGACGCGGACGCCGGCTTTCCAGACGGTCTTGGCGGGGGCGTCACCCGGCAGCGGCCCGAGATCGCGGAGGAGGACGACCGTGGGGATGCCGAGCAGTCCGAGGCTGGTCAGCAGGCTGTTGCGGATCAGCGTACGCCGCGTGAAGCCCGACTCCTCGACTCCGATCTCGAACGCCCCGAGCGACTCCTCGATGTCCTCAGGACTGGAGGCCGCACCGTGGCGGTACTCGATGATCTCGTGGTCACCCATGAGTTTGCGGGCCCACTGGATGAGCCCGATCCCGATGAGCAGCAGCGCCAGACCGAGCGTCAGGCCGATGAAGAGGTTGAACGCGCCCATCCCGAGAACCACGTCGCCGTCGGGGCCGTTCTCGACCGTGAAGTACGCGACGGCGAAGGCCACCAGGAGCACCGCCGACAACAGGAACATGCCGGCGACCTGGAGCTCGGCCCGCCGCTCCAGGGCGGGGTCGACATCGGTCGGCCGTGGCTCGTGCTCCGGCAGTCCGGGGTTCGCTATCGGCCCTTCGGTCGATGCAGCGTTCTGCGCCTCGAGTTCGCCTTCTCCGCGATGAGTGCTCATGCCTTCTTCTTCCCAGCCCGGGCACCGTTGTTGGCGATCCACACCGCGGCGAGCACGAGGCTCCCGATCCCGATCAACCAACCGAACAGACCCTCGGTGACAGGTCCTCGGCTTCCGAGCGAGTCACCGCCGTACGCCGTCTGTGTCTGCAGCGAGTTGACGAACGCGACCACGTCCCGCTTGTCCTGAGGCGTCAGCACCTCGTCGGAGAAGACGGGCATCTGCTGAGGTCCGGTGACCATCGCCTCCCAGATGTGTTTGTCGGAGACGTTCATCAGGCCTGGGGCGTAGCGACCGCTGCGGAGCGCGCCGCCCTGACCGGCGAAGTTGTGGCAGGCCGAGCAGTTGGTGAGGAAGAACTGCATGCCTCGACTGACGCTGGCGTTGCTGGTGTCGAGCTCGGCGGCATCGGGGATGCTGGGACCGGGGCCGAGCGATGCGACGTACGCCGCGAGTGCCTCGATCTCCTGGTCGGTGTAGACGACCGTCTTCTGCGGCATCTGCGTACCGGGCTGCTGGGCCGGCATCCGTCCGGTGCCGACCTGGAAGTCGACGGCTGCTGCGCCGACACCGATGAGCGGCGGACCGTAGTTGCCGCCACCCTTGGTCAGGATGCCCTCGGCGTTGAGGCCGTGGCAGGACGCGCAGCCGACCGTGAACAGCTGCCGGCCCTGGGCGATGAGCTGGGCGTCGGACTTGCTCGTCTCGCCGGCGACCGCGGGACGGAATGCGGAGTAGAGCCCGGCGGTGACGACCAGGCCGAGCAGTACGACGACCAGTCCGGCGAGCGGGTGTCGGCGTCTGGTCGACAGGAACTTCACGAAGTCAGGTCCCTTCTGTCCGGCCCAGTGGTTCGTCTGAGCAGGGTCTGTACGGGTGTTGCTGGCTCGTTCAGGTACTGCGGGGGCTGCACGGCGCTACTTCAGCAGGTAGATGGTCGCGAACAGTCCGATCCACACCACATCGACGAAGTGCCAGTAGTACGAGACGACGATCGCCGTCACGGCCTGCTCGTGGGTGAACGTTCGAGCCATGAACGTGCGGCCGAGCACGAACAGGAACGCGATGAGTCCACCCGTGACGTGGATGCCGTGGAAACCGGTGGCCAGGTAGAAGATCGAGCCGTACGCCGATGACGGGATCGTGACGTTCTCGTGGATCAGCTCGGAGTACTCGTAGACCTGCCCACCGATGAAGAACGACCCCATGACGTAGGTCAGGACGAACCACTCACGCAGGCCCCACGCCCGGAAGTCCAGCACCCCGCCGGTGCGACCGACCTGGCCGCGTTCGGCCGCGAACACTCCGAGCTGGCACGTGACGGAGCTGAGCACCAGCACGGTCGTGTTGATCGAGGCGAACGGGACGTTGAGCTTCGGGGTTTCCTGCGCCCACAGCTCCGGCGTGACAGCACGGATGGTGAAGTAGCACGCGAACAGGGCCGCGAAGAACATGAGCTCGCTGGCCAGCCAGACGATGGTTCCGACACTGACCATGCTGGGCCGGTCGTGCTGACCATGCAGCCGGGAAGCGGAGATCGCAGTCGTAGACACCACGAACGACATTATGTCCTCAACCCTCGCCGTTGCACACAGCGACCCCCCGACCGTGCATAGGGTCTTACCGGAGCAGCCTCGACCGGGTCCCAGGTCCAGCGCAACGCCACCCCCCGGGTCCATCGATCCGCCAGGATTACCCTGGTCAGGTGACGTTCCTGGCCCACGGCGACGAAGGTGTGGCGGTTCCCGCCCTGACGCTCGATCGGATCTTCTCCGCCTGGACCTTCGACGCGGTCGCGGTCAGCCTGATCGTGCTCACCGGCGCGCTCTACCTGTTCGGCGTCCATCGGCTGCGCGCCCGGGGAGATCGGTGGCCGGTCACCCGTACGTTGACCTTCTGCGGCCTCGGACTGGGTTCGTTGACCGTGGCCACCACGTCGTCGATGGCGACGTACGACACGACGCTGCTGAGCATGCACATGGGCCAGCACATGATCCTCTCCATGCTGGCACCTGTCTTCTTGGCGCTGGGGGCTCCGATCACGCTGGCGCTGCGCACGCTGCCACGCGGTGGGCGACAGGTTCTGCTCACGGTGTTGCACAGTCGGGTCGCGGCGGTCCTGTCGTTCCCGCCGGTCGCATTCGTGCTGTTCGTCCTGACACCGTGGGTGCTCTACTTCTCACCGGTCTACGAAGCGACCCTGCGATCGACGGCGCTGCACGACCTGCTGCACCTGCACTTCGTCATCATCGGCTGCTTGTTCTTCTGGCCGCTGCTGGGACTCGATCCGGTGCCGGGTCGTGTGGCCCACCCGTTCCGGATGCTCACGATGCTGGCGACCTTGCCCTTCCACGCCTTCCTCGGCGTGACGATCATGTCGATGAAGAACCTGATCGCCAGCGACTGGTACCTGTCGCTCGGACGCAGCTGGCCACCTACGCCGGCCGACGACCAACAGATCGCCGGTTCGATCCTGTGGGGGAGCGGCGACATCGTCGCGCTGGTCATCTTCGGTGTGCTGTTCGTGCAGTGGGTGCGCCACAGCTTCCGCGAGGCCGAACGCGTCGACCGGCAGCTCGACCGCGAGGAGGCGGAGGCGACGCGGGCTGCCCAGGTGGCGCAGGCGGCCGCACCGGACTCCACGTCGTCCCGGTAGCATCGGCCCACACGGTCCCAGGTCCAGACGGGCGTCTGATCGACGCATTCTCAGTACGACGAGGCAGGTCCACCATGTTGGTGCTGGTCTACAGCGACGACGCGAACACCCGTAACGAGGTCATGCTCGCCCTCGGCAAGCGACCGCACCCCGACCTGCCCGACGTCGAGTACGTCGAGTGCGCCACCGAGCCCGCCGTCATCGCCACGATGGACGCCGGCGGCATCGACCTCGCGATCCTCGACGGCGAGGCGGTCCCTGCAGGGGGGATGGGCATCTGCCGACAGCTCAAGGACGAGATCTACGAATGTCCGCCGATCCTCGTGCTGACCGGACGGGTCGAGGACGGTTGGCTGGCCACGTGGTCTCGTGCGGAGGCCGCGGTGCCCCACCCGATAGATCCGATCGCGCTGGCCGAGAACGTCATCCGGCTGCTCCGGCCCCGGGCCGACCTGACCACCGGCTGAGGCCCCGATGACCGGACCTGCCCAGAGCGGCGCCCCACCGAGCCCGTCGGACCAGAGCTGGCCAGAAGTACTGTCCGGGCTCATCGCCGGCCGCGACCTCGCCGCCGCCCAGACGGCATGGGCCATGCGGCAGATTCTCTCCGGGGAGGCCACTCCGTCGCAGATCGCCGGCTTCGCCGTGGCGCTACGGTCCAAGGGCGAGACCGTCGACGAGGTCGAGGGCCTTGTCTCGACGATGTACGAGTTCGCAGCGCCGCTGGAGTACGCCGCTCGGGCGGTCGACATCGTGGGCACGGGCGGCGATCGCTCGCACACTGTGAACATCTCGACGATGGCTGCTCTGGTCACCGCCGGCGCGGGTGTTCCCGTCGTCAAGCACGGTAACCGCGCGGCTTCGTCGTCGTGCGGTTCAGCCGACGTGCTCGAGGGGCTCGGCCTGCGCCTCGACCTGACGCCACAGCGCGTCGGTGAGCTCGCGGAGGAGATCGGTCTGACGTTCTGCTTCGCTCCGGTCTTCCACGCCGCCCTCCGTCACTCCGCGGTGCCCCGTCGCGAGCTGGGGGTCGCGACGACGTTCAACTTCCTCGGGCCGCTCGCCAACCCGGCTCGACCGGCGGCCCAGGCGGTCGGCGTGGCCGACGCGCGGATGGCGGCGATCATCGCCGGCGTGCTGGCCAACCGAGGGGTCGACGGCTTCGTATTCCGTGGGCACGACGGGCTCGACGAGCTGACCACGACGACCACCTCACAGATCTGGGCCATCGTCGACGGAGCGGTCACCGAGCACGAGCTCGACCCGGCTGAGCTGGGGGTCGCCCGAGCGCAGCCATCCGACCTCAAGGGCGGCGACGTGGCGTTCAACGTGGCGGTGGTGCACCGGTTGCTGGAGGGTGAGACGGGTCCGGTCCGCGACGCGGTGCTCCTCAACGCGGCTGCCGGCATAGCGGCGTACGCCGCCGAGGCAGGCACGATGACCGAGCGGCTGGCGGCCGGACTCGAACGGGCCGCCAAGGCGGTCGACTCCGGCGCCGCCAGGGCCAAGCTCGAGAGCTGGCTCGCCGCAGCGTCGCGCTGAGTGGAGTCGGCGTAGATGAGCGCAACACGGGTACCTGCCGTTGCGGCTTGGGCGCCGCCTGCCGGTGCTTGGCGCGGAACTGCGGCAGGAGCGAGCGACTCGAATTGTGGTGGTGGCCCCGGTGTTGCCCGTGAGACGGTCTGTCGGTGAAACAGGACCAGATCGCCCGGTGGGCCGCCCTTCTGAGCGACGAGGGCTTTCGACCAGGATCTGTGCTGGGGTCCGGGATGGAAGGGACCGTGGTCGACCTCGGCGATGGTCTCATCGCCAAGATCTGGCACAGCCGCTCGGGGCGCGCGCTGGTGACCCTCACTTCCTTCTACGAAGCATTGTCACTGGCCGAACCCGCCGTCATGACCCCCCGTATCCATCGCGTGTTGGAGCTGGACGGCCAGGCCGCCACCGTCGAGGCACGGCTGGAAGGGCGGCCGCTGCGGGACTCGATGGGCGACGACGCGTACCACCTCAGTGCCACCGCTACCGCGTGCGTCGTGGACGTCCTTGACGCGCTTGCACGGGTAGTGCCAACGGACGCGATGAGGGTGTTGCCTGTCCTTGAGGGCGAATCCGCTTTCGATGGACGACGGCCCTTCGAGCAATCGCTTGCTGATCTGGTTGAGAGACGCGCTCAGAAGTTCCGAGGACCGCTGTCGTCTCGCATCCATGATCTGGATGCCGTCGTAGCAGCCACGTTGGCGTGCCTCACCGAACTAGAGCCAGCGCCCCCGAGCCTGATTCACGGTGACCTCATCCCAGCCAACATTCTTGTCGACGACGCCACCCGACCAGTGGCGACCCTCGACTTCGGCTTCCTCACGACCGTGGGCGACTCCGCGTTCGACGCCGCGATCACAGCAAGCATCTACGACATGTACGGACCGCGTGCCGCAGTCAACGAGGCCATGCTCGACGAGGCCATCGTCGACCGTTTCGGCTATGAGCCGCGCCGGTTGCTGATCTATCGCTCTGCCTACGCACTCGCGACCAGCAACTGCTTCAGCCCATCAGGCACTGACGGCCACTTCGCATGGTGCCTCAGCATGCTGGCGCGTCCGCACCTGCGCGAGGCACTCGATCTGTGACAGATGAGGTGACCCAGCGACGCACTCGGGGACGTCCGACCATCAGAGGCGCTGAGCACTCGACACTGCTTCGACGAGCTCGAGCGGGATCACTCCTCGACGCCGAGGGAGAACGCGGCCTCGAGGTCGTGACTGGAGTAGGTGCGGAAAGCGATGTGCGTCTCGGTCGACAGCACGCCCGCAACCTTGTTGATCTGGTCGGGCACCAGCGAGGCGACATCGTCGTGGTTACGGACGCGGAGCAGTGCGATCAGGTCGATGCCACCGGTCACCGAGTAGACCTCGCTCACGCCGTCGAGGGACGCGATCTGCTGCGCCACCTCGGGGATCTGGGCCACGTCGGCCTTGATGAACACGATCGCGGTGATCACGGCGACTCCTCGTTCGACGGGACGGTATGCCGCCGAGCCTAACCCTCGGCGACCGGACGGTGGTGGCAGCCACCGCCGTCATCGCTCAGGCGACCAGGTCGGCGTACTGACGATGCCGCTGGATGTAGCAGCCGTAGAAGGAGCACACCGCCCGCACCCCGAGACCCTGCTTGTCGCGGGCCTCCTTCGCCCAGGCACCCAGCCGAGGTTGTTCCGTGGCACGATGCCGATGTGTGGTGGCAGTGGATCGGCGGAGTCGTGCTGGGGCTGCTGCTGGTCTGGTTGCTGCTGGTCATCGCGCTCTGGCTGATCAGACCCGACGCGACGAGCATGAAACAGCTCCTGCGGCTGCTGCCGGACGTCGTGCGCCTGCTGTCCCGGCTGGCGCGTGACGCGACGCTCCCCGTTGGCGTCCGCGTCCGGCTGTGGCTGCTGCTGGCTTACCTGGCGATGCCGTTCGACGTGATACCGGACTTCATCCCGGTGGTCGGGTACGCCGACGACGCGATCGTCGTGGCCGTCACGCTGAGATCCGTCGTACGTCGGTCGGGCCGCGACGTGATCGACCGCCACTGGCCCGGTACCCCCGAGGGTCTGGCCGCGCTCGAGCGGCTTGTCCGAGTGAGGTGACGTGCGGGTGGCTTGTTGAGCCGGTCTGCGCGGCTTCGCCGCCGCAGACCGTCCATCGTGAGGTGACGTGCGGGTGGCTTGTTGAGCCGGTCTGCGCGGCTTCGCCGCCGCAGACCGTCCATCGTGAGGTGACGTGCGGGTGGCTTGTTGAGCCGGTCTGCGCGGCTTCGCCGCCGCAGACCGTCCATCAGGTGAGGCGGCCGAACAGCTCTTCGCGGCCGGTGACCCCGCACTTGCGATAGATCGCCTTGGCATGGTCGTTGACGGTGTACGGCGACAACCCCATGCCGCGGGCGATCTGCTTGGTCGCCAGTCCGGACGCCAGCTGCTCCAGCACCTCGGCCTCCCGATGCGTCAGCCCGTGCGTGTGCGAGATCGTGGGGAGCAGCTGCCTTATGGACGCTGACTGCATCACGACAGCGACGCCATCGTCGTTGAGGCGGGTCCCCTGGACCCACAGCCACCTGCCACTGACCGTGCGAACGACCGTGTGCGGTGGGGAGCTCCCGCGGCGTACGACGTTCGCGGCGTCGAAGACCACCCGCGTCACGTCGTCGATGTGGGTCTCGTCGAGCCCTCCGGGGACCAGGTCCTCGAGCCAGGCCCGCGCTTCGTCCGACGCGACCAGTTGGTTGTCGTCCCTCAGCAGGATGACCCCGGGAGGTAGCGGTGCGGGTACACCGGGGAAACGCCGGGTGGGGTGGTAGCGCACGGCGCTGGCCAGCGGGGCGGACACCTGCGACGCGGTGGTGACATCGGCATCTCCGAAGGAGCTCCGCCGGTCATCACGGAACAGGGTCAGCGCACCCCATACCCGCCCGCTGTCCCGCAGCACTATGCGCAGCTCCGAGTGGAAGCCCTGCGGTCGCATGATCTCGTTGAAGCGAAAGCTCCCGTCCGCTCGTGGGTGGTCTCGCGCCAACCAGCCCACGGATACCGTGGAGCGACCAAGCTCCGCGTACTTGTTCACATCGTCCTGGAAGGCTTCATTGGCGGCCATCTCGACCGTGTGCTCGGTCCCTCTACCTCCGAACTGGAACGTGCGGAGACCGTTCGCCGGATCCAGCCCGAAGAGGCACCAGCCGTCGAAGGGAAGCAGGGGTCGTACGACGTCGGCGACGGCTGCGCCGAAGTCAGGTCCGGAGGCGGGCCGTCCGACCAGATCGAGCAGCTGGGCACGGGCCCCCATGACCGTGCTGGTCATCTGTCGATAGTGGCACCAACACATCCCTAGAACTAGGGATTTACCACATCTGGTGAGGTCAGCACACTCACATTGAGCCTCGACGTGCGAGGCGAGGACGGGGCGAGACATCATGCGTGCGCACGGAAACGGAATCGGAATCGGGCCTTGGCGGCGGCGAGGGAACCGGACCGCCGCCGTCGCCGCCGCGACGCTGGTCGTCTGCGCAGCCCTGGCCGCTGGCCCTGCTGCGGACGCGGCGAAGGACGGCTCGGCCGGAGGGCACCATCTCCTGCTCTCACGGGACCGGGTAGCTGACGATGACGACTTCTCGCGTGGACGGATCGTCTGGTCGCAGTTCGTCGATCTCGACTTCAGCGCCTCCCGGATCGCGTCGAGTGACCCGGACGGGCATCACGTGCGCGCCTTGACCCACCCGGGCGAGGGCGTGCACGACTTCGACCCGCAGGTGTCTCCGGATGGCCGACTGGTGGCGTTCGAGCGCGATGTCCCCGACCCGACGTACGGGGAGGTGGGAACTCTTGGCATCGTCGGAGCCAACGGCCGAGGGGAGCGCGTGCTGGACGTCGGATGTGTCGACCCGTGTTTCTCGGCCAATCAGCCGACCTGGACGCCGGACGGTCGTCACCTGCTGTTCTCGCGCATCGTGGGACCGATCGACCACGACGGCAATGCCGCGTCAGCCGCGCTGTGGCGGACCGATCTGCGGGGCGAGCACGTCACCCGCGTGAGTCCGCATCGCATCGATGGTCACTTCGAGGACGGGTGGGCGCAGTTCGCGCCGGCCGGTTATGTGGTGTTCCTTCGTGGGAGCAACACGCGGCATCACATCGCGGTCTTCCGGATGAATCTCGACGGGAGCGACAGCTGCCGACTGACCCCGTGGTGGCTTGATGCCGACCTCGTCGACGTCTCACCGGCAACCAGTGGGCCGACGAAGGATCTCCTCGTGTTCGAGACTTATGGCCAGGGGGCGCCTGCAGGTCAGTCACAGGCCATCGCGACCGCGTCCGCAGAGTGCGAGGGCGATCACCGCGTGCGCTTCCTGACGTCCCCGACGTCGCTGCCGGTCCAGAACTTCAACCCGGCCTGGTCTCCCGACGGTCGTCAGGTGACCTTCGTCAGGTTCAAGTACCTGGAGTCCGATCCGATCGTGCACGGTGACATCTGGCGGATGCGGTGGAACGGCAAGGACAAACGCCCCGTGTCGCAGCTCGACCTCTTCGAGTTCCGCCCCAACTGGGGTCCGACCCCCGATGACGACGACGATTGAACGTCGGGTGGGTCATCGAGCAGGCAGGTTGTCGATGGGGACGGGGTCGATGTCGTCGGCGGGCTCGAATCCGAGGACGCGGCCGTAGAAGTACAGCTCGGCCTCGAGGGAGCGCTTGATATTGGCGGCCTGCCGGAAACCGTGGCCCTCGCCCTCGAACATCACCAGAGCGACCGGGAGACCCTTGGCGCGCAACGACTCGGCCATGCGTGTTGCCTGGTTGGGAGGCACCGCCTTGTCCTCGGTTCCTTGGAACATGATCATCGGGCTGCTCAGGTCGTCGAGATGGTGGAGGGGGGAGCGCTCGACGTACAGGTCCCGTCGCTCGGGGTAGGGCCCGATCAGCGAGTCGAGGTATCGCGACTCGAGCTTGTGGGTTTCCTTGGCCAGTGACTCAAGGTCGCCGATGCCATAGTGGCTGGCGCCGGCCGCGAAGACGTCCGACGCGGTGAGGGCGCGCAGCGTCGTGTACCCACCAGCACTACCACCCCGGATCGCGAGCCGTTGCCGGTCCGCGCGTCCTTGCTCGGCCATGGCCAGCGCACCGGTCACGCAGTCGTCGATGTCGACCACGCCCCACTGCCCGTTCAGTCGCTCCCGGTAACGCTGCCCGAAGCCGCTGCTCCCGCCGTAGTTGACGTCCAGGATCGCGAACCCCCTGCTGGTCCAGTAGTGGAAGCCGAGCTTGAAAGAGGCCGTGTGAAGCGACGTCGGCCCCCCGTGCGACTCGACCAGGAGCGGTGGGCGTTCGCTGTCCGGGGCGTGTACGTCGACCTGGGCCGGCGGATAGTAGAACCCCTGGACGGTCTGGCCCTGGGAGTTGGTCCACGTCACGCTCTCGGCCAGGCTGGTCATGGCCCCGTCGAGGGTGAGATCGTTCGACGTCACCAGGGTGTCCACTCCTGGATGAGCTGCGTTAGCGCCGTCCGGGACTGTCAGGATGACGACCGCTTTGGACGTCTCGCGTGTCGAGGTCAGGCTGAGGATGCGGCCGTCAGGCATGGTGGAGAGGCCGTCGATCGCGACGATGTCGCTGTCCAGCGGCGCGTTGGATCCGTCCCTCGGATGGATGACGACGAGCCGGGCGATGCCGCTGTCCCAGGCCGCGGCGACGACGCGTCCGTCGGGCAGGAAGTCGTAGTCGCGTGCTCCGAGAAACCAGTTCGGGCTGCCGAACTCCAGCCCCTCGGCCACGAAACGTCGCGGTGTCGCGTCGGAGGCCTTCGGGTCGAGCACCGCAAGGTTGGCCCAGCCGTCGTGCTCCTCGATGAAGAACAGGCGTCCGTCCGGGGCCCACCGTGGTTGCTGTACCCAGGTCGACCCGCCGGTGACCTCAGAGACCGAGGACAGTCCGCCGTGGGAGTCGAGGTCAGCCCGGTGAACTGTGCTCGCCTCCCACGGCATGCGCGGCAGGTCCCAGCTGACCCAGGCGAGCCGATCGCCGTCCGGGCTCAGGTCGGCGGCCGCGACGAAGTCGGTCCCCTCGACGATGACCTTGCCACCATCGACGTTCTCGCCGTCGAGGTCGAGGCTGACGAGCGTGTTGACCGGAGCGGCCGGGTCGGTGTGGTCTTCGCGGATGGCGATGACCCGGCGGTGGCGCAGGTCGATGACGGGCTCGGCGTACCGGTGCACGCCCGCCGGTGTGATCGGTGCGGGCACGGATGCGGGCTGGTTGACGTCGATCCGGTAGAGCCGGAGGTCGTCCAGGTTGGCGAAGACCAGGATGCCCCCGCGGACGGCGTAGGCGCCGCCGCCGTACTCGTGCACGCGTGAGCGGACGTTCCACGGCGCCGGCGTGACGCTCACGAGGGCGCCGTCAGGGGTACGGCGCACGACCTCGCCGCGTCCACCCTCGCTGGCCCGAGCCTGGAGCCAGTAGAGGTCGGCGCCGTCGACGCGCGGCATCGTGAGGTCGACACCGGCAGCGGAGAGGAGCAGATCGGCGGTGACGCTGGACGGCCAGGCGCCGTACGGGAGGATCTCAGGCATACCCCCTGTCTATCGCACGCCGAAGTCTTGGGGTCGGGGCCGGGTGTCCTGCCCGGGCGCGGCGGAGCCGGTCAGCGTGCGGGCCGCGACAGCGTGCTCGAGAGACGCGGCGCGTCGAACGGCACCAGCGACTCGCGTGAGGTGGCGATGCTGTCGAGCAGGTGTCGCTGCGACTCAGCGCCCTGCACCGGGCAGGACCAGACCCCCTCGACGTGGACCAGGCGTACGCCAGGATGCTCGAGCCAGCGCAGCACGAGCTCGGACTCCTCCGGGGTGGCCGCTGGGGCGGGGCCGTGGCCCGGGATGACCGTGTCGGCGCCTGCTCGTAGCTGGTCGGTCCAGTCGCGGGCACTCACGCCGGGGGGGATGACGCCGGCCGCAGCCAGCCGCCCGTGCCGCACGACGTGGACTTCCCACGATCCTGATTCGGTGCGCCTGGCGGCGACGATCTCGGGGCAGCCCGTCAGGGCGCGGAGGCGCTGGGACCGGGCGGCGGCGCGGAGGAACGTGGTCATCCGGTTGCGGTGGGAGGCGGCTTCCTCGAAGCGTTCGGTCGCCGCAAGCAGGTCCATCCGCCGCCGGATGGCTTCCGTCACGGCCTCCGGTGAGCTGTCGAGCGTGCGTCGCAGCGCGTCGACGGTGATCGTGTAGGCGTCCTCGCTGGCGGTGCCGTCGCACGGGGAAAGGCAACGGCCCATCTCGGCCAGGGCGCAGGCATTGCGACTCGGACGGCGGGGGAGCCGGCCGCTGCACTGCCGGATCGGGAAGCTCTCGTGCAGTGCGGCCATCGCGGCCTCGGCCGAACGGCGGTTGCGGAACGGGCCGAGATAGTCGGCGTCGTCATCGAGCACCTGCTTGACCAGTGAGAGGCGCGGCCACGGCTCGACGGTCAGCTTGACCCAGCTGACGCGCTCGGGGAACTTCGACCGGCGGTTGTAGCGTGGCTTGTGCTCGGCGATGAGTCTGAGCTCACGGACCTCGGCCTCGAGGGGCGTGGCGCAGACGATGCCCTGGACCGAGCTGGCCAGTCCGACCATCTCACCCATGCGGGAGCGAGTCTCGCTGGCGGTGAAGTAGGTGCGCACGCGTGAGCGCAGGTCCTTGGACGTGCCGACATACAGGACCCGGTCGCGGCTGTCGCGGAACAGGTAGACGCCGGGCGCATGGGGCAGCCCTTCGGCGAGGTGGCGCTTCTTACGCTGGGCCGTCGAGACCCGCGATGAGAACGTGGACAGCTCTTCGAGCGTGTGGACACCGAGGTTGCCCAGCCGCTCCATCAATCCGTGCAGCACGTCGACGGTGGCCCGCGCATCAGACAGAGCACGGTGGTTGGGCGTGGTTGTGGCGTTGAACAGTCGCGCCAGCGACGAGAGCTTGCAGTTGGGTGCGTCGTCGCGCGTGATGACCCGTCGCGCGAGCTTGGCCGTGTCGAGCACGTCGACCCGCGGCCAGGGGAGTCCGACGACCCCGCAGTAGTGCTTGAGGAAACCGATGTCGAAGGGGGCGTTGTGTGCGACGAGTACGGCGCCACGGGCGAACTCCATGAACGCCGGGAGGGTGCTCTCGATGCGGGGTGCGCCGGCCACCATGGCGTTGGTGATGCCCGTGAGCACGGAGATGAATGGTGGGATCGGGTCGCTCGGCCGGACCAGGGTCTGGAACTCCCCAAGCACCTCGCCGCCACAGATCTTCACCGCCCCGATCTCGGTGATCGATGAACCGCCGACCGCCGACCCACCGGTCGTCTCGAGGTCGACGACCACGAACGTGGCCTCCCGCAACGACGTGCCCAGCTCGTCGAACGTCTGCTGGACCGCGAAGCCGCCGGCAGGTACGCCGGATGCCGCGACGGTGTCGACGGCGTCCAGGAGCGTACCCATGCATCGAACGGTAGGTGTGACCACCGACGAAACCGGCGCGACGCGCTGGTTCTCAGGTCTTGGTGGCGACCAGAGCGAGGCTACAAGCTGCGTCGCTCGAGGCGTTCGATCGCTCAGTGCGACGCAGGATCGGCCTCACGAGGGAGGCCCAGAGCACGCCCACGAAGTAGGGCACTCCAGCGTTGTAGAACAGTCGGCAGGCTCTCGAGACCCAGGTCAGCGTGTAGTACCGGTGTTCGGTCACCGTGAAACCCGACTGAGCGAGCAGTCGTTCGAGGTCGGACAACCAGTAACCATCGCGGACATGGCCGAGCTTCTCGTGAAACGCACGGCCGAAAACCCGTGGATAGTTCGGCGTCGGGACAGAGATGACCAGACGACCGCTGGGTTTGAGAGCGGCTGCGATCTCACGGATTGCCAAGCCGTCGTCGTCGATGTGCTCGAGAACGTCGATCGCCAGCACCTGGTCGAACTGCTGTTCACTCGAAAGTTGCCGTAGATGCTGCTGGCTCACTTGGACGCTCGTGTAGCCGCCTCGTCTCGCGATCTCCTCGGCCTCAGCCACACTTTCGGCATCGAACTCGGTGACAAGGATGCGACCCGAGTGTCTCGGGTCGTCCGCGACCTCGAACGCCATTCGACCGTCACCCCCTCCCACCTCGAGGGTGTCGGCAGCCGTCATGTCGATGAATGGCTTGACCGCATCCCACCGGTAGTGGGAGTGCATGTCCTCGGCGCCGCACAGCCGCCGGTACACACGGAACGGAAGTCGATCGTCGAGAGTGACTTGCTGGCTCCTAGGGGCACGGAGACAGACTCGCATCGACTCGTGTCGATATCGTGGTGACATGCAGGGGTCGTGTTGACTGACTGCGTGGACTCTGTGGAGGCGGGGAAGCCGAACGCCTCGATCGACATTCTCTTGCCGTACTACGGCGATGTCGGCCTCATGCAGGTGGCCGTGGACAGCGTGCGGGGTCAGCACGACACCGACTGGACGATGTACGTCGTGGACGACAACTACCCCGATCCGACCGTGGCCGAATGGTTCAGCACGCGCGACGACCCGCGCATCCATTACCAGCGCAACGCCACGAATCTCGGCGCGAACGGCAACTATCGGCGCGCCCTCGAGCTGGCCACGGCCGACTACGTCGTGGTCATGGGCGCCGATGACGTCATGCTGCCCGGGTACGTCGCCAGGCTCCGGTCTCTGATCGCCGGCTGGCCACGGGCGGGCGTGTTCCAGCCGGGAGTGGAGATCATCGACGAACACGGCGAGACGGCGAGCCCGCTAGCTGATCGAGTGAAGGCCCGCCTCGCACCGTCGGCGTCCGGTGTTGTCGAGCTCGTCGGTGAGGACCTGGCTCGCAGTGTCTTGCGCGGCAACTGGACCTACTTCCCGTCGCTGTGCTGGGACCGGCGTCTCATCCAGGAGACGGGGTTCCGCCGCGGACTCGACGTGGTGCAGGACCTCGCGCTGATCCTCGACGTTGCGCACCGCGGGCGATCTCTGGTGGTCGACCCGACCGTCGTGTTCCAGTATCGCCGGCACCTCAGCAGCGACTCTGCGGTGCGCGCTGTCGCCGGCTCTCGTTTCCGCGAGGAGCGGGACTTCTTCCGGACGGCAGCGACCCAGTGCCGGGAGGCGGGGTGGAACAGAGCCGCTCGAGCTGCGCGCTGGCACCTGACCTCACGGCTGAACGCCGCGTCACTGCTGCCGCGGGCCGTGGGGGCACGGAAGGGTGGCGCCGTGCGTACCTTGCTCGCTCACACGCTCGTTCCCTAGGGGCGCCACAACTCACGGTTCAAGGGGCCACAACTCACGGTTCAAGGGGCCACAACTCACGGTTCAACGAAGAGGGTCAATGGGTGAGGACGGCGGTGCGGAGATGTTCCTGTACCCGAGCGGTGATGAGCTCGTCGGACCGGCCGCGGACGAAGCGCTTGATGGCCAAGGCCCAGAACGACCAGCCCAGCACGGTGAGCGTCGCGATCATGACGGGGGAGTGGTAGACCCAGACCGGGTCGTCCACGACGGATCCCTTGTCGATCATCTTCAGCGCCACCGAGGTGACTCCGACGACCTGTGCTGCGGTGAGTACCGCCCAGCCGACCCGCAGCAGAGATCGGCTGCGCACGGGCGACCAGCGCGCCTCGTCCAGAGCGAGCACCCCGATCAGCACGATTCCCACGGCGTACGGGAGTCCGTAGCGTCCCTGCCAGATGTCGCCGTCGGTCGAGTAGAAGTACGAGTTGACGCCGACGGACAGAGCCACAGTGAACAGGCCTGCGACGAGCACCGCCAGGCGACGCGAACGACCGGCCGAGCGCCACCCGAGGATCAGGACACTGAAGAACGCCACCATGTACAGCAGGTACACCGCCAAGGGTGCTTGCTCGGTCCGACTCGGGAATGCGGCGATCGACTGGAAGAACCACAGCGGAACCTGCTGCAGGCTGTTCAGCACCGGATCCTGCAGGGGCACCAGCGCGGTCCCTTCCCTTGCGTTCGGTGCCTGCGTGATGGTCCAGGCAATGTTGGCGAGGGCCGCGGCGAGCACAGTCACCGAGACAGGAAGGATGACCGTGAGGTGGCGTCGGACGACGCCCATCGTCGCGCGTGCTCCTATGACGGCGACGCAGGTGGCGACGATCAGCAGGAGCAAGGCGGGACCCATGGTGCGGATCGTGGCCACCACCACGGCTCCCGGCGTCGCCCAGAGCAGCAGACGGCGCTGGCGAGCGGCGCCGCGGTCGGTTCGTGAAAGTCCCAACAAGGCGGCCCAGACCGAGAGCGCAGCACACATCTCGAGGCCGTTGGGGCTAGCGATCGAGGCGCTGTAGACCAGGACCGGGGTCGAGGCCACCATCAGGCCGACCAGGGGCCACCGGGTGCGTGCCCACAGGCATGTCAGCCAGGCGGCCAAGGCGAGGAAGAGGGAGCACAGCAGCGCCGCCACCAGTCGCATGACGTAGAGCGCGTACGCACCGTCGAAGGGTTGGGCGGCCTTCCCGACGACGAAGTAGAAGGCGGGGTTGTACGACGCGGCTGCGCTCGCGATCGTGACCATGCCGGGGCCGGCGTCCGCAACGGGTCGACAGTTGTCCGGTCCGGTATAGGTGCGCGCCTCGCACTGTGCACGCGCAGCCTCGGCGATCGACCGGTCGACGACCACGAGCTCACCGCGGCCGTCGGTGGCGGCGATGTGGCCGTTCGTGATCTGACCATGGGCGACGGCGGATGCGCGGTAGGCGTGGTCGAACTCGTCCACGCCGGCGAACGGTGGCAGGGCCGAGATCCAGGCGAGCTGGAGAAGGAGGGACCCGATGAGCCACATCAGCGCGATGCGCTTGGCCGGGGTCCTCACCGGACGTTGCCTGCGGTCGCTGCGGGAATCCGGCTCTGCTCCGTGAGATCCGCGGGACCGGCGTCCGTCGCTGACCCGTCGCGGGTACCGAGGGCGCGGTCGATGGCGACCGAACGGGCGAGGTCGACGTAGCGGTCTTCGAGTCGTTTCATCCGCTGGTACAGCCCGACGGTGCTGAAGAGGAAGGCCAGCACGAGCGCGTACAGCACGAGGTCGGTACCGCGGCCGACGCCGACGAGGTTCGCCAGCTTCGTCACCAGGTTCGGGAAGACGATGGCGGTGACGCCCAGCAGCAGGATCAGCAACGCGACGAGTCGGCGCAGGGCCAGGTGACCGGCGCTGGCCTTGCCACGCAGCTCGACGACGCTGAAGCCGACCAGGCCGACGATCAGCACTGCCTTGATCATCGGGCCACCCGCACCCTGTTCGCCATCAGGTCGAACACGATGTTGAGCGCGTTGACGGACGACTGTCCCTTCGCGCGGGAGTAGTCCGTGTAGAGCACCTCGATCGGCAACTCGGTGTACGTCAGCCGCTCGCGTGCGATGACCTCGAGGATCTCACTGGCGTGCGCCATCCCCGTGAGGCGGAGCTTCATGGCGGTCGCGGCCGCGCGGTTGAGGACGCGTAGTCCGTTGTGGGCGTCGGTCAGGGCAAGGCCGGTCGTCACCCGGGTGAAGGCGACTGCGCCGCGCAGCACGAGGCGACGGACGAACGGGACCTGGCCGGTCGGGGTCAGGAAACGTGAGCCGAGCACGACGTCGGACGTGCCGAGCCGTGCCCGGTCGACGAGCGCGACGGCGTCTTCGACCCGGTGCTGCCCATCGGCGTCGAACGTGACGAAGAAGCGAAACTGTTGCCGGTCTGACAGCGCGAACTCGATCCCGGTCTGCAGTGCGGCCCCCTGACCCAGGTTTGCCGGATGGCGGACGACGACAGCGCCGGCCACGGTCGCGGCTGCAGCGGAGTCGTCCGTGCTTCCGTCATCGACGCAGACCACATGGGAGAAGTCGCGGCGTACGCGCCTGACGACCTCACCGATGACCGCGGCCTCGTTGAACACGGGGATGATGACGACGGTGTCGCCGAGGTCGGGGCGCAGCGCAGCCACCGAGTCGGCGGTCGGCTGGGCCGACGCCTGCTCGTGGCGTGCGCGTGCACTCGTCAACATCTCGGCTCCTCTTCGGGGTGCTGCTTCGAATTTAGTTGAGTAGCGGGGCAGTGACGCCCGGTGACCGGGTGAAATGACCGAACGGCCGATAAGGGTCGACACGTTTGGTCCAGCGGCGCAGGAGCACGCCACTACCCTGAAGGGCATACGTCGTACGCAGCCGCGAGCCAGGAGTCCATGCATGTCCCCTCTGCCCGAGCCCTCCCAGCGGTGGCGGTGCAGCGCCTGCGGAAATCTGACCCGCTTTGATGTGGTTCGGACCGCAACGACGCGGGAGTTCTGGCACCTCGAGCTCTCCGGCGAGCCACGCGTCGAGGACACCGAGACTCTCGAGGAGTCCGTGCGGGCGGTTGTCTGCCGCTGGTGCGGCCGCGACGACTCCGTCGAGACCGTGCTTCGCCCCGGAGAGGTCACCTCGTGACGGCCGAGCAGGCGTCGGAGGATCCCGACAAGCTGCCGGCGTCCGTTCGCAGCCGGGTGGTCGCGTTGGCGTCGGACGCGCTGGCCGGTGTGCCCGAGACTCATGTCCCGCCACTTGCTGCGCAGAGCCATGACCTTCGCGCCCGCCAAGCGGCGCAAGCTCATCGGTGGCCAGCTCACGCAGGCGCTCGACGCTGACGAGGAGTTCCGCGAGCACCTGGCCACCCAGGTCCGCGGGGCGGCCGGCGAGATCGCCGCTCGCGTGGAGGCGGGAGGCGAGATCGGTGACGACGAGCTCAGAGAGGCGGCGGCGCTCGCGTACATCCTTCGACCCGACCACTGGCAGCAGCTGGTCGGTCGCGCCGAACGCCAGGCCGCCGAAGCCGAGGTGAGCGGGGTCGACCTGACCGGCGCCATCGAGAAGCTGCAGGTCGATCTCGACCACGCGCGGGGAGAGACGAAGGCCGTGCGCGAGAAGCTGCGCGCTCAGGTCGAGCAGGTGAAGACAGAGAACGCCCAGCTCCGCCGCACGCTCGGCGAGACCCGCGTCCAGCTCCGCGAGGCGCAGGACGCGGCCGAGCGCGACCGCGCCGGCATCGATGCCGTACAGCCGGGAGGCCGAGACCACCGCTCGGGAGGCGGACGCCGAGCAACGGCGGCTGCGGCAACGCATCGAGCAGCTCGAGTCCGACACGGCTGCCAACCGGCGTGCGCTGCGTGACGACCGTGAAGGCGAGAACATGCGGCTGCGGCTCCTGCTCGAGACGGTGATGGAGGGCGCGTCCGGACTGCGTCGCGAGCTCGCCCTGCCGCCGTCGGACCTCCTCCCGGCCGACACGGTGGCGGCTGTCGACCCCGGAGCGGCGTCTCAGACCGCCGCGATCGGGCGAGCACTGCTGGCCGATGATCCGGGGCTGCTCAGACGGCTGCTGGAGCTGCCGCGGGCCCACCTCATCCTCGACGGCTACAACGTGTCGAAGACGGCGTGGCCGGATGCGCCGCTCGACCAGCAACGGTCACGGCTGGTCAGCGGGGTCGCCGCGCTGATCGCCGGCAAGGGCATCGAGACCACGATCGTCTTCGACGGTGCCGATCTCACCCACCCACCGGGAGTCACGTCCCCCCGCCACGTGCGGGTGCGCTTCAGCCCGTCCGGAGTCATCGCCGACGACCTCATCCGCGAGCTCGTGGCCGCCGAACCGACGCGGACGTCCCGTGATCGTCGTGTCGACCGATCGCGAGGTCGCCGAGAGCGTGACGAAGGACGGTGCCCGTTCGGTTGCGTCGATCGCGATGGTGAAGGTTCTCGGACTCGCCTGAGGACTATTCGACGAGACGGACGGGGTCGCCGAAGATGTTGGCCGACCACGACGTCACGTCGGTGGGCGCCGATCCGCTTCCATAGAGATACCGCAGCCGGACCCAGCACTTGGTCGAGGTCGGAGTCGCCACACGAGTAGTTGGCCGGGATCGGGATCTGGATGGTGACCAACTTGCCCTGGTGAGTGGCGTTGGTCACCGTGAACGAGCACGTCGGCAAGTTCGGTCCGGTGCTCGCTCCCGTGGCCGTGCAGTTGGTGAACGTCGAGCCGGAGTCCGGGGGAGCGATCAGCTGGATGATGCCGGGCTGGGTCGAGTCGCCGACATCGAAGAGCTTGATCTGCAGGATCTGGCCGGCGGTCGCGCTCTGGATGCGGGCCAGGTAGAACTCTGTGGTTGCGGACGGCGCGTTGGAGAAGATCGACATGCGCTCGCGGCCGGAGACCGACACCAGGTTCTTGGCCGTCGAGTCCGTCGTGCTGAAGGCGCGCAGCGCGAACCGGTTGCCCTGGTTGGTGCTGTCGGTCCCGAGTCCGTTCGTCTTCACCTGGACCAGGTAGTCGCCGGGCACGGCGTAGGGGATCGTGCAGAGCGTGTCCCAGCGACGGAAGGTCTGGGCGATGTCGTCCCGGTAACCCCCGCTGGTCCTGTTGAGCGCGGTGTAGAGGGCGCCGCTGTAGCCGGCGTACGTCTTCTGGCAACCGCTGATGACAGGGAACGTGCTGGGGTCCCACGGCTGGGGGCTGGGGGCCCGCACCGAGAACTGGGTGTTCATGACCCCAGATCCGCCGTAGGAGTTGTCACCGGTGCAGTAGGGCTCGGACGAACCCGACCTGTAGCGGGTGGCCTCGTCAGTGACCCAGGTGTTCTGGGCGGCGGTGGCCGCTGTGCTGCCGCTGCCGAAGTT
Source organism: uncultured Actinomycetota bacterium (assembly GCA_963742765.1). GTDB lineage: Bacteria > Actinomycetota > Actinomycetes > Propionibacteriales > Nocardioidaceae > JANLYC01. The sequence continues at coordinate 270,950 of CAVUMY010000002.1, forward strand.
CGAGCCACAGGTGAGACCGACGTTGGCCCATTCCGGGTCGAACGCCTGGATCGTGAGGTTGGTCGTCGGCTGCGTCACGTGGACGGTGTAGTAGTAGCCGTCGGGCTCGTACTCGGTGTTGCTGCCGCTCGAACAGCCGTCGACCCCGGATCCACAGTTCAGTGACTGGTACTGGTCGCCGTTGCCCTTGTCGGTGCTGGGCGAGTTCACACTGGCCCAGAACTGTCCGCTGACGCCGGAGCACGTCGTGCCGCGGTATCCCGTCGACTCCGGGTCGTTGCCGAACTCGTTGCAGGGGCTGCCCATCGGCACAGGGCCGGCGTAGTCGGCCACAGCCGTACGGGAGATCGTGGTGTGTCCGAGACCGAACAGCGAGCCGAACTGGTTCTGGACGGTCATCGAGGTGGTGACACGCAGCCGGGTCGGCTGGCCGTCGATGCTGGTGTCGACCTGCACGGTCGAGGATGCGTTGTCGAACCCGTTCGCCTTGGCGTAGGTCCGCGCCTCCGCGAACGCACCGGATGGGTCACCGGGGAGCATCGGGACGCCCGCCAGAGCTGCCGCGTCGGCGGCGCGCTGGGCCCGCTGGCCGGTGTAGTACCAGTTGCCGACGTCGACGGCGAAGGCGCACAGGCCGAACAGCGTGGTGAACAGCAGAATGGTCAAAATGGCGACGTAGCCGCCTTCCGAGCACTGCCGTGCACCTCCAGCCGCTCGCCGGTCAACCCTCTTCATGGGCCAGATTCCATCTCTCGCGGGGTCTCGACGATCGTGGCGAGGCCGTGGTTCGTTGCCTGTCGAATGTACGGCAGCGGGTGCCCCGAAAGGCCTGGTCAGCGCGCGAACCGTCCGAACGGCTGATGCGGTGCTGTCCCAACGGGTGACCCGTCGCGGGCTCGCCACGGGCCGCTTACTCGACCAGTCGGATCGGGTCGCCTTCAAGGCTTGCCGTCCACGACGTGGTGTCGGTGGGCTGGGCGCCGAAACCGTAGTTGTACTGCAGCCGCAACCAGCAGCCGGTCGTGATGGTGTTGTTGCACGTGTAGTTGGCAGGAATGGGGACGGAGATCTGCTCCCACTTGCCGTTGTAGCTGCTGTTCGCCGGGAATCGAACAGTTGACCAGTGGCGTTCCGCCGGTCCCGCCCGTCGGTCCGTAGCCCCGGCAGCCGCTGAAGCCGCCGAGTCCGGAGTCGGGAGGGGGCAGGACGGTGATCACGCCTGGCTGGCTGGAGTCACCGACGTCGAACAAGCGCACGTTCAGGAGCTGGCCGGCCGCGCCGGGTGGGACCTGGGCCAGGAAGAACTTGGTGTTCGCCGCGGGAGAGTTCGCGTAGATCGCCATCTTGTTGAAGCCGGCGATGGCGATGGCGTCACGAGCGGCGGGGTCGCTGGTCGAGTAGGCGCGCAAGCCGAAGCGGTTGTGGCCACTGGCGTTGTCGTTGCCCGTCCCGTTGGTGTTGACCTGGATCATGTACACACCCGCCGGTGCATACGGGATCGTGCACAAGGTCTTCCACTGCCGGAAGACGCTCGCGACGTACCCGGGCGCGATGTCGTCGTACTCCTTCTTGCCGTTGTCCAGCGCCTTGCTGAGGTCGTCGTTGTAGCCGGGGTACGTGATCGGCGCGCAGCCGGGGTCGATCGGGAAGCTCAGCGGGTCCCAGGCGTTGGGGCCGGGGTCGCGCACGGTGAACTTGGTGCTCACTTCGCCCGTGCCGCCGAACCGGACGTCGCCGGTGCAGAACGGGCTGGACTGACCGTCTGCGTAGCGCGTGCCGGGGTCCGTCACAGGACTCGTCTCCGCCGGCGTGAGCGTCTTCGCCTTGGAAAGGTTGTTGTCGGTGCAGAGGTCGCCGACGGAGATGAGTGCGGGGTCGAACGCTTGCAAGGTGAGGTTCTGCACCGGCTTGGTCAGCGTGACCTGGTAGAAGTAGCCGTTGTTGTCGTATTCGTTGTTGGTGCTGCCGGTGCAGCCGTCCTCGCCTGAGCCGCACTCACCGTTCTGGTAGGCGTCACCGGACCTCTTGGGGGCCTGGGGGGCGCCGACGTTGGCCCAGAACATGCCCGTGTCGGCGCAGTTGACGCTCTTGATGCCTGCGGACTCCGGGTCGTTTCCGAACTCGTTGCAGGGGCTGCCCATGGGCACCGGCCCTGAGTAGTCCGCAACCGCGGTCCTGGAGATGGTGGTGTGGCCGAGGCCGAACAGGATGCCGAACTGGTTCTGCACGGTCATCGACGTGGTGACGCGCAACCGGGTGGGGGTGCCGTCGAGGCTGGGGACCACGCTCACCGTGGAGGAGGCGTTGTCGAAGCCGTTGGCCTTGGCGTAGGTCTGCGCCTCCGCGAACGCTGCTGTCTTGTCGCCGGGAAGGTTCGGGACGCCCGCCAGGGCGGCCGCGTCGGCGGCGCGCTGGGCTCGTTGGCCGGTGTAGTACCAGTTGCCCACGTCGACCGCGAACGCGCACATGCCGAACAGGGTTGTGAAGAGCAGGATCGTCAGGATGGCGACGTAGCCGTGCTCCGAGCGCTTACGTGCGCCGAGTCGCCGCAGCATCCGTTGCCTCATCACTTGCAGGGCGAGGTCTGGGGCTGGGGCTCGAAGCTCATGACCGTGCTCGACTGCAGGTCGAAGTCCTTCACGATGAGCGACGTCACCGACGGGTGACGGTACTTGAGGTAGATGCCGATGCTGTCGTGGTTCGGGTCACCGGCGCAGGCATTCTGGGTGGTGTAGAGCCAGTTGGTGCCGGCCTTCTGCACGAACGTCTTGGAGGAGTTGTCCCACGTGAACTTCACGCACGTCGTGCAGTTGCTGAAGTCGCTGTAGCCGACCGGCGTACCCGTGGTCTTGTTGGCCTTGTAGACCCACAGCTCGGTGACGTTCGTCATGTCGAGTGCCGCGCCCTCGCGGGCGATCTGCGCTGCGGCGTCGGTGGCGAAGTTGATGTTGCGCGGTTCTGCCGAGGCGATGCGGGCGCCGGCACGGACCGAGGAGACCACGGCGAGGTAGTCCTTGAACATGAGGCCGAACTCGATGATGCCGAACACGAGCAGCACGAAGATCGGGGTGATGAGCGCTGCTTCGACGGCAACGGCTCCACGCTGGGAGCGTCGCCCGGTGAGTCGGCCACGGGTGCTGGGCAGCAGCCGCCGACGGGTGCTTTCGGCCATGCGTTTGAATGTAGGGGCGATCCGCTGCACGGAAGCGGACGATGGGGGCTTTCTGTCCGAAGAGTGGTGCACGCGGTTGGCCATTCGGATTAGTCCCCGTTAGCCCGGCTCAGGACAGTCTGTGAGGACACTAACGCAGAGTGTGGCGTTTAAAGGGGTGAGCCGTCCTTCGTCCGTTCGGTCAGACTTCTCTTCTCTCGGCCAACCGGGCGATTCCTCTTGACACGCTTCTAGGGTGAGACCCCTCCTCAAAGGACCCGGGACGGTACGGCGCGGCGAACACGGTGCCGTCGCCGTGGAGTTCGCGTTGGTCCTTCCCCTCCTGATCCTTCTCGTTTTCGGCGTCATCCAGTGGGGGCTGGTCATGGCGCAGTCAGCCGCCCTGTCGGGAGGCGCCCGCAACGGCGCTCGCTACGGGGTCGTCAACATCGTGTCGGCCCGTACCTGCTCCGACGTGGTCAGCCAGGTGCGTGGGAACTCCGGCACCATCGGCATGAGCGGGCCTGAGGTCGGCGTAACCGTCCAGCTCGTTACGGGCTCCACGTCGTCAACCGTGTGCAGCTCTGCGGCGAACAGCTCGACCGTGACCCCCTCAGCGGGGGCAATTGCGCTCCCGTGCAAGTCATCCAGCGACACCAGCAAGTTGTCCGTCACGGCGACCTACGATGCTCCGTCACTCCTGCCGATCGGCACGGGTTCCTTCAGCCTCCAAGGACAGGGAACATACCGATGCGAATACAAATGAACACCGGGCTTGTCCGTGCTGATCGACGACGTCACGAGGATGGCGCTGTCGCTGTGATGGTCGCTCTGATGACGACGATGCTGATCGGCATCATGGCCTTCGTGACCGACTTCGGGATGGCGTATGCCAACAAGGCCGCGGTCCAGAACGGCGCCGACGCGGCCGCGTTGGCCGTTGCGCGCCAGGTGACCACCACGTCAACGCCGAGCATCAACTGCACCGGCCTGGCCCTGGCATCCGCCGCGGACGCTTCCTTGCGGACCCTTGCGGAGCAGTACTTCGCCAACAACACGCCCCGAGGCGGAACGTTGGCACCGGGCACGGCCGGATTGAGTTTTTCGTGCACCTCGGTGGGCTTCACCGTTGCGGTGACCGGCACGCAGGATTCGCCGACGTTCTTCGGACAGATCTACGGCGCGTCGAAGATTCCGATCACGCAGTCGGCGAAGGCCGTCGTGGGGCCGGCTCGGTCAGTCACCGGCCTTCGGCCGTTCGCGGTCTGCCAGAATGACGCCACCTTGATGGCGACGACGGGCCTCAATTTCACGATCTCGTTCGACAACACGGACCTCGGCTGTGGTTATGCGCCCGGCAACTGGGGCATTCTCGACTTCGACGGTGGCTCCAACCCGACCGGCGATACCGCCAACTGGATTCTCAACGGTTACGACGGAAGCGTCTCGACGGCGACGCCGAGCTATATCGACGGTGACCCGGGTGCTCCCGGTCCGGGAGCACTCGACAGTGAGATGGACGCCATCCTCGGCATCCAGCTGTGCACAGCGTGCACGCATCGCCCGTTCACTCGGTCACCAAGCCTGCGTGGACAGAAATCTCACTGGTAGCCGGGTGGGGGGTATCGGGGGACGCCCATGCGGGCGCGACGGTCCAGCACCGGTCGCACCGGTACGTCGTGACCCGACCCAGCCCAATCTTCGGCAGGTGCACCTCATCCATGGCGAGCTGCTCGTGGAGCTGGCGGCCCGAGGATTTCCTCTGGCGCCTGGAGCGATGGGCGAGAACCTCGTGACCGAGGGCCTCGATCTGCTCTCGCTGACGCGGGGCACGAGGCTCGTACTGGGTGCCGAGGCGCGTCATGGAGCTCACCGGGCTGCGCAACCCGTGCATCCAGCTCGACGGTCTGCAGCCGGGTCTCATGGCCGCCACGCTTGACCATGACGTGCAGGGGAGGCTGATCCGGAAGGCCGGTGTCATGGCTGTCGTGGTCAGCGGGGGAGTGGTCCGGCCCGGCGACGCGATTCAGCTGCTTCCTCCGACCGGGCAGTCGGAGCCGCTTGGGCCTGTCTGAGCGGCGACCCGACGGAACTGTCGGTGGTGCCGCACTTCTCTGGTGCTCGTCCCCGGGTGTGTTACACAATGTCTTATGGCCATGCGGCGGCAGGCGCAGTTCGTGGGCCGCGATGCGGAGCTCGAGATGCTGGCGGTTGCCGTTCATTCGGTGTGCTCGGGCAACCCCGAGTTGGTCATCATCGAGGGAGAGTCGGGGTTGGGCAAGTCGCGCCTGTTGTGGGAGGCGATCGATCGATACCGACCAGAGAACGCGTTGGTCGTGCAGGCGCACGGAGTCGCACTGATGGGCGACCAGCTTCCCTACGGCATCGTCGCGGAGGCAGTGCGTTCAAGCGTGCGGGGCAGCGTCCCAACGGAGCGCCTTCCGAGGCGTGCCAAGGCCATCGCAAATGCATTCACCTCGCCCGAACCGGGTGCCGCGCTCGAGAGCCTGCGCCGAGAAGACCTGTTCGGCGGCTTCACCAGTCTCATCGAGGCACTTGCCTCGGAGGCGTTCGTGTGGCTTGTCGTCGAGGATGCCCATTGGGCCGACGAGTCAAGCTTGGAGCTCTTGGCGTACGTCGCGAAGGTTGTCACCTCGTGCAGCTTCCTCACGACGTACACGGTGCGCACCGGGTCGAGCGCGCCCAGCGCAGCCTACGCGCGTTTCGCGACGGAAACGGGCCGCTCGCTCAACACGTCGACGATAGCTCTGCAACCGCTTGACGCCCCCGCGGTCGCGGCGCTGGTCGCCGACCTAACCAGACAACGGCCGACCCGCAGGCTCATGGACCGCTTGCTGGCCTTGGCCAATGGAAATCCGTTCCTCACCGAGGAGCTGGTATCTGGTGGGATCACCGCGGAGGGTCCGGTCCCCGCCTCGCCCCAAGCTGCGATGGTTGGAAGGGTCAAGCGGCTGAGTCCCGACTGTGCTGACCTTGTGGCCATCGCGTCATTGGCCCACGGGTCTTTCTCCTTCGACCATCTCCGGGGTTTGCTCCCGTTCGACGACGACCGACTGGACGCCGCGCTGGAGGAAGCAGCCGCCGAGGGAGTTCTCGAACCAGAGCCTGCGTCGGACTGTTACCGCTTCCACCATGCACTGCTCAAGGAGGCGGTCGCAGCGGCGGTGCCACCAGCTCGGCGGCGGCGAAGCCATCGAACCTGGGCCGAGGTTCGCGAAGGAGGTTCCATCGACGAAATAGATCCGTGGCTCGCGACTGTTGCCGCCGCCCACCACTGGATCGGGAGCGGTGACGTCGAGCGCGCTTTCGATGCGTGTGTGCGAGCTGTGAACCTGGCCCCCACGTTCCACGCCCCGTCTGAGCGGGCGCCGCTGCTGGCCGCGGCGCTCCAGTTGTGGGACCGAGTTCCGGATGCCGGGTCCCGGTCAGGATGGACGCGCGACCAACTCGCCATGGACACGATCCGCGGCGCACACTTTGCAGGCGACTGGGACGTAGCGCTCGGTCTCATCGACGCGGAGCTCCGTCACCCCGACAGCGATCACGATCCCGTGCGGCGCGCTTGTTTGGAGCTGTCCCGCCAGGGGACGCTCGAGCAGCTGAACCGAGCATTGCTCGCGGACTTCGAGCCTCGACTGGATGAATTGGCGGACATCCTGCTTAGGGCACCCGACGGGCCCTGGCTCGCCAACGGCTGTCTCGATGCGGCCTGGCGGATAGGTGTATCCCCCCGGCCCGAGAGGAGGTCCGCCCTGCTTGAGCGGGCCTCCTCGGCTGCGCTCGCCCAGAACGACCCGGTCGCCAGGCTCAATGCCGGCCAGGCGTTGGCTGACAACCTGGCGGCCGAGGGTCGGCTCGATGACGCTCTTGCGGTTGTGCATGACCTGCTCAAGCTGACTTCCGAACGACTTCCAGAGAGGGTGAGTGACGTCGAGGCACAGCTCAGCTGGTACCTGTGCTTCCGTGGCGAGATCTCCGCGGGCCTCGCCATCGCGGAGCGAGCGATGCGGCGTATCCCGTCCGCGACCTTGTCCAGCCGACTGTTCGCCTACGTCGCTGGCAACCTGGCCTACGCCCTCGTCGAGCTCGGCCGATGGGACGAGGCCGACCATTGGCTCGGGGAGGCTCTTAGAGCCTACCCGCATGGTTGGACGGCGTTCGAGCTCCACGCAGAGAGCATCAGGCTCACCTGCTACCGGGGCGATGTGGCCGTTGCAGCTGAGCTGGCCGACGAGCTGTGGGCGCTCGTCCCTCATGACGAGCGACGGGAGCTCGTCAGTATTGGTCGCGGTGGTCGGGCTCGGATCGTGCGCGCGATGGTGGCGGGCGCGCAAGGAGATGTGGCGGAGGTGCGCCAGCTGCTCGCACCGGTCTGGGCGATCCCGGAGCTTCGAGAGGAGACCGATGTCGCCTGGAGGGCAGTCCTCGTCGCAGCGGCGGCCGAGGCGGCCGGGACAAACCGCACCCGGAGGCAGGGACGGAGCCCGGACACTCAATCCACTGAGTCTAATCGCCACATGGAGACCATTCAGGCCGTGGCCGCCGATCTCTACACCCCAGGACCGCTCGGCGTTACGTGGCCACAACACTTCGCGGCCGAGCGGGCCCGCTATCAGCACGAGGACACGGCGGACATCTGGCGGTCGGTCGCCGCCGCCTGGGACGCCATCGGCGTACCGCACGATCGCGCGTGGGCACTGCTCCATGCCGCCGAGTGCCACCTGACTCACGATGAGACGGAAAGTGCTCAGTCGGCGATCCTCGAGGCGCACGAGATCGCCACGCGACTAGGGGCCAAGCCACTCGAGCAGGCACTGCTGAACTGCGCCGGTCGCGCTCGCTTGCAGTTGGTGAGGCCCGAACGGGACATCCGCATGTTTGGGAGTCAGCGCCTGCACGGCCTGACGGGCCGCGAGCGGTTTCTCACCACGGTGATGTTCACCGACATCGTGGGGTCGACCCACACTGCCGCGGGCCTTGGAGACCGCGCGTGGGGTGCGCTGTTGGAGCGCCACCACACGTTCGCTCGCGCGATGATCTCCCGGTACCGCGGTGTCGAAGTGGACACCGCGGGCGACGGATTCTTCGCGACCTTCGACAGCCCCGCCCAAGCAGTCCTGTGCGCCCAGGCCATCGTGGATGCCGTCCGGGCACTCGACATCGAGATCCGTGCCGGCATACATACCGGGGAGGTTGAGCAGATCGACGGAAAGGCGGGAGGAATCGCTGTCACTATCGGCGCTCGCGTGGGAGCCCTGGCCAGTGCGTCAGAAGTCCTAGTCTCCCAGACGGTCAGGGACCTGACGGCCGGGTCTGGTCTGTTACTCGAGGATGCCGGAGAATACGAGCTCAAGGGCGTACCCGAACGGTGGCACGTGTATCGGGCCATCAGTTGATGCTCCGCTGGGGAAGCACCTTCCGATCAACCGCTACGGCCTTTCGCCAGACACCGATACCCACCATCGGTTGAACGAAGAGGGTCGGCGCACCTGACCATGGTAAGACGCCCGGGAATGTGGCCAGCCTCGCCAAGAGTCAACGAGTCGACACTCGACTGTCGAGGTCCGCAGACAGCCGGCTCCGGCAAAATCGTTATTCACCTCACGTCGGTACGTCGATCCGATCGCCCGCCGACGTTCAGCAGACCAGTGACCGAGGGCCTCGATCTGCTCTCGCTGACGCGGGGCACGAGGCTCGTACTGGGTGCCGAGGCGGTCATCGAGCTCACCGGGCTGCGCAACCCGTGCATCCAGCTCGACGGTCTGCAGCCGGGTCTCATGGCCGCCACGCTTGACCATGACGTGCAGGGGAGGCTGATCCGGAAGGACGGCGTCATGGCCGTCGTGGTCAGTGGGGGAGTGGTCCGGCCCGGCGACGCGATTCAGCTGCTTCCTCCGATCGGGCATTCGGAGCCGCTGGAGCCTGTCTGAGCAGCGACCCACGGAACTGTCGGTGGTGCCGTCTAGCGTGCTCGGTGACAAGGATGCGTCGGCACGCACGTCGACGGCACGGAGGCGTGGAGGTCGAGATGGCAGCACAGACGGCAGGCGGCGACGCCCGCCCCGGGCCTGCGGACAGCGGCGCGCGGAGCCCCCAGACACATGAGGATCCGACGGTCATCGACTGTGACCAATGCTCGATGCGCGGCATCGGATGTGGCGACTGTGTCGTGACCGTGCTTCTCGGCGGGCCCCCGTTCGGTGTCGAGCTCGACGACGTCGAGAAACAGGCGATCGAGGTGCTGGCGCAGGCCGGACTGGTCCCGCCCCTGCGGATGGTGCACAGCCTCGACTCGTCGCACGTCGAACGCGGCTGAGGCACGACGCCGACTGACGAGCACCGCACCACTGTGACGGATGGGGTACTTGTGTCAGTTGTGACTGCTGAGGCGAAGATAACCGAAGAGATCCTGAGAAACCCCGGGGTGAAGTTGGTGGGCTCGGACGGTCCTCTGTAGGGTGATCCGCGTTGTCACCGGCCGGGTTCGCCCACAGTTGTGCCGGAGATGACCGAAAGATCAGCAGGGAGGGGGTGCTGTTGCCCGTGTCCGCGAGCCAGAGGGAGACCGTCGACCAGTGTCGAACGGCCACACACGACTCATGCCCCAGTCCGTCAAACGCGTCTGTCTGGTCAGTGCCGCTGCGCTGATCGGGAGCCTCATGCTCTCGGCCCAGCCGGGTGCCGCAGATCCCGGCGGCGGTGCTGCCACCGACCGCTCGAAGCCGACGATCACCGAGATCAAGAGCCGGATCGACACCTTGAACCACCAGGCCGAGATCGCCTCGGAGGACCTCAACACCGTCCGCGTCGAGATGAAGGCGGCCCAGAAGCGGCTCAACGCCATCCAGGCCGACGTCGCGCACAAGCGCAGCCGGGTCGAGGAGCTGCGGGCCCTTGTCGTCGGTACGGCGCTGTCGGACTACCAGAACGCTGGCGGTCTCTCGACCAGCACGTCGCTGCTCGTCGCCAACAACCCCAGCGCGTTCATGGACGGCGTCGCGTCCAAGGCCATGGTCGAGTTCCAGCAGACGGCCCTGCTGACCCAGCTCACCCAGCGGCAACGGCAGTTGAGCAGCCAGGAGAAGCAGGCGGCCAGCGAGCTCGCCGCCATCAACAAGGACAAGGCTGAAGCCGCCTCGCACAAGGCAGAGCTCGCCCGCCGAACCCAGCAGGCGCAAGACATCCTCGACACGCTGGAGGCAGCCCAGTTGGCGCGCCTGCAGCAGCTGCAGTCCACGCCCCAGCCGTCGCGCAGCGCTGTCCGGCTCGCCGTGAGCGACGTCCCCGCCTCCGAGCGCGCGAAGGTCGCCGTACAGACGGCGTTGGATCAGCTCGGTGACCCCTACGTGTACGGGGCCTCCGGTCCGGACTCCTTCGACTGCTCCGGTCTGACGATGTACGCCTGGCGTGCGGCCGGAGTTGCTCTCTCCCATGCCTCGAGCGTTCAGTCGACCCAGGGCACTCCGGTCTCCATCTCGTCACTGATGCCCGGTGACCTGGTGTTCTACTACTCGCCCGTGTCCCACGTCGGCATGTACATCGGTAACGGCCAGATCGTGCATGCACCGCACACGGGTTCGTACGTCGAGGTCGTGCCGCTCAACTCGATGCCGATCAACCACGCGCAGCGCGTCGGCTGACGTTCCGCTGACCCTTCCGCACTGCGCGGGAGTGCTCCCGTCGCCAGGGGTCGGGACCGACACGGCCGTACGATGAGCCAGTGGACGACGGCGACGACTCGGGAGTGACGCCCACTCGCCAGGTCGTCGCAGGACTCGTCATCATCGCGGTCGCCATCGCGGCGGTTGTCATTGCCATCGTCGTGCCGCATGACAGCTCCCCGCCGCCGAACCGGGTGACCAACCAGACGGTCACCGCTACGACAGGCGCGCCGGGATCGTCGGACCTCGGTACCCGTGACGCCGACGCCTTGACCCTGCTCGCTCGGCAGGACAGGCTACTGCGCCGCGGATCCCTCGCCGCATACCGGCGCACCTGGGAGGGGAGTCGCTCAGCCCAGGACCGGGCCGGCATGACCTTCGCGAATCTGCGCCGCCTCGGCGTCTCCACGCTGAACGCGCGCTATGTCGCTGCCACCGAGGGGATACCCGGCCCGAACGGTCGTCCTCTGGATGCCGGTGCGTGGACGGCTGACGTCGAGATCGCCTGGCGGCTGGCCGGTGTTGACCGGGCCGATGCCAGGAGCACGTTGAGCTACACATTCGACCGCGAGGGTGGCAGCGTCCGCGTCGTTCGCATCACCGCCCGCCAGGGTGCTCGCATGCCGATCTGGCTGCTCGGACGTCTCCACGTAAGCCGCTCGGCGCACGCGCTCGCGGCTGCGATGACGGAGCGCGCCGCGCTGCAGCTCGGCGCGGAACTCAGCCGTGCCGCGGTCGACGTGGCTCGCGTGCTGCCGTCGTGGCGAGGGGACCTCGTCGCGTACGCGCCGGCCACCGATCGACAGTTCGAGTCCCTCCTGGCCACCTCGCCAGGTGCCTACGCGCGAATCGCAGCCGTGACGACGACGTCAGACGGGTCGAGACGTCCGGACGCGCCGGTCGCCATCGTGGTCAACCCGACGGTGTTCGACGGCCTTGGTCCGATCGGCGCGCACGTGGTCATCACGCACGAGTCGACGCATGTGGCGACAGGCGCGACCACGGTGACCATGCCCCTGTGGGTGGCGGAAGGTTTCGCCGACTACGTCGGGGTCGGCGCCGTCGACGTACCTCTCTCGGTGTCGGCACAAGCGGCTCTGCGAGACCTGCGGCGGCATGGTCTCCCGCGGCATCTTCCGAGCGACGCCGAGTTCTCCGGTGGTGCGATCGAGGTCGCGTACGAACAGGCTTGGCTCGCGATGCGCGTGATCGCACGTGACTACGGCCGCCGCCGACTCGTCGCCTTCTACGAGGCTGTCGTTCACCGACCGTATGCCGTCAGGTCAGCTGTGCGCGACACCCTGGGTACGTCGCTGTCCGCATTGACTCAGGAATGGCGCACCTACCTGAAGGGGTTGGCCGATGGTCGGTAGCCGGCGCCGCCCGGCTGCTGCGGCGGTCACGTTCGTCATGTTGTGTGCCGGCTTGGTCGTTCTCATCGTCGTCCTGACACCGTGGCGACTGCCGGTCGGCAACCCGACAGCGCCCGTGATGGTGCAGCAGTACTTCAGCCCCACGCAGGTCTCCCGCTCAGACGCGTTTCACGACGCAGCGAAATGGCCAGCCTGGTTGGGTCTGGCCGCGAGCCTCGCTGGCGCCGTGGCCGTCGCGTTCGGTGGCCTCGGCACGGCCGCCTGTCGCTGGGTGTGCTGTCGGGTGCGGGCCTGGCCGCTCAGAGTCTTGTCCCTCGCTTTGCTCTTCCTGGCTTTCCAGGCTGTGATCACGGCTCCGTTCGCAATCTGGAGCAGCTTCGTCTCCCGGCACTACGGGATGACGGTGCAGACCTGGTGGGGATGGGCACAGGACCGATTGTTCGGTTGGCTGCTGTCGATGGTGGTGGTGTGCGTCGCCCTGCTCGTGGGCGCCTGGTTGGCGCAACGCTTCCCTCGGCGCTGGTGGATCGCGGCCAGCATGCTGTCGATGGTTGCGGTTTTCGGAGCCTCCTTCGCGTATCCGGTGGTGGTGGGGCCGATCTTCAACCGCGTCAGCCCGATGCCGTCGTCACCCCTGCGCACGGAGCTGCTTCGCTATGCGGCCCGCGACGGCCTGAACCTGTCGGACGTCCTCGTTGCGGATGCGTCGAGCCGGAGTTCTGCCTACAACGCGTACGTGTCCGGATTCGGAAGCACTCGTCAGCTCGTCGTCTACGACAACTTGCTGCACGCAGGTCCGGACACGCAGGTCGAGGTGATCGTGGCCCACGAGTTCGGCCACGTCCGCGAGCACGATGTTCTGACCGGAACCGTGCTGGCATCAGTGGCCGTAGGTGCCGGTACCGTCGGCCTCTTCCTGCTGCTGGGATCGCGGTGGTGGAGAACGCGCAACGGCACCGGGTCGCTGGGAGATCCGATCGCTGTTCCCTTCGTGCTCTCGTTGGTCGTCCTGGGCTCCTTCCTTGCCGAACCGGTCCAGAACGCCGTGAGCAGGCACCTGGAGGCTCGTGCTGACCTGCACTCGCTCGTGGTGACTCACGACCCGACGGCGTACCTGCTCGTGCAACAACGACTGGCGACCAACAATCTGGCGCACCTGACGCCGGACCCGGCGCTGGCCTGGTGGTTCAACGGCCATCCGAGTGTCCTCGACCGGATCTCGATGGGTGTCGCCTGGGAAGAGCAACACGGGAGGCTGCCGTGACGAGGACGCTCGTCATCACCAACGACTTCCCGCCTCGCCGTGGCGGTATCGAGAACTTCGTGTTCGCTCTCTGTGCGCGGATGCCGAACAGCGACGTGGTGGTCTACACCGCGCGGATGGACGGTTCGGCGGAACTGGACGACGCTGTCGACTTTCCGGTCGTGCGCGATCGCAGTCGCATCCTGTTGCCGACGCGTCGTGTGGCACACGCCGTGCGAGCCGTTGCGGAAAGCTATGGCTGCGACCGGGTCATGTTCGGTGCCGCGGCTCCGCTAGGTCTGCTTGCTCGGGGCTTGCGTCGCGGGGGGAGCATCGGCCAGATCACGGCGATCACGCACGGCCACGAGGTGTGGTGGGCCCGGGTTCCGCTGGCGCGTCAGCTGCTACGCCGTATCGGCGACGACGTCGACACGCTGACGTACGTCAGCGAGTTCTGCCGAAGGCAGATCTCGCCGGCGCTGTCACCAGCGGGTCGTGACCGGATGGAGCGGCTGTCGCCGTGGGTGGACAGCACTCGGTTCAACCCGGGAGTGGACGGCTCCGCCTGGCGGACGCGGCTCGGGCTGGCGGCCGACGCTCCCGTCGTGCTCTCGGCGTCGCGCCTCGTACGGCGCAAGGGGCAGGACACGTTGATCAGGGCCTGGCCGGATGTCGTCTCGGCCACCCCGGGTGCACGGCTGGTCGTCGTGGGCGACGGGCCAGCGCGACGTCGGCTCCGCCGCCTGGCCCGCGCGCGCGATGTGCGCGACACGGTGATCTTCGTCTCCGGGGTCGACTGGACCGACATGCCTGCGGTCTACGCGATGGCCGACGTCTTCGCGTTGCCGTGCCGGACCAGGTTGTGGGGGCTTGAACCAGAGGCGTTCGGGATCGTGTTCATCGAGGCTGCGGCCTCGGGGTTGCCACTGCTGGTCGGCAACTCCGGCGGGGCGCCGGAGGCGGCGACGGACGCCGTGCGTGTCGTGGTCGATGGGCGTGACGTGGATGCGGTCGCAGCGGGCCTTCGTCGCCTGCTGGTAGGAGACGTGGGCTGAGTCTTGCTGTTCAGGAGGCGCAGTTGCCCGAGGCTGCGGTCCCTGTCTGCTTTGCCTTGAAGGCGGTGCAGGTGTCGCCGAAGCTCTTCTTGACGACCTGCCCCAGGGCGAGTACGGCGAGAATGATCACGGCGGCGATGAGGGCGACGAGGAGGCCGTACTCGACGGCTGATGCGCCGGACTCGGACTGCTGCGTGCGTCGGAAGAAGGTCATGGCGTTTCCCGTCTCAACTAAAGCGATCAGGGGTGCGGGAGCAGATGCCCCCGCACCCCCTGGTGCTGCTCATCGGCGCGCCTCAGGAGGCGCAGTTGCCGGATGCTGCAGTGCCGGTCGTCTGGCCGGCTTTGATCTTGGCGCAGGTGTCGCCGAAGCCCTTCTTGACGACCTGGCCGATCGCGAAGACGGCGAGGACGACGACGGCGGCGATCAGGGCGACGAGAAGGCCGTACTCAACGGCCGAGGCGCCGGACTCGGACTGCTTTGGACGTCGGAAGAAGTTCATGGTCACACCCATCTGTAGGAAATCAAGCGGGGTGCGAGAACGTGTGTTCCCGCACCCCGACTGAGTTTGCTTGCGAGGTGAACAGCGTCAGGAGGCGCAGTTACCAGATGCAGCGGTACCGGTGGTCTGGCCGGCCTTGATGCTGGCGCAGGTGTCGCCGAAGCCCTTCTTGACGACCTGGCCGATCGCGAAGACGGCCAGAACGACGACCGCAGCGATCAGCGCGACGAGCAGGCCGTACTCAACGGCCGAGGCGCCCTCTTCGTTACGACGAGTCGGGCTGGAGAAGTTGCGGATCATGTCGAGCATGTGTCTGGTCCTCCCAGAGAGTGAATCTGTGCTGGAAGGATTTCCAGCCACCTCAGATCGTTCCGTCTCGACGCGATGCCCGGTATCGGGCGGGCGGTTGGATCCCGGTGGCCGAACGGCCCATGGGGGGTCGGTCAGCCATCCCGTCGTTCGGAAAACAGCCGGAGTTCCGCCGAATGGCGGACGGGCGAGGCGCGGATCTGCTTCAGGTTGCGGTAGAGCTGCCGGAGTCGGTCGGTGCCGGGATGACGAAGAAAAGCTGGGTGCGGGAACCCGATGGTTCCCGCACCCAGCTTTTGCTTGGGCTGCGTCAGGAGGCGCAGTTACCAGATGCAGCCGTACCGGTGGTCTGGCCTGCCTTGATGCTGGCGCAGGTGTCGCCGAAGCCCTTCTTGACGACCTGGCCGATGGCAAACACGGCCAGGACGACGACGGCGGCGATGAGGGCGACGAGCAAGCCGTACTCAACGGCCGAGGCGCCCTCTTCGTTGCGGCGGGTCGGGCTGGAGAAGTTGCGGATCATGTCGAGCATTTCTGGTCCTCCCAGAGAGTGAATCTGTGCTGGAAGGATTTCCAGCCACACTCTATGGTTACGAATCTCGGACTTGTCCGGTATCGGGCGGGCGGTTGGATCCCGGTGGCCGAACAGACCATGGGGGGTCGGTCACCTGCCCGGGCCGATCGGAGGGGCCGAATTGCGCGATATAACCCTGATGTGGCGCCCAAGGAGTCCAAGCCGTTCGACGTGCCGGCACGAGTGACCGGGCGATCGTCTCCGGACAGGCAAACCAGGGCGCGGGACCTCGTGGTCACCACGCCCTGGCTCGGACCTTGACTGCCGACCGGGCGCCGTTTGCGCCGGTCCCCAGGAACACCTACTGGTGCGGAACCGCGTTGCTCTCAGCCGAGATCAGTCCGGACTGGATCGCCTTCATGATCGCCTGAGCGCGGTTGGCCGCTCCCAGCTTGTCGTAGATCTTCGAGATATGGGTCTTGGTGGTCGACTCGGAGATGAAGAGCCGACGCGCGATCGGGCCGACGCCGTACCCTTCCGCGAGCAGGCCGAGGACCTCGGTCTCCCGAGGGGAGAGTCGGGGACCGGCCGGTGTCATGCGCCGGCGCATGGCACTCGCGAGGTCGGGTGCTGTGAACGACCGCGGTGACACGGCAGCGTGCCGTGCTGCAGCGACCACGTCGTCACTTGGCGCGTCCTTCGGCACGAACGCCGAGGCGCCGGCCTCCAGGGCGGCGAACAGGTGCTCGTCGCCCGCGTACATGGTGAGCACCACGAGCCCTACCTCCGGACGCTGCTCGCGCAGTCGGCGGACGGCCTCCAGTCCGCTGCCGTCAGGGAGCCGGATGTCGCACACGACGACGTCCGGGACCATCTCGTCGGCCATCTTCATGGCCTGGCCGACCGAGGATGCTTCAGCGGTGACGCTGAAGTCCGGGTTCCGGTCGAACGCGCGCCGGAGCCCCTGACGGATCAGGTCGTGGTCGTCAACCAACAAAACGGTGTATGGCATGGGATTCTCCATTGATGGATGGGGCTGCGGTCTCCGCTGGCAGAAGAACAGCGGACACCACAGTGCCGCCACCGACGCGGTCGCCGATGGTGAGGACGGCGTTGATACGGCTGGCCCGTTCTTTCATGATGTCCAAGCCGTAATGGTCCGAACGAGGCCCAACGGCGCCGATGCCGTCATCCTCGATGCGAAGCTCTGCAAACGGTGGTTCCACTCGGCACGTGACCCACAGGTTCTCGCCCTTGGAGTGCTTGCGGGCGTTGGTCACGGCTTCCTGGCCGATGCGGAGGAGCTCTGTCTCCACATCGAGGCGAAGTCGACGAGGGCTCTCCTCGAGCGACAGGTGCACAGTCATACCGGAGTTGCGTCCGACTTCACGGACGTAGTCGCTCAGCACCGAGCCGAGGCCGGCGCTCGACGAGACTCCGCTGCGGAGGTCGAAGATGGACAGCCGTAGCTCCGTGACGACTCTGGTGAGCTCGTCTCGGAGGGACTCCAGCCCTTCCTGGTGGCGCTGATTGCACTCATACCGCGCGAGGTCGTCGACGAGGTAGCCCATGGATGCGATCTCCTGGGCTATCCCGTCGTGGATCTCACGGGCCAACCGGTGCCGCTCTTCAACGGTCGCGACGGCTTTGACGTCACTGAAGAGAGCGGCCGACTCGAGGCGGAGCGCGTCGTCGTTGATCGCCTCGTAGACCGTGTTGAGGATCTCGTCCGGCACAGCAGTCGGTCCGTCGACGACGACGGCACCGATCGAGCGGTGGTCGACGACGAGGGGGATGCAGACGCGGAAGCGGTGGCTCGAGCGCCCGTGCGGCTCGGGCTGCTGCATGACCCGCTGCAGACCCATCGACATCGTGATCAAGGGGTCCGTCAACAGGCCGGCGGTGAAGGTGTCGTCGCCGCGGTGGGCGGTCACGGTGGGGTGGTCCGACTCATGACTGAGGAGCAGGGCGGCCCGGTTACCGCCCAGTGCCGCGGTTGCGGTCGAGAGCACGTTCTCGGACACGACTTCGATGTCGAGCCCGCCTGGCAGGTCGCGGGTGATGGTGCGCAGCTGTCCGAGGAGGCGGTGCGCCGAGGCGTACGGGGAGAGCGCGGTGTCACGCTGCACCAGGTGCAGCTGGCGGATCCAGCCGCCGAGGATGCCGAAGGCGAAGCCGGTGATGATCCACGGTCCGCCCCGGTCGATCGGGTTGCTCGCCGTCCCGGCCAGCTGGACCTGGAGCACGAACAGCGCCGCGAGCTCGGCTCCGACCACGGCGATCGTGCCGTGCAGACCGCGCGCGAGGCCGGCCAGCAGGGGAGGAGCCGCAACATAGATGAAGTAGGCGTCGGCGGTGTTCTCGGCCATGCCGACGATCATCACGACGAAGACGGCCTCGACGCCGAGGGCCAGCAGGTAGGCTCGGTCGTCGGCTCCCTCGACCATCGTCCACCAGGTCATCACGGCGGACATGGCGATGAGCAGCAGCAAGATGGCAGCGGTGTCACGGGAGAATCCGGTGACACACGCGAGTCCGAAGCCTCCGATGATGCAGAAGCTCCGCGTCGCCAGCTCGACCCTGGCGCGAAGCACCGCGGGTCGGAAGCCATTACTCAACATGGTTGTATCATGACACTGAGTGAGGACTAGTACGCATGGTTTCGCTGAACATAGTTACTTAAGGCTACAGACCTCTAGCCCTAAGTAGCGGTATGGACGCGGCCATCCGGTGGACGGCATTACTGCCCAGACTGCGCAAATGCCGTGATCATACCGATGACACCGGGTCCGATGACCGCGATGAACAGGGTCGGCAGGATGCAGAACATGAGCGGGAACAGAATCTTGACCGGGACCTTCTGAGCCTTCTCCTCGGCCCGCTGGCGTCGCTTGGTGCGCATCTCGCCCGCCTGGATCCGGAGCACCTGGCCGATCGGGATACCGAACGCGTCGGCTTGGACCATGGCGGTGACGAAGGCCTTGAGCTCGGAGATCGACGTGCGCTCCCCGAGGGCCCGCATGGCCACGGTGCGGCCCATGCCGATGTTCATCTCCTGCAGCACCCGCGCGAACTCCTGGGCCAGCGGCCCGTCGGTGCTCTTGGCAACCCGGGCCAGGGCCGCGTCGAAGGCGAGACCGGCCTCGACCGAGATCGTCAGCAGGTCCAGCGCGTCGGGCAGGTCGCGTTGCATCTGCTCCGACCGGTCCGACCCGAGCTGGTACAGGTAGAGGTTCGGGGCCATGTAGCCGATCAGGCTCATGCCGATCACCGCGACGAGGGTGAACATCAGCGACGTGCCGGCGATCGTCGTCAGGACGACACTCAGCAGCAGCATCCCGGCGAAACCTGCGGTCTTGAGGCCGACGATGCGGTCGGCCGTCCAGCCGATCGGGTTACCGGCGACGTCGAGGCGGTGCTGGATGCGCGAGGTGCCGTCGCTGGGAGCGAGCTTGCGGCCCATCCTGGAGAACCGGGCGATCATCGGCTCGAGGACGCGCTCCTTGAACGGCAGATCGAGCTCCTGGGAGAGATCCGGGCCGTTGCCACTCATTGCGTCGAGCGCGGCCAGCGACCGGCTCACAGCCTTCTTCTCCTGCGTGGTGACACCGATGACGGTCAGCGCGATGCCGATGCTGACGAAGACGCCCCCGACGCCCAGCATCAGCAGCATGGACGGGTCGAGACCCGCGGTGAGAGAAGACATGTCAGACCACGACCTTCACAGCTTGCTTGAGCCAGATGATGCCGACCGTCATGAGCACGCACGCGGTGGCGATCATGCCCCACCCGATCGGCGTGTGGATCATGGGAGCCAGGTACGTCGGACGGGCCAACGCGAGGTAGGCCACGAAGAACGGCGGCAGACCACCCAGGATGAACGCGCTGAGGCGACCTTCGGCGCTGAGCACCGAAACCTGGCGCCGCAGGTACTCGCGCTCCCGGAGCGTCGCAGCGACCGTCAGCAACAGCTCGGCGAGGTTACCGCCGACCTCCCGTTGGATGCGGATGGCCATGACCACCCATTTGAAGTCGAGGCTGCCCATCCGGTCAGCGACCGATTCGAGCGAGTCCTCGATCTCGACGCCGAGACGCTGCTCGATGATCGCGCGGCGGAACTCACCGGCGACCGGCTCGGTACCTTCCTGGACGACCGTGTCGATCGCCTGGGGCAAGGACAGGCCGGCTTGCAGTGCACCGGCGATGATCTGCAAGGTCGGGGCGAGACCGGTCTGGAACGCCTTGATCCGGCGCGACTCCTTGATCGAGAGGTACATCCACGGCATCACGAGGCCGGCGAAGGCCACGATCACCATGAAGAACCAGTTGCCGCCGGTGAGCATCACGCTCACGAGGGAGCCGCCGAAGAAGATGCCCGTGTGGATGAGCAACCACTCCGAGGCCTTCAGGTTCAGACCGGCACGCTCGAGCTTCTGTGACAACGATTCCTCGAAGTCGCGTTGCTCCATGATGCGGTCGGCGATGGCGACAGCGGAGTCCTTGAGCTGCTGGGCGCCTTGCTCTCCACCGCCCTTGCCGCGATCGGAGCGCTTCATCCCGTGCACGGTGTACAGGGACAGCTGCTGCTGCATCGGGGTGGCCGCCGCGGGAGTGAGGCGCGTCATGCCGAATCCGAGCAACACCGCCAGGCCGAGAAAGAGAGCGCCGACACCGCCGATGAGAACGGGTCGAGACACGGTCGGCAGGCTGGACTTCGACTTCGTGTATGACGGTTTGGCCGAGGTGACCTGGCCGGCGGACAGGGTGATGTACGTGCCGTCGGTGACGGTCTGGCCGTCAGCGTCGATGGACACCTGGAGTGTGCCCGAGCTGGCGGAGGTCGGAGCGTCGAACGTGATGACCAGCTGTTGGGCGAGGTCGGTCGCCTGGCTGGTGAACAGCTTCTTGAGCTCCTCGAGGCTCGACGTGGCAGTCACCGTGCCCTGTGTCGCCTCGGCGACCTGCTGCAGGGGCGAGTCAGCGGTGAGCTTCTGGCCGAGGGCGATCGCGTCGATACGGACCCCGGAGCTGTTGGCCTCCGCGATGACCGTCGACAGCGGCGTCTGCGTGGTGTCGCGGCCGTCGGAGAGGAGCAGGATGCTGCGCTGCCCGTCGGTGCCCGAGACGTCCAGTGCCTGGAGCAGGCCGTCGTAGAGGTGTGTGGTGCGCGTCAAGGTCAGGCCGGCGACAGCCCTGTCCAGCGCCCCCTTGTTCTGCGTGGGTGTCTGGACGGTCTCGACCTTGTCCGCAAACGTCACGATGCCGACGTAGACGTCATTCGGGGCGCGGTCGATGTACGCCGTGGCGGCCTCACGGGCGGCCGTGAACGCGTCGCCCTCCATGCTCTCGCTGACGTCGATCGCCAGCACAACGGTGCGCTTGATCGTGTTGGCGGAGCTGCTGGCGGGCTTGGCTGTTGCCTCGAACTGCTGGTCCCCGAGGGTGACCGTGACAGAGCTCAGGTCTGGGCTCACGTCGTCGGGCACACCCGGCAACGAGTACAGCACGCTGACCGTTGAGCCCTGGGTCGACACGTTGTCGATCCGGCCTGTCTCTTCGGCGAGGGCCGCGCCGGCGGGGAGGGCCACGATCAGCCCGGTGGTGAGCACCGTGCTGCAGGCCCGCAGCACGGCCTTCATCGACTTGGTCCGTCGAGCATGAAGAGGCGCGGGTCGATCGTGACGCCGTGGTGGGCCACCTTCTCCGTGAACTTCGGCCGCAGGCCCTTGGAGCGCAGCGAACCCTTGGTCTTGCCGTTCTCGTCCCAGCCTGCGCTGTAGTCGAAGGCGAACAGGTCCTGCAGCGTGATGATGTCGCCTTCCATGCCGACGACCTCGGTCACGTAGGTGATGCGGCGGCTACCGTCCTTGAGCCGGGTCTGCTGCACGATCAGGTCGACCGCGCTCGCTACCTGCTCACGGATGGCCTTGACCGGCAGGTCCATGCCCGCCATCAGCACCATGGTCTCGAGACGCGCGAGGGCGTCACGAGGCGTGTTGGCGTGCAGCGTGGAGATCGAGCCGTCGTGGCCGGTGTTCATGGCCTGGAGCATGTCGAGCGCGGCGGCGTCGCGGATCTCACCGACGACGATGCGGTCGGGGCGCATACGCAGCGAGTTGCGGACCAGGTCGCGGATCTTGACCTCGCCCTTGCCCTCGATGTTCGGGGGGCGCGACTCGAGACGCAGCACGTGATCCTGGTGCAGCCGAAGCTCAGCCGCGTCCTCGATCGTGATGATGCGCTCGTCCGCAGGGATGAACGATGACAAGACATTGAGTGTCGTCGTCTTACCAGCGCCGGTACCACCGGAGACGAGGACGTTCAGGCGACCCTTGACACAGTCCCGGAGCATCTCGGCCACCGGGGGAGTGAACGTGCCGAACACGATGAGGTCGTCGACCGTGTAGGGGTCGGCAGAGAACTTACGGATCGTGAGCATGGAGCCGTCGAGAGCCAAGGGCGGCACCACTGCGTTGACGCGGCTGCCGTCAGGAAGACGGGCGTCACACATGGGGCTCGACTCGTCGATGCGGCGACCGACCTTGGCCACGATCTTCTCGATGGTCCGGCGAAGGTGCGCCTCGTCGTTGAAGCGGCCGTCGACGCGCTGGATCTTGCCGCCCTTCTCAATCCAGATGTCGAAGGGACCATTGACCATGACCTCAGTCGTGTCCGAGTCGCGCAGGAAGGGCTCGATCGGACCGTAGCCGAGGATGTCATCGGCAATCTCCTGGGCGATACGGACCCGGTCGCTCATCGTGAGCGGGGTGTCCTCGCCGGCGATCACCTCCTGGAGGGTGGCGCGAACCTGCTGTTCGAGCTCTCCTTGAGACTTGTTGGCGTCATACAGCTTGGGCCCGATGGTCGACACCAAGCGCTGGTGAACCGTGCGCTTGACCTCGGCAAAGGGGTCCTCGGAGGAGTGGCTGCGCTCACGCTGTCCGTTCGCAGCGTTCCCGGCTGGGGTCGCTGCTGCGGTGGTCCCGCGGTCGAGCTGGGCCTGGGCAAGACGATCGGCGAGGCTCACTTGGATGCCCTCCTACGAAGCAGACCGCCGCGCTTGGCTTCGGGGGTGACCTCAGCCTCCTGCTCGGTACTGACGGGTGTGGTTGCCGACGACATGCAGTCCTCGGCAAATTTCTTGATGACCTGCGACACGCTGTGGCGCGGGTTTTCGAGCACGATCGGCCGACCCTGGTTGGTGCACGTCGGTACGTCGTTGGACTGCGGGACCGACGCGGCGATCTTGAGGTCGAGCGTCTTCTCAACCTCTGCCGGGGTGAGGCCGACCTTCATGTCGGCCCGGTTCAGCACGAAGCGCCACTTCTCGCGCGGGTGGTTGAGCAGCCCGAGCGTCTCGGCTGTGATCTTGAGACTCTTCAGTGCAGGCACGTCGAGGGTTCCGACGAGCACAATGAGGTCGGACTCGTCGAACGCCTGCAGCACCGCGTCATCGAACGCAGGCGGCGTGTCCACGACGACCACGTCGAAGCAGGTCTTGAGGACGCGCAGGATCTGGCCGATCGTCTCACCGTTGAGGCGATCCTTGGCCTCCGGCTGCACAGGTGCAGCCAGCACCTTGAGACCTGGCGAGTGCTCCGTGAGCAGAGCCTCGACGACCGAAGGGTCGAGCCTCCGGTCGATCCCGGCAGCGTCAGCGATCGTATGGACCGGGAACAGCTGCATCACGATCGACACGTCGCCGAACGCGAGGTCGAGGTCGACGATGCAGACGTTCCGCTTCCCACCATCGGCCAGTGCTGAAGCCAGGTTGGTCGAGACCGTGGTCTTGCCGACCCCGCCCTTCGCGGAGAAGACCGTGATGAGCTTCCCGCTCGGCCCGTTCAAGTCGTCCGTGCGCCCCTCGTCGTTCGTCAACGCGACGTGCAACGAGTAGACCCGCGAGACCGCTTCGGCCAGTCCGGTGAGGTCGCGCTCTTCGACGACCTCGCGCATCCCGGATCGCAACGCCTCGGCGAGCACTGTCGTGTCGACGCGGCGGCGGACCAGGATGACGCCCAGCGCGGGCTTGGTGACCCGGAGGGTGTCGGCCAGAGCGACGCCAGCCGCAAGGTCGACGGACGAGCCCAGGATCACGGCGTACTCACCCGGGTGGGTGTCGAGGTGCCGGCGAACCTGCTCGAGACCGGCGACCACGGTCGTGTTGCCCCCGACGGCTGAGGTGAGAGCCTCAGCCGTACCGGAGTCCAGCTCTACGATGACGGTCATAGCCTGCCCTTAGCTGCTGAAGAGGTTCTTGGACGACACGCCCGGACCTGGGCGCACCCGTGACTTGTCGTTGAGGAGTCCGAGCGAGAGAGTGCCGTTCTGCTTGGCGAAGATGACCCGCTCGGCCTGCGACTGGGTGAGCGCAAGCGTGAGGATCGTCGAAGGGATCTGCTCGGTGGTCTGGGCGCCGGTGGCGTCCGTGGTGGTCGTGTTGAGGATCGTCGTGGTGCCCACGCCGATGACCTCGACCTCAGGCAGCAGGATTCTGGTGAACATGCCGCTGGTCGACGAGCTACCGGAGTCGGAGCTGGTGTCGCCGGCCGAGTCGAAGATCGCGACCTTGGAACCCGGGACGACGAAGCCGGCCACGCGGTTGGGGTCGTCGAGCTGGATCGAGATCGCCATGGTCCCGTCCGGGATCGTCAGGGACTGGCGAGAGCCGGGCACGCCGAAGCGGCCAGGCAGGATCTGCTCGCCCGGGTAGACCGTGGTGAGCGCGATCTCGCCGGCGAGTGAGTCAGTGCTGGTCAATGCGCCCGGGAGCACGTTGGCCCGGGGGATGTCGACGAGGTCGAGCTTGCCGGCTGACTGGGCCGCCTCGATGGTCTCGCCGGCCTCGATCTGGCTCGTCGCAGACAGCACCTTGACAGGCTCTTGGTCAGCCACGGCCCGGTCGTTGATTCCCTGGACATACAGGAACACCAAGGTGGCGCCGAGCGCAGCGATGACGATGGCGACGATGAGCAATACGGATCTGCGTCCCATGATTTCCCTTTACGGCCGTTTCAACGCGAGCATTGAAGGGTGGCTAGTGATGGTGCGACGGAGTTGCTGGTGGGGTGCTTCTCGGTGGTGGTGCGGGGTGGTGCTGGTGGTGCTGGTGGAGCGGTTGTGCCGTTGGGCACGCGGGGTCTTCGTGCTGGAAGGCCCGTCTAGCAAGGTAATCTCCGCGCTCAGGCTCGGGCAGGCCTTTGGCTGATCCGACGATGCAAACGAGCCGACCGTCGGTCCGAAATGGGCCGTTCGGATGAGGGTGAAATCGCCGCGAAACTGATAAATCGTATCACTCAGTGCGCACGTGCGACTACGGAATGCAACCGCGCGCATAACGCGGTCGGGCTACATGTAGAGCGACTCGATCTCGTCGTGGAACGCGCTCATGACCACGGTTCGCCTGAGCTTGAGAGTCGGGGTCAGCTCACCCGTCGCTTCGGTCCACTCCACGGGGAGGATCGAGAACTTGCGGATCGCTTCCGCACGAGACACCGCGCGGTTGGCATCGTCGATGGCGGTCTGCACCTCAGCCACCAGATCGGCGTCGCGGACCGAGCTGCCGATCGGGCCGGCCTTGCCGTGCGCCCGTCCCCACTCGGCGAACACCTCGGGATCGATCGTCACGAGCGCGGCGACGAAGGGTCTGCCGTCGCCCACGACCATGCACTGGCTGATCAGGGGGTGCGC
Source organism: uncultured Actinomycetota bacterium (assembly GCA_963742765.1). GTDB lineage: Bacteria > Actinomycetota > Actinomycetes > Propionibacteriales > Nocardioidaceae > JANLYC01. The sequence continues at coordinate 296,470 of CAVUMY010000002.1, forward strand.
GCGGATGCGGTCCTCGAGCACGGCCGGCGCCACGTTCTTGCCCCCGGCGGTGACGAGGATCTCCTTCTTCCGGCCGGTGATGCGAACGAAGCCGTCGTCGTCGATCTCACCGAGATCGCCGGTCCGGAACCAACCGTCCTCGTCCAGGGCAGCCGCCGTGGCGCTCGGGTGGTTGAAGTAGCCCGAGAAGATCTGGCCGCCCCGGAAGAGCAGCTCGCCGTGGTCGTCGACACGGATCTCGGTGCCGGGGATCGGCCTGCCGACCGTGCCGATCCGCTGGGCATCGGGCAGATTGACCGCCACGGCGGCGGTCGTCTCCGTGAGGCCGTATCCCTCCAGCACCGGCAGCCCTGTCCCACGGAAGAAGTGGGCCAGCCGTTCCCCCAGTGGGGCACCTCCGGACACCGCGTAGGTGACCCGTCCGCCGACGGCGGCGCGCAGCTTGCTGTACACGAGGCGGTCGAACAGGCGATGGCGTGCCCGCAACAGGGGGCCGGGTCCGCTTCGGTCCAGCGCCTGGCTGTAGGCGATTGCGGCGGTGACGGCGGCCGCGAAGATCTTGCCGCGGCCCTCGGACGCGGCGCGCTGGCTGGCGGAGTTGAAGATCTTCTCGAAAACGCGAGGCACAGCGAGGATGAACGTGGGTCGGAACGTCGCCAGATCGTCCAGCAGCCGTGTCACCTCGGCGGTGTGTCCGAGCCGCACCCCGGCCTGGATGGCACCAACCTGAATGATCCGGGCGAAAACGTGCGCCAACGGCAGAAACAACAACGTGCTGGCATCGTCAAGCTCGAACAACGCGCCTAGGACGTCGGTCGCGACACCGACCTCGACCATGAAGTTCCGGTGCGTGAGCACACAGCCCTTGGGCCGCCCCGTGGTTCCCGAGGTGTAGATCAGGGTGGCCACTGAGCCGGGGCTCACGCTCGCGCGGCGCTCCTCGAGCTGCTCATCAGTCACGGCGGTGCCGTCATCCTTGGCGGCCAGCCTGCTCAGGCCTCCGTCGTCGATCTCGACGATGTGCCGGAGCGAGGGCAACGACGCGGCCACTTCGTCGATCATGGTTCGATGCGCGCTGGTCTCGGCAATGGCGAGTACCGCGCCCGCGTCCGACAGGATCCACGCAACCTGCTCCGGAGACGACGTCTCGTAGATCGGTACCGTGACGGCGCCGACGTACCAGATCGCGTAGTCGCACAGCGTCCACTCGTAGCGGGTCTTCGACAGCAGGGCGACGTGGTCGCCGGCGGCGACCCCGGTCGCCATCAGGCCACGTGCGACGTCTCGCACCTCGGCCAGGAACTGCGCCGCGGTCACGTGCTCCCAGGTGCCGTCGACGAGGCGGCTCAGGGCGACTCGGTCGGGCGAGTCACGGGCGTGGGAGACGATGTCGTCGGTCAGACTGCCCGTCGCGGGGACTTCGAAGGTCGTCGGAACGGAGTACTCGTGCACTCGCCCTCCCCAACGTCGACCGGTCTCGCCCGGCAGGTTATCGCGACGCCGTGCGGGGGGACTCGAGGTGGGCGGGCACCAGGGGCTGCTCGGTTCGTCCGGCATGAGCGAGTAGTCTCGCCAGCGATCGATCAGTGCGCGACACCTCCGCCCCGACGGGGGCCTCTCACCCGTCGCGCCGATGAAGGGGAACACCGAGATGGCAGACCAGACGACGTCGAGCATCGTGATCTCCGCCGACCCGGCGACCGTGATGGCTGTTATCGCCGATTTCGGGTCGTACCCGGCATGGGCGAAAGGGGTCAAGTCAGCCGACGTGCTGACGGAGTATGACGACGGACGGGCCGGCGAAGTCGCGTTCGTGCTGGATGCGGCGCCGATCCGCGACGAGTACACCTTGTCCTATGACTGGGACGGAGACCGCCAGGTCACCTGGACCCTGGTCGAGGCTTCGGTGCTGAAGTCGATGGAGGGCGCCTACATCCTGGATGTCAAGGGCGACGAGACCGAAGTGACGTACCAGCTGGCCGTCGACCTGAAGATCCCGATGATCGGAATGCTCAAACGCAAGGGTGAGAGGGTCATCATCGACACCGCGCTGAAGGGCCTGAAGAAGCGCGTCGAGGGGCAGCTCTGACGGCCGTCCAGACGTCGGGCCCGGCGGCTGTGCGCGTCATTCTCTTCACCGGCAAGGGTGGTGTCGGCAAGACGACCGCAGCCGCCGGGACAGCGACGCTGGCTGCGCAGCGAGGCCTCAGGACTTTGGTGCTGAGCACCGACGCGGCCCATTCGCTCGCTGACACGTTCGGTGTGGTGGTCGGCGGTGATCCTTGCGAGGTGGCGGAGGGACTCTTCGTCCAGCAGGTCGACGCCCAGCGTCGCTTCGAGCGCTCCTGGGGCGACATCCAGCGGTACCTGCTCACCGTGTTGGACTCCGTGGGCGTCGACCCCATTGCAGCCGAGGAGCTCACCGTGCTCCCGGGCGCCGAAGAGGTGCTGGCGCTGCTGGAGGTGCGTGACCAGGCGAGGTCCGGACGTTGGGATCTCGTGGTCGTCGACTGCGCCCCCACGGCGGAGACGTTGCGGCTGCTCGCGTTGCCGGAGGCGCTCGCGTGGTACATGGACCGCGTGCTGCCGATGGAGCGTCGCATGGTCAAGGTGCTCAAGCCGGTCCTGACGCGTGCCGCCGGGGTCCCGATGCCGCACGACTCGGTCTTCGACGCGTTGGAGCGGTTGCACGCCGACCTCGCCGACGTGCGGGAGGTGCTCTGCGGACCTGAGGCCTCGGTCCGGATCGTGCTGACGCCGGAGGCCGTCGTCCTTGCTGAGGCTCGCCGCTCCCTGACGACCCTCTCGCTGTACGGCTACCGCGTCGACGGAGTGGTGGCGAACCGCATCTTTCCTACGGCAGAGGCAGACCCTTGGCGACAGACCTGGGTGGCGGCGCAGACGGAGATCCTGGCGGAGGTGTCGTCGTCGTTCGCCCCGCTGGACGTGTGGCGGGCGTCCTACCGCTCGAGTGAGCCGGTCGGTCTGGCCGAGCTGGAGGCGTTCGCGGCTGACCTGTACGGCGAGACGGACGCGTTCGCGGCTCCGAACGGGCCGGACCCGGTCGACGTACGCCGGTCGGGGGCGGAGGTCGTGCTTCGCCTCGCCTTGCCGTTGGCCGACCGGGCCGACGTCGACCTGGCCCGACATGGAGACGAGCTGGTGGTCACCGTGGGCTCCTACCGGCGGCTGTTGGCGCTGCCTGCGGCCCTGCGCCGCGCGGAAGTCGTCGGCGCGGCGATGCGGGACGGTGCACTCGTCGTCCGGTTCGACGCCTCGGCGGAAGCCGGCTCCTCAGACGCCGGGGGCCGGGGCAAGCCGGGCCAAGAAGACGGCCGTCGCGCAGACGCGGCCGTCATCGGACAGAATGCATCCCCATGAGCTCTGAACCCGTGGGATCGCTTGCCGAGGAAGCCGCCAAGCTGATCGCTGTCGTGCAGGGCTGGGCCGGTGAGCACGACGGCCACCATGACACCGCCGATGCAGAGAGCGCGGGCTCTGCAGGAGACACGCACGAAGATCACGGCGGACATCATCACGACGGCCCCGCCGACCCTGCCTGCCAGTGGTGCCCGCTGTGCAGGGTCGCCCGCGCTGCCCAGGCCACCACGCCAGAGGTTCGAGAGCATCTCGCGACAGCCGCAGTGTCGTTGGCGCTGGCGTTCAAGGGGCTCCTGGACGGACTTGAACACCGGCCGGAGCAGAACCCGCCTGATCCGGTCGAGAAGATCGACCTCGACGCGCCCGAGGACTGAGCGCGATGTCAGTGACGATCGGAGTCGACGTCGGCGGGACCAAGATCGCGGCCGGAGTCGTCGATGCGGACGGCGCCATCGTCGAGAAGGCGAGAGTCGAGACGCCCGCGCAGGACTCCGAAGCGACCGTCCAAGCGGTCATCGACGTGGCGAACGAGCTGCGCGCCCGGCACGACGGCGTGGTCGGCATCGGCATCTCCGCAGCCGGCTTCATCAGCGTCGACCGCGCGACCGTGCTCTTCGCCCCCAACATGGCCTGGCGAGACATGCCCCTGCGGGACCGTCTCGAAAAAGCGCTCGGCCTGCCGGTCGTCGTCGAGAACGACGCCAACGCGGCCGCCTGGGGTGAGTTCACCCACGGATCCGCCAAGGACTCCGACGACCTGCTCATGGTCGCGGTGGGCACCGGCGTCGGTGGCGGCATCGTCGCCGGAGGCGAGCTCGTCCGAGGGACGTTCGGAATCGCGGCCGAGGTCGGCCACCTCCGCGTCGTACCGCAGGGTCATCCCTGCGGATGTGGGCAGCGAGGCTGCTTCGAGCAGTACGCGAGCGGTTCGGCGCTCGTGCGTTTCGCCCGCGAACGGGTCACTGACGTAGATCGCCTGCTGAGCGAGGTGGACGGTGATCGCGGCCGCATCGACGGCCCACTCGTCACCCGCCTCGCTCAGGAAGGCGACGCCTTCAGCATCGAGCTGCTCGCTGACCTCGGCCGCTGGCTCGGTGAGGGGGTGGCCAGCCTGGCCGCCGTGCTGGACCCCGGACTCGTGGTCATCGGCGGCGGTGTGGCGGAGGCAGGCGACCTGGTGATGGGCCCCGCGAAACGTGCGTTCGAGGCCACGCTGCCCGCCACCGCCAACCGGCCGCACGCCGAGATGAGAGTTGCGGCGCTGGGCAACGAGGCGGCCATCATCGGTGCCGCCGCGCTCGCCCGGTCCGAGCCCTGATGGCGACGATGCTGGCGATCGGCATCGACATCGGTGGCACAGTCGTCAAGGCGGGAGTCGTCGACGAGGACGGCCGGGTCCTGGAGGCGGTGGCCATGGAAACTCCCTCCACCAGCGCGACCGAGGTGGAGGACACCATCGCCCATGTTGTCAGCGAGCTGGCCGGTCGGCACGTGGTCGTCGCGGTGGGCATCGGTGCCGCGGGCTTCGTCGACGCGACCCAGACGACGGTGTTGTTCTCACCGCACCTCGCTTGGCGCAACGAGCGGCTGCGGGACGCGGTCCAGCAGCGCGTGGACATCGCGACCTGGATCGACAACGACGCCAACTGTGCGGCCTGGGCGGAAGCCCGCTTCGGGGCCGGTCAGGGCGAGCCCGACCTCGTCTGCGTCACCCTCGGGACGGGTATCGGCGGAGGTCTCATCCTCGGGGGGCAGCTGTTCCGAGGTCGGTTCGGCCTCGGTGGCGAGTTCGGTCACATGCAGGTCGTCGAGGGCGGGCACCCGTGTCCCTGCGGCAACCGCGGATGTTGGGAGCAGTACGCGAGCGCGAACGCCCTGGTTCGGGAGGCGCGGCAGCGTGCCGAGGCCGGGTCCGAATCCGCTGCGGGGCTGCTCGAGCGTGTGGGCGGTGACACCGCCGCGATCACTGGACTCCTGGTGGCCGAGGTGGCCCTGGCCGGCGACCCCTTCGCTGTCGAGCTGCTGGCAGAAGCAGGCCGCTGGCTCGGTGTCGGGATCGCCAACCTGGCCGCAGCTCTCGACCCGGGCGTGTTCGTCATCGGGGGAGGGGTTGCCGATGCCGGGGAGCTGCTGATCGGGCCCGCCGTCGCGGCGTACCGCGGTCAGCTGACGGGGCGCGGCTACCGGCCGGAGGCGCGCATCGTCCGCGCCCACCTGGGCAACCGGGCCGGTCTGATCGGTGCAGCCGACCTCGCGCGCGGCTCCCTCGTGGCTCAGCGCGGCCGGGTGTAGCCCGGGACGAGCTCCTGCGCCAGCTGCTCGAGGAAGAGCCCCACGTCGGTGACGATTCCCCGCGCATGTGACGAGCCGCGGTCGGCGAGCTTGACCACGGTGGCCGGGTTGATGTCGACGCACACGAGCGGAATGGACGCGGGAAGGATGTTGCCCGTCGCGACCGAGTGCAACATGGTGGCCACCATCAGGCAGAAGCCGACGTTCTCGAGCTGGGCCCGCATCGCGCGCTGCCCCTCGATGACATCGGTGTAGACGTCGGGCAGGGGCCCGTCGTCGCGGACCGACCCGACGAGGACGAAGTCCTTGCCCCCCGTGACGAGCGCGTGCATGATGCCGCCGGTCAGGACCCCCTGCTCGACCGCGGCCGCGATCGAGCCGGACTTGCGAATGGTGTTGAGCGCTCGGATGTGGTGCTCATGCCCATGCTCGACTCCGCGGCCCTGCGCGAGGTCGACGCCGAGCGAAGTGCCGTACAGGGTCGACTCGATGTCGTGCGTCGCCAGTGCATTGCCGGCGAAGAGGACGTCCACGTAGCCGGCGTTGACGATCGCCACCATCGCGGGCTGAGCGCCGGTGTGGACAACGCCGGGACCGCCGACCCAGAGCACGCGCTTGCCGGCCTCCTTGGCCTCCCGGATGCCGTCGGCGACCTGCCGCACCAGGAGCGTCTGCGGCTTCTCGCTCGAGACATCGGACTCCATGAAGCCGAACACCTCGGCCTCGGCTCCACCGGCGGGCACGGGGGTGGTGACACGGACACCGAGGACGCCGCACACGACGTTCATGCCGACCTTCACGTCCGACATCGGGAGGGTGTAGACGCGCGGCGAGTCACCGGCCACATCGAGGATCAGGCCACAGTCCATCTCCGGATTGGACACCTCGAGCCACCGGCCCTGGTAGCGCACCCTGGTCTCGAGATTCGTGGTCGAGTAGAAACCGTCGGGGAAGACGCCATCGCGGTCGGCCTCGGCGACCGTGACCTCTCCCTGGTCGACCAGGTTGACCCCCCGCGTCTGCAGGCGCATCAGCATGCGCTGCAGCGACTCCTCGTCGTCGGCGGTGACCTTGACCCGGCAGTAGGACGTGTCGCCGGCATCGTGACCGAGATCGAACTTCTCGATCACGTGATCGCCGCCGTAGTCACGGATGTCGTTGAGGACCATCGACAGGATCCCACTGTCCATCAGATGGCCGGTGATCTCGACGGTCTCGCTCGCCTGCGTGCTCATGGGCCACAGGCTAGGGGGTGCCCGACCCCATCGAGAGAGGTGGTCACCTCGACGCGCTGGGCGCCTCCTCGCTGGCGGCCGTAGGCGCCGCCGCCGGCGTCGACGTGTGCCACAGCCACCAGAGTCCGAAGACCGGGAGGACCAGGGGCACGAACCCGTAGCCGATGCCGTAGTCGCTCCACACAGTGGCATCGGGGAACATGACCAGCACGCTGACCGTCCCCACGACGAGCACCCCGACGAGCTCGGTCGTGCACGCGATCCAGGCGACCCGTCGCCAGCGCCGGCTACCTCGCACCAGCGCGACCGTGGCGGTCACGTAGATGAGGGCAGCCACCAGCGACAGCGTGTAGGGGACGGGCGCCTCGCTCGCCTTCAGGCTGAGCTGCACCGTCGACCGGCCCGTCGCGGCCACGGCGAACAGGGCGTACAGCGCCACCAGGATGCGCCCCGGGCCTGACCGTGTGGTCGGTGTGGTGCTCACGTCACGCTCCCCAGATCTGGTTGAGACGGCCCTCGAGCGCCAGCACGGCGAGCCCCCCGAGGGCAACCACTGCGGTGCCCCAGCGACTGCGTTCGGTCACGGCCCAGACGAACGCCGCCGGCGGCACCAGCAGCGTGCCGACGAGGTAGGCCGAGAACGTCAGTCCGTTGACATCTCGGCCGGTGTCGGCGAGTGCGACGAAGCCCAGCACACATTGGACGACCAGTCCGACCTCGAGCACGGCAAGGGCACCCACGGCACCCCAGCCCGGTTCGCGGTCGCGCGCGACATCGACCAGCGCGAGCACGGCGACGACCACGCCGAGCACGACGAGCACGAGAACCAGAGGGGTGAACACAGGACGCGAGGCTCGTCAGACCACGGCGCCGTGGTCGGGGTCGTCAGGGTCGCCGCGGTCATCCATCGTCGCCACCAGCGTGACGAAGCCGCCGATGAAGCCGCCGACGGAGAGCATGGTGATCCAGGTCGGCAGCTGGATCGAGAACAGCACCGCGGCGAGCAGCAGCACCGGGCCGCCGATCAGCCCGATCCAGGCAAGCTGCTGCCACGGTTCGAGCCTGGGCAGCGGCGGCGGTGGCTCAGGGACGAAGCGCTCCGCCCGGTCGACTGGGTCGTCGGAATCAGCGTCGGACCGGTCCGACGCCGCCCGGCTGAGCTCGAGCTGGTCGTCGTACGACGCAGCGGTGGCATCACGACCGGACAGCCACCTGCGGAGATCTGTCTGGCGGTCGGCCGGACCGAGGTCACCCGCCTCGGCCTCGACGGTCTCGTCCTGGGTCGACCAGTCGACATCCTCCGTCACCGGCCACGGTTGTACGTCCCCCTCGACGGGCCGGTCGAAGCCTGCGACGATCTGTGCCCAGGTGAGGTCGTCGCTGGACGTGACCAGTCCAGGATCCTGGTCGGAGAGCAACGCCTTCACGGTCTCGGCATGAGTGGCATCGACGAACAGCCGGTCGAGCACGTCGACCCGGAACTCCGGCCGGTCGAACCCGGAGGTGGTGGACGACTCGACCGGACTCGCGTAGGCCGCCACGCCGCGCTCCCTGAGGTCGGTCAGCAACACGTCGGCAAGCCGCGGGTCGAGGTCGGCGACCGGCGTGTACGACGATGCGGTGAGTCCGTTAGAGCGCATCGCCGTCTCCGGTCTCCGTGCCCGGTGTGGCGGTGCGGGAAGTTCCGTGCGCCGCAGCGAACCGGCTGATGAAGGCGGCCGACTCGGCGAAGACGAACGGCGCGTCGTTGTCGAGGACGGCGACATGGAAGCTGTCGGCCAGGATGTGCTCGGTCACGTCGGCCGAGCCGACCTGCTGGACCACCAGCTGGCTGGAGGATGCGGGAACCACGTGGTCGACGGCGGATCGGAACACCACGACGGGGCAGGTGACCTGGTTCAGGTGGGCGCGCACGGTGCGCCACAGGTCGCGCAAGGAGTCCAACGCACGCAGCGGAACGCGGTCGTAGGCCTCTTCATGGACACCCGGCTTCTTGATGTCGCTGGCAATGCCCGAGACCGAGCCCAGCAGGTGCTTGAGCAGAGGAGCGGCGAGCAGCCGCTTGTCGGGGTCGTGAACGGAGGGGTTGACGAGCATCAGGCCTGAGACGTCGGCCGGTCGCTGCTCGGCCAGCCTCAGGGCCAGACCACCGCCCATCGAGAGACCGGCCACGAAGACCCGGTCCGAGGTGGCCAGGAGCACGTCGAGAGCATGGGAGGCTTCGGCGTACCAGTCGGTCCACCGGGTCCGGTTCATCTCCTGCCAGGTGCGACCGTGGCCCGGCAACCGCGGCACGCTCACGCGAAGACCTTCACCCGCAAGGTGTTGCGCCCAGGGCGTCATCGAGGAGGGCGTGCCGGTGAAGCCGTGGATCAACAGGACGGCCGTGCGGCCCGGACCGTTGGTGCCATCGGGTGCCCCGTCGGCGTAGAACGGCTCGGCGTCGGACAGGACGGGCAACGGCGTTCTCCTCGGGCGTGGGCTGCGGTGCGCGACGGCATCGACAGCGTCGCCTTCATGGTGTCACGCGCCGCAAGCCCTGACGAGCGCTTCCGGCCGTCGGGCTCCCCGTCGTTGCCTGCCGATGGTCCTGACCCTAGGGTGAGGCGGCAGGCGGGTCTCACGGAGCCCCGACCCGCGGGCCGTGGCGCCGAGCTCGTCGAGTCCAGGCCAAACCCTGGCAAGGAGGTCGTTTCGTTGTTCTACTGGTTCCTCAAGCGGGTCTTCCTCGGACCTTTGCTGAAGGTCATCTTCCGACCCTGGGCCGAGGGCACCGAAAACGTCCCCGAAGAGGGCGGCGCGATCCTGGCGAGCAACCACCTGTCGTACTCCGACTGGCTCTTCATGCCGTTGGCGATCCCGCGGCGCGTCACGTTCGTGGCGAAGGCGGAGTACTTCACCACGCCGGGCTTGAAGGGGTGGCTGCAGAAGACCTTCTTCTCCGGCGCCGGCCAGGTTCCGATCGACCGCTCGAGCGGCACCGCCGCGGCGGGCGCCATCGCGACGGGTCTGCGCATCCTGGCGAACGGGGAACTGTTCGGCATCTACCCCGAAGGGACCCGGTCCCACGACGGACGGCTCTACCGCGGGCGCACCGGGATCGCGCGGATGGCACTGGAAGCCAAGGTGCCCGTGATCCCCATCGCCACGATCGGCACCGACATCGTGGCGCCTCCGGGCAAGGTCTTCGGGAAGTACGCCCGGCCGGGTGTGCGGTTCGGCAAGCCGCTCGACTTCTCCCGCTACGAGGGGATGGAGGACGACCGCTTCGTCCTGCGCTCCATCACCGACGAGATCATGTACGAGATCATGGAGCTGTCGGGTCAGGAGTACGTCGACATGTATGCCCCCGACGCCAAGGAGGCCGCCCAGCGGGAGGCGAAGGAAGCCAGGGCCGAGGCGAAGGCAGAGGCGAAGGCTGAGGCCAAAGAGGCGGCGCGCGAGGCGAAGGACTCCAGAGGCTGACCAGCCGGTGACCTGGTCAGCTCGTCGGTGGGATTGACCGGTGGGCGGCGTACGCGCTGAGAAACGCCAACTGGCTGTCGGACTCGACGGACTGTGCCCGCCGACGCTTGACCTGCGCGACGGCTTCGTCGACCGAGGCACCCTGGGCGATGAGATAGGCCGCCAGCATGGTTCCGGTACGGCCGATCCCGGCCTGGCAGTGCGCCGCGACCTGTCCACCCGAGGCGAGCTGCTCGTCCACGAACGACACGAACCGGTCGGCCTGGCGCAGGGTCGGGGGCCTGAAGTCGTCGATCGGGAGATGCACGTACGCGAGGTCGTGCGCTCGCGCCAGCTCGCCCGAGATGCCGACCTCGTCGAGAGAGACCAGGGCGGTGATGCCTTCAGTCCTCAGCTCCGCCAAGGCACCGTCCAGGTCCCCGCTGAAGCCGGGATGGGCGAGGCCGGCGAGCTGGTTGTCGATCACGAAGCCGAAGTTGCGCAACATCATTGGTCCGTCGCAAGTCGCGCGAGGAAGGCATCGACAGCCCGCGCGACCTCGACCTGGATCTGCGCGGACCGGAGCGCGTCGCCGGGTACGTGCATGAAGTGGGTGGCGTCCGGGATGTCGGCGACGTCGCAGCCCAGCGAACGAGCTCGGACCGGGTCCCACTCCGGGTCGGCCCCACCACCGACCAGCAGCTGGCGTACACCCGCCTGTGCGTTGAGCCCGATCGCGGCGATCGATGGCTCGGCGTGCCCGAACAGCGGCGTCAGCCAGATCGCGTCGAGTCGACGTTCACAGGCCACCGGGGCGGCCAGCGTGCCGAGCGACTTGGCCACGACCAGCAACTGCTCGGCACCGGTCTCTTCGTCGAGCGCCCTGCGCACCTGGTCACAGACCCAATCGGCCCGTGCGTCGTCACCGAGCTCACCGGAAGGTTGGTCCCACCACAGCTGTTGGACGGTCCAGCCGTGCTGGTTGAGGCTTTGTCGGCCGAACTCCAGCAGCGGATGGGCAGGGGAGTAGCCCGATCCCGGCACGATCAAGGCGACCCGCGTCGACGGGCCGCTGTCGGGATCCCACCGCGTGGGCATCCCGCCGAAGGGTGCGCTCATGGCTGCCACTGTGCCAGAGGGTCCGGTCCACCGAGGTCGCGCCGACGCGGCGAGCCTTACGGAGAACGTTTGTCCACGATGCGAACGTCGTTCCGGGTCGGTGCGGGCGCGCGGCTCGTGGTCGCTAGGTTTGTGGCGACCGTTGGTTGCACCATCACGAGGACACGAGGAGTGCGCACATGCGGGTCGGAGTACTGACCGGGGGCGGCGACTGTCCCGGTCTCAACGCGGTGATCCGGGCTGTCGTCCGCAAGGGCGTCCAGGAGTTCGGGTTCGAGTTCGTGGGGTTCCGTGACGGCTGGCGGGGCCCGCTGGAGAACGTGACGTGTGAGCTCGGGATCCCCCAGGTGCGGGGCATCCTGCCCCGCGGAGGGACGGTGCTGGGCTCGTCCCGGACCAACCCGTTCAAGGTCGAGAACGGCGTCGAGCGGATCAAGGACAACCTGGCAGCCAACGGGGTCGACGCCCTGGTCGCCATCGGTGGTGAGGACACGCTCGGCGTCGCGACGAAGCTGGCCGACCTCGGGGTGAACGTGGTCGGCGTTCCCAAGACGATCGACAACGATCTCTCGGGCACCGACTTCACGTTCGGCTTCGACACCGCCGTCAACATCGCTACGGAGGCGATCGACCGCCTGCACACCACGGCCGAGTCCCACCACCGGGTCCTCGTCGTCGAAGTGATGGGTCGCCATGCCGGCTGGATCGCCCTGCACTCGGGCCTCGCAGGAGGCGCGAACATCATCCTGATCCCGGAGCGGCCGTATGACATCGAGAAGGTGTGCAAGCTCGTGGAGCAGCGGTTCCACCTGCAGTACTCACCCATCATCGTCGTGGCGGAGGGAGCCGTCCCCGCCGAAGGCACGATGGAAACGGTCAGTGGCGACCTGGACGCGTTCGGGCACGTCCGCCTCGGTGGGGTCGGTGACCGGCTGGCCCACGAGATCGAGACACGCACCGGTAAGGAGGCGCGGGCGGTCGTGCTGGGGCATGTCCAGCGCGGGGGCACGCCGACCGCTTTCGACCGCTGGCTCGCCACAAGGTTCGGCCTGCACGCGATCCAGGCCGTCCACGACGGCGCCTTCGGCATGATGGTGGCCCTGCGGGGGACGGACATCGTGCGGGTCGACCTGTCCGAGGGCACGAGTGAGCTCAAGACCGTGACCCCGGAGCTGTACGCCGAGGCAGAGGTCCTCTTCGGCTGAGCCGCAGTGGGCCTCGGAGGCCGTGTGAGCGAGACGGGCGGCGGCGTACGGTCGGTGTCCCCGTAGGCTTGCCTCCGTGACCATTCCCAGCCTCGAGCAGCTTTACGGGCTCGGCGCCGCGCAGCAGCCGTCCTGGCCCGACCCTGCTCGGCTCGACGGCGCTGTCACCACGCTGCGGTCGATGCCGCCCCTCGTCTTCGCCGGAGAGTGTGACGACCTCAAGGGCCGCCTGGCCGACGTCGCTGCCGGCAAGGCCTTCCTGCTCCAGGGCGGCGACTGCGCAGAGACATTCGAAGGAGTCACCGCAGAGAACGTCCGCGCCAAGCTGCAGGTGCTGCTGCAGATGGCGGTCGTCCTGACGTATGCCGCGTCGGTGCCGGTCGTGAAGCTCGGCCGCATCGCCGGTCAGTACGCGAAGCCGCGCTCGAGCGACGTCGAGGTCCGGGAGGGTGTCGAGCGCCCGGCGTACCGGGGTGACGCCGTCAACGGCTACGCGTTCACCGAGGAGAGCCGGGTGCCTGACCCGCAGCGGCTCGTCCAGGTCTACAACTCGTCGGCGGCGACGTTGAACCTGTGTCGTGCGTTCTTGTCCGGTGGGTACGCCGACCTGCGCCAGATGCACGCCTGGAACACCGACTTCGTCCGAACCTCACCCGTCGGCGCCGTCTACGAGCAGATGGCCGCCGACATCGACCGGGCGCTGGACTTCATGAAGGCCATCGGTGCCGAGTCCGAAGAGCTGCACCGGGTCGCGTTCCATTCCAGCCACGAGGCGCTGATCCTCGAGTACGAGCACGCGATGACGAGGATCGACTCGCGGACCGGAGACCCGTACGACGTCTCCGGGCACTTCCTGTGGATCGGGGAGCGGACCCGTCAGCTCGACGGTGCCCATGTCGAGCTGATGTCGCACGTGCGTAACCCGATCGGCGTCAAGCTCGGGCCGAACGCCTCGCCGGACCAGGCGGTCGCACTGGCCGAGAAGCTCAACCCCGACAACGAGCCCGGCCGGCTGACCTTCATCACCCGGATGGGTGCGAAGAAGATCCGCGACGTCCTCCCGAACCTGGTCGAGAAGGTCACGGCGGCCGGGGTGACCGTCGCCTGGGTGACCGATCCGATGCACGGCAACACGTTCGAGACCTCGACGGGCTACAAGACGCGCAACTTCGACGACGTGATCTCCGAGGTGAGCGGGTTCTTCGAGGTGCACAACGCTCTCGGCACCTGGCCCGGAGGTCTGCACGTCGAGCTCACGGGCGGCGACGTCACCGAATGCCTCGGTGGGGGAGAGGCTCTCGACGAGGCCGGACTGGTGCACCGCTACGAGTCGGTGTGCGACCCGCGCCTCAACCGCACCCAGTCGCTCGAGCTCGCGTTCCTGGTCGCGGAGATGCTCCGCGCCGGCCAGCGCTGAGGCTCCCCGCGAATTGCGGGAAAGCTCAGCGTCTGACCGGCGTGTCGACCCGCACCTTCCCGCAATTCGCGGGGGTCAGTGAGGATGGAGCCATGATCGACCTGCGCAGCGACACCGTCACCGCGCCCACCGAGCCGATGCGCGCGGCCATGGCAGCCGCGGCGGTCGGGGACGACGTCTACGGCGAGGACCCGAGCGTCCGCGAGCTGGAGGAAACTGTCGCGACGCTGTTCGGCTTCGAGGCCGCACTGTTCACGGTGACCGGGTCGCTGGCGAATCTGCTGGCCGTCCGCGCCCTGGTCGGTGTCGGAGAGGAGCTGCTCTGCGAGTCGTCAGCGCACGTAACCCGAGCCGAGCTGGGCGCGCACGGCGCGATCACCGGACTCACGATGCGGACCTGGACGCATCCGCGTGGCATGGTCGACCTGCCGGCGATCGACGCCCTGGTGGCTCCGGACCTGGGACCGTTCTTCGTGACGACGAAGGCCATCTCGGTCGAGAACACCCACAACTTCGCGGGCGGTGTCGTGCAACCGCTGGCGGCCCTGACCGAGCTGCGTGCGCTGGCTGATCGGCGCGGCCTCGGTGTCCACCTGGACGGAGCCAGGATCTGGAACGCGCAGGTCGCGACCGGTGCCTCGCTCAGCGAGCTGGCTGCATGCGCCGACACGGTCAGCGTCTGCCTGTCGAAGGGGCTCGGTGCCCCGGTGGGCTCGCTGCTGCTCGGCACCGCGGACGTGGTGGGCGAGGCGAGGATCTGGCGCAAGCGTCTCGGTGCGGGGTGGCGGCAGGCCGGGGTGCTGGCCGCGGCCGGACTGTACGCCGTCGAGCATCACCTCGAGCGACTTGCCGACGACCACGACAACGCCCGGGCCATCGCGGAGGCCTGTGGCGTCGACCCGGCGTCGGTCGAGACCAACATCGTGGTGGTACCGACCTCCGACGCGGCCGAGGTGGTCGCCAGGTGTCGGGCCGAGGGCGTCCTGGTCGGGGCGGTGGGCGCCCACGTCATACGGGCGGTGACCCACCTCGACGTGTCCGCCTCCGACGCCAAGACCGCCGCCACTGTCCTCGCCTCCGCCCTGCACCCATGAGCCGTAGGCGTTTGCCTAGTCCACAAGCCAGGTGGCTGCTGGGCCAGGCGGATCTGCCGTGGTCACTAGGCATTTGGCTTGTCCACTAGGCAAACGCGTACGGCCACTCGGTCCAGCTACGGCGGCGCGAGTACCACGGCGCGAGCATGGCGGGTCGCGGCTGTCAGGCGGAGAGGTGGCGTGAGCTGTCAGGCGGAGAGGTGGGCCCAGCGGTCAGGCGGAGAGTGGCCCGAGCTCTCACGCGGAGAGGTGGGCGACCTCTGCCTCGACCTTGCGTCGGGGCGAGAGCTCGACGAGGTACATGGCGCTGAGCACGAACGCGCCGCCGATGAGCATCCGGACGGTGAGGCTCTCGCCGCCGAAGAGCACAGCGAAGAACGCGGCCCAGACGGGTTCCATCGTCATGATGATGGCGGCCCTGGCCGCCGGTAGGTGCGCCTGCGCCCAGGTCTGGCCGAGCATGGCGAGTGAACCCGAGACGATCGCCATGTAGAGCAGGGCGACCCAGCCGCCTGTCGTGTCGGGAGCGCCGATGCCGTTGGGCGCGCTCACGGCGGTACAGATCACGGCGATCACGGCCATCTGCACGATCGCCAGCCCGAACACGTTCGTCTGTCGTGACCAGAGCCCCAGCCCGATGATGTGCAGGGCGTAGAGCAACGCCGACAGGAAGATGATCACGACGCCGACCGACACGGTGACGCCATTCAGGGACAAGAAGCCGAGGCCCACCGTCGAGATCAGCACAGCCACCCAGACGGTGCGCGTGATCGACTCGCGCAGCAAGACGGCCGCGAAGATCGGCGTGGCCACGACGTACATTCCGGTGACGAATCCGGACACCGTCGCCGGCGTCCGTTCGAGTCCCGTGGTCTGCAGCACCTGCGCCACGCCGTACAGCACGCCGAGCGCGACGCCATGGCGCAGCTCGTCCCGGGACAGTCGACGGACCGCCCCCGGTGAGATGAGGAACAGGGCCGCCGCTGCGATGGCGAACCGGATGGACAGGAAGTCCAGCACGGAGATCTCGGTGAGGAGGTCCTTGATCATGAAGAAGGTGGAGCCCCACGTGGCCGTCACTCCGACCAGGGCGAGCGTGGGCAGGAAGCGCATCGCTCGGCTGGTCACCGGGCAACTCTAGAGGGCAGTTGTCGACCGGTCGTTCGTGCGGTCGTGCCCGGCCTCAGGCGCGGCCATGGCGAACACGTTGAACACCCGCAGCCAATCACTGCGTCCCGCCAACCGCATCGTGCCGAGGTCCTGCGCGGTCACCAGGTCTTCGACGGCCGCGTACGTCGCTTCGTCGATCAGGACCTGGCCCGGCCCGGCGGAGGACTGAAGGCGTGCCGCGATGTTGACCGAGTCTCCGACCACGGCATAGTGCATGCGGCGCTCAGACCCGATGTTGCCGGCGATGACCTCGCCCGTGGTGATACCGATCCCGGTCTGCAACCGGACGTCCGGCATGCTCGGGATCTCCAACCTCATCACCGCTGCCTGCATCGCCAACGCCGCCCGCACCGCGCGGGCAGGGTCGTCGGAGTGCATCACCGGCGCACCGAAGAAGGCGAAGACGCCGTCGCCGAGCAGGTCGGCCACCGTCCCGCCGTGCCGCTCGACCGCGTCGCTCGTGACAGTGAGGTAGTGGTTCAGCAGGTCAAGCGCCTCCTCAGGCGAGTGCTGGCTGGCGAGCGACGTGTAGCCGCGGATGTCAGCGAACAGCGTCGTGACGCTGCGCCGATCGCCCCCCAACGAGTCCGCGAACGGGTTGCGCAACACCTCAGCAGCGACGCTGTCGCTGACGTAGCGGCCCAACAGCTCCCTGAGCCGGGTCTGCAGCGCCCGGGTGCGCAACAGCGAGGACAGCCGAGCAGACAGCTCGACCTCGTCGAAGGGCTTGGCCAGGAAGTCGTTCGCACCCGCGTGCAGACCGCGCGCCTTGTCCTGAGGACGGCTCAGCCCCGTGAGAAGCAGGATGGGGAGCCCCGCGTTCTCAGCCTTGTCGCGCAACCGCTGTGTCACCTCGATGCCGTCCATGCCGGACATCAACACGTCCAGGCACACCAGGTCGGGCTCATGCTCGTCGACGGCGGACAGCGCGGATTTGCCGTCACTGGCAGACACCACGTCGTAGCCCTGGTGCCGGAGCAGCTTCTCGAGAAGGGCGACCTGCCCGGGATCATCGTCGACCACGAGAATGAGGGCTCGTTCTCGGTTCATGGCAGCATCTCCTGGATCGTCTGCGTGAACGTCGCGAAGTCGATGGGTTTGCTCAGGTAGCCATCGAACCCATCAGCGAGAGCTCGGTCGCGGTCGCCTCGCATGGCGGACGCGGTGAATGCGACCACGTGTAGATCGGCGACGCCCTCGTCGGCCCGGATCTCCCGCAGGGCCGAAGTCCCGTCCATGTCCGGGAGCCCCAGGTCCATCAGCACGAGGTCCGGCCGGCGTTGTTTCGCGAGCGCGATGCCCTCGGTTGCGGTCCGGGCCTCGACAACGGCATGACCGGCCGCGGTCAGCAGCTTCGACACGAGGGCGAGGTTGGCCGGTGTGTCTTCGACAACGAGGATCGTCGACATCAATTCACCGAGTTCGAAGGTGACGTGTGCTCGGACAGAGCCCGCAACAGAGCATCCTTGCGCAGCGGCTTGCGCAAGTAGCCGTCGGCCTCGTCAGGGGCCTCACCGGCATCGACCACCGATATCACGAGAACCGGGATGTGCGCCGTCGTCGGATCCCCCTTGAGCGCGCGCAAAATCGTGTAGCCGTCGGTGTCCGGCATCAACAGGTCGAGCAGGACGGCGGCGGGCTGCAGCCTGCGCGCGTCCTCGACCGTCATACCGACGCTGCTCGGGGCGACGACGTGGTAGCCCTCGCCCCTGAGCATCTTCTCGAGGAGCGGCGCCACGGACAGGTCGTCGTCGACGCTGAGCAAAAGCCGCTCGCCGGCGTCGCCCGGCTTCGGGTCGGCGTTGGGGACAGCCGGGGTCGTCGTCCGGCCGTCGAGAGGCAGCCGCAGAGAGAAGAGGCTGCCCTGTCCCGGCTCGCTCTCGACGGAGATGTCGCCGCCCATGGCCCGCGCGAGCCGCCGGCTGATGGACAGGCCGAGTCCGGTCCCCAAGGCCGCCTCGACCTGACCGAACTCCTCGAAGATGGTCTCCTGGGCATCAGCGGCGATCCCGGGACCGTCGTCGCGCACGGTGACCACCATCCACTCCTCGTCGGTGTCGAGGCGCATGTTCACCTCGCCCTCACGGGTGAACTTCAAGGCGTTGCCGAGCAGGTTGACGATGATCTGTCGGACCCGCTGGCGATCGAGCACCACCACAGCCGGGGTCACGCTCTCCTCGAGAGTGAGCCGAACACCGGTGCCTGCGGTCAGCGAGCGGTGCTGAGCGACGATGGACGCGACCAGTTCGGTCGGGTCGAACGACTCCGGCTCGATCGTCAGCTTCCCGGCCTCGATCTTGGAGAGGTCGAGGATCTCGTTGATCAGCTCGAGCAGGTCCCGACCGCCACGCTGCACCCATTCGAGCGACGTCCGCTGCTCGGGGTTGAGCGGTCCGTCGACGTCCGCGAGAAGGGCATCGGTGAAGCCAAGGATCGCGTTCATCGGAGTACGCAGCTCGTGGCTCACGCTGGCCAGGAAGCGAGACTTGGCCTCGCTGGCCCGCGCGAGGGACTCGTTCGATTCGTTGAGCTCGAGGGTGAGTCGGCGCTCTTCCTCGATGAGGTTCGCCATCTGTTCGCTCGTGGCGTTCAGGTCGCGGGTGAGCGACCCGAACTCGTCCCGGTTGGCCACCGTCAGTCGTTGGCGGAACCGGCCCGCGGACATCTCGGCCAGTGCCTGCTGCACCTTCTGAACCGGCAGGATGAAGGACCAGGACAACAGGTAGCCCAGCGTCAGCGCGAGCACGATGCTGACGGCCGAGAAAGCCACGACGATCCAGGTGAGCAGGTTGCGGTCGGACTGGAACGCCTGCTGCGCCGCGGTCATCTGCGTCTCGGCCCGGGCGATCAACGGCGTCAGAAGCTGGTCCTCGAGGACATGGGAGAGCGTGTGCTCCTTGTCGATGTGCAACTGTTGAGCCTTGTCGAAGTTCCCCTGGTCGTAGGCAGCCACGACCTGCTGGCCGGCGGCGTCGTAGGTCTCGGTGGCACTGTGCAGCTGTTCGAAGGTCGCTGCGTCGGTCGGGTCGGTGTCGACGGCCTCGAGGTTGCTGAGCAGCCGGTTGAACTCGGCCTTGGCCGCGGTGACGTCGTCGTTGTAGTGGTTCTCACCGGTGAGCAGCGCCATCGCCCGTTTGTGGCTCTGCGCAGTGACCTGGTACAGCATCTGGCGGGCCGTGTCCGCCTTCATCTGGTGACGCTCGAGATCGGCCACCCGGTCGTTCATCTGGTTGATCACGACGAGGCTGAGGCCGGCCATGCCGACGAGCAGCACGGCACCGATGAGGAAGCCGAACAGGAGCTTCTGATGGACGCTGGCCTTGATCTTGGCGACCATGTCGACGGCCGGCCTGAGGGCCCCGGTGAAACGAGGCAGCCCCGGCTCGACCGGATTCACCATGGCGATGACCCCTGCGACGGGCGCGTGACAGTCCGCACGCCGGGTGCGGCGACGGTGCGTTCGAGGGCAGCGCTCCGCTCGTCAGCCACGAGAACCTCCGCCGTGAGCATAGACGCCGGGGCAAGGTTGCCGCCTGGCATTTCTCAGGCGTGAAGGGGAAGGTCAGACGATCTCGACGATGACGGTCGAACCGTACGGCGCCATCGTGCCCGCACCGGGGCTCTGGCTGACCACGAAACCGAGGCCGAAGTACGGCTGGTGGTTCGTCACCTCGACCTTGAAGCCGGCCTTCGTCAACGCCGCCTCGGCCTCACTCACGCCGAAGGCGTCCACGTCCGGGACCTTGACCAGGTGCGGGCCCTTGCTGGCGACGAGCCGGATCACCGTGCCGGCCGGGCCCTGCCCACTCTTCGGCGACTGACGGATGACGAGTCCCTGGGCGACGTTGTCGTTGTACGTCTCGCGGGTGCGGACCTTGAAGCCGAGGTCCGTCAGCTCGGTCTGGGCCTCGCTCGCGTTCCTGCCGGTGTAGTCGACGATGCGGATCGGCTTGGGGCCGCGGCTGATGACGAGCTGGACATCGGCCGCGCGCTTCAGTGGTGTGCCCACCGACGGGCTCACGCTGATGACAACGCCCTTCGCGACGGTCTCGCTCCAGGCGCGTTTCGGCGTGGCCGCCGTGAGCGAAGCCGCCTTGATCGCCGCCAAAGCCACGGTCTCGCGCTTCCCGCCGACGTCGGGAACGTCATGACGCTCCGGGCCCTTCGAGATCACGGCCTCGACGGCACCGCCGCGCACCACCCGGTCACCCGGCCCAGGGTCCGTGGACAGGACGTGACCGGCCGCGATCTTCTCCGAGTACGCCGATGACGTGACCTGGAAGGAGAGCCCGGCCTCCTCGACCTTGGCCTGCGCCGCGGCCTGCGTCAGCGAGACCACGTCCGGCGTCGACTTGAACCGCCCGACGCCATACCACCAGCCGCCCATCGCCGCGCCCGCTGCCAGCAGCAACACGACGATGAAGGCGATCCAGCCGCCTTTCTTGCGCTTCGGACGTGCCGGTGGCGCCGGTGGCGCCGGAACGAGAGGCCCGAGCGGTCCGTCGGCGCCTCGCGCACCGACGGGGACCCGCGACGCAGCTGGCGTCTCCATGGTGTCGTGCGCGCCGGCCGACTGGCCTACGACGGCCGTGGTCTCAACCGCCGGAAAGGATGCGCCGAAGCCCGCCGTGCCCGGTGTGTCGAAGTCGTCGAAGCGGGCGAAGTCGAAGACGTCGTCGTCCGCGCTGCGGACCATCGTCACCGCCTCGGCGCCCTCGAAGAGATCGGGGGGAATCAGGAGGTCGTCCTCGGGGTGTGCCGAGATCGCGATCGTCGGCGTGAGGTCGTCGGTGAGCTCCTGGTCGTCGAGCACGCCGTTGTCGAGCGCGTGCCGAACCCGGCGCAGCTGTTGGAGCATCACGTGGGCGTCGGCCGGCCGCAGGTCGCGCTGGCGAGCGGTCGCCCGGGCGACGAAGGCATCCAGGTACGGCGGGACGTCCGGCACGAAGGACGACGGTGCCGGCACGTCGTCATGTACGTGCTTGTAGGCGATCTGGATGGGGCTGTCGCCCTCGTGCGGCTTGCGACCCGTCAGCAGCTCGAAGAGCAGCACGCCGAGTGAATAGACGTCGGAGCGCGCATCAGCAGCCCCGTCGGTGACCAGCTCTGGTGGCAGGTAGGAGACGGTGCCCATGAGGACGCCGCCGGTCGCCGTGGCGGTGGTGGCCGAGCTGATCGCCCGCGCGAGCCCGAAGTCGGCGACCTTGATCTGACCGCGCGGGTTGATGAGGACGTTTTCGGGCTTGACGTCGCGATGGATGATGCCTGACTCGTGCGCCGCCGCGATGGCCTTGAGGATCTCCTCCATCAACGACAGCGCCCGCGGCGGTGGCAGCGGTGCCTCGTCGCGGATCAGGTCGCGCAGGGTATGACGTCCGGCGACGTACTCCATCGCCAGGAACAGCGTTCCGTTGTCGTCGCCCTGGTCGTACACCGCCACGACGTTGGGGTGAGTCAGCCGGGCGGCAGCCCTGGCCTCCCGGACGAAGCGTTGGCTGAACGTCTCGTCCTCGGCCAGCGCGTGCGGCATCACCTTGATCGCGACCAGCCGGTCGAGCCGCAGGTCGGTGGCTTCATAGACAGTGGCCATGCCGCCCCGGGCGATGCGTTCGCCCACGCGGTACCGCCCGTCGAGCAGCTGCCCGACGAGCGGATCGGTAGTGGCAGACCTGTCCACGGCCCTGAGTCTACGGATTCGTGCTGAGACGCCCGGTTAGCCTCGCCGGGTCGACCAGCCTGCCGGCCACCGGCGACGGCACCTCGGGGTACGCCGACGCCGTCTGGCGTGGCACGCTGGTGCGATGACCACGATCGATCTCACCTCGCTCGTCCCTTCGTGGCTGTCCCTCCAGGAAGCCGCCGACCAACTGGGGGTGAGCCCCAACCGGGTCCGCCAGCTCGCTCGTGAGCGCCAGCTCGCCATCGTCCGTACGCCCGGGCATGACCCGCGCGTTCCCGCGGAGTTCATCCAGCAGGGCGCGGTGGTCAAGGGGCTGGGCGGCACGCTGGTGGTGCTGGCCGACCACGGCTTCTCCGACGAGGAGTCCATCGAATGGCTCTTCACTGCCGACGACTCGCTGCCCGGCCGCCCGATCGACGCTCTACGCGAGGATCGCGGCAAGGAGGTACGCCGCCGGGCGCAGGCCATCGTCTGACCATCCGACCGACCGCGGTCGGCAGGGGCTGCGCCGGGTAGCTAGGTTGCTGTCATGAGTGGACTGGCGCGACTGCTGGCCGGGCACACCAGCCCCGGCGTCTATCACTGGGAGACGGCGGAAAAGGCTGACGTCGTACAACACGCCGCCGAGGTGGCGGGGTGGAGGTTCATCGCGCTCGACACCTGGCAGGTCGAGGACAAGGCCGGCTTCCTCGCTGCCTGTGAAGCCGCCTTCGGGCTCCGGGCGCCCGTGTCGCACTTCGACGCGCTCGGGGATTCCCTGCACGAGGTGCGTGGGCCTGACGGTGCCGGCGTGGTCGTGCTGTGGGAAGGCTGGGCGCCACTCGCGCGGGCCGACCGACGCACTTTCGACGTTGTGCTGAGCGTCCTGTCCGACCGGGTGGAGCTGGAGCGCGCCGGCTCCTTCGCCGTCCTGCTCAAGGGCCCTGGCCCCGACGACACCGACCTCCCCGAGCTCGACCCCCACCAGTACTGAAGCTCCGGTCGCCTCGCGAAGTCTTCGTGACACCACCTCATCGGCCACCAGGCGGCTTCACATCGCGGGCATAGCCGCTATCCCGACCCGCCCGGTCGCGTGCACATCAACGGCGAGGCAACGCGGGAAGGTCCTCGGATTGGTCGTCCTGTCGCGGGAAGGGGGGTTTGAAGACGTCCGGAAACCGTTGCAAGTAGTTCTGATGTTCCGGCCCCTCCTCCCAGAACACTCCTACTGGGCTGATCTTGGTCACCGTCTTGCCGGGCCAGTGGCCTGACGCGTCGACGTCGCGGATCATCTCCGCGGCTACCCTCAGCTGCTCTGCGCTGGTGTAGAAGATCTCTGAGCGGTAGATGGAACCGACGACGCCTTCATCGAGGTCGGCTCGATGTGCCTGGAAGAACACCTCCAGTAGTCCTCGATATGAGAGCCGCACGGGATCGAAGACAACTTTGACGACTTCTGCGTGCCCGCCGTCGTTCCCCTCGGTCGGGTTGTCCCCCTCACCGCCCATCCATCCGGTCCGAGTGGAAATCACACCTTCGGGCTGGGACAGCAGTGGCTGCATGATCCAGGAGCAACCTCCAGCGAGAACTGCAGTCTCGACGACTTCGCCCATCTCCGTCTCCCCTCAATCGCAGAAACACCGAGGCTAGTACTCTGCGTCTGGCCTCATCAATGTCAGTGCGGGACAAGGCGCCTCATCCACACACCGGACTGGGAGACGCTCCGGTCAGTGTGCTCGCTGGGTGGCGCGCTCGGTCAGCACCAGCAACGCCTGCCGAGCCTCGGAGACCTCGATCGGCGCGTGCTTGAGCGCCCCCCGGGCGGCCTTCGTGAGCTCGGTGATCACGGTCTCGACCGCGGCCAGCGCCCCGGTGTCGCGGAAGACCTGCTGCACGGCGGCGATGCCGTCCGCGTCGACGTCAGCGCGGCCGAAGTGCTTCCCCAGCACATCATGCTGCTCGGGGGAGGCCTTGGCATGAGCCCTGGCCATGAGGAGCGTGCGCTTGCCCTCCCTGATGTCGTCGCCACTCGGTTTGCCGGTGACGTCGCTCTCGCCGAAGACCCCGAGCACGTCGTCGCGCAGCTGGAAGGCCTCGCCGAGCGGGATGCCGTACGACGACAGGGCCGTCAGCAGCGGACGGTCGGCCTTGGCCAGTGCTGCCCCGAACTGGAGTGGTCGCTCGACGGTGTACTTCGCGGACTTGTAGCGCAGCACCCGCATCGCGTCCGAGGCGCTCGTGGAGTGGCTCGTCTGCGCGAGGACGTCGAGGTACTGGCCGGCCACCACCTCGGTCCTGAGCTTGTCGAAGTAGACGCGGCCGCGTGCGACGGCCTTCGGCTTGAAGCCGCTCTGGCTCAACAGCTCGTCAGACCAGGAAAGCAGCATGTCTCCCAGCAGGATCGCGGCGCTGACCCCGAACCGCTCCGACTCCACGACCTCGGGGTCGGCACGCCGCAGCCGGGTGAACTCGCGGTGCGCGGACGGGGCGCCGCGACGGGTGGCGGAGTTGTCCATCACGTCGTCATGCACCAGGGCGCTCGCGTGGACGAGCTCGATGGCGGTTGCCGCGGTGATGATCGCATCGGTCTTCGCCGCTGAACCGCCGGCCGCCCGCCAACCCCAGTACGCGAAGGCGGGGCGCAACCGCTTCCCGCCTCCGACGGCCTGCCTGGCAGCGTCGAGCAGCACCGTGAGCTCGGCGCCGATCGGCGCCAGCGCCTCCTGCTTGGCGGCCACGAACGTGTCGAGCACGTCGGCCACCCGCTCCCGGAACTCGGCTGAGACGGGTTCGACGTCGAGGTCATCGCTCACACGGGCGACACTACCGCCGTCCGCGGACGGGACCCCGGGGGTCCACGGCGCACCTGCGGGTGCGCCCGGGCGGCCGGGCGCGCCTAAGGTGTCGCCATGGCTACCGCACACCGAGACAGCCTGCCGGCACGCACCCGTCCTGGGCCAGCAGTCGGGATCGGCGCCAGCGCGCCCACGATCCGGGCCTTGCTCGCCACCGGTCAGCGCTCGTTCTCGTTCGAGTTCTTCCCGCCCAAGGACGACGAGGGTGAGCACCGGCTGTGGCAGGCCATCCGCGAGCTCGAACCGCTCCATCCGACATTCGTCTCGGTGACGTACGGCGCCGGGGGGTCCACCCGTGACCGCACCGTCCGTGTCACTGCACGTATTGCCGGCGAGACGACTCTGACCCCGGTGGCCCATCTCACCTGCGTGGGACATACTCGCGACGAGCTTCGCCAGGTGATCGGTGCCTACGCCGATGCAGGTGTGCGCAACATGCTGGCCTTGCGGGGAGACCCGCCCGGCGGCCCCGGTACACCCTGGACCACGACCGACGACGGTCTCAGCTTCGCCAGCGAGCTCGTCTCGCTGATCAAGGAGCTGGGCGATTTCTCGGTGGGGGTCGCCGCCTTCCCCGAGGGTCACCGCGAAGCCGTCTCGGTCGACGCGGACGCGAAGGTGATGAAGGCCAAGTCCGACGCCGGCGCCGACTTCGCGATCACCGAGCTGTTCTTCCGGCCGCGGGACTACCTCGCCCTGGTCGAGCGCACCGCAGCGGCCGGTTCGGACCTGCCGATCATCCCCGGCATCATGCCGATCACCAATCTCGGTCAGATCCAGCGGTTCGCCGAGCTGTCGGGCCGTGCCGTGCCGCCGGAGGTGGTAGCGCGCTTCGACGAAGTCACCGACCCCGGAGACGTGCGCAAGATCGGCGTCGAGATCGCCACCGAGATGTGCGACGAGCTGTTGGGGAACGGTGCACCCGGCCTGCACTTCTACACGCTGAACAGATCCAACGCGACCCGCCAGATCTACGCTGCTCTACCCAGGACCGGTTGAGCTCAGGTCGCCTTGCCGAGCCGCATCGCGACGTTCGCGGCGCCCCACGCGACGTACGGGACCGAGGCGCCCGGATGCATCGAGGCACCGAGCAGGTAGAGACCGGGGAGCGGATGGGTCTGGGCGGCCCGTTGCACGTGCGCCCGCCAGCCCGCCCAGGCCAGCCCGTATGACGACCCGCTGGTCTCCTGGATCAGGTCGACCGGGCTGCGCTCGAGTCGGGTGACCACGGCCTTGCGAACGTCGACGCCGCGGCGCGCCATCGTCAGCAGCACGTCCTCCTGAGCCGAACCTCGCCGGTGGATCGTCCAGGCGTGCTGACCGGCGGGCGCCGTTCCCGTGGTGTGGACGACTACGAGGGGCTCGCCGTGCAGCAGCACCTCGTCGGGAAGGTCCGGGACGTCACCGACGAGCCCGAGGTGTGTCACGGCGACGGGAATGGCCGGGGTGGCGCGTGCGAAGACCCGGCGACCGGGCAGGTCGAGCGCGGTAGGAAGCAGAGTGGAGAACACAGCCCGTGGGTCGACGTCGCAGACCACGACGTCAGCCGGCCACAGCTTGCCGTGAGCCGTTTCGACTCCACGCACGGCTGCGTCAGTGACCACGATCGAGCTCACCTCTGTTTCGAGCTGCAGTGAGACCTTGCGCTCGTCGAGCCGGGTGACCAGCGCCTGCGTGATCGCTGCCATGCCGCCGGACGGGACACCCCAGACGCCGAAGCTGCGGTCGACATAGTGGTCCACCGCGACGAACGCGGGAGCGTCCTTGGGCTGGGAACCGGCCAGCCTGACCGGTAGCTCGGCCATCGCGCGCAGCCGCTCGTCCTTGAGGGTCTTCGTCACCAGCTTGGCCAGTGATGTCCGTGAGGAGAGCGACTGGGCGACGGATCGGTCGGCAAAACGGTCGCCACCATCGGGGACGTCGAGAACGGAGCGGCGCAGCGAGTCCCAGACCGGACCGAGAGAGTCGACGAAACCGGCCCACGTGGACCCGGCACCCGGCCCCAGGCCGGCATCGAGGGCGCTGATCTGGGCGGCCCGGGATCCGCTGGGCAGGTCGACCACTGATCGATCCTCGAACACGTGACGCCGGCCGGAGGACTGCAGCACGAGGCCGGCGTACCGCTCGATCGGACGGCCGGACTTGCGGAACAGGTCGCGCAGCACGGCCGGCAGTGGCGTCGACGTCGGTCCGGCGTCCCAGCCGAAGCCGTCCTGCTCGACCCGCGTGATCGCACCGCCGGCCACGGCGCGGCGTTCGAGCACGGTGACCTCGTGACCGAGCTTGGCGAGCCTGGCCGCAGCCGCCAGACCGCCCAGTCCGGCTCCGACGACGACGACGTCAGCCACGGTCACGCCCGGAGGACTTCACGCCCATGGACGCACGTCGGGCGCCATCTGGGCAACGGGGAAGTCGGTGTCCCACACGCGGTTGGCGAACTCGTGCAGGAGCAGGCCGAACTGGGCGGCACGTTGACCGAAGCCGAGCACCTCGTCCGGCACGACCAGCCGGAAGAACGTGCCGAGCGCCGAAGGGCCCGCCACGACGCTCCCGATGATGGTGTCGTCGATGTCGGCGAGCTCCAGGCGCCCGTCCCCGGCCTTGACCAGGACGTCCGTGTGCTCAGTCATGACCCGCTGAGAGCTCAAGGCCATGAGGTCGACGAAGCGGTGCTGATCGAGCATCCGCAGAGCGTCCGCCTCGAGCTCCGCTGCGGCTCGGCCGACGTCGCGCCCGATCAGGGTGTTGACGTGCACGAGCTCGAGCTCGGCGTCCGGGGCGGCACGTTGCAGCCGGGTCAGCCCACCGCTGAATCGCGGATTGAGCTCCGTCACCCGGAAGCCGTCACGTGTGAGCACGCCATCGATCCCGAAGGCTCCACGGAACCCCATGTCGAGCTGGAGCTGACGGCCGAGCGAGCGCGCCAGGTCACGCATCTCGCCGCGGTCCGTGGCGGGTGGGTCCCAGGTGGTGCCCAGCCCGCCGTAGAGGAAACGACCGTTGTCGTGGTCGAGCATGTTCACGAGCTCGACGGGTCGGAGTGTGACCACTCCATCGGGCAACACGATGCCGTGGATGCTGCACGGGACGCCCTCGAGGAACTCTGACACGCGGACCTGGTCACATCGCTCCGAGAAGAACTCGGCTGCCGATCGAGCCTGCTGCGTCGACGAGACCAGACGCACGTAGTCGCCGCCGCCGTTCGTGCCCCCGCGATTGTCGCCGGCCCATACCACCTGCCCGCGACCCGACTCGTCGATCACCCGCCGGGTGGCCTGCATCAGGTCGTCGTACGACGCCGGGGCGACCATGCTGGCGGGCCGGGGTCGTCCGACCGTGTCGAGAAGGTCGTCGACGATCAGCTTGTCCTCGAGGGCGGCCTGAGCGGACGGCCGGCCGCCCAGCACCGGACGGCCCAGCAAGGGCTCGTTGAGGCCTACCGGGCTCACCCACCAGACCGCCGACCCGGTGGGGTCGTACCCCTCGACCGCGGCGACCACCTCGCGTGTCAGCTGCTCAGCAGGACGCATCCGGGCACGGACCTGCTCCGTCAGACTGGGGTAGCTGGGCTCCGGCAGGAGCACGATCTCGGCGTCGTCCTCGCTGGGAACCGGCCCCGACCCGCGCCCGTCAGCGAGCAGCAGGGGTCGCTGGGCGCCCCACTGCTGCAGGAGGGTGACCTTGCCGGTCATCGCCGCCAGCAGATCGAGCGACACGATCACCTTGCGTCCCGCGAACGGCTCGCTCAGGTAGCGCGTCCACGGAGGAAGGTCGTCGCGTGTGACAGGTACGCCGTTGGTGTCGATCTCGAGGTCACGCACGGCTTGCCTCGGTCCGGCTTCGCCATCGCCGCCAGCCACGTCGGGCCAACCGGAGGAGCAGCACGAGCAGCAGCAGGCCGATCACGAACAGCGTCGCGGCGATACCGGCCGCCAGCCACGGGTGGTAGAGCGCCAGGGTGATCACCGCGGCCACGGTGACGTCTTCACCCAGCGAGACGCCGATGTTGGTGACCGGCTCGGGGGAGGCGTTGACAGCGAGACGCAGACCGGCCTTCACCAGGTGCGATGCCAACGCACTGCCCCCACCGACCGCGGCGAACCAGGCCTGGTCGACCGAGTTGGCCTCGCCGGCGATCAGGTAGCCGAGCATGGCGCCGAGTGTCGGGCGGATGACGGTCGAGATCGCGTCCCAGGCCGAGTCGACGTACGGGATCTTGTCGGTGACGAACTCGACCAGGAACATGCCACCGGCGATCACCAGCACACTGGTGTGCTGGACCGAGCCGGGTACGGCGTCGAGACCGCCGTAGCGTCCCAGCAGGTTGAGCATCACGATGACGGCGTAGGCATTGATGCCGCTGGCCCAGCCGGATGTGAGCACGAGCGGCAGGACCTCCACGGGCACACTCTAGGCAACGGCTGGCTCGTCCGCCGTCCTCGTCGACGTCACGGGGCGTCAGGTGCCGACCTGTAAGGGCCACGCCGAGCACCGGGTCCGGATCTGTAACGTCGTGTGACCCCAGGCGGTGGGGACGATGTCGGGCTCGCGCAGACGCACTGGTCCTGCGTTGTGCGCGTCCCGCCGCGGGCATAGCCTCGATCCGGACGCGAGGACCGTCAACTGTCGGTGCGGTTCACCGAATCTGCCGATGAGAGCTCGTGCGGCAGGCAAGACCAAGACGTACCGATCGCAGTCATTCACTTCGACGTAGGTTGAGTGCTTTCGAGCATTGTCAGGTCGTCCCGAACGGCCCAATGCTCGACAACCTTGCCGTCGTCGACGCGGAGGATGTGCACCTGCGGCCAGAGGACGTCTGCTCCGACCACGTCGAGGTCAACCAGTCTCGGGAACCCGTTTCCGATATGGACTCCGTACATGGTGAACCAAACGAGAACGCGGTCATCAGCGGTCATGGTGGCGTGGTGTTCGACCCTGCGATCAGAGAAGCTTGAGTCGAACCAACCGCCTACAACGTCGAAGACGTTCACTCCCAGACCGCTGACGTTGTCGTGGAACCCGGTGGAACAGAAGTCCTTGATCGCTGGATCGCCGTCGACGACCCAGCGCATGTACGCGTCAGCGATCTCCGCAAGGGCTGCATCCACCCTCGGATTCTAGGCGCGGCGAGCGGCGCAACCAAAGGGATGGGCAGCCGCAATGAGAGCGACAACCCCGGACACCTCGAGCGAGCCTCAGCCTCAGCCGTGCCGGCAGCGGTGCGGTCTATGAAACAAGCAGCCGCTGTCCGCGGGCGGCTCGTGCCGCGTGTCGAGGCCCGCGAATAGGGACACCACACCGTAAGTGTTGTGCTCGCCACCTCAAGCGCGTGGGTAAGTCGACGTACGCTCGCCGGCTCGATCACGGGAGTGTCCAGCCGTGCGGTTCACGCTGGGCGGAACATCTCCTGAAACCCTTGTGGATAACGGGTTCTGGCATGAGTCGCTGGTCCGAAAGTGTCGGTGGACTGTTCTAGGTTTGTCCCATGAGTACGACGCAGGGGCCGCCACCGACCGTGGGCATCGATGATGCCTTCGGCCGTGGTTTCGCGGCGGCGCGTCGAGACCTGGGTGACCTGGTCGACACCCCCACTTGGTCCCTGGACGACAAGCGGCTGGACTGCCGGCTCGGTGAGGCGTTGGCTGCCAAAGCGACGCTTGATGAGGTCGTGGCCCGGCTGGTCGCCGAGGCTGATGACCGCAACCTGCCCCACCGCTACGGTGCGTCTTCGACGAGGGCGCATCTGATGACGGCCCACCGGATGTCAGCCGGTGAAGCGTCCCGGACCGTGCGGACTGCTCAGCAGCTGCACGGCAGCTCCGCGGTGACCGAACCGACCCGTCGTGCCGTCGCTGCGGGGACGGTGTCGGCCGAGCAGGGCGTGGTGGTCGCGGCTGCGGTCAACCGGCTCTCACCGACCGTTGGACCCGACCGGGTCGAGGTCGCGCAGCAGGATCTGCTGGCGCATGCCAAGACGTTGTCGTACAGCCAGCTGCAGGTGGCGGCGAACCACCTGGTCGGGGTGGTCGACCCCGACACCATCGACGAGACGTTGGAGCAGCAGATCGCCGCCCAGGAACGCAAGGCGCTGGCCTCAGCCTGGTTCACCGGCCAGCTCGGGGCCGACGGGATCGCCCGCGGCCGGTTCGCGCTACCGAACCTGGTGTTCGGCATGCTCACCAAACACCTCGAAGCCCACACCTCACCCCGACGGGTCGCCACCGGCACCGACCCCGCAGCGACTGATCCGCCGGCTGAGACCACGATCGAGGACCTGCCGTACGGGAACCGGCTCGGTCGGGCGCTGTGTGAGCTGATCGAACACCTCCCCACCGACGGACACCCCCAGCACGGTGTCACCAACGCCACCATCGTGGTCACCATCGACGAAGCCAAGCTTCGTGCCGGAGCCGGGGAAGCGCTCTTGGACACCGGCGGCAGCCTCTCGGTCGGGGAGACCCGACGACTGGCCTGCAACGCCGGCATCCTCCCCATCGTGCTTGTCGGGTGAGTCCAAGATCCTCGACCTCGGCACCACCCGGCGACTGTTCGACCGCTACCAGCGGATGGCGCTCGCCACCCGCGACCAAGGATGCGTGTTCCCCGGCTGCGAACGCCCACCGGCCTGGACTGAGGCACACCACCGCCTCCCGTGGAGCCAGGGCGGAGCGACCGACATCGACAACGGCTGCCTCCTCTGCAGCTTCCACCACCACCTCATCCACCAAGGCGAATGGGACCTCACCCTCGCCCCCGACGGCATCACCGACGTCATCCCACCGGTCAGGATCGACCCACAGCGAAAACCCATCCGCCACCAACGCTTCAAACCCCGACCCGGATAACCAGGTCTCTTCGCCCGGGTGTGACTCATTCCTTTGACGATGAGCCTGGCAGTACAGCGCGCTCTGACTGGGTGTGTCCCTATTGAGAGCGAAGTGCACTCATCTGGCTCCCCTCTGTGTCAAGAAGCAGCCGGGAGCGGTGATTTAGGATTGGTTGTGGCGGGTCCGGGAAGTGGCTGATCCGAAGAGCCGGTGTGGGGTTGTGAGCCGGTCGCGCTGGAGTCAGAGCCGTTGCCCCGTTGCCCTCCCGGGCCCGTCACTGAGCCAGCCACAGTGTGAGCGATGGCGTCGTCGACGAGGTGGCGGAAGACGATGTCGGAGAGCCGTCGTTTCAGGGCACGCATCGCCTCCATGGAGGTCTTGCCCTCGGCCTTGCGGCGGTCGAAGTAGGTGCGGCCCGGTCCTGGATTCCGGAGCTGGACGGTGGCCATGATGTGCAGGGTCCGGTTGATCTGGCGGTTCCCGGCCCGCGAGAGCCGGTGCCGGACCTGGTCGCCGGAGGAGGCGTCGATGAGTGCGGTGCCGTTCCAGGACGCAAAGTGGTCGCGGTTGGGGAAGCGGGTGATGTCGCCGACCTCGACGAGGAGCCTGGCTGCCCCTGATGGTCCGATGCCGCGCAGATCGGTCAAGGTGGTGCCCGTGGCTGCCAGCAGCTCGGTGAGTTCCTTGTTCGCTGCCTTCTTACGGGCATAGACCCGTTCGAGGTCGCTGATGAGCTCGGCGGCGACCCGGCGGCGGGTCTTGCCCACGACGTCGCGGGGTCGGACCTTCCCCAGCAACGCCTTGGCCTGGGCTGCGGACAGGTCCTGCTTCGCCCCGCCAGGGATGAGCTCGAGCAGCAAACTGGCGCAGCTGAGCGATCATCCGGGTGTGGTCCTCGCCCAGCGAGCGGCGTCGGTCGACCAGGACCCGGAGCACGGCGAGCTGCTCGTTGTCGACCACGGGTCGCAGGCCGGCCATCCGGGTCCCGACCAAGGCGACCGAGTGGGCGTCGGTGGCGTCGGTCTTGCGTCCCTGACCCGTGGCGAAGACCCGGGTCCGTGCCGACAGCTTCGGTGGGACATCGACGACTTCCTCACCGTCTGCGAGGAGCCTCATCGCGACGTGGTGACCGATCCCGCTGCAGCCCTCGATCGCCCAGACCCGGTCCGGGAACTGGCCGACGTAGCGCCGCATTGCGGCGAACCCAGCCTGGTCGGTGGCGTACCGACCCCCGCCGCGGACGGTCTCGTCGGCTCTCATCACTTCGATCGTCACCGATCGTTTGTGCGGGTCCATCCCGACCACCACGCGACCAATCGCGTCACTCATCTGCTCCTCCGATGCTCGATCCAGAACTGGTTTTCGAGCCGGGAGGGCAACGCTACTTCGAGCTGAGCAAACCCCTCTTGAGCCTCTCCCCGCCCTGGGGGGACGCCCGGACTACGCAGGCCAAATGAGAGCCACACGACCAGCGTGGGCAGCCGATGTGAGAGCGACAGCCCGGGCGCCTAGACCGAGCCTCGCCAAGCACCGGCCTGAGGTCAATGAAACAAGTAGCCGATGAGCGGTCGTGGCACGATGCGGCCATGACGGATGCTCGGATGGTGGAGCCGCCGCCCGAGGTCCTGGACGGCGTGGCCAGCGTGATCGGGGCAGAGGTCACTCTTCTCAGTCGCCTACCCGGAGGCGTCAATGGGGGTGCCGTGCGCGTCCAGTTGGCCGGAAGGGCAACTGCAGTTCTCAAAGCAGTGCCCCGGGCACACCCCGATCACCTGGACGAGACGTTGCGAGCCCAAAGAGTGGTCGAGCACATGCGTAGGCGCGGCTATCCCACCCCGGCCTGGCTCGGAGTGGGGGCCACAGCCACTCATGTGTGGCATCTGATGGACTTCATTGACGCGGCTCCGGCACCAGAGCTGACCCCGTCCCTCGTCGAGCAGCTGATGGAGATCGTCGAAGTCCAGGCTGGTCAAGCCTCCGAGCCCTACGACCACTGGTCGTACGCCTGGCGGGTCGCCAACGGTCAGGGATCGGCTGTCGCCATGCTGGACTTCAACGAGACGCCCGAGCAGTCGCTTCTCCGCCAGTCCGTGGCCAATGTCTCGGGGTATTCCTCCGAGGTGTCGGCCTTGGTCGAGCGCCTGCGGCTCGTGTGTGCCGACGTCCCACCACCGCGAGAGGCACCTGACATGGTCCATGCGGATCTCTCAACCCCCAGCAATGTCCTGGTCCGTGACGGAGCCGTGGTGGCGGTCGTGGATATCGGGAACGCAGGTAGCGGCACGCGGGCGATCGATCTCACCACCCTCGTGTGGCACACCTTCCAGGATCCGCTGCTGGACGATGTTCGACGGCGGCTGTGGACGAGAATCCTCGACCTGGTCGGTTGGGACGGGGCGGCGGTGCTCGCAGCGGCACAGATCCTCCACATGCTCGAGATCCCCATCCGTCACGGGCGCCACGATGGCGTTCCAGGGGTGGTCAAGAGCGGCCATCGAGCCTTTGACGAACTGAACGCGCTCCGCTAGCCCGAAACGCACTCCCATGCCGCGGAGAGTGAGCCGTTGTGCCAAGTGTTGAGCCAGCGAATACGGACACACCCCGTAAGGGCCACTGGCGACGGTGGTCATTGCCAACCCGGGGTACCTGTGTTTGAGTGAGTCGTCGCTCCGATGGGGGACCTGCGCGGGCAGACTGCCTGGGCCCGACCACCTGCTGAGCGTGCTGCTGACCGCACCCGTCCGCACACAGGAGATCCGCATGCCCACCCGCACCGCTACTGCATCACGCCGCCGGCTGATGTCCCTGCTGGCCGGAGCGAGCGCCGTGGCGCTCAGCGCCTCCGGATTCGCCCTCGGGGCCGCACCGTCGTCGGCCTCCGTCACCCCGTCGGATGACGGTCATGGCCTCACGGGTCACGACTGCCTCGCCGCCATCGCCCCGGGCGCTGCCTCCCATGCGCGGCAGCGCGCCTTCGACGCCGCGTCCCGCACGTACGGCGTCCCGGTCGCCGTGCTGCTCGGCGTCTCCTATCTCGAGTCCCGGTGGGACGACCATGGCCGCTCACCGAGTACGTCGGGCGGCTACGGCCCCATGCACCTGACCGACGTGACGGTCGAGAAGGCGGGTGACGCGCGCGGCCTCGGCACCTTCAACACCTCGACCGGTCCCGCGTCGCTGCACACCGTGAAGGTTGCGGCCGGGCTGACCGGACTCCCGGCACGCCGACTCATCTCAGATGACGCGGCCAACATCTGTGCCGGCGCGGCGCTGCTCGCCTCGGGCCAGCGCGAGCTCGGTCGGCCCGTGGGTCGCAGCACGTCGGCGTCAGGCTGGTACGACGCGGTCGCGGCGTACAGCGGCAGCGCGGACCCCACCGATGCCCGCATCTTCGCCAGCCGCGTCCTCCGGACCATCGCGACCGGCGCCATGCGTACGACCAACGACGGGCAGCGCGTCGGGGTGTCGGCTCATCCCGGTCTGCGCGTTCCTCCGCCCCGGTCGGCGAAGTCGGCGGGAGCGAACGGCCATCTGGACTGTCCCAAGAAGCTCGACTGCGAGTGGATACCGGCACCGTACGAGAAGTACGGCACCGGGGCGGGTGACTACGGCAACCACGACGTGGCCAACCGGGAGCAGGACCTGTCGATCGACTACATCGTCATCCACGACACCGAAGCCAGCTACGCCACCACCCTGCAGCTCGTCCAGGACCCGACCTACGTGTCGTGGAACTACTCGATCAGGTCGAGTGACGGTCACGTGGCGCAGCATCTGGACGCCAAGGACGTGGGCTGGCACGCCGGGAACTGGTACGTGAACAGCCACTCGATCGGCATCGAGCACGAGGGCTTCGCCGCGCAGGGCGCGACCTGGTACACCGAGTCGCTCTACGAGAGCTCGGCCGCCCTGGTGAAGTACCTCGCCAAGGAGTACTCCGTGCCGTTGGACCGGGCGCACATCATCGGCCACGACCAGGTCCCTGGCGTGACGCCGGCCTATGTCAAGGGCATGCACTGGGACCCTGGTCCGTTCTGGAACTGGGAACACTACTTCGCACTGCTCGGCAAGCCGATCGCCAAGGGCAAGGCAGTCCGGGGTGGCCACGGCAAGGCCACTGCGTCGTACAAGAAGGACGACGTCGTCACGGTCGCGCCGGGATTCGCCGACAACCAGCAGACCGTGACCGGATGCTCGAGCGCAGGGGAGCCCTGCCCGCCGCAGGGGGCCAACTTCGTCTACCTGCACACGCAGCCCCATGAGTCCTCGCCGCTGGTGAGCGACGTCGGACTTCACCCGGACGGCTCACCATCGACCACGAACGTGTCCGACATCGGCGCACGGGTGGCCGCCGGCCAGAAGCTGGTCGTGGCGGATCAGTCAGGTGACTGGCTCGGCGTCTGGTACCTCGGCCAGCTCGGCTGGCTCGAGTCCCCGCCGCATCACCCCACCGTTGTGCCCTCCAAGGGCCAGGTCGTGACGGCCAAGCCCGGGGTGGCGGAAGTGCCGGTCTACGGTCGTGCCTACCCGGAGCAGTCGGCGTACGACGGGACGGCGGTGCCGCCGCAGACCGTGGCGCCGTTGCAGTACACGATCAAGGCCGGGCAGGCGTACGTTCTCGCCGACGACTCGGTGCCGACGGACTACTACTACGCCAAGACCTTCGACGACTCGATCCCGGATGACCACACGGTCATCACCGGCCAGGACGGGTACGACGAGATCTGGTTCGGCCACCGGATGTTCTTCGTCCGCACGGCCGACATCGACGTCAGCTGACCCACCGATCCGAAGATCCGAGTCGCAGGTTGCTCCGGCCGCGTGGGACTCGGATCTCGGTGTGTGGTGTCAGCTGATCTGGACGGTGACGATGTTGGAGGCTTTCCCGGCGCCGGGGTCGAAGACGCGGAACCGGTTGGATCCCTGCCGCCCGGTCTCGATGTACGTCGCGAAGGTGCCGCCCGACACGTTGGCGGTGGTCGGGAAGTCCGCCCAGGCGCTGCCCTCCTTGCGCTGCACCTGCAGCGTCGTACCCGGTGGGGCCTGGTAGCTGCCGGTCAGGTTGATGCGCTGGTAGGTCTTGGCCGTGCTCGGCGACGCAGCGAGGGTGATGCCCTGGCGAGGCGTCTTCGTCGGCGGTGTCGAACCCGTGGGCTGGGTCGGGGCGGACTCCGTCGACTGGGTGGACGTGGGCCCGGAGCCTTTGGTGGTCTTGGTCGGCGTCGGGAAGGAGATCGAGGTGTCGGCGGGAGTCGTGGAGCCGATGCCCGCGACGTCGGCCGCCTTGATCGCGATCACCCCGATGATGCCGCCGACGAGAGCCGCCACGACGACGAGTACACCCAGCCCGAACAGCAGCTGTCTTCGCCAGTCGTTCTCGTCATCCATCCCGGCATGCCCTCACTCTCGGTCGTGTCTGCGTCCCATGGTGTCAGACGTCCAAAGAGGCGCCAGGGTTGCTCCTGAGCCGTGGTTCGGGATCACGATCGCGTCACGTGGAGGTCAGTTCACCTCGATCTCTGCGGCGCCGGTCAGGGTCCGGAGCTCGGCGTAGGTCGTGCTG
Organism: uncultured Actinomycetota bacterium; assembly: GCA_963742765.1. Taxonomy (GTDB): domain Bacteria; phylum Actinomycetota; class Actinomycetes; order Propionibacteriales; family Nocardioidaceae; genus JANLYC01. The sequence goes on from CAVUMY010000002.1 coordinate 333,731, forward strand.
AACACGGCATGAGAGTGCCCGGCTGCCGCCCACACGACGGGGTATGCCGCCAGCGCTTTGTCGAGATAGGTCGGCAGCGGGTCGGGATGTCCCAGCGGCGCCACACCGCCGATGGTCTGCCCGGTGTGCGTGCGCACGAAGTCGGGCGACGCCCGGTCGAGCGAGGCGACCCCGATCGTGGTCGCGGTGCGCACGGGATCGACCCGGTGCGCGCCTGAGGTGAGGATGAGCACAGGTGATCCTGCCGCGTCGAAGATCAACGAGTTCGCGATCGCACCGACCTCGCAACCGAGTGCTTCGGCGGCTGCCTTGGCGGTCCGGACGCCGTCGTCGAACGTGTGCAGGGCGCCGCTCCAGCCGCCGGCCCGGAGCCGGGAGACCACGTTGTCGATACCGGGATGCGCGCGGGGCTGACCGTCAGGAGCGTTGTCTGCCATGGATTTCAGGCTAGTGGACGCCCTCTTGACGGGAGAGGCGGAGGGAGGTTTACTGGAGATCCGTTCGAACATCTGTTCGAACAGATCGGATGGAGTTTCGCGGCCCGTCCGATGAGGCGGATCGCTTCGGCGGGGACGGCTTCGACCCCTGTTCCCGCCGGGCGGCCGCCAGTCAGTGCCGGGTGAGACTCGGCCCTCTCTTTCGTGGTGGAGGCTGGACGCGCATGCGCAGGTACGACGAGCTCATCGAGGTCCGGCGGGGTCTCGTCGCGGGTCAGGAGGCGCCGGAGCAGTTCATCTGGCGAGACCGGCTGTGGGTCGTCCGGGATGTTGTCTCGCACTGGGTCGAGACCGGTGCCTGGTGGGACCAGGCCGGGATCGCAGCCCTGCTCGGGGTGGGGGTCGAGGGGCCCGAAGGGTCCGGGGGAGTGACGGCCGTTCCGCTGGGTGCCGACCTGCTGGCGGAGTCCGAACGGTGGCGGGTCGAGGCTTACCGGGGTCGGGTCTTCCGGGCCGGCTACGGCGTCTTCGACCTGGCCTTCGACTGGGTCGACGCCCGGTGGCGTCTCGTCGGCTGCGCGGACTAGGCCGGCATCGGCATGGACCCCTTCGTCCACCTGCACGTGGCGTCCGGCTACTCGCTCAAGTACGGCGCCTCCCACCCCCGCAGTCTCGTCGAGCGGGCGGTCGAGGCCGGGATGGACACGATGGCGCTCACCGACCGCGATGGTGTCTACGGTGCGGTCCGGTTCGCCAAAGCCTGCATGAGCGGGGGAGTCCGACCGATCCTGGGAGTCGACCTGGCGATCGAGCCCTCCGGCCTCGTCGGGCTGAGCGCACCGGTGCTCGACCGGCAGCGGGTCCCGATCTCGTCGGTGGCGTTGCCGGCGCGGGCCAGCCGGTCCGGTGGTGTCGACACCCGTCGTGCCGGTCGGTCCCGGCTGTCTCCGGCGCGGGGTGGCAGCTACCAGGAGGGGCTGGCGCCGCGGATCACCGTGCTCGCCGGCAACAAGGCAGGCTGGGCGGCACTGTGCCGGCTCATCTCGACCACCCATCTGCGTGGTGAGCGCGGCGTCCCGGTCACGACCCAGCAGCTGGTCGCCGAACATCTGAACGGAGTCGGTGCCAGGCCCGGGGACGAGCCCGACCTGCTCGTCCTGCTCGGACCGGCGTCCGAGCTCGGCTGGGCCGCGACCCTGCGTCGTGACGACCTGGCCCGGGCGGTGCTGCGGTCCTGGCAGCAGGTCACCGAGCCGACCCGGCTGCTCGTCGAGGTCGTCTCACACCGGATCCCTGGGTCAGGTCCCGGATCGAGCGCACACGCGGCCCGGATGGCGGCGCTCGCTGCTTCCACCGATCTGGGTGTCGAGAGCGTCGTCCTCACCAACGCCGTCCGCTACGCCGACCGTAGTGATGCCCCGGTGGTCGACGTGCTCGATGCCGTACGCCGGCTGGTCCCCCTCGACGTCCGGCACGTCGACCGCACCAACGCCGAAGGTTTCCTCAAGACCGGCAAGCAGATGGCCGACGTCGCCGACGAGATCTGTCGGCTGGCCGGGTTCGACCAGCGTGAGGCCGACCGGATGGTCGCCCGTACCCGCCGGGTCGCCGACCGGCTCGCGCTCGACCCGCGGGCCGACCTCGGCCTGGGCGAGGTCCACTTTCCGGAGTTCGATGATGGACTGCTTGCAGCGACGGAGTCGCGCAAGCAGGCTCAACAAACCACTGGCCTTCTGGCTGCGACCGGAGACGCGGCACTCCGGGCTCGGTGTGAGGCAGCGATCGGACGTCGCTACGCACCCGACCAGCACGCTGCTGTCCAGCGCCGTCTCACCGACGAGCTCGACGTCATCGCTCAGCTCGGCTACGCGTCGTACTTCCTCACCGTCGCCGATGTCGTCGACCTGATCCGCGACATGGACGTCCGCGCTGCCGCCCGTGGGTCAGGGGCGGGCAGCCTCGTCAACTACCTGCTCGGCGTCTCCGGGGTCGACCCGCTTCGTTACGGCCTGCTGATGGAGCGTTTCCTGTCACCGCTGCGGCAGGCGCTGCCTGACATCGACGTCGATGTCGAGTCCGCCCGCCGGACCGAGGTCTACGAGCGGATCCTCGACCGTTACACCGGCAACCGATGCGCCTGCGTCTCGATGATGGACACCTACCGGGTCCGGCACGCGATCCGTGATGTCGGCTCCGCGCTCGGGATGCCGCTCGGTGAGATCGACTCCATCGCCAAGGCGTTCCCGCACATTCGTGCCAAGGACGCCCGGACCGCACTGCGCGAGCTGCCCGAGCTCCGGGCCTCCGGCCTGGGGGAGGAACGGCTCGACGTGCTGTTCCGGCTGGTCGAGAAGCTCGACGGGTTGCCGCGGCACATCGCTGTGCACCCCTGTGGAGTGCTGTTGTCCGACGCCACCCTGCTCGACCGCACCCCGGTCGAGGCGAGCTATCTCGGGTTCCCGATGAGCCAGTTCGACAAGGACGACGTCGAGGACCTCGGTCTGCTCAAGCTCGACGTGCTCGGCATCCGGATGCAGTCGGCGATGGCGCATGCCACCGACGAGGTCCGCCGCGTCGACGGTCTCGACATCGACATCGACGACGAGTCGCAGGTCGGGCGCGACGACCCGGCGACGTACGCGCTCATCCAGAGCACCAAGACGCTCGGCTGCTTCCAGATCGAGTCGCCGGGGCAGCGGGAGCTGGTCGGCAAGTTCGGGCCCGAGACGTTCGACGACATCATCATCGACATCTCGCTGTTCCGGCCGGGACCGGTCAAGAGCGACATGGTGGTGCCGTTTCTGCGGGCACGGCAGGGCTGGAGCATGCCGGAGTACCTCCATCCCGACCTCGAGCCGATCCTGGGTCAGACCGGCGGCGTCGTCGTCTTCCACGAGCAGGTGATCGAGATGATCGCTGTCCTCACCGGATGCACGCTTGCCGAGGCCGACGAGGCCCGTCGTGCGCTCGGTGACCACGAGGGCAAGCACGACACCAAGACGTGGTTCTTCCCACGCGCCCTCGGTCGCGGCTACCCGCTGTTCGTCGTGCAGCGGTGCTGGGCCGTGCTCGAGGCGTTCGCGTCGTTCGGGTTCTGCAAGGCGCATGCAGCGGCGTTCGCGCTGCCGACGTTCCAGTCCGCGTGGTTCAAGGCCCACCACCCGGCGGCGTTCCTCGCCGGGGTGCTGACCCACGACCCGGGCATGTACCCCAAGCGGCTCATTCTCGACGACGCCCGCCAGTTCGGGATCGAGGTGCTGCCCCTCGACGTCAACACCTCCGACGACGTCTACCGCATCGAAAGGGTCGGTCCACAGCGGCGGAGCCACGCAGATCGGCTCAACACATCTGGACCTCGAGCCGGCGCTGAGGTGGATGAGATGCAAGCCGGAGGAGAAGCCAATACTGAGGCGAAGCGTAGTGGCGACGACGAACTTCGTTCGGACGCGGTGTCCAGCGGGGACACCCCGCACCCCGGAGCAGATCGCCGCCTCGGCGCCGGCTATGGCATACGGCTGTCGTTGGCGGAGGTAAAAGGGATCAGTGAGGCGGAGGTGGCCCGGATCATCGCGGCCCGGCCCTACCGGTCGCTCACCGATCTGTGGCAGCGCGCCCGACCCTCCCGCCCGATCGCCGAACGCCTGGTCCTGGCCGGCGCACTCGACACGCTCTACAGCATCGGGTCACCGGTGTCCGTACGCCGCCGCGGCACCGTGACGCGGCGCGACCTGCTGCTGCAGGTGGCCGAGCTCGACCGGTGGAGCCGCGCAACCGACAAGGCCGTCCGGGCGGCGTCGTCGTCGCAGTCCCGGTCCCGGGCCAGGATCGCCGCCTCCCGGTCCACCCACGACCCCCGCGAGGGAGGGGACCCGCGGGTCTTGGCGGCCGCGCAGTCACAGGCGGCTCTTCCGGTCGAGCCGGTGACCGCAGTCCAGCTCACCCTCGACCTCGACGACACCCCGTCGGTCACCGAGGCGTCCGGCCTTCCCGAGATGTCGGCGGCCGAACGTGTCCGTGCCGAGCTCGAGATCCTGGGGCTCGACGTGAGCAGCCACGTCATGGAGTTCTACGCCCCGATGCTGCGCGAGCTCGGCGTCACCTGGTCCCGTGACCTGCTGCACCGGCGGAGCCGTTCCGAGCTGCTCGTCGCCGGGGTCAAGGTCGCGACCCAGACCCCACCCATCCGGTCCGGCCGACGGGTGGTGTTCCTGACCCTCGACGACAGCACCGGCCCGGTCGACGCGACGTTCTTCGAGGACGCGCAGGGCCCGTATGCCGCCACCTTGTTCCACTCCTGGCTGCTCGTGGTCCGCGGTGAGCTGCGGCGTACCGGTCCCAGGGGAGTATCGCTGCGGGCCACAGGCTGCTGGGAGCTGACCGCGATGCATGAGGCCTGGAAGCATGGCGGTGTCGATGCGGTGCACGATCTCATGGCCGAGCTGCCGCTCGGGTTCACCGGGGAGCAGGCGGTACAGGGCGCTGCGGAGAGCCGGTCGACGCGGCCGGTGATGTCCGCACCCCCGCGCTTCGACGGTCCGGATACCGCCGACCCGTCCGATGAGCCGGAGCCGAAGGCCGGCGGCATGGGCCGACGCCGGGTGCTGGTGCACGCCAGCGGGTTCAAGCAGTCGCCGTACGCCGATATCCGTCCGGCCGGTGATGACACCAAGCAGATCCCCCGCAAGCTCTGGCATCGGTCACCCGGAAGCGCCGGTTGACCCAGCGATGAACACCGCTCATGCCCTTCGTCGCGCACCGCTAGATTGGTGCCGCCCCGCCATCCGATCCCTGTCCGAAGGAGGCTGCTCGTGGTCGAACGACGCAGCGCGATCCGGGCTGCCGTCGTCTGGGACACGCTGCGCCGAGTCCTCGACGCCCGCCAGGAGGCTGTCCGTGCGGTCGGGGCCGACCGGCCCCTCGAGGTGGTCGATCTCGGCGGAGGCACCGGAGGACTGGCCGTCCAGATCGCCGAGCTGGGCCATCACGTCCTCGTGGTCGACCCCAGTCCTGACGCGCTGGCCTCCCTCGAACGTCGCGCGGCAGAGGCCGACATCGGTGCCGCGGTCCGCGGAGTTCTCGGTGATGCCGCCGGCCTCCTCGACGTGGTCGCGGCCGGATCCGCTGACGTGGTGGTCTGCCACGGCGTCCTCGAAGTCGTCGACGTGCCTGTCCAGGCAGTGCAGGCCGCAGCCTCGGCTCTGTCCCCTGGAGGCGCCCTCAGTCTGCTGGCAGCGCAGCGGTCCGGCGCGGTGTTCGCCCGAGCCGTCAGCGGACACGTCACCGAGGCTCGGACCTTGCTCGCCGCTCCTGACGGGCGATGGGGGCCAACCGATCCGATGCCACGACGGTTCACCCGCGACCAGCTCGCCGACCTGCTCGACGCAGCCGGGCTCATGGTGGCCGAGGTGCGTGGGGTGCGTGTGTTCACCGACCACCTCAGCGGTGCCGGGATCGAGGCGGAGCGGTTCGAGCACGGTGCTGATGAGGCCGCTGAGGCGTGGCTCGCGCTGGAGGCCGAGGTCGCCACGCATCCGGACTTCCTGGCCATCGCCACCCAGCTGCACCTGCTTGCCACCAAGCCCTGAGGGGCGGCCGTGACACGGCTGCCGCCTCCGGACAGGTCCGGGGCTGCTTTCGAGGTGGCTGCCAGGCCTGACGACACGGGCTGCACGATCATCCACGTCGACATGGACGCCTTCTACGCCGCGGTGGCGATCCGTGATCGCCCTGAGCTGCAAGACCGGGCGGTCATCGTCGGCGGCGGACACCGGGGGGTCGTGTTGTCGGCGACCTACCCCGCCCGTGAGTACGGCGTCCGGTCCGCCATGCCGATGACCCGCGCCCGGCGACTGTGCCCGCACGCGGTGGTGGTGATGCCCGACTTCGACGAGGTCAGCCAGGTGTCCTCAGCGGTGATGGAGACCTTCCGCAGTGTCACCCCCAAGGTCGAGCCGCTGTCGATGGACGAGGCGTTCCTCGACGTCGCCGGCTCGTTGCGCCGTTTCTCCTCCTCGACCGAGATCGGGGAGTACCTGCGCGCCAAGGTCTATGACGAGCAACGCATCACCTGCTCGGTCGGGATCGCCTCGACCACCCAGCTGGCCAAGCTGGCATCGCGTCGGGCGAAGCCGGACGGCCTGGTCGTCGTTCCTCGCGACGAGGTGGTGCCGTTCCTGCACCCGCTCGGGGTCGAGGAGCTGTGGGGGGTGGGGGAGAAGACCGCCGCCCAGCTCCATCAGCTCGGGTTGCGTACCGTCGGCGACCTGGCTCACACCCCGGTGAGTGTGCTTCGACGCGCGATGGGACCGGCGGGCTCCCGGCTGCACGCGATGGCCTGGGGTGGGGACGACCGGCAGGTGGTGGCTCGACGAGGTCCCGACGAGCCCGAACGCAGCATCGGCCACGACGAGACGTTCCATCGCGACACCGACGACGCCACGGTCATCTTGCGCGAGCTCCTCCGGCTGTCGACCAAGGCGGCGGCGCGGATGCGCTCCGCGCGGGTGGTCGGCCGCACGATCACGCTCAAGGTGCGCTTCTCCGACTTCACCACGATCACCCGGTCGCGCACGCTGCGCGACCACACCAACCTGACCCCTGAGATCTATGCCACGGCGGCCGACCTGTTCACCGCGCTCGGGCTCGAACGGGCCCGGATCAGGCTCGTCGGTGTTCGGGTCGAAGGACTTGTCGACGCCGCCCGGGCCACCCGTCAGCTCGTGCTGGGGGAGCGGCCGTACGGCTGGGAACAGGCCGAGCAGGCCGTCGACCGGGCAGTCGGGAAGTTCGGGACCCAGGCCGTGCGCCCAGCGACCCTGCTCAGGTCAGCCCGGCCTTGAATGGGATTGAGCGGGAAGCCTGCCGGCGGTTGCGCCGCCGGCAGGCTTCGCTCAATCCCAATCCCCGTAGACGGTGACGATGAGGGGCTTGTTGTTGGTCATCATCCACAGCTGCCGGGCGTCCTCGATGTACATGTTGATGCAGCCGTGGCTGTGGTCGAAGAACGGGTCGGTCATGAACCCCGAACCGTGCAACGCCTCACCGCCATCGAAGAACTGTGCGTAGGGCATCGGGCTGCCGTCGTACGTCGCCGACTTGTGGTCCACGTCGCGGTAGTAGACCTTGTGCGTCCCGACCCGGGTCTGGTGGTCCCACGAGCCACCCCGGACGAGCCAGGTGTTGCGGTACGAACCGTCCTTGAGCAGCACCACCTGGTGCATGGAACGGTCGTAGCAGGCATGCCAGCCGGCGCGGCGGCAGATCCTGGGGATCTGACCACGCTGCCGGATGGTGTCGCGCAGCAGATGTGCCCAGGTGACGTGGTTGGCCCGACCGAACGCCGTCAACCCTTCCCGGCGCTGGTAGCGCTGGACTGCGGCCTTCGTCAGGCTGCCGAACGTCCCGGTCACCGAGCCGCGGTACACACCCGCCCAGCGCAACCGGTATTGCAGCTCGCGGACGTGGGCGATCTCGTAAACACCCTGGTCGGACATGCCCTCCCGGACGATCTCGCGGGCGAAGCGGTCGCGCATCGAGAATCGGTGCGGTGGTGCTGCCGTTGCGTGCCGGCCGGGCGAAACGGCTGCGGCCAGGTTGCCCTGGCCCTGCCTGGCTGCGCTCGACGCTGCCGGCGCGGCCGAGGCCGGCATACCGGCCACGAGACCGACGCCGACGACGGTTGCGGTAAGGACCCCCAAGAACTTATGCACGGTTCTTCCTTCTTCGTAAGCACGCGATGTGCTGTGGCGGAAACGGACTGACCCAGTTCTGTCCGGTGTCATCCGGTTGGCACAGCCTAGATGCCATCAGGAGCAGATGCTCCCTGCCGGCGACTGATGGACACCGAGGCGCTCACCGCAGGCACGGTGACAACCACAGGACCCAGATGGGCACAGAACTCACAGACAACACATCGCCGCCTGCATATGTTCAGACGTCTGAGAGACCAATTTGGTTGGCTGGGTTTCATAGGTCCTCAACCGCGCTTAGACTGAGGAGAACGACCCGACACACCCCTCGTCGGTTGGAGGACATGGTGCCGCTCTCTGAAGAAGAGCAGCGTCTGCTCGAGCAGATGGAAGAAGCGCTCGCCGCTGAGGATCCGAAATTCGCCTCGGCGTTGCGTGGTGCTGCTTCACGGGCGCGCCACAAGCGCATCACATTTGGCGCCGCGGCGGGATTTCTCGTCGGAATCGCGATCTTGATGACCGGTGCGGTGCGGATGAACACCTTCGTCGCGGTGGGCGGATTCCTGGTCATGCTGGGCTCGGCGTACCTCGCGCTGACGCACTGGCGGAAGATGTCTGAGCCTGAGCTGCCCGACAACGTCCACCCGATCGGTAAGGGCAAGAGCGGCCACGCGCCCAGCAAGCAAGCCGGTTTCATGAACCGCATGGAAGACCGCTGGCGCCGTCGCCGCGACGACTACTGAGCTCGACCGCATCACCACAAATGACCCGGGTGGGCCGTTCAGGCCCAGCCGTTCGTCTGTGCACCCGAGCCCGCCGGTGCGCCGCTGACCTACTCGTCCATCGACCGGACCCGCGGCACGCGATCGCGGATCCTCCGCCACCCGGCTCGCAGGTCAGGAAGCAGCGACGCCGGCCACAGCCGGGCACGCACCCGTTGCCGGGGGTCGGCCCGGCGCGAGATCACGGCCATCACCTCGCGGGCATCCGACGCGGGCTCGGTCCCGGCCGGCAAGGACGTGGCGAAGCGGGACCGTTCCACGGTGAGAGCCAACCGGGCCAGGGCGGCCAGGCCCCCGGGGTCGCCCTCGAGCATCGGCTCGACCGAGCGTCGACGCGCTCGCGGCGTCATCGATCCGGTCCAGGGCAGCCGCAGGTCGAGGATGTGGTCACGTAGCTCGACCCACGCTGATTCTGCTGCGGCGCCGGCTTCGACCGGCCGGCTCATGCGTCGCCGTCGGATGGCCAGTCGGCTGAGGGCCGGGACCATCGCAAGGCCCACCACCAGCACGCCCACGAGCCACCACCTGGACGGGATCGACCCACCGCTGCTGGGTCCGGAGGCGCCGCTCGGCACGGCATCGGTGGTCGTCGTGGCGGTGTCGCGTGGCTTCTGGGTCGGGGCGGTGCTCTCACTGGCGGTGACCGTCGGCGAGTCGGGGATCTTGTTGGGGTCGAACAGTGGCGCCCAGGGGGGATAGGGCGCCCCGACGTTGGGTGTCGGGTCGAACAGCGTCCAGCCGATACCGGCGAAATAGAGCTCGGTCCACGAGTGAACGTTGTCGGAGGTGAACACCCACCCATCGCTGTCGAGTCGCTCCGGCTTCAGGAAACCGACCACCACGCGCGAGGGGATGCCCAGCTCGCGCGACATCATCGCCATCGTGGCCGAGAAGTGCTGGCAGAAGCCGCGGCGCTTCTCCAGGAACTTCTGCATCGCCTGGTAGCCATAGCCGTATCCGGTCTGGAGGTCGTACGTGAACTCGTTGCTGTCGCGGAACCAGCTCTGCAGCATCTGTGCCTGCTGGTAGTGACTCGTGGCGCCGTTCGTGACGGCGCGCGCCAGGTCGCCGACGACCGGCGGCACTCCGGTCGGGACCTTGCCGTAGTCGCGGAGGATGTCGGCTGGAGGGCGGCCGCTGTTGATGAGTTGCTCCTGCGTCGGTCGGACGCTGGCGTAGGTGACGGGATACTCCCGGAGGGCTATCGCGGCCAAGTTGGTGTTGGCGGTGACCGTCTGGTCGGAGGCGACATAGGACCAGTCACCATTGACGCCGACCGAGCGGATGTCAAACGGCACCGGCAGCCATGAGCTGTCCTGCGGGAAGTCCACCAACGGGTCGATCAGCATCGAGTGGCTGGTGGTCGAGACGAATCCCTCCAGACCCGTCGGGCCAGGCAACACGGAGTTGGCGGGCTGTGTGCGCGACAGGTCGATCGGGCTGACCGTCCAGGCGTTCGGCCCCGGTACGTCGAGGACGCTGAGACGTAGGTACTGCGGACGCACGTCTCCTGTGACGCGCAGCAGGTCGACCGGACTCGGGCGTCTGAGGCTGTTGGCCAGGCTCACCATGGGATCGGAGAAGCTCAGCTGCTCACCGTTTCCGTTGCCGCCGCGTCCGTTGCCGTTGAGCAGTGTCGGAGAGAAGACCGGAATGAAGATCGGGATCACCACCGCCGATGCCAGGGCCAGACTCGAGATGCGGCGGCCGGTCGCAGACAGGCCCCTGGTGTCGATCGTGGTCTCGTGATCCACCGACATGCTGCGGGCCACGAGCCGGCCCCAGTGGGCCAGTCGGTCACGTTCGTCGATCATGAGCATCGCGATGAAGCCAGCCGCACCGGGTACGAAAGCGAGGAACGGCACGCCGTTCGGCAACGCCGCCACGGGGACCGAGTAGAGGGCCAGCAGCGGCAGGCCGGCGAGCGGGACCCGATGCAGGGTGACGGCGATGAAGTCGACGAGTACCGCGATCAGGCCGACATAGAACACCACCAGGAGGGTGAGACCGGGGCTCGGAGGAGCCGGAGCGGCGTACTTCTGGGCGATGTCCATGGCTGACCGGATGGATGCGTCCAGCCTGTCGATGGTCTGTCCCGTGGGGAACAGGCCGTATCTCAGCTTCTCCCCGTTGCCGATGAGCAGGATCTCGGCCAGCGCCACGAGCTGGACGGGCAGGATCACGAGCGCAGGGGCGCGGGCGGCGCGCAGGCCGACGCCGACGAGGACCACCAGCCCGCCGACGAAAGCTGCGCTGAAGATGAAGCTCTTCTGCGTCAAGGCAGGCAGGAAGGCGAAGCCGGTCAGTACGGTGGCGGCCCAGGCCAGCAGCGCCATCCGGTTTCGCTCGTTGAGGACCTCGTTCATGCGGCTGGCCCCTTTTCACTTGCGCGGAGCTCGGCGGTGAAGTCGCGGCCGACGTCGGTGCTGCTCGTCAGGTCCCTCCAGACCGTCGGCAGCCGGTCTCCCGGCCCGGCGACGACCACCGACCACCCGTTCTGCCGCAGGGCCCAGGCCTGTTCGTCGACAGAGAGCAGGTCGGGCCCGCCGACCCGGCTCGAGCGCGCCCACGCATCGACGTCGACGAGGACTGCGAGCGCCCGACTCGCGCCTGCGCGCAGTGTGGACAGTGCGGCCACATCGGTCGTCGTCGTGGCGCCGAGGATGGCGATCACGAGGCCCGACGCGTGGCGCTCGGCTGACGCGGCTGCGACATGGGTGCGGGAGGACGTGTTGACGACTGCCAGTGAGTCCATCAGCAGCTGCATCTCGACCGGCCCGCTCAGCCCTCGGTCATGCCAGGCGGAATCGATACCCCGGGACTCGTCGGTGAGCAGCCGGACCGTGAACCCCTGATCAGCCAGGTGCGAGCCGATCGACGCGCAGGCCGAGACGGCGTACTCGAAAGACGACGCCGGTCCCGAACCGCGGTGGGCGACGCCACGGGTGTCGAGCACGAGCGACGCACGGCTCTGGAACGGCTGCTCCTCGCGGCGCACCATCAGCTCGTCGGTGCGCGCGGTGGAGCGCCAGTGGATGCGTCGCAGGTCGTCGCCCGTGCGGTACTCGCGCACGGTGATGTCCTCGGTCCCGGCGGCGGCGAAGGCCCGCGGCCGGTTGTCCCCGGTGCCGGACCAGTCGCCGGACAGCCGGACCGGCGGAAGCGGGACGACGATCGGAGTGACGACGAGGGTCGCACGGGCCGTGAAAGCGCGGTTGACCTCGACGAAGCCGAACGGGTCGCTCAGCCGAACGGTCAAGGGACCGATCGGGTAGCGGCCCCGCACCTCCGACCGGACGGTGTAGACCATCGAGCGCTGCCACCGCGGCCGCAGCTGGTCGAGGACGAATCGGGGACGGCTCCCGAGCACGTACGGAACCTGGTCCTCGAGCAGCATCAGCCCGGTGGGGACGCGTCCCGGGTTCTGCAGGTGAAGGGACACGGTTGCGGTCTGGCCGCTCTGGACCCGCGTCGGTGAAATCTCTCGTGCGCACGAGAGCAGGTAGCGCGCTCTGTTGGCGAGCAGTGCGGTCGCCAACGGCAACACCATGAGCAGGAGTCCCACCCGGAGCAGGTCACGCTGCCCCAGCAGGATCGCGCACACCGATGCGGTGACGCCCGCCGAAAGGAACGCGCGTCCCCGCGTCGTCAGGGTCGAGAGGGCAGAGCGCACCGCGGCCTCAATAACGTTCCGTGGGCGTTGCGCCCTCGGGTACGGCGATCTGACGCAACAGCGACGTGACGACCTGATCGGCACCTCGGCCGCCCATCTGGGCCTCGAGACCGGTGATGAGTCGGTGGGCGAGGACGGGCACAGCCAGCAGCTGGACATCGTCGGGGATGACGTAGTCCCGAGCCTCGAGTGCCGCGTGAGCCCGGGCCGCCCGGACGAGGTGCAGGCTGGCACGCGGGGACGCGCCGAGTCGCAGGTCAGCGGAGCGACGGGTGGCCGAGGTGATGTCGATCGCGTAGTTCTTGACGGCCTCGGACACGTGCACGCTGCGGACGATGTCGACCAGCTTGGCGATCTCGGTCGCATCGGTCACCGGCTCGAGGTCGTCGAGCGGGTTGGCTGCGGAGTGTGAGTCCAGCATTGCCAGCTCGGACCGCTGGACGGGGTAGCCCATCGACACCCGGGCCATGAAGCGGTCGCGCTGTGCCTCGGGGAGGGGATAGGTGCCCTCCATCTCGATGGGGTTCTGGGTGGCGATCACCATGAACGGGGCCGTGAGCTCGTAGGTCGTCCCATCGACCGTGACCTGGCGCTCCTCCATGCACTCCAGCAGCGCGGACTGGGTCTTGGGAGAGGCGCGGTTGATCTCGTCACCGACGACGATGTTGGCGAACACGCCGCCCGGCCGGAACTCGAAGTCGTGGGTGTCGCGGTTGTAGACGGACACCCCTGTGACGTCGGAGGGCAGCAGGTCGGGGGTGAACTGGATGCGCTTGACGGTGCAGTCGATCGAACGTGCGAGCGCCTTGGCCAGCATGGTCTTCCCGACGCCTGGTACGTCCTCGATGAGCAGGTGGCCCTCAGCGAGCAGCACGGTCATGGCGGTCCGCACCACGTCGGGCTTCCCCTCGATCACGCGTTCGATGTTGTCGCTGACCCGGCCCGTCACCGAGGCGAGGGTGTCGAAACTGCTCATCGGTTTGCTCCCCTTGGTGGTGGCCGCCCACATACGAATGTCCCGATCGCCCGATCCGGAGGACTGCATCTTGGCAACCTCACGGTCCGCAGGCGATGACACAACGATAACGATGTGGTGACGCGCTGGCCGCCGCAGCGTGAAAGAGCGTGATCGACACCGTCGCAGAACCCCCTGACTGGTCCTTACGACAGTACCTACCACCTGGTCAGGCGCAACATCGCGCCGGCTGGCCGACCGAATACCGCTTGCCACGTCCATCCCCGCCCCGTCCCCACGCCCCCACCGACCGGACGTCGGCTGGGTTACGGCGTGGGCATGGGAGCCGGGGAAGGGATCTGTGGAGCAGACTTGCGCGAATTGACGCCCAAGTGGTGAATGGTGGGGTAAGGTGGAGTGCAGTGGAGGAAAGGGAGGTGGACTCGCGTGTTCTTGGGCACCCACACCCCCCGGCTCGATGACAAGGGCCGGATCTTTCTCCCAGCGAAGTTCAGGGACGAGCTGTCGGAGGGGCTAGTGGTCACACGAGGGCAGGAACGTTGCCTCTACGTCTGGCCGAGCGCTGAGTTCCGTCTGTTCACCGACCAGCTGCGCAAGACCCCGGTCACCAACAAACCGGCCCGGGCGTTCATGCGGATGCTTTTCGCCGGCGCCTCAGCCGAGCTGGCCGACCGACAGGGTCGGGTCACCCTGCCTCCGATGCTGCGCGAGTACGCCGGACTCACTCGGGACTGCGTGGTCATCGGTGCGTACAACCGGGTGGAGATCTGGGACCTGGAGGCCTGGAACACCTACAGCGCCGAGCAGGAGCCGGCGTTCGCCGACTGGTCGGAGGAGGTGCTGCCCGTCGGCGCGACCGACGTCTGACCAGCCCAGGCCGATCACCCGCATCCATCGAGTACGAGCCCCAACCACCGTGAGCCGAGCGCGTCGTACGCCGAGGTCTCCGGACCGCTTCTCGCCCCAACTGGCGCACCTTCCCCGGTGCCAGACGGGACTTGGAGCGGTCGGGGACCTGGGCGCACGAACACCAGGTCGGCGACCAGCACACCGCGAAGCACCACCGAAGGCACCACCGAACCACCTACGGAACCAGTCACCGTGCACCACCAGCGAAGGGTCGACCGCATGTCCAGTTGGGGAGCTGTGGCTCACGAGGAGCCGCCCGTCCGTCGGGTCCGGGAAGAGGTCAAGGACGGCGCGGCCGTCGTGGCGTTCTCCGCCCTCATGTCCACGGTGGTCTCGGTCGCGGTCCTCGTCCTCATGAAGCTCGCCGGCTGACACGGGCCATGTCCGACCCTCGTCACATCCCGGTGCTGCTCGACCGGATCGTCGCCCTTGTCTCGCCCCCACTTCAGGCCGAGGGATCAGTCCTGGTCGACGCCACGCTCGGACTGGGCGGCCACACGGAAGCCATCCTCGAGGCCTGCCCGCAGGCACGCGTGATCGGCCTCGACCGAGACCCCCAGGCCCTGGACCTGGCCGGTGCCCGGCTCACCCGCTTCGGCTCGCGCTCCACACTCCACCACGCTGTCTACGACGAGCTCGCCGAGGTGCTGGCCGAGCTCGGGCTCGCCCGAGTCCAGGGCATCCTGTTCGACCTGGGCGTCTCCTCGCTGCAGCTCGACGAGGCCGAGCGAGGCTTCGCCTACTCCCAGGACGCCCCGCTCGACATGCGGATGGATCCCACCACCGGCCCCACCGCCGCCGAGGTGCTCAACACCTACGCTGCAGCCGACCTCGCTCGCATCCTGTCGCGGTACGGCGAGGAGCGGTTCGCCCGCAGGATCGCCCAGGTGATCGTGCGCGAACGCGAGAAGGCGCCGTTCGACACCAGCGCCAGACTGGTCGAGCTGGTGCGCGCCGCGATCCCGGCCGCGGCCCGCCGTACCGGCGGGAACCCCGCCAAGCGCACGTTCCAGGCCCTCCGGATCGAGGTCAACGACGAGCTCGGCGCGCTCGAACGGGCGCTCCCAGCCGCTGTGGACGCCCTTGCCGTCGGTGGTCGCATCGTCGTCATGTCGTACCACTCGCTCGAGGACCGCCTGGCCAAGCGTGTGCTCACCACTCGCTCTCGGTCCACGGCTCCGCCGGACATGCCGATCGTCCCCGACGACCAGCTACCCGAGCTACGGCTCATCACGCGAGGGGCCGAAAAGGCGGATGCGCACGAGATCGAGGCCAACCCGCGCGCTGCGTCCGTGCGGTTACGCGCCGCCGAGCGGCTGAGGAGGGCAGCGTGAGCACGTTTCTGAGCCAGGCGCGGGCGCGTTCGCTCCGACCGGGTCTCACACTGCCGCGCCCTCGGCTCACCATCGTCCCGAAGGTAGCCGCGCGGGCGCCCAGGATCCCCTTCGCGGTGCTCGTCATCAGCGTGCTGGCGGGCGGTCTCGTCGGGTTGCTGCTGCTCAACACCGCCCTGCAGCGTGGCGCGTACCAGGTCACGGCCCTGCAGGACACGTCGGACCGCCTCACGCTGCGGCAGCAGAACCTCGAGACAGAGGTGGCGTCGCTGCAGTCTCCCCAACGGATCAGCGAGCGCGCCCTCCGGCTGGGCATGGTCGCCAACGACAGCCCCGCTTTCCTGTCGCTCGCGACGGGCAAGGTCATCGGCGTACCGATGGTCGGTACGCGCGCGCATCGTCCGACGATCGGCGTGCTCCCGGCAAGGTCGGCCGGCCGGGACACCAAGGTGCCCAGCGTCTTCGCGGGGGAGGGCATCAGTGGCAGCACCGGGGCGGTCAAGGTCGCCCGGCAAGCCCCGGACAAGTTGCCTGCGGGCACGCCTGGTGGGACAAACCAGGCCGACACCCGCGGCGCCTCCGCGGCACACGGCGGTCCGCAGGCTACAAATAACACCAGCAACACGAACTAACAACAGCAACATCAGTCACAGAGATCACGACCGTGATGAGGGAGCCCGGGTGACGCAGCGCAAGCCGCCGACGCAGCGCGGTTCCGGGACGGCGCGATCGGCCTCCCAGGGGGCGTCCCGCGCCCGACGCCCGGCGGCGGCCCAGCAGCGTCGGGCGGCGCCGGTCCCGCGGGCGAGCACGTCCCGCACCGCGCGCCCGCGTCGTCGCACCAAGCCGCTTCGGCTCAAGACCGGGCCGTTCCGGTTGTGGAGCGCGTTCTGTGTCGTCGCGTTCGTGATCTCGCTGTTCGCGGCTCGCCTCGTTCAGCTGCAGGGCATCGACGGGAACGACTACGCCGCCCTGGCGGCTGCCAAGGGTGCCAAGACGATCACGCTCGAGGCGCCGCGCGCGCCCATCTACGACCGCAACGGTGTGGCGCTCGCCAAGACCATCGACGCATCGATGCTCGTGGCCGACCCCACCGACGCGCACCAGGACGCGACGAAGATCGCGGTGATCCTGCACCAACGGCTCGGGGTCGACTACATCGATGCCGTCACCAAGCTCCGCAAGACCTCGACCCGGTACGTCGAGCTCGCCCGCCACGTCAAGCCCGAGCTCGCGGCGGCCGTCGTGAAGGAGATCCAGCAGCGGGGCTACCCCGGGGTGTACGCCGCGGACGACACCTTGCGCAGCTACCCGAACGGCGACGTCGCGGCCAACCTGGTCGGCTTCGTGAACGACGCGGGCCACGGCGGAGCCGGTTTCGAGTCCGCACTCGACCACAAGCTGTCGGGGACGAACGGTTCGGCGACGTTCGAGGTCGCCGACGGGCAGCAGCTGCCGCTGGCGGACAGCACGATCGTCGCGCCCCACGAGGGGACCGGGGTCCGGCTCACAATCGACCGTGACCTGCAGTACCTGGCCCAGGCTCGGCTTGCGGAGGCCGTCCGGCAGTCCGGGGGTACGTCGGGCTACGCGATCATCATGGACGTCAAGACAGGGCAGGTGCTGGCCGACGCCGACTACCCGACGTTCGACCCGAACCATCGGCAGCTGTCCTCGCCGGACACCTATGGCTCCGAAGGGCTGCAGAACGTCTACGAGCCCGGCAGCGTCGAGAAGGTGCTCACGTTTGCCTCACTGATCGACGCCGGTGACGTGACCCCGCGTACCAAGATCGTCGTGCCCCCGACACTGCCGAGAGCCGCCTCGACGATCCACGACTACTTCGTCCACCCCACCCTGCGACTGACCGCCACCGGCGTCATAGCCAAGTCGTCCAACATCGGAACGGTCAAGGCGTCGCAACGGATGCCGGACCGGCAGCTGTACCGCTACCTCCGTTCGTTCGGACTCGGGAGCCGCACCGACGTGGGGCTGCCCGGTGAGTCCCCGGGACTGCTGCCCAAACCGGGCAGCTGGCTCCCGATCACCCACGACACGATCTCGTTCGGACAGGGCCTGTCGGTCAATGCGATGCAGATGGCGGCGGCGATCTCGGCCGTGGCCAACAACGGCGTCTACGTCCAGCCGTCACTGATCGACGGGTACGTCGACTCCAAGGGCACCTTCACGCCGGCCGCACCACCCAAGGAGCACCGCGTGGTCAGCGCTGCGACGGCATCGAAGGTCGCGCGGATGATGGAGGCGGTGACTGGTCCCGAGGGCACCGCCCCTGATGCCCAGATCAACGGCTACCGCGTCGCCGGCAAGACGGGAACAGCTCAGCGGGTCGACCCCTCGTGCGGATGCTATGACGGCTCCTTCACGGTGTCCTTCGCCGGTTTCGCGCCTGCGGACAACCCGCGCTTCGCCGCCTACATCGTGGTCCAGCAGCCCAGGGACGGCAACGGCGGAGGCATGACCGGCGGACCGGTCTTCCACGACCTGATGGCGGCGACTCTGCAGAAGTTCGGAGTGCCGCCGACCGGTCACCGCCAACCCATGCTGCCGGTCACGTGGTGAGCGTCGATAGCCTCGGCCTGTGTCGTCTGCAGTCGAGCCGGTAGCCCCCACGCGTCCGGCGTCCGTCGTCCCCGTCCCGCTCGGGGACGTCGCGACCCACCTCTCCATCGGCGCGCTCGATCCGGCGATCGCCTCGGTGCAGGTCACCGGCGTGTCCCAGTCGTCGAGGTCGGTGGCACCGGGAGACCTCTTCGTCGCGCTACCCGGCGCCCGGACGCACGGTGCCATCCATGGGCCGTCCGCAGCCGAGGCCGGCGCGGTGGCGTTCCTGACCGACGAGGCCGGAGCCGCCCTGCTTTCCGCCACGGGGCTCGCCTGCCTGACCGTCCCGTCACCGCGCACGGTGATCGGTTCGGTCGCCTCGCTCGTCTACGCCCATCCGAGCCGGGACCTCGTGCTCATCGGTGTCACCGGCACGCAGGGAAAGACGACCACGACCCAGCTCATCAACGCCGGGGCTGCTGGCGCCGGCCGTCGTACGGCCGTGATCGGGACGATGGGGACCTGGATCGACGGCTTGCCGGTTCCCAGCGCGCTGACGACTCCGGAGGCCCCGGACCTCCACGCCCTCTTCGCCGTCATGCGAGAACGGGGCATCGACGTCTGCGCGATGGAGGTGTCGAGCCACGCGATCGTGATGGGCCGGGTGGACGCTGTCGTGTTCGACCTCGCGGTGTTCACGAACTTCGGGCGTGATCATCTCGACTTCCACCCGAGCGCGCAGGAGTACTTCGCCGCCAAGGCGGAGTTGTTCACGCCTGCGCGTGCCCGGCGCGCTCTGGTCAACGCCGACGACGGCGAGGTAGCCAGGTTGACCGAGCACCCACTGCTCCCGACCCGGACGTTCTCTACTCGGGAGCGAGGTGGCGACTGGTGGTGTGACGAGGTCGCGACGACCGCGACCGGATCGACCTTCACCGCCCACGATCCTTCGGGGGCTGCCATCTCCTGCGGCATCGGGCTGGTGGGGGACTTCAACGTCGCGAACGCGCTGACGGCGGTGGCGAGCCTGGCTGAGGCCGGTGTGGACGCGGTTGCGGCCGCGGACGCGATCGCGCAGGTGCCGACGGTGCCGGGCCGGATGGAGGCAGTCGACGCCGGACAGCCGTTCTCCGTCATCGTCGACTACGCACACAAGCCCGATGCCGTCGCGGCAGCTCTGCAGGCGCTGCGACCTGTCACGAGCGGTTCCCTGACGATCGTCATCGGTTCCGGCGGTGACCGGGACCAGGGCAAGCGGCCGCTCATGGGGGAGATCGCTGCTCGACTGGCCGACGTCGTGATCGTCACCGACGACAACCCCCGCAGCGAGGATCCTGCTCGGATCCGCGCCGAGGTCGTCGCAGGATCCCGCGGCGGCCCCGCGGACGTCCTCGAGATCGGGGACCGGCGGGCCGCGATCGAGCGAGCCCTACGGGGGGCCCGCCCGGGCGACACCGTGCTCATCGCAGGGAAAGGTCACGAGACCGGGCAACAGGTCGGTGCCGAGGTGCTGCCCTTCGATGACCGCGACGTTGCCCGCGTCATCCTCGACGCACTCCGGAGGGTTGCGCCGTGATCCCCATGACGCTGGCCGAGGTCGCGGCCGCTGTGAACGGTCGGGTGGTCGATGTGGAGGATCGGTCCGACGTCCTCGTCACCGGCGACGCCTTCGTCGACTCCCGTCACGTGGTCGAGGGCGGGTTGTTCGTGGCGATCAACGGTGAGCGGGTCGACGGTCATGACTACGCGGCTGCCGCCGTCGACGCCGGTGCTGCCGCGGTGCTCGCGGAACGCCCGGTCGGCGTCCCTGGCGTTGTGGTCGACGACAGCGTCGACGCCTTGGGCCTGCTCGCACGGCACGTGATGGAACAGCTGCCGCTGGTCCGGGTCGTGGGGATCACCGGCTCCCAGGGCAAGACGAGCGCGAAGGACATCCTGGCCCAGCTGCTGGAGCGGCTGGGTGAGACGGTGGCGACGGTCGGTTCGTTCAACAACGAGATCGGCGCGCCGCTGACGGCCTTGCGTGCGCGGCCGTCCACCGTCTACCTGGTGGCTGAGATGGGCGCTCGGGGACGCGGACACATCCGGGAGCTTGCGGAGATGGTTCATCCGTCGATCGGCGTCGTCCTGAACGTCGGCCTCGCCCACGTCGGGGAGTTCGGCAGCCGTGGGGAGATCGCGATCGCCAAGCGTGAGCTCGTCGAAGCGCTGGCACGGGACGGGCTCGCTGTCCTCAACGCCGACGACGAACGGGTCCTGCCGATGCGTGAGCGCACGGCCGCTGCGGTGACCACGTTCGGAGCCGATCCCGAAGCCGATGTACGCATCGACGAGCTACGCATCGACGACGAAGGCCGTCCTTGCTTCGTGCTCGCCACAGGCACCGACTCGGCGCCCGTCGCTCTCCCGCTCGTGGGGGCGCACCAAGCGCACAACGCCGCGGCCGCCTCCGCCGTGGCCTTGCACCTCGGTATGCCGTTCGTCGACCTGATCGATGCTCTGCACCGACTGAGCCTGCGGTCGCGATGGCGGATGGAGGTGACGCGCACGGCGCAGGGCGTCACGGTCATCAACGACGCCTACAACGCCAACCCGGACAGCATGCGGGCTGCACTGACGACACTGGCCGAGCTCGGTGGGCGCCAGGGTGCCGGCCGGTGCATCGCGATCCTCGGCGAGATGCGCGAGCTGGGCGCCCAGAGCACGTCGGAGCACGAAGCCGTCGGTCGACTCGCTGCCGCGGTCGGTGTCGCACAGCTGGTGGTCGTCGGGGAGGGCGCGAGGCCCATCCTGGAGGCGGTGGCAGAGATCCCCTCGACCGATCTCGAGACACGCTGGGTCCCGGATGCCGCGGCGGCGATCGTCGCGGTTCAGGGCGCGTTGCGGTCGGGCGACGTCGTGCTTGTGAAAGCATCGCGGGCAGCAGGTCTCGAGCGGGTGGCGCAGGCCTTGACCGTGACAGACGAGACGAGGGCCATGGCGATGGAGACGGACCAGTGAGGACGCTGCTCCTGGCGGGTGGACTCGGCCTCATCGGCACCCTTCTCGGAACCCGGTACGCCATCACCGTGCTGGCCAGGTACGGGTACGGTCAGCCGATCCGTGACGACGGCCCCACCTCGCACCACACCAAGCGGGGCACGCCGACGATGGGTGGTCTCGTGATCATCCTGGCCGTGGTGTTCGCTTACTTCGGAGCCAAGCTGCTGCTCCTCGACAAGCCGTCGGCTTCGGCCATGCTGCTGTTGTTCCTGTTCGTCGGGCTCGGCGCGGTCGGCTTCGTGGACGACTACATCAAGGTCGTCAAGCAACGCAGCCTCGGTCTGCGCAGCAAAGCCAAGTTCGGTGGGCAGACGCTCGTTGCTCTGATCTTCGGCTATCTGAGCCTGCACTTCCCTGACAGCCGGGGCAACGCGCCGGCCTCACCGGCGATCTCGTTCGTCCGGATGGTCGACTGGAGGATGCCGACGATCCTCGTCCTCTTGTGGGTACTCATCATGATCGCGGGTACCAGCAACGCGGTGAACCTGGCCGACGGGGCCGACGGCCTCGCCACCGGCAGCTCCATGATGGTCTTCGGTGCCTACACGCTGGTGGGCATCTGGCAGAACAACCAGTTCTGCGCGATCACCGCCGGCCCGCAGTGCTACGACAACGTGCGAGATCCGCTCGACCTGGCGGTGGTTGCCGCCGCGATCACCGGAGCGTGCTTCGGGTTCCTCTGGTGGAACGCTTCACCTGCCCAGATCATCATGGGGGACACCGGTTCGCTGTCGCTCGGGGGTGCGATGGCCGGTTTCGCCATCATGACGCGCACCGAGCTGCTCCTCGTCGTGCTGGGCGGGCTCTTCGCCATCATCACGCTGTCGGTGATCCTCCAGGTCGGCTACTTCAAGCTCACCAAGGGCAAACGGATCTTCCGGATGGCACCGCTCCAGCACCACTTCGAGCTGTTGGGCTGGGCCGAGGTCACGATCGTGATCCGGTTCTGGATCATCTCCGGAATCTGCGTGGCCACCGGTCTCGGCATCTTCTACGCCGAATGGGTGTCTGGGGCATGAACCCAGCAACACCGACCGGGCCGCCTGCATGGCTTCCCGGTGCTCACCGCGCCTCACCCTGGGACCAGCTCGACGTCGTCGTGGCCGGCCTCGGTGCGTCCGGGTTCGCGGCCGCGGACGCATTGCAGCACCTGGGGGCGCGGGTCACCGTCCTCGCTGACAGCATCGACGAAGCCGGCCACGAGAAGGCCAGCCTGCTCGAGATCCTCGGCGTCGGCGTTCGGGTCGGCACCGGCGTGACCGAGCAGCTGCCGGTCTCGACCCAGCTGCTCGTGACGTCACCAGGCGTGCCTCCCACTGCCTCCATCGTGACGCGGGCCGGCGAGCGTACGGTGCCCGTCTGGGGTGAGGTCGAGCTCGCCTGGCGGCTTCGTGACCCGGCCCATGCCACTCCCTGGCTCTGCCTGACCGGCACCAACGGCAAGACCACGACTGTGCAGATGTTGGACGCAATGCTGCGGGCAGACGGCCTCAACAGCGTCGCCGCCGGGAACGTCGGACTCGCACTCTGCGAGGTCGTGATGAACCCCGAGCCGTATGACGTCGTCGCGGTCGAGCTCTCGTCGTACCAGCTCTACGGCACGTCGTCCCTGTCGGCGCACTCGTCGGCCGTGCTCAACCTCGCGCCGGACCATCTCTCCTGGCACGGCGACCTGGAGGCCTACTCGGCCGCCAAGGCCAAGATCTACGCGCGCACTCAGGTCTCGTGCGTCTACAACGTCCAGGACCCCGCCACCGAGCTCATGGTCGAGCAGGCCGATGTCGTGGAGGGCTGCCGGGCGATCGGCTTCACCCTGGGCGTCCCGAGTGTCGGCATGGTGGGCCTGGTGGACGACGTCATCGCCGACCGTGCGTTCATCGAGGGGCGCGAACGCAACGCGGCCGAGCTCGCCAGCGTCTCCGACGTGCCCACCGGCGCGCCACACAATGTCGCCAACGCGCTGGCCGCCACGGCCCTGGCGCGGTCCTTCGGTGTCGACGGTCCTGCGGTCCGGACCGGACTGCGGTCCTTCACGATGGACCATCACCGCATCG
Source organism: uncultured Actinomycetota bacterium (assembly GCA_963742765.1). Classification (GTDB taxonomy): domain Bacteria; phylum Actinomycetota; class Actinomycetes; order Propionibacteriales; family Nocardioidaceae; genus JANLYC01. The sequence continues at coordinate 357,188 of CAVUMY010000002.1, forward strand.
AGGAGGTGTCGACGCTCGCAGGGGTGCGCTACGTCGACGACTCCAAGGCGACGAATCCGCACGCCGCACTCGCCTCGCTCCGCAGCTTCGAATCGGTCGTGTGGGTGGCCGGCGGTCTCGCCAAGGGCGCAACCTTCGACGAGCTGGTCGTGGCGAGTGCGGAGCGGTTGCGTGGTGTGGTGCTGCTGGGCAGCGACCGGGCGCTGATCGCCGAGGCGTTGGCGCGACACGCACCGGATGTCCCGGTGATCGACGTTCCCGGCACTGACACTGGGGTCATGGAGCGCGCAGTCGAGCTGGCAGCCACCCTTGCCCGCGAGGGCGACACGGTGCTGCTGGCACCCGCCTGCGCTTCGCAAGACCTGTTCATCAGCTACACGCAGCGCGGTGACGCGTTCGCCGATGCCGTCCGAGGACTGCCGGGCCGGTGACGGCGTCCGCGGCTGTGTCCTGGACGTCGTGAGCTGCCAGGGCAGGTGACGGCCGACAGCACGAGACCATCAGCGGCGAGCATGCCGGCGGGAAGGGCGGAAGTGGCGACCACCGAGGGTGCGCAGACCGGTTGGCGCGATGCGGGTGGCGAGGGTTTCCGGGCATCCCTGAAACGCACGCTGGACAAGCCCCTGACGTCCTACCAGCTCGTGCTGGGGGTGGCGGGGCTGCTGCTGACGCTCGGTCTGCTCATGGTGCTGAGCGCCTCGAGCGTGTCGTCCCTGCGTGAGTACGGAAGCTCGTATGCCATCTTCATGCGCCAGGCGATGTGGGTCTGCATCGGACTGCCGGCGGCTCTGCTCGCGTCCCGGCTGCCCCGTGGGCTGATCCGTGGGTTGTCCTGGCCGGCGCTGATCGTGTCCATCATCTTGATCGGGCTCACCTATGTTCCTGGCATCGGTGTGACCGTGCACGGCAACCGCAACTGGATCTCCTTCGGAGGTCCGTTCCAGCTGCAGCCGTCCGAGCTCGCAAAGCTCGCCCTCGTGCTGTGGCTCTCCGACGTGTACGCCCGCAAGGGCCGGCTGCTGCACCAGTGGCGACACATGCTCATTCCGATGGTTCCCGTCTGTCTCGTCGTGGTCGGCCTCGTGATCGGCCAGGGTGACCTCGGTACGGCGCTCGTGCTCTTCGCCATCATCCTCGGCATGCTGTGGGTGGTCGGTGCACCAACGCGGCTGTTCCTGGGCACCTTCCTGATCATTGCGGTGACCGCCTTCGCCCTCGCCAGCACCCAGCGTGAGCGGGTCGACCGACTCACAGGCTTCCTCGACCCGCTGGCCAACTACGGCGGGAGCGGGTGGCAGGCCAGTCATGGCTTCTTCGCCCTGGCGACCGGGGGACTGTGGGGCCGGGGCATCGGGGCCAGCAACCAGAAGTGGGGTGGCCTGCCCGAGGCACACACCGACTACATCTTCGCGATCATCGGCGAGGAGTTCGGCCTGTTCGGCACCATCGTCGTGCTGGGCCTGTTCGTCACGCTGGCGTATGCCGGTGTCCGCATCGCGGCGCGCAGCAAGGACCCGTTCGTGCGCTATGCCTCGGCTGCCATCGTCGTCTGGTTGCTCTCGCAGGCGCTGATCAACATCGGCATGGTGCTAGGCCTGCTGCCCGTGATCGGCATCCCGCTGCCGCTGATCTCGTACGGCGGATCCGCGCTGGTGCCGACGCTTGTCTCTCTCGGTCTGCTGATGTCGTTCGCCCGTCACGAGCCCGGCGCCCAAGCAGCGCTGCGCGCCCGCAAACGTCGACCAGGGCGGTCGCGCCGACGCGAGTCGTCGTCGAGCCAGCCTGTCCTGTCGCGTCGGTAGGTCGAGGGACAGGACGAACTGGTGCGCGTACTCATGGCCGGCGGAGGCTCTGCTGGTCACACTTCTCCGCTGATCGCGACTGCCGACGCCTTGCGTCGGGCGTTCGATGAGGCCGACTCGACCGAGAACGTCGAGATCCTCTGCCTCGGCACCGAGCGAGGCCTCGAGACCCGGGTCATCCCGGAGGCAGGTTACGAGTTGGCCCTGATTCCGCCGGTCCCGCTGCCCCGCCGGGTATCGGTCGACCTGTTGAAGGTTCCGGCGCGCCTGCGCGGGGCAGTCAAGGCAGCCCGTACGGTCATCGACGACTTCGGTGCGGACGTCGTCGTCGGTTTCGGTGGCTATGTCTCCATGCCGGCGTACGTCGCCGCCCGCCGTGCTCACACACCGCTCGTGATCCACGAGGGCAACGCCCTGCCCGGGGTGGCCAACCGCTTCGGCGCGCGCGTCTGCACCCGCATCGTGGCGACGTCGTATCCCGACACCCGGCTGCCGCATGCGCAGTACATCGGGCTCCCGATCCGGCGGGCGATCTCGACCCTTGACCGGGTCGAGCTCCGGCCGCTGGCCCGCGAGCACTTCGGCCTCGACCAGCATGCGCCGACGCTCCTCGTCACCGGAGGCTCACAAGGTGCACGGCGGATCAACGACGTGGTGTCAGCCTGCGCAGCGGATTTCGCTTCGGCCGGCGTGCAGGTGTTGCACGTGAAGGGTGCGCTCGGAGAGGTCACCGTGCCCGCTGACCGGGGCGACTCGGCCGCGTACGTCGTCGTCGACTACCTGGACCGGATGGACCTGGCGTACGCGGCGGCGGATTTCATGGTCGGCCGCGCCGGATCGAACTTCGTGACCGAGACTGCCGCCATCGGGCTCCCGAGTGCTTTCGTTCCGCTGCCGATCGGCAACGGTGAGCAGGCGCTGAACGCCGCCGCCGTCGTCGCGGCGGGAGGTGGGCTGCTCGTGGACGACGCGGCGTTCACCCCCGACTGGGTTCGCGAGCACGTACTACCCGTGGTGGCGGACCAGGCCCGGCTCGACGTGATGTCCACCGCTGCCTCCGGACTGATCCGCCGCGACGCCGACGACCGACTCGCCGCCCTGGTGATCGCCGCCGGTCGGGCGCACCGGGCCGGGGATGGGTCATGAGAGTCCCCGTTCCCGACGTCATCTGGCCGTGCGAGGAGCTCGGCCAGGTGCACTTCGTCGGCATCGGAGGTGCCGCGCTGTCCGGCCTTGCCCGCATCATGGTCGGCCGCGGCGTCACCGTGACAGGCAGCGACGCCAAGGATTCGGTGCTGCTCGACGGGTTGCGCACGCTCGGGATCGACTGCTGGGTCGGGCACCGCGCCAGCCACGTCGATGACGCCGACACCGTGGTGGTGTCGACGGCGATCAGGGAGGACAACCCGGAGGTCGTGCTGGCGATCGAGCGCGGGCTGCGAGTCTGGCCTCGCTCGGCGGCGGTGCAGTCGGTACTGCTCGGCCGCGTCGCGATCGTAGTCACCGGCACCCACGGCAAGACGACGACCACGTCCATGCTGGCGACGGCCTTGCTCGCCTGCGGGGCCGAGCCGTCGTACGCCATCGGCTCGACGCTGAACGCGTCCGGACTCAACGCCGCCGCCGGCAGCGGCGACCTCTTCGTGGCCGAGGGTGACGAGAGTGACGGGGCGATCCTCACCTACTCGCCGTGGGGCGCCATCGTCACGAACGTCGACTCCGACCACCTCGACCACTACGGCACCGTCGAGGCGTACTCCGCGGTGTTCGACGAGTTCGTGACCCGGATCAAGCCGGGCGGTTTCCTGGTGTGCTGTGTCGACGACCCGGGCGCGGCGCGGTTGGCCGACCTGGCAGAACGCCACGGCGTCGAGGTGACCCGCGTGGGACAGAGCGACGGCGTCGATCTACAGGCACGGGCGCTCGCCTTCTCCGGCGAGACGTCGACGTACGAGGTGGTCGAGGACGACAGGTTGCTCGGCACCGTCTCGCTGCAGGTCCCCGGCGTCAACTACGTCGTCGATTCCCTGGGAGCCCTGGCGGCGGGTCTCCGCCTCGGCTTCGGGTTCGACGAGCTGGCGGTAGGGCTGGCCAGCTTCCGGGGCAGCGCTCGTCGGATGGAGTTCAAGGGTTCGGCCGGCGCCGTCCGCGTCTACGACAGCTACGCTCACCATCCCGCTGAGATCGCTGGCGACCTGCAGGCTGCCCGAGCGGTCGCCGGGGACGAGCGCCTGTTGGTGTGCTTCCAACCTCACCTCTACAGCCGTACGCGCATCTTCGGCACGGCGATGGGCGAGGCGCTGTCGGCTGCTGACGCGGTCGTGGTGATGGACGTCTACGCAGCACGCGAGACGCCAGAGCCGGGGATTTCTGGCCAGGTCGTCGCGTCCGCGGTCGACCTCGATGCTGACGACGTCCACTACGAGCCGCACTGGGACGCCGTGCCCGAACTGATCAGCCGACTGGCCGTCGAGTCGGACGTTGCCACGACCGTGGTCACGATGGGCGCCGGGGACGTGACCGAGATCGGCCCGCAGGTGCTCGCGCTGGTTCAGCTGGCTGTCGAAGGGGGGCGGTCCGATGGCAGCGCGATCTGAGGCAGCGAGGTTCACGCGGCGCCAGTGGGGGCACCGGCTGCAGGCTGCGCGTCCGTGGCTGCTCGCCCTCGCCGCCGTCGGCGCGGTCGCGCTAGGCGCCTGGGCGCTGCTCTTCTCCTCCTGGCTGGCGACGCAACGGGTCGAGGTGGCCGGCAACGACATGGTCGCGACGCGGGAGGTGGTCAAGGCAGCCGGCATCCAGGACGGGACGCCGCTGCTCCGGGTCAACCTCGACTCCGTGCGAGAGCAGGTCGCCGCCCTGCCGTCGGTCGCCAGCGTGAGCGTGCACCGTGGTTGGCCCCACACGATCGACATCACGGTGACCGAGCGCGTGCCGCTGGCGACCGTCCTGAGCCATGGTCAGTGGTACGCCATGGACAAGACCGGTGTCCTGTTCCACGCCCAGGCCTTCCGCGATGCGGCCCTGCCCATCGTCGTGCTCGCACTGGGTGCCGACCCGGCGGCCCGGGCCGAGGTCGCCTCAGTGGTGAGCGCACTGCCGCACGACATGCTCAGCACCATGCGACGGGTGAAGGCGCGGTCGATGGACTCGATCACGTTGGTCCTGTCCGACGGCCGTCACGTGGTGTGGGGGAATGCCGACGAGTCGTCGCGCAAGGTCGAGGTGCTGGCCGTCCTCCTCAAGCAGCGCGCTGCGGTGTACGACGTGAGCGTCCCCGAGGAACCCACCACGCGGAGATGAGAGACGGTCCGGCGCCGCGAAGCCGCAGGCTCCGGCTAGACGACCCGCCGCTCGGCAGTGAACGCACTGGGCGTGTCGCCGGTGTTCACGGTCTCGGACGGCTCGATGAGCACGACGTCGGCCCCTTCGGCGGACACCGGTTGGTGTGGCACCCCGCGCGGGACGACGTACAGCTGTCCGGGACCGAGCCGGACGTCGCCTGTATCCAGGCGAATCGTGAGCTCGCCACGGAGGACCAGGAAGAACTCGTCGGTATCCGGATGGCTGTGCCGGGTGAACTCACCGCGTGTCTTGACGACGCGGACGTCGTAGTCGTTCAGGGTCGAGACGGTCCGGGGCGACCAGACGTCGTCGAACGAGGCGAGGACTCCGGCGAGGTCGATGGGCGTGTTCATGCCGTCGAGCCTGCCACCTGCGGACCGATGAGGGGTCCGCCGTACCAGGTCGGACGTTCCTGCTCGTCGACCGCGACGTCGAAGGCAGCCCGCGCCAACAGTCGGGTCGAGTCAAGCGTCGGCAGGGGAGAGGCGTCCGGTGTCACCAACATCGGGATCTCCGTGCAGACCAGCGCAACAGCGTCGCAGCCGCGGTCGCGCAGGTCTTCGATGATGCGCACGTAGGCCGCCCGCGACTCCGGGCGGTGCTCACCGTTCAGGAGTTCGGTGAAGATGACCGTGTTGATGAGCTCGCGATCCTCGGCAGGTGGCAACAGCCCGGTGAGGCCGTGCCGGCCGAGTGCGTCGGGATACAGCGTGCCGTCCATGGTGTAGCGCGTACCGAGTACTCCGATCGTCGTGTGCCCCCGTCGTGCCGCCTCGGCCGCCACCACGTCAGCGATGTGGAGTCCGGGAAGGGGGAGCGGGTCACCCGGCAGTTCTAGAGCCATGTGAGCGGTGTTGTCGGGGCAGACGAAGAAGTCGGCACCGGCTGCAGCCAGGCGGGACACACTCGACTTGAGCGTGTCCTTGATGGCCTCGTGGTCTCCGTGGTCCCAGGCCGGCATGCTGCGCGCCAGCGCGATGCAGTCCAAGGTCACGTCCGGATGCTCGTACGGCCCCAGCCGGCGGAAGCCCTCCTGGCAGAAGGCGAGGAAGCACAGGGCCGCACCTTCCGTACTGTGGGCGAGGATCCCGAGGTGTCGCATGATCTCCCCTTCCGTCGGCGCCGGCTGCTGACCGGGCGGCGCCGACTGTTCAACAATCTGCTTCCTACCGGGCGTGTCGCCACCATGCCAGAGCCCCGGACACCTACCTTCTTAGACAGCGCCAGGTTGACATAACTATAACCCTCTACTTGAGGGTCAGGGTTCGTCAGCCGGCCGGGACCTGGCAGTTCCTCACCCGAGGAAGACCACAGAGCGAGAGGCACGTGCCGTGGCAGCACCGCAGAACTACCTGGCGGTCATCAAGGTCGTCGGAATCGGTGGCGGAGGCGTCAACGCCGTCAACCGGATGATCGAGGTCGGACTCCGAGGTGTGGAGTTCATCGCTATCAACACCGACGCGCAGGCCCTGCTGATGAGCGATGCTGACGTCAAGCTCGACATCGGCCGCGAACTCACCCGGGGTCTCGGCGCCGGCGCCAACCCCGACGTCGGTGGTAGGGCTGCCGACGACCACGCCGAAGAGATCGAAGAGGTCATCAAGGGCGCCGACATGGTGTTCGTGACGGCCGGCGAAGGTGGCGGCACCGGGACCGGTGGAGCCCCGGTGGTGGCGCGCATCGCGCGGTCGCTCGGCGCCCTCACGATCGGCGTCGTCACTCGGCCGTTCGCGTTCGAGGGTCGCCGGCGCGCCAACCAGGCCGAAGAGGGTATTGCCCAGCTCCGCGAAGAGGTCGACACCCTCATCGTCATCCCGAACGACCGGCTGCTGTCGATCTCTGATCGCAATGTCAGCGTCCTCGACGCCTTCAAGCAGGCCGACCAGGTGCTCCTGCAGGGCGTCTCGGGTATCACCGACCTCATCACGACCCCCGGCCTCATCAACCTCGACTTCGCCGACGTGAAGTCCGTGATGCAGAACGCCGGATCCGCTCTCATGGGCATCGGACGGGCGAACGGCGACGACCGGGCCGTGATCGCGGCCGAGATGGCGGTGTCGAGCCCCTTGCTCGAGGCATCCATCGACGGAGCCCACGGCGTCCTCCTGTCGATCTCCGGAGGGTCCGACCTCGGGCTCTTCGAGATCAACGAAGCCGCCGCGCTCGTCTCCCAGGCGGCACACGCCGAGGCCAACATCATCTTCGGCGCCGTCATCGACGACGCGCTCGGGGACGAGGTCAGGGTCACCGTCATCGCGGCAGGTTTCGACGGCGGCACCCCCAAGCGTCGTGACCAGTCACAGCCCGCGCTGCGCCGGGACGCGGCCCCGGTGCCGTCCACCACGCCGCAGCAGAACTCCCACCGCGCGGGTCAGACCACCCCCTCGAAGACGGCGACGGCAACCCTCGAGGCCGAACGTCAGCCGGTTCCGGTGGCCCGGGAGTCCGAGGCTGAGGACGCATCGTCGTCATCGTCGAGTCCGGAGTCGCAGCCGCGCCAGCCGCGGGCGATCCCGTTCGACGACCCGGACGACCTCGACATCCCCGACTTCCTGAAGTAGGTCGCGACCGCTGGGAGGAAGTCCCTGTGTTTCTCCATCGTGACCAGCTCGACTCCGACGCGGGGTTCGTCGAGGTCGCCTTCACCGACCGGTATGGCGGCGTCAGCAAACCCCCCTTCGACAGCCTCGACCTGAGCCGCTCGGCGGCGGGGCGGGACGAGGAGCTGCGCGCCAACCTGGCTTCCGTGTCCGACGCCTTCGACGTGAGTGGTTTCGCCACGATGACGCAAGTCCATGGCTCCGATGTGCGGCTCGTGCACGGTCCGGGGCCGGTCAGCGAACCCTGCGATGCCCTGGTCACCACCACGCCCGACGTCGCGCTGTGCGTGCGGGTCGGCGACTGTGTGCCGGTCGTCCTCGCTGATGCCGTGGCCGGTGTCGTCGGGGTTGCGCACGCCGGGCGCCCCGGTCTGGTGGCCGGCGTCGTGCCGGCCGTCGTGGCGACGATGCGCGGCCAGGGAGCGAGGTCGATCGAGGCCTGGATCGGACCTCGCGTCTGCGGCGGGTGTTACGAAGTACCGGCGCAGATGCGTGACGAGGTGGCGGCGGTGGTTCCCTCGGCGTACTCCTGCACCACGTGGGGCACCCCGTCGGTCGACATCGGCGCCGCCGTGCAGGACGAGCTCGAGGCTGCCGGCTGCCGGGTTCACGACATCGACGTGTGCACCCGCGAGTCCCCCGACCTGTACTCCTATCGCCGTGACGGAGTCGAGTCGGGTCGCTTCGCGGGGATCGTCGTACGCCGCGGAGGTGCTCATGTCTGACGAGCGCCGTCACGAGATCGCCCGCGGCCTCGACGAGGTCCAGCAGCGGATCTCCGCCGCAGCGGCGGACGCCGGCCGCGACCCGGCCGAGGTGACCGTCGTGGTCATCACCAAGACCTGGCCGGTGAGCGACCTCGAGATCCTGATCGAGCTCGGAGTCCACGATCTGGGGGAGAACAAGCACCAGGAGGCCGAGGAGAAGGCCGATGCGCTGTCCGGTCGGGGCGTTCGGTGGCACTTCGTCGGACAGATCCAGTCCAACAAGGCCGGCAAGATCGCGGCCTACGCCGACGTGGTCCACTCGGTCGACTCGGTGCGGGTCGCGCAGCGGCTCAACTCGGGCGCCCACCAGCACGATCGGTCGCTCACGTGTCTCGTCCAGGTCGACCTCGACGAGGCCAGCGAGCACGAAGGCCGCGGAGGCGTGCGGGGCGACGAGGTGGAGGAGGTCGCGCACGCGATCGAGACCGCCGGCCGACTCGATCTCGGTGGCGTCATGGGGGTGGCGCCGCTGCACGGCGACGCCGACGCGGCCTACCGACGGCTCTTGGACGTGAGCCGACGCGTGCGAGCCGACTACCCCGACGCGGCCATGGTCTCAGCCGGGATGAGCGGCGATCTCGAAGCCGCCGTTCAGGCGGGTGCGACACACGTGCGTGTCGGTAGCGCGGTGCTCGGTGAGCGCCGTTTGAACGAGTAGGGTCATATCAGGCAGTTGCCGTGCACGGATTCCGCAAGGTCACCGCACCCGGCTGCTGCGTCAACGACGAGGCGGAGGAACCGAAGTCATGGCTGGTGCAATGCGCAAGGTCGGGGTCTACCTGGGCCTGCTTGAAGACACCGACCGCTACGAGGACGACTACTACGCCGAGGACGATGACCACGACCTCGGCGCCGAGACGGTCCCGGCCCGGCGCCCTGTCCACGCGGTGCGCGATGACCGCCCGGCCCGCGACAACACCGTCGCCTCCCTGGCCGAGCGCCGCCGCGGGCAACATGTGGCCGAGCTGTCCCGGATCACGACCCTGCACCCGCGCACGTACAACGAGGCGCGCACGATCGGCGAGCACTTCCGCGAAGGTATCCCGGTCATCATGAACCTGTCGGAAATGGACGACAACGATGCCAAGCGGCTCGTCGACTTCTCCGCCGGTCTCGTGTTCGCCACCCGGGGCACCATCGAGCGGGTGACCAGCAAGGTGTTCCTGCTCTCGCCGCCGAACGTTTCGGTGGCCGCCGAGGACAAGCAGCGCATCGCCGAGGGCGGCTTCTTCAACCAGAGCTAGTCCAGTCGTCGTCCCCAACCGACGCGGTCCGAACCGCTGTCCCGCACCGTCTAGGGTTGATACGTGGTTGTCGCCGGCATCATCATCGAGCTCGTTCTGTGGCTCTACATCCTGCTGATCCTGTCGCGCCTGGTGGCCGAGTGGGTGCAGATGTTCGCCAGGTCCTGGAGCCCGCGCGGGCCGGTCCTGGTCCTGATGGAGCTGATCTACTCCTCGACCGACCCGCCGATCAAGCTGTTCCGCCGGTTCGTCCCGCCGCTGCGCCTGGGCGGGATGTCGCTGGATCTATCGGTCATTCTTGTGTTGCTGGTTTGCTACGTTCTTTATTACGTGAACCGACGGGTCCTGTTGTTCGGATAGTCTGAGCACGTTGGTTCACTGCTCGTGGCTCGGGACCCAGGAAACTGGAAGTGTCACACGGCGGTTAAGACAGTGGAGACAGTGGATAGATCGATGCAACGCGCTCCGAACGGAGTAGCGTGGCACCGCACGTACCGATCAGATTGGACTACCTGAGGTGAACTCATGCCGTTGACGCCCGAGGACGTACACAAGAAGACGTTCACGCCCGTTCGTCTGCGTGAGGGTTACGACATGGGGGAGGTCGACCAGTTCCTCGATGAGGTCGAGGTCGAGCTCACGCGCCTGCACCAGGAGAACGATGACCTCCGTCAGAAGCTGGCGACGGCCTCGACCTCCGCTCCAGGCACACCCCCGCCGGCCCTGCGTGAGACGCCCAAGCCCGAGCCCGTGCCCGAGCCCGTCAAGGAGCCCGAGCCCGTGGTCGCGGCGGCCGTTCCCGCACTCCCGAGTGTCAGCACCGTCCCGGAAGCCTCCAGCGCGGCGGCCCGGTTGCTCGAGATCGCGACCCACAACGCCGACCAGCTGGTCAGCGAGGCGAAGAACGAGGCTGACAAGATCCTCGGAGAAGCGCGGATCAAGTCCGAGCGCCTCGAAGCCGACTCGAAGTCCAAGGCGGATCGGCTCGAGTCCGACGCCCGCACCCGAGCCGAGAAGCTCGACTCCGAGACGTCCGAGCGCCGTGCGCAGCTGTTCGGTCAGCTCGAGCGTGACAAGGACAACCTCGCCCGTGAGCTCGAGGATCTCCGTGCCTTCGAGCGCGAGTACCGCAGCCGGCTCAAGGGCTACTTCCAGTCGCAGCTACGTGCGCTCGACGGAGAGACCGACGGCGAGGTACCGCTCACCCCGTCTGCGGACGGCGAGACGCCGCGCCGCCTGCGTGAGCTGCTCGGTGAGGACCAGCAGCAGCACTAATGGACGGATCCGATGGACGGATCCGGCTCAACAGACCACCTGAGTCCTTGTCTCATCCGGGACCAACGACAGCCCCGGTCACCTCTCACGAGGTGACCGGGGCTTCGCTTTGCGTGGACAAGGCCGTCAACGGGCCGGAGGCGGTTACGCCTTCTCGACCGAGAACGTCAGCCCGAGGCTCTCGTCGTGCTGCCAGCCGGGGCCGGCAGCATCGGCACGCTCCGTACGGACGGCGAGCACCTCGCGGGCGACCAGGTCACGATGCTCGAGCAGCGCCTCCGCCGCCTCGCCGTCTCCCGACCAGCTGAGCACGATGCGGTCCGCGACGTCCAGACCCCGGTTCTTGCGAGCCTCCTGTACCAGCCGGATGACCTCGCGGGCGAGGCCGGACCGCACCAGCTCCGGCGTGAGGTGCAGGTCGAGCGCGATCGTCTCCCCGTGCTCGTTGACCACCGACCAGCCCTCACGTGGTCGCTCGGAGATGATCACGTCGTCGACGCCCACCTCGACGCCACCTTCGAAGTCCACAGTGGCCGCTCCTGTGGCCGACAGGCTCTCGGCGAGCGTGGCCGCGTCTGCTGCGGCGATGGCCGCCGCGACCTGAGGTGTCTGTTTGCCGAAGCGTTTGCCCAGGTTGCGGAAGTTCGCCTTGGCCACGTGGTCGACCAGGTCGCCGGCGGACGCGAACGACTCGACGACGCCCACGTTGAGCTCGGCGGCCACCTCAGCCTTGAGCTCACCGGACAGCTGCTCGAACGACGCCGACGGGATCAGGGCACGTTGGAGGGGTTGACGCGTCTTGACCTTCGCCTCCGCCCGCGCCGATCGCCCCAGCTCGACGAGTCGTCGTGTCAGCGCCATCCCGGCGTCGAGCTCATCGTCGATGAGCCCGTCGTCGTACGTCGGCCAGCCGGCCAGGTGCACGGACTCCGGGGCAGACGGGTCGGCCGAACGGACGATGTCCTGCCAGACCCGCTCAGTGACGAACGGTGTCACCGGCGCCAGCAGGCGGGTCAGCACCTCGAGCGTCTCGTGCAGGGTGGCGAGGGCCGCGGGGTCGCCGTCCCAGAACCGACGGCGTGAGCGTCGGACGTACCAGTTGGACAGGTGGTCGACGAACTCCGCCAGCCGGCTGCCGACCCGCTGGGTGTCGAAGTCCTCCAGGGCTGCCGTGACGTCTCGCGTGAGGCGGTGCAGCTGCGACAGCAGCCAGCGGTCGAGCACCGGTCGCCGGTCGGGCGCGGGCGCCGACTGGTCCGGCGTCCACCCGTTGGTCCGGGCGTACAGCGCCTGGAAGGCGACGGTGTTCCAGTAGGTGAGCAGCACCTTGCGGACGATCTCCTGCAGGGTCGACTTCCCGACCCGGCGGGCTGCCCATGGTGAGCCGGATGCGCACATGAACCAGCGCACCGCATCGGCGCCGTGCTCGTCCATGAGCGGCATCGGCTCGAGGATGTTGCCCAGGTGCTTGGACATCTTGCGGCCGTCCTCGGCCAGCAGAAGGCCGAGGCAGACGACGTTCTCGTAGGACGACTTGTCGAACAGCAGCGTGCCGATCGCCATGAGGGAGTAGAACCAGCCACGCGTCTGGTCGATGGCCTCGCAGATGAACTGGGCCGGGTAGGCGGCGTCGAACTGCTCGACCGAGCCCGCGGCGTACGGATACCCCCACTGTGCGAACGGCATCGACCCGGAGTCGTACCAGGCATCGATGACCTCGGTCACCCGGCGGGCCTCACCGCCGCAGTCGGGGCAGGGCAGGACGATGTCGTCGACGTACGGACGGTGAGGGTCGGTTTCGCTCAGGTCGCGCCCGGCAAGCTCGCCCAGCTCGGCCAGTGAGCCGATGCAGGTGAGGTGATCCTCGCCGCAGCGCCAGATGGGCAGCGGCGTTCCCCAGTAGCGGGTGCGCGACAGGGACCAGTCGACGTTGTTGTTGAGCCAGTCGCCGTACCGACCCCACTTGATCGTCTCGGGGTACCAGGCGGTCTTCTCGTTCTCCCGGAGCAGGGCGTCCTTGACTGCGGTTGTGCGGATGTACCAGGCCGGCAGGGCGTAGTACATCAGCGGGGTATGGCAGCGCCAGCAGTGCGGGTAGGAGTGCTCGTACGCCACGTGCCGGAAGAGGCGGTCGCGGTTCTCGAGCTCGCGGACGAGGTCGGTGTCGGCGTGCTTGAAGAACTGACCGCCCACGAGGCGGACGTCGTCCTCGAAATGGCCGTCTCGGCGCACCGGGTTGACGACGGGCAGACCGTACGCCTTGCAGACGATCATGTCGTTCTCGCCGAAGGCGGGGGACTGGTGAACGAGGCCGGTGCCGTCCTCGGTCGTCACGTAGTCGCCGAGCACGACGAAGTGCGCCGGCTCATCGGCGGGAAAGTCCACGAGGTCGAGTGGCCGCTCGTAGGCCCAACGTTCCATGTCTCGCCCGGTGACACTGGCCTGCACGGTCCAACCCTCACCGAGAACGGCCTCGAAGAGTGGCTCGGCGACGACCAAGGTCTCGGCGCCATCGGACGCGATGACGTACTCGACATCGGGGTTGACCGCGACGGCGGTGTTGGACACCAGCGTCCACGGGGTCGTCGTCCAGACGAGCAGGGCGGCCCGGCCGGCGTGGGGTCCGGAGGTGATCGGCAGGCGGACGTAGACAGACGGGTCGACCACGGTCTCGTAGCCGCCGGGCTGGCCGAGCTCGTGATCGGAGAGGGCTGTCTCACAGCGCGAGCAGTACGGCGTGATGCGGTGCGCCTCGTACAGCAGTCCGCGGTCGAAGATCTGCTTGAGCGACCACCACACGCTCTGGATGTAGGAGGAGTCCATCGTGCGGTAGGCCTGGGAGAGGTCGACCCAGTAGCCCATCCGCTCGGTCATCTCCTCGAACTCGCCCGTGGACCGCTGGACCGACTCACGGCACTTGGCGTTGAACTCGGCGATGCCGTAGGCCTCGATCTGTTGCTTGCCCGAGACCCCGAGCTCTTTCTCGACGCCGACCTCGACGTGCAGCCCCTGGCAGTCCCAGCCGGCCTTGCGGTCGACGCGGTAGCCCTGCATGGTCCGGAATCGAGGGAAGACATCCTTGAAGACGCGCGCCTCGACATGGTGGGTGCCCGGCCTGCCGTTGGCCGTGGGCGGGCCTTCGTAGAACGTCCACCGCGGCCCATCAGAGGTCTGGTCGAGTGAAGCGCGGAAGGTATCGTGCTCGTGCCAGAACGCGAGGATCTCGCGTTCCATGGCTGGCAGATCGACCTGCGGCGGGACGGCGCGGTAGCCACGTTCCGGCGCGGTGCCGGCGTCGTCTGCGGAGGTGTCGGTGCTCATCACGGGCCTCGTCCTGGTCGTCGTCTGGATCGTCACGGTGCGGCGCGCTGGTCGCGAGCCACGCAACGAAGGGACGATGACCCGCCGTCGGCAGGTCCCCGCGGTACCACCCTTCTTGGCCGACGTCCCGGTGCGGACAAGGCCCACTCTGCCTGCATCGCGGTCGGTTCTAGTAGGCGGGCTGAGGTCCGGTGGACCGGTCCGCCGTTCTTCCGACAGCTCCGGGGTGATGGCCCCATCTTCGCCGTACGACGCGTGGTCGAGTGTAGAGGATCGGCGGGTTCGAGCTCACTCGGTTATCGGCCCGATCGACCCGCGCCGTCCGGGATGTGTGACGTCGGGTGTGCGTGGTTGTTTGAAGCGGGGCCGAGAACCGCCTATTCTCTCCGCACCGTGTTCGCCGGGAACACGCCAATGGACGAGGGGCCATCTGATGGCTGCGAGAACGACGTCGGCGATCAAGGCCGTCAAGAAGGCTGTCGCCAAGGCGACCCGCCGAGCGCCGTCGTCGCGTGCCTCCGCACCTCGGGCTTCGAGCGCCACACCGCCTGCACCGGCCAAGAAGACGGCTGCCAAAAAGACCCCCCCGGCCAAGAAGCCAGTTGCGAAGAAGGCCGCCCCGGTGAAGAAGGCAGCCGCCAAGAAGCCGGTTGCGAAGAAGGCCGCCCCGGTGAAGAAGACAGCCGAGAAGACCGCCAAGAAGGCACCCGCCAAGAAGGCACCCGCCAAGAAGGCCGCGCCGGTGAAGAAGGCGGTAGCCAAGACAGCACCGGCAGCCACGAAGGCACCCGCCACGAAGGCACCCGCCACGAAGGCACCCGCCAAGAAGGCACCCGCCAAGAAGGCCGCGCCGGTGAAGAAGGCGGTAGCCAAGACAGCACCGGCAGCCACGAAGGCGCCGGCCAAGAAGGCGCCGGCCGAGCAGCCCGCACCCGCCGCGAAGGCGGCGACCGTTCGTACCTCCACACCCGCCACGAGCACACAACCGTCGCCCTCCGCGGCGGCCAGGAAGGCACCATCAGTGACGACGAAGTCTGGGTCCGCCACCGCCCCCGCCAAGAAGGCCAAGGGTGGCAAGCTCGCGGTGCGCGAGGGCGAGAAGCCGTGGACGGCCCGTGAGATCGACGACGTGCGCAGCATGCTCGAGCACGACGCGGTGCGGTTGAAGGAAGAGATCGCGGCGACCGAGGAGGAGATCGGCCACCTGCTTCGTGAAGGCGGCGAGGGCGCAGGCAACGACCAGGCAGACGTCGGGTCCAACACGTTCGAGCGTGACCACGAGATGACGATGGCCAAGAACGCTCGCGAGAGCCTGCACATCATCGAGGGGGCGCTCGGACGTATCGCGGACGGCACGTTCGGTGACTGCGAGTCGTGTGGTCAGCCCATCGGCAAGATGCGGCTGCAGGCGTTCCCGCGTGCGACACTGTGCATGCAATGCAAACAACGCCAGGAACGTCGCTGACCGACGACGCCGCAGCCTCACCTGCGCCAGCGCGCAACCGCCGGATCGCCTTGTGGGCCGCCGTCGCAGCTGTCGTCTACCTCGCCGACCAAGGAACGAAGTGGTGGGCCGAGCACACACTCGATGACGGTCGTTCGCGGCACGTCATCGGTGACCTGCTTCAGTTCAGGCTGACGTACAACCCGGGCGCAGCATTCAGCATGGGTACCGGCTACACGGTCGTGCTGACGGCCATCGCGCTTGCCGTCGTGGTGTTCACCATCCGGTCGGCGCGGCGCCTCGGCAGCACAGGCTGGGCCGTGGCGCTCGGCCTGCTGCTCGGTGGAGCTCTCGGCAATGTCACCGACCGGATCTTCCGCGACCCGGCTCCGTTCCGGGGACAGGTCGTCGACTTCATCGCTTTGCCGCACTACCCGATCTTCAACGTCGCCGACTCCGCGATCTGTGTGGCTGCCGTCTTGTTCGTGGTGCAGAGCCTGCGTGGTGTTCATCTCGACGGCCGCGTCGAGACTCGCGGGCACTCGTCGTCGTGACGGTGTCGGGACCGCCACCGTCTCCTGGTCGCAAGTTGCTGCACGTGCCGGGTGGGCTTGCGGGTGAACGCGTCGACGCGGCGATCGCGCGCATGTTCGGACTCTCCAGGACCAAGGCGGCCGAGCTGGTGGCTGCCGGTGAGGTCACGCTTGACGGGGTCCGTCCGGCGAAGTCGGACCGGGTCGAGGAGGGTGCCTTTCTCGAGGTGGACATCCCGGGGCCGGAGGCGGCGGTCGTCGTACGGCCGGAGGTGGTGGCGGGGCTCCGCGTCGTGTACGACGACGACGCGTTCGTGGTGATCGACAAGCCGGTGGGTGTTGCGGCGCATCCGAGCGTCGGCTGGACCGGACCCACGGTGCTCGGACATCTTGCCGGTGCCGGCTTCCGGGTGGCGACCTCAGGTGTTCCCGAACGGCAGGGGATCGTGCAGCGCCTCGATGTGGGGACGTCGGGCCTCATGGTCGTGGCCAAGTCGGAGTACGCGTACTCACAGCTCAAGCGGGCCTTCAAGAAGCGCACCGTCGACAAGACCTACCACGCGCTCGTCCAGGGACACCTCGACCCGTTGAGCGGCACGATCGACGCCCCGATCGTGCGGCACACCAAGCACGACTACAAGTTCACGGTCGGCCAGGACGGCCGGCACAGTGTCACCCACTACGACACTCTCGAGGCGCACCGATTCGCGTCTCTGCTCGAGATCAAGCTCGAGACCGGGAGGACCCATCAGATCCGGGTGCACATGAGTGCGCTCCATCACCCGTGCGTGGGAGACCTGACGTACGGCGCAGACCCGGTCCTGGCGAAGCGCGTGGGGCTCGAGCGGCAATGGCTGCACGCCGTGCGGTTGGGCTTCGAACACCCCGAAAGTGAGACCTGGGTCGAGTTCGAGTCGCCCTATCCCGCCGACCTCCAACACGCCCTCGACGTGATCCGCGATGAACGCTGACCTCGGCGAAGTCGACATGCGGCGAGCCCGCGGCGACGAGGCCGACGTCATCGCCGACGTGTTCTGGGCCTCCCGCCACGCGAACTCGACCACGATCCCGCTGCTGGTTCATCCGCTGGACGACGTACGCCGCTGGGTGCAGGAGCAGCTGCTCGACCGGCATGAGGTCTGGGTGGGCGAGGCCGGGGGAGAGGTTGTCGGGTTCATGGCGCTGGGCCGACCCGACTGGATCGAGCACCTCTACATCCGACCCGATGCGTCCGGGCAGGGGTTGGGGTCGCGCTTCGTCGAGCTCGCGAAGCGCGAGCTGACCGGACAGATCCAGCTGTGGACGTTCCAGAGCAACCTGGGAGCGCGGCGGTTCTACGGTCGACACGGCTTCGTCGAGGTCGAGTGGACCGACGGCGACAACGAAGAGGGCGCACCGGACGTCAGGTTCCTCTATCCGTCCTGATCGAGCACGGAGGCGATGAGCCAGGACCGGAGCAGTGCTGCGAACTGGGCTGGTTGCTCGAACGGCAGGTAGTGGCCGGCTCCGTCGAGGGCGAAGTAGCTGCTGTGCGGGTAGCGCGCCATCGCCTCGAACTGGTCGACATAACCACAGATCCGATCCTGCCGACCGCTGACCATGAGCACGGGTCCGTCGTACTCCGTGTGGTCGTCCTCGTCGCTGACCGGGTAGCCAGTGCCACGCAGCTCGGTCAGGTACGCGTCATCGGACTGGCACGCGCTCACCAGTTGCGCCACGTTCGTCGCCACGGCGATGTCGTCGGTCGCCAGTGCCAGGTCGAGATGACTGCGCACAGCGTGGTCGACCTCGGCGGGCCACTCGAGGAGTGTTGTCCGGGGGACGTCGGGAAGCGTCCGGTCGGCGAGCGTGATCCGAACCCCGCTGCAGACCAGGGCCAGCGCCGACACCAGGTCAGGTCGGCGCCGGGTGACCGCGGCTGCGATGTAGCCACCGTACGAACAGCCGGCCAGAACGGTCGGACCGCTCAGCGTGTCGAGATGGTCGATCACGGCGTCGACGACCCCGTCGGAGGTGGGGGCGACCGGGGCCGAGCCGCCGCAGCCCGGGAGATCGAGGTACGTACGCTGCAGGCCGTGGACCGAGCGCAGTGCAGGCTCGAACGCCGCGGACATCACGGCGGTGTCGAGACTGAACCAGGGGAGCAGCACGACTCGACGGCCGGACCCGACCGTGCGCGACGAAAGTGTCACGAGCGAACGTCCTGGACGCGCTGGCAGTGCGTGTCGGGGCGTCCCCAGACCAGGAGCAGGGTCTCGAGTTCGACGTGCTCGATCGGCGGTTCCGACGTGATCACTTCCCGTTGCAGGCTGACACGTCGTCGGTGACCCTGCACGACCAGGACCGGGTCGTCGAGCTCAGCACATTCAGCGAGCTCGCGGCACTGCCCGGCGTCGGTCACCTTCGGCAGTGTAGGCGGGGCCCCAGCGGCTCAGGTCGACCGACCGGGAGGTTAAGCAGGACGCACGCTGAGACCTGCACAACCTCCCGGTCGGGTGGCCGTCCCTTGAGGGCCGGTCCGGGGAAACTGGTTCGCGAGGTTCCGTCGCCTACTTCGCGACCCACATCCGCACGGAGTTCGGCACACCTACCGGTGGCTGCTCGAGCCGCTCCTCGAAGCGGCCGGGTTCGAGATCCTCGACGTCGACCGGCGGGGCCGGATCTACGCGGCGTACACCTGTATCGGTCTGACCCGCTGAGGAGGTGCCCCAGCAGGCTTCGGGCGGCGACCTACCCGTTCGGCGGTGACCTCGAGTGTCGGTCGGACATGGCAGCCTGTCGGGACGTAGGCTGTGGGTCTTCCCCCAGCCGCACCGGCTGCCAACGGTGCAGCTGTGTCCGCTGTGCCCGAAACGTCCCAGCACCACCGTCGTGAGGAGACGCCCCGCCGATGTCGGACAGTTTCGTCCACCTGCACGTGCACACCGAGTTCTCCATGCTCGACGGTGCGGCACGGATCGGCGAGCTGTTCGACGAGACCGTCCGCCAAGGGATGCCCGCGCTGGCTGTCACCGACCACGGCAACATGTTCGGCGCCTACGAGTTCTACACCAGCGCGAAGAGCCACGGCGTCAAACCCATCGTGGGCATCGAGGCCTACCTCACGCCGGGCACGAGCCGTTTCGAGCGCCGCCGCGTCCAGTGGGGCAACGGCGGCCCCGATGACGTGTCCGGCGGTGGCGCCTACACCCACATCACGATGCTCGCCGAGACCACCGAGGGCATGCACAACCTCTTCCGGCTGAGCTCGCTCGCCTCGATCGAGGGCCAGTACTACAAGGCACGCATGGACCGTGAGCTCCTGGAGCGCTACGGCAAGGGGATCATCGCGACGACGGGGTGCCCGTCCGGTGAGGTCCAGACGCTGATCCGGCTCGGCAAGTACGACGACGCGCTCAAGGCGGCGGCCGACTACCGCGACATCTTCGGCGCCGCCAACTACTTCGTCGAGGTCATGGACCACGGTCTGTCGATCGAGCAGCGGGTGCGGGCCGACCTGCTCCGGATCGCCGACGACCTCGACCTCCCCCTTGTCGCCACCAACGACCTGCACTACACGCTCAAGGAAGACGCGGTCGGCCACGACGCCCTGCTCTGCGTCCAGTCGGGCTCGACGATGAACGACGCCAACCGGTTCAAGCTCGACGGCGACGGCTACTACCTCAAGACGCCCGCCGAGATGCGTGAGATCTGGCGTGACCTGCCCGTGGCCTGCGACAACACGCTGCTGATCGCCGAACGCTGCGACATCGCGTTCGCCGAGGGCCGCAACCTGATGCCGCGCTTCCCCGTCCCCGACGGCGAGACCGAGGAGACCTGGTTCGTCAAGGAGGTCGAGCGGGGCCTCCAGCACCGATACCCCGGCGGGATCACCGCCGAGGTCAGGGACCGCGCCGACCTCGAAACCGCAACGATCCTCAAGATGGGCTTCCCGGGCTACTTTCTGGTGGTCGCCGACTTCATCACCTGGGCGAAACAGCAAGGCATCCGCGTGGGCCCGGGTCGAGGCTCCGCCACCGGCGCGATCGTCGCCTTCGCCATGGGTATCACCGAGCTCGACCCACTGGTGCACGGTCTGCTGTTCGAGCGCTTCCTCAACCCCGAGCGCATCTCGATGCCCGACATCGACATCGACTTCGACGAGCGTCGCCGGGGCGAGGTCATCCGCTACTGCACCGACAAGTACGGCGACGACCGGGTCGCGCAGATCGTCACCTACGGCACCATCAAGGCCAAGCAGGCGATCAAGGACTCCTCGCGTGTGCTCGGCTACCCCTTCGCGATGGGCGACCGCATCACAAAAGCCATGCCGCCGGCCGTGATGGGCAAGGACGTCCCGCTCGCCGGCATCTTCGACCCCAGCCACGAGCGCCACGGCGAGGCAGGGGAGTTCCGCGCGCTGTACGACGCCGACCAGGACGTCAAACGCATCGTCGACACGGCTCGTCAGCTCGAAAACCTCAAGCGCCAGTGGGGCGTGCACGCAGCTGGCGTGATCATGTCGAGCGAGCCGCTCATCGACGTCATCCCGATCATGCGGCGCGAGCAGGACGGCGCCACGATCACGCAGTTCGACTACCCGGCATGCGAGACGCTCGGGTTGCTCAAGATGGACTTCCTGGGGCTCCGCAACCTCACCGTGATCGACGACGCGCTGGCGAACGTCGCGGCCAACCGCGACATCACGATCGACATCGACAACCTCGGACTCGACGACCAGCCGACCTACGACCTGCTCTCGACCGGCGACACACTCGGTGTTTTCCAGCTCGACGGTGGACCGATGCGTGCGCTGCTCCGGCAGATGAAGCCCGACAGCTTCGAGGACATCGCCGCGGTGCTGGCGCTGTATCGGCCCGGTCCGATGGGGGCCAACAGCCACACCAACTACGCCCTGCGCAAGAACGGCAAGCAGGACATCACGCCGATCCATCCCGAGCTCGCGGAGCCGCTCCAGGAGATCCTCGCGCCGACCTACGGCCTGATCGTCTACCAGGAGCAGGTGATGGAGATCCCGCAGAAGCTCGCGGGCTACTCCCTCGGCAAGGCCGACCTGCTGCGCAAGGCAATGGGGAAAAAGAAGCGTGAGGTTCTCGACGCCGAGTTCGAGGGCTTCCGCGACGGCATGCTCGCCAACGGCTACTCTCCGGGCGCGGTCAAGACCTTGTGGGACATCCTCGTCCCGTTCTCCTCGTACGCCTTCAACAAGTCCCACACGGCGGGCTACGGTCTGGTCTCCTACTGGACGGCCTACCTCAAGGCCAACTTCCCCGCCGAGTTCATGGCTGCCCTGCTCACCAGCGTTCGTGGCGACAAGGACAAGTCAGCGGTCTACCTCAACGAGTGCCGCCGGATGGGCATCAAGGTCCTCCCTCCCGACGTCAACGAGTCAGACGCCAACTTCACGCCGGTCGGCACCGACGTTCGCTTCGGCCTCTCCGCGATCCGCAACGTCGGCAACAATGTCGTCGCCGGGCTCGTCGGTGCGCGCGAGAGCGAGGGCAAGTTCACCGACTTCGGCGACTTCATGAACAAGGTGCCGGTCCCGGTCTGCAACAAGCGCGTGCTCGAATCTCTCTGCAAGGCCGGCGCGTTCGACTCGCTGGGCTACACCAGGCGCGGGCTCGTCGCGGTGCACGAGGACGTCGCTGACCAGTACATCGACCTCAAGCGCAACGAAGCGATCGGCCAGGACTCACTGTTCGGTGGGCTCGACGACGACGCCTTCTCGGGAGTCTCGGTGCACGTCCCCGAGCTCGAGGAGTGGGACAAGAAGTCCCTGTTGGCCTATGAGCGCGACATGCTCGGCCTGTACGTCTCCGACCATCCGCTCAACGGGCTCGAGCACGTGCTCGCCTCAGCCAGCGACGTCTCGATCGGGCAGCTCATCACCGACGAGGGCCGCGAGGAGGGGGCGGTGGTGACCGTGGCCGGCCTCATCACCTCGGTGATCCGCAAGACCACCAAGAAGGGTGACCTGTACGCCGTGGTCACGGTCGAGGATCTCGAGGGTGGCATCAACGTGATGGTCTTCCCGCGCGACTACCAGCTCTCCTCGACCCTGCTCGTCGAGGACTCCGTCGTCCTGGTCAAGGGCAAGATCAAACGCAGCCGAGACGACGCGATCGAGCTGACGTGTCTCGAGATCACCGTCCCCGACCTGACGAGAGGTGCGGCCGACGGTCCGGTGGTGATCTCCATGCCCGCGGTGCGGGTCACACCGCCGGTCGTCGAGCAGCTCAAGGAAGTCCTGGTCACCCACCCGGGAGTCGCCGAGGTCCATCTCAAGCTCCAGTCGGCCGGCCGCACCATGGTGATGCGACTCGACGAGCGGCTTCGTGTCACGCCGTCGCCGGCGTTGATGGCCGACCTGAAGGCGTTGCTGGGCCCGGCCTGCCTGTCCGCCTAGCACCCCGGGAGCCGGGTGGCTCGGCGTGTCGCCGCGTCGCTTCCGCGCGCTGCGCTGACTCCGACCTCGTGAGACATAGACTTCGCAGGTGACGACATCCGGCCTGCCGACGTCGGCGACGCGGCCGGACCCCACCCCGGTCCCGAGGCCGCCGCGCGGCTCCCACAGTCTCGACGGCCCACCCAGCACCGTTGGCGAAAGCCTGCAGTACGTCGCGGTCTGCCTGGTGACCGGAGTGCTGGCCGCCATACCCGCCGGCTGGCTGTGGGTCAGGCAGTCCGATCCGCCGTCGGCCAGGCTGACCGCCCGGGGCCTGCAGTTCGGCGAGCTCGCCTTCAACCAGGTCAGTGCGATCACTTTCTGGTTCATGACGATCGGCTTCGCCTTCGGCATCGTGCTCGGCGTGGTCGTAGCACTTCTCGGCAAGCGGCACGGCCTCGTCACGCCGCTGGGGATCCTGCTGCTGTCCCTCGTCGGGACGTCGTTGATGCTCTGGTGCGGCATCCACTGGTTCGGGCCGAGCAAACCGGTCGACTTCGTGGGGCTCTACGTCGCCACCCCCAAGGAGCGCACCCAGCTGTTGTCGGGCTTCCAAAGCGGTGACCTGCTGGTGAGCAGCCTTCGCCTGACCACTCCGGTGGCGCTGCTCGGGTGGCCCATCGGGGGGATGCTCGGCTCGCTGGGTGGCTCCTATGTGTGGTCGAAACCGCCAAAGACGCCCTGGATGCCGCCGCGCTAGCGTAGCCTTTTCCTTACTGTGCGTGACCACCACCGCACGGTTGTCACCGTATGACGTCGTCAGATCGAAGAGGGGACCTCTGATGTCCAGTAGCACGCCACCTCCGGGCCCAGAGGGCTCGGCCTGGGAACAGCTCCCTCCCGATCAGGTCTGGAGCCACCCGGTCGACGCGCCGCCGGCACGCAGCCGCGGTCGGCTCACCCGCGCGCTGGTCATCGTCGTGGCCCTGACGGTCATTGCCGGTGGCGGGGCTTTTGCCTTCATCGCCGCCGACCCCTTCAACCTGTTCAAGAACGGGCCGCAGGCGGCTGAGGTGATCCCCGCGGACGCGCTGTACTACGTCAGCGTCGACCTCGACCCCTCCGCTCAGCAGAAGGTCGCTGCGCTCCGTTTCCTCACGCATTTTCCCGCGTTCACCGGCGTCTCTGGAGTGACCGACGCCAAGGCCGACGTCCGACGGACGATCTTCGAGAAGGCGCTCGACGCGTCCGGCTGCAGCCGGGTGTCATTCGACAAGGATGTCGAGCCCTGGCTCGACAACAAGTTCGCCTTCGCCGGTATGCCGCCGACGCACGGCACCACGAGCCGGACTGTCGCCGCGCTCGAGGTGTCCGATGTGGCAGCGGCACGAGCGGGGTTGAAGAAGCTGGCCACCTGCGATGGCAGCTCCACCCCGTTCGGGATCGCTGCCATCGGCGACTATGTCCTCGTCGCCGAAACGCAGAAGGAGGCCGACCAGTACGCCGCGGCCGCGGGCACCGCATCTCTGGCCGACGCCGCCGACTACAAGGCCGACATGGCCGCCCTCGGCGACCTCGGGCTGGCAACCGCCTGGGTCGACATCGACCGCACGGTCGAGTCCTTCCGGCCCAGCGCAGTCATCGGCAGCGGGGTGGACCTCGAGGTGCTCCAGACGGCGTACCAGCGCGCCGCCGTGACCTTGCGGTTCGAGAGCAACAAGGCCGAGATCGCGACCGCGGTCTACGGCAACACGCCCGCGGTGGACCACGGCGACAACCAGATCGTCAACTTGCCCGACACCACCGTGCTGGCCCTTTCGATGGCTGGCGGAGCCAACCGGGTGAAGGCGGCGTGGAGCGAGTTCCAGGACAAGATCGCCGGGACCGACATCGAGGGCGGTCTGCGGATGTTCGAGGACCAGACGGGCCTGTCGCTGCCGGCCGACCTCGAGACCCTGCTGGGTGACAACATCATGTTCGCCGTGGACAGCAAAGGTCTGACTGCCGCGGCACTCAACGCGCCCAACCCGTCGCTGATCAACGCAGGGGTCAGGTTCACCGGGGACAAGAGCGGGCTGCTCGCGCTGTACGACCAGATCGACGCACTGCTGCGCGAGCAGGTGGGAGCGGGCAACCCCTTCGTCAAGAAGGAGACCTCCGACGGCCTGGTGGTCGCCACGAACGACTCGTACGCCGATGCGCTCGCCGGCAGCGGCGGGCTCGGTGACAGCGACGCGTTCACCTCGGTGGTGAGCGAGGCGGCGAGCCAGGAGTTCGTCCTGTTCTTCAACTTCGACCAGGTCGAGGACCAGGTGCTGCAGGCCGCCCGGAGCGCAGGGGCACCGTCCGAGGTGATTGACAACCTGCGTCCGTTGCAGGCGTTGGCGATCACCGCCAACACCGAGGGCTCCTACCTGCACGGCTCCTTGGTCGTCTCGGTCAACGACTGACTCCACCTCGCCCCGGAATTGCGGGAAAGTGCAGGAACTTTACGGCGTGTCGACCTGCACCTTCCCGCAATTCCGGGGGGGGGCCGGGGGAGCGGCAGCGTCAGTTGGGTGACCACTGGGTGCGCGCCATCATCGTCGCCGGGAGCGACGGGATGGCCGTCATCGCCCGCAGCTCCGAGCGGATCAGTGAGGTTCCGAGCTGGAGCCGACTGACGACGTCCGGCGCCTCCAGCAACGACTGCCGCTCAGCGAGATTGAGCACGAGCGCTGCAGCCAGCGTGTAGGAGAGGTCGACTGGGTTGGTAGGTGTTTCCCCGTCGAGGATGTCCTCACCCCGTAGCTCGGTGACCGTGTCCCGGTAGATCTCGAACAGCTGCCCAGCGGTCTCGGCCGCCTGCTCTGCGTCGGCGGGTCGCTCGCCGCCGTCGGCATCAGCCAGCCACTCGACATCGGCCCGGAGGTAGTCCTGCGAGGGATCCAGACTCTGGACGTGGAAGCGACGACGGCCGATCACCATGATCTCGAAGGAGCCGTCGGGGTTCGCCGTGACCTCGGTGACGAGGGCGGCGCACCCGGTGCGCTGGATGGTGTGGACGCCGCGCTCGCCCACCTCGTACCCGACCTTGATGGCGACCACGCCGAACTCCCGGGGTGCGTCGGGCGGCAGCGCGATCAGGTCACGGACGAGCATCCGGTAGCGGTCCTCGAAGATGAAGAGCGGCATGACGATTCCCGGAAACAGGACGGTGTTCAGAGGGAAGAGAGGCAGCGGCTCACTCACGTGTTGAACCTAACACCCGGCACCACAGCCGGGACCCGCTGAGACGTCGAGGAGGCAACCGCGTCGGGGCTTCTAGACTGGCCGCATGATCCGTCACATCGACCTGCGTGGGAAGGTGGCCGCCGGCGAGCGGCTGGACCTGCGCGCGCTGGTGCCGCGAGCGGAGTTCGACGTGGACGCGGCCGTGTCCGCCGTCCGCCCGCTCGTCGAGGCGGTTCGCGTCCAGGGCCACGCCGAGCTCATCCGGCAGGCTGCCGCCTTCGATGGTGTCGAGATCACGTCCGTCCGCGTCCCCGCGGCCGCTCTGCGAGACGCGCTCGAGGCGTTGGACCCCGAAGTCCGTGCCAGCCTCGAGGAGTCCATCCGGCGCCTACGGTCCACCTGCGAGGCCGAACTGCCCCGCGACGTGACATCGACGGTGACTCCGGGCGGCGTGGTGACCCAGCGAAACGTGCCAGTCGACCGGGTGGGACTGTACGTGCCGGCCGCGAAGGCGCCGCTCATCTCCTCAGTGGTCATGAACGTCGTCCCCGCGCAGGTGGCGGGGGTCGCCTCGCTGGCACTGGCCAGCCCGGCTCAGCGTGAGCACGGCGGCTTGCCCCACCCCTCGATCCTGGCTGCCTGCGCTCTCCTCGGCGTCGACGAGGTGTACGCCGCCGGGGGCGCCGGCGCGGTGGCCATGTTCGCCTACGGCTACCCGCCCGTCGGGCCAACCGACAACGGGTGCGCTCGGGTCGACCTCGTCACCGGGCCCGCCAACATCTACGG
Source organism: uncultured Actinomycetota bacterium (assembly GCA_963742765.1). Lineage (GTDB taxonomy): Bacteria > Actinomycetota > Actinomycetes > Propionibacteriales > Nocardioidaceae > JANLYC01. Next base: position 383,903 of record CAVUMY010000002.1, read on the forward strand.
CGTCGCGGCCAAACGTCTGTTGCGCGGCGTCGTCGGCATCGACTCCGAGGCCGGACCGACCGAGATCGCGATCCTCGCTGACGACTCGGCGGACCCGGCCTTCGTGGCCGCCGACCTGATCAGCCAGGCCGAGCACGACACGATGGCCGCCAGCGTGCTCGTCACGTCCTCTCAGGCGCTGATCAGAGCCGTCGAGGCCGAGCTGACCCGCCAGGTGGCCCAGACCAAGCACGCCGACCGGGTGCGCGAGGCGCTCACCGGCCAACAGTCCGGCATCGTCATCGTCGACGACACCGACCAGGGCGAGGCGGTGGTCAACGCCTACGCCGCCGAGCACCTCGAGATCCACACGGTCGATGCGGCCGACCGCGCGGCGCGGATCCGCAACTCCGGAGCAGTGTTCGTAGGCCCCTATACGCCGGTGTCGCTGGGCGACTACTGCGCCGGGTCCAACCACGTGCTGCCGACCGCCGGTTGTGCCTGCCACTCCTCGGGCCTGTCCGTCCGCACTTTCCTCAGGACGATCCAGGTCGTCGACTACACCGCACAGGCGCTGGCCGACGTCGCACCGCAGGTCATGACGCTGGCCGAGGCCGAAGACCTTCCAGGCCACGGCGATGCGGTGCGTATCCGGCTGGACCGCTGATGGGCGAACTGCCGATCCGTCCAGAGCTCGTCGGCATCGAACCCTACGGTGCCCCGCAGCTCGACGTCCCGGTCCTGTTGAACGTCAACGAGAACCCTTACCCGCCGCCACCGGAGGTGGCCGCGGCGATGGCGGCAGCCGTCGACCAGGCCGCGACCTCGCTCAACCGCTACCCCGACCGCGAGGCGTGGGCGCTGAGGGAGGCGCTGGCGGCATACCTGGGTCACGGCCTGGACGCCGCCCGTGTGTGGGCCGCCAACGGGTCGAACGAGATCATGCTGCAGGTCCTCCAGGCGTTCGGGGGCCCGGATCGGACCGCGCTGTCGTTCGCACCGACCTATTCGATGTACCCCGAGTACGCGCGCGACACGTCCACTCGGTGGGTGGCCGGTCGTCGCAGCGACGACTTCGGCATAGACCTCGAGCACGCCCTCGCCCTCATCGCAGACGAACAGCCCGACGTCGTCCTGCTGGCATCACCCAACAACCCCACGGGTACGGCCCTGAGCCTCGACACGATCAAGACGATCTGCGCTGCCGCACCCGGCATAGTCGTCGTCGACGAGGCCTATGCCGAGTTCCGCCGGACGGGTACGCCGTCCGCGCTCTCGCTGCTGGACGACTTCCCGGCGTTGGCCGTCAGCCGCACGATGTCGAAAGCTTTCGCGCTGGCCGGCGGCAGGGTCGGCTACCTGGCGGCCTCTGCTGCGTTCGTCGACGCGCTACGGGTCGTGCGGCTGCCGTACCACCTCTCCGCCGTCACCCAGGCAGTCGCACGAGTGGCGCTGGAGCACCACGAGCTGCTCCTGAGCCGCGTCGACGAGCTGCGGGACCGCCGTGACGAAACGGTGGAATGGCTGCGCGGACGGGGTCTCACGGTCGCTGAGTCCGACGCCAACTTCGCCTTGTTCGGCACGTTCGACGACCGGCATGCGGTGTGGCAGGGGCTGCTCGAGCGCGGGGTGCTCGTGCGCGAGACCGGCCCGCCCGGCTGGTTGCGCGTGTCGATAGGCACGGCGGCCGAGATGGCGGCCTTCACCAGCGCCCTGGCCGAGATACTGTCCGAGCATCGACCGACGCCGGCTCCGCAGAAAGGCACCCCATGAGCGGCAGTACCGACCACCTGGCCCGCACGGCCCGGATCGAGCGCGAGACCAAGGAGTCCAAGGTCGTCGTCGAGCTCGACCTGGATGGCACTGGACGTGCCGACGTCGCGACAGGGGTCGGCTTCTACGACCACATGCTCGGTTCGCTGGCGCGCCACGCTCTGTGGGACCTGACCGTCCATGCCGAGGGCGACGTGCAGGTCGACGCCCACCACACCGTCGAGGACGTCGCGATCGTGCTCGGCGAAGCCCTCCGCTCCGCCCTCGGCGACAAGGTCGGCATCCGCCGTTTCGGTGACGCACTCGTGCCCCTCGACGAGACGCTGGTGCAGTGCGCCGTCGACGTGTCCGGCCGACCGTACTGCGTCCACACCGGAGAGCCGGAAGGACAGGCGTACGTCCTCATCGGCGGTGACTATGTCGGCTCCTTGACCCGTCATGTCTTCGAGTCCATCAGCGCGCACGCGTCCATCGCCATTCACGTCCGGGTCCTGTCCGGTCGCGATCCTCACCACCTGGTCGAGGCTCAGTTCAAGGCGTTCGCACGAGCCCTGCGTGAGGCAGTCGCCGACGACCCGCGTGAGAGCGGAGTGCCCAGCACCAAGGGCAGCCTGTGACCGGAGCGCCGCGCGTGGTCCTGCTCGACTACGGCTCGGGCAACGTACGCTCCGCTGAGCGTGCACTCGAGCGGGCCGGGGCCGACGTCGAGGTGACGGCAGACCGCGCCGCGGCCGAAGAGGCAACAGGCCTGGTTGTCCCGGGCGTAGGCGCCTTCGCCGCTTGCATGGAGGGCCTCGTGGCCGTGCACGGTCCCGAGATCATCGGCCGCCGGTTGGCCGGGGGGCGGCCCGTGCTCGGCATCTGCGTCGGCCACCAGGTGATGTTCGAGCACGGCATCGAGCACGACCTGGACGTCACCGGCTGCGGTGAATGGCCGGGCCGGGTCGAGCAGCTGCACGCGGCCGTCCTGCCCCACATCGGCTGGAACACGGTCGAGACTGCTCCCGGCAGCGTGATGTTCGCCGGAGTGGAGGAGGAGCGGTTCTACTACGTGCACTCCTACGCGGCTCGTCACTGGGAGCTGACGACGGACGGCCGTACGCAGGCGCCCTTGGTGTCCTGGACCCGGCACGAAGACGACCGTTTTGTCGCAGCTGTCGAGAACGGCCCGTTGTGGGCCACCCAGTTCCATCCAGAAAAGTCGGGAGACGCGGGAGCCGTTCTGCTACGTAACTGGGTCCAACAGTTATGACGACACGCACCCTTTCATGCAAGCCGGCCCAGCCATCCAAACCGGCCAAGCCATCCCAGCCCGCCCGTTCCGCCTGGTCGGTCGCCGGCCTCGCTCTCACCCTGCTTCTCGTGACCGCAGCGTGTGGCTCCGAGGACCCGACCCCGGCGGCCGGTGCCTCCGGCGGCACGGTGACCGAGTCCACGACGGCCCCGACGACCGGGTCGACGGACACGCAGGCGGTCAGCGTGGTCTTCCGGCGTACAGGCGGCATCCGGCCGACCACGGTCAACCTTGTGTACGCCGCGAACCGGGAGGCGCCGGCCGGGGCGAACAGCGCCGACGTCGAGGCCATCCTCGAGGCGGCATCGGACCCGCAGCTGCGAGAGGCCGAGCTGACGCCTGTCCCCAAGAACACCTGTTGTGACCGGCAGGAGTACGTCGTGCTGATCACCTACGCCGACGGTACGACCACGTCGTTCCGGACCCTGGACGGTCTCCAACAGCCGAAGGTGTTCGAGGATCTGCTGAGCATGCTGGGATGAGCAAGGAACGTGCGCTGCGGCGGGCCGCCCGCGAAGCCGAGCGAGAGCGACTCGAGGCCGAACGTGCGCAGCGTGACGCGTCCGCTGCACGCCGACGTGAGCGACGAGTGCGGTGGCGCGGCCGGCTGGCCTGGATCCCGGGTCTGGGCGCCACCCGGTGGGCCAGGTCCACCGGCCCACTCGCCACGAAACGGCGTCGCAGGTGGGGACTGATCGCAGTCGCGTTCCTGGTGCTGCAGGCCTTGACCTGGGTCGTGACGCCGAGCTGGGGGCTTCGCGTCGCCGTGCTCATCGTGAGCCTGTTCGCCGTTCCGGTGATGGCCGTGCTGGCGAGCTCGTCCTGAAGTCGGCCTGCTGCGTCCGGCAGGGTGACCCACCCCCGATGCTCGACCTGGACCCCTCCGTAGGCTTCTCCGCATGACCTCCCTCGAGCTGCTCCCTGCCGTCGACGTCTCGGCAGGGCGTGCCGTCCAGCTCGTTCAGGGAGTCGCCGGCAGCGAGCGGGTGTTCGGTGAGCCGGTGGAGTCCGCCCTGCGCTGGCAGCAGGCGGGTGCGCAGTGGGTCCACCTGGTCGACCTCGATGCCGCCTTCGGTCGCGGCCACAACCGTCAGCTGCTGACGGAGGTCGTGGGGGCGCTCGACATCGACGTCGAGCTGTCCGGCGGCATCCGCGACGACACGAGTCTGGCCGCGGCACTTGCCACCGGCTGTCGACGCGTCAACATCGGCACCGCTGCCCTCGAGAACCCCCAATGGTGCGCCGACGTGATCGCCGAACACGGCGACCGCGTCGCCATCGGCCTCGACGTCCGGGGCACGACCCTGGCAGCGCGAGGCTGGACCAAGGAAGGCGGCGACCTCTTCGAGGTGCTGGCCCGGCTCGAGGCGGCCGGCTGCGCCCGGTACGTCGTCACCGACGTCCGCAGGGACGGCATGTTGCAGGGTCCGAACCTCGACCTCCTCCGCGACGTCTGCGGCCGCACGAACGCGCCGGTCGTCGCATCCGGGGGCGTCTCGACGATCGAGGATCTCGTGGCCATCTCGGGCCTCGTCGACATCGGGGTCGAGGGCGCGATCATCGGGACGGCGCTGTACACCGGTTCGTTCTCGCTCGAGGACGCACTCGCGGCGGTGGCCGCGTGAGCCTGGCGGTGCGGGTGATCCCGTGTCTGGACGTCGACGACGGCCGTGTCGTCAAAGGTGTCAACTTCAGTGCGCTGCGCGAGGTCGGCGACCCGGTCGAGCTGGCGCGTCGGTACGACGCACAGGGCGCCGATGAGCTGACGTTCCTGGATGTGACGGCGTCCAAGCAGCGACGTGACACCGTGCTCGACGTGGTTCGTCGTACGGCCGAGCAGGTCTTCATTCCGTTGACGGTCGGTGGAGGCGTGCGGTCGACGCAGGACGTCGATGTGCTGTTGCGGGCCGGCGCGGACAAGGTGGCGGTCAACACCGCCGCCATCGACCGGCCGGACGTCATCGTCGAGATCGCACGACGCTTCGGACGTCAGGTGCTGGTGCTCAGCGTCGACGCGCGACGGGACGCGTCGACTTCCTCCGGGTTCGAGGTGACCACGCACGGCGGGTCGACCGGAACGGGACTCGACGCCCTCGAGTGGGCGCGCCGTGGAGCTGACTTGGGTGCGGGGGAGATCCTGCTCAACGCGATGGACGCCGACGGCACCAAGAACGGCTTCGACCTCGAGCTGATCCGCGCCGTGCGGGCCGTCGTGTCGGTCCCGGTCATCGCGAGTGGTGGCGCCGGCGCGGTCGAGGATTTCGCCCCTGCCGTTGACGCGGGTGCGAACGCGGTACTGGCGGCCAGCGTGTTCCATGACGCGGTGATGACCATCGGTGAGGTCAAGGTGGCGATGGCGTCAGCGGGCGTTCCGGTCCGCTGAGGCTCGAGGGGCTCAGACGTTGAAGGACGCGCCGCCGGTACGGTCCACGTCGTCGGCGTCCCCGGTGAGATCGACCTTGGACACGCCCTTGCGGCCGTAGACGTAGAGCGCGAGCTCGACCGGAAGACCGCGCACCACCACGGGGCCGACACCCTTGCGGGCCACCGAGGACTCGCCCGTGTCCGAGCGTTCGATCGTGAGGGCGGCGGGTGCGTGGCGGGTGATCACTTTGGCCATCAGGCGCAGCGGGCGCCATACCTGGTCCTGTGCCCACGTCGGCAGGTCGCGTGGCTGCCACTGCGGCTGGGCACGCCGGACATCCTCGTGGTGGATCAGGTGCTCGAGTGCGTTGACGCGGCTCTCGACTCCAGGCACCCGGAACGCGGACAGCTGAGGCGGACCCGTGCGGAAGCGCTCGACGAGGTCGTCGAAAGCGGCCCGTGCGGCGAGGCCGTGCACGGCGTCGTTGCCGAACCTGGGCGCGGAGGCCCGAACCCAGCTCACCGGATCGCTCTCCCGTAGGACGAGGTGGGCGACGAGATGGTGCGCGTCCCAGTCCCCGGACAACGTCGGCGCGTCCGCGCCCACCTGCGCGAAGGTCTCGGCCAGCAACGCGCGCTCGACCCTGCTCAGCGCCGGCCCCGAGTCGGCGGCGGCCCGGGTCTCGTAGACACGGCGGAGGTCGCGGGGGTCGGGTGTGGGCGTCACCATCTCAGCCTAGGCAGGCGGATCATCGCGTCCCCACTCCCATGTCAGACAATGGACGGGTGGACACCACCGACGACCCAGCAGGCGAGGGGCGAGCGACCTCCGGATCAGCGAAGCCCGACCTCCGCTTCGACGAGCGCGGCCTCATCCCCGTCGTCGTCCAGGAAGCAGAGACCCGCGACGTGCTGATGCTGGCCTGGATGGATGCCGAAGCGGTTCATCGGACGCGTGCCTCCGGTCAGGCCACCTACTGGAGCCGGAGCCGCCAGGAGTACTGGGTGAAGGGGGAGACGTCGGGCCACCACCAGATGGTCCGGGAGCTGCGCGCCGACTGTGACGGGGACACGTTGCTGCTCACGGTCGAGCAGACCGGACCCGCGTGCCACACGGGCGCGGCTACCTGTTTCGACGACGGCCTCCTCAGCTGACCAAACGCGGTGGTCCCTCGCTCGTAGTGTCGGTGGCGCCTGGTCTCCTGGGGTATTCGACCCGAGGAGGAGCTCATGCAGTACGGCCTCGACATCACCGCGGCCGGTCCGTGGGGCAGACCCGATCAGATTGCCGAGTTGGCGGTCCGGGCTGAACAGGCGGGCTGGGACGGCATCTTCTGCGAGGACTACCTCCGGTTCCCCGGCCACGGCGACCCAGTGGACACGTATGACGTCTGGATCACGTTGGCGTTGGTGGCCGCTGCGACGTCGCGTATCACCCTCGGTCCGATGGTGGCCGCCCTGCCGCGTCGTCGACCGTGGACGGTGGCAGCCCAGGCCGTCACGGTCGATCACCTCTCCGACGGTCGGTTGGTGCTCGGGGTCGGAATCGGGGACACCGAGCCGACGAACTTCACGTCGTTCGGCGAGACCGGTGACCTCAGACGTCGTGGAGCCATGCTCGACGAGTCCCTGGAGGTGATCACCCGGCTGTGGTCCGGCGCGCCCGTCACGTTCGCGGGGGAGCACTACCAAGTCACCGAAGCCCTGCTCGCCCCGCGACCGGTGCAGTCGCCGCGGATCCCGATCTGGGTGGGTGGCACGTTGTCCCGGCCGCGACCGCGCAGCCGTGCACTCAGGTGGGACGGCGCGTGCATGTACCGGATTGCGCAGGAGGACGGCTGGCAGGACGTCACCCCCGACGACGTACGCAGGCTCCGAGCCGACGCAGACGATCGACCCAGGGGAGGTGATGGCTATCTGATCGCGGTCGGCGGCCGCGAGCGGGCAGTAGACGCCGCCGGGTTGCGGGACGACCGCGCCTATGTCCACGCGTTGGCTGACGCCGGGGTCGATTGGTGGCACGAGTACGTACCGCCCCGACTCCCCTTCGAAGAGGCCTGCCGCCGGATCGACTCCGGGCCGCTGCGCGCGGACGGCAGCTGACCTCTCACAATGGGGTGATGGGCACTGTGTCGCGACCACGGATCCGTTACGGTCCGACCCTGGTGCTCGGCCTCGTCGGCGCTCTCGGCGTCACCGTCGGGGTGACCAAGCCGTGGGTCAGGGCGACTGCTCAGGTGCCCGGTCTGCCCACGATCGACGCCAGTGTGACGGGTGCCGGACTCGCCCCGCTCGCGGGTGCGCTGGGCGTTGTCGTGCTCGCCGGCTTCGGCGCCGTGATCGCGACTCGAGGATGGGCTCGCCGCGCCGTCGGCATCCTCATCATGGCCGCCGCGGCTGTCGTGCTGGTGACCGCGATCCATCCACCAGGCGCGACCGGCGCATTGGAGGACGGGCTGTCAGCGAAGGGGTGGAGCTCCGGTGCGTACGCCACCACAACGGTGGCCTGGCGGTGGATCTCGCTCGCCGGTGCCGTGATCTCGCTGGCTGCGGGAGCAGCGATTTCGCGCTACGCGTCGCGATGGGCGACGATGGGCCAGGAGTACGACGCTCCCACCCGCTCGGGAAGCTCGACAACAGGGCCTGACACCCCGGCGGTGGAGCTGGCCGAGTTGAGCGAGGCGGACGTGTGGCGGGAGATCGACCAGGGTCGCGACCCGACCCGCCGCGACGGAGCATGACACGACACAATGGGTTGTCACCGACCGGGACAGATGTCGACGGTGACCGACGAGAGGAGCCAGGCCACATGGCCGACAGCCACGGATCAACTCCCGCCGCGTGGACCGCCGTGGTCCTCGTGCTCATCGCCTTTCTGGTCGGCGCCGTCGGGCTGGTCATCGCCGACTGGGTCGTGTTCTGGGTCGGTGCCGGTCTCCTGGTGGTCTCGGGTCTGGTCGGCAAGATCATGCAGGCCATGGGGCTCGGGTCGCACTAGCGGCCTGATCTGATCCCGATGGAGCTTTGATGTCTGTTCTCGACGAGATACTCGCCGGCGTACGCGAGGACCTCGCGCTGCGCCAGGCGACGGTGGGGCTCGACGACCTCAAGGAACTGGCGTCCCGTCAGGCGCCGGCCCTCGATCCGATGCCAGGCTACCGCGCCCCGGGCGTCTCCGTGATCGCCGAGGTCAAGCGGTCCAGTCCGAGCAGGGGCTCGCTGGCCGACATCGCCGACCCGGCCGCACTGGCTGTTGACTACGCCGCCGGCGGCGCCGCTACGATCAGCGTGCTCACCGAGCAGCGCCGCTTCGGTGGCACGCTCGACGACCTGCGCGCCGTGCGGGCCGCGGTCGAGGTGCCCGTCCTGCGCAAGGACTTCATCGTCACCTCCTACCAGCTCTGGGAGGCGCGTGCGGCCGGCGCCGACCTGGCCCTGCTCATCGTGGCGGCCCTGGACGACAACGAGCTGTCCGGACTCATCGACCGCGCCCGCTCGATCGGCTTGACTCCGTTGGTCGAGGTCCATAGCGAGGACGAGATCAGCCGTGCGGTCGCCGCCGGTGCCGACCTCATCGGGGTCAACGCCCGCAACCTTCGTACGCTCGAAGTCCACCGCGACACGTTCGAGCGCCTCGCCCCCCTGATCCCCGACGCCATCGTGCGCGTCGCCGAGTCGGGAGTCCGCGGTCCGCACGACGTCCTCGAGCACGCCCGCAACGGTGCCGACGTCGTGCTGGTCGGCGAGTCACTCGTCACCGGCAAGGACCCACGCACAGCGGTCTCCGACCTCGTTGCTGCCGGCACTCATCCGGCACTCAAGCAAAGGCACCCCTGAAGATGACGGCTCACCATGACCAGCCCTAGCCCGGACGAACTGCCGGACGCGACCGGCCACTTCGGCCGCTTCGGTGGTCGGTTCATGCCGGAGGCGCTCATGGCGCCCCTCGACGAGCTCGAGCAGTGCTGGCGCGCCGCCATGGCCGATGAGGCCTTCACCGGAGAGCTCGACCGGCTTTCGCGCCAGTACGGCGGGCTGCCCTCCCGGCTGTACGTGGCCGACCGGTTCTCCGAGCTGGTCGGCGCGCGGGTGCTGCTCAAGCGCGAGGACCTCAACCACACCGGCGCCCACAAGATCCGCAACGTGCTCGGCCAGGCGCTGCTGACCCAACGGATGGGCAAGAAGCGTGTGATCGCCGAGACCGGCGCAGGGCAGCACGGTGTCGCCACCGCCACTGCTTGTGCGTACTTCGGTCTCGAGTGCATCGTCTACATGGGCGAAGTCGACACCGAGCGGCAGGCTCTCAACGTCGCCCGGATGAAGATGCTGGGCGCAGAGGTGGTGCCGGTCACGACTGGCAGCCGCACCCTCAAGGATGCGATCAACGAGGCCTTGCGCGACTGGGTCGCGAACGTCGACTCCACGCACTACCTGCTCGGCACGGCTGCCGGCGCCCATCCGTTCCCGGCCATGGTCCGTGACTTCACGCGTGGCATCGGTGACGAGACACGGGCGCAGACGCTGGAGCTGCTGGGGCGGCTGCCCGACGCGGCACTGGCCTGCGTGGGAGGTGGCTCCAACGCGATCGGCATGTTCGCTGCGTTCATCGCCGACGAGTCCGTGCGGCTCTACGGCTTCGAGGCCGGCGGCGACGGCTTCGAGACCGGCCGCCACGCGGCCACGATCAGCGCCGGCGAGGTCGGGGTGCTGCACGGCACGCGCTCCTTCCTGCTCCAGGACGAGGACGGGCAGACCATCGAGTCGCACTCGATCTCGGCCGGCCTCGACTACCCGGGCGTCGGGCCGGAGCACGCGTGGCTGGCTGACACCGGCCGGGCGACCTATCGCCCCATCACCGACGCCGAAGCCATGGATGCGATGGCTGCGCTGGCCCGCAGCGAGGGCATCATCCCGGCGATCGAGAGCGCCCACGCGCTGGCCGGCGCCTACCAGGTCGCCCGCGAGCTCGGACCCGAGTCCGTGCTCGCCATCTGCCTGTCCGGGCGGGGCGACAAGGACATGGAGACCGCGGCTGCGTGGTTCGACCTCGTGCAGACGGACGGGACAGGGGAACAGCCCGCGTGACCCGAGCGAAGGGCGTGGCAGCAGCCTTCGCCACCGCAGGCGACGCCGGTCGTGCTGCCCTCGTCGGCTACCTGCCGGCGGGATTTCCCGACGTCGACACCTCCATCGCCCTGATCCGCGGGATGATCCGCGGCGGCTGTGACGTCATCGAGGTAGGCCTGCCCTACTCCGACCCCGTCATGGACGGGCCGACGATCCAGGCGGCCGCCGAGACGGCACTGGCCGCCGGGACCCGCATCTCCGACGTCTTCCGAGTCGTCGAGGCCGCGGCCGAACACGTGCCCACCCTGGTCATGACCTACTGGAACCCGGTCGAGCGCTACGGGGTCGAGCGGTTCGCCGCCGATCTCGCGCAGGCAGGCGGCGCTGGGCTGATCACGCCCGACCTGGTCCCCGACGAAGCCGCCGAGTGGGTCGCGGCCGCCGACGCGCACGACCTCGACAAGGTGTTCCTCGTAGCGCCCTCCTCGAGCGAAGCGCGGCTGAGGTCCACCGCCGACGCCTGTCGTGGTTTCGTCTACGCCACGGCCGTGATGGGGGTGACCGGCGCCCGTGAGCAGTCGAGCAGCCTCGCGCCCGAGCTCGTCGAACGCGCCCGGGAGGTGACCGACAAGGCCATCGGAGTCGGTCTCGGGGTCTCCAACGGGACGCAGGCTGCAGAGGTCGCTGCGTTCGCTGACGGAGTGATCGTGGGCAGCGCGTTCGTCCGCGCGGTCGATCAGGCCGCGGCGCGGCACGAGGTCGACGGCGTCCAGGCCGTCACCGACCTGGCTGCTGATCTCGCCCGCGGTGTCCGCGGGGAACTTTGACCTTCGCCCGGGAGTTGGACACTCACGTGACGGTCCAGGTTCGCGCATGACCAGACGGACTCCGGGTCTTGTCCTGCCCGCCGTGGCGGCTCTCGTCTGCCTCGTCCTGAGCGCGTGCGGTGGCGATCCCCAGGTGAGCTCCGGAACGTCCGACAACCCCGGCGGCGTACTCACGTCGGGGGGCGGGTCGTCGACCTACCTCGGCGCCGAGCCGGCGAAGCCCTACCGGATGCCCGATGTCACGCTCACCGCCACCAACGACCAGGACTTCAACCTCATCACCGACACCGCCTACCCGGTGACACTGGTGTTCTTCGGCTACACGCACTGCCCCGATGTCTGCCCCCTGGTGATGAGCGATCTGGCCCAGACGGTGCTCCAGCTCCCGGACAGCGTGCGGAGCCAGACCCAGGTGGTCTACATCACCACCGACCCCCAGCGCGACACTCCCGCCGTCCTGCGTGAGTACCTCGACCACTACAACGGCGACTTCGTCGGGCTCACCGGACCCATGGCCACGATCTTGAAGGTCGCCGACGACCTGGGTGTCGCGATCCAGGGCCGGCAGCGGTTGCCCAGCGGTGGCTATGACGTGGGCCATGGCGCGCAGATCATCGGCTTCCACGGCGACGCTGCGCCTGTCCTCTGGACCGAGGGCACGCCGGTGTCGGACATGGTCCACGACATCGAGACGCTGGACGGCTCGTGATCGCGGCCGCTGCAGCCTGGCCGCGTCCAAAGCGGACCCCGGTGCAGGGTAGGTTGCTTGCGCGATGAACATGATCACCCTGGCTTCCATCCCCAGTCCGAGCAGCGGCGTCTGGCACATCGGGGACTTCCCCATCCGCGGTTACGCGTTGTGCATCATCCTCGGGGTCGTCGTCGCGGTCATCGTTGGTGAGCGGCGGTGGATCGCCCGCGGTGGCTTCCCCGGGGCGGTCGGCGACGTCGCCGTGTGGGCCGTGCCGTTCGGGCTGGTGGGCGGCCGCATCTACCACGTGCTCACCGACCCAGAGCTCTACTTCGGGGACGGAAAGAACCCCGTCACCGCGCTGTACATCTGGCGCGGTGGTCTCGGGATCTGGGGAGCGATCGCGCTGGGCGCCCTCGGTGCCTACCTCGGTTGTCGCCGTCACCAGCTCAAGTTCGGCGCCTTCGCCGATGCACTGGCTCCCGGCATCGTGCTGGCCCAGGCGGTCGGTCGCTGGGGCAACTGGTTCAACCAGGAGCTGTACGGCAAGCCGACCAGTCTGCCGTGGGGTCTGGAGATCGACCCGGCACACCGTGGCGACCTGCAGCAGTACTCGACCTTCCAGCCCACGTTCCTGTACGAGTCGATCTGGGACATCGGGGTCGCCGGCCTGGTCATCTGGCTCGACCGCAAGCTGAAACTCGGACACGGGCGCGCCTTTGCGGTGTACGTGATGGCCTACACAGCCGGACGAGGCTGGATCGAGTACCTCCGGGTCGACACGGCCAACCACTTCTTCGGCGTCCGGCTGAACATCTGGACATCGATCATCTTGTTCATCCTCGCGGCCGCGTACTTCGTGATCGTGGGTCGCCGCCATCCCGACCGGGAGACCGACATCCAGCCGGTACCGGAGGGTTGGGCCGACGACGAGACCGTTGACACGCCCGCCGACGAGTCCGTCGAGGCCCCCGTCGCCGGCGTCGACACCGACAGCGACGTGAGCGAGCACGACTCCACCGGGGACGGCGACGGTGATCCGCCGGGTACCGGGGCCGGTGCAGGGGACGGGGTTAGGTCCACCTGAGTCAGCGGTGGGGTGGCCGGGCCAGGACAATGGGCACATGGCCGAACCCAACACGCAGCCGCCCTCATCCGTCGACGGACCGCCCTCGGACGAAGAGCAGGAGATCGACCACGAACACCCCGACGTCTCCGGCGGATGGCTTCGTCCCGCCGTGTTCGGCGCCATGGACGGGCTCGTCTCCAACTTCGCCCTGATCGCGGGTGTCGTCGGTGGCACCAAGGGCGACCACTCGTCCCAGGTGGTGCTGGCAGGACTGGCAGGTCTGGCGGCCGGTGCGTTCTCGATGGCCGCGGGGGAGTACACCTCGGTCGCCAGCCAGGCGGAGTACACCGAACGCGAGATCGAGGTCGAACGGCTCGAGATCCTCGCGAACTCGGGCGCCGAGCAGGCCGAGCTGGCGCAGATGTACGTCGACCGTGGAATCGACCGCGAGCTGGCTGAGAAGGTGGCCGAGCAGGTGCACCTGGACCCCGAGCTCGCGGTCGAGGTGCATGCGCGCGAAGAACTCGGAGTCGACCCCGACAATCTCCCGTCACCGGTCGTGGCTGCCGTGTCGTCGTTCGTGTCCTTCGCCGTCGGGGCCGCTCTGCCCGTGCTTCCCTATCTGCTCGGAGCCAGCGCGATCTGGCCGGCGCTGATCATCAGTCTGGTGGCGCTGTTCGCCTGCGGGGCGATCGTCTCGCGGATCACCACGAGGACGTGGTGGTACGGCGGTATCCGGCAGATGCTCCTCGGCGGCGTCGCGGCGGCGCTGACCTACTTCATCGGCGATCTCGTGGGCGCCACCCTCGGCTGACCGACCCGGATCTTCACCGACCGTCGAGTCATCCCAGCATGGTGTAGGCGAGCCACCCGAGGTACGCAGCGAAGCCGACGCAAATCACGATGATCGCCCAGAGGACCCGCACGTAGATGCGCTCACCTCGGCCGGGTGTGTCCGCGTCGGGCGGAGTGGGCTCGTCGGACGCCTCAACTAGGCCCATCTGCACTCCTCGCGGCGGTGGGAAACCTCTCGCTACGACTGTAGGCCCGCCCCGGTAACGAGCGGCATACCGACGCGATGCGCCGACGCGATGTGCCGAAAGGGGCCGCTTGTCTCAGAGCGTGGCCAGGTCGCAGACCGCAGTTGTTACTTTCGTGTAGTCTCGCCGCAACATTTGCAGGGCCAGCGTCGTCCCGGCACACATCCACGCACCACCAGCACCGCGCCCTCGATCGTCACGTGGGTGTGGACGATGACGGGAGATGTGTCCATGCGATCCGTCCCGCCGCCGCAGGGCCTGTACGACGGGCAGCACGAGCACGATGCCTGTGGAGTGGCCCTCGTGGCCACCCTGACCGGCGTGGCTTCCCACGGCATCGTCGCGCAGGCGCTGACCGCGTTGCGCAACCTCGAGCACCGAGGCGCGTCCGGCGCTGAAGCCGACTCCGGCGATGGCGCGGGCATCCTCATGCAGATTCCGGACGGCTTCCTGCGAGCCGTCTGTCCGTTCGAGCTGCCGCCCGCCGCCAGCTACGCAGTCGGCACCGCCTTCATTCCCGGCGACGCGGAGGCCGTGGCCAAGACCAAGCGGCATATCGGTGACCTCGCTGCCGAGGAGGGTCTCAAGGTCGTCGGCTGGCGCCCCGTCCCGACCGTGCCAGAGCTCCTCGGCAGCACGGCACGGGGTTGCATGCCCACGTTCGAGCAGGTCTTCGTCACCGGCCAGTCGGGCCGCGTGGTCGGGATGGCACTCGAACGGATGGCGTTCTGTCTCCGCAAGCGCGCCGAGCACGAGACCAGCGCCTACTTTCCCTCGTTGTCGTCGCGGACCCTGGCGTACAAGGGGATGCTCACGACCGACCAGCTCGACCGGTTCTACCCCGAGCTGACCGACGAGCGGGTGGAGTCGGCTCTTGCCATCGTCCACTCCCGCTTCTCGACCAACACGTTCCCGTCCTGGCCGCTGGCGCACCCCTACCGGTTCATCGCCCACAACGGGGAGATCAACACCGTGAAGGGCAACCGCAACTGGATGACCGCACGGGAGTCCCTGTTGCGGTCCGACCTCTTCAGCCAGCCGGGGGCCGCTGCCGGAGCCGGGTCCGACGGCAGCCTCGAACGCCTGTTCCCGATCATCACCGCCGACGCGTCCGACTCGGCGTCGTTCGACGAGGCCCTCGAGCTGCTCCATCTCGGCGGCCGGTCGTTGCCGCATGCGGTGCTGATGATGATCCCCGAGGCGTGGGAGAACCACACCGAGATGGACCCCAAACGCCGGGCGTTCTACGAGTTCCACTCGGCCCTGCTGGAGCCATGGGACGGGCCCGCCTGCGTGATCTTCACCGACGGCACGCAGGTCGGCGCCGTCCTCGACCGCAACGGCCTGCGGCCGTCCCGCTACTGGGTCACCGACGAGGGCCTCGTCGTCCTTGCATCGGAGGTCGGCGTGCTCGACCTCCCGGCCGCCTCGATCGTGCGCAAGGGTCGTCTGCAACCAGGTCGGATGTTCCTGGTCGACCTCGACGAGAACCGCATCATCGAGGACGACGAGATCAAGGAGCAACTGGCCGGAGAGGCGCCGTACGACGAGTGGCTGCACGCCGGACTCATGCGGCTCGAAGACCTGCCCACCCGCGAGCACATCGTGCACACCCACCGATCCGTGACGCGTCGCCAGCAGATCTTCGGCTACACCGAGGAAGAGCTGCGCGTACTGCTGACGCCGATGGCACGCAGCGCCGCAGAACCGATCGGTTCGATGGGGACAGACAGCCCCATTGCCGCTTTGTCGGACCGACCAAGGCTGCTGTTCGACTACTTCAGCCAGCTGTTCGCGCAAGTGACCAACCCGCCGCTCGATGCGATCCGCGAGGAGCTGGTCACCTCGCTGGCCGGCACCATCGGCCCCGAGGGCAACCTGCTCGACCCAGGACCTGCGTCCTGCCGGCAGGTCGTGCTCGCCTTCCCCGTGATCGACAACGACGAGCTGGCGAAGATCATCCACGTCAACCGCGACGGCGACCTGCCCGGCTATGCGACGCACGTCGTCCACGGCCTGTACGACGTCGAGGGTGGCGGCACCGCCCTGGCGGAACGGTTGGACGAGATCTGTGCCGAGGTGTCGGCGGCCATCGCCGATGGCGCTCGCATCATCGTGCTCTCCGATCGGCACTCGACGGCTGACCAGGCGCCTATTCCCTCGCTCCTGCTGACCGGCGCCGTCCACCACCACCTCGTCCGGGAGAAGTCCCGCACCCAGGTCGGCCTCGTCATCGAGGCAGGTGACGTCCGCGAGGTGCACCACGTCGCGCTGCTGATCGGGTTCGGCGCCGCCGCCGTCAACCCTTATCTGGCGATGGAAAGCGTCGAGGACCTGGCACGCCAGCAGGTGCATCTGCGGGACATCGAGCCGGAGCAGGCCGTCCGCAACCTGGTCAAGGCACTGGGCAAGGGCGTCCTCAAGGTGATGAGCAAGATGGGGGTGTCGACCGTCGCGTCGTACACCGGTGCCCAGATCTTCGAGGCCGTTGGCCTGGCAGCCTCGGTGGTCGACCCGTACTTCACGGGCACGACGTCGAAGCTCGGGGGCGTCGATCTCGACGTGCTGGCCCGCGAGGTCGAGTCGCGTCACCGGCGCGCCTACCCTCTTGACGGTATCCCGCCTGCTCACCGCAAGCTCGACATCGGTGGCGAGTACCAGTGGCGCCGCGAGGGTGAGCCGCACCTTTTCGACCCCGACACGGTCTTCCGGCTGCAGCACTCGACCCGGTCGGGTCGGTACGACATCTTCAAGCAGTACACGAAGCTCGTCGACGACCAGTCCGCCCGGCTGATGACCCTGCGCGGGCTGTTCGGATTCGCAGGTGATCGGAAGCCAGTCCCGATCGACGAGGTCGAGCCGATCTCGGAGATCGTGAAGAGGTTCTCCACCGGAGCCATGTCGTACGGCTCGATCAGCCAGGAGGCACACGAAACGCTCGCGATCGCGATGAACCAGCTCGGTGGCAAGTCCAACACCGGTGAGGGCGGAGAGGACGCCGACCGCTTGCACGACCCGCAGCGGCGCAGCGCGATCAAGCAGGTCGCATCAGGCCGGTTCGGAGTCACCAGTGAGTACCTCACCAACGCTGACGACATCCAGATCAAGATGGCGCAGGGTGCCAAGCCTGGTGAGGGGGGTCAGCTGCCCGGTCACAAGGTGTATCCCTGGATCGCCGAGACGCGGCACTCGACGCCGGGCGTCGGCCTCATCTCACCCCCACCACATCACGACATCTACTCCATCGAGGACCTCGCGCAGCTCATCCACGACCTCAAGAACGCGAACCCGGCCGCGCGGATCCACGTCAAGCTCGTCTCCGAGGTCGGCGTGGGCACGGTGGCCGCAGGTGTCTCGAAGGCGCACGCCGACGTGGTGCTCATCTCCGGCCACGACGGCGGCACCGGCGCTTCGCCGTTGACCTCGTTGAAGCATGCCGGCGGTCCTTGGGAGCTCGGTCTGGCCGAGACCCAACAGACGCTGTTGCTCAACGGACTGCGCGACCGCATCGTCGTGCAGTGCGACGGCCAGCTCAAGACCGGTCGCGACGTCATCGTCGCGGCTCTGCTGGGCGCTGAGGAGTTCGGTTTCGCGACCGCTCCGTTGGTCGTCTCGGGTTGCGTCATGATGCGCGTGTGCCACCTCGACACCTGTCCGGTCGGCATCGCCACCCAGAACCCCGTGCTCCGTGAGCGGTACGCCGGCAAGGCCGAACACGTCGTCAACTTCTTCACGTTCATCGCTGAGGAGGTGCGCGAGCTGCTGGCAGAGCTGGGGTTCCGCACGCTGGCGGAGGCGGTCGGGCATGCCGAGCTGCTCGATACCCGGCAGGCGGTGGAGCATTGGAAGGCGTCCGGCCTCGATCTGGCTCCGGTACTGCACGTTCCGGCACTTCCCGAAGGCACGCCGAGACACCAGTGCGTTGCGCAGGACCACGGCCTGGCCAAAGCACTCGACAACGAGCTCATCGCCTTGTGCCGCCCGGCCATCGAGGACGGCGAACCCGTCCGGGCTCGGCTCGAGGTCCGCAACGTCAACCGCACGGTTGGCACGATGCTCGGGCACGAGGTCACCAA
Source organism: uncultured Actinomycetota bacterium (assembly GCA_963742765.1). Taxonomy (GTDB): domain Bacteria; phylum Actinomycetota; class Actinomycetes; order Propionibacteriales; family Nocardioidaceae; genus JANLYC01. Next base: position 402,083 of record CAVUMY010000002.1, read on the forward strand.
GGTGCACAACGTGGGGCTGCCCGACGGTTTGATCGACCTGACCTTCACGGGCTCGGCCGGTCAGTCGTTCGGCGCGTTCCTACCGGCCGGCATCACGCTGCGGCTCGAGGGCGACGCCAACGACTACGTCGCCAAAGGCTTGTCCGGCGGCCGCATCGTCGTACGCCCTGACCTCGACAGCTCGTTCGTCGCGGAAGAACAGATCATCGCCGGCAACGTGATCGCGTACGGCGCGACCAGTGGCGAGGTGTTCATCCGTGGCCAGGTAGGCGAGCGTTTCGCGGTCCGGAACTCCGGCGCCTCCCTCGTGGTCGAGGGTGTCGGCGACCACGGGTGCGAGTACATGACCGGTGGTGAGGTCGTCGTCCTCGGCCCGACCGGACGCAACTTCGGGGCGGGCATGAGCGGGGGAGTGGCCTACGTGCTCGACCTCTGCGAAGGCCGGGTCAACCGCGAGCTCGTCGACCTGGCACCGCTGGACTCCGAGACCGCCGACCGGGTACGTCGACTCGTCCAACGGCACGCTGAAGAGACCGGTTCTCCGGTAGCGGCCGCCCTGACGCTCGAGTGGGCGTCGGCGCGCCGGCGGTTCACCGAGGTCATGCCGCGGGACTACCGTCGTGTGCTCGAGGCGAAGGCGGCGGCCGAGACCCAGGGCCTGTCCGAGACCGAGACCACCGCTGCGATGATGGGAGCGATCCATGGCTGACCCCCGCGGGTTCCTGACCACGGCACGCGAGGTTGCGCCACGTCGTCCCGTCGAGGAACGCATCCATGACTGGAACGAGGTCTATCCCGACGACGTGGGACGAACCCTGCTGCCGATCATCACGGCCCAGGCGGGCCGGTGCATGGACTGTGGCATCCCGTTCTGCCATCAGGGCTGCCCCCTGGGGAACCTCATCCCCGAGTGGAACGACCTCGTCTATCGCGACGACTGGGAAGGCGCGATCGAGCGGCTGCATGCCACGAACAACTTCCCGGAGTTCACCGGTCGGCTCTGTCCGGCTCCCTGCGAGACGTCGTGCGTGCTCGGCATCAACCAGGAGCCGGTGACGATCAAGAACGTCGAAGTGGCCATCGTCGACAAGGCTTGGGACGCCGGGTACATCCGACCCCAGCAGGTCGACTGGCTCACGGGCAAGACCGTGGCGGTCATCGGATCCGGACCAGCGGGGCTCGCGGCCGCCCAACAGCTCACCAGAGCAGGTCACACGGTCGCGGTCTACGAGCGAGCCGACGAGATCGGTGGTCTGCTCCGCTTCGGGATCCCCGAGTTCAAGATGGAGAAACGCCAGCTCGACCGACGCCTGGACCAGATGCGGAAGGAGGGCACGGTATTCCGACCGAGCGTCGCGGTGGGGATCGACATCTCGGGTCGGGAGCTGCGCGAGCGTTTCGACGCCGTCGTGCTGGCGACCGGGGCGACCGTTGCACGCGACCTGCCGATCCCGGGCCGAGACAGTCGTGGTGTGCACCAGGCCATGGAGTACCTGCCCCAGTCCAACCGCGCGTCTGGCGGCACGTTCGTCGACGACCAGATCACGGCCGCCGGCAAGCACGTGGTGGTGATCGGCGGAGGCGACACTGGCGCGGACTGCGTCGGGACTGCCCACCGTCAGGGCGCGGCATCGGTAACCCAGCTGGAGATCCTGCCGCGTCCGGGTGAGGTGCGCGCGCCAGAGCAGCCCTGGCCGACATACCCGATGACCTACCGGGTCTCGTCGGCGCACGAGGAGGGCGGCGAGCGTGTGTACGCCGTCTCCACCACGGCCTTCAACGCAGACGAGTCGGGTGCGGTGACCTCGCTGACACTCACCGAGGTGGAGTCACGCGAGGGCCGGTTCGAGCCGGTCCCGCGCTCCGAACGCGAACTTCCGGCAGGGCTGGTCCTCCTCGCGATGGGCTTCACCGGTCCCGAGCCTGACACGGTCGTGGCGCAGCTCGGACTCGACGTCGACGGACGCGGCAACATCGTGCGCGACCAGACCTACATGACCCCGCAGCCTGGTGTCTTCGTGGCCGGCGACGCTGGGCGTGGACAGTCGCTGATCGTCTGGGCCATCGCCGAGGGCAGGTCGGCGGCCGCTGCCGTCGACGCTTACCTGACCGGCTCCACCACGCTGCCGTCCCCGATCCCTCCGACCGCGCGGCCGCTGGTCGTCTGACCGGCTGCGTTCCCTTTCTGCAAAGTCTGTTGCCGGTGACAGGGGTGCTGCGTACCGTCACTGGCCATGACCGTGCAACTCCAACCCCTCGTGGATGCCGACGCGGCTGCGCACTGCGCCGGTGAAGACGAGCTGACGGTCCGATGGCTGACGGGTGGCCATGGAACAGTCGAAGGCACGGTCTCCCACTTCGAGGCGCTGGCACGCAATGCCGCCGATCGACAAGGCAAGCGGGGCTTCGGGGTCTGGCTGGACGGGCGCCTGGCCGGATACGTCGACTGCGACCCCGACAACACCGACGGGCTCGGACCGGGTGACGTCAACGTCTCCTACGCCGTCCACCCGTGGGCACGCGGGCACGGTGTGGCCGTCGAAGCGGTGCGACAGATCTGCGGGTTCGTCAGAGAGAACCGGATCGGCACCCGGGCGGCGATCCGGGTCGCGCCAGAGAACAAGGCGTCGGTCCGAGTGGCCGAGAAGTGTGCATTCACCTACGTCGGTGACTTCGTGTCCGCCACCGACAGGCACGCTGACGGGCGTCCTGTCACGTTGAGCTTGTACGTGCTGGCTCTCTGACCGAGTACGTCGACGCCGACCCTGTCTCGTCGATGGACGCGGCGCAGCGGCCCGTGCCGGTACTTGTAGGCTCAACGTCGTGCGGAGAGCAAAGATCGTGTGCACCCTCGGGCCTGCCACGTCCACCCCGGAGAAGATCCGTGCGCTGGTGGATGCCGGCATGAACGTGGCGCGGCTCAACCTCAGTCATGGCAGCTATGCCGACCACGAGTCCGTCTACAAGATGGTGCGCGCGGCGTCGGACGAGAGCGGCAAGGCGGTCGGCATCCTCGCGGACCTCCAAGGCCCGAAGATCAGGCTCGGTCGCTTCAGGGACGGTCCGGTCCAGGTCTTCGCGGGCGCTGAGTTCACGATCACCACACGCGACGTGGCCGGTGACGCCACGATCTGCTCCACGACGTACGCGGACCTGCCCGGCGACGTGCAGGTGGGCGACGAGATTCTCATCGACGACGGCAACGTGCGGCTCTGCGCCACGGCGGTGACGGGCACGGACGTGACGACGAGGGTCGAGGTCGGAGGCACGCTCAGCAACAGCAAGGGAATCAACCTGCCCGGAGTCGCAGTCAGCGTGCCGGCGATGAGCGAGAAGGACATCGAAGACCTGCGGTGGGCGCTGCACCTGCGCGCCGACATGGTTGCCTTGTCGTTCGTGCGGTCAGCCGAGGACGTCAAGGACGTCCGGCGCGTCATGGACGAGGAACACCAGTGGATCCCCGTCATCGCGAAGATCGAGAAACCTCAAGCGATCGACCACATCGACGAGATCATCGCCGCGTTCGACGGGGTCATGGTCGCGCGGGGTGACCTCGGTGTCGAGATGCCGCTCGAGGATGTCCCCTTCTTGCAGAAGCGTGTGGTCGAGGCGGCTCGGCGCAACGCCAAGCCTGTGGTGGTCGCCACGCAGATGCTCGAGTCGATGATCTCGTCACCGCGTCCGACCCGCGCTGAGGCCTCCGACGTCGCCAACGCCGTGCTCGACGGCGCGGACTCCGTCATGCTCTCGGGGGAGACCAGCGTAGGCGACTACCCCATCGAGACGGTGCTGACGATGGCCCGCATCATCGAGTCCACCGAAGACCACGGACTCGCCCGGATGGCCGCCATCCAGTGGGAACCCCATACGCGAGGCGGCATCATCGCCAAGGCGGCAGCCGAGGTCGCTGAGCGGGTCGGGGCGAAGTACCTCGTGGCCTTCAGCCAGTCAGGCGACACTGCTCGTAGGTTGTCGCGCTACCGCTCCGAAGTCCCCGTGCTCGCCTTCACGCCCGAACCCGTCGTGCGCTCTCAACTGGCCTTGACCTGGGGCATCGAGACGTTCCTCGGCGCTCAGGTCGCCCACACCGACGAGATGGTCATGCAGGTCGACCGTGCCCTGCTCGACATCGGGCGGTGTGAGCAGGGGGAGCTCGTCGTCATCGTCGCGGGCAGCCCCCCGGGGATACCTGGGTCGACCAATGCGTTGCGAATTCACCGCATGGGCGATGCGATCAACGGCGTGGCACCCGCATACCGCAACCGTTGACACGGCAGGATCGCAGCCGATGTCTACTCTCTTGGGTTCAACACGCCATACGCCCCCTGGGTGGATCGCTGTCGCGGCAGCGGTCACCTGTCTGGTAGCCGCGTGCGGTCAGGCACCGTCGACGTCGGGACCGACCGCTCCACAACGCCCCGTGTGGCCGGGGTGGTCGGTGACGCGGTCAACGGTGCCTCCGGCCGATCCCATCTCCCGCCGGATCGCACATATGAGCCTGCGAGACCGGGTCCGACAGCTGGTCGTGGTCGGCTTCGGAGGGTCCCGGGCACCAACCCGGATGATCCACACCCTGCACCCGGGCGGTCTCATCTACTTCTCCTCGAATCTGACGAGCAGCAAGCAGATCCGGGCGATGTCGCGGCAAGCCCAGCGGGCGGCGCGGCGCTCGGGGCAACCGCTGTTGATCATGACCGACCAGGAGGGTGGCCCGGTCACGCGGCTGCCGGGGACTGCGAACGTGCCCGGAGGAGCGGAGTTTCACGGCGATGCCCGGTGGGCACGGCGGACCGCGGTCCGCACCGCTCATGACCTGGTCGCCGTGGGCATCAACCTCGATCTCGCTCCGGTCGCGGACGTCAACACCGTCGGGCGCCGAGGAGTCATCGGACCACGGTCGTTCTCGTCGCATCCAGCGGTCGCCGCGCGAATGGTGCGCGCCCAGGTGTGCGGCTACCACCAGGGCGGTGTCGCGGCCACCCTCAAACACTTCCCCGGGCACGGTTCGACCACGACCGACAGCCACCGTCGACCTGCGCGGATCCGGGAGAGTCGGCACCGCTGGCACGACACGGATCTGCCTCCTTTCCTGCGTGGGGTCAGAAGCGGGGTGGACGTGGTGCTGCTGGGTCATCTCGCGTTTCCGGCGATGGACCCCTCGGGTCTGCCGGCCACCATCTCGCCTCGACTGGACCGGCGACTCCTGCGCCAGCAGGTCGGCTTCGACGGCGTCGTCATGACCGACGCCCTCAACATGGGTGGCATCACGGCGTACGGGAGCAGCGGCTCCATCGCCGTTCGCGCGATCCGATCGGGTGCAGATCTGTTGCTGATGCCGCCGCACCCGGTGTCAGTCATCCATGCGGTTGTCTCGGCCGTGCGTCACGGCCGAGTGAGCGAGGGGCGGATCAACGTGTCCGTCCGCCGCATCCTGGAGCTCAAGACGCGGCTCGGACTGTTCCGGGCGGCGAAACACCTGCATCAGTGCCGGTGATATCTCCCGTCACCCGTGACTACGGGGTGACATTCCGTGTATGACTCTTGTCCGTTTCGCACCGTTATCACCTTGTGATCTGCGGCCCGCTGAGGTAGGGAGGAGTTATGACAATCTCACCGGAAGACCCCCTGAAATATCACGGTGGCCACGCCGAGGACTTGTTCCGAGAGGAGCGCGAACGTGGGCACACCATGACGGAGGACGAGACGTTGTTCGCCCCCGGTGGCTACGACGACCGGCAGTCGGACCCCGGCGGCCCCGCGCACGAGAAGCATGACGAGGCCACGGAGCAACCGTCGCACCAGCCTGCAGACGCGTCGTCCGACCGGACCTGACACCCCACGCGTCCAGCAGAGAGTGCCCTGGGTGGGAGTCGAACCCACACTGTACGGGTTTTGAATCCGTCTTCTCTGCCGGTTGGAATACCAGGGCGCGGTCATACCGTATCCGGCCCGTCGGCCGCCGACCAAGTCGCAACGATAACCTCGGCAGGTGACCGATGACGCCGCCGTGAGCACCCCCCGCGAGGTCCTGCCGCGCGTCGTGATCGCCGAGGACGAAGCGCTCATCAGGCTCGACCTCGCCGAGATGCTCGTGGAGGAAGGTTATGAGGTCGTCGGCCAGGCAGGCGACGGCCAGCAAGCGATCGAGCTCGTCGAGGAGCATCGCCCAGATCTCGTCGTGCTGGACGTGAAGATGCCGAAGCTGGACGGCATCTCGGCCGCAGCCCACATCGCCGAGCGACGCATCGCTCCGGTCGTGATCCTCACCGCCTTCAGCCAGCGCGACCTCGTCGAGCGTGCGAGGGACGCGGGCGCGATGGCGTATCTGGTCAAGCCGTTCGGCAAGAACGACCTGGTGCCCGCGATCGAGATGGCCAGGTCGCGCTTTGCGGAGCTCCAGCAACTCGAGCACGAGGTGGCGGACCTCGCCGACCGGCTCGAGACACGCAAACTGGTCGACCGCGCAAAGGGCATCCTTCAGCAAGAGTTGTCAATCAGTGAGCCGGACGCCTTTCGGTGGATACAGAGAACTGCCATGGATTTGCGGCTTTCCATGCGCGATGTTGCCGAAGGGGTTGTGACCCATGGACTGGATGTCACGAAATGACAACGACGGGTGCGCCACGAGGGTCGATTCGATGATTCCCAGGCGTGAACACGCTAGGTTCGCATGATCCAACCCCAGGCTGGCCCACCCGTCGGCAGGTCAATCTTCACAATCGGAGTGTTTATGATCCGTCCCACCCGCGTCGCGCAGCTCGTAGCGGTCTCCGCTGCAGCCGCGCTGGTCCTTGCCTCGTGTGGCAGCGACAACAACAACACCAGTACAGGGAACACCACCACGCCCACGGACTCGTCCACGCCACCCGCAAACGCCAGCCCCTTGGTCCTCGGAGCCTTGCTGCCTCAGAGCGGCGACCTCGCGTTCCTCGGCCCCCCGCAGTTCGCGGGTGTGCAACTGGCCGTCGACGACATCAATGCCGCAGGAGGAGTCCTGGGCAACCCGGTCAAGCTCGTCAAGGCAGACGAGGGTGACGGAACGCCTGACGTCGCGAGCGGATCGGCTGACAAGCTGCTCAACGCAGGCGTCAGCGGCGTGATCGGAGCAGCAGCCTCGACCATCACCCTGGCCGTCATCGACAAGTTCGTCGGAGCCGGCGTCGTGGAGATGTCGGGTTCGAACACGTCGCCTGCACTCGACACCTACGACGACAAGGGACTGTACTTCCGCACGGCGCCTTCAGACGCCTTGCAGGGTTCAGTGCTCGGCAACCTGATCGTGCAGGACGGCTTCAAGAACGTGGCCATCCTCGCCCGGCAGGACTCTTACGGTGAAGGTCTGGCCAAGCAGCTCGCCACGACGCTCGAGGAGCAGGGCGCCACGGTCGCCGCGGACGAGCTTTACTCGGCCGACGCCACCAACTACACCGCGGAGATCAACAAGATCGCGGCGGCTCAGCCAGACGCGCTCGCGCTGATCTCGTTCGCCGAAGCCAAGAAGATCATCCCGGGTCTCATCGCCAAGGGCATCGGGCCGCAAGACATCCAGCTCTACCTGGTGGATGGCGACACGGCCGACTACTCGAAGGACTTCGCGCCCGGCACGCTTGCTGGCACCAAGGCGACTTTCCCCTCGGCGCCTGAGGCTGACCCGAGCTTCCAGAAGGCGTTGCTCAAGATCAACCCGAAGCTGAAGGACTTCACCTACGCCCCGCAGGTGTACGACGCTGCCGTGATGATGGCCCTCGCGGCGACAGCAGCGAAGGACACTTCAGGCGAAGGGATCGCGTCGCAGATGATCGCGGTCTCCAAGGACGGCACGAAGTGCTCGACGTACGCCGACTGTGTGGCCCTGCTCGACCAGGGTGAGGACATCGACTACGACGGCAAGTCCGGTCCGGTCGACCTCAACGACAGCGGAAGCGTGTCGAAGGCGACGATCGGTATCCAGCTGTACGCCAACAACAACACGTACAAGGAGGTCGACTCGGTGACAGGTGTCTTGAACTGATCCTGGAGTCATGAGCGAAGCGAAGGGCCCGGCCGAGAGGCCGGGCCCTTCGTCGTCCTCGACTCGTGAGCGAGCGTGTTGCGGCGGGACTGGCGGGCAGAGGGAGGTGCTACTTCTTGGCCAGGGTGCCCAGGTAGAGCTCGATCACCTTCGGGTCGTTGGCGAGATCCCGACCGGTGCCGGTGTAGGCGTTGCGACCCTGATCGAGCACGTAGGCGCGGTCGCAGATCTGCAGACAACGAGCGGCGTTCTGCTCGACCATCACCACGGACACGCCCGCCCGGTTGATCCGGCGGGTCTGCACGAAGACTTCGTCCTGCAGCACGGGGGAGAGGCCTGCTGACGGCTCGTCGAGCAGCAGCACCGAAGGCTCCATCATCAGAGCGCGGCCCATGGCCACCATCTGTCGCTCACCGCCGGACAGTGAACCGGCACGCTGCTTGCGACGGTCGCGCAGAGCCGGGAACAGCTCGGACACGAAGTCGAAGCGGCGTCGGAAGATCTTCGGGTTCTGGTAGGTCCCCATCTCGAGGTTCTCCTCGATGGTGAGTGACGGGAACACGTTATTGGTCTGGGGCACGAAGCCGATGCCGGAGCTCACCAGGACGTCAGCGCGCTGGTTGGTGATGTCCTTACCCTTGAGGGTGACCGTTCCGGTTCTGATCTTGACCAGCCCGAACAGGGCCTTGAGCAGAGTCGACTTGCCGGCTCCGTTGGGGCCGATGATACCGACCAGCTCGCCCTCCTGGCAGTACAGGTCTGCACCGTTGAGGATGTTGACGCCGGGCAGGTAGCCGGCGATGAGGTCATCGGCCCGCAGGATCGCGCCCTCGGCCACCTGCAGATGGGTCTCGCGCGCCGCGGAGTCGGCCTGGTCAGACATCGTCGTCGTCCTTTGCGTCAGCGATGCCGAGCTCCTGGTCCGCTTCGGCCAGGATCTGCTCCTCGACCTCGAACGTGAGCTCCGTGTCGTGGTGCGCGCCCAAGTAGGCATCGATCACCCGTTGGTCCGCCATCACGGAGTCCGGTGGACCCTCGGAGATGATCTGCCCTTGAGCCATCACGATCACCCAGTCGGAGATGTCGCGCACCATGTCCATGTCGTGCTCGACGAACAGCACGGTCATGCCGTCCTCGCGCAGTGACTTCACATGGCCGAGCAGGGACTGTTTGAGAGCCGGGTTGACGCCGGCCATCGGCTCGTCGAGCATCACCAGCGTGGGCTCGACCATCAGCGAGCGGGCCATTTCCAGCAGCTTGCGTTGACCGCCTGACAGCGATCCGGCGAAATCCTCCTGCTTCGTGTCGAGCTTGAAGCGGGCGAGCAACGACTCCGCGCGTGCGGTGTTCGCCTTCTCCTGCCCCAACCAGAACGGCCTGATCATCGCCTTGAGCACACTCTCGCCGGATTGCCCGGTCGCCCCAAGGCGCATGTTCTCGATCACGGTCAACCGCGACAACACCTTGGTGAGCTGGAAGGTCCGGACCATGCCACGACGGGCCACCTGGTAGGCCGAGACTCCCTTCAGGCTGCGACCCTCGAACGACCAGTCGCCCTCGTCAGGCTTGTCGAAGCCGGTCAACAGGTTGAAGAAGGTGGTCTTGCCGGCTCCGTTGGGACCGATGAGCGCCGTGATGACACCGCGTTGGATCTCGACGTGCTCGACGTTGACCGCGGTCAGTCCACCGAACCGTCGCACGATGCCGTCGGCCACCACGATCGGGTCGGGCTTCTTGGCGCCGGGTTCGTGCTCGACGTCGGCCAGCGCCCGCCGGGCGGCCTCGATCGACGCACCAGTGCGCGGGGTCTCCTGCACGGTCGTCGTACCCGCGTCGGTCGTGCCGTCCGCGGACACGGTGGCAGCGTCCTCGTCGTCAACGGCCATCGATGGCCAACTCCCTTCGGTCTCCGAAGATCCCTTGTGGCCGGAAGATCATCAGCAGCATGAGAGCGAGTCCCATGAAGATGAAGCGCATCAGGCTCGCCTGTTCGGAGTTCATGATCGATGCCGGGATGAGCGGGCTGCTTCCGCTCGTCGCGTCGGAGAAGAACAGGTCGAGGAAGTTGATGAGGAACCAGAAGATGATGGCACCGACAACCGGCCCGAGGACCCGGGCTGCGCCGCCCACGAGCAGCACGGTGTACGCGAAGAACGTCGTGTCCGTCGCGAACTGCGACGGGTTGATGGCCGCCGTCTGCAGGGCCGACATGAAGCCGGCCAAGGCACCGAAGAGGCCACCGATGATCAGCGACTGCATCTTGTACCAGTACACGTTCTTCCCGAGGCTGCGAACCGCATCCTCGTCCTCGCGGATCGCCTTGAGCACCCGCCCCCATGGGCTGCGCATCAGCAGGAAGACGATGAGACAGCTCACGGTGACGAGGATCCAGCCCACGGTCAGCACCCAGAAGTCGTAGGGGCGCCAGGTGGCAATTCCGATGTCGACCGACGACGAGTACGGGTTGAGGCTGCGGAACGGTCCGACGAACGACTGCAGGCCGTCCTGGCCGCCGAACTGGTCCTTGAGGCTGACGGAGCCGAGCGTCTGTCTGATGATCTCGGCCGCCGCAATCGTCACGATGGCCAGATAGTCAGCCCGCAGGCGCAGCGTCGGGATGCCCAGCAGGAGTGCCAGCACGACGGTGCACGCCAAGCCGACCAGGATGCCCAACCAGAAGGACAGACCCCAGGTGGCCACCAGGGAGGCGAGCGCATACGCCGCCACGGCCATGAAGCCGGCCTGGCCGAAGTTCAACAGCCCGGTATAGCCGAAGTGCACGTTCAGACCGATGGCCGCGAGGCAGAAGACGATAGCCGGCGGCCCGAGTCCTTGCTGGAAGGCGCCGGTGATCATGTCAGACCAGTTCATGGCTTCTCCTCGCCTCAGCCGACGCGCTCAGGGCGGCCGAGCAGCCCTTGGGGACGGATGAGCAAGACGACGATCAGGACGCCAAGGGCGCCGACGAACTTGAGCTCGGAAGGAATGACCAGCGTCGAGACCTCGATGAAGATCCCGATGACGTACGCGCCGAGGATGGCTCCCCAGATCGTCCCGAGGCCGCCGAGCACGACGGCGGCGAAGATGAGCAGCAGGATCTTGAAGCCCACCTGATAGTCGAACCCTTGCGTCATGCCGAGCAGGAAGCCGGCCAACCCAGCCAGCGCTGCGCCGCCGGTCCAGACGACCGAGATGACCCGGTCGACGTTGATCCCCGACGACGACGCGAGCGCCGGGTTGTCTGAGACGGCCCGGGTCGCCTTGCCCGTCCGCGTGTACTGCAGCGCCGAGGTCACGACCAACAGGACGACCACGCACACGATCGTGACGATGAGGTCCTTGGGCGTCAGGCTGACCACGCCGATGGTCCAGGGTCTCACCGTGGCGTACTGGCTGTAGAGGTTGGTCTCGGCGCCGGCGAGGTACTGGTACAGGTTGCGCAGGAAGATCGAGAGGCCGATGCTGACGATCATCATCGCGACCAGCCCGGTGCCGCGCCGTCGCAAGGGTCGCCACAAGACGGCGTCCTGAGTGAAACCGAACGCGCCGGAGACGACCGTGGCGAGCAATCCGGCCACGATCACCGGGATCCCCCACCCGGCGTCGAAGCCGTACGCGACGATGGCGCCGAACGTGACGAGCTCACCATGCGCGAAGTTCGTGAGTCCCGTCGTACCGAAGATCATCGAGAGACCGAGCGCCGCCAGGGCCAGGATCGAGCTGAAGACCAGCCCTCCGATGAGCAGCTGCAGTCCTTGCTCGTACCACGGCGTCGGCGGGTTGAGGTCGGGCCCGATCGGGAAGATGAAGGCCAGGTTGCCCTCGAGGTTGATCTGCCGGGTGTTCTCCACCTGCTTGGGGTTGGTGAGGACGGAGCCCTCCGGCAACGTGCCCTCGTCGATCTTGACGGTGATCGTCTTCCCGAGGTTGTCGATGGAGCTGCCCGGCAGCGGGATGACGAATGTCCCGTCGTCGCCGGACGTCGCCTCACCGAGGACGTCGCCCGTGCCCGCGTCGAGGACCGTGATCTTGACACCCGCCACGCGTGTGCAGGGGTTCGTCCGGAAGTCGTTGAGCTGGCCGACCACCTGGATGACGTCGTCGACCTTGGGGAACTTGGCGATGGGGCAGTTGTTGGGCTTGGCGGCGTCGGCGGGCGAACCCATCGCCCCCAGCGTCACGAGCGCGATCAGCGCGACCAGCACAGTGGCGAACAGACTCGCGGGACGCACTCGCACGGGTGACTCCTGTCAGGGCTGCGTGGCGATGCCGGCGCGACGGGCACTCCTGGGGCCAGGGAGTCATTCGCGCTTGGCCCGGACTATAGCGAGGAACGTGCGGGAAAGAACGGCACACCCGGGATTGCGTCCGAATTGCGCAGAGGCGATCGGTGAGTCACCTCCAGGAGGCGACGATCTCGGTGAGAAATGGCGCTACCAGCAGCGCCGGTAGCAGGTCGCCGACCGGCACCTGCTTGATCTGCAACAGACGCAGCCCGACGCCGGCGAGCAGCAGCCCCCCGGTGGCGGTGACGGCCACGAGGTGCGCCTCCGTGAGGAAGTCTCCGACCACCGCGCCGAGCACCGTCAACGACCCCTGGACGACGCCGACCACGATCGCGGAGGCAGCGACACCCCAGCCGAACGACGAGGCGAAGGCGATGGCGGCGAAGCCGTCCAGCGTGGCCTTGAGCAGCAGCTGGTCCGCACCGCTGCCGAGGCCGTCGGACAGGGAGCCGAGCACCGTGAGAGGCCCGATGCAGAACAGCATCGAAGCCGCGACGAAACCTTCGACGAAGCGCCGCCGACCCGCCGAGTCCGTGTCGCGCGCCAGTCGCCGCTGCAACCAGCTGCCGAGCGACTCGAGGCGGTACTCGATCCGCAGCACTGACCCGGCGATCCCGCCGATGAGCAGTGATCCGAGAACGATGAGGACCGGCGCTGAGTCGCCTACAGCCGCGCTGAGGACGGGCTTGGTGACCGTCATCGCCGACAACGCCGCCACGAGCAGCGTCACCAGGCCGAGGGCATCGGTGACCACGTCGCGCGTGCGCTGGGGCAGGCGGTTGCCGAGGAGCACGCCGATACCCGAGCCGACCAGGACGGTCGACACGTTGACCACGGTTCCGATGCCGCGAAACACGCTGACGGCTCCCTCCGAAGCGTTCGACGAGTCGGTTTGCACGGATATGCGGGCAGACGTCCGACCCTGCCGGAGCGGGGAAGTCGCGAACTTCCCGACTCGGGTAGCAGGACAGGATTGTCCGGTCGTAGTCTGTTCCGCGCAGCACTGCTCGCCAGAGCCTAACCGGCACTCCCGAGGCGGCTGCGACCACTGACCACTCGGGGGGGTGAGATCTGGAGGGATCATGACCCGAGGCCCGGTCACCGTTCGCGATGCACGCCCCAGTGACGCCCTGGCTCTGCAGGCCATCTGGCAGGACTTCACTGCCGACGATGTTCGCGGCCATACCGCCGACCTGTCCTGCGCCGAGACCGAGCGGGCGGTCATGCGGCTGGAGACCGATCCCTGCGAGCGGCTGCTGGTGGCCGTGATCGACGGTGAGCCCGTCGGTGTCGCGCACCTGCGGCGGGCACCCGTCTCACCCATCCATGACGAGGACGCGGTCCACGTCGGCTACCTGCACGTGCTGAGCGGCTATCGCCGGCGCGGTGTCGGCAAGCACCTGCTGGAGGCGGCGGCTGACTGGGCCGACGAGAAGGACTCCAAGCACATCGTCGCGTCCGTGGCGGCGGCGGCGCGTGACGCCAACCGGTTCCTCGCCCGCCTCGGCCTCGGTCAGGTGGCGATCGTCCGCGCCTCGACGGTGGCGGGCCTCCGGTGCAAGCTCAGCGGCGTCGCAGCACCCAAGGCGGTCCGCACGAATGTGATCGCCGCTCGTCGCCTCATGCGGCGTCCCAAGGTCACTTCCTAGGAGCCTGCGCGTTCAGTCCCGCTTGGGAACGAGCTGGCAGGTGATGCGCGCCGTACAGATGCGGCGTCCTGCCTCGTCGCTGATGACGATCTCGTAGCACGCCATGCTGCGGCCGAGATGCACCGGCGACGCGACGCCGGTGACGACCCCGTCGGCGACGGCGCGGTGATGAGTCGCGTTGATGTCGACCCCGACCGCGACCTTGTCCGGATGCCCGTGCAGTGTCGCCCCGATCGAGCCGAGGCTCTCGGCGAGCACGCACGATGCACCGCCGTGCAGCAGCCCGAACGGCTGGCGGTTGCCCTCGACCGGCATGGTGCCGACGACACGTTCGGCACTGGCTTCGCTGATCCGGATGCCCATCCGGTCATGGATCGTCGCGACTTCACCCAGCACGTCCGCCAGGTCGGGCTGCTCCGTCGCCATGTGCTTCACCGTCTCCCACGTCGGTCCGATGTCGGAGACCCAGACTAGGGTTGGGCCGTGGCTGCGACCGACTCGACCTCCACCGGCACCCCCTCGACCCCAGCTGACGCCCGTCCCGTCCTGCTGCTCCTCGATGGGCACTCGTTGGCGTACCGGGCCTTTTTCGCCTTGCCGGTCGAGAACTTCTCGACGACGACGGGACAGCCCACCAATGCGGTCTACGGCTTCACCTCGATGCTCATCAACGTCCTGCGCGACGAAGCCCCGACACACCTCGGGGTCGCCTTCGACGTCTCGCGCCAGACGTTCCGTTCCGAGGAGTACGCCGACTACAAGGCCAACAGGTCCAAGAGCCCCGACGAGTTCAAGGGCCAGGTGTCGCTCGTCAAGGAGGTGCTCGACGCACTCCGTGTCGTTACCGTCGAGAAGGACGGTTTCGAGGCCGACGACGTGATCGCAACGTTGGCGACCCAAGCCGAGGCGGCCGGCTACGACGTGCTGATCTGCAGCGGCGACCGCGACGCGTTCCAGCTCGTCAGCGACCACGTGACGGTCCTCTACCCGCGCAAAGGTGTCTCCGACCTGGCGCGGATGACCCCGGCTGCGGTGTTCGACAAGTACGGCGTCCAGCCGGACCGCTATCCCGACCTGGCGGCCATGGTCGGTGAGACCAGTGACAACCTGCCCGGCGTACCCGGCGTCGGCCCCAAGACTGCGGCCAAGTGGCTCGCGCAGTTCGGTGGGCTCGACGAGATCGTCGCTCGCGTCGACGAGATCACTGGCAAGGCGGGGGAGTCGCTGCGAGAGCATCTCGCCGACGTCATCCGCAACAGGCGCATCAACCAACTCGTCCGCGACCTCGACCTTCCGGTCGGTCCGCCCGAGCTGCTGCAGCAGGCCTGGGACCGCGACGAGGTTCACACGATCTTCGACGGGCTGGAGTTCCGGGTCCTGCGCGACCGGCTCTTCGCCACGCTGTCGGCCGACGAACCCGAGATCGCCCCCGGCACCGAGGTCGACGGCCGGCAGCTCGCGGCGGGCGAGCTCGCCGCTTGGCTGTCCGACCATGCTGCCGAGGCCAGCTTGACCGGGCTCGAGGTCCACGGGCAGTGGGGGGCAGGCACGGGTCACCTGAGCTCGCTGGCGCTGGCCGACCAGTCGGGGAGCGCGGCCTGGCTCGAGGTGATAGACATCAGCGTCGACGACGAGTCGGTCCTGGCCGACTGGCTCGCGGACCCCGACCGCCCCAAGGTGCTGCACGACGCCAAGGGGCCGATGCTGGCGCTGGCTGCTCGCGGCTGGCCGTTGGCGGGGCTGGCCGCAGACACGGCGCTGTCGGCATACCTCTCCCATCCCGACCAGCGCTCCTACGACCTGGCCGATCTCACGCTGCGCTACCTGCACCGCGAGCTGAAGGGCACGGCCGCTGCCAGCGACCAGCTCACCCTCGACCTCGATGGTGACTCGGCCGAAGCACAGGAGCTGATGCAGAAGGCGAACGCTGTCGTCGATCTGTCGGCTGCGCTCGAGACCGAACTCGCGACCCGTGGCGGTTCGTCACTGCTCGCTGACGTCGAGCTGCCGTTGGTCGGCGTGCTGGCGCACATGGAACAGGTCGGCATCGGCACCGACGTCGACCACCTCAGCGCGCTCGAGGCGCAGTTCGCGGGCCGGGTCAAGCAGGCGGCCGACGAGGCGTACGCGGTCATCGGCAAGCAGATCAACCTCGGCTCACCCAAGCAGCTGCAGGTGGTGCTGTTCGACGAGCTCGCCATGCCCAAGACCAAACGCACCAAGACCGGCTACACCACCGACGCCGAGGCGCTCCAAGGGCTCTACGACAAGACCGAGCATCCGTTCCTGCAACACCTGCTCGTCCACCGCGACGCCACCCGGCTGCGACAGACGGTCGAGGGATTGCTCAAGACGGTCGCCGAGGATGGTCGCATCCACACGACGTTCAACCAGATGATCGCGGCCACCGGGCGGCTGTCGTCGACCGAGCCGAACCTGCAGAACATCCCCATCCGCACCGAGGAGGGGCGCCGCATCCGGGAGGCCTTCGTGGTCGGGGCGGGCTTCGAGTCCCTGTTCACTGCCGACTACAGCCAGATCGAGATGCGCATCATGGCGCACGTGTCCGACGACGCTGGTCTGATCGAGGCCTTCCACTCCGGCGAGGACTTCCACTCGGTGATGGCAGCTCGGGTCTTCAGCGTCGACGCCGCCGACGTCAGCCATGCCCAGCGCTCCAAGATCAAGGCGATGAACTACGGCTTGGCGTACGGTCTGTCGTCCTACGGACTGAGCCAGCAGCTGAAGATCGAGACCAGTGAGGCTCGCGGTCTCATGGACGAGTACTTCGAGCGCTTCGGCGGCGTACGCGACTACCTGCACGGGGTCGTCGAGGAGGCACGTCGCTCCGGCTTCACCGAGACCTTGCTGGGGCGTCGTCGCTATCTGCCCGACCTGACCAGCGACAACCGACAGCGTCGTGAGATGGCCGAGCGGATGGCGCTCAACGCGCCGATCCAGGGCAGCGCCGCCGACATCATCAAGGTCGCGATGCTGCGGGTCGACGCCGCGCTGACGACCGAGAAGCTGACGTCGCGCATGCTGCTGCAGGTGCATGACGAGCTCGTGTTCGAGGTGGCGTCCGGCGAACGCGATGCTCTCGAGTCGCTGGTGCGTCGCGAGATGGCATCCGCGGCGAACCTGGCCGTGCCACTTGAGGTGTCAGTCGGGGTGGGCCGCACCTGGCATGAGGCTGGTCACTAGACCCACGCCGGCCGCGACGACGATCATCAAGATCACGAGGCCGGTGACAGAACCGAGCAGCGGGATCGCCACCCCCGCGATCAGGGCGGCACCGATCCAGAGGACATACGTCGCGTGCGACTGCCCCGCGATGGTGTCGTAGACCAGGATCTGCAACGCCGCGAAGATCGTGCCCTCGATCGCGAACAGCCACGCGACCTGCCCCAGGTCGGCGTACTCGCTGCCGCCGGCAAACGCGACAGCGACGTCGGGCAGCAACCATGCACCCAGGACAGCCAGCGTGCCCAGGGCGATGACGGTGAGCATCGGCCGTAGCCATGGCCTGCCGGACCGGTCGGCCGCCATCGTCGGGAACGCCACCACAAGCACGAACGTCGGCAGGAACAGGCAGGTCTTGACGAGGATCGCTCCGGCGGCGTAGATGCCGGCGTCGGTGCTGTCGAACAGGTGGCGCGCGAGCAGGACGTCGAGGTTGGTGAACACGAAGAACGCCAGCAACGTGTGGCCGTTCCTCCAGAGCTCGCCCAGGAGCGGTGCATGGTCACTGTCCGGGGACGCGGGGGGCAGCCGCGTGGTCGCTGCGCCGACGATGAACGGGAGCAAGCTGCCGACGGCGAGTCCGATCATCGCGGAGCGAAGCGTCGGGTCGATCAGCATCGCGGTCGCCCCGCCGAGCAGGCGCCCGGCGCCCAACGCCGCATAGATCGCTGCAAGCGCGGACCAACGGCGTTGCCCCTGGGCGATCCCCGCGTAGGCGCCCATCATCGTGGTCGGCACTGTGGAGAACGCCACCATGCTGCCCGCCACCGGATCGTCGAGATGCAGCAGCGAGTCGATGAGCGGCGTGAGGAGGAGCAGGAGCAGACCGATCATCGCGGTGATACGGGCACAGCTGAGCAACACGTCGCGGATCACGGCCGACTCATGGTGCGCCGGGCAGGTCGCCAGCCGACGCGCAGCGGTCGCCTGTACCGCCAGCGATCCCACCGCTCCGACGATGAGGATGCCGAGCAGCGCACTCACGCCGCCGAAGTCAGACGGCCCGAGAACGTGCGCCGCGAGCAGGGTGAACGCGTAGGCCAGGGCGTTCATGGCCATCATGCCCAGGGCGACCACACCCGTCGCCTTGACCGGAGTCAGCGGTCCCGGCGTGACGGCGTCGTACGACGTCTCCGTCGCTCCCGGCACGCGCTCCATACGGGACAGTCTGCCCGAGGGTGTGCGCGCAGCGGCGAGCTCAGGGCGTGTCGGACCCTGTCGCGACCGTCGCCGCTCAGGGCTTGCGGGTGACGAAGATGGCCGTACCAGGGAGCATGCTCCCGCGGACCGGACCCCAGCCGCCCCAGACGCGATCGTGCCCCGCCGGCCACGACGGTTCGACGAGACGCTCAAGTCGCAGTCCACCGGCGTCGATGGCGCCGATCCAGTCGCCCATCGTGTGGTGGGGCTCGACGTACGACGGGGTGCCGTCGGGGCCAACCTCGACGTACGACGAGCGGTCGAAGTAGGAGCGCGTGATCGTCATGCCGTCGCGGCTCGGGTCGTCGGGGAACATCCGCCGGACCGGATGCACCACGGAGAATGCGAACAGCCCGCCCGGGCTCAGGACACGGGTCACCTCGGTCACGGCCCGGACGATGTCGACGACGAACGGCAGGGCCCCGAACGCGGAGGCGACGACGTCGAACGACTCCTCGGCGAAGGGCAACCGGCTCGCGGACCCGCAGACGACCGGAACCGCGAGGTCGGTGTCCGCGTCGATGCGGTGAGAGTGCTGCAGCTGGCGGAAGGAGAGGTCGAGACCGATCGCCGTGGCGCCGTTCAGCCGGAGCCAGCGTGCACATTGCGCAGCGCCGCAGCCGAGGTCGAGAACCCGTCGGCCGGTGACGTCTCCGAGCAGGTGGGCAGTTGCCTCGTCGATGCCCTCGGGGCACCAGATGCAGCGCGTGTCTCCCAGAAAGGCGCCGTGCTCACGTTGGTAGTCGTCTGCCTCCGCGTCCCAGTCTGCCCGGTTGGCGGCCTCCGCCTCCGCGTCCCCAACCTCCCGGAACTCACTCTCGCTGCACACCCCCGCACCCTATGTGCCCAGACCTGGCCGTGCGTTTGCCTAGTTCACAAGCCAGCTGGCTTGTGAACTAGGCAAACGCACGGCTACACGCAGGCAGCGAGCGTGGGACCGGCAGTGGCGGAGACTTTCAGGGAGACCAGGTGGTCGGCCCTGGTCCGGCCCAGGTTGACCGCCGCGATCGGAAGGCCGAGGCGGTCGGCAGCCAGCGCGTAACGGTAGCCGGAGTGGACCATCAGCGACGATCCCACCACGAGCATCGCGTCGGAGCGGGACAGCGCCGCTGACGCCTGGGTGTGACGCCAGGCCGGCACGTTCTCACCGAAGAACACCACGTCAGGTTTGACCACGCCGCCGCACCGCGGACAGTCCGGAACCACGAACGCCGAGAAGTTGAGACCATCGAGATCCGCGTCACCATCGGGAGCAGCCGGTGCATCGAGCGCAGTCCAGTCGGTGTTGAGGTCCTCGAGATGCAGCTGCCAGGCGGCCCGCGCCGACGTGTGCCGGCAGGACAGGCACGCGACCCGGTCGAGCCGGCCGTGAAGGTCGACCACGCGCCGTGAGCCGGCGGCCTGGTGCAGGCCGTCGACGTTCTGGGTCACGAGCAGGCCGATGCGGTCTGCCCGCTCCAGGGCGGCCAGTCCACGATGCGCGTCGTTCGGCGCGGCACCGCCGAAGCTACGCCAGCCGATGAGGCTCCGCGCCCAGTAGCGGGAGCGCATCACGGGGTCGCGGACGAACGGTTGGAACTCAATGGGCCGCTGCCGCTTCCATTCGCCCTCGAGCCCTCGGTAGTCCGGGATGCCTGACTCGGTACTGCAGCCCGCCCCGGTGAGGACGAAGACCCTCCGATGCCGAGCCAGGAATACGCGCAAATCGTCGACGTCGCCCGCCGGCGGCTCGATCTTCGGCGCGTCGAAACGGCGACCCGCCGGATCCCTGACGATGCTCATGATCCTTCGAGCGTACTGACCCCGGCCGTCACAGCAGCCGACGTCAATGCTTGCTCAATCGCCCCGCGACGCCGGGCGATGAGTCAGGATGGCTGTCATGTCCGACGCGAAGATCGGGTACGCCGCTGCCCTCGAACAGTTCGGCCCCGCCGAGATCGTCGACCTCTCGGCCGTCTCAGAACAACACGGCTTCTCCGGCGTCATGGCAGCCGACCACTTCCAGCCGTGGGTTCCCGCACAGGGGCAGGCGTCGTACGTCTGGAGTGTCCTGGGCGCGCTCGGCCAGCGCACCACCGGTGACCTGGGGCCGGGGGTGACCTGCCCGACGTTCCGCCAGCACCCGGCCATCGTGGCGCAGGCTGCCTCGACGCTCGAGGCGATGTACCCGGGCCGGACCTGGCTCGGCCTCGGCTCGGGGGAGGCGCTCAACGAGCACGTCTTCGGTGGCTACTGGCCGGAGGCTCCGGAACGGATCGCGATGATGTTCGAGGCGATCGAGGTCATCCAGAAGCTGTTCACCGGTGAAGACGTGAAACACAAAGGTGAGTTCTTCCGCCTGCACACGACCCGGCTGTGGACACGGGCCGAGACGCCACCCCCGATCATCGTCGCCACCGCCGGGCCGGTGACGGCCAAGAAGACGGGCGCCCGCTGCGACGGGATCATCACCCCGGGCGCCTCGACCGAGAAGGTCGGCGGCGTACTGGCCAAGTTCGACGAGGGCGCGCGGTCCCAGGGCAAGGACCCCGACATGATGCCCAAGCTCCTCCAGCTGCACCTCTCATGGGCGCCGACCGATGAAGATGCCATGGACAACGCCATGACCCAGTGGCCCAACGGCGGGATGAAGTTCGCCAAGCAAGACGTCCGTTCGCCGCATGACTTCGCCTCGATGGCGGCGCTCGTACGACGCGAGGACTTCGACGGGCGCATGGTGATCTCGTCGGACCCCGACGTCCACCGGGCAGAGATCCAGCGCTTCCTCGACCTGGGCATCACCCAGGTCTACCTGCACAACGTGGGACGCAACCAGGCCGAGTGGATGGATGTTTTCGGCCGTGAGGTGCTGCCCAAGCTGACCGTGTGACGGTCAGTTCGTGCTCGGGAAGCCCAGGCCAACGACCGTGCCGCGGGCCACGATCTGTCCGGTGGGGATCGACTGGTGCGTCACAGGCGGCGCCCCGTAGTGCATGTTGAGCGTCGATGCCTGCGTGAGCTTGATGTTGAGACCGGCCGCGACGAGCCGCCCGATCGCCTCACGAAGTGGCAGCCGGGTACAGACAGGCACGACGACGTACCCCTGTGGCACTGGTGTGAGGGAGTCCACGATGCTGTCGAGAACTCGTGGGTCAGGGGTGCGCACGACCATCTGCACGTTCGCCTGCGGGATGACCACCACCTGCTGCAGCAACCCGTTCCGTCGGACCGGTGTCGTCGCGAACACCTGCTGGCCGCCCACGGAGCTGACCTGTCTCAGCCGACCCAATGGGATCGGACTCGTCGGCGGCACGCTGAACGTGACGCTCGAGGCCGGCACCGCCAGCACCGGCAACGGCCGGTCGTCACAACCGTGAGGCGCGTCGGGGTAAACGACCGTGCTCTCGGCGACGGTGCCGCACCGTAGCCCGTTGTGGCTCCAGGACCCCGGCACTGTCGCGTACACCGTCTGGAAGCCGACCAGCTGCCCGCCGCCGACGGCGACGGGCGGTCGGGTCCGTTCTCCTGCGGCTCCACCGCCGCCCCCGGAGGTGACGGCGAGTCCGGTCACGACCATTGCCGCGATGAGACCTCCCACTGCCGCCACCGCTCGTCGTGGCATGCCGCGACGAGCGCGCAGCTGTCGTACGTCGGCCAGCGCCGGACGCATGCGCACCAGTTCTGCTCGGCCGTCGACCGGGGGTCCGGCCCGCTCGGCGAGCTCGGCGCGGAAGCGTGTCGTGAACTCCTGCCGGCGCGACAGCCCGGTCGCTGCTCCGGCGGTCCTGACCTCGACCGCAGGTGCGGCCGTGTGCATGACGTCGGCAAGCGCAGCGTCGGCGACTCGAGCCGGACGCAACGGGCGTCGTCGGCTCGCGCGCACGAGGTCGGAGTCGGTCAGACCGGCATACCAGCGCAACGACAGGACCGCCCGTTCTCGGGGGGACAGGTCGAGAAGCGCCTCTCCGAGCGCGGCCTCCGGTCGATCGTGCCCGAGCACCGTGCCTGCGTCGACGAGACCGCTCTCACGGAGTTCGAGTCCGCGCCGAGCGGCGGGAAGGTTCCGCTCGGCCGCCCGTACGGACGCGGCCACGAACGGCGCCAGCGCCGAGGTCAACGGGGAAGGCGTCCGGGCAATCCGACGCCAGCGTCGGTAGACCTCAGGCCATGCCTCGTCGGCTGCCAGCGCGGCCGTGGCTTGGTCGCCGGTGATCAGCCTCGCGATCCCGACCAGGGTCGACGCGGACGCCACCACGAACTGGTCGAAGGCCTTCTCGGGGTCGACGTCGACGTCCGCGGACTGCGAGTCGTGCATGTCCTGGCTGTCGGTCACCTGCTACGCCTCCACCTCCGCGATGCGCGGAACACGTCCAGCCTAGGCGCCTCGTACGCTGGCCCACGTGACGATCCATCCCGAGCACCCCTTCCAGGTCGCGCCCGACCAACGTGACCCGGTACGCCGTTGGCGTGGTCGCCTCGGAGGCACCGTCTCCCTGTGGACCAGCGGCACCGGCAACGGGCCGACCGGTCGGGCCGGTTTGACGGTCTCGTCGTTGTTGATCGCCGCCGGTGAGCCCGGCCACGTGCTCGGACTGCTCGACCCGGACTCGACGCTCGCCGAGCGGCTGCTCGAGACGAGAACCGCGGTCGTCCAGCTCCTGGAGTGGAGGCACCGCGACCTCGCTGACGCCTTCGCGGGCGTGGCGCCCGCACCCGGCGGCGTGTTCACCCTGGGGGAGTGGGTCGACAGCGCATGGGGGCCCCGGCTGGCGGACGCCTCCAGCTGGGCGGGCGCCAGGCTGGTGGATGCCGACCCCCTCGAGGTCGGCTGGTCGATCCTGGTCGACCTCGTCATCGAACACCTCGATGTCGCCGAGGAACACAAGCCGTTGGTCCACCGCCGCGGCCGCTACCAACGCCCCAGCTGACCGAGTTGTCGGAAGTGCAGGCGGTCATGGCCGCTCGCAGTTCTGACAACTCAGTCAGAGGGCGGCGAGGAAGGCGCTGATCGACTCATCAGACCACCGCGCCTCCAGGTCGGCGACCACCCGGTCACAAACTTCGATCGGCGTACCGTCGGCCGGGAGCCATTCGGTGCGCACCCAGCCCTCGAGGTAGGCCTCGCTGGACGTCTCTCCCAGGCGCATGGCCATCTCGTCGATCGCCTCCTGGAAGCGCCCGGGCATGGGCGTCTTGACGATCTCGTCGCCGTCACGAGCCACCACGAGCGACGGCAGCTCGCGCCACGACGTCACCTGGTACTCCGTCATGACCCGATCGTAGGCCCGACCATGCCCTTGGCAGAATGCCGTCGTGATGACCGGCGCGGCAGGGAATCCCTCATGACGATGGACTGGTTCGGGGCGGAGCTCCGCCCGATGGAGGGCGGGTTCAGCGGGGAGACCTTTCTTGTCGGCGCCGACAAGGCAGACCAGGTCGTCCTGCGGATCTATCGGCGTGACCCGTCCCGGGCGGTGGTCGACGCAGGCCTGCAAGACCTGGTGCGCGGCATCATCCCGGTTCCTGGGCTGATCGAGGTCCGGGCGGCACTCGGCGACGAGCCGGCCCTCCTCGTCACGGAGAAGGTCGATGGCGTTCCGCTCGACGCGCTGCTGCGGGCTGACCCGCCAGAGGTCGACCTCCGGGCGATCGGGCTCGAACTCGGAGTCATCCTGGCGCGGCTGTCCGGAATCCCCTTTCTGCGACCGGGCATGTTCTCCGGCCCCGAGCTCACGGTCTCGCAGGCCGACATGCCCACCGACCTGCGGCAGTTCGCCCAGCACTACCGCGACAACGGCCGCCTGGCTGCCTGGCAGGCACGTGACTTCGACGCGCTCCTCGACCTGATCGACACCGCCGAGGAGATCTCGGCCGAGGCGGCGGAGGAGAACGAGGGTCGCACCGTCCTGGTGCACAGTGACTTCAACCCCAAGAACATCCTCGTCGACCCCGGTTCCGCCCGGGTGACTGCGCTGCTGGACTGGGAGTTCGCGTACGCCGGGGCGCCCTACGCCGACTACGGAAACCTCACCAGATTCGATCGGGGCGACGTGCTCACCGGAGCGGTCCGTACCGCCTTCATGGCTCAAGCGCCGGGCATCCGTGACGTGGACGCGAGAGGCAGGGCGGCTGACCTGTGGGCAGTTGTCGAGCTGGCCGGGCGGGTGCCGTCCAACGCGGTCTGCGAGCTGGCGAGCACGTTGCTGCTGGCCCAGGCCAGGAGCGCAAACCTGCACGCGTGGCCGTGGAACACCCCTCGCGTTGACCCGAATGAGGCAAAACCCGTACTCTAGACGGTGCGCTTCGGGCCTGCATGACCTCAGACGGAGCAGGCCGTGCTCGTACACCTCCATTCTCGGCACACAGCAACAGGCTGTGACTCGAGATTCTCTCGGTGGGACCACGAACCAAGGGCCTTGGGCGCGCACGCACGACATCTATCCATCCCGACGGAGTTCCTACTACATGACGAGCAGCATCGAAGCCCCTCCCGCCGCGCAGGAGACCCCGCAGGTTGCGGTCAACGACATCGGATCGGCGGAGGACTTCCTCGCCGCGATCGACGCCACCATCAAGTACTTCAACGACGGTGACATCGTCGACGGCACGATCGTCAAGGTCGACCGCGATGAGGTCCTCCTCGACATCGGCTACAAGACCGAAGGCGTCATCCCCTCCCGTGAGCTGTCGATCAAGCACGACGTCGACCCCGGTGACGTGGTTGCCGTCGGCGACAAGGTCGAGGCCCTGGTCCTTCAGAAGGAGGACAAAGAAGGCCGACTGATCCTCTCCAAGAAGCGCGCGCAGTACGAGCGCGCCTGGGGCACGATCGAGAAGATCAAGGAAGAGGACGGCGTTGTCAAGGGCTCCGTCATCGAGGTCGTCAAGGGTGGCCTCATCATCGACATCGGCCTGCGAGGCTTCCTGCCCGCCTCACTGGTCGAGATGCGCCGCGTCCGCGATCTCCAGCCGTACGTCGGCAAGGAGCTCGAGGCCAAGATCATCGAGCTCGACAAGAACCGCAACAACGTCGTGCTCTCGCGTCGTGCGTGGCTCGAGCAGACCCAGTCCGAGGTTCGCCAGAACTTCCTCACCCAGCTGCAGAAGGGTCAGGTCCGGCCCGGTGTCGTGTCGTCGATCGTCAACTTCGGTGCGTTCGTCGACCTCGGCGGCGTCGACGGTCTGGTCCACGTTTCCGAGCTGTCCTGGAAGCACATCGACCACCCGTCAGAGGTCGTCGAAGTGGGCCAGGAGGTCACGGTAGAGGTCCTCGACGTCGACATGGACCGCGAACGCGTCTCCCTGTCACTGAAGGCAACGCAGGAAGACCCGTGGCAGCAGTTCGCGCGGACCCACCAGATGGGTCAGATCGTGCCGGGCAAGGTCACGAAGCTCGTCCCGTTCGGTGCGTTCGTGCGCGTCGACGAGGGCATCGAGGGCCTGGTTCACATCTCCGAGCTGGCCGAGCGTCACGTCGAGATCCCCGAGCAGGTCGTCCAGGTCAACGACGATGTCATGGTGAAGATCATCGACATCGACCTCGAGCGTCGCCGCATCTCGTTGTCGCTCAAGCAGGCCAACGAAGGTGTCGACCACACGTCCGACGACTTCGACCCGACGCTCTACGGAATGGCGGCGTCGTACGACGACCAGGGCAACTACCAGTACCCGGACGGCTTCGACCCCGAGACGGGCGAGTGGCTCGACGGTTACGAAGACCAGAAGGCTGCCTGGGAGCACCAGTACGCCGAGGCACACGCCCGGTGGGAGGCGCACAAGCAGCAGGTCGAGGACGCCGCGAAGGCGGACGTCGAGGCCGGCGAGGCTGCCAGCTACTCCTCCGACACGGTCGACGAAGACACGAGCAGCCCCACCCCGAGCGCCCCGGTTTCGCCGGCGGACGCAGGTCCGGACGGCTCGCTCGCGTCCGACGAAGCACTGCAGGCGTTGCGTGAGAAGCTCACCGGCGGTCAGTGACCACCGTGCGCATCGCGCACCGCACCAGCACACGCTGACAAACGGCCCCGCACTCCGGTGCGGGGCCGTTGTCTTTCACCGGGTTCTCGCTGACGCCGTGGATTCCGCCCGGCTGTTGGCGATGAGGTCTTGGGCACCCGGTTAGCCTGGCCGATGTGCGTGTCCGGAGTGGGGTCAGGCGGTCGCCGCGGCTACCCGCCGTGGCGCTGGCAGCCCTGCTCCTGGCGGCGTGTACGACGACCGGGTCGACCGGTGGCACGACCGCGCGGGACGCCCAGGTGGCCCCGACAGCACCGACGCAGTCCTCCGGCTGGGTGGTGTCCCTCGGCGACAGCTACATCTCGGGTGAGGGCGCCCGTTGGGGTGCGAACACCGCCGGGCCTGCCAGGGGAGCGGATGCGCTCGGACCGGCCGCGTACTTCGATCGCCGAGGGCAGGAGTCGCAGCCCGGCTGCCACCGGGCGCGCAGCACCGTGGTGTCGTTGGGCCTGCCGGGCCTGCGCGGCAAGAATCTCGCGTGCTCCGGTGCCCGGACCCGCTCGGACTCATCCCAGCTCAGGTTCAGACCTGGCCTCGACTTCGCCCGCCCCGCCGACGGGTCGGGCGTAGGACAGGCACGAGCCCTCCAGCAGTTCGCAACGGACCATCGTGTTGCGACCGTCGTTGTGTCGATCGGGGGCAACGACTTCGGGTTCGGTGCGCTGGCCGCTGCCTGTGTCTCGGGTTTCCTGTCGTCCCCACCGGGGACCGAACGACGGTGCAGCCTCGACCCGGCGGTCACCGAGAGGGTCGACCGTGCGGCGCAGCAGCGTGTGAGAAGGGCCGTCACCGCAGCACTGAACCGGGTGACCGCAGCCATGTCCGCGGCGGGGTACGCAGCGACCGACTACCGCCGGGTGGTGTTGACCTATCCGTCGCCGGTCCCGCCCGGGAAGGCGCTGCGCTACGACAACGCCGACCGTGAGTTCCGCGGCGGCTGCCCGTTGTTCGCGGCCGACGCAACGTGGGCCAACAGCGTCGCACTGGCCCGCATCAACGGCACGGTTGTCTCTGCGGCGGCCGCCGCGAGCGAGCCGTTCAGTGTTCTCGACGTCTCACGTGCTTTCGACGGGCACCGACTGTGCGAACGGGGCACATCGCCGCTGTCTGACACGTCGCTGCGGAGCTGGGACTCACCAGGTGCCGTCGACCGGGTCGCGTGGGTCAACCGGGTGTACTTCACGGTGGTGCCGCAACAGATCCAGGAGTCGTTGCATCCTGGCTACTGGGGGATGGCGGCCGAACGACAATGCCTGCGGCTGCTACTCACACGGGCTGCCAAACCGGCGTACCGCTGTGTCGGGGCCGGTCCCGGCTTGGTCCACGGCGACCCACGGATGGTACTGCGGAGCTCGGGCTGACCAGCACCGGCTGAGCCACGGAGGCGGTCAGTGGTGCGGCTTCTTGACGTACGGGGTGCTGGGCAGGTCGACCGACGGGGACCAGTCGCGAGGCAGACCGGAGGCGGACCGGAATCCGTACCCGTCGGACTTGATGAAATGGGCAAGCCGCGCGACGTACCACGCGGTAACGACCGCGGCGGCCACGATGAGAGTGATCACTGAGAAGGTCATGGCAGTAATACTGCCACCATCGAACATCCGCCACCAGTGGCAGAAGTGCCGGGGTGCGTCGATTTTCTGCCAACTTTCTGGCATGCTGGCCGAATGCTGAAGAACATCGTTGCGGTGGTCTACGACGGCGTCGCGCCCTTCGAGCTCGGCGTGCTGTGTGAAGCGTGGGGGCTCGACCGGGAGGACCAGGGGGTCCCGGACTTCGACTTCGCGATCTGCACGCCGAAGCCAGGGCGGGTGCCGACGAGCCTTCCGGGTCTCGTGCTCGACATCGACCAAGGACTCGACCGGCTGGCCCAGGCCGACCTGATCTGCCTGCCGGCGGTACCGCGCGATCACCCGGTGCCGCACAGCGTGCTGGACGCGCTCCGTACCGGCTACGACCGGGGAGCCAGGTTCCTGTCCGTCTGCTCCGGCGCCTTCGTGCTGGGCGAGGCAGGACTCCTCGACGACCGCGCCTGCACGACGCACTGGCGCTACGTCGACGAGCTCGAGGCTCGTTTCCCACTCGCGAAGGTGCGCTGTGACGTGCTCTACCTCGACGACGGCCCTGTCATCACGTCGGCCGGTTCGGCGGCCGGCCTCGACGCCTGCCTGCACCTGATCAGGACGGAGTTCGGCGCCAGCATCGCGTCCACGGTGGCGCGGCGGATGGTGGTGGCACCGCATCGTGACGGTGGACAGGCTCAGTTCATCGAGTCACCGGTGCCGGTGACGACGGCCGACACGCTCCAGCCGCTGCTCGAGTGGGTCGGGTCCCACCTCGACGAAGACCTGAGCGTCGACACGCTGGCGGCCAAGGCGATGATGTCACCGCGAACCTTCGCCCGGCGGTTCAAGGCCGAGACCGGTACGACGCCGTACCACTGGATCACCAACCAGCGGGTGCTGCTCGCGGAGCAGCTGCTCGAGCAGTCCGACGAGACCATCGAGCGGATCGCGGTGCGGGTCGGCTTCAGCAACGCCACCGCGTTCCGTCACCACTTCGCGCGACTTCGCGGTACCAGCCCCCAGCGCTACCGACGAATCTTCTGCAGCCCAGGGCAGCCGGTCGCCGTACGCTGATCGGACGCCGGCGGCGGGCCGCTCTGATCCCGTGTGGAATCCTGTGCGCATGCTGCGTGTGGGTCTGACCGGGGGGATCGGTTCCGGCAAGTCAGCGGTCAGCGCGCTGCTCGCAGAGCATGGAGCGGTGGTCATCGACAGCGACGTCCTGGCACGCGAGGTGGTGGCGGCAGGCACGCCGGCGCTGGCCGAGATCATCAGCTCGTTCGGGACGGAAGTCGTGACTGCTGCGGGCGAGCTGGACCGGGCTGCCATGGCTCGTCGGGTCTTCGGGGACGATGCGGCCCGTCAGCGGCTCGAGGCGATCATCCATCCTCGAGTCCGGGCCAGGGCCGCCGAGATCGAGCGCGAGGCAGCCGCCGATGCCGTCGTGGTCCACGACGTGCCGTTGCTCGTCGAGACCGGACAAGCGGACTCGTTCGACGTGGTGGTGGTCGTGGACACCGCACCCGAGGTGCAGGTCGAGCGGCTGGTCGAGCACCGGTCGATGACGCCCGCAGAGGCCCGCGCCCGGATGGCCGCACAGGTAGACCGAGAGCAGCGGCTCGCGGCTGCCGACCTCGTCCTCAGCAATGACGGGTCGCTGACGCAGCTACGAGCCGCTGTCGATCAGGTCTGGGAAGACCTGATCTCTCGTGTCCGACAGGGCACGGGTTGGTGAAGTTGTGTCAGGCCGCCAGGTCGGGATCGGCGAGGCGACGGAGCTGGGCGAGCGCTTCGCGCTCCAGCTGCCGGACCCGCTCGGCCGAGACCCCGTGCCGGGCGCCGATGTCGGCCAGCTTCTCCTGGCGACCGTCGGTGAGCCCATAACGGGAGCGGATGACGTCGGCCGACCGCGGGTCGAGCAGCTCGACCAGGTCGTCCAGCCGCTGCCGCGACTCGACGTCCAGGAACGCGGAGTCAGGACCCGGGGTCGTCTCCTTGGCCACCAGATCGCCCAGGGACGTGTCGCCGTCCTCGTCGACCGGGGTGTCGAGGCTGACGTGGTCGCGACCCCAGTTGATCAGGTCGATCACGCGGTCGATGTTCATGTCGAGCTCCGCTGCGATCTCGTCCGGCTCCGGCTCACGTCCGAGCTGGCGCTCGAGCGTACGACGGGCGGAGCCGATCTGGTTGAGCTCCTCGACCACGTGCACCGGAAGGCGCACGACACGGGCCTGCTGGGCAATACCCCGCGTGATGGCCTGGCGTACCCACCAGGTGGCGTAGGTGGAGAACTTGTAGCCCTTCGCGTAGTCGAACTTCTCGACAGCGCGGATCAGGCCGGTGTTGCCCTCCTGCACGAGGTCGAGCATGGGCATGGCCGACCGGCCGTACTTGCGTGCGATGGAGACGACGAGACGAAGGTTGGCCTGGATGAAGCGCTGGGTGGCACGGTCGCCCTCGGCGGCGAGCCACTCGAGCTCCTCGCGGGTGGCCCGCATGGGTGCCCCGCCCTTGGCCCGTGCGATCCGACCCGAGTCCAACAGGTGCTGGGCCAGCAGCCCCGCTTCGATGGCCTTCGACAGCTCGACCTCAGTGGCGGCATCGAGCAGGGGTGTGCGGGCGATCTCGTCGAGATACATCCCAACGCTGTCGCGCCCCTCGATCCCGCTGTCGCGAGAGTCAAGTGTGGTGCTGCGACGTGTGGTCACGGCTTTCTCCTCCTCGGTGATGCACACCAGATGTTCTACTTGATCAACGCATCGACTGTCGTCAAGATTCCTGCCGGTGCATAGATACTGACCAACCACATGGAGTGGATTACCTGGGAAAACGCCGGGTCAGCCCCCGAAGTTGCTCATCTCAGGGCTTTCTTACACGCCAGCGGGAGGACTGTCGGCTCAGGTGATCGTGTCACCTACCAAGAGGTCGTGCGAGGCGCCGGCCGTGTCGATGATCCAGGAGTAGTACTCCGCCTGCTCACGCCAGGCGTCGTACCGTCCGCTGGCGCCTCCGTGCCCCGCCGACATCTCGCATTTGAACAGGACCCGGCTCGAGTCCGGCAGCGTCTCGCGCAGCTGGGCTACCCACTTGGCCGGCTCGACGTAGAACACCCGGGTGTCGTTGATCGAGGTCCGTGCATAGATGGCCGGATAGGTCCGGGCGCTGACGTTCTCGTAGGGCGCGTACGACTTCATGTAGGCGTAGACCTCGGGGTCGTGCAGCGGGTCCCCCCATTCATCCCATTCCGTGACGGTGAGCGGCAACGACGGATCGAGGATCGTCGTCAGTGCGTCGACGAACGGCACCTGCGCGACGATGCCGCCGAAGAGCTCGGGCGCCAGGTTGGCGACCGCCCCGACGAGAAGCCCACCGGCACTGCCGCCCATACCGACCAGCTGGGGAGTCGTGGTCCAGCCCGCGTCGACCAGATGCTGTGCCACGTCGATGAAGTCGGTGAACGAGTTCTTCTTGTGCAGCAGCTTGCCGTCCTCGTACCACTGTCGACCCATCTCGCCGCCACCGCGAACGTGGGCGAGCGCGAACACCATGCCACGGTCGAGCAGGGACAGGCGAGCGATGCTCATGAACGGGTCGTAGCTGATCTCATAGGAGCCGTAGCCGTAGAGCAGGGTGGGCGCGCCACTGCGCTCAGCGACGCTGCGGTGCCGAAGGATCGACACCGGGATCCGGGCGCCGTCGCGGGCCGTGACCCACTCCCGAGACTGGACGTAGTCGTCAGGGTCGTAGCCACCCAGGACGGGCTGTCTCTTGCGCAGGTGGAGGTCGCCGCTGGCGGGGTCGTACTCGTAGACGGACGCCGGTGTCACGAAGGACCCGTAGGACAACCGGACGAACGGCTGGTTCCAGTCGGAGAACCCAGTGGCTGACGCTTCGAAGAGCTCCTCGTCGAAGGCGATGTTGGCTCCGGGTCCGAGTCCGTCAGGCCCGAGGGGGAACACGCGTACCTGGTGGAGGCTGTTCTCACGGAGGTTGACCGCGATCGTGGTGGCGGACGCTGCGACGTCGGTGAGGCGCACGGTCTGCTGGTGCTCGATCACCGTGTCGAGGTCGTCGAACGCCTGGAGGTCGACCGGACCGATCCCGAGGGTGAAGTTGAGTGCGTCCCGGTTGTGCAGGACGAGCAGCCGGTCCTGGCCGCCGACGATCGCATGATCGACCTCGTACTCGACGCCTTCGACGCGCGGGATCACGGTGCGGAACTCCTCGGTCGGGTGGTCGGCATCGAGCAGATTCACCTCGGACGTGATCTTGGAGTGCGACGTGAGCAGGAGGTAGCGGTCGCTCGTCGTGCGTGTGATCCCGAGGTTGAAGCGGTCGTCGTTCTCCTCGCGGATGAGGACGTCTCCAGAGGCCTCGGTGCCCATTTCGTGTCGCCAGATCTTGTCCGCCCGCCATGCGTCGTTCACGGTGGAGTAGAAGAGGTGGGTGCCGGGATTCGACCAGCTCACGCCATGCAGGGTGTTGGGGATGACGTCCGGGAGCAGCTCGCCGGTGCGAAGGTCCTTGAACTGCACGGTGTAGCGCTCGTCGCCCACGACGTCGGTGGAGTACGCCAGCAGCGTTTCGTCGAGCGTCACCGTCAGGGCGCCGAGCGAGAAGTAGTCCCGGCCCTCGGCAAGCTCGTTGCAGTCGAGCAGGATCTCCTCGCCGGGTACGTCGACACCCGCCTCGAGGTTCGGCGGGGTCCAGTCGCCGTCCGCGGCCTTGGCACGGCAGACGATGCCGTACTGCTGCCCTTCGAGGGTGCGGCGGTAGTACCAGTAGCTGCCGCTGCGACTCGGGACGGACAGGTCGGTCTCCTGGGTGCGCCGCTTGATCTCGGTGAAGATCTGCTCGCGCAGCTCGGCGAGGTGTGAGGTCCGCGCTTCGGCGTAGGCGTTCTCGGCCTCGAGGTAGGCACGGGTGTCGGGGGACTCCTTGTCGCGCAGCCACTCGTAGTTGTCGATGAACGTGTCGCCGTGGTGCGTTCGCTCGACCGGACGCTTGGGCGCGGTCGGAGCGGTCGGGGAGGTCTGCATGTCGGTCACGAACTGACCCTACTAGCGACACGAGCGACATCCACCGCGCGGGCGCTGTCGGCTTTCCGCGCGTCGGGACTGCCATCCGCGGTCTGCCTGCGAAGGAGACAGAATGGGTCCATGAGCGCCCGGTACCACCTCAACGCCGACGTCGGAGAGGGCTTCGGGACAGACGCGGCACTCATCGAGGTCGTGACGCAGGTCAATGTCGCCTGCGGCTTCCACGCGGGTGACCCAGACACCATGCGAACCGTGTGCAGGCTGGCCCTGGACCATGGCGTCGAGGTAGGCGCCCAGCCGTCATACCGCGATCGGGAGAACTTCGGACGGGTCGATGTCGAGATCGGGTACGCCGACCTGGTGCGTGACCTGACCGAGCAGCTCGAGAGTCTGCAAACCATTGCGTCGAGCGTAGGCGCGACCGTGTCCTACCTGAAACCGCATGGCGCGCTCTACAACCGTTCGGTGCGGGACGAGGCGCAGGCGCGGGCGGTCGTCGACGTCGCGCACCGACACGGGCTGCCGCTCCTGACCCTGCCGGGCTCGGTGTCGGAGCGGTTGATGGTCGAGTCCGGCGGGCAGGTGCTCCGCGAGTTCTTCGCCGACCGTGCCTATGACGCCTCGGGCAGTCTGGTCGCCCGGGCGGTAGCGGGATCACTCGTCACGGACCCCACCGAGGTCGGCGAGCGGGTGCGGCGGTTGGTGGCCGAGGGAACCGTGCGGACGATCGACGGGGGCATGCTCGCGGTAGAGGCCGACTCGATCTGTGTCCACGGGGACTCGCCGCGCGCCGTCGAGCTGGCGGCGGCGGCCCGAGCAGCGCTCGGCTCGGCGCTGCGATGAGGCGGCGCACCGTCGGGTCCGAGGCGCTGCTCGTCGAGCTCGACGACGACGAGGATGTGACGGCGACGTACCTCTACGTCAGCCGTCTCACCGCGACCGGACGGCTGCCCACGGTCCGCGACGTCGTACCGGCCGCCCGCACCCTGCTGATCGACGGAGTCGAACCCGATCGGTGGTGGTCAGCGTTGAGTGCTGCCGGCCCGGTCGACTCGGTCGACGTGGAAGTCGCTCAGTCACGGCTGGTCACCGTGTCCGTCCGGTATGAGGGCGAGGATCTCGCCGAGGTCGCCCGGCAATGGGACTGCAGCACGGACGCGGTGGTGGAGCGTCACCAGCAGGCCGAGTTCACGGTGGCGTTCTGCGGGTTTGCACCCGGCTTCGCCTACTGCACCAGTCACCCTGCCCTCCCGGACGTGCAGCGCCGTGCCGATCCGAGGACTCAGGTTCCGGCCGGATCGGTCGGGTTGGCAGGGCCGTACTGCGGTATCTACCCGACGTCGATGCCGGGCGGTTGGCAGCTGCTCGGCACCACGTCCGAGGTCATGTTCGACGCCGCACGGGAGCGCCCGGCTCTGCTCCAGCCCGGGGACCGGGTCCGGTTCGAGGCGGCGAGGCGATGAGTCTCCTGGTGCACGAGACCGGGCCGCTGCTGCTGGTCCAGGACCTGGGTCGCGCCGGGTTGATGCACCTGGGCGTCCCACCGTCCGGTGCGCTCGACCGAACTGCGCTCGCGCTGGCGAACCGGTTGGTCGGGAACCCGGATGATGCCGCTGGTCTGGAGATCCTGGTGGGGGGAGTGCGGCTTCGAGCGCAGACGTCGCTGCGCATCGCCCTGACCGGCGCGGTCATGGGACTGCGCGTCGGCGGACGATCGGCGTCGTGGGGGCTCGGTGAGTCCGTCCGTGCCGGTGAGGAGATCGAAATCCGGTCGACAGCTGTCGGCCTGCGGGCGTGGCTGGCGATCTCCGGCGGAGTCCTGGCCGATCCCGCACTCGGCAGCCGTTCAACGGACACGTTGACCGGACTCGGCCCAGCCGCCGTCGAGCCCGGTGACGTGCTCGAGCTGGGGTCGTGGTCGGAGGCACAGGTCGGCCCTGATGGGGCGGTGCCGGAGCCCGTCCCTGCTGTGTGGACCCTGCCGCTCGTCCTCGGCCCACGCGACGACTGGTTCACAGCCGAGGCGTGCGAGCGGTTGTTCGCCCAGGAGTATGCCGTCTCGCCCAGGTCGAACCGGACGGCGTTGCGTCTGCAGGGGCCGGACCCGTTGGCACGACGTGGAGCGGGTGAGCTGGCCAGCGAGGGGATCGTGACCGGAGCCGTGCAGGTGCCGACGTCGGGTCAGCCGTTGGTGTTCCTCGCCGACCATCCGGTGACCGGTGGCTACCCGGTGATCGGCGTCATCGAGTCAGCGGCCCTGGCGGCGTGTGCTCAGGCTCGGCCGGGGGACCGGCTTCGGTTCCGGAGGTCGCGGGGTCGCTGAGCAGGTCCTCGTCGTCGACCGGGACCGGCCGGCGCACGAGGGCAGGGTCGTCGCCAGCCAGCGTCCGAACCGGTCCGGGGCCGGTCTCGGCGGTCTCGAAGCGGACCGTGACCCGGCCCAGGCCGCTGCCCCAGACCCATCCCGGCCCGAAGTCCGGGTGTTCGACGTCCATGCCCGGCATCCAGCCGCGGCCGTGGCGCGGGCGGGTCTCGGCCAGGTCGTGGCCGGCTCCATCTGGGACGGTCAGCGGCGCGTCGAGCTCATCGTCCTCGTCGACGAAGAGATCGTCCTGGATCCAGTCGGCCAGCCCCGACACCCCGACGCCGAGCAGGCGTACCCCGCCAGACGTGTCGAGCTCGGCCAGCAGACCGCGCGCCAGTCGGCTGACGATCGCGGGCCGGTCGGTCGGTCCAGCGATCGTGGTCGATCGGGTCAGGGTGGTGAAGTCGTGCTGTCGCACCTTGATCGTGACGGTCCGGCCGGAAAGCTTGGCCTTCGTCAGCCGCTCACAGACGTTGCGGGCGTGCCGGTCGATGATGGCGGCGAGCAGCACCGGGTCCACCAGGTCGACCTCGAACGTGTCCTCGACCGAGATCGACTTGGTCCCCCGTTCCGACACCACGGGTCGGTCGTCGTCGGCACGTGCAAGGGCGTAGAGGCTCCGCCCGTGCGACTGCCCGACGATGCGGACCAGCTCGTCGGCGCTGAGGTGCCGCAGCTCCTCGACCGTGTCGACCCCCACCTGGTGCAGCCGGCCGGCCGTGGCCGGACCGACGCCGGGGATCACCGTCACCTGCATCGGCGCGAGCAGGTCCTGCTCGGACCCGGGCGGGATGACGACGGCCCCGTCGGGCTTGTCGAGCTCGCTGGCAATCTTGGCGATGAGCTTGGAGGTGGCGATGCCGACCGAGGCGGTCAGGCCACCGGTGACGTCGCGCACCTCGGCCTTGAGATCTGCGGCGATCCGTGACAGGCCGGCGGCTGTGAGGTCGAGCTCGTCGGGACTGGCAGCCAGGTCGATGAAGGCCTCGTCCAGCGACAGCGGTTCCACCAGCGGAGAGCGTGACCGGAGAACCCGCATGACCTGCCGGCTCGACGCCCGGTAGGCGTCGAAGCGGCCGACCAGGAACGCGGCATGGGGGCAACGCGAGCGTGCCTCCGCGGTGGACATCGCCGATCGGACACCGAATCGGCGTGCCTCGTAGGACGCCGTTGCCACGACGCCGCGCTGGCCGACGCCACCGACAATGACGGGTTTGCCGCGCAGAGACGGCTTGTCCCGTTGCTCGACGGCCGCGAAGAACGCATCGAGGTCCAGATGCAGGATCGACGCGACGTTACGCACAGGACCATCATCGCGGATCGGACTGTCCACAGGTTGCTTCCTCGGCGTCGTGTGCGGGTCCTTGCGCTCCGATGCTCGACGCATGAGCAACCGCCGCCGCGCCTCTCGCGCCGCCACCCCTCGATCCGGGTCCACTTCGAGCCCGGGTGTCCCCGTGACCAAGGTCAGGACGCCTGGCGATGTGGTGGCGATCGTCCCGTACCTGTTGGGATTCGACCCGGCGGACAGCATCGTCATCATCGCGTTGGAGGGACCGCGCCAACGGTTCGGACCGTGCGCCCGCATCGACCTCGTCGACCCTGCGGTCAAGGACGACGCACCCGATCGCACGGCCGCCTATCTGGGCGCATTGGCCGAGCTGCACGGCTTCGACCCGGTGATCCTGATCGCGTACTCCAACCGGGCAGCGGTGGCCGATCCTGTCATGACAGCAGTCCTCGATCGCCTGGGCGACGACGGCGTACGGGTCAACGACGCCCTGCGTGCGGACGGTGAGCGCTGGTGGTCCTACGTCTGCTCCGACCCCGGGTGTTGCCCGGTCACTGGTGTTCCGTACGACGCCCAGGCGTCCGAGGTCGCGGCTGAGGCTGTGCTGGCCGGTCTTTCACGTGCGCCCAACCGTGAGTCGCTGCGGGCCCAGTTCATCCCGGACCGTGTCCGCCGGGACGCGTTCGACGCGGCGACGGGGCTGGCCACACCACCTGTGCTGGACCTCGCTGCCCTGCGCGAGCGAGTCCACGCCGGACTGTCAGATCCAGCCGAGCTGGAGCCGATCGACGAGGTCGCCCTGGTCCGTGCCGTGCAGGAGGTGCCCAAGCGCGACGCCGTCTGGGCCCTGATGACGCGCGACAACGCGATGGACCACTACGCGCTGTGGTTGCACCTGCTGAGAGCGACTCCCGATGAGCTGATGGCCCCTGTCGGCGGGTTGACCGCTTTCGCCGCCTGGCTGTCCGGGCGTGGCGTCCTCGCCTCGCACGCGGCCGAACGTGTGCTCGACGTCCATCCGAACTACTCGATGGCCGTCCTCTTGCTCGACGCGTGCGAAGCCAGTATCAACCCGTCGATCTGGGACCGCGTCCGCGGGCATCTCCCCTGACCGCCCGCGGTGTCGTGCGCAGGCCCCGCCGATGAAGCTGTTTTGCGGAGGTGGTGGCGGCGACCGGCGAAGCACGGCAGGCTGGCGGCAGACGGCGGCCGCTGGCCGCACCGCCGGCACGTCCCGTGAGGAGGACCGACGATGGGCCAAGAGGTCGAGCGCCGGGAATTCACGCGCGAGGACCGGCGTCGCTACCGCGACAAGGTCAGGCAGTGCCTCGACGTGTTCGCACGGATGCTGCGCGAGTCCCGCTTCGACGTCGAGCGGCCGATGACGGGCCTGGAGGTCGAGCTCAACCTGGTCGATGACGCATGCGACCCGGCGATGAAGAACGCCGAGGTTCTCGATGCCATCTCCGACCCTGACTTCGTGACGGAGCTCGGCCAGTTCAACCTCGAGATCAACGTCGCACCGCGTCGGCTGTCGGGCGGCGGGATCAAGGCCTTCGAGGACAACGTGCGTGACAGCCTCAACGCGGCGGAAGAGAAGGCGCGCAGCGTCGGCGCCCACATGGTCACGGTCGGCATCCTGCCGACCCTGCAGACCTCACACATGCACACCGACACGTTGTCGGCGAACCCGCGCTACCGGCTGCTCAACGACCAGATCTTCGCTGCGCGCGGGGAGGACCTCGAGATCTCGATCCGTGGCGTCGACCGGCTGCTGGTGACGGCGGACTCGATCATGCCCGAGGCCGCGTGCACCTCGATGCAGCTCCACCTGCAGACAAGCCCGGACGAGTTCCCGGCGTACTGGAACGCCTCGCAGGCGATCGCCGGAATCCAGCTGGCGCTCGGCGCCAACTCGCCGTTCCTGTTCGGCAAGGAGCTCTGGGCCGAGACACGGATCGCGCTCTTCGAGCAGGCCACCGACACCCGGAGCGAGGAGCTGAAGTCGCAAGGCGTGCGCCCCCGCGTGTGGTTCGGTGAGCGCTGGATCACCTCGATCTTCGACCTGTTCGAGGAGAACGTCCGGTACTTCCCGGCCCTGCTCCCGATCACCGATGACGAGGACCCGGTTGCCGTCCTCGACAAGGGGGACACCCCGGCCTTGCAGGAGCTTCGTCTGCACAACGGCACCATCTACCGGTGGAACCGCCCGGTGTACGACGTGGTCCGTGGCGTGCCGCACCTGCGTGTGGAGAACCGCGTGCTGCCGTCAGGGCCGACGGTGGTCGACATGATGGCGAACGCGGCCTTCTACTTCGGCCTGGTGCGTTCGCTGGCCGAGGACGAGCGTCCCCTGTGGTCTCAGATGTCGTTCTCGGCCGCGGAGGAGAACTTCCACACGGGTGCGACCGAAGGGATCACCGCGCAGGTCTACTGGCCCGGACTCGGATCGGTCGGCGCTGCCGAGCTCGTCCTTCGCCGACTGCTCCCGCGTGCCAAAGATGGTCTCGACCGATGGGGCATGGAGGCCGCAGACAGCGACCGCTTGCTCGGCATCATCGAACAGCGCTGTCTGACCGGACGCAATGGGGCCACCTGGCAGTCGCAGATGTTCCACCGGCTGTTCGACTCGGGCGCAACCGACCGCTTCGACGCGTTGCGTGAGGTCGTTCGGCGCTACAGCGAACACATGCATGCCAACCTTCCCGTGCACGAGTGGCCGCTTGACTGAAAGGGCGCAGCCGGCTGCGCGGTCCATGCCGCCCTTCCGAGGCATACCCTGCGCACGGGATCGTCCGGTAGCGTTCGGCCCACGACCAACGGCGCACGCAGCCGGCGCCACGGAGAAGGAGCAACTCATGGGTGTCATCGTGGTGGGCTACGTGCCGAAGGCCGAGGGTCATGCGGCATTGCGCCTGGCCGCCGAAGAGGCCAAGCGTCGCGACGCCAGCCTCGTGGTCGTGAACTCCCACCGCGGCGGACGAGAGTTCGATCGTGAAGACGCCGAAGAGGTCGAGACCGCGCTCGAAGAGGTGCGCGACGAGCTCACGAAGGCCGGTATCGAGCACGAGATCCGCCAGCTCGTGCGCGGCATGGATCCCGCCGAGGACCTGATCAACGTCGCCTCGGAAGTATCGGCCGACTTCATCGTGATCGGGCTGCGGCGGCGCAGCCCTGTCGGCAAGCTCATCCTCGGGAGCAACGCACAACGCATCCTCCTCGACGCACCATGTCCGGTGCTGGCGGTCAAGGCCGCGGAGTGACGCTGCAGATCGCCCAGGACGAGGCGGCCGACGAAGTCCTCTCGACCAACGCGTTCGCACTGCTGGCCGGGATGCTCCTCGACCAGCAGTTCCCGATGGAACGTGCGTTCGCAGGGCCGGCCAAGATTCTCGACCGTTTCGGCACGCTCGACCCCGAGACGATCTCCGGCGCGCCCCCGGAGGAGTTCGCGGCCGTGTGCGCCACGCCTCCGGCGGTGCACCGGTTCCCCGGTGCCATGGCGGCGCGTATCCAGGAGCTGGCCGCGCATGTGGTCGAGCACTATGCGGGTCGCACCGCGGCCCTGTGGGAGACCGCCGAGTCGGGCGCCGAGCTGTTGCGTCGTATGCAGGCCCTGCCCGGATTCGGCAAGCAGAAGTCACAGATCTTCGTCGCCCTGCTGGGCAAACAGCTCGCCGTGCGTCCGGATGGGTGGGAGAAGGCGGCCGGGGCTTATGCCGAGGAGGGTTCCTACCGGTCGGTGGCCGACGTACGAAACCCTGAGTCCCTCGAACGCGTGCGCCGCTTCAAACGCGAGCAGAAGGCTGCCAAGGCCGCCCAGACCGTCAAGAACTGACGCCGTCGGTCCCAGAGTCAGGACAGCTGCCGGTGCCGTCGTCGTACGTCGTCGGGCACCGCGGTGCCACGCGCGTCCGGGTCAACCTGGAGCTCCTCCGCGGCGAGCCGTAGTGGGATGACCCCGGCCCAGACCCCTGCGTCGATGTCCCTCTGGTCGTCCGAGACGCCGCCGGTACGCCGTTTGACCGAGGCCTCGTGCAAGGGAAGCGCGAGTACTGCGGTGGCTGCCAGCTCCTTGCGCGTGTGCGCCCGCAAGGTGCTCGACCGGCCGGGTACGAGGTGGTCCACGATGAGGTCGAGGGCAGTGCGTTTCTCCGGGTCATCGACCACAGTGCGTGCCCGCCCGATCACGACCGCCGAGCGGTAGTTCATCGAGTGGTGGAAGGCCGACCGAGCGAGCACGAGACCGTCGACGTGGGTCACGGTCACGCAGATCTCGTGCTCGGGGGTGGTTTTCAGCAGACCCGCTGCGACGGATCCGTGCAGGTACAGAGTTCCGCCCGTGTCGGGGCCGTCGGGGTCGACCGCGAGCGCCATCGGCAGCACGACGGGATGGGACGAGCCGGACGGATGTGGCCTGAGCACTCCCACGTGACAGACGACGGCCTCCCCGAGGACCGCAAGCAGGTCGGCGCGCTCGGTGCTCGCCCGCTCGGGATGCCGGTGCACGTCGGTGCGGGTCGTGGGGGAGAAGGTGCCAGCGGGGTTCGTCATCGTCACGAGTCCAGTGTGCGCCCCGAGTGGCATACTGGCACGGGCCAATCCTTATCGATTCTGGTAGGCCACTCGTCGACGTCCCACGGCGGTCAGGAGGAACGGTGACCAGCCCATCACCGACGCCGCTCGCCCTCACGCTCGAGCGCGCCAGCCGTGACACCCTGCCGGTCCAGCTGGCCCGGCAGATCCGCGACCATGTCTCGCACGGGGTGCTCGACCCGGGACAGCGACTACCGTCCTCGCGATCTCTCGCGGCCGACCTGGGCGTCGCCCGGGCAGTCGTCGAGGCAGCCTTCGACCAGCTCGTGGCCGAGGGTTGGCTCGTCACACGCACTGGCGCGGGCACTTTCGTGGGCGACGTGGGCGGACCGAGGGCTCGGTCCCGGCCGGCAGCCACATCCGGCTGTCGCGTGGACAGGTCGGCGACCCTGGTCAGCTTCGACACCGGTGCGCCCTACGTGGATCCTCGGCTGGACGCGGGCTGGCGACGAGCCTGGCGGGAGGCTGCGCACGCGACCATGCCCCGCGGCTACCCCGATCCGGCGGGGATCGCGGAGCTGCGCGAGCACCTCGCGGCGTACGTCGCCCGCCGCCGGGGCCTCGACTGCACTGCAGACGAGGTGCTGGTGACGTCAGGCACCACCCACGGCCTGGCCATCGTCCTCGAGCTGCTCGACCGCGGGACGGTGGCCATCGAGGATCCGGGCTACCGGGCGGCCGTCGAGGTCGCCCGCTCGGCCCGGTTCGACGTCGCTGACATCCCGGTCGACGACCAGGGGATCTGCGTCGACGCGCTGACCGCCTGTCCCGGAGGGGTTCGCGCGGTGTATGTGACACCGGCGCACCAGCACCCCACCGGGGTCACGATGACGGCCTCGAGGAGGGTTGCCCTGGTGGCCGAGGCGCAGCGTCGACGGGCACTGATCATCGAGGACGACTACGACTCGGAGTTCCGGTACGACGTGGCCCCGCTGCCTGCGCTGGCGTCCTTGTCACCTGACGTGATCTACCTCGGGACAGCTGCCAAGGCCGTGCATCCAGCTCTCCGGATCGGCTGGCTCGTGGGTCCGCGTGACCTGGTGGCCGAGCTGGCTGACCGGCGCTCCAGGCGGCACGACCACTCCAGCTGGCCGGTGCAGCGCGCGTTTCTGGCGATGCTGCGCGACGGCCACGTCGACCGCCTCATCCGCTCGGCACGCCGGGTCTACGCCGACCGCAGCGAGCTCGTGCGGGA
The DNA here is from genome assembly GCA_963742765.1 of uncultured Actinomycetota bacterium. GTDB lineage: Bacteria > Actinomycetota > Actinomycetes > Propionibacteriales > Nocardioidaceae > JANLYC01. The sequence goes on from CAVUMY010000002.1 coordinate 444,518, forward strand.
GCGGTTGGCACCGTTCGCGCCCGTGCACGGCGCCGGAGCCGGTATGTACGTGACGGTCCCCCTGCCCCGCTCGGTCGCCCAGTCCGTCGCGGCGGCGGCCAGGGGGGCAGGGCTCGAAGTGCCGCTCCTGTCCGCCTATGGGCGAACCGACCGTCGGGACGGCATCGTGCTGGGTTTCGGTGGGGTCACTCACGCAGAACTCGAGCGTTGCCTGGATGTCGTGACCGCGACACTCGCCACGGGTCGGGGCGTGGCTTGAGCACCGCCCGGTTCGTGTCACAATAGAGGCGCGGCATCTTGACGTGACCGGGCTTTGCCGCGCCCCCGATTCATCTACGAGAGGACGTTCGTGTCGCCGAGCACGTCCCGCACCCTTCCAGATTCTCTGCTCTCCCACACCTCGGTGGTACGCCTCATCGCCCAGGGGCAACGCGACGGGCAGGTCTCCCCGAATGACATCCGGAGCATCTGCGAGGACGCCGAGGTCAGCCCGGCGCAGCGCAAGGCGCTGCTCAAGCACCTAGCGGCTCAGGGCGTCAGCGTGGCCGTCGGCGCGGAGGAATCCGTGCACCCGAAGCAGGTGGCGGCGGCTGCGACGAAGCGCGCCACCGTGACTGCAGCGGCCAAGAAGGCTGCAGCGAAGAAGGCACCGGCCACCAAGGCCCCCGCCAAGAAGGCCGCAGCCAAGAACGACACCTCCACCAAGGACAAGCCGGTTGCGAAGAAGGCCGCCTCGGTCACCAAGACCTCGAGCCGGTCCACGGCCACCGAGAAGCCAGCCGGGCAGAAGGCAGCCAAGTCGGCTCCCGCCAAGAAGGCCGGGAGTGAGGGGGGTGAGCCCGGGATCGAGGCCGTCGCCACTCTGGCCGACGCTCCGGTCGATGCCGAAGGCAAGAAGTCGCTGGCTGACATCGACGACTCCGTGTTCGAGAAGGACCTGGAGACCGACCCGACGCTGAAGGAGGACGAGAAGCAGGGCTTCACGATCTCCGAGGCGGACGAGGCCGACGAGCCCGAGCAGACCGTCACGGTCGCCGGGGCCACCGCTGACCCGGTCAAGGACTACCTGAAGCAGATCGGCAAGGTGCCGCTGCTGAACGCCGAGATGGAGGTCGAGCTCGCCAAGCGCATCGAGGCCGGCCTGTTCTCCGAAGAGAAGCTCGCCCGCGAGAACAAGGTGTCGGCGAAGATGCTCGACGAGCTCGGCTGGATCGCCGAGGACGGCCGTCGCGCGAAGAACCACCTGCTCGAGGCCAACCTGCGACTCGTGGTCTCGCTCGCCAAGCGCTACACCGGCCGCGGCATGCTGTTCCTCGACCTCATCCAGGAGGGCAACCTCGGCCTGATCCGGGCGGTCGAGAAGTTCGACTACACCAAGGGCTACAAGTTCTCGACGTACGCCACCTGGTGGATCCGGCAGGCGATCACTCGCGCCATGGCCGACCAGGCGCGCACCATCCGCATCCCCGTGCACATGGTCGAGGTCATCAACAAGCTCGCCCGCGTCCAGCGGCAGATGCTCCAGGACCTGGGCCGCGAGCCCACGCCCGAGGAGCTCGCCAAGGAGCTCGACATGACGCCCGAAAAGGTCGTCGAGGTCCAGAAGTACGGACGTGAGCCGATCTCACTGCACACGCCTCTCGGCGAGGACGGCGACTCGGAGTTCGGTGACCTCATCGAGGACTCCGAGGCCATCGTCCCCGCGGACGCCGTGTCCTTCACCCTGCTCCAGGAGCAGCTGCATGCGGTGCTCGACACCCTGTCGGAGCGTGAAGCCGGAGTGGTCTCGATGCGCTTCGGTCTGACGGACGGCCAGCCCAAGACCCTCGACGAGATCGGCAAGGTCTACGGCGTCACGCGTGAGCGGATCCGTCAGATCGAGTCGAAGACGATGTCCAAGCTCCGCCACCCCTCGCGGTCCCAGGTCCTGCGCGACTACCTCGACTGAGGCTCACGGTAGGACCTGAGGATTTCCGCAGTTCAGGGCTAAGTCATGGCCCTTGGCCGCCGTCCCGAGCCGGGAGCTCACCCACCGAGGGCAACCCGATAGACCGATCACAGCCAGTAGTCGGAGATCCGGCGTGGTGCCGACTGAGCCGCATCCACTGTGCTGACCAGATTCGCTTGACCCTCAGACCGCGACCCTCAGTTCTGGACCACGAACGGGATGACCTCCGCCGACGAATGCGTCGACACATTGTTCGAGGTGCCGTTCGGCTTCTTCCCGCAGTCGTTGCCCTTCGTCCCGTCGCACGGTGCGTCAGAGCGCAAGAACAACTTGTGTGGCCCATTGGTGAGCTGGGTCGTGTCGATCGACAGCTTGCCGATGAACTGGCCCTGCTGGTCAAGTACCACGAATCCGTCGGACGGAGGCGACGCGTGGAACGACGGGTCGACCGAGGCGAACGCATGCCTGAACCCCGTCCTGCCACCGGCTCCTGGGCGCATCGCCACTGAGGGCGTCCACACCCCGCTGACAGGCGCGTCCGGGAGAGGCGACAGAAACTCTGCCTCGTTGTAGAGGGCTCCGGTGTACCACGACGAGCCGGCCAGTCGCAGAGGACTGATCGCGTCCCTCACCCTCTTGCCGTTGTCGATGTAGAGCGGCCACGCTGCACCGGCGAAGCTCTTGGTGCCACCGCTCTCGGGATGCATCACGATGGCCGCTGCCCTGAAGTTCGCATAGCCATCCGTGGCGGCCACGTTCGTGTTCAGGTCTGCTGGCACGACGTAGGTGCAGTCTGGTGTGGGGCACGTCTGGTTCACGTTGACTCGGACTGCCTGCGTGTTGCGACCGGCTCCGTCGAGAACGTGAATCCTCACAAAGTGGAGAACGCCGGGGTTGTCGTGCAGCTTCACCACGAAGTCGAAGTGGACGGTGCCGCTGACGTGAGTCCCAGGACGCGGGAAGCATGCTCCGAGGTGGACGTGGCCGAAATCCTCCGTGCCGCTGATCGTCGGTTGCCACCATTGTTGCACTTCGATGAACGCTCGAGGCTCTGAGTAACCCGCACAGGTCAGAGGGTCTGGCGGCGGGTCGGCCGTGGAGGTTGTAGGCCGCAGGGCGAAGAGAACTGAGGTCACTAGTCCGACTGTGACTACTGCTGCGGTCTTGAGATGTACCTTCCTCGTTACGTGTCGTCCTCGCATGCGCATGTGTTGAGTCCCTGTGGTAGATGCTGCAATGAGAGATTCTGTCGTCACCGTATAGGCCGGCCGGGATGGTGTCCGCGCCTTGACTTGATCGGGGCCACGCCCTGACTAAGCGTGATTCTGGCTGTGTGCGTTCTGGCACCAGACGTGGTTATTTGTCGGTCGAGCATGTCGGCTTACAGCGTTCTGATGGGTGCGTCTACACGTCGCACAACGCTCGGTCGCTGAGACTGCGGGACTACCCGGCGAGGGACTGACCGCCGCTGACGCGGTTCGTGGGAGTCTTCCCTCATGCACGAGCCGACCGACTGTCAGGTCACGGTCGTAGGCGGTGGCGCCGTCGGCGCCGCCGCCACGTACTTCCTCGCCCGCGCGGGCTATGGCGACATCCAGCTCGTCGAGGCTGCCGATGCCGGCTCGCAGACCACGAGCCAGGCCGCAGGACTCGTCGGCCAGTCGCGCACGACGCTCGAGCGCACTCGCCTCACGATGTCGAGCGTGCAGTTCTTCCGCGACTGTGAGGCGGAGCTGGGCCACCCGGCCGACTGGCGCGAAACCGGGAGCCTCCGGATCGCGATGTCGCAGGCCGCCGTGACCGAGCTCGAGCAAGTCGCCGAGGTGGCGGCACAGGCACAGCTGGAGGTGGAGCTCGTGGATGCGCGCCAGGTCCAGCAGCTGTGCCCCCAGCTGGAGGACGTGGGCGAAGTCCGGCTCGCCCTCTGGTGTCCCACGGACGGCTACGTCCAGCCCAACAGCCTGACCAACGCGTACATCGCCGGAGCGCGACAGCTGGGCGCGCATGTGGTCACCCAGACCCGAGTCCTGAGCATCGACGTCGTCGATGGTGAAGTCCACGGGATCACGACCGAGAGAGGCAGCATCTCCACGGAGATGGTGGTCAACGCCGCCGGACCTTGGGCGGGTGCCCTCGCCCGGACGGCCGGGGTAGAGCTGCCGATCGTGCCCGTCCTGCACGAGTACTTCATCACAGACACGATGGCCGGCTGGGACTCGAGTACGCCGTGCCTGCGGATCCCGGAGATTCAGGTCTACGCCCGCGGCGAGGGGCGCGGCGTTCTCTGTGGCGGGTTCGAGCACCGTGGGACCAGCCTCGACCCTGCCTCCGTCACGGTCGACGCGCCGCTCCTGGCGCAACCCGACTGGGAGGTCCTCGAAGGGTTCGCCGGCAGCTTTGCCCGCCTGGTTCCGAGCATCGCCGACGTCGGCGTCCAGACCGTCTTCCGTGGCTGGCCGGGGTTCACTCCCGACGGCCGGTTCCTGGTCGGTCCGGTCGCGGGCGTTCGTGGCTTGGTGATGGCTGCCGGGTGCAACGCGCATGGCGTCTCCGGATCCGCGGGACTGGCCCTACACCTGGTGGAGAGCCTGGGTGACGACCCGTCGCCGTACGTCCGGAGCCTGAGCCCGAACCGGTTCGTGCCCCGGACCTGGGAGTGGTCCACCGCGCGGGTCATGGCACAGGCGATCTGCGAGCACTACTACCCCCTTCCCGACCCACCGGCCTGACGGGTCGAACGCAGGAAGCCAACACCTCGTGAAGCGCAACAGCGTAGGCTTCCGGCAGTCGGGTGGATGGCATGCCGGACTCAGGGACCTCGTGGACCGGCTGCCTCGGAACGCGATGTCACCAGGAGCGGGAGGCGAGGTGAGACATGGCTGACCAGTCTGCGTCTGCCACCGACCCGCGCCAGGATCCTCAGCGGCTCGAGGAGATCGCGCTGTTGACAAGGCTCACGATCGAGGCGCGCGGCCGCGGTGGGCCACTGACGTCTGAGGAGATCGACCAGCTCCTCGCGCACAGCCCGGTCGTCCTGGGAATCGACGATGTCGAAGCGGGACCGCCAGACGCGTGACAGTGACCCTCCCGTACGGTTCGTGGGCTGTCCTAGTTGCTCTTTCCACCGATCGGGTGGTGCACCCACAGCTGGAACGGACACAGCTCCATCCAGGCCAGTGCGGTGAACTTGACCCGGGCACGTTCGTCCTTCGACAGCGGTCCTGCAGTCATCGAGTCCACGTGTTCGACGTAGTAGACCTCGAGACGCTTCGCTGAGTTGCTCAGCTGGTCCTGACCTTCCGGAGGGGTCCAGACGGCGCTGATGACTGGCGCGATGCGTCGCTTGGCCAAGCGCTCCGGCCCAGGGGAGCGGCCCCATCGCTGAGCGGCCAGCCAGTTGCACGCCTCGTGGCCGTACTGCAGCGAGGCCGCCCTCTCGGCCCCTGGCGGCAGACGTGCGACGAACTGCCCTTCGTGAACGATCCCGAGGAGGAAGGCGGGTACGGTACCGATCATCACCGCAACCATCGCGAACCGACCTGCGACCCAGGCGCCCTCCCTGGCGTCGCCCCAGCTGCGTGACGCCACACCGGCGACGATGCCGACGCACAGGGCGACACCAAGGTAGATCAGCCGCATCTGCCACGAAGCCGGCGGTGGAAGGTGGGCGCGGGCGCCGGCCGCGTCGGCGATGCCGATCAGGACGCCGGCCCCCCAGGCGAGCAGATAGCCGACCAGCCCCCAGGACAGGCCGATGACCACATTGCCGCTACGGACGGACGACCACCGACTCACCGGGTCAGGCTAGCGGCGCAGGTACGCGGCTAGCGGGGTCTTGAAAGACCCGGTTCGGAGAGACATAGGTCATGCAACCAGGACGAAGCAGGCAAGGTGAGAAGACAGCGTCACGGTCAGTGCCGATGGCTCGACGCTCTGACACGATCCACCTGGATCGTGGAGCTGATGGCGGGCCCGGTCACGACATCGTCCAGCACCCCAGCACCCCAGCGCCTCACCGGCCGGTACTTCCCAGGGAGGGGTCGACCGGTGAGGCTGACTCCCGCACACCTGGGGGGTGTGGCTGCACGGGAGCTTGTTCCCACAGTGACACCGTGTTCCTCCGCACGAAAGTTGACACGCCGTCTGCGATGGCGGGCGACCCGAGGGGGTTCGCCCCTCTTGACCTGATTCCGACCCGTCAGAAGCGGTAGCGTCGAGGCATGCACGACAGCAACCGATGGGCTCGCTGCGCCTTGGGTCATCGGCACTGGGGGTCGTTGGGAGCGGCAGGTCTGCTGCTCACCCGGCGTACGACGGATGATGTCCTGTCGTGCTCCGACGTCTTGCTGCAGCACCGCGCCGACTGGGTTCACCACGGGAACACCTGGTCGGTCCCTGGCGGGGCGATCCATCCCGGCGAGACAGCCTGGGATGCCGCCATCCGCGAGGTAGCGGAGGAGACCGGGCTCGATCTGACCGGTGCACGCGAGCTGACGAGGTTCGTGGACGATCACGGCGGCTGGAGTTACACGACGATCGTGGCATGGGCCGAGTTCAACGTCGGCATGGCGGAGCCCGTCTTGGTGGGTGAGCAGCAGGCGCTGAGGTGGGTCGGCCTGGACGACGTCGACCACCTGGCGCTGCACCCCGGGTTCGCCGACGCGTGGCCACAGGTACGTTCGCTCATCCCTATGCTTGGCCGATGATCGCGAGCTACATCAAGAGTGTGACGTTCGACTGTGCCGATCCGATGGTGATCGCAGCGTTCTGGGCAGCGGCCCTCGGCTCGGACGTCGACGAGGACTCCACGCCTGAGAAGGCGTTCGTCGAGGCCCCGGGTTGGGGCGGGCCGAACATGTGGTTCGTACGTGTCCCCGAACCCAAGACCGCCAAGAACCGGCTGCACTTCGACCTGCGCGCCCCCGACAGCATCTCGGCCGAAGTCACCCGACTGGCCGGCCTCGGCGCCGCGATTGTGCGGAGCGAGGGCGACCTGGTCGTCATGCACGACCCGGGAGGCAACGAGTTCTGCGTGGAGTGAGCGTTGCGGCCCCTGGCCACATCGGCGCGGGTAGCACTATCGCACCGGTCATGACGTCATCCCACGACGTCGTTCCGACGGTGTCGCGGCGGCTGCTGGCCCCTTGCATGTCGTTCCCGGTGATCGGTTTGCCCGGGTAGCGCGGTCTGGGAGGTGACGCTGCGTGAAAGTTGGAACTTTGTTCGTTAGGGGGGGCTCAAGGTCACTACGATTCGCCCTATGGCCCTGCACTCGGAAACGAGGCCGTCCGACGCAACGGCGTCGATGGCGGGGTTCCATCATGGGGCTTGGCTCTACGAGGGTGAGAGCGACTTCCTACGCGTGACCACGCCGTTCATCCGTGACGGCATCCACGCCGGCGAACCCGTGCTCGTCGCAGTGGACAAGGACAAGATCGCGCTGCTGTGCGGCGAGCTCGGTGACCAGGCCGACCAGGTGGAGTTTGCCGACATGGCTGTGCTGGGACGCAACCCGGCGCGGATCATCCCGGCATGGCGCGACTTCGTCGTGCGGCACGAGGGTTCGGCGCCGGCCGTCCGCGGCATCGGAGAGCCGATCTGGGCTGGTCGGAGCGCCGCCGAGCTGGCCGAGTGTCAACGACACGAGGCCCTGCTGAATGTTGCGTTCACCGATGCCACGTCCCCTTCGCTGACGCTGATGTGCCCGTACGACGTCGGCGCCCTTCCCGATCCGGTCCTGTTCGAGGCGGCGCGCAGCCACCCCCTCGTGAAGAAGGACGGCTCGGTTCGGCCGGACCAGTCAGCCGGGATCGAACAACTGGCCCAGACGCACCTCCAGACGCCGCTGCTCGAGCCGTTGGGTCCGCTGCGTGAGGTGGAGTTCGGGCTGGACGAGCTGCACGCCGTCCGAGGCCTGGTCACGGCGGCGGCGGCGGTAGGCGGTCTCAGCCCCGAGCGCAGCTACGACCTGACGCTCGCGGTCAGCGAGGTGGCCACCAACAGCGTGGTCCATGGCGGCGGCACAGGAATCTTCCGGGTGTGGTCCGAGGGCGGCGGCGTCGTGTGTGAGTTCCGCGACCGGGGCAAGCTCGACGACCCGCTCGTCGGCCGCGAGGAACCGCTGCCGGACAGCCTGGGCCGGCGGGGTCTGTGGATGGTCAACCAACTGTGTGATCTCGTGCAGATCCGGGTGTTCGCGAGCGGCACCGTCGTCCGCCTGCACATGCTGCCGGACTGACCGCCGGGACTGGCTCGTCCCGCCCCACCGTCGCAAAAAGTGGCGGCCACCTGTCGGTGGACGCCACTGAATGTCTTGATGTCTTGGTGGGTCGAGCGCCTTCGGGTCAGCGCGCCCGAGCAAACGCGACTGTCGTTGCGTCAGAGTTCGTCGTCGGGTGCGGTGCTTGGGGTCTGGGTCAGTTGACCCGTCTCGTCGTGGATCGATGCCGCGATGGCTTGCAGCTTCTCAGCATGCTCTCGCGCGTGGTGGGCGCAGAACAGAAGCTCTCCGCCACTGGTGAGCTCGACGCGCACGTATGCCTGAGCTCCGCAACGGTCACAGCGGTCGAGCGCGGTGAACTGCGGGCTTGGTGCAACGGCTGTGGTCACGTGGGCCTCTTCTCGTTCTCTTGGCGACTCCACCGGGGAACAACCATTCAATCAGGGCCGGTATTCCGAGGTGTGACGCCTACCGCTTGCTGAGACTACTGCTGCGCCAGATCTTGCGACGTTGGTGATTCGACGCCGGGTCGATACTGGATGGTTCCGGTCGGTCGGTGGTGCATGTGACCTTACGACGCATGGTGGACCTTTGACGGTGCCATCCGTGGGAGAAGTATCCAAATTGTGGCCGCGTGTCGGGGAAATAGCCCGAACGGTTGAGGCCCTTTGTCCGTCTGGGTGCACGCATCGCCACGGACCGTCACGGATCCCCTCGCATCGTCCATCTCGCGGCGTGGTGGTCAGAGGTGAAAAGGTGGGTCCCCGGTATCGTTCCCAGCAGGCAGATCCGTGCGCCACACGTGACCGTTGTCACCGTGCTGGCCAAGGGTCTGTCCGTCGCTGAGCAGTTCTTGTCCGTGGTCGTTTCTCACCCTGCCGTAAGGAGTTCCGTGCCCACTCGAGGCTCCGCCGTCGACGCGTCGTACAACGCCCGTCACCTGCTCGTCCTCGAGGGCCTCGAAGCCGTCCGCAAGCGACCGGGGATGTACATCGGTTCGACGGACACCCGCGGGCTCATGCACTGCGTGTGGGAGATCATCGACAACGGCGTCGACGAGGCGCTGGCCGGCGTCTGCCAGCGCATCGACGTCGTGCTGTACGCCGACGGGTCCGTCGAGGTGCGTGACGACGGCCGAGGCATCCCGGTCGATCTCGAACCCAAGACCGGTCTCTCCGGGGTGGAGGTCGTCTTCACGAAGCTTCATGCCGGCGGCAAGTTCGGTGGCGGCTCGTACGTCGCCACAGGTGGTCTGCATGGTGTCGGCGCTTCGGTGGTCAACGCCCTGTCCGCCCGGCTCGACGTCGTTGTCGACCGCAGCCCTGCGGCCTGGGGCATGTCCTTCCAGCGGGGCGTCCCCGGCGTCTTCGCCGGGAACGGGCCGTCGGACGACTTCACGCCGAAGCCGGCGAGTCTGACCAAGCTCGGGAGGGTCAAGAAGGGAGTCTCCGGCACCCGCATCCGATTCTGGCCCGACCGGCAGATCTTCACTCCCGACGCGACCTACACGTATGACGAGCTGGCCACGCGCGCCCGGCAGACGTCGTTCATCGTGCCTGGGCTGGCGATCGTCATCCGTGACGAACGCGGTGACGAGGTCATCGAAGAGACGTTCCGTCACGACGGCGGCATCGGTGAGTTCTGCGAATACCTGGCGACCGACGAGAAGGTCACCGACATCCTCCGGCTGCAGGGAGTCGAACACTTCACCGAGACGGTGCCGGTGCTCGACGAGCAGGGGCACATGACGCCGCAGGACGTCGAGCGAGAGCTCGGCGTCGATGTCGCACTGCGGTGGGGGAAGGGCTACGACACCGAGGTCAGGTCGTTCGTCAACGTCATCGCCACCCCGAAGGGCGGCACCCACGTCTCCGGCTTCGAGCGTGCGCTGACAAAGACCTTCAACGACGTCGTCCGCCAGACACGTGGCCTGATGAAGGCGGGCGAGGCCGACCTCCTGAAGGACGATGTGCTCGAGGGCCTGACGGCAGTGGTCACGGTCCGGCTTGCCGAGCCTCAGTTCGAAGGGCAGACCAAGGAGGTGCTCGGCACACCGGCCGCCCAGCGCATCGTGAGCAAGATCGTCGCGTCGGAGCTCAAAGCCTTCCTCACCTCGAACAAGAAGGGTCAGAAGCCGCAGGCCCGGGCCCTGCTCGAAAAAGTCGTCAGTGCGGCCCGGACCCGCGTCGCGGCGCGGCAGCAGCGCGACACCCAGCGACGCAAGAACGCCCTCGAGTCCAGCGCGTTGCCGGCGAAGCTCGCCGACTGCCGCAGCAACGACGTCGAGCGCAGCGAGCTGTTCATCGTCGAGGGAGACTCCGCGCTCGGCACCGCCAAGCTGGCCCGCGACTCGGAGTACCAGGCGCTCCTGCCGATCCGCGGCAAGATTCTCAACACGCAGAAGAAGTCGGCCGGCGAGATGCTGCAGAACGCTGAGTGTGCGTCGATCATCCAGGTCGTCGGAGCCGGCAGCGGTCGCACTTTCGACCTCGAGCAGGCTCGCTACGGCAAGATCATCTTCATGGCTGACGCCGACACCGACGGGTCGCACATCCGGTGCCTGCTGGCGACGCTCTTCCACAAGCACATGCGAGGACTGCTCGAAGCCAAGCGGATCTACTCGGCGGTCCCACCGCTGCACCGCATCGAGGTCACCAACCCCAAGAAGGGGATGGACAAGTACATCTACACGTACTCCGACGACGAGCTGCAGCGAAAGCTCGCCGAGCTCAGCAAGAAGGGCGTGCGCTGGAAGGACCCCGTCCAGCGCTACAAGGGCCTCGGTGAGATGGACGCGCATCAGTTGGCCGAGACCACCATGGACCCGCGCCACCGCACGCTGCGGCGCATCACCATCGACGACGCCGAGGGTGCCGAGCAGATCTTCGAGCTCCTCATGGGCAATGACGTTGCCCCACGCAAGGAGTTCATCGTCCAAGGCGCGTACGAGCTCGACCTCGACGCCATCGACGCGTAGTTCCTTGGGTTTCGCCTGCCGCGGAACATGGGGGCCCGGTCCGAGCTAGGTGCTACCGGGACATTCCGCCCTGGTAGGGCCACACAACCGGAACCACTCGAACAAAGCCGCAGGGACGGGGCCGAACGCCGCCATAACGACAAAGTCCGGCGGCGCGTCGCCAACTGTGTTCAACAGGCGGCCAACCGTGGACACCGGACTCCTGGCGCGATAGACAGAGGTCATGTGGTGGCCGTCACGCGGTCCGGCGTATGGCACATGCTCGAGGAGGATCATGAAGCGATCGATCAGGCAGCGGATGGCAATCGGCGGCTTGTTGGCCGCTGTGGCTATGGTCACGACCGGGTGTTTGCAGGACCCGAATGCTGCGAGCGCAGGTGCAGCCGGGCTCAACGGCTACGTCGACGGTGGTAGCCCCGATGACGACAAGGTCGTCACCATCCTGGGTGCGTTCGGTGGTGATGAGCAGAAGAACTTCGAGGCGTCACTCGCCGACTTCGAGAAGTCGAGCGGCATCGACATCCAGTACACCGCTGACCAGGACTTCACCACGACCGTGAAGCAGAAGGTCAACTCCGGTGACGCACCGGACATCGGTCTGTTCCCGCAACCAGGCGGGTTGCTCGAGCTGGCGGCCCAGGGCAATGTCCAACCGATCGACACCTTCCTCGACTACGACTCTCTCGACCGGACGCTGGTGCCTGGCTTCCTGGACGCCTCCCGCCTCAACGGCCGCGTCTACGGAGCGCCGATGCGCCTGGCCGTCAAGAGCATCATCTGGTACCCCAAGGCGGCCTACGACAAGCTCGGCTATTCCACTTCGCCGAAGTCGATCCAGGAGCTCGCGGGCATCGCCGACAAGATCAAGGCGAGCGGAACAGCGCCGTGGTGCATGACGTGGGGGTCCGACCAGGCGACCGGCTGGGTCGGCACCGACTGGATCGAGGAGCTGGTGCTCCGAATGTGGGGACCCGACGTCTACGACCAGTGGGTCACGCACGAGATCCCGTTCAGCGACCCCAAGATCGTCAAGTCCTTCGACGAGTACCGCAAGCTGCTCTTCACCAGCGGCAACACCTACGGCGGAGTCAAGACAGTCTTGAATGAGGACTTCGGCAACGCGATGAACCCGGCCTTCCAGAGCCCGCCGAAGTGCTTCCTGATGCGTCAGGGCAACTTCATCACCACGTTCCTGCCCAAGGATGTCCAAGCCAATCTGGACAAGGAAGTCGGTATCTTCGTCTACCCGCCGTACGAAGGTGGCTACCAGGGACAGCCGATCATGGGCGGTGGCGACATCGCCGCCTTGTTCAACGGCAACGATCCCGACGCGATCGAGGTGATGCAGTTCCTGACCTCCGACAAGTTCGGCGAGCAGTGGGCGCAGGCCGGCGGGTGGCTCTCGCCGCACACGACCTTCGACCAGGCGAACTACCCGAACGACACGACCCGCAAGATGGCGGAGATCGCGTACAGCGCGGACGTCTTCCGCTATGACGCGTCCGACGTGATGCCGAAGGAGGTCGGATCCGGGTCGTTCTGGACCGGCATGGTCGAGTGGGCTGGGGGCAAGAGCTCTGAGGAGGTCACGACCCAGATCAACGACTCGTGGCCGGCGTCATGAGCGGGGGTACTGCAGTCGTTAAGGCACCGGTAGGCCCTCCAGAGGAGTCGACCGCACCCGAAGGCGCCAACTGGGCCAAGATCGGGCTCGGAGTCGCGGGCATGGTGCTGGTGGCGTGGGGCCTGGCCAACCTGTTCCTCTCCTTCGGCTACTACCCGGAGAAGTATCCCGGCAAGGTGGCGATCGGCATCCTGGCGCTGGTGGCCGGTGTCGGTGGGGCCGCCGTCCTGTTCTACTTCCTCAACATGTTCGTCGAGGGCTTGCCGTCGCGGTGGTCGCAGCTGATCATGCCGTACGCGTACGTGCTGCCCGGTGTCGCGTTCATCTCGGTGATGCTGCTTTACCCGGCGATCCAGACGATCAACTACTCCTTCGCCAACGCCGACAGCACGGCGTACGTCGGGTTCGACAACTATCGTGAGATCTTCACCGAGAGCGTCTTCCGGCAATCCCTGTTCAACAACCTGCTGTGGCTGCTGATCGTGCCGGCGGCATCGGTCGCGATCGGGCTCGTCGTCGCGGTGCTCGCCGACAAGTTGTCGACGACCGGAGAGAAGGTCGCGAAGTCGTTCATCTTCGTGCCGATGGCGATCTCGTTCGTCGGTGCGTCGGCGATCTGGGGCCTGGTCTACTACTACAACAGTCCGGATCAGGCACAGACGGGACTTCTGAATGCGATCTGGACGAGTTTCGGCGGCGACCCGCAGACGTGGCTGCAGGACTCCGGCTTCCGGCTCAACTCCATTCTCATGATGGTGATCCTGGTCTGGCTGCAGGTCGGTTTCGCGATGATCCTGCTGTCCTCGGCCATCAAGGGAGTGCCCGAGGACACGCTGGAGGCGGCCCGTATCGACGGCGCCAGTGAGTGGAAGATCTTCTGGCAGGTCGTCGTCCCACAGATCAAGGGCACGATGATCACCGTCTACATCACGGTGGTCATCCTGGTGCTCAAGGTGTTCGACATCGTGTACGTGCTGACCAACGGCAACTTCAAGAGCAACGTGATCGCCAACTTGTTCTTCAACGAGCTGTTCGCCAACGACCAGGCCGGCCGGGCCTCCGCGATCGTGGTCATCCTGCTGCTCGCCGTCACGCCGGTCCTGTACTACCAGGTGCGGCACTTCCGTGCGGAGGAGATGAACCGATGAGTCTCTTGGTGATGCGCGACGGACGCCGTCGCAGCTGGCCCGCGATCATCACGATGGTGGTGCTCGTGGTCCTGTGGACGCTTCCCACGGTGGGCCTGCTCGTGACGTCCTTCCGCGATCGGATCGACGCGACCGAGTCGGGGTGGTGGCGGGCCATCTTCAACCCGTTCGGTACGAGCTGGACATTCGACAACTACAAGACCGTCTTCCAGGACGCCGATCTCGGCTCAGGGTTCCTCAACAGCATCCTGGTCGCGATCCCGGCGACGATCATCCCGATCCTGTTTGCGGCCTTCGCGGCGTACGCATTCACGTTCATGGACTTCCGTGGCAAGGACGTGATCTTCGTGCTCGTGGTGGCGGTGCTGGTGGTCCCGATCCAGGTGGCGTTCTCGCCGATGCTCAACCTGCTTGGCCCGAACGGTCTCGGTATCTCGGGGCAGTACATCGCGGTCTGGCTGTTGCACACCGGTTTCGGCATGCCGTTGGCGATCTACACGCTGCGGAACTACATGACGACGCTGCCGCGCACCGTGATCGAGTCCGCGAAGATCGACGGAGCCACGCACTACCAGACGTTCTGGCGGCTGATCCTACCGATGTCGGTGCCGGTGCTGGCGGCGTTCGCGATCCTGCAGTTCCTCTGGGTCTGGAACGACCTGCTGATCGCGAAGCTGTTCCTCAAGTCCGACAACAGCACGGTGATCGTCAAGCTGCAGCAGCTGCTGGGTTCGCAAGGACAGGGCCAGGAGCTGCTGACCGCCGGGGCGTTCATCTCCATGGTCGTGCCGGTTCTGGTCTTCTTCGCCCTCCAGCGGTACTTCGTCCGTGGTCTGACCTCGGGAGCCGTCAAGGGTTGAGCCTGGAGCCGATCCACCTGCGCAGTGGGGGCGTGAGCCTGGTGCTCACGCCCTCATCGCGTGGTGTGCCGGTTCTCAGTCACTGGGGCGCCGACCTGGGGCCGCTGGCACCAGCCGACCTGGTGGCTCTCGCCGAGCTGCGTCGACCGGGCATTCCCCAGTCCGGCATGGACGGTCTCCGCTACCTCGCAGTCCTGCCGGAGGCTGTGTCGGGGTTTACCGGGACCCCTGCTGTCGAGGGGTTCCGGCTGACGGGCGAGCCGGCCGCGCAGACGCCGCACCTCACCGGCTGGACCGTAGCCGCCGAGGACGACGCGGCGGTGCTGGCTGCCCGTGACGACGAAGCCGGCGTGAGCGTCGCGGTCGAGCTGGGCATCTCACCCGCCGGGCTGGTGCGGGTGCGAACGACGCTGACCAACACGGCGCCGGGGGAGTACGCCGTCGCGGCCGTGCGCAGCGTGCTGCCGGTCCCTGCGCTGGCGACCGAGCTCCTGGACCTCACTGGGCGCTGGGTCCGTGAGCGTGCCCCGCAACGACATCCATGGCACCAGGGCAAGCTGTCGCGCGAGTCTCGGCACGGCCGTCCCGGGCACGACGCGACGCTGCTGCTCGTCGCCGGCACGCCGGGCTTCTCGTTCGGAAGTGGCGCGGTCTGGGGTGTTCACGTCGGCTGGAGCGGGGATCATGCGACCTACGCCGAACGGACGGCAGCAGGAGAGTCCCTGCTCGGGGGCCATGAACTGCTCGGAGCCGGGGAAGTGGTGCTGGGTCAGGGCGACAGCTACACGACACCCTGGCTCTTCGGCTCGTATGCCGACCACGGCCTGGATGAGATGAGCGCCCGTCTGCACTCCTGGGTCAGGTCACATGCGCCGCACCCCGGGGCAGCCCGGCCGGTGGTGCTGAACACGTGGGAGGCCACGTACTTCGACCACGATCACGACCGGCTCGTGTCCCTGGCCCACCTGGCTGCCGACCTGGGGGTCGAGCGGTTCGTGCTCGACGACGGGTGGTTCCGTGGACGGCGAGACGACAAGGCGGGCCTCGGCGACTGGACGGTGGATCCCGACGTCTACCCGCTTGGTCTGCACCCGTTGATCGAGCAGGTGCAGTCGGCGGGCATGGACTTCGGCCTGTGGATCGAGCCCGAGATGATCAACGTTGACTCCGAACTCGCCCGTGCACACCCGGACTGGATACTGCGTGGCCGGCAGGACCTCCCGGCGGAGTGGCGACACCAGCAGGTCCTGGACCTGCAGATCCCGGCTGCCTTCGAGCACGTCCGGGATGCGGTCATGGCTCTGCTGGACGAGTACTCGATCAGCTTCGTGAAATGGGACCACAACCGCGACGTCGTCGACGCGCTGCACGACGGCCGGCCCGCGGTCCACGGTCAGACGCGTGCGCTGTACTCGCTGCTCGACACGTTGCGGGCGGCCTGCCCGGACGTGGAGTTCGAGAGCTGCGCGTCGGGTGGCGCCCGTATCGACCTCGAGATCCTGACCCGGGCGGACCGGGTCTGGCCCAGCGACACCACAGACGCGCTGGAACGTCAGCACATCCAGCGATGGACCAGCCTGCTGGTGCCGCCCGAGATGATCGGTGCGCACGTCGGCGCCGCGGTGGCCCACACGACCGGGCGCGCTCACCGGCTCGGGTTTCGCGCCGCGACGGCGCTGCTCGGTCACTTCGGCATCGAGTCGGACGTCACCTCGCTCACGCTCGCTGAGCGGGCAGAACTTGCCGCCTGGATCGAGCTGCGCAAGCGCGTCCGGCAGGTCGTGACGGGGGGTGTGCTGGTGCGCTCGGACCACCCCGACCCAGCAGTCTTTGTCACCGGCATGGTCGCAGCTGATCGCTCTGCCGCCTACTTCGTCGTCGCTCTGGTGGCCAGTACAGCGACCGAGTCGCCGACCCCGGTGGCCTTGGCGGGCCTCGAACCAGAGCGGCGGTACCGGCTCCGATCTGTGACGCCGGCAGAGTCAGTGCGTCATCCGGTCGACCGTGGCACCTCCTGGCTCGACGGCGACGGCGTTGACGTCGTCGGCCGGGTCCTCATGACCTCGGGTGTCCAGCTTCCAGCGACGCCGCCCGAAACCGCCTACGTTCTCGAGGTTCGTTCCATCGACTCGACGGCAGTCTGACCCGTGCTCGACCTGGACAGCCACTGGGTCTGGGACTTCTGGCTGGCCGATGACGAAACGTCGTACCACGCGTTCTTCCTCAAGGCTCCTCGCGCGTTGGGCGACCCAGACCTTCGACACCGCAACGCTACGGTCGGGCACGCCGTCTCGACCGATCTCGGGACGTGGGCCCCTCTCACTGATGCCTTGGTCCCAGCGAGTACTCCCGCGTTCGACGACCTCGCGATCTGGACGGGAAGCGTCCTGCGTGATGACGGCGGCCGCTGGCGCATGTTCTACACGGGGTTGTCGAGGTCCGATGACGGGCAGGTGCAACGCCTCGGGTGCGCCGTTTCCGACGACCTCGTGCACTGGCGTCGTGCTGCGGTGGTGGGAGTCGCTGAGGCAGATCCGCACTACTACGAGAAGCTCGGTGACCTCGCCTGGCCGGACGAGTCCTGGCGTGACCCCTGGATCATGCGGGACCACACCGGCCGGTGGCACGCCTATGTGACCGCCCGCGCGGGATCGGGTCGCGGGCTCGGCGTCGTCGGGCACGCCGTCTCGGCCGATCTCGAGACCTGGCAGGTCGGTCCGCCGCTCAGCGAGCCGGGTGGCGGATTCGAGTGGCTCGAGGTGATCTCGGTCGAGCAGGTCGAGGGCCGATGGGTCCTCATGTTCTCGTGTCTGGCTGCGGAGATGGTCGATGCCGCCCCGGGCAGCGGCGGGATCTGGACGGTGGCAGTCGAGGGGCCAGGTTTCCAGGTCGACCTCCGTCGCGCAGTCCGGCTCACCAGCGAGGACCTGTACGTGGGGAAGCTCGTACGTGACCGCTTCGGTGCCTGGCAGCTGCTGGCGTTCCAGAACCGGGACGCAACGGGGTCATTCACCGGGGGGCTGATCGACCCAATCCCGGTCGTCTGGAACAAGGCAGGCACCGGGCTCGCGCTCGCGGGCGGGCACCCCCGGTGGCGGCCATGAGGGTTGCGGACGCGCGCTCCTGCCAACGCCACCCGCGTGTGCAGGCACCCAGGCGTGGCCGGCCGGTGGCGCTGGCGCGCTGAGCATGACAGGGTGGCGAGCGTCACCTTTTACGAAGGATCGTCCGGCACGTACCTGCCGGTGAAAGGAGCACGACCGCTATGGCAACCGTGACATTCGACAAGGCGCAGCGCTGGTTTCCCGGCGCCGACACGCCGGCAGTTCCAGGTATCGATCTGGAGATCAACGACGGCGAGTTCATGGTCCTCGTCGGACCGTCGGGATGTGGCAAGTCCACCACCCTGCGCATGCTCGCAGGCCTCGAAGAGGTCAACTCCGGGGCGATCTACATCGGCGACCGCGAGGTCACCAACATGCCGCCCAAGGACCGCGACATCGCGATGGTCTTCCAGAACTACGCGCTGTACCCCCACATGAGCGTGGCCGACAACATGGGCTTCGCGCTGAAGATGGCGAAGGTACCCGCCGACGAGCGACGCAAGCGGGTAGAGGATGCGGCGGAGCTGCTCGGCCTCACCGAGTACCTCGAGCGCAAGCCGAAGGCGCTGTCCGGTGGTCAGCGCCAGCGCGTCGCCATGGGTCGCGCGATCGTCCGCTCGCCGCAGGTCTTCTGCATGGACGAGCCGCTGAGCAACCTCGACGCCAAGATGCGGGTCCAGACACGCACGGACATCGCTAAGCTCCAGGTCGACCTCGGTGTCACGACCGTCTACGTCACCCACGACCAGGTCGAGGCCATGACGATGGGCGACCGGGTGGCCGTGATGAAGCTCGGTGAGCTGCAGCAGGTCGACACGCCACTCAACCTCTACGACCGTCCCGTCAACCTGTTCGTCGCGGGCTTCATCGGATCACCCCAGATGAACCTGATGGAGGCGACCGCGTCCGGCGGCGAGGCCAAGATCGGCCAGTACTCCGTGCCCGTGGACTCGACCGCTTCGTCGAGGATGAAGGGCAACATCACCGTCGGTGTACGGCCCGAGGCCTGGAAGCTCGTG
Organism: uncultured Actinomycetota bacterium; assembly: GCA_963742765.1. GTDB lineage: Bacteria > Actinomycetota > Actinomycetes > Propionibacteriales > Nocardioidaceae > JANLYC01. Next base: position 463,418 of record CAVUMY010000002.1, read on the forward strand.
TCCAAGGAGGACGGCGGGCTGCCCGTCAAGGTCACGGTTGTCGAAGAGCTGGGCGCCGACGGCTTCGTCTATGGCACCAGTGGTGTCGAGGGCACCCCCCACGACATCATCGTGCGCGTCACCGGTCGCGACTCCGTACACAAGAACGACACGATCTACGTCACCACCGACCCGGCGAGCGTCCACGTTTTCGACACGGACACAGGTGAGCGGCTGTCTGACTGATCTCCTCTCCACCCACGCCACTGACCCCCGGCCGAGCGTCGGGGGTCAGTGCTGTGTCAGACAAAACCCAGTCGCGGTGCCCCAGCGCTCTCGACCACACTGACCCGATGAAGACGCTCACCGACATCTATCCGCTCTATGGGCTGCGGATCGCAGCCGGCCGCCTCGAGCTCCGCGTCGTGCGGGATGAGGACATCCCGTCGCTGGTCGCGCTCGCCGAGGAGGGGATCCACGATTCCGCGGAGATGCCGTTCTACGTCCCGTGGAGCACGGCTCCGGTCGACGAGCTGCCGCTCAACATGGCCCAGCACTACTGGAGTTCGCGAGCCGGCCAGAGCCAGGCCTCCTGGTCGCTCGAATGCGTCGTCCGGCGCGACGGTGAGGTGGTGGGCATCCAGGCCATCGACACCAAGGACTTCCTCGTCACGCGGACCGGCGAGACCGGGTCGTGGTTGGCACAGAGGTTCCACGGCCAGGGCATCGGGACGCTGATGCGCCAGGTTGTCTGCGAGGTTGCGTTCGACCACCTCGGCTTCGAGGAGGTGACCTCGGGAGCCTTCGCCGACAACCCGGCGTCGCGTGCGGTCAGCCGCAAGGTCGGGTACCGCGAGAACGGTGAAGCCCGACACAAGCGTCGCGACGACGAACTGGCGATCCTCGAGCATCTCGTCCTGCGCCCTGCGGACCTCATCCGCTGTGGGATCGGGATAGAGGTCGAGGGCCTGACGCCGCTGCGTCGCTTCATCGGCCTCGACGCCTGAAGTCCCGACCCGGTCACACGTCCCTTTCATCAGCCACGAGTTGGCTGATGAGCCGTCGAGGCGCGATGTCGCGGTAGGTCTCATCGAGGATGGCAGCGATCTCGGGCCAGAGCCTGCCGTCGTCATCGGGTCGGTCGAGAAGGACCCCCAGCCACGTGGCGAAGGTGCCCGCTGCCGACGGCCGAGGCCGGAAGAATCGGTCCGGCTCGGCAGCGACCATCTGCTCCTGCGTCAATTCGGTGGCCGGGAACCAGAGCGACACTCGACCGTCCCCACGGTGGTCGTCATGGAAGTAGCACAACGCTCGTCGATCGCTGATGTAGAAGCCAATGGCTCCGTGGGTCGGGCGTTCGGTCACCTCGGGCAGGGCAAGCGCTAGGCGCCGTACGTGCTCCAGGTGCCCGACTGCCATGTCGTCAAGTGTCCTCGATCCGGGACAGGAGGGATCAGAGGCCGAAGCGGCCGATGGCCGGCTCCGGGACGAATCCGGGCAGGGTGCGGTGACGGAGCAGCAGAACCGAGAGCCCGGCGGCGATGACAGCAGCCGCCGCGGCGCCCCAGAAGATGGCGTGCATCTGCGCCACCCCGGCGTCCTTCAGGGCGTCGATGTAGGCATCACAGATCTGCCCAGCGGGACAGACCTCGTCGATCGTGGGGCGTGTCGCCGACACGGCGTAGAAGCGCCGCAGCCCGATGGTGGTGAGCGCGGAGATCCCCACCAGCATTCCGATCATGCGCGCCACCACGAGGAGAGCGGACGCGATTCCGTGGACCGCAGTCTCGGTGGACGCGAGCAGAGCGGCGTTGACCGGCGCAATCGCGATGCCGAAGCCCAGCCCGCCCAGCACCAGCGGGATACTCGCCGGCCAGTGTTCGAGCGAGCCTTTGTCCCACTGAGCCATGGCGACGAAGGCCGCTGCCGCGAGCAGCATGCCGGCCGCTGCGAGGATGCCGACATCGAAGCGTCGGGACAGGTAGCCCCCCAGCAGCGCGCCGATGGGGAGGGCGGCCAGGAAGCGGACCAGGACCAGCGCTGCGCTCAGCTGTGAGTCGGGAAACACCGTGACTCGCGCGAAGATCGGGATGTCGACCAGCGCGGCGATGAGCGAGGAGCCGACGAAGAACGAGACCGCGAGCGAGCCCCACGCCGCCGGTCGGGTCAACGCCTGCCGGGGGATGAGCGGCGCGGCCGCGCGGCGCTGCCGCCACCAGAAGAGCACGGCACCGGCCGCGCTGCCCGCGAGGAAGTACGGTCCGGCAGGGGAGAACACCTGCACCTCTGGATCAGCCGTCGCGAAGGCCAGCACGATGCCGGCGAGCGTGACACCCAGCAGGGCGGCACCGACCAGATCGGCTGACCGAGCCACGTCACGTCCGGCGCGTAGGTCCACCAACGGCCGGGCGGCGGTCAGGACGCGGACGAGGAAGGCCATGGTGAGGATCCCCATCGCCAACGCCATGGGTGTGGACCAGCGGGAGTCGCCGGCATACGGGATGTAGGCGCGGCCGGTGGTGAGCCCGGTCGTCAGCGGTTCAGGCGCTACCAGCACGAGCCCGAGGGCTGCTACGGCTCCGGTGGCCAGCGCTGCGCCGAGAAGGTCGGGCCGAGGTCTCGCACGATCTCGCTCGTCCGGCTCAGCCGTCGCGGAGCCGGGTCGGGACGACAACGCCACGACTGCGGCGGCGAGCACCAGGCCGACCGCGAGGTTGATCCAGAAGATGGTGTGCCAGGTCGACACAGAGAGCACCACCGCGCCGTACAGCGGACCGACGACGCTGCCGAGCTCCTGCACCGCTCCCACGACCCCCAGTGGGACACCGCGCTTCTCCACGACCCAGATGTCGGCGACCAGGGCCAGCGTTGCGGGCACCAGACCGCCACCACCGACGCCCTGCAGGAACCGGCCGACCACCATGGATCCCAGGTCGTACTCCGCGGCCGTCACCAACGAGCCGATCGAAAAGACGACAAGTGACCCTACGAGGACCGGCACCCGGCCGCGCAGGTCCGCAATGCGTCCGATGAGCGGCAGCATCGCGATGTAGCCGAGGAGGAATCCCGAGACGATCGGGGCCGCGCGCTGCAGCTCGTCGATGTTGAGGCCGACCGAGGCCATCATGTCGGGCAGCGCGAGCACGACGACGTACGTGTCGGCGGCGGCAAAGCCGACGGCGACAGCCGCCAGCACCAACAACGTCCGCGGCGCCAGCGGGGCGCGTGATGGACGGGTCGTCACGGACTGGACCAGAGCGCCTGGTCAGGGCGCCTGGATGTCGACGGCGTCGGCATTGAGGTCGAGATCGATGGTGTAGGTGACGTTGCCTGCGTCGCCGTAGAAGGGTCCGGTGACGCGGACGCGCTTGAGTACGTTGTCATCCGTGAGCGTGTAGGTCACTGGGAAGTCCTCGGTGCCCGCCGAGGGAAAGACCGCCTTGACCGCCTCGCCCGGCAGCGTGCCGTCGATCTCGGTCAGCACGACCGAACCGTCCCGTGTGCTCGAGCCCGCTTGCGCATCCTGGGTCTGGGGGAAGAGGGCGGAGATCCCACTGCCGATGTCCATGAGCTGGGCTGGGTCGGGAGCGCCGTAGGTGGCCGGGTCGATCTCGCCGTACGGCGAGAAGGGCAGCTTGGCGTAGACCTTCCCGTCGACGGCGATGACCGGCGCCGTGATGTCGATGGCCGTGTGCACCCTGACCTCACCCATGAATGCCGGCGCATGGGTGCCCGTGCCCTTCGCGGAGAGCAGTCCGTCGATGCCGTCCGGAAGCGCGTCGGTGCTCATCGTGAAACCGATGTACTTCGCGGCGTCGAAGGACTTCTTGGCCGCCGTGAGCCGTTCGGTGGGCGTCTGGGTCGAGTCGGTCGAGTCACTACTGCAAGCGGTCACGAGGGACACCGTCAGCAGCAAGGCAGTCATCGGGCCGAGGGCACGACCGGTCAGCACGGATCTACTCACTGGTCCAGCCTGCCATGCCGACGGTCAGCGTGGCTGGTGCCAGGGCGGAGACGGCCGGTTCGGGTGGCGTCGCACCGGTGGTCACAGACGAGTGGCTCCGCTGATCGCCAGCACCGGCTGAGCCACCGGCGTGCCCGACCCGTCGCGACGGCCGAGCTCCTCGGGCAGGTCGATCGGGCCCCCGCTGGCGGCCGCGGCTTTGACCGGTCCCACCCCGGCGAAGGCGACCAGCAGCGTGTCCTCGCCCTTGAGGAAGCGGTGACAGCGCACCCCGCCAGTGCCGCGACCCTTGCCGGGATACTCGCTGAACGGCGTGACCTTGACGGTGCCGGCCTCGGTGCCGGGCAGCGCGTCGCTCGAGCCGGCGACCGTGACCAACAGGTTGTCCGACGACGCGTCGACCGCGCCGAACCAGACCACCCGCGCTCCCGAGGCAAGCCGCACCCCTGCGATGCCACCGCCGGAGCGACCCTGGGGCCGGACACCGGATGCCGTGAAGTGCAACAGCTGGGCGTCACTGGTCACGAACACGAGCTCGTCGTCGACGCTGGTCAGCTCGAGTCCACCCACGACTTCGTCGCCGTCATCGAGGCGAATGACATCCCAGCCGTCACGGTTGGACAACACCTCGGGCTGGACGCGCTTGACGACGCCACCCGTGGTGCCGAGCGCCAGACCGAGCGACTCGTCGGACAAGGACGTCAGTGTGATCGCTCGTTCGCCGGACTCGAGCGCCAGGAACTCCGTGACCGGGGCACCACCTTGCAGATGAGGTGCGTTGGCCGTCGGTGGCAACGCCGGCAGGTCGAGCACGTCGAGCTTCAGGAGTCGGCCGCGGGAGGTGACGACACCGACCGTGCCCCTGGTGGTGGTCCGGGCCACCGCTGCGATCGCGTCGTGCTTGGCGCGAGCTCCAGCGGTTCCGATCGGCTCGCCGCCGCTGCTTCGGGCGAGCAGGCCGGTCGACGACATCAGCACGAGGCAGGGGTCGTCGGCGACCTCGAGCGGCACTGCTGAGACGACCGGGGTACCCGCCGACTCGAGCAGTACCGTCCGACGTGGCGTGCCGTGCTGCTTGGCGACGGCGGCGAGCTCGTCCCCGACGACCTTGCGAAGCAGGGTCTCGTCCTCGAGGATCGCGGTGAGTTCCTCGATGGTGCGCTGCAAGTCGGCCTGCTCGCCCTCGAGCTCGAGTCGCGAGAACCTCGTGAGGCGGCGTAGCGGCATGTCGAGGATGTAGGTCGCCTGTACCTCGGTCAGGTCGAACACGTCGATCAACCGCTGGCGAGCGGCCTCGGCATGGTCACTGGACCGGATGAGCTGGATGACCTCGTCGATGTCCAGGATGGCGACCAGCAGGCCTTCCACGAGGTGCAGGCGGTCCTGGGCCTTGCCTCGCCGGAAGACACTTCGGCGGCGTACGACGTCGTAGCGGTGGTCGAGGTAGACGTGCAGCATCTCGAGCAGCCCGAGCGTGCGGGGCTGCCCGTCGACCAACGCGACGGCGTTGATGCCGAACGAGTCCTCCATCGGCGTCTGCCGGTAGAGCTGGTCGAGGATCGCCTCGGGGTGAAAGCCGTTCCTGATCTCGATGACGAGCTGCAACCCCTTGCTGCGGTCGGTGAGGTCTTTGACGTCGGCGATCCCGAGCAGCTTCTTGCTCTGCACGAGGACCTTGATGCGCTCGATGACCCGCTCAGGACCAACGTTGTAGGGGAGCTCGGTGACGACGATGCCCTTGCGGCGGGGAGTCACGCTCTCGATCCGCGCACTGGCCCGCATGCGGAACGATCCGCGCCCGGTCTCGTACGCCTCGCGAATGCCGTCGAGCCCGACGATCTTGCCGCCGGTCGGTAGGTCGGGACCGGGGATGAACCTCATCACGTCATCGAGAGTCGCCTTGGGATGAGTGATCAGGTGGCGCAGTGCCTGCACGACCTCGACGAGGTTGTGCGGGGCCAGGTTGGTCGCCATACCCACGGCGATGCCCGAGGCTCCGTTGACGAGCAGGTTGGGAAACGCCGCCGGCAGCACCACGGGCTCGAACTCGCGGCTGTCGTAGTTGGGCTTGAAGTCGACGGTGTCCTCGTCGATGCCCTGGGTCATGGGGATCGCGGCCGGGGCCATCCGGCACTCCGAGTAGCGCATCGCGGCCGGTGGGTCGTCGGGTGACCCGAAGTTGCCGTGGCCGTCAATGAGGGGGAGCCTCATCGCCCATGGCTGCACCATCCTGACGAGGGCGTCATAGATGGCGCCGTCCCCATGCGGGTGCAGCCGACCCATCACCTCACCGACGACGCGGGCGCTCTTGACGTGGCCGCGATCGGGCCGCACGCCCATGTCGTTCATCGTGTAGAGGATCCGGCGCTGCACGGGCTTCAGGCCGTCGCGAGCGTCCGGGAGGGCGCGGGAATAGATGACCGAGTACGCGTACTCGAGGTAGCTCGACCGCATCTCGTCACGGACGTCGATATCGACGATGTGCTCGTCGAAGTCCTCAGGTGGCGGCGTGGTGCTTCTACGTGCCATGGGGCGGTGGACTCTCCTCGGGCGGGTTGCGGGGACTACTGGTGACCCCCAGGTGCGGCAGGTCGGCGCGGCACGCGGCGGTGTACTCCGATCATTCTCGCCGGTGCGCCCGATGGGCGGTGGCACCGACCCACCGGTGGGGATCGAGCCGCTTGCACGCGCCGCGTCCGTTGATCAGCACAGCGTAGTGATGAAGTCACTGTGAGCAGTGTTTTCCCTGCGTAACAAGGGAAAACGGCGCGCCGCGCGGCTAGGAGACACGTGAGGCGTCTTCACGCTGCTAACTTCCGTGTCGCGGGGCTGGTGTGGCCCATGTGAGAGAAGGGACTCGAGATGCCTGAGTCTGCGGGTTCGGGGGTGGCGTTCGAGACGGTTGCCTTGGCCGTCGCGGCTCTCTGTCTTCTCCTCATCTGCCTCCAGGTGCTCCGAGCCTGGCAACGGCTGCGTTACGCCGCCGAGCACGACGAGCTCACCGGCCTGCTCTCGCGGTCGGAGATCCTGCGCCGAGCCGGGATCGCCTTGCACCGGCGGCAGCGGGACGGTGGGCGGATGGCCGTGCTGGTCGTGGACCTCGACGGCTTCCAGCGCATCAACGACCAGTTCTCCCACCAGGTGGGCGACGAGGTCTTGAAGGTCGTGGCGGAGGCCCTGTCGACAGCGGCCGAGCCAGGCGACCTGATCGGCCGGATGGGTGGCGACGAGTTCGTGATCATCCGGCCGCGCGTACGCCGGCATACCGACGAGTGGGCCGAGCACGTGCGCCGGACGGTCTCGGACCGGATGGACATCGGCGGTATGCCGTTGCGCTTGACCTCATCGGTCGGCCTGGTCATCGCAGACGGCGGCTTCGGCGACGTGGCCCGGCTGCTGCGGGACGCGGACCTCGCGCTACAGAGCGCCAAGCGAGCCGGTGCCGACCGGATGAGCCAGTTCGACGTGGCGATGCGAGGCGAGGAGGGGCGTCGCTACCAGCGGGTCGCCGATGTCATGCGGGCGATGGAGGCGGGGCAGCTCGAGACCTGGTACCAGCCGGTGATCGACCTCGAGACCGAGGCGATCGCCGGCGCAGAAGCACTCGTGCGGTGGCGTCATCCGCAGCGCGGCGTCCTGACGCCTGACGAGTTCCTGCCCGACATCGAGGCCGCCGGCTTCATGCCGCTGCTCACGACCATGGTGCTCGATCACGCCTGCCACGCGTTCGCGTCCGGCCTGGCCGTGCAGCACGACTGGATGATCACCGTCAACCTGAGCAAGTCGGAGCTTTCGTCGAACGTCGTCGAGCACGTGTTGGAGTCGTTGGCGGTGTCGGGGCTGCCGGCTCGTCGGCTGCGCCTGGAGATCGACGAGCGCACGGTGCCGGCGCCGCCGATCGTGCAGATCCTCGAACGCCTGGTCGCGGTCGGCGTACCGATCATCATCGACGACTTCGGGACCGGTTGGTCCTCGTTCGGTCAGCTGCTTCGTATCTCACCGACGTCGGTGAAGCTCGACCGGCAGCTCGTGGGATCCGTGTCAGCGACCGACCACGATCGGCGCGTCCCACGGCAAGGTTTCGACTTCCCCGGATCGCGACGGCGTGCCGACTGGAGCGCCTCGCGTGAGCGTGCCGAGGCGGTCGACCTGATCTCGGCCTTCAGCATGTTGGCCGCGCGGCTCGACATGGCGGTGGTGGCCGAGGGGATCGAGACACCGATGCAGCGAGACCTGGTTCGCCGGCTCGGCTGCACTCTCGGACAGGGCCACCTGTACGCCCCGGCGATGCCGCTCGAGACATTCAACAGCTGGGCACACGACTACCTGCTGGCTCATCAGTCGTTGTCACTGGCGGGGACTTCGTAGCCTCCTCGTCGGTCGAAGCCGGGCTGGACCTGCCCGGACCTGCCCAGACCTGCCCAGACCTGCCCGGGGCGGCCCGGCGGCATACTGTCGCCATGACGCCCGCACCCACGTTCCCCGAGCCCAGCGACGAGCTCAGCGACCCCGCTGACCTGTTCGTCCGCTACCTGGACTTCTACCGGCTGACGGTGGCGGCCAAGCTCGAGGGGCTGACGGACGAGCAGCTGCGGTCGACCCTGCTGCCTTCGGGTTGGACGCCGCTGGAGCTGCTCAAGCACCTGGTCTTCATGGAACAGCGCTGGATCCGCTGGGGGTTCCTCGGCGAGCCGCTGGCCGAGCCCTGGGGTGACCGCGATCCGATTGCCGATCGGTGGGCTGTGCGCGACGACGACACGCTGGCCGGCGTGGTGGCGTTGCTGCACGCCGGTGGCCTGGCGACGGAGCAAGTAGTGGGTGCCCACTCGCTCGACGAGCTGGGCGCCAAGACCGGTCGGTTCGCGGGAGAGGAGCCGGTGCCGACGTTGGCGTGGATCCTGTTCCACGTGCTACAGGAGTACGCCCGCCATGCCGGCCACCTCGACGTCGTACGTGAGCTGATCGACGGCCGCACTGGCGAGTGACCCCACGTGCCGAGGTCCGGCCGATTGCGGTCAGGGCGGCTCGAACAGCTCTATGACGTTGCCAGACGGGTCCTCGACGAGGATCTGCTTGCCACCTGGTCCGGCCACGATGTCGTTGCGGAAGGACACGCCGCTCTCCCTCATGCGGGCGGTGAGGCCGGCGAGGTCGTCCACGGTGAGCACGAGCCGCGTCCAGCCCCCGGGCTCGGGGCGACGGCCGTCGGGCATCGGGCGGGACGCTGATGCGCCGGGTCCGGCGAGCCAGACCGTGGTGTCGTCGCGGTTGACGATGGCCATGTGAGGGCCGAACTGTCGCTCGACCGTGAACCCGAGCTGGTCCCTGAAGAACGCGATCGAAGCGTCGACGTCTCGCACGATGTAGCGAATGGCTGTTCCCACGGCGGTTCCTCACTCGATGACCCGAGTTCAGCGTCGTCCCGTGCGGTCGGGCGGTCAAGTCGCCGCCGAGGACACGTGGCAAACCCCTGGTCCCCAACGCACGTTTGCCTAGTTCACCAGCCAGCTGGCTTGTGAACTAGGCAAACGTGGCGGCCACGCAGAGGGCAGCGCTTTGGGGGGAGGGGTCAGGAAGCGGGTCAGGAGGAGGGTCGGGAGGGGGTAAGGGGGAGGGGTCAGGAGGGGGGAAGGATCTTGAGGTCGGGGAAGTCGTCCTCGGTGTAGGCGTGTTCGCTGCCATTGCCGTGTGTGCGGGCGTGGTGCTGCACGGTCTCGGCCTCGTCGGTGCGCAGCTCCACCCGGCGGATCTTGCCGGAGATCGTCTTGGGTAGTGCGGCGAACTCCAGCCGACGGATCCGCTTGTACGGCGCGAGGTGGTCACGCGCGTACTTCAGGATGTCGAAGGCGAGCTGCCGGCTCGGTTCGACACCGTCGACCAGCGTGACGAAGGCCTTCGGCACGGCCAGCCGCACGGGGTCGGGCGACGGCACGACGGCGGCCTCCGCGACTGCCGGGTGCTCGATCAACACGCTCTCGAGCTCGAACGGGCTGATCCTGTAGTCGCTGGCCTTGAACACGTCATCGGCCCGCCCCACATACGTGATGTAGCCGTCCTCGTCGAGCGCCGCCACGTCGCCGGTGTGGTAGAAACCGCCGCGGGTGACTTCGGCGTTGAGCGAGGCATCATCGCGGTAGCCACGCATCAGCCCGAGCGGGCGGCGGGCCAGCTCCAGACAGATCTCGCCATCTGTCCCCACCTCCCCGCTGACCGGGTCGACCAGCGAGACCACGTACCCGGGGAGCGCGCGACCCATCGATCCCAGCTTGATGCGCTGGCCGGGTGGGTTGCCCACCTGGGCGGTCGTCTCGGTCTGCCCGAAGCCGTCGCGGACCGTGATACCCCAGGCGCGGGAGATCTGCTCGATGACCTCGGGGTTGAGCGGTTCGCCGGCGCCCACGCACTCGCGCAGCGACAAACGATGTGAGCCGAGTGTGGCCTGGGCCAGCATGCGCCACACCGTCGGGGGTGCGCAGAACGTCGTGACGCCGATGCTCTCGAGGACATCGAGCAGCTTCTCGGCGTCGAAGCGGACGTAGGTGTAGATGACCACGGTCGCGCCGGCGTTCCAGGGGGCGAAGAAACACGACCAGGCGTGCTTGGCCCACCCCGGCGAGGAGATGTTGAGGTGCAGGTCGCCAGGCTGCAAGCCGATCCAGTACATGGTGGACAGATGCCCGATCGGGTAGGACGTGTGCGTGTGCTCCACCAGTTTCGGCTGAGCCGTCGTACCTGACGTGAAGTACAGCAGCATCGTGTCGTCGCCTGCTGTGTCCCCACCGACAAGCGGCGTCACGTCCTCAGCCACGCCGTCGTCGTACGACAGCCACCCCTCAGCCGCGCCCACGCTCACCTTCAGCAGGTCCGGATCGGCTTCGGCGAACTTGTTCGTGTCGGCAGCCCCGGCGATCACGGCCCGCACCTGTCCGCGCGAGACCCGGTCCTCGAGGTCGGCCGCCGACAGCAGCGTGGTCGCCGGGATCATCACCGCGCCCAGGCGGATACAGGCCAGCATCGACACCCACAGCGGAGCCACGTTCCCGAGCAGGAGCAGGACGCGGTCGCCGCGGCCGACCCCGTGGGTGTCCAGGTACGACGCCAACCGCTGTGACCTCAGCACCACCTCCGCGAAGGACAGGCGGGTCTCCGTGCCGTCTTCCTCCACGATCAGCAGGGCTGTGGCCGATCCGTGCTCGGCCGCCAGCACGTCGACCCAGTCGGTCGCATAGTTGAAACGATCGAGGTTCGGCCAGCGGAACTCACGATAGGCGGTGTCGTAGTCCTCCCGGTGGGCCTGGAGGAAGTCACGGGCCGCTCGGAAGGTGGTGGATGCGGTCGAGGGGGTGCGGTCGCTCATGTCCCCGAGTCTGGTCCGTGAGGTGGCCCCCGTAAAGGCGCGATCAGCTGGTCAGCCCGACCCGATAGATTGCGCATGTGTCCGAGCCGCAGGTCGAAGCGCACTATCCCGCGCACTGGGAGGCGGACGTGCTGCTCCTCGACGGAGGTGCGGCCAGGCTCCGGCCGATCCGTGCGGACGACGCCGGCCGGCTGGTGGCGTTCTACTCCCGGGTCTCACCCGAGTCGAAGTACATGAGGTTCTTCGCGCCCTACCCGACGCTGAGCGACCGGGACGTCGAGCGATTCACGAACGTCGACTACGTCGATCGCGTTGCCTTCGTCGTGACGGTGGCGGAGGAGATCATCTCGGTGGGGCGCTACGACAAGCTCGACGACGGCGAGGCCGAGGTGGCCTTCCTCGTCGAGGACCGGCACCAGGGCAGGGGGCTGGCCCAGCTGCTGCTCGAACACCTGGCACAGGCCGGTCGTGAACGCGGCTACGCGAAGTTCATCGCCGACGTGCTGCCGGACAACAACAGGATGATCCAGACCTTCCGTGACTTCGGCTACCACGTCGAGGGCGGCTACGAGGACGGCGTGATGCGCCTGGTGTTCCCCATCGAGGCCACCGAGACAGCCGTCGGGGTCATGCGGTCCAGGGAGCAGCGTGCCGAGGCCCGCTCGATGGAGCGCTTGTTCCAGGCCGAGAGCGTTGCCATCATCGGCGCCAGCCGCAGACAGGACACCATCGGGAGCACGCTCGTCCGCAACCTCGTGCTCGGCGGCTACTCCGGCCGCGTGTATGCGGTCAACCCGGCTGCCGACGCGGTCGCCGGTATGCCGGCGTACAAGAGTGTCCAGGACATCCCCGAGAGCGTCGACCTGGCGGTGGTGGCGGTCCCGGCCGACTCGGTTCAGGACGTCGTTCTGGACTGTGCTGCGAAGGGCGTGCACGGGCTCGTTGTCGTCTCCAGCGGCTTCGCCGAGACCGGGCACGAAGGGCGACAACGGCAGCGGCAGCTGGTCGGGCTGGCCCGCTCCTACGGGGTGCGGCTGGTCGGTCCCAACTGCCTCGGAGTGATCAACACCGCCAGCGACGTGTCGCTGAATGCGTCGCTGTCGCCGGTGATGCCTCCGCGTGGGCGAGTCGGCTTCTTCTGCCAGTCCGGGGCGCTGGGAGTCGCCATCCTCGAGACGGTGGCACGTCGCGGACTGGGTATCTCGACGTTCGTCTCGGCCGGGAACCGCGCCGATGTGTCCGGCAACGACCTGCTCCAGTACTGGCAGGAGGACGATGCCACCGAGGTCGTGTTGCTCTACCTGGAGTCGATCGGAAACCCGCGGAAGTTCTCGAGGATCGCGCGCCGGGTGGGCAGGGACAAGCCCGTGGTCGCCGTCAAGTCGGGTCGAGCGACGCAAGGCGTGCCGGTGGGACACGCGACGACCCGGATGGTGGCGCCACAGGCCGCCGTGGACGCCATGTTCCGGCAGGCCGGGGTGATCCAGGTCGCGACGCTCGACGAGATGTTCGACGTGGCGCAGCTGTTGGCCCACCAGCCGCTGCCGATGGGTCCGCGTGTGGCCGTGGTCGGGAACTCCGACGCGCTCGGGTTGCTGGCCGCCGACTCGGCCGCCGCGTGCGGCCTCGTCGTCGAGAAGTCGATCTCGTTGAGCTCCGACGCCACCGCCGAGGACTTCGAACGCGCACTTGACGAGGCGATCGACCATCCCTCGGTGGATGCCGTGATAGCGGTCTTCATCCCGGTGCTCACCACGTCGGGGGAGCAGGTCGCGAACGTGCTGGCTGCCGTGGGCGAGCAGTCCGACAAGCCGCTCGTGTCGACGTTCCTGGGCAGCGAGGGCGTGCCCGAGCTGCTGCGGGTCCCCGACCTCGAAGGCGCTGCCGGCAGGGGCTCGGTGCCGTCGTACGCCGCTCCCGAGGCCGCCGTACGTGCCCTGTCCCGCGTGGTCACCTACGGACAGTGGGCCAACCGGCCGCAGGGCACCGTGCCGGTGTTCGACGATGTCCGGCATGCCGCAGCGCGCAACTTCGTGGCGCGGCTGCTCCGCGAGTACCCGGACGGCGTCGACCTCGATGACGCCACGCTCGAGCAGCTGCTCGGCAACTACGGCGTGACGGTCGAGCCCCTCGTGCGCGTCACGACCCTCGACGAGGCAATTGCCGCAGCCGAGGGGTTCGGTTGGGACGTGGTGCTCAAAGCCACTGCAGACCACCTGCGCCAGCGACCAGATCTCGCGCACGTCTGGCGCAACATCGACACCACGGCCGACATGACCGATGCCTGGGACAACCTCAACGAGCTCATCGACGACTCGGCTCGTGCCGCGTTCGTCGTCCAGCCGATGGCCGATCCAGGGATCCCTATCGCGATCGGCGCGCTCGAGGACCCGCTGTTCGGCCCGATCGTCTCGTTTGGCATGGCGGGCACTCCGTCCGAGCTCCTCGGCGACGTCTCGTACCGGATCCCGCCGCTGACCGACTCCGACGCGTCAGACCTGGTGCGCGACGTCCGGGCGGCACCGCTGTTCTTCGGGTACCGGGGCTCGGAGCCGATCGACGTGCCGGCCGTGGAGGAGCTGATCCACCGCCTCGCTCAGCTCAAGGACGACATCCCCGAGGTCCAGGTGCTCGATCTCAGCCTCGTGCTCGCGGGCGCCGAGGGTGCCAAGGTGCTCCGGGCATCGGGACGGCTCAGCCCGGTGACCGACGCGCGCAGCGACTGGTTCACCCGCCGGATGTCGGGTCCGACGAGTGCCGACGACACCCTGATCACCGGTATCGCTGGTGTCCCGGGTAGCTCGGGCACCACCGGCCCCGTGCGGTAGCGGGCGTCCCGGTCGCCCTCTCGGTTTCAGGCCGGTTCGGTGGGGTATCGGTACCTCCCTCGAGTGGTACGACTTCTTCATCTACGGCACGGCTGCCGCGCTGGTCTTCAACGAGCTGTTCTTCCCGACCTTCGAACCCTTGGTCGGGACCCTCCTCGCCTTCGCGACCTACGCGGTGGGTTTCGTTGCGCGGCCGCTCGGCGGTGTCGTGTTCGGTCACTACGGCGACCGGCTCAGCCGCAAGCAGGTGCTCGTGGTGACCTTGCTCCTGATGGGGCTGGCGACGTTCGCCATCGGCCTGCTTCCGACCTATTCCCGGATCGGTGTCTGGGCGCCGGTGATCCTGGTGACGTTGCGCTTCATCCAGGGACTCGGTCTGGGTGGCGAGTGGGGCGGGGCGGTGCTGATGACCATGGAGTCGGGAGCGGGGAGGCGCCGCGGCTTCCATGCGAGCTGGCCGCAGGTCGGTGTCCCTGTCTGCCTGCTGCTCGCCAACGGGGTGCTGTCGCTGGTGGGACGGGTCACCTCTGAGACCGCGTTCCAGTCGTGGGGATGGCGGCTGCCGTTCCTGCTGAGCGGGTTGCTGATCCTGGTGGGCCTGTGGATCCGCCTGTCGATCGAGGAGAGCCCGCTGTTCCGCGAGGTGGAGAGAAGCGACACGAGGGCGGAGGCCCCCCTCGTCGAAGTGTTCCGCCGGCACCCGGTCCGGGTGGGGCAGGCCGTCGGTGCGCGGATCGGGGTCGACGTCGCCTTCTACTCGTTCGTCCTGTTCATTACCACCTGCGTCGTGACGTACGCCGGGTTGCCGAAGAGTTGTGCCTTGAACGCCGTCCTGATCGCCGCCGCGTGTCAGGTGGTGCTGATCCCGTGGTTCGGCGCGCTGTCTGACCGACATGGTCGTCGTCCGGTCTACCTTTCGGGTTCGTCGGCGCGGCGATCTGGATCTTCGCGTTCTTCGCGCTGCTCGATACCGGTAGCCCCACTCTGATCATCGTGGCCACCGTGGTCGGCCTGGTCTTCCACGCAGCCATGTACGGGCCGCAGGCGTCGTTCATCGCTGAGATGTTCCCCACCGAGGTGCGGTACACCGGCGCCTCGATGGGCTACCAGCTCGCCGGCATCCTGGGCGGTGCGCTCGCGCCGATCATCTCTGTGGCGTTCTGAACCGGTTCGACACCTCCCTCGTGGTCTCGCTGTATGTCGTGGCGATGCTGGCCCTGTCAACGGTCTGTGTCGTGAGTGCTACGGAAACGGCACGCCTCGACCTGGCAGCCCCCACGCAGCTGGTTGACGCCGTCCCAGCGCAGCGTCGCACCTGATTGTGACGGTGCCGACACAGGGTGATCACGTGGTCGGGTCGGCGGTTCCTAGCCAGGTCGGTCTGCTGCCGCGCTCCTGTCCTGCGTGCAAGGATGTGCGCATGCGTGAGTCCACCCTCGCCGATCGGTCTGCCGATCTGCGCGAAGCCATCGACCGGGTCGGTTACTACCCGGCCGTTGTCGCCGACGCCGTCGAGTCAGCCCTCGCCGGCGAAGCGGTCCGCAGCTTCGTCATCCATCACGAGCCGACGTTCGACCACGACGAGGTGCGTCGGCACGTGACCGTCCTGGTCTTGACGCCGAGCCGGGTCGTGGTCGCCCATACCGACGAGCACCCGCCAGACGACCTGCTTCCGGCCCCTTACGCCTCGACGTCGACCGAAGCCGTTCCCATCGACCAGGTCGGGAGCGTGACCGTGACCCGCATGGTGGCCAACCCGGCGGTCGCGTCCGAGCAGGGCTCGACCGACGTCAGCGAGGCGGTGTTGACGGTGGGCTGGGGGGCTGTACGCCGGGTCGACCTCGAGCCGGCGACGTGCAGTGACCCCGACTGCGTGGCCGACCACGGTTACACGGGCACCCTGGCGGCGGAGGACTTCGCCCTCCGCATCAGCTCCAGCGCCGACGGTCCCGAGGCGGTCGCTCGGTTGCTCGCCTTCGCGGGCGACCTGAGCGCCGCGACCGTGCGGTCCTGAGCGTGGACCAGGCGCGGCCTGAGGGGCCGATCGTGCCCGACTACGGCAAGGGGTCCCTCGCCGAGGTGCTGCCGTCCGCGATCACCGCGGCCGGCGGAGGAGAGGGCTGGGTCAACACCCTCGACTTCCCGCCCATGGACTCCTATGTGGTGTTCCTCGTCGATGGGCTGGGTCAGGAGCTGCTCCTGAACTACGTCGAGGAGGCGCCCTATCTCGCCGGCCTCATCGGCAACGTCATCACGGTGGGAGTCCCGTCCACCACGGCGACCAGCCTCACCAGCCTCGGCACAGGACTGCCGCCCGGATCGCATGGTGTCGTCGGCTTCACTTCGCGCATTCCTGGCACGGATCGCCTGCTCGAGGCGCTGCGGTGGGACAAGAACGTCGACCCGCGTGAGTGGCAGAGCCACCCGACGGCCTTCGATCGTGCCCGTGACTCCGGGATGTCGGCCACCGTGGTCAGCAAGCGTATGTTCGAGGGCACAGGTCTCACCGACGCGAGCCAGCGCGGCGCGACGTACGTCGGCGCCGACACGGTTGGTGAACGCATCTCCGGCTCGGTACGGTCGGCGAGCGAGAGCCGGTCGATCACGTATCTCTACGAGGGCGAGCTCGACGCCACCGGCCATCGTCGGGGGTGTGGATCGTGGGCCTGGAAGCACCAGCTTGCGATGATCGACAGCTTTGCGGCCCGGCTGCGCGAGGCGCTTCCGAGCAGGACGGGCCTCGTCATCACCGGCGACCACGGCATGGTCGACGTACACCCTGACACCCGGGTCGACGTCGACGAGGAGCCGGAGCTGATGGAGGGGGTGAGCCTGTTCGGCGGCGAAGCCCGCTTCCGTCACCTCTACTGCTCGGCAGGCGCGGTCGACGAGGTGGCCAAGCGCTGGGCTGAGCGGCTAGGCAGTGATGGCATCGTGGTGACCCGCGAGCAGGCCATCGACGAGGGTTGGTTCGGAGCGGTCGACTCCAACGTTCGCCCGCGGCTCGGTGACGTGATGCTGGCCTGCATGGGCGACCTCGCCGTCGTTTCGACGAGCAGGTTCCCCTACGAGGCGACGCTCGTCGGCCTGCACGGATCCCTGACACCGCAGGAGATGATCGTCCCGCTCCTGGTCGACGCGCCCGGCTGACAAACAGTGCGTGGTCAGGCCTCGAACGGCAGCACGTCAGGGGACAGGCTCGCTGCCTGGGCGCGGGCTGCGGTCATCCGACGCCGGTGGTGCAGACGGCACAACACCTCGTAGCCGACGTCGGGTTGCGGCTCGTTCGGCTGCTCGACGTCCCCTACGACGATGACGTCGCCTTCGGTGACCATCTCGCCGTTCTCCGTCCGGGCGTTGTGGGTGGCGCGCTCGCCACACCAGCACAGCGCCTCGACCTGCAGCGTGTGGACCCTGTCGGCCAGCTCGACCAGCCGTGCCGACCCGGGAAACAGCACGGTGCGGAAGTCGGTGAGGATCCCGAAGGCGAACACGTCGATCTGCAGGTCGTCGACCAGGCGGGCCAGCTGGTCGACCTGATACGGCGTGTAGAACTGAGCCTCGTCACAGATCAGGTAGTCGAACCGGCCGCCGCTGGTCAGGTCGTCCACCACGTAGTGCCAGAAGTTGAAGTCCGGCGCCACCTCGACGGCCCCGACGCTCAACCCCAGGCGGCTGGACAGCGTCGAGGCGCCGGCTCGGTCCTGGCTGGTGAAGATGCGACCCACCCGGCCGCGTGCCTTGTGGTTGTGGTCCATCTGCAGGGCCAGCGTGCTCTTGCCGCAGTCCATCGTTCCGGTGAAGAAGATCAGGTCGGCCACGAGCATCGATCATGCCATTGCTACCGGGCGGTCGGGCTCGCGGCCGAGACGCCGGCGACAATCATCGCGTAGGTCCCACAATTCGTCCCGTTTCTGCCTCACGATGGGTGCGTGAGTCAGAAGTATGTCGTCGAGAAGCCGATGGCCGTGCCCGGGCGAGGGTTCTTCGCGTTCCCGGCAGCCCTCATCGGCGCGGTCGGTGCGGCAGGCGCCTGGTGGTACACGGCGCTCTCGTGGAAGTACACCTGCCAGGGTTCCGACAGCACCTCGGCACCTGCGCCGGAGTCACCGCAGGCGCACCGCTGCACCCAGATCGGCCAGTCCGACGCCAAGATCATCCTCGCGACGCTGGCGGTGGTGGGTGCACTGATCGCCGCAGTCGTCGCCTGGCGCTGGATGTACGGACGGTCCGGCACGGTCATCGTCGTACTCGCGGTCCTGCTGCCGGTGGTGCTGCAGTTCGGCGCCTTCTTCATCGCCGCGCAGCCGTCCGACAGCTGTGACGCCCTCGGTCGGGCAGACCAGAAGGTTGCGCTCCAGCAGTGGCGCGACAGCGGCAGGCTCGGCGAGAGGCCTGCCATCTGCACGCGTACCTGACCGTCCGGTCAGCATGCGTGCTACCAGTGGACGCCCTTGAGGATCCTCGCGAGCAGCCGCTGCTGGGCGGTCGGTTCCGGGTCGGTACCGTCACCGTGCGCGGCGGCCGAGTCCGGGAAGACGTGAAACGCGTGGTGCAGCACGTGGAACGACGTCTTGGGCAGGAGCGCGTGGGCGACCTCGCCGGCGGTGCCCAGGCGGGTGTTGATCTCGTGCGGCTGCCCCTTGATCGCGTCCATCACCAGGTCAGCCGCCTGTGCCGGCGTGATGGTCGGAAACGCCTCGTAGATCTTCGTGGGCGCGATCATCGGCGTCCGCACCAGCGGCATGTGGATCGTGGTGAAGGTGACGCCGTCACCGATCAGCTCTGAGCTGACGACACGGCTCCAGGCGTCGAGCGCTGCTTTGCTGGCGACGTACGCCGAGAACCGTGGTGGGTTCGTCTGGACGCCGATCGAGCTGATGTTGACGACGTGGCCGGCGCCGGCCGCCCGCATTGCCGGCAGCAGCCCCATCACGAGCCGGATCGCGCCGAAGTAGTTGAGCTGCATGGTGCGCTCGAAGTCGTGGAAGCGATCCGTGGACAGATGCAGGGACCGGCGGATCGACCGACCCGCGTTGTTCACCACGACGTCGATCGTGGGATGGTCGGCGGTGATTCGCTTCGCCAGGCGATCGACCGCCGGGAGGTCCGAGAGGTCGCAGGGGTAGCAGGCGGCGGTGCCGCCGAGAGCCTCGATCTCGGCCTGGACGTCGAGCAGGCCGTCCTTCCCCCTGGCCACCAGGATCGGCATACCACCCGCCTGCGCCGTCTTCAGCGCGGCGGCCCGACCGATCCCGGAGCTGGCCCCTGTGATGACGACTTTCGCGCCTGTCAGGCACACGCGCAGCTCGGCGTCCTGCGCGGTGGCGGAGTCCAGGTGCAGCTCCCAGTAGTCCCACAGCGCCGGCGCGTACGTGTCCAGCGCAGGACAGCTGATCCCCGATCCGGCCAGCGCGTTCTCGGTGTGCAAGGACGCGAACGTACTGGCGAACCCCAGATGGCCGAGGACCTCGCCGGGGATCCCCAGTCGGCCGAGTGTTTCATCCAGCACCCGCTGGGCCGTCGGGGTTCGCAGCGCTGCCGTGATCAGGTTGATCGGGGCGAGAGCCGGCGGCAGCATCGAGGTGACGCGCCGGTCGACCGGGACGGAGACGCGCGGCGCCTTCGCCGCACCCGCCAGCGTGTTGACGACGTCGGTGGTGGCCTGGGGAGTCGGATGGACCAGGTGGAACGTTTCACCGTCGAGCCCCGGGACGTGGGCGAGATGATCGATGGCCTGTGCCACGAAGTCGACGGGGACGATGTTGGTGTCGCCGAGGTCCACGCCGATCAGGGGCAGCCACTGCGGCAGGTTGTCCCGCAGCATCTTCAGGGCCGGGAAGAAGTAGTACGGTCCGTCGACCTTGTCCATCGCGCCCGTGACCGAGTGACCGACCACCAGGGAGGGCCGATAGATGCGCCACGGCACGTCGGCCTGATCGCGGATCAGTCGCTCCGCCTCGAACTTCGTGGCGTGGTACGGCGAGGGGAGACGCTGCCCTTCGTCGAACATCGTCTCGTCGAAGAGCCCGGCGTGGTCACCGGAGACGGCTACGGACGAGACCTGGTGCAGGACCGCCCCTGGCCACGTCTCGGCGAGTGCCAACACGGCAGCGGTCCCGCCCACATTGAGGACCTCGTTCTGCTCCGCGCTCGCCGTCATGTCGTAGAGGGCGGCCAGGTGGAACACATGCCTGATCGACGTCCCGATGTTCGCGACGGTCTCATCGTCCAGGCCGAGTCGTGCGGCCGTAAGGTCCCCCAGCACGGGGACGATGCGCTTCGAGGAACGCCACTCGGTCCGGTGCAGTCGGTCGAGACGGTTGCTCGAATCCGGCCGGACCAGCACGTAGATCTTGCCCCGCCGGTTGGCGAGCAGCTCGCTGATGAGGTGGCGGCCGATGAAGCCGGTTCCCCCGGTCACGAAGTAGGCCATGGTGCGCCCAGGCTACGCAGCGACCAGCGACGTGGCCAATGCAGTCGTCCGCGCCCGGCTGGTCTGCCTATGTCAACGGAGGTTCAGGAGTCCTTGCTCTTGCCGAACATGATCTCGTCCCAGCTCGGAACACTGGCCCGTCGACCTGTACGCCGGCGGCGATGCGGCGTCGCCTCCGTCTCGGGCTCGCCCGAGTCGTCACCCGCCGTGTCGGCGTCATCGCTCTTGTCGCCGGTTTCGGCATCGATCGGCTGGTCGACCGGCTCGTCGTCCTGCTGCTCTTCGACATGCTCACCTGGCGTGGGGCGGTTGACCGCACGGACGACTGCCGTGAGCTCATCGCCGTCGGCTTCGTCCTGGGTGAGGCTCAGCAGGTCGTCGCCGTCGGGAACAGCGGACAGGCGTCGTCCGCTCCGCTCCGCGCCCTCGCCGTCGCGGGGTTGTGGGCCCTTCTTGCTGGCCTGCCGCTCGCCGGTCAACCACTTGGCCTCGTCGTCGTCGGCCACCGAGTAGCGTCCGATCGAGTCGAAGGTGAACTGGGCCGACCGTTCGTGCTCGCCGGAGCGGTACGTGACGCCGATCGACCAGCGGCCGTCGTCGCGCCGCCAGGCGTCCCAGGCTGCGGCCTCGGGGTCGATGCTGCGCTCGCGAAGTCGCTCGCTGACGATGTCGTTGAGCCGGCGTGCTGGACCTTCGGCGTTCTTGCGGCGGACGTGGCTACGCCGCGCCAGTGCGGCGACGTGCTGACGCTCGGCCAGGACCGGGACGCAGTACGGCATGATCTTGTCGACCGAGACCTGGGCGAGGCCGGCCACCGCCTCAGGAGTCTCACCCGCCCGGATGCGGGCCTGAATGTCGCGCGGGCGTAGGGCGCTGTCCATCTCGATCTCCAACTGGCCGAGCCGCGCGCGGTCGCCGCGAAGGGCGGCGCGAAGCCTGTCGTCTGCGGGAGCGCCGAACTCAGCACCGGATTCGTCGACGAAGACGACCTGTTGGCCGTCCGCGCTCAACCCCACCAGCCTGAGCTTGCGCATCTTGTCCTTCCCGCACTGTCCCTCGTCCGTGGGTCCGAGTTGGGACCAGTCTCGCCTGACGAGGCGCGCGAACAAAGGACGCGCGCCGCGCCCACCCCGCTATTCAACACTGAAAGCGGTCGCAGATGGGCAGTCTGGCCATCGGTCAGGGAATTGAACTGCTCCCCGGTGTGCCCGCGACCGTCTCGGGGGTCGGCCCAGGGAGCGCCGCGCTGCCCCGGCCGCCCGTCGACCAGGCGACCACTGCGGCCAGCAGGCCGCTCACGACGGGGACGAAGTACGCCGGCGAGGCGCCGTATGCGTCGATAAGGTGACCCGCGACGGCCGCGCCGGGAGCGAGACCGATGCCGATCCCCGTCGACACCCAGGTAATGCCCTCGGTGAGTCGGTCGGCCGGCACGCCGGTCTTGACCAGCGACATGGTCGCGACCAGCGTCGGGCTGATGGCGAAGCCGCCGACGAACAACGCGACCGCCAGCAGCGGCAGGCTGTTGATGAACGGCAGGGGGATCATCACCACGGCCATGCCCAGCGCGCCCCAACGGAACCGGACGCGTGGACTGGCCCGGAGCGTGAGCAACCCCGTGATGACACCGGAGATCAGACTCCCGCTGGCCCAGATCGCGAGCAGCAGACCGGTGACCTCAGGGTGCCCCTGCTCCTTGGCGAACGCCACCGTCACCACCTCGGTCGACCCGAACAGCGAGCCCAGCGCGGCGGAGACCGTCACGACGGCCGCCAGCCAGCGCCACCGGATCGGGGTCCGCGTCCGATCGGGGCGGTCGGTCCTCGGCGGGGGCTGGGTGGCGTGGAGAGCGGCGAACCAGGTGCCACCGACCAACGCCACCGCGATGACGGCGACGAGGGCGAGGCTTTCGGAGACACCGGTGGCCAGCAGTGTCACCAGCACGGGTCCGACCATGAAGATGCTCTCGTCGACGACCGCCTCGAAAGAGAATGCCGTGTGCAGCAGGGCGGGTTCCTTCACCACGAAGGACCACCGGGCCCGCACACACGAGCCGATCGGGGGGTAGGCGGCGCCGGCGAGGGCCGCGCAGAGGTGCGGGAGTGGAGCCGGCGCTCCGAGGTCGACGGTGACGATCAGCCCTCCGAGCCCGACCGCGAACGTGGCAATACAGGGCAGGACGACCTGCCGCTGGCCGACTCGGTCCATCGCCCGCGCGAGCAGGGGAGAGGACGCTGCTGCCGCGACGATGTACGACGCTGTGACGACGCCCGCCTGACCGTAGGATCCGGTCCGGTCCGCCACGAGCAGCACGATGCCGAGCGTGACCATCGAGATGGGCAGCCGCGACAGAAACCCGGCCGTGGTGAACGCTCGCGCCCCCGGGACCGAGAGAACCTTGCGGTACGGCGCCAGCATGCGGGGATTCTAGGGCGTGGCAGGATTCCTTCATGCCTCCTGTTCCCGGCGACACCGCCATCACTGCCGCGGTGCCGGCCGAGTCGACGCTCCCGTACGACGCCCTGGTGCTGGTGTCGTTCGGCGGCCCGGAGGCTCCCGAGGACGTGGTGCCGTTCCTCGAGAACGTCACCCGGGGTCGGGGTATCCCGCGCGAGCGGCTGGAGGAGGTGGGCCAGCACTACTACCTGTTCGGCGGGCGCAGCCCCATCAACGACCAGTGTCGGGAGTTCATCGCGGCCGTCGAGGCCGACCTGGCAGCCCACGGGGTCGAGCTGCCCATCTACTGGGGCAACCGCAACTGGGATCCTTACCTGACCGACACCGTGGCGACGATGAAGGCCGACGGTGTCAGACGCGCCGCCTGCTTCGTGACCAGCGCTTACTCGTCCTACTCCGGCTGCCGCCAGTACCGCGAGAACCTCTACGACGCGGTGGAGCAGGTCGACGGCGCTCCCGTGCTCGACAAGCTCCGCCACTACTTCAACCACCCAGGCTTCGCCCAGGCGAACGTCGACGCAACCGTGGCAGCCCTGGGTCGGCTCCCGGCCGACCAGCGAGAGAGTGCCCGCCTGGTCTTCGTGACCCACTCGATCCCGACGGCGATGGCGGAGTCCGCAGGTCCGGACGGCGACGCTTACGTGGATCAGCACCGCGCCGCCGCCCAGCTCGTCTCAGCTGCCGTCGCCGCCGAGACCGGAGTCGAACGACCGTGGGACCTGACGTACTGCAGCCGATCGGGCGCACCTCACATCCCGTGGCTGGAACCCGATGTCAACGACCACCTGGAGGAGGTGTCGAAGGCAGGCACGGCCGCGGTGGTGGTGGTCCCGATCGGCTTCATCTCCGACCACATGGAGGTCGTGTACGACCTCGACACCGAGGCCAAGGAGACCGCTGACCGGCTGGGGCTCGGTTTCGCCCGCGCTGCGACCGCAGGGGTGCACCCTGCGTTCGTCGCCGCCGTTCGCGACCTCGTGCTCGAGCGTGCTGCGCGCGAACGTGGCGAGGTCGTCGTCCAGGCCGCCGAGGGTGGGCTGCCGCCCAGCTGGGACGAGTGCGCCGCCCACTGCTGTCCGAACCCTCGGCAGCCTCGACCGGCCTTGTGTCAGCGGCCGGCATGAACGATGACGAGGCACTGCTTGCTCTCGCGGCCGAGACGGCGTTGCGTGCAGGGGAGCTGATCAGGCGCGGGCGCGAAGGCCACGTCGAGGTCGCCACCACCAAATCAAGCCCCACCGACGTCGTGACAGCCAACGACGTCGCCTCGGAACAGCTCATCAGGGACGCGGTCCTCGGCGCTCGGCCCGACGACTCGTTCATCGGAGAGGAGGGCGATGACATCGTCGGCAGATCGGAGGTCACCTGGCTCGCCGACCCGATCGACGGCACTGTCAACTACCTCTACGGCATCCCGCAGTACGCCGTCTCGATCGCCGCCCAGCGTCACGGCCGGACCGTGTGTGGCGCTGTGTTCGCCGCTGCCTCGGGAGAATTGTTCACCGCGATGACCGGTCGGGGGGCCTGGTTGGACGATCGGTCGATCCAGGTGTCGTCTGCGGCATCGGTCGAGCAGGCCCTCACCGGCACTGGCTTTCACTATCGTTCCGACGTCCGCGTCCACCAGGCTGCCGAGACCGCCCGGCTGCTGCCGCTCGTCAGGGACGTACGGCGGCTGGGCTCCGCCGCGCTCGACCTCTGCTACGTCGCCTGCGGCCGGCTCGACACCTACGTCGAGCGTGGCCTGCGCCCGTGGGACCTGGCGGCCGCGCGGCTCGTGGTGACGGAGGCGGGCGGTCGCGTCGAGGGGCTCTTCGCGGCGCAGCCGGGTGAGCTGATCACCGTCGCCGCCTCGAGCGGCCTGTTCGACGCCTTTCACGACACCCTCGTCCGCAGCGGGTTCGCGGACTGGCCGATGCCGGAGTGGCCACCCAACCGTCCTGACTCAGGCCCGGCTTCGTCGGTTGGACCCTGACGGCGGCAGCATGGTGTCTGACGGCTGGTCGAGCAACCAGGTGATGGAGGCAGCAGCCGGCATCGGATGCGCAATGTGCCAGCCTTGCGCCGCGTCCGCGCCAACTGTCCGAAGCCAGTCAGCCTGGGCCAGGCTCTCGACCCCCTCCCCGACGATCGTGAGTCCGAGGTCGTGCGCCAGCTTGACGGTCGATCGCACGATGGTGGCCGTGCGACTGTCGAACAGGACCCGGGAGATGAACGCGCGGTCGATCTTCAGTTCCGAGACCGGAAGATTGTGGAGGTAGGCCAGTGACGAGTAGCCCGTTCCGTAGTCATCGACGGCCAACCGAACTCCGAGGTTGCGGAGCAGCGACAGGGTTGCCTTCGCCTGGATGTCCTCCGCCACCAGCAGGGTCTCGGTGATCTCGATCTTCAGTGCGCAGGCAGGGAGCCGGCGGGACTCGAGGCCCTTCTGCACCGTCTCGACCAGGTCGACCCGCAACAGGTCGGACGCTGAGAGGTTGATCGCGACCGGAAGCTCGAGCCCATGGTCCCGCAGCAGCACGGCATGATCGAGAGCCTGAGCCAGCACCAGGGACGTGACTTCGGGCATCAGGCCGGTCTGCTCGGCCATCGTCAAGAACTCGTCCGGTCCAACGCGGCCGCGAGTGGGGTGCTGCCAGCGCACCAGTGCCTCCAGACCGCAGGCGCGGCCCGACTCCAGCTCGATCAACGGCTGGAAATCCAAGGTCAGCTCGCCGCTGTGCACCGCGTTGCGCAGAGCTTCGACCGAGGCGAGCCGGTCCCACGCGTTTCCGTCGACGACGTCACTGTAGACATGCGTACGGCTTCGGTGGGCCTTGGCGTTGTACATGGCGACGTCGGCGCGGGCGAGTGCGGTCCCGGGCTCGGTGAAACGGTCCAACGATGCCAGCCCGATACTGCCGTCGACATGCAAGTTCATCACCCCGACGTTGAACGGCTCTCGCAGCGCCGCAATCAGGTCTGAGGCGACACGTTCCGCTGCGCCGATGTGGCCACGCACGAGGATCGCGAACTCGTCGCCACCGAGGCGGGACAGCTGGGCGTCCTTTCCCAACGCTTCCTTCAGCCTTCGAGCCACCTGACGCAGCAACTGGTCGCCCGTGTTGTGGCCGAGGGAATCATTGACCTCCTTGAAGCGATCGAGGTCGAGAAGCAGCACGGTCCACGGCGGCCCGGTTTGTCGCTGGAGCTCCTCCGAGGCGTTCCGCAGCGACTCGTAGAAGGCCCTCCGATTGGGGAGGCCGGTCAGCTCGTCGGTGTGGGCCTGTTCGCGTGACAAGGCAAGTGAGCTCGCTTGCCCTACGGCCTGCACCAGACGCAGCAGCACGACGACCAGGCTGGCGGTCGCCAGCCACACCCCGAGCTGCGAGACGGACGAGAACCGCGGGGCGACGAGAACGGTGACGCACGCCGCACCAGACAGCGCGGGGAGCATGACGGTCGTCGCGCCACTGCGGACCTTGGTGTCGGTCACGACGCTGCCGCGCCAGGCGGCCACGGCCACCAGGGTCTGGGCCACGGCCCACGTGGCGTCCACCGGGCTACCAGGCGTGTAGGTGTCAGATGCGATCTGCAGCAGAAACCAGGTGTCCGCGACGGAGAAGCTGATCATTCCCGCGCCGAGCAGCCACCACTCGGGTCCGGCATTGCGCCCGAGCGCCGTCATGACGCCGACGATGAGACAGAGCAGGACGAGATCGGCGATGGGGTAGGCGAAGTTGGTGACGATCGCGATGGGCTTGGCACCGTCCGTGCTCACGATGCGGTCGAAGGCGAAGGCAGCGGAGCCGGCCGCGATCGTGAGCCCGGCGATCAGGCCGTCGAGCGGCGTGGCTGCTCGTAGCCCGCCCTGCTGCGGTCGGCGAAGCTGACGTCTGGCCAGAATCAGGATCCCCGCGATCGACAACGGGTAGAAGGTCAACCACAGGCCGTCCGACAGCGACGGATAGGGCATCTCATCCATCGGTTGGAGTCGTAGTGAGAAGTACGCGGTGGCGGCCGCGTAGCTGGTCATTCCACCGGCGACGAGGGACCAGGCGAGCCGGGCCTGTCGAACGAGAAGCGCGCGGAGCAGCACGATGAGTGCGCCTCCGGAGCTGACCAGGTTGTACAGTCCCACCTCCCAGAAATGGCTGTACCCTGGCGTTGTCCGCAGGCCGGGAATCGTCGACACGCCGTAGAGCACGCAGCAGGCCACGACGGCGGACGAGAGCACCCGTACGACGCGCGGTCGGGACAGCTCATGAGGAGACTGCGTCCGCACCATGCAGGCGACCTCCTCGATCGTAGTCAGGCGATAACTGTGAGTAACCGTAGTCGCCGGACGTCAGCTGAGTCGGTGCTCTGACCGAAAAGATGAGGACATTTCGCACGGTGGACCGAGGGGGTCAGGTCGGCGTGCTGTGGTCCAGGCAGACCGCCGAACGCGTGTGTTTGGACACGTTGTGAGCGGGTTGTGGCCTCCCGACATGAGACATCACCGTGTTCACGTAGCGTAACGGCGCGAAATCAGGCACAATCACGCCGCCGGAGCGGGCACAAATCGTGGTGCTCCTGCGTTACAGGCAGAGCACAAGCCGAAGACGACTGAGCGGAACGACATGGCAACTGATTACGACGCACCACGCAAGACCGACGAAGAGCTCAACGAGGACTCCATCGAGGAGCTGAAGGCTCGGCGTCACGACAAGAACTCGGGGAAGGTCGACGAGGACGAGGTCGAGGCGGCCGAGTCGTTCGAGCTGCCCGGTGCCGACCTGTCGCACGAAGAGCTCTCCGTGCAAGTCCTGCCGCGGCAGGAGGACGAGTTCACCTGCTCTACCTGTTTCCTCGTGCATCACCGCAGTCAGCTGGCCACGTCCAAGAACGGTGTCTTGATCTGTCAGGACTGCGCAGCGTGACCCGGTCGAGGCTTACGCCTTGGCTTTGATCTTCTGCTTGGTCTCCTTCGTCGCGCCCTTGTCCATGCCGGGAGGCAGCGTGCCGAACGACCTGACCCAGTAGGAAGCAGCCCGGCGGGTCGCGTACATCTTCGCGACTCCCATCGCCATACCGCTCAGAGCCGCCCACACGATGGCCTCACGGTTCCCGATCTCGGGACTCTCGGGCTTGGAGGGCGGCTCCTTGCCTGTCGCCGTCTTCCAGACCGCGTTGAGCGCCTTCGTGGTGGCCACCCCGGCCACCAGGGCCGACGTGGTTCCCATCATCTTCCAGCTGCGCTTGCCCTTCGCCTTCGGCTGGTCGGACTTCTTCGACTTCTTGGCCACGGCCCTAGTCTTGCACGGCGCAGCAGCTCAGGTGAGCCGCGAGCCGAGCCGGTTGCCGCGACGAGACGACCCAGTACGGCGTCGGGTCCGTCGAGTCCAGCACCTCGACCCGGACGGCGGTCCGGCAGTACGGGCGGGTGACGAGGAAGGCCCGCGCGTCAGCGTCCGGGCCGAGTAACCGGCGCGTGGCCACGGCGTCCAGTGCCACGACGGCGCCGACGTTGCCGCGGGGCAGGACCGCCCGCCCCGCGCGCAACGTCTCGTGGTCGACCCGCACCAGGGCCGAGCCGTACCTTGCCAGCAGCGTGCCGACGACCAGGCCCGTGACGACCACGGCGACCACAGCCGCGACCAGGGGCGTCGCGACGAAGAACGCCCAGCCGACGCTCACGACGAAAAGAGCACCGAGCAGCCACCAGGACACCGGTACGAACAACCTCTCGGCGTACGGTGCATCGGAGGCGGCCATGGGTCCAGCCTCCCACGCAGTCGAGGCAGCTACCGCGAGTAGGCTGTCGAGCCGGTTGCATCCGATGTTTCCACTGCTTCCGACATCCGACATCCCGACAGTGAAGGGGCAGGCGTGGTCGAAGTCCTCGTCCAGCGGCTGGACGACGTGCCGATTCCGGCGTACGCCCATCCCGGCGATGCGGGGGCGGACCTCGTCACCACGGTCGATGTGACGTTGCAGCCGGGGGAGCGCGCGCTGGTCCCGACCGGGATCAGCTTGGCTCTGCCTGACGGCTATGTGGCGCTGGTCCATCCTCGTTCGGGCCTGGCCGCACGGTGCGGACTCTCGATCGTCAATGCGCCGGGCACGGTCGATGCTGGGTATCGTGGCGAGGTGAAGGTCGTTCTCGTCAACCTCGACCCGCACGAACCCGTGGTCTTGTCTCGCGGTGACCGGATCGCCCAGCTCGTCTTCCAGCAGGTCGCGCGTGCGCGGTTCGTCGAGGTCGACAGGCTCCCGGGCTCCGACCGGGGAGCCGGTGGCCACGGCTCCACAGGCGGCTTCGCCGTACCCAGCCCTACGCAGGAGGACGTGTCGTGATTTTCCGCCGTCGCAAGACGGAGCAGGACGAGACCACGGAGCAGTCGGCCGAGTCGATGACGGGGACGGCCGGTGCCGGGACCGACGAGATGGAGGAGCTCGAACGGGCTCGTCCGCGCGGGCCGTGGGACCGCAGCGAGACCACCGCTGATGACGACGGTTCGTACATCGACCTCGGTGGCCTGCTCGTACGCGGTGGACCTGGTCTCGAGCTACGGCTGCAGATCAACGACGCGACCCAGCAGGTCGAGGCGGTGCTTCTCGCCGGCCCCGAGTCGGGGTTGGAGCTGCGGGCTTTTGCCGCGCCTCGCTTCGACTCGATCTGGGACGACGTACGCACCGACATCGCGGCCGAGGCGGGCAAGCGCGGTGGAACCGCTACCGAGGTCGACGGGGAGTTCGGCACCGAGCTGAAGGTCGTGGTTCCCGTGCAGACTCCCGACGGGCGCCAGGCGACGCAGCCGAGTCGAATCGTCGGCGTCGAAGGACCGCGCTGGTTGCTGCGCGGGACCTTCCTGGGTGCCAGCGCCCAGGAAGCCGATCCGAACGGCGTGGTCGAGCAGGCGTTCCGCGACGTGATCGTGGTCCGCGGAGACGGCCCGATGGCGCCTCGCGAGATGATCGCCATGCGGATGCCGCCGGACGTCCAGCAGGACGCGGGTCTCGGAACGGCCAACCCGGCGTCGGACGCCGAGGACGACGGCTAGGCTGAAGCTATGACGGAAGCACCTCCGGGACGGCTGCGTCGGGCTCTGAACCGGCTGTCGGCCACGCCGGACCAGCTCGAAGCCGACGAGCTCGAGCAGGCACGCGACAAGGTCGGTGGCTGCCGCACGATCAACGACCTGCACGACCGCGAGCTCGTGACGGTCTACGGGCACATCAAGCACGTGACGCTGGCTCCCCGCGCGGGCACCCCGACCTTGGAAGCGGCCGTTTTCGACGGGTCCGGGGTGGTCACGCTGGTCTGGCTGGGCCGGCGGACGATTGCCGGAGTCAAGCCGGGGGCCAGCCTCCTCGCACATGGTCGGGTGTCCTGCCACGAGGGTCGCCGGGTCATCTACAACCCGCGCTATGAGCTGCGTGCGCCCTGACGACGACGTGACTCAGCCCACCGGTGTACCCCACGAGCAGCACGAGACTGTCGAGGCTCTGGTCAGGGCTCAGCTGGCGAAGGCGCTCGGCGGCAAGCGTGGGATGCTCGAGGGTGCGATCCCCACGCTGGGCTTCACCATCACCTGGATCACCGTCCACAACCTCAAGCTCGCCCTGATCATCTCGGGGGCGTTGGCCGTGGCCGCGCTGCTTCTGCGCATCATCCAGCGGTCGAGTGTGCAGTTCGTGTTCAACGCCATGGTCGGCATCTCGATCGCGGCGATCTTCGCGCTGCGTTCGGGGCGGGCCGAGGACGCTTTCCTGCCCGGCCTCATCTACAACGCCGTCTACTCCGTCCTGCTCATCGGATCGGTGCTGATCCGTTGGCCGTTGATCGGCTTCATGATCGGGAGCGTCACCGGCGAACCCACCGAGTGGCGTCGCGACAGGCCCCTGGTCACGCTGTGCTCGAAGCTCACGTTGGTTCTGGCGGCTCCCTGCGTCGTACGGGTTGTCGTGCAGTATCCGCTCTGGGCCGCCGGCGAGGCCGGCTGGCTGGGAATCGCCAAGCTCGCGATGGGATGGCCACTGCAGCTGGCGGCGCTGGCGACCATGGTCTGGATGCTGGGGCGTAACCACACCCCGATCGCGCCCCCGGTGCCGCATCATTCAGCCAACGAGGGGCCTGTCGAGCGCACGGTCGAAGCGGAGGCCTGACGGCCCCGACGCCCGACCGGACCGGCAGAGGTCAGGTCGAGCGCTTGCGCGCGGTGAACAGGAGGTACTCCCACTCCATCACCGTTCGCTCGTGATCCGTGGAGCGGTCGTTCACTCGTGCGAGTTCCTCCAGATCGTGGTCGAGGGCCGCGGCTCGATCGGGCTCGTCAGCGAGGTTCTTGTACGCCGCGATCGTCGGGCCGTAGTTGTCCTTGAAGTAGTCGCGGAAATGGGCCGGGCTGGAAAAGCCGTCCACCGTCAGAGTATGACGGGTCGCGGTCATCACCTCGACCCGGTCTCCGAGCAGGGCGGTGACATGCTCGACCCTGCCCCAGAGTGGCGGTGGCTGCGCACCGGGAGGAGGCGGGGGGACGAA
The DNA here is from genome assembly GCA_963742765.1 of uncultured Actinomycetota bacterium. Taxonomy (GTDB): domain Bacteria; phylum Actinomycetota; class Actinomycetes; order Propionibacteriales; family Nocardioidaceae; genus JANLYC01. The sequence goes on from CAVUMY010000002.1 coordinate 494,945, forward strand.
AGGCTTCATCCTCGCGAACATCTGGCCGATGAAACCTTCGGGGGTCCAGCTGATCAGTCCGATCGTGCCGCCTGGTCGGCACACGCGCACCAGCTCGTCGGCGCTCGCCTGGTGATGAGGGGCGAACATGACACCGACGCAGGACATGACGACGTCGAAGTCGTCGGCCGCGAACGGAAGGGCTTCAGCATCGGCTTGCTGCCAGTCGACGTCCACACCGCGATCGGCTGCGAGGGCCGCACCTACCGTGAGCAGCTCCGGAGTCAGGTCGCTGGCCACCACGGAGGCACCAGCCTCCGCAGCCGGGATCGAGGCATTGCCCGACCCGGCAGCGACATCCAGGACGCGATGGCCGGGACGAATCCCGCAACCCTGCACCAGTACCGGTCCCAGGCTCGGGATCACGTCTGCCGCGACGGCCGGATAGTCACCCCAGGCCCACATCGCGCGATGCTTGCCCTTGAGCAACCGGTCAGCCTGCACGGTGTCGGGCATGTCCGTCATCTCTGCACTCCTGGTGGCCGCACGTACGGGACCCATCCAGGTCGGATGAGCCTCGGGCGCTGCGTCAAATCATCCACCACGGACAGCCTGACTGTCACGGGCGAGAGCAGCGTTCCCGCGAGGATGGGTCACCACGCGAACCTTTGCGGCGATCGCGCCGGGTCTCCTCGCGAACATCTGGCCGCCAGGCCCGCGCGTCCGGAGGAGTCAGTCGTTTGTCGAGTCGCCCTGGTGCGCGTTCGGGGACAGCAAGTTCTCCAGGTCGGGTTCGGAGGCCGAGGTCGCGACGAAAAGCAGCTCGTCGTGGGCCTCCAGCGTGGCGTCCGGTTCGGGGGTGTGTACGTGACCTTCGCGCAGGATCGCGACCAGGGACGCATCGGCGGGCCAGGCCACCTCGCGGACCGCGGTTCCGACGAACGGGGAGTCGTCGGGAAGCGTGAGCTCGACCATGTTCGCCTCGCCCTGCCTGAACGTGAACAGCCGGACGACATCGCCCACGGTCACGGCCTCCTCCACCAGGGCGGACATGATCCGGGGGGTCGACACCAGGACGTCGACGCCCCAGGCGTCGTTGAACAGCCACTCGTTCGACGGGTGGTTGACCCGGGCGACGGTTCGCGGTACGGCGAACTCGGTCTTGGCCAGCAGGGAGATCACCAGGTTGGCCTTGTCATCGCCGGTGGAGGCGATCACCACGTCGCAGCGCTGCAGAGCAGCCTCGTCGAGGGAGGACAGCTCGCAGGCATCGGCCAACAGCCACTCGGCATCGGGAACGATGTCGGCCTTGATGGCGTGCGGGTCCTTGTCGATGAGCAGGACCGCATGCCCGTTCTCGAGGAGCTCGGCCGCGACGGATCGGCCGACGGCGCCGGCCCCCGCGATGGCGACGCGCATCAGCTTTCCCCGGGTCCGGCGTTGATCACCGAGTTGATGTGGTCGGCGTCCCGCTCGGCCATCACCAGGTGCAAGAGGTCTCCGTCCTGGAGCACGGTCTCGGGCGCGATCATCATGCCTTCGCCCAGTCGGGTGATGAAGGCGATCCGCGCTCCCGTGTCCTCGAGTTCGGTGTAGGGGTGACCCACCCAGGCTTTCGGTGCCTCGAGGACCTCGATGCGGATGGCTCCGGTGGGGTCGCGCCACTCGGGTTCGGACCCTTCGGGAAGCAGCCGACGCATGATCTGGTCAGCCGTCCAGCGGACGGTGGCGACCGTCGGGATACCGAGCCGCTGGTAGACCTCGGCACGGCCGGGGTCGTAGATACGTGCGACGACGTTGTCGATGCCGAACGTCTCCCGGGCCACCCGGGCGGAGATGATGTTGGAGTTGTCGCCGCTGCTGACCGCTGCGAACGCGCCGGCGTTCCCGATCCCCGCCGCTTCGAGCACGACCTGGTCGAAGCCGTATCCGGTCACCTTGTCGCCGGAGAACCCTGGACCAAGGCGTCGGAAGGCATCCGGGCTCGAGTCGATCACTGCGACGGTGTGCCCTCGTTCCTCGAGACTGCGTGCCAAGGTGGAGCCCACCCGGCCACAGCCCATGATCACGACGTGCACAACTTCTCCTCGGCCCTCGGTCACGCGCCCGGTCGGGAGCGTTTCGAGACAGTATCCACATCATCGGCGCCGTGCGCTGTTGATCTGGCACGACGCTACACCGATCAGCCGGTCACGTGCCGCCCGGTCAGCCGCGCCGCAGCGGTGACTGTGGTCTAGCCTTCACGCGTGGGTATCACCGACATCAGCAAGCGGCTGCTCCTCGGTCGCAAGCTCCGCAACACCCAGCTCGGCGAGCAGCTGTTGTCGAAACGGATCGCGCTCCCCGTCTTCGCGAGTGACGCGCTGTCATCGGTGGGCTACGCGCCGGACGAGATCTTCCTGACGCTGTCCCTGGCCGGCCTTGCCTACTACTCGGTCTCGTGGAAGATCGGCCTCTGCGTGGCGCTCGTCATGCTGGTCGTGATCGCGTCGTACCGGCAGAACGTGCAGGCGTACCAGTCCGGTGGCGGCGACTACGAGGTAGCGACCACCAACATCGGCCCGGTCGCCGGACTCACCGTGGCCAGTGCCCTGCTCGTGGACTACGTCCTGACGGTCGCGGTCTCGATCTCGTCGGCAGCCCAGTACGCCGCTGCCGCGATCGAGCCGCTTCAGGGGCACGAAGCGACGATCGCGATCATCGCGGTGCTGTTCCTCATGACGATGAACCTGCGCGGTGTGAAGGAGTCGGGAACCGCCTTCGCCATCCCGACCTACATCTTCATGATCGCGATCCTGTCGATGTCTGCGTGGGGCTTCATCCGCTACCTGCGGGGGACGCTCCCTGACTCGGAGCTCGCCGACTACACGATCCGCGGCAGCGCCGACTTCGCCGGGGGAGTCGGCGGGCTGGCCCTCATGTTCCTGATCCTGCGTGCGTTCGCGTCCGGATCGGCCGCGTTGACCGGAGTCGAGGCGATCAGCAACGGCGTGCCGGCCTTCCGCAAGCCCAAGGGCCGCAACGCCGCGACGACTTTGCTGCTGCTCGGCATCGTCGCCGTCACTATGGCGCTGTCCATCCTGATTCTGGGCAACCTGATGCACGTGCGACTCGCCGACGTCGACAACGGTGCGCTGCTGATCGACCCCAGCGGCAAGGTCGTGCCGACGGACTTCAACCAGGATCCGATCATCGGGCAGCTCGCGCTCGGGATCTTCGATCACTTCCCGCTCGGCTTCTACGTTGTCGCGGCCGCGACGGGCGTGATCCTCGTCCTCGCCGCCAACACCGCGTTCAACGGTTTCCCGGTGCTCGGGTCGATCCTGGCGCGTGACGGCTACCTGCCGCGCCAGCTGCACTCGCGCGGTGACCGGCTCGCCTTCAGCAACGGCATCGTGCTCCTGGCGGGTTTCGCCATCCTCCTCATCTACGCCTTCGACGCTCAGGTGACCCGACTGATCCAGCTGTACATCGTGGGTGTGTTCGTCTCGTTCACGGTGAGCCAGACCGGCATGATCCGTCACTGGACGCGGCACCTACGGACGGAGACGGACCGCTCGCAGCGTGTCCGGATGATGCGCAGCCGGGTGATCAATGCGATCGGGCTGTGCGTGACCGCTCTGGTCCTCGTGATCGTGCTCATCACCAAGTTCCTGCACGGTGCCTGGATCGCGATCCTGGCGATGACCGTGCTGTTCTTCATGATGCGCGGGATCCGGCATCACTATGACCTCGTCGCAGTCGAGCTCGCTGCTGCGGAGGACGACGCGTCGCTGCCCTCGCGCATCCACGCGATCGTGCTGGTGTCGAAGGTGCACAAGCCGACGCTGCGCGCGGTCGCGTATGCGCGGGCGTCCCGGCCGAACACCTTGGAGGCGATCACCGTCGATGTCGACGAGGAGTCGACCGAGCAGCTGCTCCGGCTCTGGGAGGAGGCGCGGCTGCCAGTCCCTTTGCGTGTGCTCGACTCGCCCTACCGCGAGATCACCAAGCCCATCGTCGACTACGTGCGCGACATCCGGCGCCACAGCCCGCGTGACGTCGTCACCGTCTACATCCCGGAGTACGTCGTGGGCCGATGGTGGGAGCAGATCCTGCACAACCAGAGTGCGCTGCGGCTGAAGGGTCGCCTGCTGTTCACGCCAGGTGTCATGGTCACCTCGGTGCCCTTCCAACTGCGCTCGTCGGCGGCCGCCGAACGTCGCGCCGAGCGTGACCAGTTCATGACCAGCAACATTCGACGTGGCGTGACGAAACGTCCACGCAAGAAATCGTGACGACCGCGTCCACTTCCGACGACCCGTTGGTCGGCACCGAGGTCGAGGTCGAGATCGGGTCGGTGGCTCATGGCGGCCACCATGTCGCCCGTCACGAGGGACGGGTCATCTTCGTCCGGCACGCCATCGAAGGCGAGCGGGTCCGCGTCCGCGTGACCGAAGGGGCCGAGGGCGCGCGTTTCCTGCGTGGGGATGCGGTCGAGGTGCTGGCGCCCTCCCCGCTGCGCGTTCCGGCGCCATGTCCGTACGCCGGTCCGGGTCGGTGCGGGGGCTGCGACTTCCAGCACATCCGTCTCGAGGGGCAGCGGGCCATGCTCGGGGAGGTCGTGGCCGAGCAGTTGCGACGGCTGGCCAAGCTGGACGTCGACGTCCGGGTCGAGCCCGTCCAAGGTGATGACAACGGGCTCGGTTGGCGGACGCGGGTGCGCTGGTCGGCGACGCGCGGCCATCAGCCGGGCCTGTTGGCGCATCGATCGCACGAGGTCATTCCGGTCGCCTCCTGCCGGATCGCCCACCGCGATCTGCCTGTGGCTGACGAGGCGTTGGCTTCGGGTGCCGAGTCGGCCACTTCGGTCGTCACAGGCCGCGGTGAACAGGTGGTCTTCACCGACGCGCGATCGGCTCCGACCGTCACCGAGCAAGCCGCCGGCCGCGACTGGCGGGTGAATGCCGGCGACTTCTGGCAAGTACACCCCGGGGCTGCCGACACGTTGGTCGCCGCGGTGTTGGACGGCACTCGTCCGCTCACCGGAGAACGCTGCTGGGACCTGTACGCCGGCGTCGGTCTCTTCAGTGGCGCGCTGGCGGCTGCGGTCGGCGAGGACGGGGCGGTGGTGGCGGTGGAGTCACATCGCCGAGCGCTCGACCACCTGCGTACCAACCTCGCCGACTTGCCGCAGGTACGGCCGGTGCTCGACCGGGTGGATCGCTTCGTGCGCAGCCGGCAGGCACAGGGTCGCCTCGATGTGGTCGTGATGGACCCGCCTCGTGCGGGCGCCGGCAAGGACGTCGTCAGGCGGGTGGCAGGCCAGCGGCCACGTGTCGTCGCGTACGTCGCCTGCGACCCAGCAGCCTTGGCACGCGACGTCGCGACCTTCAAGACACAGGGCTACCGACTGGAGTCGCTGCGCGCCTTCGACATCTTCCCGATGACCCATCACGTCGAGTGCGTGGCGCTGCTGGAGAAGATTGGCTCTGACCTGCGGCGGAGCGTTTCAGACTGAAGCCATCGGCGCGCCAAGACCGGGCTCAGGGGGTCCGGGACTGGTAGCCGTGCCAGCCTTCGGGTGCGTTCTGCAGGGGCTGCCAGCGGGGAATGTAGTGCTCGAGGAATACCTGCCCGAGCAGCGCTCCACGCGACCGCACACCCGTCTTCTCGAAAATCGCCTTGAGGTGGTCTTGGACCGTGTACGCCGAGAGGTGCAGTTGGTCGGCGATCTCCTTGGTAGCGAGGCCGGCGATGCACATGCGGGTCACGTCCACCTCGCGTGGGGTCAGCCCGTACGCGAGAGCAACGAGCGGCGCGACCTCCGACGGCGAGGCCTGCTGAATGACCACCACGGTCCGACCCTCTCCACCGCTGAGACGACTTCCGTAGAGCAGGAGCCAGGTGCCGTCGGCGGCTCGCAGGCGGGCGCGTGCCGCCGTCTCCAGGGGGTCACCATTCGTCGCGTTGCGGGCTCTGGCCCCCACGGCCTGAAGGACCTTTGATTCCCCGGGTGTGTCCGGTGGCGGGTTCTCGGTCATAAGGCCGATCCACTGCTCGGCCGCGGGTGTCAGTGACTCGACGTTGCCGTCTGCGTCGAAGGTCACCACCCCGGGGCCGACCGTGTCCGCCTTCGCCTCGGCTGCGATTGTGCTCACCAGCGCGCGACGAGCGCCGGCGGCGATAACAGCGGAGAGGCGGGCGAGCAGGGTGACATCCGCGTCGGCGAACCGGGCACGGCCTTCGTCGCGGAGCAGCCCGACGGCGGCCCAGTAGCCGTCCCCGTCGACCATGCTGCCGCGCAGCTCGTCGCCGATCCCGACCTCGCGGTGGGATCGGTGGCGTGCGCTGCGCATCAGGTCGCCGTGGGTTGCTCGGCTCGTGGCTCCGGCCAGTTGCCCGGAGCGAGCGAGGAAGCTCCACTTGTTGACGTCCTCGACGACGTACTCGTACTGCGCAAGCCACGACCCACTGCAGGTCACCGCGCGGTTGACGCTGCCGGTCAGCAGGACCGTGCCCGGGTCGACCGTGTGCCAACACGACCGGTCAAAGTTGATGGTTCTACCGAGCAGCTGATCGGCTACGGCCACGTATTCGGTCCATCCCAGACCGTCACGTGCCAAGCCGCGCAGCTGTTCGGCGAGCCGGTCGGCGTCCATGGTTCCACGATAGGCCCACAGCAATTGGGAACAGCCCAGAAATCTGGGAGTTACCTCCGGAGGCAGGAGCCTGATGCTGGAGCGATGGAAAGACATCTGGCCATCGACGCGGTGCTCGCCGGCCCGCGGAGCGCCGTGAACGCAAGGCGGGTCTGACATGCAACCCCACCAGGTCGTGATCATCGGTGCCGGTACCTCGGGCCTCTCGGCCGCGGTCGCGCTCGCCGACCGCGGCATCCAACCAGTGGTGATCGACCGGGCCGACCAGGTCGGGTCATCCTGGCGCAGCCGCTACGACCGACTCTGCCTGAACACCGGACGGCAGTTCTCGCACCTACCGAAGCGCCCGTACCCCAAGGGAACACCGACCTACCCCACCCGCGACCAGATGATCGCCTATCTCGAGCAGCACGCCATGGATGGCGGCATCGAGCTGCGATTGAGCTGCGCGACCGAGCGGATCGACCGGAGCAGGGACGGCTGGCGGGTCATCACCTCCGACGATGCCATCGACGCTCCCCAAGTCGTGATGGCGACGGGCTACGACCACGAGCCCTTCGTGCCCGAATGGCCCGGTCGCGAGTCGTGGATCGGTGACCTGGTGCACTCCTCGCACTACGCTAACCCCGCTGCGTTCGCCGGGCGTACGGTCCTCGTCGTCGGCTCCGGCAGCTCCGGCCTCGAGCTCGCTTTCGACCTGGCCACCGGCGGCGCAGGCAAGGTCTGGCTTGCAGTACGAACACCGCCGAACATCATGCTGCGCGAAGGTCCGCTGGGCCTGCCCGGTGACCTGATCGCCATCCCTCTCCACAACTCGCCAATCCGGATCGCGGATGCGATCGCCCGCTTCGGGCGGCGAATCGCCATCGGCGACCTGAGCGAGTTCGGACTCCCCGCACCCGCAGAGGGACTCTTCGCCCGGAGTGAGCGGCTCGGGGTCGCTCCTGCGATCGTCGACCGCGAGGTCATCACCGCCATCCGTGACCGTGCCTTCGATGTCGTTGGCGCAGTCGAGTCGCTGACGCGTGACACCGTGCGCCTCGTCGACGGCAGCAGCATCCGCCCGGACGCCCTCGTCTGCGCGACCGGCTTCAGACGCGGGCTGGCGAAGCTGGTCGGCCACCTCGGCGTGCTCGACGAGCGGGGCCGCCCCACAGCCACCGGCAAGGTGCCCGCCGCACCCGGGCTGCGCTTCATCGGCTTCGTCCCACGCGCCGCACAGATCGGGTATGCCGCCAAACAGGCCAGGCACGCGGCTAAGGCAATCGCCAAGGAACTTGGGGTTCGCTGATCGGCAAACTCCACGTCCAAGATGTCGCTGCACACCGTCGAGACCTGCGTCGCCCCGCCCCGGTCGACTCGGCAGCCTGGGGCGTCGAGCAGTTCGATCAGGTCGTGATCGATGTTGACCAACAGCTCTGCCCATCGGGGCTCCCCAAGGGCTGCCGTCGGCTCGATCTCAAGCTACCCAGCGGGGCCCCCGCTGGCCCGAGACGAAACATGAGACTGCGGTCGTTTGCGACCAACCGACGCCGCGTGCTCCATGGCGCACTTTGGGCGCGCTTCACTCTCAGCGGGCCGCAGACGTGTGCCGACGATCAGGGTGGCCCAAGCGGCAACGCCGCAGGTCAGCGGCTACTTTGGGCTCCTGATCGCAGCCGATCACGACGAATCGCGCCCACGCTCAGCACGAGGAGGGTCTTCCCGATGACCCATCACGTCGAGTGCGTGGCGATCATCACCCCCGGGGCGCCGTCCGCCACGTCCCGCGGGAGCTCATCGATGCTGGCGTAGTCGGGGCCGGCCTCGATGAGGAGGATCCGCAGCCGTTGGTCGCCGCTCAGCGACAAAGTACTCCGCTGGTCCGGCCGGTCCCGGTCGCAGCGTGTGCCCCGGCTAGGGTCGCGAGAGCGAGGTAGAGCACCCGGTCCACATGGTGTATCTTGATATCAAGATACTTAGCGGATTGACGAGCGGATTGGCGTCAGTGCAACCCACGAAGGAGACGCAGCTAATGAGCCCCCAGAGTCCGGCGGTGGACAGTTTCGGCGCGAAGGCGAGCCTCGATGTGGCTGGTACGGCGTACCAGATCTACCGCCTCGATGCCGTGAGCGGCGAGGGTCTCGACGTCGAGAGCCTCCCGTACAGCCTCAAGGTGCTGCTGGAGAACCTGCTGCGGACCGAGGACGGCGTCAACATCACTGCTGACGACATCAGGGCGCTGGCCGGGTGGGAGGCGGATGCCGAGCCCAGCAAGGAGATCCAGTACTCGCCGGCACGGGTGATCATGCAGGACTTCACCGGCGTGCCCGCCATCGTCGACCTCGCCACGATGCGCGAGGCGATGAAGGACCTCGGCGGAGACCCCGCCAAGATCAACCCGCTGTCCCCGGCCGAGCTCGTCATCGACCACTCCGTCATCGCCGACGTCTTCGGCACCTCAGCCGCGTTCCAGCGCAACGTCGACTTCGAGTACGAGCGCAACTTCGAGCGCTACCAGTTCCTGCGCTGGGGCCAGGGCGCCTTCGACGACTTCAAGGTCGTCCCACCCGGCACGGGAATCGTCCACCAGGTCAACATCGAGCACCTCGCCAAGGTCGTCTTCACCCGCGGCGCGGATGGCGAAACGCTGGCGTATCCCGACACCTGCGTCGGCACCGACTCGCACACCACCATGGTCAACGGCCTCGGTGTCGTGGGCTGGGGTGTCGGTGGCATCGAGGCCGAGGCGGCGATGCTCGGCCAACCCGTCTCGATGCTCATCCCGCGTGTGGTCGGCTTCAAGCTGTCCGGTGAGCTGCCGGAGGCCACGACCGCGACCGACCTGGTGCTCACGATCACCGAGATGCTGCGCGAGCACGGCGTCGTCGGCAAGTTCGTGGAGTTCTACGGCCCCGGCGTCTCCGCCGTGCCGCTGGCCAACCGCGCCACGATCGGCAACATGTCGCCGGAGTACGGCTCCACCATCGCGGTCTTCCCCGTCGACGACGAGACGTTGACCTATCTGCGCCTCACCGGGCGGAGCGATCAGCAGGTCGCGCTCGTCGAGACGTACGCCAAGGAGCAGGGTCTGTGGCACGACGCCGACAAGGAACCGCGATACTCCGAGTATCTCGAGCTCGACCTCTCCACGATCGTCCCGTCGATCGCAGGACCGAAACGGCCACAGGACCGGATCTCCCTCACCGACGCCAAGGAAGGCTTCCGCGCCGCCCTGCTCGACTACGTCGATGTCGACCGCGAAGTCGAGGCCGGTCACCAACCCCAGCACGGCGTGAGCTCCTCTGTCGACGAGGGCTCGGCTGACTCGTTCCCGGCCAGCGACCCGCCGGCTGTGACGTCCGGAAACGGCGACGGCGCGCCCCACCACGCGGGTCATGCGGTCGACCGGCCGCGGCGACCGACCCCGGTGCGCCTCGCGGACGGCACCGAGTTCGAGCTCGACCACGGGGCGGTTGCGATCGCCGCGATCACTTCGTGCACGAACACGTCCAACCCCTCGGTGATGATCGGTGCCGCCCTGCTGGCGAAGAACGCCGTCGACCGCGGTCTCGCGCGCAAGCCATGGGTCAAGACGTCGTTGGCGCCGGGATCCAAGGTCGTCACCGACTACTTCGACCGGTCCGGCCTGACGCCGTACCTCGAGAAGCTGGGTTTCAACCTCGTCGGCTACGGCTGCACGACCTGCATCGGCAACTCCGGACCCCTGATCCCCGAGGTGGGCCAGGCCGTCAACGACGCCGACCTCGCCGTGGCGGCCGTGTTGTCAGGCAACCGCAACTTCGAGGGCCGGATCAACCCTGACATCAAGATGAACTACCTGGCCTCGCCCCCGCTCGTGGTGGCGTATGCGCTGGCCGGCTCGATGGACGTCGACATGCTCAACGACCCGCTCGGGCAGGACAGCAGCGGCAAAGACGTCTTCCTGCGCGACATCTGGCCGTCGGTGAAGGAGGTGGAGGACATCGTCGCGAGCTCCATCACCGCCGAGATGTTCGCCGACGACTACTCCGACGTCTTCGCAGGCGACGAGCGCTGGAAGGGTCTGCCGACTCCTGACGGTGACACCTTCGCGTGGGCGGACGAGTCGACGTACGTGCGCAAGCCTCCGTACTTCGACGGCATGCCGGCCGAGCCGACGCCCGTGGAGGACATCCATGGCGCACGGGTGCTCGCCAAGCTGGGCGACTCTGTCACCACCGACCACATCTCGCCCGCCGGTGCCATCAAGAAGGACTCGCCCGCAGGTGCTTACCTCTCCGGGCACGGCGTCGAGCCGCGAGACTTCAACTCCTACGGGTCCCGCCGCGGCAACCACGAGGTGATGATCCGCGGCACGTTCGCCAACATCCGGTTGCGCAATCAGCTGGCACCCGGGACCGAGGGCGGCTTCACCAGGGCGTTCGTCGATGGCGAGGGCTTCAGCGCCGGCGACGTGACGACGATCTACGACGCGTCGGTTGCGTATGCCGCTGCCGGTGCGCCGCTGGTGATCCTGGCCGGCAAGGAGTACGGCTCCGGCTCATCCCGCGACTGGGCCGCCAAGGGCACCGCGCTGCTCGGCGCCAAAGCCGTGATCGCTGAGTCCTACGAGCGGATCCACCGGTCCAACCTGATCGGTATGGGTGTGCTGCCGTTGCAGTACCCGGAGGGCGAGTCCGCCGAGTCGCTCGGCCTGACGGGCGAGGAGACGTTCACGATCACGGGAGTCACCGAGCTCAACGAGGGTCGGACCCCCAAGACCGTGCAGGTCACGGCGACGATCGAGAAGAACGGCAACACGACCAACACGTCGTTCCAGGCGGTCGTCCGCATCGACACCCCCGGCGAGGCCGACTACTTCCGCCACGGTGGGATCATGCAGTACGTCCTGCGTTCCCTGCTGACGGACTGAGCGGCCACGGGGGAGTGGACCTGGGTCTGGACGCCTGGACGGTCGCTGCGCTCGTCATTGCGGTCTTCGTGGGCGCGGCGGTGCAGAGCACAGTCGGGCTGGGCGTCGGACTCGTGGCGGCGCCGGTGACGGCCCTGCTGGCGCCCGACCTCGTCCCGGGGCTGTTGCTCTGGCTGTCGGCGGCGATGCCTGTCGTGACGCTGGTGCGTGAGCACGACGCCATCGACTGGCCGGGATTGTGGTGGGCGTTGCCCGCCCGGTTGCCTGGGACCGCCGTCGGTGTGCTGCTCGTGGCGACGTTCACCGAGCGGGCGATCGGCCTGAGCGTTGGCGTGATGGTGCTCGTGGCCGTGGCGCTCACGATCCACACCCTCGAGATCCCGGTGACGAGGACCTCCCTGACGACGGCGGGGTTCGTCTCCGGTGTGACAGGGACCGCGACGTCGATCGGTGGCCCGCCGCTCGCGCTGGTCTACCAGCACCGTGACCCCCGGCAGGTACGCTGCACGCTCGCGGTGTACTTCCTGGCCGGTGCGACTCTCAGCCTCATCGGGCTTGGGCTCGCCGGCAGCCTCGAGCTCAGGGAGCTCGTGCTGGCCGTGCTGCTGCTTCCCGCGCTGGTCGCCGGATTCTTGTTCTCGAAGGTGCTGCGACGGCGCGTCGACCCGGGTCACCTGCGGTGGGGCATCCTGGCTGTCTGCGCGACCGGTGCCGTCGCCCTTGTCGTGCGCAGTCTCATCTGACCTGTCGCCCCGCCGTGGCAGAGTGACAGCATGGATCTGAGGGTGTTCATCGAGGCGCAGCAGGGTGCGACGTACGACGATCAGCTGCGCGTGGCGCGAGCGGCCGAGGATCTCGGCTACGACGCATTCTTCAGGTCCGACCACTTGTACGGCATGGGCACCGACGGACTGCCCGGTCCGACCGACTCGTGGGCCACGTTGGCGGCGCTGGCCCGCGACACGAGCCGGGTGCGGCTGGGCACGTTGCTGACCTCGGTGACGTTCCGGCTGCCCGGTCCCCTGGCGATCACGGTCGCTCAGGTCGACCAGATGAGCGACGGGCGCGTCGACTTCGGCATCGGTGCCGGCTGGTTCGAGCGTGAGCACGCGGCCTACGGGATCCCCTTTCCCCCCACTCCCCAGCGGTTCGACCGGCTGGAGGAGGCGCTGGCTGTGCTCACCGGCCTGTGGCGCACTCCCGCTGGCGAGACGTTCTCGTACGACGGCGTTCACTACCAGCTCGCTGAGTCGCCCGCGCTGCCCAAGCCCGCGCAGGCAGGCGGACCGCCGATCATCCTGGGAGGCAAGGGCAAGAAACGCACCCCGGACCTCACCGTGCGCTACGCCGACGAGTTCAACATGCCGTTCTCCGACGTCGAGACGACCAAGGTGCAGTTCGGCCGAGTCCGCGACGCGTGCGTGGCGGCGGGGCGCGACCCTGACTCGCTGGTCTGGTCCAACGCGCTCACGTTGTGCTGTGGTGCCAACGACACCGAGGTGGCCCGCCGCGCCGACGCGATCGGCCGTGACCTCGACCAGCTGCGTGCCGAGGACCTGGCCGGCACGCCGGACGAGATCGTCCAGCGCATCGGTGAGTATGCCGAGCTGGGGTGTCAGCGCATCTACCTGCAGACCCTCGACCTCGCCGATCTCGACCACCTCGAGCTGGTGGCAAGTCGCGTGATGCCTCAGCTGTGAGCGCTTACACCTGGGAGCAGCTTCGCACCGCGACCCTCAGTCGCCAGTTCCCCCGGATCCGTGGACGTGGCCCGGCGTCTGTGGTCGAGCTGGTGCGGCGGGTGGGTCCGATCCAGTCGCAGGTTGCCCGCGCGCCCTTCGTCGCCGTCGCGTCGCGGCTCCCGGGAGCCTCGTACGCCGACGTCACCGCGGCGTACGAGTCGGGTGACCTCGTTCGGGGGTCCAATCTGCGGGGTACCGTCCACACCTGCGTGCACGAACAGCACCCCTTGCTCGACGCCGTCACTCGCCGGGTGATGGAGAAGGGCTGGACCCGAAACCTCTGTCTGCAGCGGACGACGGCGGCACAGGTGCAGGCTGGGATCGAGGAGTTTGCGACAGACACGTGGCGGACCCCTGACGAGCTCCGTGCGCACCTGGCCGCGTGGCTCGAGCACCACGAAGGACCTGAGTCCGCTGAGCGGGCACGCACTACCGGTCTCGGGCGCGCCTTCGCACATGTCCACAGCGGGCTGATCCGCAGGCCGATGGGGGACGCCGGCTGGGACCGGCAGGCGGCGCCGGGCTACCGGGTCGCGGCCGAGGCCCTGGCGGACGATCGGGTCGGCTGGTTGGCTGATCCAGGCGCGGCCCTGGTGGCGTTGACCCGCCAGCACCTCGCAGCCTACGGACCGGCGAACCGTCGAGACGTCGCGTGGTGGAGTGGGGCCGGGCTGCGTCAGGTCGACCAGGCCCTGGCCGCGCTCGGCGACGAGCTGTCCGAGCGGCCGGGACCCGACGGGCAGACCTACTACGACCTCGCGGACTCGTCGGGAAGACGGGGTGGAGGCGACCTCGGTGTGCGGCTGCTCCCGGAGTTCGACGCACTGATCCTCGGCTACGACCCGAAGACGCGGGACCGGTTCCTGCCGGCCGAGCACCTGACTCAGGTCTGGCAGCAACAGAACGGCCTGCTCTCGTCCGTCGTGCTGGCAGGCGGCCGCCTCGTGGCGTCCTGGCGCTTCGACGGCGCTGGTGACAGCCGTCGGATCGAGGTCCGCATGTTTCCGGCTGCACCCGCGTTGACCGAGGATGCGCTGGCAGACCAGGTCGCGGCGCTGCAAGCTGCGCTGGCCATCCGCGTCACCGACGTCGAGCTCACCACGATCTGACACCTGATTCCGCACCGAGAAGGACGATGATGACCGAACAGAGCTTCCGGCTCGCCGCCTACGCCAGCTGCCTACGTCACGACCAGATCCTGCTGGCCCGTTGGGTGTCGCAGGACCGCACAGACCGACACTGGACGCTGCCCGGCGGGAAGGTCGAGCACGGAGAGGACCCGATTGACGCCGTGGTCCGCGAGGTCGCTGAGGAGACCGGCTATGACGTCGAGGTCGAGGCGCTGCTCGGCGTCGACTCGCGAACGCCCCGTGCCAGCCACCACAACGTCGGGATCTACTACCGGGTGCGCATCGTCGGGGGAGTGCTGCGCCACGAGGCCGAAGGGTCGACCGACCAGGCGGATTGGGTGGAGTGGAACGAACTCGACCTGCGTGAACGGTCCACCCTCGTTGACATCGGCCGGCGGCTTGCTCGCGACCGGCCGCCGACTGGGCACGTCCCGCCGATCCCGGTCGAAGGCCCGGTGCTGCGGCACTGACGCTCAGGTGCCGTACGCCGCCCGGAGCCTGGCGGCGTACTGCTCCGCCTCGCCTTGGGCGTACTTCGTCCGCGGCCAGAAGAAGCCACGGAGTCCGTCGCCCTTGGTGCGCGGCACGACATGGACGTGGGCGTGGGCCACGGACTGGCTCACGATGTTGTTCATGGCCACGAACGTGCCTTGCGCGTCGAGTTCGGCCGGCATCACGGCTGCCAGCCGCTGGGCTGCCGTGAAGACCGGGGTCAGCACCTCGGGAGGCAGGTCCGCCAGCGTGACGTGGTGGTCCCGCGGAACGATCAGCGTGTGTCCCTTGAACAGGGGTCGATGGTCGAGGAACCCGACCACGTCATCGGTCTCGATGACCAGCGCCGCCGGAACCTCACCGCTCGCTATCGCGCAAAACAGACAACCCTCAGGCATGGTGTCAACGTAGTCCGAGTGGGCACACTGGCGGGGTGAACGAGCACGGGGTGGACATTCGGGACTTTCACAGCGGCGACGAGGCGGATGTGCTGGCGCTCGCGCCGCGCCTCACCGAGGGGGTCGCGCCGTGGCGCGATCCCGACGACGTACGCCGGGCCGTGGTCGCATGGGTGCGCGAGTCCATCGATCGGTCGGCGGACTCCGACCGTGCCTTGTTCGTTGCCGAGCAATCGGGGGCCGTCGTGGGGTTCGTGTCGGTGGGGGAGCGAGAGCACTTCGCCGGCGAGGTCGACGGTTACGTCGGAGAGCTCGTGGTCTCCTATGACCGGGCCGGGCACGGGGTAGGTCGGTTGCTGATGGGACGCGCCGAGGACTGGGCGCGTGACCGGGGCGTGAAGCACCTGACCTTGGAGACCGGGGCAGCCAACGCGCAGGCGCGCGCGTTCTACGAGTCGCTCGGCTTCGCCGAAGAGGACGTCCGGCTGACCAGACGGCTCAGCGACTGGCCGTTGCCCTGAGATTCGCGAAGGCGCCAGGGTGCAACCCCGTTGCGCATCGGCTGGCCGCCTGGCACGGTTGCCCGCGTGACGACCCAGGAAGCGCCCCCGTGGCTCGACCGGTGGTGTGAGCGGTATCTGCACTCGCGCGTGCGGTCGCTGATCTTCGGTGCGGGGGAGATGTCCGAGGTGGTCGGTGTGCGGCTGGACGACGGCCGCCCGGTGGTGGTGAAGTCGCGGCCCAGCGAAGGTGGTCGGGCTGCGGGATGCGTCGACATCCAGCGGCGGTTGGCGGTGGCCGGCGTGCCCTGCGCCGTCCCCCTGACCGACGCGATCACCCGCGACTTCGTCACCGTGCACGCGGAGGAGTGGCGACCGGGCGGCGCGGTTCGCGATGACAACGGCAGCCGGCACTCCGTCCAGTCGGCGCGCGTCCTCGCCGAGGTCATGGTGATCACGAAGACCTTGCCTGGGCCGGTGCCCAACCTGCTGCCCAACCCGTTGTGGGTGCAGTGGGACAACCACGAGCCGGGCGGTTGGCCGCGCCACGACGTGATCGCCGCCCGACAGACGCAGACCCGGGTCGTGCTGCCGGAGTGGCTCGAGAGGGTTCGCCTGCGGGTACGCGCGCGGATCGGCCGGGCTCAGCTCCCGTTGGTTGTCGGTCATGCCGATTGGGAGGCACAGAACCTGACGTGGGAGGGCGAGACGATCCACACTGTCCACGACTGGGACAGCCTCGCGGTGTCGAGCGAGTCTGCTCTGGTGGGTGCGGCGAGTGGCTGCTTCGCCAGCACGAACGTGCCGACCTTGGCTCCGCTGGCGAGCTCGGCGGCCTTCATCGAGGCCTACGAGGAGGCGGTCGGTCGGCGGTTCACCGCCGAGGAGCGTGAGGTGGCCTGGGCGGCCAGCCTGTTCCCTGCAGCCTGGAATGCCCGTGGCGAGATTCTGTTCGACCACGACCTCGTGGCTGCCGGAGCGCTCCAGTACCAGTCCGAGGAAAGGCTTCGGCTGGCCGGAGCCTGATACCGTGCCCGAGCCCTTCGACACGTCCAGGTAGCGACCGTCGAGATCACGGCGCTCGGCCTACAGAGTGGGAGGTTGTGCAGGTGTGACGGTGCGCTTGACCTGTACAACCTCCCGATCCGTCGACCGGCGCGAGAGAGCCAAGTAACAGTCGAACACCTGTTCGAATGAGTGCTATCGTCGAGACGTGACAGCGTACGCCCCACCAGGATGGCCCGATCAGGTCCGACCACCGGGCGCTCCCTGGTGGGAGGACACCGCGATCGGATGGCTGCTCGACCAGTGCCCGCCCGACTACCGGATCTACCAGGGTCTCCGGCGGCACCCCATCGTCCTGGCCCGGTTCACCGCGCTCCACACCGAGGCGAGCATCAACGCCGCTCAGCGCGGCATCTCCGAAGCTCGCACGAGCCTGCGTGACTTCCTGCCCACCGAGTCTGTGGAGGGCGCCATCGCCATGTGGGAGCGCGAGGGCGCCCGCCTGCTACGCATCCGTCGCGCCGTCGGCCTGATCGAAGAGGCCTTCCGCGGCAGGCAGTTCCGCGCCAGGCTGTAGCCCCACGTGATGACCGCAACAGCCGCCCGAGGCCGCGCGGCAGTGCCGAGACCAGGCACCTACACTCGGGCTGAGGGAAACTCCGCAGACACGGAGAAACGGCGTACGACGGAAGGGGCCCCATGAGCCTGCTCGACCGGATCGAGGAACCGCGTGACCTGCGCGAACTCGACGAAGAGCAGCTGCTCCAGCTGGCCGAGGAGATCCGCACGTTTCTCGTCACCCAGGTCTCCAAGACCGGCGGCCACCTCGGTCCCAACCTCGGTGTCGTCGAGCTCACCATGGCCATCCACCGAGTTTTCGACTCGCCGCGCGACCGGATCGTCTTCGACACCGGACACCAGGCGTACGTGCACAAGATCCTCACCGGCCGAGCCGGCGAGTTCTCGACACTGCGCCAGGAGGGCGGCCTGTCGGGCTACCCGAGCCGTGCCGAGTCCGAGCACGACATCGTCGAGAACCAGCACGCCTCCACGTCCCTGTCGTACGGCGCCGGCCTGGCCGCTGCCTATGCGCTGCAGAGCGACGACCGTCATGTGGTGAGCGTCATCGGCGACGGTGCGCTCACCGGCGGCATGGCGTGGGAGGCGCTCAACAACATCGCGTCCGCCAAGGACTCCCGCCTCGTCATCGTGGTCAACGACAACGGTCGCTCCTACAGCCCGACCGTCGGCGGTCTCGCCGAACACCTCGCCGGGCTGCGTACCGACCCGCGCTACGAACAGGTGCTGGCGCAGGTCAAGACGCGGCTCAACCGCACGAAGCTCGTCGGACCACCCCTGTACGACGCGCTGCACGCGATCAAGAAGGGCCTCAAGGACGCGCTCGCGCCTCAGGGGATGTTCGAAGACCTCGGAATCAAGTACGTCGGCCCGATCGACGGCCACGACCGGCAGGCGCTCGAGCAGGCGCTCGGCCAGGCCAAGAACTTCGGCGGCCCGGTGCTCGTCCACGCGATCACCCAGAAGGGGCACGGCTACGAGCCTGCCGAGCGACACGACGAGGACAACTTCCACACGCTCGGAGCCTTCGACCCCGAGACGGGTGAGGTCCTGGCCACCGCGCCGACGATCTGGACCGACGTCTTCCGCGACGAGCTGGTCGAGATCGGTGCCGAACGCGAAGACGTGGTTGCCATCACCGCCGCCATGCTCTACCCGACCGGACTGTACGGCTTCGCCGAGAAGTTCCCCGATCGCACGTTCGACGTCGGCATCGCCGAGCAGCACGCCGTGACCGCGGCGACGGGTATGGCGCTCGCTGGTCTCCATCCGGTCGTGGCGGTCTACGCGACCTTCCTCAACCGGGCCTTCGACCAGGTCCTCATGGACGCGGCACTGCACGATTGCGGTGTCACGCTCGTGCTCGACCGGGCCGGCATCACCGGTGACGATGGGGCATCTCACAACGGCATGTGGGACATGTCGGTCCTCCAGGTCGTCCCGGGCCTACGCCTCGCTGCTCCGCGCGATGGCCTGCGTGTGCGCGAGCTGCTGCGAGAAGCTGTCGACGTCGACGACGCCCCCACCGTGCTGCGCATCCCGAAGGGAGCCGTGCAGCCCGACCTGCCTGCCATCGACGCCGTCGGTGGTGTCGACGTGCTCTACCGTGAAGGTGGGCCCGACGTGCTCATCGTCGCCGTCGGCGCCATGGCGGCCACCAGCCTCGACGTGGCCTCCCGTCTGCGGGCCCAGGGCATCGGCGTCACTGTCGTCGACCCGCGGTGGGTCAAGCCGGTCAACCCGACCTTGGTCGAGCTCGGCCGACAGCACCGCCTGGTGGTGAGCATCGAGGACAACGGTCGCGTCGGGGGCTGTGGGAGTGCGCTCCAACTGGCGCTTGCTGACGCCGAGGTCGAGGCCCCGACGATGATTTTCGGGGTCCCACAGAAGTTCCTCGAGCACGGCAAACGCGCCAGCGTCCTGGAATCCATCGGCCTCGGACCGCAGAGCCTGTCGCGCGACATCACGGCCCGTGTGGCCGGACTGGATCCCCAGACAGAGACCGAGCGACGCTCGACGACGGGAACGGCTTGATCTGCAGACTGTCCTGACTCGGTCTAGGGTGATGGCCGAGAATTCGCAGCGGTCGGCCCGTCAGGAAGTCACTCATGAACTTGTCTCGCACCAAGACCATCGAGCAATCCATCCGAGACACGGAGGAGCCGGAGCACCAGCTGCGTAAGCAGCTCGGTGCCCTCCAGCTCACGGTGTTCGGCGTCGGCGTCATTATCGGGACGGGCATCTTCGTCCTGACCGGCGAGGCCGCCGGTGCCAAAGCCGGACCAGCCGTCGCGCTGTCCTTCGTCTTCTCCGGCCTCGCGTGCGCACTGGCCGCACTGTGCTACGCCGAGTTCGCCAGCACGGTCCCCGTCGCTGGGTCGGCCTACACCTTCTCCTACGCCAGCCTGGGCGAGCTCGTGGCGTGGATCATCGGCTGGGACCTCATCCTGGAACTGGCGTTGGGCGCAAGTACGGTCGCGGTCGGCTGGTCGACGTACTTCGCTGACGTCATGGCCCAGGCAGACATCACGATTCCGGGCTGGGCCTACGGCGAGGGACACAACATCATCGCGGCAGCCATCGTGCTCGCTCTGACGGCACTCATCTGCACCGGAATCAAGGTGTCTGCCCAGTTCAACTTCGTGATGGTGGTCATCAAGCTCGGCATCGTACTTCTGGTCATCTTCGCGGGCATCTTCTTCATCAAGTCCGGCAACTACTCCCCGTTCATCCCACCAGCCGGATCAGAGGCTGCACCGGGCACGGCGCCGACATCGTCGTTGCTACAGGACCTGGGCTTCTCCACAGGTACGTTCGGGATCAGCGGCATCTTCAGCGGAGCCGCTCTCGTGTTCTTCGCGTACATCGGGTTCGATATCGTGGCGACTGCCGCCGAAGAGACCAAGAAGCCTCAACGTGACATGCCGATCGGGATTCTGGCCTCGCTGGGCATCTGCACCGTGCTCTACGTCGCGGTCTCCTTGGTCGTGACCGGCATGGTCAAGTACTCCGAGATCGAGGTCGAAGCTCCGCTCGCTGCAGCCTTCCGTAGTGTCGGGCATTCGGGCATCGCGACGACGATCTCCGTCGGTGCCCTGGTCGGGCTCACGACCGTGATGATGATCCTGATGATGGGGCAGAGCAGGGTCTTCTTCGCGATGAGTCGAGACCGACTGCTTCCGTCGGTGTTCTCCAAGGTCAGTCCACGCTTCGGCACCCCCGTCCGCACAACGCTGACCACCGGAGTGGCCGTGGCGCTGATCTCGACGTTCGTCCCGCTGACAGAGCTCGCCGAGCTGGTGAACATCGGCACGTTGTTCGCCTTCACCCTGGTCGCGATCGGGGTGTTGGTGCTGCGCAGGAAGCGCCCGGATCTGGAACGCGCCTTTCGCTGCCCGGGCGTCCCGGTCGTCCCCGTGCTCGCCGTGCTGGCAGCCGTCTACCTCATGCTGAACCTTCCTGCCGCAACCTGGCTCCGGTTCCTCATCTGGATGGGCATCGGCTTGGTCGTGTACTTCGCCTACAGCGCCAAGAGCAGCAGGCTGGTGACCGATCCGAACTACTCGCGGGAAGCCGATGCCCACGCCGCGAAGAGCCGGGCAAGCGCCGGGTAACTGTCTCAGCGGTCGGTGATGCTCCCGCCGACCGGGAAGACCAGCCGGTCGAGCGGACCGATCTGCGCGTTCTGCACGAGGCACGTGGCGTCCGTGACGCTGCACACGAGCGAGTCGACCGGACCGAGGTAGATGTTCTCTCCGGTGGTGCCGACTGCGGCGTACGTCGTGTCGTCGATCCACTGGGTGAGCAGCACGGTCTGGTAGTCACGAGCCGTGGGCGTGACGTCCCGCTGGGTCGCGATGTCGCTGATCCGCAGGGTCTGCTGCCACGTCGTGGCCACGTAGGTGCCGTCCGGCGACAACATCGGGTTGACCCCCTGGATGACGGGCTTTCTGCCCTCCATGGTGGTGGTCACGGCACTGGCCAGGTCATCGAACGACGCGTGACCGAACAGTCCGCTCGCCACATCGAACAGATAGGACGGGCCCGTGTGCGGCATCACCACCTGCTGGGTGCCGTCACGCAGGTCGTAGGCGACGGTACCGGCACTGCTGTGCCAGTAGGCGGTGCCGCTGTCGATCGCATGCACGACCGGAAGGTCGAACTCGTCAGCCTGGTGGGCAGGAGCCTTGTTCCCTTCGCTGGTGCGGGCGGCCTCCTTGCCGGTGCTCGTGTCGAAGACCACGAACTCGGGCAGCGGCTTGGCGTCCGTGTCGACCCACTCGACGTAGGGGCCGGAGTCGTCGGCGGCAAGCATCGTGCCGGCCACCTGGTTGGTCTCCCCGATGCGTCTGGTTTCCTCGGCATCGGTCCAGTACACGCCCTGGTGATCGCCCTGGGGGGCGGTGAACACGAACCCGTAGTCGGTCTGGACCAACGACGTGACGGTGTGAGGCGAGACGTCGATGGCGTCATCGCCGTAGTAGATGGTCGTGTCGACGGCCCACGACGTGGTCCGAGTCTCGAACGCGGGCTTCGTGGTGGCCGGCTGAAGGTCTCGTTGGCCCAGCGAATCACGGTCGACGACGGCCGGCACGGCGAACACGGCGGCGATCACGGCGGCGGTGGTCGCCACGCCAACCATCACCCGGTTGCGCCGGATGCGCTTGTTGCCGTTGGACACGATCGCGTCCAGGTCGAGGTGCGGTCCCCCCGCAGCCGCGGCTCGATCATTCATGACGTCCTTCAACAGTTCGCTCATCGTCCTACCGCCATCCCATCGGGCTCGTTCGCCACGAGCATGACGTCCGGGCCGAGGATCGACCTCAGCTTGCGCAGCCCGTCCGATACCTGGCTCTTGACCGTCCCCACCGTCACTCCCAGCGCTTCAGCCGTCTGGGCCTCGGTGAGGTCCTCGTAGTACCGCAGCACGATCGCGGCACGTTGCTTCGGCGCGAGGTTCTGCAGCTCTGCCCACAGCCAGTCGCGCTGGTCGATCTCGTCGGTTCCTGCGCCCCGCCCGACATCGGGCATGTCACCGCGCGGGCGCTCGTTCGTCCACGCCTTGCGCCGCCACCACGAGATCGCTGTCGTCGTGATGGCTTTGCGGGTGTACGCCTCCGCCTTGCTGACGTCACGGAGTCGCGGCCAAGCCACGTAGGTCTTGGTCAACGCCTCCTGCAGCAGGTCCTCTGCCAACGCATGGTCACCGACCATGAGGTAGGCAGCGCGAAACAGCGGTCTCGACCGTGCCTCGACAAACTCCGCGAATGCGGCCGTGTCACGGCTCGCCATCAGGTCCCTCCAGGGGCTCGGGCTTCTCTATCGTCCTCTTGACTGGCTTGACGCGATAGCCCGCGCATTTGGTTGGGTCGTTGGAGAGTGATCTCGCGAGTTTGCGGGAAGGCGCAGAGTCGACACGCCGTACGACGGGTGCGCTTTCCCGCAATTCGCGGTGGTGTCGCCGTCCCGGACGCGCCGGTCAGCGCTCGAGCAGGAAGGTCAGCTGCGCGTCCCCACTTGGCTGGTCCATCACGATGAGCTGGCCGTCAGCATCGTCGTAACCCCCGGTTCCGCCGGTGATGGCGATACGGTTGTCGCTTTCGCTGAACAACGATCCGGCAACATCGATCTTGCCCTTGCCGTTGATCCTGACCGTTGCGTCACACCGGAACGTCCATACGACGATCATGCACTTGCCGGAGTCCCACCCGACGACTTTGCCGGTCTGCGGATCAGTCAGTCTGCCCTCGAAGAGGAAGTAGTCGCCAGGGCTGTCGCCGGGATCGCCGACGTCAACGCCGGCGGTACGCACCTCGTGCTCGATGACCGTGAGGACGTGGTCACCGGACTTCGCGGCCGCGGCGACTGCGGCCGTTGCCTTGGCCCCTGCTCCGTGCGAGACCGGCCAGCCGTGGTGCTTCGACCCGGGGGCAGCGCTTCCGCTCGATGACCAGGCGACGCCGGCGACGAGCAGGATCGCGCAGGTTCCGGCTGCGATTCCTATGAACTTCTTCATGATGACCTCCTCGAGCAACACCGCGGTGGTGTTGCTTCATTGCGAGGATCACCCGGTATCACGAGCGATCAATGGCACGTCTGGGCCCGCCGATGATGGCGCGACAGCGCAAATCAATGGCCCGGGTGGCGCAATGGTGAGGATCAGGCCGTTCGACGGCGGCGGCGGCGGGCGCGCAGGTAGTCCGCGACGACGTACTCACCCAACCGACTGGGCTCCGGGGTGAGCACGCGACCGCCGTTCCGGCGTGCGACGGCATCGACGAACCGCGCGAGCCCCGGGTCGTCGCCCAGCAGGAAGAAGTTCATGGTGGCGCCCAGTCGGGTCATCGCGTCGACCTCGGCGACGGTGGCGCTCACGGTCCCGGCAGTGGGAGGCCAGTGGAAGTTGGGGTAGCCCTCGCTGTCCAGGTGGGCGGTCGGCTCGCCATCGGTGACGACGAGGACCACCGGTTCG
Source organism: uncultured Actinomycetota bacterium (assembly GCA_963742765.1). Taxonomy (GTDB): domain Bacteria; phylum Actinomycetota; class Actinomycetes; order Propionibacteriales; family Nocardioidaceae; genus JANLYC01. The sequence goes on from CAVUMY010000002.1 coordinate 518,777, forward strand.
GCCTCCGGGTGTCGACGCAGGTGCCGGCCGGCGATCTTCAGCGCGTGCTGGAGGTTGGTGCCCTGGACCCACTCCGGCTCCACCTCGGCCAGCTGCAGTGGCGTCAGCCGACGCGCGGTGCGGTCGAAGCCGATGATCTCGAGTGCGTCGCTGCGGTACCGGGTGGCGATGAGGTGGGCCAGGGCGAGGGCGGTCTGCTTCATCGGTTGCCAGCGATCCTCCTGGATCATCGAGAAGGACAGGTCGACGCACAGCGCCACCGCTGCCGTCGTACGACGCTCGGTCTCGGCGACGGCGAAGTCCTCCACGTCGAGTCGCCGTTGGCCAGGCTGGTCGCGCCGTGACGCGCGGCGCAGTACGGCGTTCTGGACGGTCCGGACCGCGTCGATCGGACGCTCGTCGCCAAAACTCCAGGGTAGGAAAGCCCCGGTTCGTTCGTCGGCAGCACCCGAGCGTTGGTCGTCGTGGTCGCCGCGCGCGTCCGCGTCGAGCTGCGCGAAGATCCGCTTCAGCGCCGTCTCACCGAGCCGACGGAGGGCCTTCGGCGTCAAGGACAGTCCATCCGCGTCACGGCGTAGGTATCCCTGCCGCTCGAGCTCGGACTCGAGCTGTCGCAACGCGTCGAGGTCGGCAACGTCGGTGGCGGGGAGCTGCCGCTCGAGAGCGTCGACGTCGATGTCGTCGAGGCTGGCGCCGGGGTAGTCCTGCCCGAGCTGGCGCTCGAGCGCCTCCAGGTCGGCGAGGTCGGCGACCGCGCTAACGGCCTCGCCGTAGCCGAGCGGCTCGTCGCCGCTGATGTCAGCCGGCGGCTGACCACGCCCCATGCCGGGGCGGAGCGCCGCGAGGTTGTCCTGCAGCTGCGCCAGCTGACTCTGGAGGTCGACGTCACCGAGCGCCTGCTCCATCAGCTCCGCCAGCTCGGCGCGCTGCTGCCTCGACAGCGACTGCATCATCCGCTCGGCCGCCGCCTGACGTCGCGCCAAGGAGTCGATGAGCTCATCCACGTTGCGCGGGTTGTCGGGGAAGAACTCGCCGTGTTGGTCCATGAACCCGTCGAACTGTTCGGGCGTGTCCTGTCCTCGGGCGTGGTCGGCCAGCAGCGTGTTGAGGTCGGCCAGCATGTCGCGGACTCGTTGCATCGCCTCGGGATCGTTGCCGGACAGCGCTTGCTTCATGCCGGCGAACTGGGCGTCGAGGACCTCGCGTTGGAGCATCTGTTGAATCTGCTGGTAGCCCGCCCGGGCTTCTTCGGAGTGCCACTCGTAGTCGGCGAGCTCCCGGACGGCGCTGCCGACCTGTGTGGGAAGGTCGTCGAGCGTCATCTCGGCGAGGCGCGCGTCGTCGCCCTCCTCACCAGCGAGCTGCTCGCGCTCGGCGGCCAGTACCTGGTCGAGCTGCTGCTGGACACGGTCGAGCGTGCCCGCGAGGTCGCCGCGTCGGCGCAGGTTGCGGCGCCGACGCTCGATGTCACGACGCAGTTCGGACAGTCCGCGCCGGCCGTCGGTGCCGCGCCGGAGGAGGTCTCTCAGCGCTTCGCGGACCGAGCGGCCCTCGAGCATGTCGTTGCCGATCTCGTCGACGGCGGCACGTACGTCGAAGGGCGCCTCCAGCGGGTCGGGTCCGCCGTGCCACGCGCCGTACCGGTAACCGTCGGCGCGACGGCCACGCCCGCCCCGACGCCATCCGGGCATGTCAGTTCCCGTACACCGTCGTCCCGCCGACACTGTCCTTCGACAGTCGGCGGGTGAGGTGGAGTCCCTCGAGAACGAACTCGACGGCGGCGGCGACCTGCCCCGGCGACACGTTGTCCTCGCCGACATCGAGCCCGTCGAGCACGTTGGACAGCCCGGGTACGGTGCCCAGCTGGGCAAGCAGGTCGGCGGCGGGAACGAGCGCCCCGGTCTCGACGGTGTCGCCCTCGACGAAGTGCTGGGTGAACCCGGTCAGGTCGACACCGGCGAGGTGTTCGCGGAACGTCGACGCGACAGCCAGCCGGAAGAGGTGACCGAACACCTCCTCTTCGCGGCCTTCCTCGCCCATCTCGAACTCGACCTTGCCCTGAAGTGTGACGAGCACCGGCGGCAGGTCACCGACGCGCGCGACCGGGTCGTCCTCGCCGCTGAGCGCGCTGCGCCGTAGGGCCGCGCCGGCAATCCCCTCGGCCGCCGCCACCGCGAACCGGGCCGAGACACCGGAGCGCTGGTCGATGGCGGTGGATCCCCGGAGCTCGTCGGTGAACCGAGCAATGACCTCGATGAGGTGGCCCGGGACGGCTGCGACCAGTTCCGACTCCTGGGCGATGAGAGCGATCTCGTCCTCGACCTCGAGGGGGTAGTGGGTCCGGATCTCGGCGCCGAAGCGGTCCTTGAGCGGAGTGATGATGCGGCCGCGGTTGGTGTAGTCCTCGGGGTTCGCCGAGGCGACGAGCAACAGGTCGAGGGGCAGCCGGAGCGCGTACCCGCGGATCTGGATGTCGCGCTCCTCGAGCACGTTGAACAGCGCGACCTGGATGCGCTCGGCGAGGTCGGGCAGCTCGTTGAGCCCGAAGATTCCTCGGTTGGCGCGGGGGAGCAGGCCGTAGTGCACGGTCTCGGGGTCACCGAGGGTCCGGCCCTCAGCCACTTTGGTCGGGTCGATGTCGCCGACCAGGTCCCCGACACTCGTGTCGGGGGTGGCGAGCTTCTCGCCGTAACGGTCGGAGCGGTGTCGCCAGGCGATCGGGAGATCGTCGCCCAGGTCTGCCGCCAGCGTGCGGCAGCGCAGACAGGCCGGCGCGTACGGGTGGTCGTTGATCTCGCACCCGAAGACGACGGGCGTCCACTCGTCGAGGAGCTCGGTCAGGGTGCGCATGAGCCGCGTCTTGCCCTGTCCGCGCTCGCCGAGCAGGACGAGGTCGTGCCCTGCCAGGAGAGCGGTCTCGAGTTCGGGGAGGACCGTGTTGTCGAAGCCGACGATGCCCGGGAACGTGTCGTCGCCGGCGCGCAGCCGGTCGGCCAGGTTGCGGCGTACCTCGGCCTTGACGGTGTGGTGCTCGTGACCTGACTCGCGCAGCTGGGCGAGGGTCGTGAGGGCGGGGGCGGGGGTGTGGGGGTCGCTCACCCTCACCACAGTACGACGGAGCGCCAAGCACCGTCAGCCGTCGACCAGCAGCCCCCGCATCGGTCCCTCGAGACGGTCCGTCCGGCGGGAGATGCTGGGGAGCAGCGTGAGCCGGTGCGTCCGTGGCAGGCCGGCGTCGTCGAGCCGGGACTGCTCCTTGGCGATCGGCTTCCAGATCTCGTCGATGACCGTGTGCGGCTCGCCGGCGACCTCCTCGTGGGAGCGCTCGGTGTGCTCGGCCCACAGGCGCAGCCGGGTCTCCCGGGCCAGCGCCGGGTCGCAGGTGAGAACGTTCATCTCGGTGTCGTTGAACAGCGAGTGCTCGTTGAGGTTGCCCGAGCCGATCGTCAGCCAGCGGTCGTCGACGATCCCGATCTTGGCGTGGACGTAGACCGCCGAGGACTCATCGCCGCCGTTGGCGCTGATCGTCGTCGCCAGCAGTCGCCCAGCGCCATGGTCGGCAGCCGCCAGCCGGCCGAGCTGGCCCCGGGTCGTGTCCCTGCCGTTGGCCGGCTTGATGGGCAGCACGAGGAGGAGCCGGAAGTCGTCGTTCGGCGGATGCTGGAGCTTGTGCGCGAGAACGTCCACGACCTCGGGCGACCAGAGAAACTGGTTCTCCACATAGATAAGGTGTTCGGCCGACCGGAAGGCCCGCAGGTAGGCGTCGAGGATCGTGTACTCGCCGTTCGGGAGGAAGTCGTAGGTCCGATCGGGAACGGTCCTGAGCACCTGTAATTCAACGTCCCCTTCAGGCGGTTGCGGCTCAGGGGCCGGTACGTCGTTCCCGGTGATCTCGTTCCAACGGCAGATGAAGTGACTGGCCACGTCGGCCACGGCCGGACCACGTAGACGCATGGCTGCGTCGTGCCACCCGAGCGGGCCACGAGGGGGATGGGCTGGCTGGTCGTGGCGGTCTCCTTGGAGGGCCGTGAAGTCGATCCCCCCGACGAAGGCCGTCGAGCCGTCGACGATGACGATCTTCTCGTGGTGGCAGTGCATGGTGCGTTCTCGGTCGTCCAGCTCGCACTCGACCTTCGACTCACGAAGGAGTTCGCGGCGGGCGGCCTTGACCGTCCTCCGGGTCGGTTGGAAGGCAGGCAGTGGTGGACCTGCCCACATCAGGACCCGGACCGGCACGCGCTGGGCAACATCTGCAAGAAGGTCCCGGAGGGTGGGCGACCCGGGTTCACGCGTCAGCCGGAAGTCGGGGCTGGAGTGCCAACCCGCGATGTGCACGGACTGCTGTGCGCCCCTGATCGCGTCCTGCATGGCGGCCAGCGCCTCGACCCCGTCGATGAGGACCTCGACCGTGTTGCCCTTGCGGACCGGGATCCAGGGCGACCACCAGCCCCGTTGCTCCGGGTGCATGACGTCGCCCCAGCCGAACCGACGCAAGCGACGCTGGTGGCGGTGCCGCAGGGCGCTCTCGAGGCGGTCACCGATCCAGTCGTCCCAGCGGTCGAACCTCGGCAGCCTGCCCATCTGGTCATGGTGACACAGGGCACTCGGGACAGGGCCGTTACTTCGTCAGGCCTCGGACAGCGACTCAGCGGGTGTAGGTGACCGACCGGGCCACGGGGCGGAAGCCCAGGCGGCCATACAGGTGCCGCGCGACGGGGTACGCCGGGTCGCCACGCGGGTAGACGACAGCCCGGGTGGCTCCGGCCGCCCGCATGGCGTGCAGGGAGGCGAGGCTGGCCGCCGCAGCGAGGCCTCGTCGCGCGTGGTGCGGTTCGGTGCCGACTGGCTCGAGCTCGCCCGCACCGTTGGCGGCGTCGAGCCAGCCGAGTGCGAAGGCGACCATGCTGCCGTCAGGAGCCTCGACCACCTGGTCGAGGTCGTGGCGGTACGGCCAGCTCCTCATCACCTCGGCATAGCTGGCCGCCGTGACGCTCGACTCGCCCGGACCGAGGTCCACGGGCGGGACCAGCAGCTCGCCGATGCGACCGGGTCGCCAGGCAACGCGGTGCGCCGCTGCCCGGGCAGCAGCCTCGTCCTCGCGCACCGCGCGGACTCGGTAACCGTCGGGAACGCGCGGCGCCGGTAGCGCCTCGTCGAGCTCGAGGTGGCAATGCTGGAAGAACGGGGTGTCCGGTGCGGCCTGGAAACCTGCCTGCTCTGCGGCCGCGATCAGGTAGGCATCGGTGTCCAACGCGGTGAGCGAACGCGCGTCGCCGGTCGCGACGTCGTCGAACCAGTCGAGGACGGTCCGTGCGAGGTGCGCTCCGCCGGGATCGACAAACCACTCCAGATGGCCCGGCAGCTCGGCCCATCCCCAGGCCACCACGCACCCGTCCTCGACCCACAGGGACGTACGCCACGCCGACTCCTGCCCAGGGTTCGCGGTGCGCCGCCAGGCCAGATCACCGATGTGCCATCCACTCCTGGGTGTCCAGGTGCGCTGCACCGCGTGCTGCATGAGCCGCAGGTCTGCGGCCCCTTCGTAGTCGCGTCGCTCTACGGCTTCCACCGGGGGGACGCTACCGACGATCGCGGGGATGCAACCGAATAGTTACCCTGAGAGCGGGTTGTCTAGAGTCGCGCCATGGATGCAGCGCCCTTTCTCTACCAGTCGAACGATGAGGACAGCGGCCGGTGGCTCGACTTCCGGTTTCGGCAGGGCGACATCGTCATCAGCACCCGGTCCAAGTGCGGCACCACCTGGATGCAGATGATCTGCGCGCTGCTCGTCCTGCAGACGCCTCAGCTGCCGGAGCCGCTGGGCGACATGTCACCCTGGCTCGACCACAAGATCGAGCCGCTCGACGAGGTGGTCGACCGGCTCGAGGTGCAGACACATCGTCGCTTCATCAAGACGCATACGCCGCTCGACGGTGTCGTGCTCGACCCGCGGGCGACGTATGTCGTGGTGGCGCGTGATCCCCGGGACATGTACATCTCGCTCTACCACCAGGGCGACAACATGGACCGGGACGCCATCCGCCGTCTGCTCGGGCAGCCCGCGCTCACCGAACCCGAGAAGCCGGCCGTACGGCGCCCGCTGGCGGAGGCCCTCCAGCGGTGGATCGACAGCGATGCAGATCCCCGGCAGAGCATGGACTCGATCAGGGGCGTCTTCCACCACGTCGCTGACGCCTGGGAGCGTCGACACTCCGCGTCGCCCGGCCAGCCCACCGTGATCCTCGTCCACTACGACGACCTGCTGAACGATCTCGACGGGCAGATGCGCCGGCTGGCCGACCAGCTCGGCATCACGGTGCCCGAAGATCGATGGTCCGAGCTGGTCGACGCGGCGACCTTCACGGCGATGAAGTCCCGGGCCGACTCCCTCGCACCGGGGCGTGGTCACGTGCTGAAGGATGTCGGAGCATTCTTCCGGCAGGGTCGTTCGGGCGGCTGGCGAGACCTCATGACCGACGCCCAAGTCCGGCATTACGAACAACGCGCCGCCGCTCTGGCACCGCCCGAGGTGGTGGCCTGGCTGCACCCCTGACCCGTCCAGCGGCGTTCTCAGGAAATGCTCAGCGGAAGCGCCTTAGCCTGGGGTCATGGTCGAGATGGCGGTGGAGAGCCACCAACTCAGCAAACGGTACGGAGACACGCTGGCCGTCGCTGGGCTCGACCTGGAGGTTCAGACGGGCACGGTGCTCGGTTTCCTCGGGCCCAACGGAGCCGGCAAGACGACGGTCATCCGGATGCTCTCGACGATCCTGGACCCGGACGGCGGTTCGTTCTCTGTCGCCGGCGTCCCGGGGACTGACCGCGATGCTGTTCGCGAGCGCATCGGCGTACTGCCTGAAAGCGCCGGGTATCCGCGCCAGCAGACCGGCCGCGAATGGTTGACGTACCACGGGCAGCTCTTCGGAAGGTCACGCAACGACGCCCGCGCGGCGGCAGACGGCTGGTTGCACGAGGTCGGTCTCGCCGAACGCGGCTCGGCACTGGTCGACACGTACAGCCGAGGGATGCGCCAGCGGCTCGGTATCGCGCGTGCCTTGATCCACGACCCTCAGGTCATCTTCCTCGACGAGCCGACGCTCGGCCTCGACCCAGCGGGCCAGCGACAGATCCTGGCGCTCGTCTCGAGGATTGCCGAACAACGCGGGGTCACGGTGGTCTTCAGCAGCCATCTGCTGGCCGAGGTGGAGGAGATCTGCCAGCGGGTGCTGATTCTCAACCAGGGGCGCGTCGCTGCCGAGGGCACCGTGGCCGATGTCGTACGGACTGCGGCCGCGCCGCGCACCGCGATCGTCCAGGTCAAGGTCGATGCTGCCGCCCGGGCCGTGGAGGTGCTGACGGCCGCAGGTTTCACCGCGGACCAGTCGACCGGACGTGGACCCGGCGCGGTCGTCGTCGAGCTCGATGCGGCCGACCCTTCCAGCGCGAAGACGGCTCAATTGTTGTCCGCTCTGGTCGACGCTGACCTGGCCGTGCTCGGCCTCGAGATCGAGGGTGGTCGCCTCAGCGACGCCTTCCTGACCCTGACGGCGTCGTCATGACAGCGACGAACAGGCTGTCCGCGCGGCCGGGGTTTGCCCGAGATTCCTGGGTCGTCTGCCGTCAGGAGCTGCGCGACCTGTGGCTCGCCGGACGTGGGTTGCCGCTGCTGCTGGCGTTCTCCGTGCTGTTGAGCGTCACCTCGTACCTCGTGGCGTCCAACCAGGCACTGAACTTCCTCGAGCAGCGCGAGGCCGTCAACCTCACCTTGCAGATGGCGGTAGCGGTGGCCGGGCTGATGGTGCTCCTCGTCGCCGGCGACGGAGTCAGCGGCGAGCGCGAACGCGAGACTCTGGAGAGTCTGCTGCTGACACCGGTGTCGACACGCAGCCTCGTGCTCGGCAAGGGCGCCGCCGCGCTGTCGCTGTGGCTGGCGGCCTTCGTGGTCACGTCGGTGTACGTCCTCTATCTGAGCCGTGGCGTTGGAATCGCCGCAGACGCGTTGATGGCTGGATTCGTCGTGGGCACGCTGTTGTCGGTGTTCCTGGCCACCTTCGGGCTGTTCATCAGCATCTTGTCGAGCTCGAACCGGTTCAGCCTGTCTGTCTCGCTGTTCGCGTTGCTGGCGCTGTTCGCGCCCTCACAGATGCCGACCTCGGCGCAGAACGGTTGGGCCGGCACCGCGCTGCTGCACGTCGACCCTTTCACCTCCGGGCTGCAGTACCTGAGCAAAGTCGTCGTCGACGCCCACGGGCTCGGCAGCGATGGCGAGTGGTTGGTCGGGCCGCTCGTCGCGGCGGTCGCCGCGGTCGCCGCCGCCTGGCTGGTCGCCGGCCGCCTGAGGCTCGTTCCGGGGTGGTCATGATGCGTGTCGTGGACCGCCTGCTCGCGGGCGTGATCGTCGCCGGCGCAGTGCTCCTCGCGATCGGCCCGTCGCAAGGCGTAGCGTCGCAGGCCGGGGTCACGGCTGAGCATCGGTCGGTCACCGTGGCCGGCTGGACGGTGGAGCTGGACCAGTCGCAGCTGCAGAGCACTCTGGGCAGCCGCTTCAGCTTCGTGTCGACCCTGCGCAACGACACGGGCGAGTCTCAACCCGGCACCATCGCCTACCTCAACGTGCTCTCGACCAAGCCCAGCGTGTACGTCGATCCCGAGGACTGGTCATCGAACCGCACCCGCTTCCTCGGCGACGTCACGGCGGGGGAGACTCAGCAGGTGATGTGGAAGCTGCAAGCGGTCAACAGCGGCAGCTTCGTGGTGTTCGTCGTCGTGACCTCCGCCGCGGGTGGCAACGACGTGGTGTCCAGCCCGGCGCTGCGGCTCACGGTTGCGGACCAGCGGCGACTGAACCCGACCGGCATCCTTCCGGTCACGCTCGCTGTGCCCGGCGTCCTGGCGTTGGGCATGGGCTGGTCGTGGCAACGCCGTCGCCGGTTGCGCTGACGCCGGCGTGACATCATCGGAGCCGTGCCGAACTCCGTGCCCGACCTGCTGGACCTGCTCGAGCTCGAAAAGCTCGATGTCGACCTGTACCGGGGTCGGCAGCCTGACACCGCGCTGCAACGGGTGTTCGGCGGCCAGGTGGCGGCGCAGGCGCTACGGGCTGCCTGCGAGACCGTGGACGATGAGTTTGCCGTGCACTCGCTGCACTCGTACTTCCTGCGGCCCGGTGACACGGCGGTTCCGATCATCTACGACGTGGAGCGTATCCGTGAGGGTAGGTCGTTTGCGACGCGTCGGGTCGTGGCCAGACAGCATGGCGAGTCGATCTGCTTCCTGACCGCCTCGTACCAGATCGCCGAGCCTGGCTTCGAACACCAGGACACGATGCCCGATGTTTCCGACCCCGACGACTGCCCGACCCTCGGAGACCTCGTACGCCAGCTGACTGGTCGTGACGACGGATCCTGGGAGCGTGAGTGGGCGGCCCTGGACGTGAGGTACGCCGGGGACTCCCGTCCCGGCGGGGCCTTGGCGAACGACTCTCAGCCGGCCCGAACCCAGATCTGGATCCGGGCTGCCGGCGCCGTGCCGGCCGACCCGGTGATCGACACCTGCGTGCTCGCCTATGCCAGCGACCTGACATTGCTCGGCGTGAGTCTGGTGCCGCACGGGCTGTTCATCTCGTCGCCCCTGATCCGGCCGGCATCCCTCGACCACACGATGTGGTTCCACCGGCCGTTTCGATCCGACGCCTGGATGCTGTACGACCAGCATTCACCGTCGGCTTCGGGTGCCCGCGGCTTCGCCTCGGGCCACGTGTTCAGCCGCGACGGGGCGCTGATCGCTTCGGTGGCGCAGGAGGGCCTGATCCGTCCCGTCGGGGCAGCTCGCGAGAAGCTGGCCGACGGGACGGATCGCTAGGCCGAGGTCAGCGGCGGACCCGCACGGTGGTCAGCCGGGAACTCGCGAGGTCCGGAGCTCCGGCGTACGACGCGCGGTAGGTCGTGCGCTTGCCGGGACGGACGCCAACGGAGAACGTGCCCATCGGAGTTGTCCGCGCCGTCTTCAGCACCTTCCAGGCGCCGCCCGCCTTCTTCACCGAGATGAAGATGACGCGCCGCGCCAGCTTCGCCGACGGGTCCTTGCTGGACAACGTGCCCCGCAGCACTGACTTCTGACCCTTACGGATCTTGCCCGGCTTGGCACCGAACTTCATCGAGGTCGGGTAGAGCATGTCGGTTGCACTCGTCGAGCCGCCGTTGCTGTTGGCCTGAACGGTGACCGTGTAACTGAGGGTGTTGTTGAGCCCCGCAACCGTGGCGCTGGTCGCGTCCGCACCCACCGTGGTCTTGATCGGCTTGCGCCCGGCCGCCTTGGCCAGGACCGTGTAGCCCGTGACCGGTGCGTAGGCCAGCGGGTTGCCGGCCTTCCAGGTGACCTTGCTGCTGTGGTCGCCGCCGCGGGCCAGCACGGACTTCGGCGCGCTCGGCGGGCACTGTCCGGCTGCGTTGTTCGTGTCACCCGCGCCGAAGCTGGTGCCGTTGTAGATCGTGGTGTCCTGCTTCCAACCCGCGAACGTGCTGTCGGAGATGGGGCTGCTCGTCTTCTTGCCGTTGTCGGCAAATCGGAGCACGCCGTAGCCGTACGGGTCGGGGCTCGACGGCTGCGCTCGGCTGAAGAGAGTGCAGCTGACGTCGGCCGTCGTGCGCACCAGGCTCGACGGGTCGTTGTCGACGGACAGGCCGATGTCGCCGTCCGTCGAGGATGCGATGACGCTGTTGGTCACACCGATCCGACCGCCGGTGTTGTACAACCGGACGCCGGTGCTGTACTCACCGGTCGGCCGAGGAGTGCCGGCGAAACCGTTGACGGAGATCGTGCTGCCCTTGATCGCGCCCGTGGCGCCGCTGGCCAGGGAGACCGCGTCAGCAGCAAGGCCCAGGATCGGGCTTCCGCCGGGGTCGGTGCTCGTCCGCACGGTCGAGTTGATCAGGCTGACCTTGACCGGCCCGTGCACGTAGATGCCGGCCTTCTGGTAGCGGCTCACCGTAGTGGCACTGATCCGCACCTGCTTGCCGCTGAGGTCGACCGCAGCAGAGTTGTCCACCTCGATTCCGTAGCCGTCGTCGGCCGTGGTGCCGTGACTGACCCCGGTGATGCTCGTGTTGGAGACCGCGCCGTACGCGCCGTCGAACTTGATGCCGACGACCGGGTCGACCCCGCTGACGCCGCCGAAGGCGGTGTTGATCTTGAGGCGGGTGATCGACAATTTGGCACCTGACACGGACGTGTCCGAAGAGATGATGGGACCCGAGAAGGGCGTGCCCGACTCCAGGGCTGTGATCGTGTGCTGCTTGCCGTCGAGCGTCCACCCGTCCGGGATCACGATCGTGGCGCTCGTCTCGCAGTCGCCCTGCAGGATCCAAGTGTTCGGTGTCGTCGTGTCATCGGCGACACAGGTGTCGCCGAAGTTCTGGGTCGCGCTGGCGCTTGACGCCGGCAGGACCAGCGCGCTGGTGGTGAGAGCGGCGCACGCCACTCCAATGAACAATCGACGGTGGGTCATTCGAACCTTCCGAGAACGTGGGTGCTGAGGAGGTGCAACCCCTAAGGAGCAAAGGTAAGCCTGGCTACAAGGCAGCAAACGGGCTTCCCGGAAGAACCAGAAAGAAATAGCCCGTTCGGGTCATCCTAGGCGAGGTCGGTCGTCACGGACAGGCTTTGAGTGATCGCACACAGCAACCATCGCTGAGTGAGTCATGCCTCCTTTCGGGCACAGTGCGGCGGTCCAGGCGACATCGGACTCAGCCGTGCGGGAGGGCGGCGAGCTGCGCTCCCTCTCGACGGAGGATCTCCCGCTGCGATGGTTCGTCGAGCACGTCGCACACCCAGTCCCAATGGAGGGCAACCAGGTCTCCGATGTTCACGGAGTCCAGGAGGCCCTGGCCGCCATCGGACCAGCGGACCTGTTCATCCCGCTCCGCTCCCCATGACAGCCGGACTCCGTCCCACGCAAGCGGGCTGGTGCGCACCGTGGCCTGCTCGCCCTCGACCGCGACGACCCTCCCCGTACGGATCCGACATTGCTCGAGGACGTTCATCGGCACCCGGTCGTCCCGGCCGCCGAGCAGCGACACCCACGGATAGACCTCGAAGACCTGGAAGCTGTGGTGGGCACGCGCTCGGACTCCAGCAGCATTCCAGGTCCCGGTCGTCTGTCCGCGGAACCGCACGCGTAGCTCGGCGAGCAACGTGTCCGGCGCCAGCGAGTCGAGCAACTCGTTGCCAACCCAATAGGCCTCGACAACCCGGTCGTCGAGTGGATCGTCGATGCCGGCGGAGGCGGCGATCACCTCCAGGTAGTGCCAGGCGCCCTCGAACTGACGAGCGCGCCTGCGCACCTCGGCCTCGGCATCGTCTGCCGTGATGCCCATGAACTCACCCGCCCCCGCAGGCCCGCAGTAGCCGAGCTCGTTAGGTGGGTAGGCATAGCGAGCGAACCTGAGCGCCCCGGCGCTCAGCGTCGTGACTGTCACTCAGCAGATCCTGGGCAGCTGTTCGCCGATGGGCATGTCGACCACGCGGGTCCCGCCGAGGCCGGTCTTGGCCACCACCATGCCCGGATGACCCTCGACGCAGGAGCCGATGATCGCCGCGTTGCGTCCGAGTGGATGCTGTTGCATCGCCGCCAGCACCTCGTCGGAGCGGTCGGCCGGCACGATGCACAGCAGCTTTCCTTCGTTGGCGACGTACAACGGGTCGAGGCCGAGCAGGCCACACGCGTCCTTGACCGTTTGCGGTATCGGGAGCTGGTGCTCGACGAGCTCGATGCCGACCTTCGAGGCCCGGCCGATCTCGTTCAGCGATGCTGCCACCCCACCCCGGGTGGGATCGCGCAGCACATGCACGTCTGTGCCTGTCGCGATGATGTCAGCCACCAACCCGTGCAGTGCCGCAGTGTCGCTCTCGACCGTGGTGCCGAACTCGAGTCCCTCACGACAGCTCATCACGGCGACACCGTGGACACCGATGTCGCCGCTCACGAGTACGACGTCGCCGACTGTGGCCCGGTCAGGCCGGATGTCGACGTCGGGGTCGAGCAGCCCGATGCCGGCGGTGTTGATGAAGACGCCGTCCCCGCTGCCGTTATCGACGACTTTCGTATCACCGGTGACGAGCTTGACGCCCGCGGCTCGGGCAGCCGCGCCCAGCGACTCCGCGACCCGGCCGAGGTCACTCAACGGTGTGCCCTCCTCGACGATGAACGCCGTCGAGAGCACGAGCGGCCGCGCGCCGGACATGGCGAGGTCGTTGACCGTGCCGTTGACCGCGAGGTCACCGATCGACCCGCCGGGGAAGAACATCGGCTTGACGACGAACGAGTCGGTCGAGAACGCCAATCGATCCGTTCCGGTGACGTCGACGACGGCGGAGTCGCCGAGCTCCGCCGCAGCCGCCTCGCCGTACGCCGGCAGGAACAGGTGCTCGATGAGCTCACTGGACATCGCTCCGCCGCCACCATGACCCATCACGATGTTGGGGGAGTCGCGCAGCGGCGCCGGGCACACCCAGCCGTTGAAGTCCAACGGTTCGCCGGGCGCGTCCACGCCGTTCGCGGTGTCGGTCATGTCAGGCCTCCACGAGCTCGAGCCGGCGGTACAGGTAGTACGCGGCGCAGGCACCCTCGGACGACACCATGGTCGCGCCGAGCGGGTTGCGCGGCGTGCACTCCTTGCCGAACGCGGCGCACTCGTGGGGCTTGATCAGACCCTGGAGCACCTCGCCTGAGCGGCAGAGGGACGACTCCTCGGTGTGGATGTCGGTGACGCTGAAGCGGTGCTCCGCGTCGAATTCGCGGTACTTCGCGGAGAGCTGCCATCCACTCTGCGGGATGACACCGATGCCGCGCCAGGCGCGGTCGGTGCGTTCGAAGACATCCTCGAGCATCTGCATCGCCGGGATGTTGCCTTCAGGGCGGACCGCGCGCTCGTAGGCGTTCTCGAGCTCGTGGCGGCCTTGTTCGAGCTGAAGCACGGTCCGGCGGATGCCCTCGAGGATGTCCAACGGTTCGAAACCGGTCACCACGATCGGCACGCCGTACTTGTCACACAACGGCGGGTACTCGGCGGTGCCCATCACGCTGCACACGTGTCCGGCGGCCAGGAACGCCTGCACGCGGCACGTCGGGGACTCCATGATGGCGGCGACGGCCGGAGGTACGAGCACGTGTGAGACGAGCAGCGAGAAGTTCTTGATGCCCAGCCGTTGCGCCTGGTACACGGTCATCGCGTTGGCGGGTGCAGTGGTCTCGAACCCGATACCGAAGAAGACGACCTCGCGGTCGGGGTTCTCCCGCGCGAGGTTGAGCGCGTCGAGCGGGGAGTAGACGACGCGGATGTCTCCGCCGGCGCTCTTGATGCGGAACAGGTCCTCGGTGCTTCCGGGCACGCGCAGCATGTCGCCGAACGAGCAGAAGATGACGTCGGGCCGCGACGCGATCGCCAAGGCCTTGTCGATGATCTCGAGTGGGGTCACGCAGACCGGACAGCCGGGTCCGTGGATCATCTCGACGTTGTCAGGCAGCAGCTGGTCGATGCCGTGCCGGATGATCGAGTGTGTCTGTCCGCCACACACCTCCATGATCGACCACGGCTGTGTGGTGCTCTCGTGGATCTGGTCGAGAAGCCGCTTGGCCAAATCGGGGTTGCTGAACTCGTCGAGATACTTCATGCCTGTACTCCTTCATCCAGTCCGGCCTGTTTGGCAGCGAGGGCGAAGCCGTCGCCGAACTCCTCCTCGAGGATCCCCATCCGTTCGAAGTTGGCCAGCGTCTCGTTCGCCGACTTCTCGTCGAGTCGCTGGATCGCGAAACCGACGTGCACCACGACGTACTCACCGACGGACGCGTCGGGGATGTACTGCAGACAGACGTCTTTGCGGATGCCACCGAAGTCGACGTCCGCCATCAAGGTGCCGTCACGCTCCTCGACACTCATCACTTGCCCTGGCACGGCCAGACACATGTGTTTCTCCTTTCTGTTCGGGTCTTTCGGTTCATCCGCTCGCCGAGATCAAGATCTGTCCGAGAGCCAGCCCACCGTCGTTGGCCGGCAGCTGACGCGGCCACAGCACGCCGTCACCCAGACGGGCGAGCACGCCGCTGAGCAAGACGCCGTTCTGGAACACGCCACCGCCCAGCACGATGGGCAGCTGTCCGTACTCCGCCTGTGCGCGCCGCGCGACCTCGGCTACCAGATCGACCACCGAGCTGTGGAACGCGGCCGCGATGGCGCTCGGGTCGACACCCGCGCACACGTCCGCGACCACCGCGCGGACAACAGGCGCCGCGTCGATCTCGAACAACTGCGCCTCGGGGGTGGCCGGGTCTTGCAGGCCGAATACGTAGCGAGGTCTGTCGACCGCGATCCCACGTGCGAGCGCCTCGAGCTCGATCGCCGCCTCCGCCTCGAAGTCTGCGACATGCCGGACCTCGGCCAACGACGCGACCGCGTCGAACAGGCGACCCATGCTGGAGGTGGGCACGGTGCCCAGTCCGGTTTCGAGCTGGTGCAACAGCACGCGCCGCTCATCGTCGGGGCATGCCGCGACGGAGGGGATCTCGTCATCCCACGCCACCCCGGCGGCGTAGAGATGGGCGAGCGCCATGCGGTAGGGCCTACGAACTGAGATGTCACCACCCGGCAGAGGGGTGTAGGCCAGGTGGGCCAACCGACGGAAGCCCCTGTAGTCGGCGAGGAGCACCTCACCGCCCCACACCGCGCCGTCGGTGCCGTAGCCGGTGCCGTCGAACGCGAAGCCGATCACGGGGGAGCTGCCGTCGAGGCCGTGCTCGCCCATGACCGCGGTGATGTGGGCGTGATGGTGCTGGACGGTCCGGAACGGCCGGTCTCCGGCGGTGTCTCGTGCCCACGTGGTCGACCGGTACGTCGGATGGGCGTCAGCCACCACCTGATCGGGCCGGACCCCCGTCAGCGTCTCGAGGTGAGCTCGTGTCGCCGTCAAGGCGTCGATGGTGGCGACGTCGTCCATGTCACCGACGTGTTGGCTCAGCCATGCGTAACGCCCGGCGGCGACCGCGCACGTGTTCTTCAGGTCGGCCCCGGCGGCCAGCGTCGCGGTGACCTCGAAGGGCAACGCGAGTGGAAGGGGGGCGTAGCCGCGGGACCGCCGGATCGGGATCTCGTGGCCGCCGACGACCCGGGTCACGGAGTCGTCGCAGGGAACGTGGATAGGCCGGTCGTGGCGCAACCAGGCATCGGCGAGCGAGCCCAGCCGGACCATGGCCGCGTCGTCGTCGACGACGATCGGCTCACCGGAGAGGTTGCCCGACGTCATCACGAGCGCTGGGGGGCCGGCCTTGTCGTCGGAGAGTCCGAACAGCAACAGATGGAGCGGCGTGTAGGGCAACAAGATGCCGAGGTCGGGGTTCCCGGGCGCGACGGCGTCACACACGGTGGACCCCATGTCGGTGCGTCGGGGGAGCACGACCACCGGGCGGCGGATGCCGGTCAACAAGTCCGCCGCAGTCTCGGAAACCTCGACGAGAAGGCGCGCTGTCTCGAGGTCGGGAACCATCACCGCGAAGGGCTTGGCCCCGCGCCGCTTGCGGCGACGCAGCTCGGCGACGGCGTCCGGGTTCGTCGCGTCGCAGGCCAGGTGGTAGCCGCCGATCCCCTTGACGGCAACGATGCGTCCGGCGGTCAGGTCGGCGCGCGCACCGGCCAGTGCGTCCTCTCCCGAGCAGCCGGCGCCGTTGACGTCCACGAGCTCGATTCGAGGTCCGCAGTCCGGGCAGGCGATCGTTTGCGCGTGGAACCGTCGGTCGGCGGGGTCGGCGTACTCGGCTGCACACGGGTCGCACATGGCGAACCTGGCCATCGTGGTCGTGGGCCGGTCGTAGGGGAGCCCCGTGATGATCGTGAACCGGGGACCGCAGTTCGTGCACGTGATGAACGGATGCCGGTAGCGACGGTCGTCCGGGTCGGTGAGTTCAGCCTCACAGTCGGCGCACATGGCGATGTCCGGTGAGGCAAGGGTCCGCACCGAGCCGGCGCTGTCCGTCGAGCCGATGGCGAAGCCGGTGCCCCCCTCTGCCGGGACCTCGGTGACGTCGACGGTTTCGACGACCGCCAGCGGTGGTGTCTCGTCGTGGAGCGCCGTCACGAAGGCAGCGAGCGCGTCGAGGTCACCTTCGACCTCGACAACGACACCACTGGCGTCGTTGCGGACCCAGCCGGACAGCCCGTGCCGACTGGCGCGGGTGTAGACGAAGGGGCGAAAACCGACACCCTGCACAACGCCCGTGACCACGATGCGTCGACGGTGGCGCAGGGAGTTCCGGGTAGGCGATGGCGTCAGGACCGACTGGGAGCCACCGCCAGACGTCACGCTCGGTCCTTCCGCTGAGCACGGGCCGATGCAACAGCCCTCGGGTAGTCCCGACACTACGACTCTTGGGCGGTTCTGGACAGACCTGAACGGGACCGATCGGGCGTATGCTGCCGACCATGTCTGACACGTGGCCGCCCCTGGCAGCAGCGACGCCTCGCCCGATGCCCCATCGGAGCCGGCGTCAAACAATGCGGTGGTTGTTGGCCGTTGGCCCTTTGCTGCTGGCGGCGATCGGTTGCGGTGGTGGAGGCTCGTCGGACAGCAACGACGCGATCACCGTCTACACGTGCGTGAGCGACGAGACGATCCAGCCCGTGATCAAGCAGTTCGAGTCCGATCACCCCAACACGTCGGTCAACCTGTTCCGTGCCCCCACGGGTGACCTCAACGCCCGCATTGCCGGCGACGCGAGGTCCGGCGGTCTCAAGGCCGACCTCGTCTGGGCGTGCGATCCGCTCACGATGCAGGGGTATGTCGACCAGGGTCTCGTGGGCGGCTGGACCCCCGACGCCGCTGCCACGATTCCCGAGAGGTTCCGCACCGACGACTATGTCGGCGTTGCTGTCCTCTACATGCTCGCCATCTACCACGACGGCGTCGAGCCGCCGACGAGCTGGTCCGACCTGACCAAGCCCGTCTACGGTCCCGTGGCGCTGCCGGACCCGAACATCGCCGCATCAGCGCTGGGAGCGCTGGGCTATTTCGACCAGAACCCCGAGTACGGGATGGGCTTCTTCGAAGCGCTCAAGCAGCAGGGCGCAGCGCAGCTGAGCACGCCGGACGACGTGGTCAACGCCGTGGCCCAGGGCACCTCACCCGCAGGCATCACGATCGCCAACTCCGCCTACGCCTCGATGGACGCCGGCTCTCCGATCGGGATCGTCTGGCCCCAACCCGGCGCGGTGGCGATCTACGGACCCATCGCCTTGGCGAAGGACAGCGCCGACTCGGCGCTGGCGAAGGACTTCATCTCGTACGTCATCAGCGAGCCGGGCCAGCAGCTCATTGCGAAGGCGGGGTCCTATCCGACGCTCCCTGGAGTCACCGGCCCCGAGCTGCCTGCTGACTCTCCGATCGTCAGTCCCGACTGGTCGACCCTCTCCGCGAAGAAGGACACACTGCTGGGCGACTACCAGCAGATCTTCGGCGGCTGACGATGCCCGTGAGGCCTGCCAGCATCGGATTCCGAGCCGGC
This sequence comes from uncultured Actinomycetota bacterium, assembly GCA_963742765.1. Classification (GTDB taxonomy): domain Bacteria; phylum Actinomycetota; class Actinomycetes; order Propionibacteriales; family Nocardioidaceae; genus JANLYC01. The sequence continues at coordinate 537,324 of CAVUMY010000002.1, forward strand.
CTGGTCGTCGTGGGTGCCGCGGTGACTGTGCTCGTCATCGTCCCGGTCCTTCGCCTGGTCTACGTCGTCGGGACCGAGAGCTCTGGAGGATTCGACCAGGTATGGGGTCGACCGGGGCTGGGCACGGCGGTGACCAACACCGTGCTGTTGTCGGTCGCGGTAACGGTCGTCGCGGTCCCTCTGGGTGCCCTGTTGGCCCTGGCCCTGCGGCGCTCCGATCTGCCCGGAAGGGCCTGGTGGCGCGTCGCCGTCATGCTCCCCGTGCTGGTGCCACAGTTCGTGCTCGGTTACAGCTGGACGCAGGCGTACGCCCGGGCCGGGTTCACCGACATCCTCGTCGGGCTTCCCTGGGCGGCCGTCCAGGGTCCCTGGGGTGTCTGGGCGGTGCTGGTCGTCAACACGACGCCGCTGGCCTACGTGCTGACCGCCGTAGGTCTTGCGGTGCGAGCCGAGCCCAACCTCGAGCGGGCGGCCCGGGCGTCCGGGGCCACTGGTGCCGCCGCGCTGCGGCACGTCACCCTGCCGCTGCTACGTCCGTCGATGGCGGCCGCCGCCGTGCTCTCGTTCGTGCTGACGATGGAGAGCTTCGCGATACCCCAGGTCATGGGGACTCCGGCGGGTTTCACCACGGTGACCACGCTCATCTACCGCGACCTGTCGCTGGGAAGCGACCCGGCCACATTCGTCGAGGCCCTCGCCCTGGCCCTGCTCCTGGTCGTCGTCACGATGATGGTGGTCATCCCAGCTGATCTCCTCCTCGGCCCGCGCTTGCGCGTATCCCGTATGGCGATCACGGAAGGCGCACCGGTCGTGCCGGCCCGCAGCCGCGGAGGTGTGGCGATCGCAACCGCGATCGCTATCTACCTGATGGTCGGCGTGGTGCTTCCCCTGGTCGCGCTCATCACGGCCGCGGTGACTCCCGCGGTCGGTGTCACCCCGACTCCGGACCACTGGTCGCTGGACAACTTCCGGGTGGTCCTCAACGACCGCACCTATGCGGCACTGGGCCGCAGCGTGTCGCTCGCAGTCGCAGCGGCCAGCATCCTCACGGTGCTGGGTGTCGCAGTCGCGGTGCTCGAGCGGCGACGTAGCGGACGTGTGCTCGGCACGGTGGTGACAGTGACACTGGTGCTGCCGGGGTCGACGCTCGCGGTCGCCCTGCTGATCACCTACGGGCGGTGGATCGGCGGGACGCTCACCCTGATCCTGCTGGCCTACCTGGCCAAGCTGTGGGCGTTCGCCCACCGACCGATCTCCGGCGCCGTCGATCGACTGCCCGTCGGTGAGCTGCACGCGGCTCGCGCCAGCGGTGCCGGACCGGTCACGGCCGCGCGAACCGTCGCGCTACGACCGCTGGCGCCGGCGCTCATCGGTGCCTGGCTGATCTGCTTCATCACGGCGCTGCACGAGATCACGATGTCGAGCCTGTTGTACGGGCCGGGCAGTGACACACTCGCGGTCATCGTGCTGAACAGCCAGGAGCTCGGACGGATCGGTCCGACGGCTGCGCTCTCCGTGCTGTTGACGCTGATGCTGCTGATTCCCGCAGTTCCGGGCTGGCTGTTGATCAGACGGTTGCGGCCAGCGCCGCAGGCCAGCTCGGCTCATCGACGCAAGGAGCTCGCGCATGCCGGATGAGATCGGTAGCGCGCACGTTCTCGAGCTGCGGGCGCTGACGGTGGCGTATGACGACCTCACCGCCGTCGACGGAGTCGATCTCCACGTACGCGCGGGCGAGGTCGTCGCCCTGCTCGGTCCGTCGGGGTCCGGCAAGTCGACGCTGCTCCATGCGGTTGCTGGCTTCCGACCGCCCACGCGAGGAGAGATCTGGCTGCAGGGACGGTGCGTCGCGTCGCCGACCAAGGCCGAGCCGCCAGAGCGCCGTGACGTCGCCGTGGTCTTCCAGAGCTATGCGTTGTGGCCACACCTCAACGCTGTCGATACCGTCGCCTACCCCATCCGCCGTCGAGGCGGACGCCGTCGCGCGGCTCGGGTCGAAGCTACCGAGCTGCTGGAGAAACTTGGCATCGGACACCTCGCCGCCCGGAGACCCGTGGAGCTGTCGGGCGGCGAGCAGCAACGCGTCGGCCTGGCCCGGGCGCTGGCGCGGGAGGCCTCGCTGTATCTCTTCGACGAGCCGACCGCGCACCTCGACACGCACGTGCGCGGCGTCTTCCTCGACGAGCTGGTGCTGCGCAGGGAGGCGACCGGCGCGGGTGGCTTGTACGCCACCCACGATGCCGAGGAAGCCCTCGGGCTCGCCGACCGGGTGGCACTGTTGAATGGTGGGCGCCTGGTGCAGCTCGGCACCCCCCAGCAGGTGTATGACGAGCCTGTGGATCTATGGGCTGCGCGCCTGACCGGTCCGGCCTCAACGCTCAAGGGGGTGGTCGTCAACGGTCCCGCCGGCATGGTGAGCGTCAACGTCGCAGGCGCCGTCATCGCGGTGAACGCCCCCGACGTCGCCCCTGCGGGCGGTGCGGTGTCGGCGCTGGTGCGACCCGAGTGGGCGCGGCTGGGGGGAGATCTGCGTGGTCGGTTGAGGACGGTCAGGTTCCAGGGGCCGCACTCCGATCACGTGGTCGAGACGGAGTCGGGTGAGCTCGTCATCCGTGAACCGGGTCCTCCGCGGCATGCACCTGGGGACCTGGTCAACTGGTCGTTGCTGCGGCTCTGGCCGTTGGCGGGGGCTGCGGCCGGTTGACCGGACGCGGCTCAGTCAGAACGCTCCAGCATTGCCGCTGGTCCCGAGTGCAGGTTGCCCTCGTTGACGATCGTGAGATGACGCTCGGTGTAGTGCTTGAGAGCACGCACCTGGGCGGGGGTCACCCGGTCGCAGACCCACTCCCAGTGCAGGGAGACCCAGTCGCCGACGTCGAGGTCGTCGATCATGCTGATGCCGTCGACGGAGCGTACGACGGTCTCGGTCTCGGGCGGCCCCAGCGCCAACTGGTGACCGTCGTAGGTCAGGGGAGTGGACTCGACGACGACCTGGTCGCCCTGAACGCCGAGCACGCGGCCCCAGCGGATCCGGCAGCGGTCGAGGACGGTGAGCGCCTGCTTGGCCTTGCGCCCATCGGTGAGCAGCCCGGTCCACGGGTAGATGCAGAAGACGGCGAAGCTGTGGTGGGGGACGCCGCCTCCGAGCACGCTCTCGGTCAGGGTGAAGAACTTCGTCCCCGTCATCCGACGGAAGCGCTCCTCCATCGACTTGCCCACGGCGCTGGGGCTGACCTGGTCGAGCCGCTGCGTCCCGACCCAGTAGGCCTCGACCACCCGACGGTCCAACGGGTCGTCGAGGCCGGTCGCCTCGGCAATCAGCTCGAGATACGGCCAGGCACCCGCGAACTGTTGGGACATAGCCCGCAGCCCGTCGTCCTGCGCGGCGACGCCGTACTCGAAGAACGCCTGGGAGTCGTTGGGCCCACAGAACCCGTGTGAGTTGGGCGGAAAGGCGTAGCGGGCGAACAGCACCGGCCCGGGTGTCGGCGGTCGCGGAGAAGTGGGCCGGGTCGAGGCGGCCAGCTCAGTCATCGGAACCCCCGACTTGATCGGGTTCTCGCGGCCTGCCCATCATCTCCAGCCCGGCCATCGCCGCGGCCGCTCCGGCGGAGTCGACACGCTCGACCGCGAACCCCATGTGGATGAGGACCCAGTCGCCCGGCTCCAGCAGCTGTTCGTCGAGGTCGAGCATGCCGATGTTGACCTTGCGCTGCGCTCCTTCGACGTCGATGAGCGCGAGCTGGTCGCCATATCCTTCGAGCATCTCGACGACTTGGCCGGGGATACCCAGGCACATGGTCAGATCACCTCTCGTGCGCGACGGGCGTCCGACTCCGGAGCCGACTCCCGGAGTCGTGTGAGCAGGGTGCGTACGGCGTCGACCGCCACGGGCACAGCGGCCGCCATCGGTTCACTCAGTCCGATCCCCTCGTCCAGATCCTGCGGGCGGGCGCCGACGACATACGTCGGGGGGAGTTCGCCTCCGAGCGCGGTGACGCCGGACAGCACGGCGACCGGGTCCATGCTGTGCGCATCGAGACCCGCCCTGCCGTCGCGCGCGGCAGCGCTGATCGAATCAGCATCGACCTCGAGCACATCGACCGCGCCGGGCGGACCGTCACCCGGGACGGCATCGATGAGCACGAGCGTGTCGCACCCGTCGAGCAGGTCGTAGGCCAGATGCATGCCTCGGATGCCGTAGTCGACGATCCGCACCCCGTCGGCGGCCTCAGGCGCACCGGCACCACCTTCGGAGACGAGGAGTCGAACCACTTCAGGTCCGAACCCGTCGTCTCCCAGGAAGATGTTGCCGATGCCAGCCACCAGGATCGTCGAGGTCACGTCACATCTTTCGAATCCGCGAGTAGCGGCGAATGTCCGGGATCGAGCGCAGCAAGACTGCCGCTGCGATGAGGACCACGAGCACGACCAGCACCACTGTGATCCAACCGATAACCGCCATCACTGACTCCTTCTCACATGCGTCGCATTTCGAGATAGCGCTTCACATCGGGGATGGACCTGATGCCCACGAGGATCCCGACGAGCGCAAGACTGGCCACCACGGCTGAGGTGACAGTTCCGATGAACTTCATGACGAGCTCTCCTTCCATTGACTCGCTTCCGCGTCGGCGAGGGGCTCGACCTCGTCCGGCGCGAAGTACAGGAAGCGGCCATACCATTCGTGCATGTCGGCCGCTGGGTCGTCGAGAAGGATCACGGCGACATGGGTTTGTCCGTCGAAGTCCTCGTGCACCGCCGCGACCTTCGCGACCTGGTTGGCGAAGAAGACGTCCTGGGCGTCTGCTCGACGGTTGGGGTGCACCCGGACGATGCTGCCCTTGCTGACAGCCACGCCCGAGATCATGACGACCGCGGATTCTGGGTCAGCGTGAGGCGCATTCTCGCCGAACAGGTCAGGACCGAACGGATCGACGTCTGAGGTGATGGTGGGGAAGTCGACCTCGACCGGGTCGCCACGTGACGGGTCACCCCGCAACGGGTCGGAGCTGAACGCGTCGAGGTCGAACGCGTCGACGCCGAACGGGTCGCGGAGTACGCCGTGCAGCCGTTGCATGTCCTGCGGCGACATCTGCTCGCACCGGTCGACGATCTCGGCGGCCCGCGGGTCGGTGGCCCGTGCCTCGGCCTTCTCCTCGTCGGTCATGGTCAGCACGCGTAGCGTCAGGATCTCGTCGATCTCGGTGGAGTCGAACAGCGCAACCGAGCTCTCCTCGGCCACCTCGGGGTGGTCGTACAGGATGATCGGCGAACCCAGCAGCAGGCTTTCGTCTCCGGTCACCCCGGCAAGCACCGGCCAGCAACGATGCTGCTGACAGCCGGCGGCGGAGTCCCGGGCGTCGTCCGGCGGATCGATCACAGACACGAAGTGGGAGCCGGCAGCCGGAAGGTCGAGCAGGAGGTGAGTTCCGACGAACGATCTGCGGATCACGTCGGCCTGGTCGACACCCTCGACCGAGACCTGGTTGTCGACGCGTACCGTCAGCCGGAACAGTCCATCGATGCCGTCGATGCCGTCGATCTCTTCGGCCTTGGCGGTCACCGTGGCCTGCAGATGGGCGCGCTCACGCACAAGCCTCGCGACCACGGCGCCATCAGCCTCGAGCGGCTCGATGTCGACGCCGGGGTGGATGTCGACGGGCTCGGTATGGCCGGCTAGCAGTTCAAAGAGCGGCACGCTGACCAGACGTTCGATCGGCACCGCCTCGTCCCACGCCAGCCAGCGGGTTGCGCCGACCGTCACCTCGGGCACGTCGACAAAGCTGTCGTCGTCACCCGCAACCTCGGTACGACGGCGCTGGAGCTGCAGGAACCGTAGGTGGATGTCGATCCCGGCGAAGGGGTCACCGCCCCACCTGAACAGCGACTGCATCTCGACGAAGGACTCCTCGCCGACGCCTGCCGCGGCCGCACCCCGGGGACCTACGACGCCGAACTGCCAGCGGGACATGTTCTTGCTCGACGTGGCCCGGTACGGATAGAGGAGGTAGCCCTCGTAGAGCACGGCATCGGCAACGAGCTTGGCCTGGTCGAGGCGGTTCATCGGGCGCGCTCCTTGGCGGCGGCGATCAACTGGGTCATGACCTCGTCCCACGTCGTCAGGCCATGGCTGGCCTTGTACTGCCCGAGCTCAGCGAGCGTATCGCGGTCAAGGCGCAGCCAGCCAGCGTTGGGGAAGTGCAGCTGCATGCACGTACGCCACACCTCGACCGGCATCCGGTAGTTCGCCTCGAGGTGCCACGGCACCTGTTCGACGCCGAAACCGTTGCTTCCACGGGTGAAGACCGTGCCCGAGAACAGGAAGTTGAGGGGGACTTCACCGTCATCGCCGAGCGAGTGCAGGTACTTCGACGACGCCACTTCGAAGTCGTAGCTGACAGGCATCGGCAGGTCGGCCAGTGTCAGGTCGGTGAACCCCTGGACGGTGGTGCTGCACTGCATCCACTGGAACGGCTTGAGTGTCTGTGACCACCGCTCGCGGGTACCGAACTGATCGACGAGTCCGGCGGTCTCATCGTCGGCGTAGCCGCGTTTCTGGGGCTCGATCCGAACCACGGAGCGCAGCGCAATCGCATGCACGGTCGCACCGGTCGTCTCGGATATCTGCAGACGCGCGGTCAACATCGGCGCCGCCGCGTACGGCTCGGCCACGACGTCGTCGATCTTGAACTCGAGCTCGGTCACGGTGTCAGTCCCGGTGGTTCGGGTCTATCTGGTTGCACCTCGACAGCATCCGAGTCGCGCACCGGCCGGCTCCGTTGGGAGACATGGTCGAGGAAGGCGGCGATCTGCTCACGAGCCTCGGTGCCGCCGTCGAAACCGTGCCACACCATCCGGAGGCGGCCCGACAGCTCGTAGCAGGCATCGATCGGCACCAGGAAGCACCGGGCATCGGCCTTGTCGTTGGGGGCCGTGACCAGCAACGCCTCGACGTCCGCGGTGAGCGCCCGCAGGTGCGGGTTGGCGGCCACGACGTTGTCCCACGTCGAGAGATCGAGCTCGGACTCGGCCACCCCGGCAGGACCGGGATAGAAGGCGACGACGCGACCCAGCACCGAGCTGTGGAAGAAGAACGACAAGCCGACCGGGATCTGCAGCGAGTCCCAGTCGGCCGTGCTCAACGCCAGGTCGGGGAACGACAGGTAGCGGTCGGGGACCGCACGGTAACGCTGGTGGGCGTCAGGTGTGGAGAACAGCAGGTAGCACCCGCGACAGGTGCACATGAGCTGGCGGCTCTCGATGTCGACCACGTGGGAGTGCTCGGCGCCGATCACCTCCGCGCACATGTCGCACGCCTCGTCGCGGGCTGCGGGGGGCGGCCGGGTGGCGATGCGACGCAGCACCTCGAGGGGGCTCTGACCCTGGCGGGTCTGTGGGCTCCCGTTGCTGGTGCTCGTCTCGCTCGTCATACCGAGGCCTCCGCCGGAACCGCCACCGACAGGACGCCGTCCCGCACGAGCAGCGGCAGCGGGTCGAGGTGCACGTCGGGCACGTCGACGGCAGCACCGGCTCGGCGTACGTCGTAGTGCGTCCTGCAGCTCGGACACGTCAGGACACCCGACCCGACCGGCTGCCCGAGCATGCGCTCGAGCCGCGTGCCTGCCAGGTCGTGCTGGCACGCCGGACAGTGGTCCCGGAACACGAAGAGGTCTGTCCCCAGGCGGCAGGCCACCACGGAGGCGCCGTCGACGGAGAATCCACCCACGTCACCGGCGGCCAGCTCGCCGAGCTCGGGTACGGGGGTCCAGCTCGCTGTGGCGACGGGTGTGCCGTCACCGAGGCGGGCCCGCAGCGAGTCGACCGAAATAACGGCCGGCCCTGCTGAGCCTGACGTGGGGACCTCGAGGACCTCGATGGAGGTGACCTCGGGTGCTGCCGCTTCGATGGCCCCTTCGACTGCTAGCTGAAGGGTGACGGAAGAGGAGGGGCAACCGTCGCAGCTGCCGAGGAGACGGATCTGGACGACCCCGTCCGTGCCGACGTCGACGAGCTCGACGTCGCCGCCGTGCGAGCCGAGGTAAGGACGCACACTGTCGAGCGCCGCCGCGACCCTGGTGTGCACGTCGTGCGGGTGCAGACCGTGGACGAGCAGCAGGCTCGCGACGAGGTCGTCGTCGGTGAGCGCCGTGAGGACACGCTCGTCAAGTCGGCCGGCGTCGGCCAGGATGTCGAGGATGCGTTCGAGACCGGCGCCGTACAGGTTGGTTACCAACGCGACAAGGTCTTCAGCGCGCTGGCGTTGCACCACCCCGCCCGACGCACTCGCGTCGAGCAGGGTGGCAATGCGTTCGCCGGTGGCCCTGAGCTGGTCTGCGCCCGTGTCTGGGGAATCTCCGTGCGCCACCGAGGCCTCTACTCGCCGGTGACGGACTGCGTCGGCGAGTGCGTCATCTGCAGACTCTTGCCGCCTCCGAGGTACATATGGACACCACAGGGGAGGCAGGGGTCGAAGCTACGCACCGTGCGCATCACGTCGATGCCCTTGAAGTTGTCGAGATCGTTCTCCTCGAAGATCGGCTGCCCCTGCACTGCGTCCTCGTACGGACCCGGAGTGCCGAAGCTGTCGCGCGGGTTGGCGTTCCAGGGCGTCGGCGGGTAGGGGTGGTAGTTGGCGATCTTGCCGTCACGGATGACCATGTGGTGTGACAGAACGCCACGCACGGCCTCGGTGAACCCGCAGCCGATTCCCTCGTCGGGAACCTCGAAGCTCTCCCACGTCTTCGTGCGGCCGGCCCGGATCTCGACCAGAGCCTTCTCTGCGAAGTGCAGGGCACACGCGGCCGCGTAGGCCTGGAAGTACGTCCGAGCGCGGTTGCGCTCGATCGTGTTGCTCCACTGCGGGACCTTCCACTCGAACTCGACCGGACCCTTCAGCGCGGTCTTCGGGAGGTTGATCTTGACACTGGTGCCGGTCGCCTTGACGTAGCCGATGTCGACCAGGCCGGACAGCGCCGTCGACCACAGCCGCGCCAGCGGCCCGCCGCCGGTGTCGAGGGCGAGGTGGTCCGTGCCGTCGTACCAGCGCGGCGACATGACCCAGCTGTACTTGTCGTCCATGTCGCGCTTCTGTGGTCGCGGGTTGGTGTGCTGGTTCCACGGGTGGCGCCGGTCGACCGGGTTGCCGAGCGGGTCGTTCTTGACGAACATCTCCTGGCCCTCCCAGTCGTCGTAGTACGACGAACCGAGCAGGATCCGGATGCCGAGGTTGATGTCGACCAGGTCGTTGGTGACGAGCTTGCCGTCGACCACCACACCTGGCGTGACGTACATGGCCCGGCCCCACTCGGTCATGTCCTTGTACTGGAAGTTGCAGACGTCGGGGTCCTGGAAGGAGCCCCAGCAGCCGAGCAGGGTCCGGCGCAGGCCGACCTGCTCGTAGCCCGGAAGCGCTTCGTAGAAGAAGTCGAAGAGATCGTCGTGCATGGGCACGACCTTCTTCATGAACTCGACGTACCGCATCAGCCGGCTCATGTAGTCGGTCATCAGCTGGATCGTCGCTACCGTGCCCACCCCGCCGGGGTACAGCGTCGACGGGTGGACGTGTCGACCTTCCATCAGGCAGAACATCTCGCGCGTGTAGCGGCTGACCTGCAGCGCCTCACGGTAGAACTCACCCGTGAACGGGTTGAGCGCCCGCATGATGTCGCCGATGGTCTTGTAGCCGTGCTCGCCGCCATGAGGCGACTCGGTGCGGTTGGCCTGCTCGAGCACGCCGGGGTTGGTCTCGGCGACCATCTTCTCGCAGAAGTCCACGCCGACCAGGTTCTCCTGGAAGATGTTGTGGTCGAACATGTACTCGGCGGCTTCGCCGAGGTTGACGATCCACTCACCGAGGTGCGGTGGCTTGACGCCGTACGCCATGTTCTGCGCGTAGCAGGAGCACGTCGCGTGGTTGTCGCCGCAGATGCCGCAGATGCGGCTGGTGATGAAGTGCGCGTCCCTCGGGTCCTTGCCCTTCATGAAGATGGAGTAGCCGCGGAAGATCGACGAGGTGCTGTGACACTCGACGACCTTCTTCTGCTTGAAGTCGATCTTGGTGTAGATGCCGAGACTGCCGACGATGCGAGTGATCGGGTCCCAAGACATGTCGACAAGGCCGTCGGCATTCTCCTGGAGCTTCTTCGGATGGGCCATCGTGCCGGCCATGACGCCGCCTCTCTGGGGTTCTGCGCGAAGGGTTGGGGAGTCCGTGTCTGCGTGGGTGGCTGGGCTACCAGGTGCGAGTGGCACCGGTGGTGAGCTGAGAGCCGGGCTTGCGCCACTTCGGCTCCTGGTCGACCGTGTGAGTCGTCATCGCGCGGAGCTTGCGGATCGTGGATCCGTACACGCCGACCGCGGTCGTGGACAACTTGCCGCCCGGTGGCTCGTCCATGAACGGCATGAACTTGTCCGGGAAGCCAGGCATCGTGCATCCGATGCAGATCCCTCCGACGTTCGGGCAGCCGCCGACGCCGTTGATCCAGCCACGCTTGGGGACGTTGCACTTGACGACCGGACCCCAGCAGCCGAGCTTGACGATGCACTTCGGTGAGCCGTACTCGGTCGCGAAGTCACCTTGCTCGTAGTAGCCGGCGCGGTCGCAGCCTTCGTGGACGGTTGCGCCGAACAGCCAGGTCGGACGAAGCGCGTCGTCGAGCGGGATCATCGGGGCCTGGTCGGTCGCCATGTAGAGCAGGTAGACGAGGGTCTCGGACAGGTTGTCCGGCTGGATGGGGCAGCCCGGCACGTTGACGATGGGGATGCCGGCCTTGGACTTCCACTCCCAGCCGAGGTAGTCCGCGACACCCATGGCGCCGGTCGGGTTGCCCGCCATGGCGTGGATACCGCCATAGGTCGCGCAGGTCCCGACGGCGACGATCGCCGTGGCCTTCGGGGCGAGCCGGTCGAGCCACTCGGAGGTCGTGATGGGCTGGTCGGTGTCGGGGTCGTTGCCGAAGCCACACCAGTAGCCCTCGTCGTGCAGCTTCTCGTTGGGGATCGAGCCCTCGACCACGAGGACGAACGGCTCGAGCTCGCCGCGGTCAGCCTTGCGGAACCACTCGAGGAAGTCGTCTGCGCCGCCAGTGGGGCCGCACTCGAAGTCGATCAGCGGCCAGTGGACCGCGATCTGGGGGAGACCCGGGAGAGCTCCCAGAGCGATCTCTTCGATGCTCGGCTGGGTGGCCGCGGTCAAGGCGACTGAATCACCGTCGCAGCTCAGGCCAGCGTTGATCCACAGAACGTGAATGAGGGTTTCTTCCGCTTTGACTGCGGCTGCGGTGGGCATGTGCGCCACACTTTCTGGAGCACCGTCGGCTCCGGCTGCTGGGTTGACTCTCGGTCTACTTGCGCAACTGTGACCGGTCTAACACTCAGCGGAAGAAGGTGTCAAGGTTTGACATTTGTGCGGGTTGGTGGAAGGGCTCTCGACCTACTCACCGCGTCGAAAGCCAGGAGTACCAGGCATCGATGTTGTCGCCGCTGCGAACCGACATCGCCAGGATGTCGACGCCCGGACGCAGGCTGCGCGCCTGCTTCTCGAGGCGGTCCATGTCGAAGTCGACATAGGGCAGCAGATCGGTCTTGTTGACGATGACCAGGTCGGCCGCGGAGAACATGTGCGGGTACTTCAGCGGCTTGTCGTCGCCCTCGGTGACCGAGATGATCACGACCTTGGCCTGCTCCCCGATATCGAACAGCGCCGGGCAGACGAGGTTGCCGACGTTCTCGATGAACAGCAGCGCGCCATCGCTCGGAGCGAGCGACTCCATGGCCTGCTGGACCATGGGCGCGTCGAGGTGGCAGCCGGCCCCGGTGTTGACCTGAACGGCTCGCGCCCCGGCGGCCGTGATGCGCTGGGCGTCGACCAGCGTCTCCTGGTCGCCCTCGATCACACAGATCTCGCGGGTACCGGACAGCTCGGCGATCGTTCGCTCGAGCAAGGACGTCTTGCCCGAGCCGGGTGAGCTCATCAGGTTGAGAGCGGTGATGCCGTGCTCGGCGATCCACGCTCGGTTGTGCGCGGCCAGGTGGTCGTTCTTGGCCAGGATCTGCTCGCCGACCTCGAGGGTCTCGGTGCGACGGCTGGCGTGGTCCGGATGCCCGTGGTTGTGCCCTTCGTGGTCATGGGAGTGCGCGTGCCCGTGCTCGTGCGGGCTGGCCTGGCCGTCGGCACCGATGCGGGACACCCGAACGCTGTCCTCGTCTCCACAACCGCAGGTCAGGCACATGGCTCTTCCTCCATCTCGACCGAGGTGACGAGCAGCTCCTGCCCGCTGGTGACGCTGACGTCAGCGCTCCCGCACGGGCAGAGCAGGATCAGCGAGTCGAGCCCGAAGTCCTGACCGCAGGTGCGACAACGGGCTTGTCCGGGTGTCCGGTCGAACTCGAGGGCTGCTCCTTCGAGGCTGGTGCCTGCCGCAATGAGCTCGAAGCAGAACGCCATCGCATCGGGGACGACTCCCGAGAGCGCGCCCACCCGAAGACGCACAACAGCGACGCGCCGGCCCTCGGTGCGCTCGGCGACGAGCTCGACCACGCTCTGCGTGATGGCCATTTCGTGCATCTCGCGTCACCCTAGGCTCGCGTCGGTGGGCAGTGCAACGGACCAGCGGCAGGCGATCGGCGGTGTGCTCAGCCGGTGCGCGCAGCCCACGCCGCCAGCAGCTCGGCCTCGCGGTCCTCGGAAACGCCCCAGCCGGGCACGAGCGGAGGCTGTTCGTCCTGGATCCATTTCCAGGTGTCGGAGATGGTCTCCGCCAGTGGTCGTGGCGACAAGCCGGCGGCGAAGGCCCGGGTCGGGTCAGCCGCGAGCGTCCACTCGCGTTCGCCCTCAGTCCACAGCGGCATGGTCTGATACGTCTCACCCTGCTCCTTGAGCCAGGTGGGATCGGGCCACACCAGGTTGGTTCCGCTCGGGCCGATCGCCCGCACCGTCGCGTCCAGAAGGTCGCCGAAGCCGAAGGGCGGCGTCGGCGAGATGCTGTTGAAGGTGCCTGGGGTGCCGTCCTCGGTCAGCTTGACGGTCCACTCCGCCTGGTCGCGGGCGTCGATCACCTGCATCGGGGCGTCGTAGGGGCCGGCGGTCAGGACGTCGCCGCCGTGGGCGATCCGGCGTACCCACCAGGTGAACCGGCCGGTGTGGTCCTGCGGCCCGATGACATACGTCGGCCGCACCACGGTGAGGGCGTCGCCGTACGCCGATGCGGCTTGCTGCTCGCACAGCACCTTCAGTCCGCCGTACGTCTCCCCGGTGACCTCCTCGGTCTCGGGGTCGTCGAGCGCGACGAGGGTGCCGTCCTCGGTGAGGCCGGGCTCGACGGTGTCGGCGTACACCGACATCGTCGAGATGAACACATGGTGCCCACCGCGGCCGTCGAGAGCCTCGGCCAGCTGACTGACCTGGCGGGGGACGTACGCACAGACGTCCACGGTGGCGTCGAAGCTGCGACCGCTCAGCACCGAAAGGTCACCGTCGCGGTCGGCCTGCAGGTGTTCGGCGTGCTCGAGGCCCGGCGGGCGGAGGTTGCCTCGATGCAGCAGGGTGACCTCGTGGTCGCGGTCGAGGGCGGCTTCGGCTATGGCGCGCCCGACGAAGCGGGTACCGCCGATGAACAGAATGCGCATGTGTCGACCCTACGGCCGTGCGAACAGCTTCGCTCCGCGGTCATGCTGTCAGCAGAACTATGACTTTGCGTGACCGAGAGACAACACATTGCTACGACGATTACGATGGCGCCGTTGAGACTGATGTGACGTCTGTGTACAGGTGATGCTCCCGGTGCAGTCTGAGACGTCCCGATGAGGGGAGTGCGTCGTGCGCCGACGGCTGTGGGCTGCTGCTGCAGTCGGGACGGCGACGCTGTCACTCGTCGTAGGGGCGATGCCGGCGATAGCCGGGTCACGCCCGACCTTCCAGATGCCGTTCGCCTGCGGGGAGCGGTGGGAGGCCTCGAGCCGCCCGACCCACAGCCCCAGCCCGTTGTCGGTCGACTGGAACCGCGACGCCTACGACGCCGGACACATGGTCGTTGCCACCGCTCCCGGTGTGGTGACCTCGGTGGTCGACCTCGGTAACACCAGCTACGGCCTCTACGTCGTCGTCGATCACGGCCACGGTTGGACGACGTTGCATGCCCACTTGCAACGGGCGTTCGTCGTCGTCGGTCAGCACGTCGACCAAGGACAGGTCATCGCGCTGCTCGGCAACTCAGGCGGGTCGACCGGCCCGCACCTGCACTATGAACAGCGGCTCGACAAGTCCGACCAGCACGCGCGTTTCAACGCCAAGCGGCTGCGCTACAACTCCTGGCTCACGTCGAAGAACTGTGGAGACGTCCCGGTGATCGGCGACTGGAACGGTGACCGGCGCAGCGACGTCGGTGTCTTCGGTCGCCAGCCCGTGTCGGGTGTGTTCCGCGAGCGGGTGCCGGGTGGCGGCTCGACGGTCACCTCCTTCGGGAAGCCGACCGACCAGCCCGTAGTGGGTGACTGGAACGGCGACGGACAGACCGACCTCGGCGTCTTCGATCCGTCGACGGCGCGGTTCTCGCTGCGCCAGGCAAACGGATCGACGACGCACTTCACCTTCGGCGTGCCCGGCGATCTGCCGCTGGCCGGGGACTGGAACGGCGACGGTCTCACCGATGTCGGTGTGTTCCGGCCGTCAACGCACACGTTTTTCCTGCGCGGGCCGACAGGAAACTTCTCGTCCCGGACATTCGGCACCCCCTCGAGCCTTCCCGTCGCGGGTGACTGGGACGGCGACGGACGGTGGGAGGTGGGCTCCTACGACCAGTCGACGACGACGTTCTCGCTGGCTATGGCCGACGGATCGACGCGGACGGTGAGGTTCGGTACGCGGTCGTCGCTGCCCGCGGTGGGCTTCTGGAACCGCGACTCGGTGACAGACCTCGGTGTCTGGGACCCGGCGACGGCGACCTTCATGCAGCGCATCCGTCCGAAGAAGACGACGACGATCAGATTCGGCACGGCCCGCTGACGCTCGTCAGCCCGCTGTGATCCGGCCGACCAGGTGCGCGGTGCCGGTCGCCCCGGAGACACCGAAGTCGATCGTTTCGTGACCCTGTCGGGCCCCGAACGTCACCTGCGACGGCAGCTCGATCGGCTTCTTGAAAGCCACCTCGACGACGAAGGACGGCGGCAGCAGACTGTCCAGGGCTGCGAGGCAGCGAGCCTTGGTCCACATCCCGTGCGCGATGTGGCGGCGGAACCCGAAGGCCCTCGCTGTCACGTCATAGAGGTGGATGGGGTTGCGGTCGCCGGACACGGCGGCGTACTCGCGACCGAGACTGCCCCGCAGGTCCCAGCGGGCCGGTCCCCTGGGCGGCTCGACGGGGAGTGCAGACGCCGTCTCCGGGACCGTCTCACCGCCCGAACCGGGCTTGAGCAGCACGGTCTCGTCCCGCCAGACCACCTCACCGGCGACCGCGGCCTCGGACACGATCGTGACCGTGCGGCCTCTGCGGTGCGGCGTGAGACGGTCCGCCCAGACCGCGAGGTCGAGCGTGTCGGAGAGGTCGATCGGTCGCCGCTGCTCGATCCGGTTCCTGATGTGGACGCAACCCATCGGCGGGAACGGGAAGTCGGTGTCCGTCAGCAGTGCCAGGTGGAGCGGGAACGCCAACACATGCGGGTAGGTCGCCGGCAGCACTTCGTGAAAGGGCAGGCCGCACACCTCGCGGTACGCCGCGATGTGGGCCGGGTCGGAGGCCATGTCGGGCAGCTCGAGCCGTAGATCGGGCAGGGTGTCGGGCCGCCCTCGCGCCGGTAGGACAGCCCTGACGTAGAGGCCGCCCAGCGAGGGGGACTCGTCCAGCACCCGCGTGACCACCTCAGGCACCGAGCAGGCTTTGCCCGCACACGCGTACGACGTTGCCGGTGACTCCGGACGAGCCGGGGTGCGCGAACCAGGCGACGGTCTCGGCGACGTCGATCGGCTGACCACCTTGGCCCATCGAGTTCATCCGGCGCCCGGCCTCTCTGATCAGGAGGGGAATCGACGCGGTCATCTGGGTCTCGATGAACCCGGGCGCCACCGCGTTGACCGTCACGCCCTGGTCGGCGGCGAGGTGGCTGAACGCGTCCACGAAGCCGATCACGCCCGCCTTCGACGTGGCGTAGTTGGTCTGGCCCAGGTTGCCTGCGATGCCCGCGATCGAAGCCACGCCGATGACGCGCCCGTTGCTCCGGATCAGCTTCTGGTCGAGCAGCTCGGTGGTGATTCGCTCCGGTGCCGCGAGGTTGACATCGAGCACGGACGTCCACGTGTCGGAGGACATGTTGGCGAGCTTCTTGTCGCGGGTGATGCCGGCGTTGTGGACCACGATGTCGACACCCCCGTGCAGGTCGTTGACGGCCCGGGCGATCCGCTGCGGGGCATCGACGGCGGTGATGTCGAGAGTCACAGCGGCACCGTCGATCTCACCCATGGTCCCGTGCAGCCCACTCGCGGCTTGCGCGACGTCGACGCCGACGACGCTTGCGCCGTCGCGATGAAGCGTGCGCGCGATGGCGGCGCCGATACCTCGCGAGGCCCCGGTCACCACCGCGACCCGGCCCTCGAGCGGGCGTAGCGGCTGGTCGGCCGAACCGACGACGTCGAGCGCCGTACCGATGCGCACGACCTGGCCCGAGACGTAGGCCGACTTCGGGGAGAGGAGGAACTGCACGGTCGAAGCGAGCCGGTCAGCTGCCGATGCCCGGACGTAGACGAGCTGCACGGTCCCGCCACGGCCGATCTCCTTGCCGAGCGAACGGGTGAACCCTTCGAGCGCGCGCTGAGCGATCCGCATCTCCGTCGGGCCGGCGTCCTCGGGTGGCGTGCCGAGGACGACCACGTGGGGGCAGGCAGCCAGCGATCTCAGGACCGGGGTGAAGAAGTCGCGCAGAGAGACCAATTCGTCGACGGTCTCGATGGCGGAGGCGTCGAAGACGAGCCCCTGGTAGCGCGTGCTCTCGGCTCGCAGCGAATGAGTGGACCCGCCTGCGGGGTCGATGGCGGCGGCGGCCGCCGCCGCCAGGGGACCGTCGCCCCCGACGAGGAAGTCTCCGCTCACGAGCGGATCGCCGTCGGTGTAGCGGCGCAGTCGAGGAGGGTTGGGCAGGCCCAGGTTCTTGGCCAGGAACGTGCCGACGGGGCTGCTTGTCAGGGCCTGGTAGCGGTCGGCCACGGTAACTGCTCCTCTTCGCTGTTCGGGGGTGCCAGGGTGGGGTGCCGTGTGGTGCACGTCTCCGCACGATCGGGTAGGCACTGCTGGGGGGTCACGGTAACTTGGCGGGCGTCGACCCATCTCGTGCCCCCGTGGCGGGACCCGTGCTGGAACAGTCCACCACTGCCACCCCACCTGCGTCGCCCGAGTGTGGCGAGCGCGACATCGCCGAAGGAGCAGTCGATGCCGAGAGCCCCGATCACCCCGTCTGCCGGACAGGTACGCCGGGTCGCGATCCTCGGCGGCAACCGGATCCCGTTTGCGCGGTCGAACGCTGCTTACGCCCAGGTGAGCAACCAGGACATGCTGACCGCGACCCTGGACGGCCTGGTCGACCGGTTCGACCTGACGGGGGAGCGGCTCGGGGAGGTGGTCGCGGGCGCGGTCCTCAAGCACAGCCGGGACTTCAACCTGGCCCGGGAGTCGGTGCTCGGGTCGCGATTGTCAGCCCAGACGCCGGCCTATGACCTCGTGCAAGCGTGCGATACCGGGATCCAGGCGGCGATCGCGGTCGCGAACAAGATTGCGCTGGGTGCGATCGAGGTGGGGATCGCGGGCGGCGTCGACACGACGTCCGACGCACCGATCGCCGTGAACGAGAAGCTGCGCCGGATCCTCCTCGAGGCGAACCGCGCCAAGAGTCTGACCGCCCGGGCCCGGGCGGTGGCCAAGGTGCGGCCGGGACATCTCGCGCCCGCGCTGCCGCGCAACTCCGAGCCCCGGACCCGGCTGTCGATGGGTGAGCACGCCGCCCTCACCGCGCTGGAGTGGGAGGTGACGCGCTCGGAGCAGGACGAGCTCGCGCTGCGTTCGCACCAGCGGTTGGCCGCCGCTTACGACCGGGGCTTCTTCGACAGCCTCGTGACGCCCTACGTCGGTCTGGAGCGCGACCAGAACCTGCGCAGTGACACAACGCTGGAGAAGCTCGGCTCGCTCAAGCCGGTGTTCGGCTCGGGCGAGACGGCCACGATGACCGCGGGCAACTCGACACCGCTCAGCGACGGCGCGTCGACGGTGCTCTTGGCGTCCGAGGACTGGGCCGAGGAGCGTGGGCTGCCGGTGCTGGCCTACCTGACGCTGCACGAGACGGCGGCTGTCGACTACGTGCACGGGGCGGAGGGGCTGCTGATGGCGCCGGCATACGCGATGCCGCGCATGCTGGCCCGGGGCGGACTGACGCTGCAGGACTTCGACTACTACGAGGTCCACGAGGCGTTCGCGTCCCAGGTCGTGGCGACGCTCAAGGCCTGGGAGGACCCGATCTTCTGCAAGGCCCGACTTGGCCTGGATGCGCCGCTGGGTCCGATCGACACCGACAAGCTCAATGTCGTGGGGTCCTCGCTCGCGGCCGGGCACCCGTTTGCGGCCACGGGCGGGCGCATTCTGGCGACGCTCGCCACGCTGCTGGCTGAGCGGGGCGGTGGGCGGGGAGTGATCTCGATCTGCGCGGCGGGTGGCCAGGGCGTGACGGCGATCGTGGAACGTTGAGGGCAGCCTCCGCAGCCCCGCGAATTGCGGGGAACTACAGGGCGACACGCCGTACAACGCGTGCGCTCTCCCGCAATTCGCGGGGAACGGGTGGCATTGGCGGCGTTGCGGCATGTGCGAAACTGCGAGAGTGACACCCGCCAGCCCCACACCTGCCGACTTCGCGGCCCAACCGTCGCTCGACGGTCCTCCGATCCCGGTCTCGTTCGTCGCGATCGGTGACAGCTTCACCGAAGGGCTCGACGATCCGGGCCTCGTCGCTGAGCAGGGCTTTCGCGGCTGGGCCGACCGGGTGGCCGAGCACTTCGCGACGCTGCGGCCGGACTTCCGGTACGCCAACCTGGCCATCCGCGGGCGCCGGCTCGACGAGATCATCGACGAGCAGGTGCCCCGCGCGTTGGAGCTCAGGCCCGAGCTCGTGAGCCTGGCGGGCGGGACGAACGACGTGCTGCGTCCGAAGGTCGATCTCGACCGTCTCGGGAGCCGGTTCGAGGATGCGGTCCGGCACCTCCGCGAGAACGGGTCCCAGGTGGTGCTGTTCCAGTCCGTCGACCCCACGCCCAGGTCTCGGCTCATCGGGAGCACGCTGCCGCGCATCAAGGCCCTGACGACGATCGTGGAAGAGACCGCCGGCCGGTACCAGTGCTCGCTCGTGAAGCTCTGGGGAGCCCGGGTGCTGGCGCATCCGACCATGTGGAGCGAAGACCGGCTGCACCTCTCGTCGGCAGGTCATGAGCGGGTCGCCGGTGCCGTGCTCGAGGCGCTCGGGTTGGGCGATCACGGGTGGGCTACCGAACCCGACCCGGCTGCGCTGCTGCGGCGAGGTCAACGCATAGCCGCGGACGTGCGCTGGGGGCGGCAGTACCTCGCTCCTTGGGTCGGCCGCCGGATCAGGGGAGTGTCGTCCGGTGACGGACTGCCCCCCAAGTACGCCGACCTGACGCCTGTCTCCTGGACAACGCGCAGCGAAAACTGAACGGGATCAGCTGCCAAGTCGACGCACGGCGTCGATCGTGTCGGCTTCGTCGGCGGTCTTGTCGTCGCGGTAGCGGAGGACGCGGGCGAACCGCAGGGCGACGCCTCCGGGGTAGCGGGTGGAGCGTTGCAGGCCGTCGAAGGCCACCTCGACGACCTGCTCGGGCCGGACCTGGACGACGTATGACGATCGACTCGTTTCCAGCTCGAGGAACCGCTCGGTCTGCCACGCGAGCATTTCGTCGGTCATCCCCTTGAACGTCTTGCCGAGCATTACGAAGCCACCGGCCGGGTCGCGTGCGCCGAGGTGGATGTTGGACAGCCAGCCCTGGCGGCGACCGCTGCCCCACTCGACCGCGAGGACAACGAGGTCCAGCGTGTGCCGCGGCTTGACCTTGACCCAGGCGGCCCCCCGGCGCCCGGCCTCGTACGCCGCCGTGAGGTCCTTGACGACGACGCCCTCCTGACCAGCGGCCACTGCGGTCGTGAAGAACCCGGTGGCCTCCTCGGCGGAGACGGTCACGAGCCGGGTGACACGGACCGACTCGGGCGTGACCGCGTCGAGCCTGGCCAGCCGGTCACGCAACGGCAGGTCGATGAGATCTTCGCCGTCGAGATGCAGGCAGTCGAAGAAGAACGGCGTGACTGCTGTGCCGGGTGGTCCGGTGAGCTCGTCGAGATGGCTGGCCGTCCGCGCCGAGGTCTCCTGGAACGGTCTGGGTCGACCGGTGGTGTCGAGGGCGATCGCCTCCCCGTCGAGCACCGCCTCCCGGACCGTGAGGCCAGCGGTCACCGCGACCACCTCCGGCAGCCGCGCCGTGATGTCGTCGAGGCTCCGGGTGTAGACCGCTACCTCGTCACCGCGCTTGTGGACCTGGATGCGAATACCGTCGAGCTTGGCGTCGACACAGACCTCGGGCGCATCGCCAGTGGAGGTCAGCTTGTCGAACGCAGCGGCCATGTCGGGCGCTGCCGAGGCCAGCATCGGTTTGACCGGCTGGCCAACCGTCAGGCCGAACCCCTCGACCGCAGGCTGCCCCTCGGTCAGCGCGGCCACCGCGACAGGTCCGACCGCGCCGCGGAGCATTACGGCCCTCCGCACTGCGGCCAGCGGAATACCGGAGGCGGCGGCGATCGCGTCGACAAGAGAGGTCTCCAGGGCGCCCTGACGCAGCTCGCCGTGCACGAGACCGCGTAAGAACGACTGCTCGTCTGCGGTAGCTCGGGTCATCAAGGCGGTCACAGCCCCGGCGCGAGCGGCCGCAGACCCCGTCCCGGCGATCAGGCTGATCGTCTCGAAGGCGGTGTCGGCCTCGGCGATGGTGAGGGTTGCCGCCCCGGCGGGGTCGGGCAGGTCGCGCAGCGAGGCCCAGCCTAGTCCGGTACGCCGTTGACGCAGCGCGCCCGACAGGAACGCCACCGCCACCTCGATGTCCTCGGGGTCGGCTCGCTTGAGCAGGTCGACCAGCGCCTCGCGCTTGGCCAGCCGGGATCGTGTGGCGGACACCGCCTGCGACGTGGCGACGACGTCCGACAGGGTGAGGGTGGCCATACGGGTCAGTCTGCCGCGCCGTACCGACGCCCGCCCCACCTGGATGCGAGGATGCGCCCGCGAACCGGGCGATGACTTCGGAGCATCCCCCGAATTGCGGGAAAGTGCAGGCAGACACGCCGTCCCCGACCTGCACCTTCCCGCCATTCGCGGGGGAAGGCCGGCCACGAGACCGACGTACCGTGGAAAAGGTGATCAGCGTCGAGCTCGCCCAGCGACTCCAGGAGGCCGGTGTCGCCTGGACGCCCTCGGCTGGAGACCGCTTCATGATCCCGAACCGCGACCTCGACGACCAGGTGTTCGCGGTCAGCGACATGGTCGTCGAGGTGCACGAGATGGCCACCGGTTGGCTGCTCGGTTTCAACGGGACGACGGAGTGGGCGCTCGACAGCATCGAGCAGAGCGAGGTGCTGTGGCTGCCTCGCGAGGAGCAGCTCCGGAACATGCTCGGTGACACGTTCGTGGCGCTGCAGGCCGCACCCGGAGGCTTTGTGGTCGTCATCGAGCGGAAGGGCACGGAGGAGCGCCACATCGACATCGATGCCGAGTCCGCCTACGCCCGCGCTGTGCTGTCCGCCAGGGCTGGGTGACACCCGCCAGAGGATCTCGACCAGCTCGTCCTGAGCGGCCAGGCTCGACAGGGTCCCGTCGGGGCCAGCGCCTAGGCTGGCGGAGTGACCGGCGTGACCAAGGCGGCTGGATCGGTGAGCCGCACCTGGAGACCTGACTGGCCCTGCGACCCGTACGACGTACTCCGGCCGCTGCGCAGAGGCGGCGGCGACCCGACATTCCGACGTGATCAGGACGGCACGATCTGGCGAGCATCGCGCACGCCGGAGGGACCGGCCACGCTCCGCATCACCCGGCGGCCGGCGACTGCCGAGATCGAGCTCGAGGCCTGGGGGAGCGGGCGCGACTGGATGCTCGCACAGGGTCCGGCCCTGCTGGGCGCCCACGATGACGTCACGGACTTCGCGCCGGACCACACGCTGATCCGTGCCGCCTGGGCCAGCAACCCGCACTGGCGCGTCCCGACCAGCGGCCTGGTCCTCGAGTCCGTCGTCGCCGCTGTGGTCGAGCAGAAGGTCACCGGCCAGGAGGCGTGGACGGGCTGGCGTCAGCTCGTACGCCGCTTCGGCGAGCCCGCTCCCGGGCCAGGTGCGGACCGTGGGATGCGCACCTTGCCGACACCGGAGGCGCTGGCGCTGATTCCGTCCTGGGAGTGGCTGCGCTGCCACATCGACGGTGCGCGTTCCAAGACGATCGTCCGGGCAGCCCGGGTCGCCGCCAGTCTCGAACGAACCGTGGGGCTCCCCACCACCGAGGTCGAGCGCCGACTGCGGTCCCTGCCAGGCATCGGGGTCTGGACCGCCGCCGAGGTGCGCCAACGCGCCCACGGTGACGCGGACGCGGTGAGCTTCGCCGACTACCACGTCGCCAACCACGTCGGCTTCGCGCTGACGGGCCAGGAGATCACCGACGACGAGCTCGAGACACTGCTCGAGGCCTACCGGCCGCACCGCTACCGGATCCAGCATGTCGTCACCACGCGACTGCCCGGCCGGCCCCGACGCGGACCACGGATGGCTCCGCGCACGCACCTACCAGGATGAACGAGGCTGCACATCACGTTCGGGTGCTCTGGGTTCGGTCGCGCCCACCGACTGCGGACCTGGTGACCGTCGGGCTGGCCCTGATGGGACTCGCACTCATCACGGCGGATGTGCTGACCGGCGGGCTGCTGACCTCCCTGGACCAGTCGGTCCGGGACGCGACGTTCCCGGCCGGCGGTGTGCCGCGGTGGACTCGCGTGGTCGGCCTGCTCGGAAGTCTCGGTGTCGGCAGCACGGCGGCCGTCCTGGGCGCACTGGTCACGATGCACGCACACTCGCGCTGGTGGCCAGGCGTGCTCGTGGTCAGCCAGCTGGCCATGACCGGCGTGGTGGTCGTCGGGTTGAAGTACGTGGTTGCCCGGGCCGGACCGGCGTCGAACACCATTGCCGACGGCTATGCCGGGTTCTACCCGTCCGGGCACACCGCGACAGCGGTGGTCAGCGTCGGAGCGCTGGTTTTCGTGCTGTCGAGCTGGCGGGGCCGTTCGATGCGGCATGCCCGCGTGTGGGGTCTCGGGGCCGGCGGGTCGGCCGGCGTACTCGTGGCCGCGTCGACGGTGCTCGGTGGCTACCACTGGCTCAGCGACGCGCTGGCGTCCTTCGTCCTCGGTACGGCGGTGCTCGTCCTGGGCTTCTCGGTGGTCCAGCAGTGGCTCGAGCCGGCCCGCTGAATGCGGTTCTCGAGGCGCCCGATCGTCGGGGCTGAACCTGGACAACTGGAATTCCCGGGAGCATCCTCTGGCAGTCACGACGGAAAGGACGCTGATGACAGAGGACGTTGACGGGGCCGCGGCGGAGCCTGTCGGAACAGTCGCACGGGGGTTTCGTCGGGCCGCCATGGAGAGCGTGGATGACGAGGCCTTCCGGACGCTTGTCTACGTCCTGGACCTGCAGGCGGGGTCACCGGCGATCCGACGGATCCGAGACTGGACGCTGGACCGGTTGGCGCCGCAACGAGGCGAGATCGCCATCGACATCGGCTCCGGAACGGGCGAGGACGTGCAGCGGTTCGCCGACCTGGTCGGAGAGACCGGGCGCGCTGTCGGACTCGAGCCCAGCAGTCGGATGCGTGCCCTCGCCGAGAGCAGAGCCCTCGAGGCAGGCGCACGCGCCACGTTCGTCGACGCGGACGCTCATGATCTGCCGTTCGCGGACTCCAGCGTCGACGTCGTCAGGTCCGAGCGGGTCTTCCAGCATCTCGACGACCCCGAGCGGGCCGCCGCCGAGATTGCGCGGATCCTGCGACCTGGCGGCCGCGTCGCGATCATCGACAGCGACTGGGGTTCCGCGATCATGCATCCAGGAGATCCCGACGTGGTGCGGCGTCTGCAGGTCTTCATGTGGGGAGACTGGGCGAACCCGTTCTCGGGTCGGCGACTCCCGCGAATGCTCACCATGGCGGGGTTGTCAGTCGACCCCGACATCGGTTCGCAGGCGACCATCCTGCCCCAACAGGTGGCAGGCGCGGCCCCGATGATCGAACAGTCCACGGCAGGCGCGGTGGCCGAGGGCGCCATCTCGGCCGACGAGCGAGCGACCCTGCTCACCGACCTGGCCCGGGCGGGCCAGGAAGGCTGGGCGTTCGTCTCGGTGACCCTCTTCTCTGTGGTGGCCGTCAAACCCACAACCGGCTGATCAGGTGGTTCGTTGGGCCGGACTGCGGGGCTTGGCCTTTGAGGCGGGTGGTTTGTTGGGCCGGACTGCGGGGCTTCGCCTTTGAGGCGGGTGGTTTGTTGAGCCGGACTGCGCGGCTTCGCCTTTGAGGCGGGTGGTTTGTTGAGCCGGACTGCGCGGCTTCGCCTTTGAGGCGGGTGGTTTGTTGAGCCGGACTGCGGGGCTTCGCCCCTGCAGTCCGTCCATCAATGTCGGCCTGGGGCCGTAGGCTCGGACCCATGAGACCTGTCACCGATCTCGAGCGCACCGTCGCGCCGTTCAAGGTCGTCTCCGACTACCAACCGTCGGGTGACCAGCCTGCCGCGATCGACGACATGCAGCGTCGGATCGAGGGCGGCGAGAAGGACGTGGTGCTGCTGGGCGCCACCGGCACCGGCAAGACCGCCAGCGTCGCGTGGCTGGTCGAGCGGGTCCAGCGTCCGACCTTGGTGATGTTGCCCAACAAGACGCTGGCCGCCCAGTTCGCGAACGAGCTGCGTGAGCTCTTCCCCGACAACGCTGTCGAGTACTTCGTCTCGTACTACGACTACTACCAGCCCGAGGCCTACGTTCCCCAGACCGATACCTACATCGAGAAGGACTCCTCGATCAACGAAGAGGTCGAGCGGCTGCGCCACTCGACGACCAACTCCCTGCTCACCCGCCGTGACGTCATCGTCGTCTCGAGTGTCTCCTGCATCTACGGACTCGGTACCCCGCAGGAGTACGTCGACCGGATGATCCCGCTCAAGGTCGGCGGTGAGTTCGACCGCGACACGCTGCTCCGCCAGCTCGTCGGCATCCAGTACGCCCGCAACGACCTGTCCTTCACCCGCGGCACGTTCCGCGTCCGGGGCGACACGCTCGAGATCTTCCCCGTCTACGAGGAGCACCCGATCCGCGTCGAGTTCTTCGGCGACGAGATCGAGCGGTTGATGACCTTGCATCCGGTGACCGGTGAGGTGCTCAGCGAGGACACCCAGCTCTACGTCTTCCCCGCCTCGCACTACGTCGCCGGACCGCAGCGCATGGAGCGCGCGATCTCGGGCATCGAGGAGGAGCTCGAGGCCCGCCTCCTCGAGCTCGAACGCGGCGGTCAGATGCTCGAGGCTCAGCGCCTGCGCATGCGCACGTCGTACGACGTCGAGATGATGCGCCAGATCGGCACCTGCAGCGGCATCGAGAACTACTCCCGACACATCGACGGGCGCACTGCTGGTTCAGCGCCGAACTGCCTGCTCGACTACTTTCCCGAGGACTTCCTGCTCGTGATCGATGAGTCACACGTGACCGTGCCGCAGATCGGCGGCATGTACGAAGGCGACATGTCGCGCAAACGGACGCTGGTCGAGCACGGCTTCCGGCTCCCGAGTGCGATGGACAACCGGCCGTTGCGGTGGGAGGAGTTCCTCGAACGCATCGGACAGACGATCTACCTCTCGGCGACGCCGGGTCCCTACGAGCTGTCGCGGGTCGACTCCACCGTCGAGCAGATCATCCGGCCGACCGGGCTGGTCGACCCCGAGGTCATCGTCAAGGGCACGAAGGGCCAGATCGATGACCTGATCGGCGAGATCAACACCCGTACCGAGCGCGGTGAGCGCGTCCTGGTCACGACGCTGACCAAGAAGATGTCCGAGGACCTCACCGACTACCTGCTCGAGAGCGGCGTCCGCACTCGCTACCTGCACTCCGAGGTCGACACCCTGCGGCGGATCGAGCTGCTGCGCGAGCTACGGCTCGGTCTCTTCGACGTCCTCGTCGGCATCAACCTGCTGCGTGAGGGGCTCGACCTGCCCGAGGTGTCCCTGGTGGCGATCCTCGACGCCGACAAAGAAGGCTTCCTGCGCTCCGGCACGTCGCTGATCCAGACGATCGGTCGTGCCGCACGCAACGTGTCCGGCCAGGTGATCATGTACGCCGACCGGGTGACCGACTCCATGGCGAAGGCGATCGACGAGACCAACCGTCGCCGCGCCAAGCAGGTCGCCTACAACGAAGCCGCCGGGGTCGACCCGCAGCCGTTGCGGAAGCGCATCGCCGACATCACCGACATGCTGGCGCGCGAAGATGCTGACACTGCCGAGCTGTTGGGCGGTGGCGGCCGGCAGCAGTCCCGTGGCAAGGCGCCCGTCCCTGGCCTGTCGAGCAAGGACGCAGGCACTCATGCGCGCAACCTGGCCGGACTCCCGTCGACCGACCTGGCCGACCTGGTCCAACAGCTCACCGACCAGATGCATGCTGCGGCAGGTGAGCTGCAGTTCGAGGTAGCGGCCCGGTTGCGCGACGAGATCTCCGAGCTGAAGAAGGAGCTGCGACAGATGGTGGCCGCCGGGGTCAGCTGACCCCGTCCCGGTCGGCAACGCGCCGCGAGTTGGTCAGCGCCCGCAACGTCTGAGAGACTGGACCCGCAGGAGGGGAGTATTCCTTCGTTGCGATGTCGTCATCACGGTCGAAGAGCGGTTTGCTGCATCGACCCGGCGTCGCAGGTCCGCTGAGGCGGGCGGAAGAGACCTCCGGAGCAGGTTCCCGGCAGCACGCGGTCCGTGCGGCTGCCCACACTCTCCGGAAGGTCAATCTCCATGGACGTGCCCACCTGGGTCTGGTGGACCACCATCATCGTCACCACCGTCTTCTTGATGGTCGACGTCTTCGTCATCGGCCGACGCCCGCACGAGCCGTCGATGGGCGAGGTGGGCCGACATCTGGCCTTCTTCCTCGGTGCGGCTGTCGCCTTCGGTCTGGGTGTCGTGGCGTTTTCTGGGCCGCGCTACGGGACGGAGTTCTTCGCCGGGTGGCTGACGGAGTACTCGCTGTCGATCGACAACCTGTTCATCTTCATCATCATCTTCCAGAAGTTCGCCGTGCCCAGGAAGTACCAGCAGTCGGCGCTCCTGATCGGCATTGTGCTGGCCCTCATCATGCGTGGCATCTTCATCGCGGTCGGAGCAGCGGCCATCAACCAGTTCAGCTGGATCTTCTACGTCTTCGGCCTGTTCCTCGTCCTGACCGCGGCGAAGATCGCCAAGGAAGGCGAACAGAATCCGGACGAGTTCCACGAGAGCCGGCTGGTGCGCTGGGTCGGGGGTACGTTCCCAGCAACGCCGGACTACCACGGCGCCAAGGTCATCGTGCGCAAGCACGGTAAACGGGTGATCACGCCGATGTTCCTGGTCGTGATCACCTTGGGCACGACGGACCTGCTGTTCGCCCTCGACTCGATCCCGGCGATCTACGGGCTGACGAAGGAGCCGTACCTCGTTCTCACCGCGAACGTGTTCGCTTTGATGGGACTGCGTCAGCTGTACTTCCTCATCGGTGGGCTGCTGAAGCGGCTGGTCTACCTGTCCTACGGCCTGTCGATCCTGCTCGGGTTCATCGGCGTCAAGCTCGTCCTGCACGCGATGCACGAGAACGAGCTGCCGTTCATCAACGGCGGTGAGCACATCGGGTGGGCACCGGACATCCCGATCTGGCTGTCGCTGGTCGTCATCGTCGGCATCCTGACGATCACCGCAGTGGCCAGCCTGTCATCGCCGCGGGGTCGGGCGATCGCGCGGCAGACGTCGGCCGGTCCTCCTGACGCGACGGACGTATAGCGAGCCGCTACGACCCGACGAGAAAACGCCCGGCAGCTGCCAGCCGGGCTCGACGCTCGGCCGGCAGAGCCACCTCCTCGATCAGACCACCACCGCCGGTCTCTGGCGCGTGCAGCATGCGACCCGGCCCTGTCACGAACCCGACGTGGAAGACGTGACCGTCGTCGCGGGCGAAGAAGTAGAGATCGCCCGGTTGCTCCGATCCGAGTGACACGGCAGTCGCGGCGGCGTGCTGGGCATACGCGTCGCGGGGTACGACGACACCGGCTCGCCGGTAGGTGAGGTGGACCAGGCCGGAGCAGTCCAGTCCCCACGGGCTCAGGCCACCCCAGACGTACTGCAGACCGAGGAAGCCTCGGGCTTCGTCGACGACGGCGAACCGGTCAGCCGCGATCGCGGGCGTGGGCTGCGGGTCGACGCCGCTGGACAGGCTCCCGTCGCCCAGGTGAGCCGCCCGCACCCAGCCGTGGTAGCCGTCGCGGTGCTCGGGGGCAGGCTGCCAGGGTGCCGCGACCTCCATCCAGCCGCCCGCCTCTGTCAGGACGTCGACGGGTTCATCGCGCAGCAGCTGCGTCAACGTGCGGCCGTGCAGGTCCATCCGTGCCGCCACGTCCAGAGACCGCGCCCAGGCCTCGATGTCGGGCACATCCCGGACGGCAGGCTCATCTCGCTGACGCGGTGCGTCCGGGCCCGTCCACATCGTCGCCACATCGACGCGAACGATGCGACGCGTCACGCAAGTCCCTCGATGCCGAGGCCGGGTGCATCCGGGAGTACGACGACGCCGGCGTCGTACGACAGGCCGCCGATGACGGGCGAGGAGCCGACCCACCAGGCTGCGTCGAGGTCGCTCGTGAGGGTGGATGGTTGCGCGGCGACCAGGCTGGCCGCTGCGCCGACGCCGATCGGTCCCTCCATCATGGAGCCGACGATCGTGCCCACCTCGTGCGCGGCGGCCAGCTCGAGCATGGCCCGAGCGACCCGCAGGCCGCCGCACTTCGCGAGCTTGACGTTGACGAGGTCGACTGCTCGGCGTTCGATGAGGGCGCTCAACTGGCGCAGACCGAAGCAGGACTCGTCGGCCATCACGGGCGTATCCACGGCGGCCGTCACTGCAGCCAGGCCTTCGACGTCGTCGGCGGCGACCGGCTGCTCGACGAACTCGAGGTCAGTACCGCTGTCCTCGAGAGCGCGGATGGCGGTGATGGCCTGACGAGCAGTCCATCCCTGGTTGGCGTCGACGCGGATGATCACGTCCGGTCCGACGGCGGCCCGGACCGCCCGCACGCGCGCCACGTCGGTGGCGGCGTCGGTGCCGACCTTGAGCTTGAGGACCTCGAAGCCCTCGGAGGTGCGTTTGGCTGCGTCAGCACCGAGCTGGTCCGCGTCGCCTGCGGGGACCGTGACGTCGGTCGCGACGCGATGCCTGGAGGTGCCCAGCAGCCGGGGCAGGGAGACCCCGAGCCGGTGCGCAGCCAGGTCGTGGAGCGCAACATCGAGGGCCGCCTTGGCGCCGAAATTGCCGACGACGGCCCTGCTCGTCTGGACGAGCAGGGCGTGCAGGTCGTCGGCGGACCGGCCGACGACAACGTCTCGGAGCGGGCCGGTCAGGCAGGCTTCGGCGCCGGCCAGCGACTCGCCGGTGACCCGCCAGACCTGGGGCGCCTCGCCGAAGCCGAGCGTGCCGTCGGCGGTCCGCACCTCGACGACGGTCGTCTCCACGGTCGTCGTGGAGCGCAGCGCGGTGACGAAGGGGGTGTGGAGGCGGGCGGTCAGTCGGTGACAGCGCAGGTCGGTGATGACGTCTGAGGCGGTGGTCACGGTCAGAGCCTACGGTCCGCCCAGGCCGCGGCCGTGCCCGCCGCGATGAGTTCGAGCCCGGCCTGCTCGTCCAGGTCGGACGTCGTACACATCACGAAGACGAAGGGGTCACCACCCTGAGCCGCTGTCGGATAGATCACGCCCGCATCGTGCGAGATGCCCTCGACCCAGCCCGACTTGTGTGCCACCCGCGTGCCCGCTGGCAGCCCCACCGGGATGGCGTCGTTGATCTGCTGTGCTCCGAGGATGGCGAGCACCTCGCGACAGACCGCGGGGCTTGCCGCGGTCCCGGCGTGGAGAGCCTGCAGGGTCCGAGCGAGGTCGGCTGCGGTGATGAGGTTCTGCAGCCCGGCTTGGCGGGCTACGGAGTCGTCGATGCCGCGGCTCACGACGCTGTCGGTCGCCCCGAGCGCAGCCAGCGTGGCAGCCACGGCCGGGACGCCGACAGTGTCGAGGATCAGGTTGGTCGCCAGGTTGCTCGACCGGACGATCGCCCGCAGGCACAACCAACGCAGCGCCACCTCGGTCCCGAGCCGGCGCCAGGGTGCCTGGTCGCTGTCCTCATCGCGGTCCATCGAGAACGTTGAACCGTCGGCCCGCGACCGGAAGTTGTTGTGGATGCGGACGGGAGCGTCCAGATCGACCCGGCCCGCTTCGTGCTCGCGGTGAGCAGCGACCACCAGCGCGAGCTTCATCGTGCTGGCCGCGTAGTGGGGCTGCTCGGACTGGTGATCGATCCACGCGGGTCCTGCGACCGGGCCGAACCAGAGCGAGAAGACGCCCTTCCGTGGGAGGGCGTGGATGTACGACGAGAGGCGGGTCACGCGGGCATCACCGACTTGTCAGCACATCGAGGGATCAAAAGCCTCCTCCATTCTGACAAGTCCGCCTCACGCTAGGTTGCTGGCATGCCTCTCGCGCGAATGAACAAGATCTGCCTCGACGCGCTGGACCCGATCGCGCTGGGCGGTTTCTGGGCCGCCGCGCTCGACCTGCAGCTGCTGCCCGACGACCGAGGTGAGGCGGGCCTTGTCGACGATTCGGACACCTATCGCCTGTGGTTCAACCGCGTACCGCAGGACAAAACGGTCAAACACCGAGTCCACCTCGACATCTACACCCGATCCTTGGCTGACCTCGAGGACCTTGGTGCGGCCGTCCTGGTTCCCCAGGGCGACGACCGGCGATGGACCGTGATGACCGACCCGGAGGGTGGCGAGTTCTGCGCGTTCCTGCGCGATGAACTGCCCGCCCGTCGCCTGCACGGACTCGTGGTCGACTCCGTGGACGCGCCGAGCCAGGCAGCCTGGTGGTACGAAGTGCTGGGTGGTCGGTACATCGACGAGGGTGACTGGGGCACCGTCACCGACCTGCCCGAGCTCCCTGAGATGACGTTCGACTTCGTACCGTCCATGGAGCAGAAGGCGACCACCAACCGCGTCCACTGGGATCTCGAGGTCGACTCGATCGACCCGCTGCTGGATCGCGGCGCGACCGTGCTGCGCCGCAAGGGCGAGGACGACCTGCACTGGGACATCCTCGCCGACCCCGAAGGAAACGAGTTCTGCGCCTTCACCCCCTGACCGAGTCGTCAGAACCCAGTAGGCCTATGGCGCTACTGGGTTCTGACAAGTCGGGTCAGCTCGGGGAGGACAGCCAGGGGTCCTTGAGGTCGTAGAACGTCGGCGGTCCGGTCATCAACGAGTTGAGCTCGTCCATCTGGGCCTTGAGCTCGGCCGGGGGCTCCTTCTGCTCGCCCTCTCGCGCTGCCGCCTCGGACGTGAAGTAGATCGCCATCGTCCAGGCTCCACCCGTGTGCTCGATGGACACGCTGCCGAGCAGCTCCGGACGGAAGCTGGCCCAGTCGAACGTGTCGGTCTTCATGAGCTCGCGCGCCCGCTCGGGGTCGCTGCCGTGCCCCTGCATGATCTGGACGAAGCCGGCCTCGTCGGGGTTTCCCGTCAGGTCGGTCGAGACGAACGTGCTGTCCTGGAACGTCACCTCACCCGTGAACATCTTGGACGTCTGGGTCCACCAGGCGTCTTGTTCGGGCCGGTCGTTGTTGCGTGCCGCCGCGTGGGCAGATTCGAAACGCGCGAGCGCGACGAACGCGCCGTCCGCGGTCACGCCTGCTGTCGTGCCGAGCCAGCCGACCGCGCCGGGCGCACACTCCTCGAACCAGCGCTCGTGTGCCGCTCGTGCATCGCTGACGTCGGTTACCTCACCATGGATGACCTGGATGAACACCCTCGTTCTCCCTTCGTCGAAAAGACTTCCTTCGACGCTACTCTCCCCAGCACCAGCCGGACAGCCCCGGAATGACGGGGTTCACCTGACGCCCCATGCCTTGGTCTGACAAGTCCGTCACCAGCCGCGGGCGCGCCACTCTGCGAGATGTGGGCGCTCGGCTCCGAGCGTCGTGTCGTTGCCATGCCCTGGATAGACCCAGGTCTCGTCGGGCAACCGGTCGAAGAGCTTGGTCTCGACGTCGCCGAGCAGGTGCTCGAAGTCGGTCTTGCTGCCGTGCGTGTTACCCACCCCTCCCGGGAAGAGGCAGTCGCCGGTCCAGAGGTGGGGCGCGCCCGTCGGATCGTCGTACAGCAGGGCGATCGACCCGGGCGTGTGTCCGACCAGGTGGATGACCTCGAGCCGGCAGGTACCGACCTCGACGACGTCGCGATCGACGACCGGACGGTCGGTCTGAACTGGTATGCCGGAGACGTCCTCGGCTCCGGCCACCGTGGCCGCCCGGGTGGCGGCGACGACCGCCGACAGCGCGTCCCAGTGATCACGGTGCTGGTGGGTGGTGACGATGGTCGAGAGCTCCTGGCCACCGATCAGCTTGAGCAGGACCTCGGGTTCGGAGGCGGCGTCGATCAGCAGCAGCTCGTCGGTGTTCAGGCACTGGAGGAGGTAGGCGTTGTTGTCCATCGGTCCGACGGACGCTTTCGTGATCCGCAGCTCGGCGAGCTCCCGGACATCGGGCGAACCGGGCGTCACGCGACCGTGGTAGGTCATCGCCAGGCTCCCAAGGTCGGCAGGGGAGAGTCGCTGTGCAAGCCGACCCCTTCGGTGCGACCGAGCAGCCAACCCAGGAGGGACGGCGGGGGGCCGGAGACCTCGGGACCACCGGGTTCGATCATCCACCGCCCTTCGTCGTCGTTCCCGACGAGCACGACCCCGGGTTTGTCGTGGTCAGCGGAGTAGTCACGGGTGACGTCAGCCAGCATCTGCTCGACGAAGTCCTCGGGCAGATGGGCCAGGGTGTAGTCGAGGTCGAGGTCGACATGGTGGATCTCGACCTCGATCCGGCGTAGGTGGGGGATCTCCGATCCCGACGCCGTCCGATTCCGGCTTCCCCAGACGATCGGGTTGTCCCAGGTGCTCGCGGGGGCGTCGCTCAGCTGGGTCTGTAGCAGTTCTGCCGTCGTCCGCACATCCGCCACGAGTTCGTCCGCCGATCGTCCGGATCCGGCCTCGATGTCGGCGTTGCGCTTGTCGCGACTCGGGTACATCGGCGTCTCGACGCCGGTCCTTGCCCAGGTCAGCAGGTTCATCATCGCCTCGGCGTTGCGCGCGAGGTGCGTCAGCACGTGGCCTCGTGACCAGTTCGGGAGGAGCGACGGCTCGCGAGCCTGTGTGTCGCTGAGCCCCGCGATCGAGTGCAGCAGGGAGTCGGTCGAAGAGGTCAGCGCCCGTAGGTGCGTCAGCACGGCCTCGCTGGGCAGTGCGCCCTCGGGTCGAGCGGACATTCCAGGCACTTCTGCCTGAAGCCGGCCGTCGTCGCCGTAGCCAGGTTCGTGGTGGGCGTCAGCCGAATGAGCCATACCGAAAACCTATCGTGTCGTCGCAGGGCACCCCCTTGAGTCCCTCGCTAGGATGGCGAACGTCTGTTCGAATCGAGCACGCACGTCTGATCGAATCCTGATGGCCGCCTGACAGTCCGGTGACTGTCGGTGCCCTCTGCCATCATGGTTTCCCGTGGCGTCTGTGCGGGTAAAGGGTGACTGGTGGCCGACCAACTGATCGTTCGCGGGGCTCGCGAGCACAACCTCAAGGACATCTCTCTCGACCTGCCGCGGGACTCGTTGATCGTGTTCACCGGGCTGTCGGGGTCCGGCAAGTCCAGTCTCGCGTTCGACACGATCTTCGCCGAGGGTCAGCGGCGTTACGTCGAATCCTTGTCGGCGTACGCCCGGCAGTTCCTCGGCCAGATGGACAAGCCCGACGTGGACTTCATCGAGGGCCTGTCGCCTGCCGTCTCGATCGACCAGAAGTCGACGTCACGCAACCCGCGCTCGACCGTCGGCACCATCACCGAGGTCTACGACTACCTGCGATTGCTCTTCGCCCGGGCCGGTCGGCCGCACTGTCCGGTGTGTGGTCGCACGATCGCCCGCCAGACACCCCAGCAGATCGTCGACCGGGTGCTGGAGCTCGACGAGGGCGCCCGCTTCCAGGTTCTCGCACCGATGATCCGGGGACGCAAGGGGGAGTACGTCGACCTGTTCCGGCAGCTGCAGACCCAGGGGTTCTCCCGGGCACGGGTCGACGGCGAGACCTACCCGCTGACCGAGCCGCCGAAGCTCGACAAGCAGAAGAAGCACACGATCGAGGTCGTGGTCGACCGCCTCGCGGTCAAGGCCTCCGCCAAGCGCCGGCTCACCGACTCCGTCGAAACTGCGCTCGGGCTGTCCGGCGGGCTCGTCACGCTCGACTTCGTCGACCTGCCTGACGACGACCCTCACCGTGAGAGGGTCTTCTCCGAGCACCTCGCCTGCCTGTACGACGACCTGTCCTTCGAGGAGCTCGAACCACGTTCGTTCTCCTTCAACTCTCCCTACGGTGCCTGCACCGAGTGTCACGGCCTCGGCACTCGGATGATCGTCGACCCCGAGCTGGTCGTCCCCGATGGGCAGAAGTCACTCGACAGCGGTGCCATCTCGCCCTGGTCGGCCGCGCACGTGTCCGACTACTTCAGTCGGCTGCTCGACGCCTTGGCCGACGAGATGGGCTTCTCCACGAGCACTCCGTGGCAGCAGCTGCCGCAGAAGGCACAAGAGGCGGTGCTGCAGGGCTTCCCTGGCAAGCTGCACGTCCGCTACAAGAACCGCTACGGCCGCGAGCGCTCGTACTACGCCCAGTTCGAGGGCGTGATCCCCTACATCGAGCGCCGGCACGGCGAGGCCGAGACCGACACCAGCCGGGAGCGCTTCGAGGGCTTCATGCGCGAGGTGCCCTGCCTGGCCTGCGACGGTGCCCGCCTTAAGCCGATCTCGCTTGCCGTCACGATCGGCGGCAAGAACATCGCCGAGATCTGTGCGCTGCCGGTCGACGAGGCATCGGCGTACCTGCTCGGTGATCTCGACCTCAGCGCTCGCGAGGCGCAGATCGCCGAACGAGTGATCAAGGAGATCAACGAGCGGTTGCGTTTCCTCCTCGACGTGGGGCTCGACTACCTCAGCCTGAACCGGCCCACGGGTTCGTTGTCCGGCGGCGAAGCTCAACGCATCCGGCTCGCCACGCAGATCGGCGCGGGCCTGGTGGGCGTGCTCTACGTCCTCGACGAGCCGTCGATCGGGCTGCACCAGCGAGACAACCACCGCCTCATCGAGACCCTGGTCCGCCTCAAGGACCTCGGCAACACGCTGATCGTCGTCGAGCACGACGAGGACACCATCCGATCGGCCGACTGGGCCGTCGACATCGGGCCCGGCGCGGGGGAGCACGGCGGCCAGGTCGTCGTCTCAGGCACCGTCCAGGAACTGCTCGACCATCCGCACTCCCTGACCGGCGCCTACTTGTCCGGTCGCGAGGAAATCCCGCTGCCGGCCGTACGCCGTCCGCCGACGCCGGGTCGTGAGCTCGTCGTCCACGACGCCTACGAGCACAACCTGCAGGACGTGACGGTCTCGTTCCCGTTGGGATGCTTCGTCGCGATCACGGGGGTCTCGGGCTCCGGCAAGTCCACGCTGGTCAACTCGATCCTCTACACCGCCCTGGCCAAGCGCATCTACAACGCGCGAGAGGTTCCCGGCCGACACCGCGACATCACGGGTGTCGAGCACATCGACAAGGTCATCCACGTCGACCAGTCGCCCATCGGGCGCACCCCGCGATCCAACCCGGCCACGTACACCGGGGTGTTCGACCACGTCCGCAAGCTCTTCGCGTCGACACCGGAGGCGAAGATGCGCGGCTACCTGCAGGGCCGGTTCTCTTTCAACGTGAAGGGCGGCCGCTGCGAGGCATGCTCGGGTGACGGCACGTTGAAGATCGAGATGAACTTCTTGCCTGACGTCTACGTCCCGTGCGAGGTCTGCCACGGCGCTCGTTACAACCGCGAGACGCTCGAGGTGCACTACAAGGGCAAGACCATCGCCGAGGTGCTCGACATGCCGATCGAGGAGGCCGTCGACTTCTTCGAGGCGATCCCGGCGATCTCACGGCACCTGCGAACCCTCGTCGATGTCGGGCTCGGCTACGTCCGGCTGGGGCAGCCTGCACCGACGCTGTCCGGTGGTGAGGCGCAGCGCGTCAAGCTGGCGTCTGAGCTGCAGAAGCGTTCGACCGGTCGCACGATCTACGTTCTCGACGAGCCGACGACGGGTTTGCACTTCGAGGACATCCGCAAGCTGCTCGGGGTGTTGCAGCGGCTCGTCGACCAGGGCAACTCGGTGATGGTGATCGAGCACAACCTCGACGTCATCAAGACTGCCGACTGGCTGATCGACCTCGGTCCCGAGGGCGGAAACAAGGGCGGTCTCGTGGTGGCTGAGGGGACTCCTGAGCACGTCGCGTCCGTACCGGGCAGCTACACCGGTCAGTTCCTGGCGCCGATCCTCGAGGGCCGAGCCGTCCGGGTAGGTCGCCGTGCGAAGGCGGCGGCCGCGCTGAGCGGCCCGGGCAAGCCGGCGACGACCAAGCCCGCCAAGAAGGCCACGGCCACGAAGTCCACGGCCACGAAGTCCACGGCCACGAAGTCCACGGCCAAGAGGTCCACGGCCAAGAGGTCCACGGCCACGAAGGCCACGGCCACGAAGGCCACGGCCACGAAGTCCACGGCCACGAAGGCCACGGCCACGAAGTCCACGGCCACGAAGTCCACGGCTGGGAAGTCCACAAGGGGCTAGCTGGAGGACCTCCCTGCGCGCTGCTCTCGAGGTCTTAGCACCATCGGACACGTGGTATTCCCCCGAAGCGCTGAACTACGCTCGACTGTGTTCACTCCGACCAAGCCACCTGTACGAGGAGACCTGATGACGGACGAGATCTTCGAGAGTCGCGCCGGCGAATCGGCAGCGCAGCTCCCCAGCCGGCGTACCGTGCTGCGCGGTGCCGCGGTGGCCGGTTTGGCTGTCCCAGTCCTGGCAGCCTGCAGCTCCAGTGACTCCAACGACGCCGGTAGCTCGGGCGGTAGCTCGACCCCGACCACGGGCGGCTCGTCGGACGGTGGGGGCGGCGGGGACGTCCTTGCGTCCACCGGCGACGTCCCCGACGGTGGGGGCCTGATCCTCGATGACGCCGGTGTCGTCATCACGCAGCCGGCGGCCGGCACCTTCAAGGGCTTCTCGAACATCTGCACGCATAACGGCTGTCCGGTCGACAACGTCACCGGTGGCACCATCAACTGCATCTGTCACGGCAGCAAGTACTCGATCGAGGACGGCAGCGTTGTTGGAGGACCTGCGCCGGCTCCGCTTCCCCCGAAGGAGGTCAAGGTCGACGGCACGGACATCGTGCTCGCCTGACCCGCACCGTGCTCGTCCCGCCGTTTGAGGCGTCCCCGATGGGGCACTGACCGGCCGCTACGGTGCACCCGCCGTAGCCCGGTCGCGTCACGGCGACCGGCGGTCGATGACGCGGGGAGTTGCAGTGCAGCCAACCAGATGGGTCGCCGTAGCCGGGGCCGCGGCGTTGCTTGCGGGGACCACGGTCCAGGTTTCCACCTCCGCCGGAGCGTCATCCGCGATGGCGGCGCCTGCCGGGGGTCAGGCCTTCGGGGCGCCCGGTGTCGAGGCCGACTACGTCCCGGCCGACAAGACGGGCTACGCCACCGCACGGTCGCGTGCGAGCCATGTCTGGCTGACGTTGCAGGGGGGCCGGATGAGCGAGATCTACTACCCCGACATCAGTACGCCGAGCGGACGGTCGCTCGACTTCATCGTCTCCGACGGACACGCGTTCTCGACTCTTGCCAGCCGGACCAACGTTCGTACCAGGTTGCTCGACGCCCGCTCAGGCGCCTACCGGCAGATCGCGTCGGACACCCACCACAGGTGGCGGTTGACCACCACGTTCGTGCCTGACCCGGCTCGGTCCACGGTGCTGGTCCGGACGACGCTTCGGTCGCTGACCGGTCACGAGTACCGGCTCTTTGCCATGTTCGACCCCGACTTGTCCGGCAACGGCAACGACGACTCGGCCACCACGACCGACGAGGCACTGCTTGCTCACGACGACGCGGCAGCGTCGGCCCTGATGGCGTCGGACGGCTTCGTCCGTGCGTCGAGCGGCTACGTCGGCACCAGTGACGGCTGGCGCGACGTTGCCGCTGACCACACCATGGACTGGACCTTCACCTCGGCACCCGCCGGCAACGTGGTCGGCACCGCGATGTTGCGTCCCGATGGCATCGACCGGCGGACGACGAGCCTGGCTATCGGGTTCGGACCCGGTGTCGCCGCAGCCGAGCAGACAGCGGCGGCCTCCCTGCAGGAGGGCTTCGCCTCCACCCGAACCGCCTATACCGCCGGCTGGCACGACTACGTGGAGGGGCTTCGACCGCCACCGGCGAGCCTGCAGTCGCCGGCCGAACGCCGCGCCTACCGGGTGTCGCAGGTCGTGCTGGCCAGCAGTGAGGACAAAACCAATCCTGGTGCCTTCGTGGCGTCCCCGTCGATGCCCTGGGCGTGGGGCTTCGACGACAACCTGGCCGGCGACTCCGGCCCCTACCATCTGGTCTGGCCGAGAGATGAGTACCAGATTGCCACGGCTCTGCTGGCCGAGGGGGACCGGGCCGCAGCCGAGCGTGCCCTGCGCTACATGCTGACGGTCCAACAGCAGCCGGATGGCCACCTCCCGCAGAACACCCGTGCCGACGGGACCCCTTACTGGACGAGCATTCAGCTCGACGAGACCGCCGATCCCATCATCCTGGCCTGGCAGCTGCGCCGGACGGACGCCGTCACCTGGCGCCATGTCCGTCGGGCCGCGGACTTCATCGTCGGCTTCCATCAGGACGGCCACGCAGCGCCGTGGACCCAGCAGGAACGCTGGGAGGAGCAGGACGGCTACTCACCCGGCACGATCGCCAGCGAGATCGCCGGTCTCGTCTGTGCCGCCGACCTCGCCAGAGCCCAGGGAGCCGACGCGACGGCAGCGCGATACCTCCGCGTGGCGGACCGTTGGCAGCAGCGGGTCGACGACTGGACCGTGACCACCAACGGCCCGTTGAGCCAGCAGCCGTACTACGTGAGGCTGACCAAGGACGGCCACCCGAACGCGGGTACGACCTACGACCTCGGCAACTCCGGGGACCGGGCCGACCAGCGAGCCGTGGTCGATCCGAGCTTCCTCGAGCTGGTCCGCCTGGGGGTCAAGCCCGCCGACGATCCGGTGATCCGCACCACGGTTCGGGTGGTCGATGAGCAGCTGTCGGTGCGGACGCCGAATGGACAATTCTGGCACCGCTACTCAGGTGACGGCTATGGCGAGACCGCGGACGGGGGACCGTGGGACATCGGGTTCACGCCCGGCAGTCACACGACGCAGGGACGGCTCTGGCCGATCTTTGCCGGCGAGCGCGGGGAGTACGAGCTGCTGATCGGCACCAGCGCCGCACCTCGGTTGCGGGCGATGGCGGCCACGAGCAACCAGGGCGGACTGATGCCCGAGCAGGTGTGGGACAACCGCCCGCCCGCCGGACGGCCGGGTTTCCGGCCCGGCACCGCGACGCTGTCGGCGACGCCGTTGCTGTGGACGCACGCGCAGTACGTGCGACTCGCCTGGTCGATCCAGGCCGGTCATCCGGTCGAGCGGCCCGAGGTGGTGGCCCGCCGGTATGCCGGCTGACGGACGGAGGTTAGTCCGTGGGGATCGTTCCCGCCGTTGCGATTGCCAGGAACGCCTCGTCCCGACGACACGTCCGTCGGTCGAGCCGTTGGTCGATGACCCGCCGGGCCTCATCGAACCGGGCAGCGGCCAGCAGCGCGGCGATCAGAGTGTCCTCGACGACCTCACGTTGCGCGTCGCTTCCGCCGAGTCGGCACACGCCACCCATCAACAGCATGAGGCTGTCGGCGGCCGGGCTGGGATCGCCCGCTGCGAGGGACCGCAAGGCCGCGCAGAGCGGCGCCACCACCTCGGCGTAGGTCGGGTCGGCGTGAGCCGCAGCCCAGGAGTCGAGGCGGTCGAGGCGATCCAGGTCGCCGAGCGCGCACAGCGTCACCGCGGCATGCAGTGCCATGAAGGCCGTGGCCGGGCGGTCGAGCAGGTCGTCGTCGATCACGTCGATCACGGGCCGGATGTCCGGGACGTCGCGGGCGCCAGGCGTGATGGCCCAGCGCCACAGCAGTGAGCAGGAGTCGACGAGTGCGCGGCAGCCGGCCACGCCCGGCGGTGCGAGCTCCGCGGCGTACCTGGCCTGCACCGCCGTGAGGTCACCCATCGAGAGCTCGTGCAGGGCTGCATGCCAGGAGAAGTGGGCCACATTGTCCGACCGCCGACCCGGTCCCCGGATCCAGCCGTCCAACCAGTCACGACCGGCCGCGTGGTCGCCGGTCTCGTAATGCACATGCGTGCGGGCGTGCACCGAGTGGCCGGCCGCGGGCTCGACCTCCAGCGAGCGGCACGAGAGCGACATCGCCTCGTCCCAGCGTCGTTGCTCCTGGCGGATGAACGCCAGCAGGCCGGAGTACCACCAGTCGTCGCCATAGGCCGGTCGCGCTCGCTCGACGATGCTCCACGACTCCTCGGGCACCGTGGTGACGCCGGCGAACGCGATCGTCGGGACGGCCACCGACAGCAGCATCGCGTCGGTCGGGAAGTCGCGCAGATGACGGATCATCGGTTCGGAGTTGCCACGGATGTGCGCGACGGCGGCGTGCACGTGGCTGCGTTCGCGCTCGCTGGCCTGCTGACAGTGCTGAAGCGCGGCGGTGATGCGGGCGTCGACATCGACCGCGGCGCAGTACTCGTGACCGAGCAGGGCTAGGCCGGCGTGCCCGAGCGCGAAAGTGGGGTCATGCGTGATCGCCTCGGAGATCCCGCCGAGGGCACCCTGGCTGACCCGGAGCAACGCGCCGACGCCGCGGTTGTAGGCCTCCCCGGCCGCCGCCGAGGTGGTGAGCCGCAGACCGTAGAGGTCGCTGCTGCCCTGCATCCCACCCCTCCCATGGTGTTCCTCTGCGTGTGTCTACCCCCAGTATCGACCAGGAGGGCCAGCCACGGCAGCGCGATACGTCGAGTCGCCTGCGACCGGCGTGGACCGGCGGTTGGTTGTGCCGACTCGTAGGGTGGACGCGTGCCTGATCCCGCCACCTATCGACCTGCGCCAGGGTCGATTCCCGATGCGCCCGGTGTGTACCGGTTCCGGGACCCGGCCGGGCGGGTGATCTATGTCGGTAAGGCGAAGTCGCTGCGCGCGCGGCTCTCGTCGTACTTCCAGAACGTCGCCCATCTGCACGAGCGCACCGCGCGGATGGTCACCACTGCCGGCTCGGTCGACTGGACCGTGGTCCAGACCGAGGTGGAGGCGCTCCAGCTGGAGTACTCCTGGATCAAGGAGTACGACCCGCGGTTCAACGTCAAGTATCGCGACGACAAGTCGTACCCGTGGCTGGCGGTGACGATGAACGAGGAGTTCCCGCGGGTCATGGTCGGCCGCGGTCCGAAGCGAAAGGGCGTGCGGTACTTCGGCCCGTACTCCCACGCCTGGGCGATCCGCGAGACCGTCGACCTGTTGCTGCGGGTGTTCCCGATGCGCTCGTGCTCCAACGGTGTCTTCAAGCGCAGCGCCCAGATCGGACGCCCGTGCCTCCTGGGCTACATCGGCAAGTGCGCGGCGCCCTGCGTCGGGAGAGTGACGCCTGAGCAGCATCGTGAGATCGTCGACGACTTCTGCACGTTCATCGCCGGCCAGACCAGCCAACACATCAAGCGGCTCGAGCGCGAGATGAAGGAGGCCAGCGACGCCACCGAGTACGAGCGGGCGGCTCGCCTGCGCGACGACATCGGCGCCCTCACCCGGGCCATGGAGAAGAACGCGATCGTGCTCGCGGACGGCACCGACGCCGACGTCATCGCGGTTGCCGAGGACCCGCTCGAGATCGCTGTCCAGGTCTTCTTCGTCCGCGGCGGTCGGGTCCGGGGGCAGCGTGGCTGGGTCGCGGACCGGGTCGACGACGCTGAGCTCCCCGAGCTGCTCGACCTGTTCCTGATCCAGCTGTACGACGCCGAGACCGACGACGCGATTCCCCGGGAGGTGCTGGTGCCCGAGCGGCCCGGTGACCTGGAGGCGTTGCGGATCTGGCTCGCTGACAAGCGCGGCAGCAGTGTCAATGTGCGGGTGCCGCAGCGCGGTGACAAGCGCACGCTCATGGAGACCGTGGGACGCAACGCCAAGCAGGCGCTGGCCCTGCACAAGACCAAGCGTGCCAGCGACTTCACCACCCGAAGCCGGGCACTCGAGGAGCTCCAGGGCGCGTTGGAGCTGGCCGACGCACCGCTGCGGATCGAGTGCTTCGACGTGTCCAACCTCCAGGGCACCGAGGTGGTCGCCTCGATGGTCGTCTTCGAGGACGGCCTGCCCCGCAAGAGCGACTACCGCCGGTTCGTGATCCGCGGCGTGGATGGACAGAACGACGTCGCGGCCATGCACGAGACGATCACGAGACGGTTCCGGCGCCTGCTCGACGAGCGGGCCGAGAACACCGACCTCGACCTGGGCGAGACGGCCGAAGAACGTGGACCGGCACTGATCGACCCCGACACCGGCCGGCCACGCAAGTTCGCCTACGCGCCCGGTCTGGTGGTCGTCGACGGCGGACCACCGCAGGTCGCCGCAGCCCAACGGGCGCTCGACGAGCTCGGTATCGATGACGTGCCGGTCGTCGGGCTGGCCAAGCGGCTCGAAGAGGTATGGCGCCCGAGCCAGTCCGACCCGGTGATCCTTCCCCGCACCAGCGAGGGCCTTTACCTCCTCCAGCGCGTTCGTGACGAGGCGCACCGCTTCGCGATCACGCACCACCGCAACCGGCGGTCCAAGAGCATGGTCGAGAGCGTGCTCGACGACGTCCCGGGAATGGGGGAGGTGCGGCGCAAGGTGTTGCTGCGTCACTTCGGCTCGTTGAAGAAGCTCCGGGCCGCGTCGATCGACGACATCGCCGCCCTTCCCGGGTTCGGCCGACGTACCGCAGAGTCGATCGCGGTCGCGCTCGCGGCCAACCGGAGCACCAGTGTTGCCGTCAACACGGCAACAGGTGAGATCATCGACGACTCCGAGCCCGCCGAGACGAAGGATTCCCCATGAGCGCCGTCTCAGGTGACCTCATCATCGTCACCGGCATGACCGGCGCCGGCCGCAGCACCGCGGCGAAGGCGCTGGAGGACATCGGCTGGTTCGTCATCGACAACCTGCCCCCGTCGATGCTGCCCGCCGTCGTCGAGATGCTCACCGCTGAGGATGACGAGGGGATCAAGATCGCGGTGGTCGTCGATGTCCGCTCGCGCGGCTTCTTTGCGGACCTGCGAGGAGCGATGGCGACCATGGCGGAGCGGGGCACGCCGCCGCGGGTGCTCTTCCTCGAGGCGTCG
Source organism: uncultured Actinomycetota bacterium (assembly GCA_963742765.1). Classification (GTDB taxonomy): domain Bacteria; phylum Actinomycetota; class Actinomycetes; order Propionibacteriales; family Nocardioidaceae; genus JANLYC01. The sequence continues at coordinate 581,074 of CAVUMY010000002.1, forward strand.
GATGACGTGCTGGTCAGGCGCCAGGAGGCGGCTCGGCGTCCGCACCCGCTGCAAGGGGGCGCCCGGCTCCTCGACGGGATCGCCCGTGAGCGCGACATGGTGCGTGACCTGCGCGGCGAGGCCGACGTGCTGATCGACACCTCGATGCTCAACGTTCACCAGCTCGCCGACAAGGTGTCCAGGGCCTTTTCCGAGGGTGAAGACCCGCGGATGCGCGCCACGATCGTGTCGTTCGGCTTCAAGTACGGCATTCCCGTGGACGCCGACATGGTCGTCGACATGCGATTCCTGCCCAACCCGTTCTGGGTTCCCGAGCTGCGGCCCAAGTCCGGCCTCGACGACGAAGTCAGCGGCTACGTCCTGCAACAGCCCGCGGCGAAGGAGTTCCTCGACCGTCTCGACGCGTTGCTGCAGACCGTCGACGACGGCTTCCTGCGCGAGCGGAAGCAGTACCTCAACCTCGCCGTCGGCTGCACTGGTGGCAAGCACCGCAGCGTCGCCATGGCCGAGGAGCTCGGTCGTCGACTGACCGACCGGGGGATCGAGACGACGGTCGTCCACCGGGACCTGGGGCGCGAGTGACGGCGTACGACGGCCCCTGGGTCGAGGCCGCGGACCCGGTGTCACCGTCCCTGCGGGTGGTGGCCCTCGGCGGTGGACACGGGCTGTCCGCGAACCTCAGCGCGTTGCGCACCTTCGTGTCCGACCTGACCGCGATCGTGACGGTAGCCGACAACGGCGGCTCGTCGGGCCGGTTGCGCAGCGAGCTCGGAGTGCTCCCGCCCGGTGACCTGCGGCAGGCGCTCGCGGCGCTGTGTGGCGACGACGAATGGGGGCGGACCTGGGCGAGGGTCCTGCAACACCGGTTCGAGAGTGCCGGCGAGCTGCACAGGCACGCCGTCGGCAACCTGCTGATCGTGGCGCTGTGGGAGCTTCTCGACGGACACGTCGAAGGTCTCGACTGGGTCGGTCGGTTGCTCGGTGCCCAGGGCCGCGTCCTCCCCATGACAGCGGTCCCGCTCGACATCGTGGCGCAGGTTCGTGGCAGCGATCCGGGGCAGCCCGATGACCTCACGACGATCCGCGGCCAGGTCGAGGTGGCGAGCACGACGGGGCTCGTCGAGTCGGTCCAGCTCGTCCCGGCCGACCCCCCTGCCTGCACAGAGGCCGTTGAGGCGATCCATGCCGCCGATTGGGTGATCTTGGGGCCGGGATCGTGGTACACCAGTGTCTTGCCCCATCTGCTGGTCCCGGAGTTGCAGACGGCACTGACCAAGTCCAGTGCCCGCCGCTGTGTGACGCTCAACCTGGCGCCTCAGCCTGGGGAGACAGAAGGATTCTCGGCGAGCACATACATGGAAGTGTTGGCAGTGCACGCACCCGATCTGCAGGTCGATGTGGTGCTCGCGGACCCCTCGGGTGTCGGCGACGTGGCCATGCTCGAGGAGACGGTGAACGGACTAGGGGCAGAACTGGTGATCGCAGACGTGGCGGCGCATGATGCAGAGGCACGGCACGACGTGGCAAGGCTCGCCCGGGCCTATGCCGCGATCATGGGGGTCGCGGTGGAGGGATCATGACAGCGGCGGCACACTCACTCGACGACAACCCTGGACTGCGGCGTGGCAGGATCGGCCTCATGGCAATGACCGCCCAGGTGAAGGCAGAGCTCGCGAACGTCAACGTGACGAAGTCGTGCTGCCGCAAAGCCGAGGTGTCGTCCATGCTCCGCTTCGCCGGCGGCCTACACATCCAGGGCGGACGGATCGTCGTCGAGGCAGAGCTCGACTCAGGTGCCTCGGCACGGCGCATCCGGCGCGACATCCTCGAGATCTACGGGCACCAGAGCGACGTCGTCGTCATCAGCGGCGGCGGTCTCCGCAAGGGCACGCGGTACGTCGTTCGCGTGGTTCGTGACGGTGAGGCCCTGGCCCGACAGACCGGTCTGCTCGACAACCGCGGGCGACCCGTCCGCGGGCTGCCTCCTCAGGTGGTGTCCGGGTCCGGGTGTGACGCCGTCGCGGCGTGGCGCGGTGCGTTCCTGGCGCACGGGTCCCTGACCGAGCCCGGCAGGTCGTCCGCGCTGGAGGTCACCTGCCCCGGGCCGGAGGCCGCGCTGGCCCTGGTGGGCGCGGCTCGCAGGATCGGCATCTCAGCGAAGGCCCGCGAGGTCCGCGGCGTCGACCGGGTCGTGATCCGCGACGGTGACGCCATCAGCTCCCTGCTGGCCAGGCTGGGCGCACACGAGTCGCTGCTGGCCTGGGAGGAGCGCCGGTTGCGGCGCGAGGTTCGCGCCACCGCCAATCGGCTCGCCAACTTCGACGACGCCAACCTTCGACGTTCCGCCCGCGCGGCCGTCGCAGCCGGCGCGCGCGTCGAGCGGGCCCTGGAGATCCTGGCCGACGAGGTGCCCGACCACCTGAAGCTCGCGGGCTCGCTGCGGGTCGAGCACAAGCAGGCCAGTCTCGAAGAGCTCGGTCAGTTGCACGACCCGCCGCTGACCAAGGACGCCATCGCCGGTCGCATCCGTCGCCTGCTCGCGATGGCGGACAAGCGGGCTCAGGAGCTCGGGATCCCCGACACCGAGTCCTCCCTCACCCCGGACATGTTGAGCGAAAGCTCCTGACTCCTGGGTGTCTCGGCGGTCGAGCTCGTCGAGACCCCTCGATCTCGACAAGCTCGATCAGCGGGTTTGGGTCGATCAGCGGGCAGAGCTCCGCCAGCGCGTGGACGGCTGACCGCCGGCCTGTGCGACGTTGGTAGGGTCGGAGTAAGTCCTGAGTTCAGGACAGCAGCTCGTCGTGAGGGAGATCGTCGCGTGACCGTCCGCGTAGGAATCAATGGGTTTGGCCGCATCGGCCGCAACTTCTTCCGGGCGGTTGTCGCGTCCGGTGCAGACATCGAGGTCGTCGGAGCCAACGACCTCACGGACAACAAGACGTTGGCCCACCTGCTCAAGTACGACTCGATCCTCGGCCGGCTCGACGCCGACGTCGAGGTGACGAGCGAGGCGATCGTCGTCGGTGGCCGCAAGATCGCGACGCTCGAAGAGCGCGACCCTGCGCAGCTGCCCTGGGGCGACCTCGGCGCCGACATCGTCATCGAGTCGACCGGGTTCTTCACAGACGCGACCAAGGCGAAGGCGCACGTCGACGCCGGCGCCAAGAAGGTCATCATCTCCGCGCCCGCTTCCAACGACGACATCACGGTCGTCATGGGGGTCAACCACAAGGACTACGACCCTCGTGCGCACACGGTCATCTCCAATGCCTCCTGCACGACCAACTGTCTGGCCCCGATGGCGAAGGTACTCAACGACGAGTTCGGCATCGTCAAGGGCCTGATGACGACCATCCACGCCTACACACAGGACCAGAACCTGCAGGACGCCCCGCACAAAGACCTCCGTCGCTCACGCGCGGCCGCCATCAACATCGTGCCGACCTCGACCGGCGCGGCCAAGGCGATCGGGCTCGTCCTGCCCGAGCTCAAGGGCAAGCTCGACGGCTACGCGCTGCGCGTGCCCGTGCCGACAGGCTCCGCTACCGACCTGACGATCGAGGCCGGCCGGGAGACCACAGCCGACGAGGTCAACGCAGCCCTCAAAGCAGCGGCCGAGGGTGAGCTCAAGGGCTTCCTGAAGTACACCGAGGACCCGATCGTGTCGAGCGACATCGTGACCGACCCGCATTCGTGCATCTTCGACGCCGGGCTCACCAAGGTGCTGGGCAACCAGGTGAAGGTCGTCGGCTGGTACGACAACGAGTGGGGTTACTCCAACCGTCTGGTCGACCTGGTCAACTACGTCGGCTCCTCGCTCTGAGCGGCCCCACCGTGGCAGCTGCGCTGGCCGGGCTGGACGAGCTGGCCGAGTCCGTCGGCGGGCTCGAAGGAAAGCGGGTCCTGCTCCGGTCCGACCTCAACGTGCCCCTCGACGGGACCACGATCACCGACGACGGCCGCATCCGCGCCAGCGCCCCGACGATCCAGGAGCTGCGCCGCCGCGGTGCCCGGGTCATCGTGATGGCGCACCTCGGCCGGCCCAAGGGTCAGCCCGACCCGGCGTACTCGCTCGGACCGGTCGCCAAGCGGCTCTCCGAGATCCTCGGCGTGGAGGTCACCCACGCGACCGACACCGTCGGCGAGTCGGCTCGCGAGTCTGTCGATGCCATGTCGGACGGTGACGTCGTGCTCCTGGAGAACGTCCGGTTCGACGCCGGCGAGACCAGCAAGGACGACGACGAGCGTGCTGTCTTCGCCGACAAGCTCGCCAGCCTCGGCGACGCATTCGTGAGCGATGGCTTCGGCGTCGTGCACCGCAAGCAGGCCAGCGTCTACGACCTGGCGGCACGACTTCCACACGCCGCCGGCAGCCTGGTGCTCGCCGAGGTCGACGTGCTGCGGCGGCTCACCGACGACCCAGAGCGTCCGTACGCCGTGGTGCTCGGCGGTTCGAAGGTTTCCGACAAGCTGGGCGTCATCGACAACCTGCTCGGCAAGGCCGACCGCCTGCTCATCGGTGGCGGCATGGTGTTCACCTTCCTCAAGGCGCAGGGCCACGAGGTCGGGCGCAGCCTGCTCGAGGAAGACCAGCTCGACGTCGTACGCCGCTACCTCGCACGCGCGGAGGCGTCCGGGGTCGAGATCGTGCTGCCCACCGATATCGTCGTCGCCCCTGAGCTGGCGGCGGACGCCCCGGCCACTGTGGTCGCCGCCGAGGCGATGCCCGCCGACCAGCTCGGTCTCGACATCGGCCCTGACTCAGCGAAGCGCTTCGCCGCGGTGCTCGCGGACGCCAGGACGGTCTTCTGGAACGGACCCATGGGGGTGTTCGAGATCGCTGCGTTCGCGGCCGGCACCAAGGCTGTGGCGCAGGCACTCACCGAGGTCGATGGGCTGTCGGTCGTCGGTGGCGGCGACTCCGCTGCCGCCGTCCGCAAGCTCGGCTTCGCCGATGACCAGTTCGGGCACATCTCCACCGGCGGCGGCGCCAGCCTCGAGTACCTCGAGGGCCGCGATCTGCCGGGCCTCGACATCCTGCGGGGGGCCTGAGCCCGGACCGCTCCGTTTCACTCACCCCGACCGACTCACGCAGACAGGTTCCCCACCCGCATGGCACGACACCAACGCACGCCCCTCATGGCCGGCAACTGGAAAGCCAACCTCAACCATCACGAGGCCGTGGTCCTCGTGCAGAAGCTCGCCTGGACGCTCGCGGACAAGAAGCACGACTACGCCAAGGCCGAGGTGGTCGTCTGCCCGCCGTACACCGATCTGCGGAGCGTGCAGACCGTCGTCGACGGCGACCGCCTCAGCATCCGCTACGGAGCACAGGACGTCTCCACGCACGATGAGGGCGCCTACACCGGTGAGATCACGACCGGCATGCTGAGCAAGCTCGGCTGCTCCTATGTCGTCGTCGGCCACTCCGAACGGCGTGAGTACCACGCCGAGGACGACGCCCTGGTCAACGCGAAGGCACACAAGGCGGTGGCCGCCGGCATCGTCCCCATCGTCTGCGTCGGCGAGGGCCTGGAGATCCGGCAAGCGGGCGACCAGGTGTCCTACACGATTCGGCAGGTCGACGGGTCGCTGGCGGGCTTCAGCGCCGAGCAGGTCGCGGAGCTCGTCATCGCCTACGAGCCGGTCTGGGCCATCGGCACCGGAGAGGTGGCGACCCCTGAGGACGCGCAGGAAGTCTGCGCCGCCATTCGTGCCCGACTGACCGAGGTGCACGGCGCCGAGGTCGGCGCAGCGGTCCGGATCCTGTACGGGGGATCGGTGAAGGCGGCCAACGTCGGCGGCATCATGGCACAACCCGATGTCGACGGCTGTCTCGTCGGTGGCGCGGCGCTCCAGGCGGACGAGTTCGGCGGCATCTGCCGCTTCTACGACATGCCTGTCCTCTGACCTGAGGGCAGCAGGTAAGGTATCTCCTCGTGGTTACGGCATTCAGCATCCTGCTCGTTCTGACGAGCCTGCTCCTCATCGTGATGATCCTGCTGCACAAGGGCCGCGGTGGTGGATTGTCCGACATGTTCGGTGGCGGCGTCTCCAGCGGGCTCGGCGGTTCATCGATCGCCGAGAAGAACCTGGACCGGATCACGATCGGCGTGGTGGTCATCTGGTTCGCCTGCGTCATCTCCCTCGGACTGTTGTTGAAGACCGGTTGAGCGTTCCCTACCGGCCCAGCCGAGTTGACGACGTACAATCAACGCACCTGTCGGGCCGACCGGTCCGCACACCACGGAGAACGTGACGACAGTCGAGGAGTAGACGTGGCTGGTGGCAGCGCCATCCGAGGAAGCCGTGTAGGCGCGGGGCCGATGGGGGAGGCCGAGCGGGGCGATGCAGCGCCGCGACAACGCATCACGTACTTCTGCGCCCATGGGCACGAGACCGCGCCGATGTTCGCCGTCGATGCTCAGATTCCCGACACCTGGGACTGTCCCCGCTGCGGCCTGCCGGCCAACCGGGACTCCGACAATCCGCCACCGCCCCCCAAGATCGAGCCGTACAAGACCCACCTGGCCTACGTGAAGGAGCGTCGCTCCGACGCCGAGGCCAAGGAGATCCTCGAAGAGGCGTTGCAGACGCTGCGCGCCAAGCGCAAGTCCGGCGAGATCATCTTCTGAGCCGGCTGCCCTCCCACGTACGCTGGACGCATGAGGCCGCGGCGATCGAGTCCCCAGGCAGTACACCTGCGTGACGTAGCCGCGCACCGTGACGTTCCGGACTACACGCGCCTCCCCGATGCGACCGACCCGGCGCTCCTCGTTGAGACCCACGACGTGACGCCGGAGGCGCCTGAACCCGGCACGATCTGGGCCACTCCCGATCTCGCCGACATGGCGCGCACCCATGCGCTCGGAGGCCTCTGACTCGGTGTCGGCCGCAAGCACGTCGACTCCGGGTGGGCGCTCAGGCAACCGGCACTGCCGGGAGGGCCTGGTGGGTGCCGGTGTGGTCGACGAGGTAGTAGCGGCCGTGGGGGGTGCGCCACACGAACACGCCGGTGAACGGTTGCACCACGTGCCAGTCACCGTGGGTCTTGACCCGATGATGGAACCGGGTGATGGGGCCGAGCTTGCCCACGCCGGTCTGGCCCGGTGGCCCAACCTCATCAGGTTTGACGAACGCGATGGTGTGGTCGATGTCGCCGGTACGGCGGGTGGAGGTGGCGTAGGGGAAGCAGTCGACCGGGATGACCAGGTGCACGGCTTCGCGGATCCGGTCGGGGATCTCATACGCATCCACCGGCACCTGGTCGTTGAGGTCGATCACCGGCTTCACCACGACATTGGCATGTCCGAGCCAGCACCGGACCCGGTCGAGGGTGACGGGGCCGACCTGCTCCACCCGCGCCACCCCGGTCCCGGTGACCAGGGCTTCGTCGGTGAGGTGGACATACAACGTCACGTCGGGCCGGGTGTCCACCGGTCGACGCGCCGGTGATGTGGTCTCGACCGGGACCTGAGGGTCACTCGACTCGGGGTCGCTGGGTGGCTCCAGCTGGCCGGTTGCGGTGTCGATGTCGGCGAACAGGTCCAGGGCGTGCTGGGGGTCGGCCAGGATCCCCACCGCCGCCGCCCGGCGCACGTCGACCGGGCGGTTGTCGCCGAGGGTGCCGAGGCCGGTGGCGAGGCCGCCGATAGAAGCGTTGAACCGCCACGCGTCGGGTGCCTCGGCCCGGATGAAGATCTCGCCGGTACCGGCCTCGCCGGGCTGGTGGTCTTTGACCCACACCCCCAACGATCCCTGCGCCCGCTCGTCGGCTTCAGCCGCAGCGTCGGGGTCGCACTCCATCCAGCACGCTTGAATGATCGCTTCGATCCGACCCCACGACAGCGAGTGCGCGTACTTCGCGATCCGACAGTCCACCACCGCCACGGTGTCCGCACTCAGGTGGCGGGTGGCTTCGGCGCACCGGCGACCGATCCACGGCTTCACCGCACCCGCACAGATCCTGCCCCACAGACGTGGGAGCCGGTGCCGCAGGTCCAACGCGTCCCCGACCAGCCGCTCCGCAGCCGACGACGAGGTCGCGAGGACGACACCGAGCTCGGCCGGCGCGAACTCCGCCACCGCAGGTGTCCCGTCCCCGCCGAACCGGACCAGCTTCTCCGACCCGGGCAGCAGCGGGCTCGTCGAGCGGGCGGGCTCACCGTGCAGGTCGGCCCAATGAGCGGCCGCGTGCAGGATCTCGACCTCGGCCCGGTCAGCGGCAGCGCGCGCGGTCTCGACGTACGACAGGGTCGCCATCGCGTCGAGGGCGCTGAGGTCGGAGTCGAACATGTGTTCGATTCTACCTGGCATGTCCGACAGTGACCAGCGAGTTTCGCCTTATCCACAAGGGTTTTTTCGGCCTCTTGCCTTCGGGATCCCCGGAGACGGGTCAGGGTGATGCGATGCGTGCCAGCCCGCTCGGCAGCTGTGAGGCAGCCTGCTGATCCAGCATCCAGACCGTTCGCTGCTGACCGCGCGGTCCGGCGGCTGGCACCTGCACCACCCCGGCGCCGGACAGCGCGAGATGCACGGCCCTGGCCTTCTCCGTCCCGGAGACGATGAACCAGACCTCGCGCGCACGTTGCAGGCTGGTCATGGTGAGCGACAGCCGGGTCGGCGGCGGCTTGGGTGCGCCGCGGACCGCCGTCACCGCTCGCTCGTCGTACAGCGCCGGCCGCTCCGGGAACAGCGATGCCACGTGGCCGTCAGGTCCGACGCCGAGCATGAGCACGTCGAACGTGGGAACAACGCCGTGGTCTTCGGGATGGGTGGCGGCAGCGAGCTCCTGGGCGTATGCCTCGGCTGCTGCCTCCGGGTCTGACGTTGGCCCGTCGGAGCTGGGCATCGGGTGAACCCGCGCCGGGTTTAGGCGCAGCCGGTCGAGCAAGGCCTCCCGTGCCTGCAACTCGTTGCGGTCGGAGTCGTCGGCAGCAACGAACCGCTCGTCGCCCCACCACAGCTCGACCCGGGTCCAGTCGACCGCGTCGTGTGCCGGGGAAGCTGCGATGGCACGGTGCACGGCCTCGGCGATCGAACCACCGGTGAGCACCCAATGCGGAACTCGGCCGCTCGACTGGGCGTCGACGAGCGTCGTGATGAGCCGGGCAGACACGGAGGCAGCCAGCACCTCGGGTGAGTGGTGGACGATCACCGAGGGGCTGCTCATCAGGACTTCCTGGTGGATCGGCGGGTCGTGGACTTCTTCGCGCTGCGCTTGCGCGTCCGGGACGTCGTGGCAGCCCGCTTCTTCGCGGTCGTCTTCTTCGCGGTCGTCTTGTTCGCGGTACCCGCTGAGGTCGGGGACTTCTCGTCGCCTTCGGCCTCGGCCCGTCGCTGTCGCTGGTTCGCCCGGCTCTCTGCGAGCGTCTGGTCGGTCCCGACCACCATCGGCACGACCCGGGGCTTCTCTGCTCGCTTCTTGCCGGCCTCGGTCCGTCTGATGCCTTTCTTGTCGGCGATCTTGCACAGCGTCCGGACCGTCTGTTCGTAGATGTCGTCCGGGTCGAGCCGACGCAGCTCCTCGGCCAGCAGCTCCGCGAGCGCGCGTCGCTTCAGCGCCACCGGACGGTCGGGGGCGTTGGGGATGGTGAACTGGGCGAGCAGGCCGTCGGGACGGGAGATCTGGATCTCGCCACCGCCGGTCATGAGACTGACGCTGGTGATGCCGGGACCACGCGACGTGGAGCGGTCGATCGGCACCTTGAGCCGGTGGGTCAACCAGGCTACGAGCAGGTCGGCGCTCGGGTTGGCCTTCTCAGCCGCCACCCGGCCACCCTTGACCTTCGCCGGGTACTGGTCGAGTGCGGCCGCCAGCAGCGCACGCCACGGCGTCAACCGGGTCCACGACAGGTCGGTGTTCCCGTCGGCGTAGTTGTGCGCCTGGGTCATCATCGCCGTGGTGCGGCCCCGCTCGATCGAGGCGGTGTCGGTGATCCGGCGTTGGGCCAGTGCACCGATCGGGTCTGCCTTGGGGTCGGTCGGCGCCTTGTTCGGCCACCAGCACACGACGGGGGAGTCCGGCAGCAGCAGCGGTAACACGACGCTCTCCGGGTGTCGGGCGAGCTCGCCCGACATCCGCAGCAGCACTTGCTCGCCGGCGCCGCCGTCTCCGATCTTGACCTCGGCGTCGAGGTTGGCCGCGCCACGGGCCGAGCGGCGGATGACGCCGATGATCCGTGAGGGGTGCTCGCGCGACACAGCGCGGGCAGCCTTGAGAGCGTCGTAGTGGTCACCCTCATCGGCGATGACGACGAAGGTCAGCACCATGCCCATCGAGGGCGAGCCGGCCAGTCGGCGCTCCGTCAACAGGGCGCTGGCGATCTTGGCGGCGTTGGTGCTGGTCAGCTCGATGCTCATGTCTCTCCTCGCCTCACGGCCTGCGCCAGACGCGGCCGTCGCGCGCCAACATCTCGACAGACGACGCCGGACCCCAGGTGCCGGACTCGTAGGGCTCGGGCTTCCCGAGCTCGGCCCAGTAGTCGAGGATCGGATCGAGGATGCGCCACGACAGCTCCACCTCCTCGTGCTGCGGGAACAACGGCGGGTCGCCCAGCAGCACGTCGAGGATCAAGCGCTCATACGCCTCGGGGCTCGACTCGACGAACGCCCCGCCATAGGCGAAGTCCATGTTGACGTCGCGGATCTCCATCGCTGTGCCGGGCACCTTCGAGCCGAAGCGCACCGTCACGCCCTCGTCGGGTTGGACCCGGATGACCAGGGCGTTCTGGCCGAGCTCCTCAGTGGCGGTCTCGGTGAACGGCAGGTGGGGAGCACGTTTGAAGACCACCGCAACCTCGGTGACTCGTCGACCGAGGCGCTTGCCGTGGCGGAGGTAGAACGGCACTCCGGCCCACCGTCGGGTGTCGATCTCGAGCTTGATCGCCGCGAACGTCTCGGTGGTGGACGACTGGGGGATGTCGTCTTCCTGGAGGTAACCCTTGACCTTCTCGCCACCGGCCCAGCCCTCGGCGTACTGGCCCCGTGACGTGTGCAGGTCGAGCCGGGCGGGGCGATGCACGCTGCGCAGGATCTTCTGCTTCTCGGCCCGCAGGCTCTGTGCCTCGAACGAGACCGGTTCCTCCATCGCGATCAGCGCCATCAGTTGCACAAGATGGTTCTGGATCACGTCACGGGCGGCTCCGATGCCGTCGTAGTACCCGGCGCGGCCACCGATCCCGATGTCCTCGGCCATCGTGATCTGCACGTGGTCGACGTAGTTGGCGTTCCAGATCGGCTCGAACAGCTGGTTCGCGAAACGCAGCGCCAGGATGTTCTGCACCGTCTCCTTGCCGAGGTAGTGGTCGATCCGGAACACCGACTCGGGCGGGAAGACCTCGGAGACGATGCCGTTGAGCTCCTGGGCGCTCGTGAGGTCGTGGCCGAACGGTTTCTCGACCACCACGCGTCGCCACGAGCCGGCGTTGTCCACGGCCAGCCCGTGCTCCTTGAGCTGGCCGATGACGTCGGGGAAGAACTTGGGCGGGATCGACAGGTAGAACGCATGGTTGCCGGCCGTGCCGCGCTCTCGGTCGAGCTCCTCGATCGTGCTCCGGAGCTGGGTGAAGGCCACGTCGTCGGAGAACTCTCCCGGCACGAAGCGAAAGCCCTCGGAGAGCTGGCGCCACACCTCCTCGCGGAACGGCGTGCGGGCGTGCTCCATCACCGCGTCGTGAACGATCGCCGCGAAGTCCTGGTCGGCCCAGTCACGACGGGCGAACCCGACCAGCGAGAAGCCGGGCGGCAGCAGCCCGCGGTTGGCCAGGTCGTAGATGGCCGGCATGAGCTTCTTGCGCGCCAGGTCACCCGTGACGCCGAAGATCACCACGCCACACGGGCCTGCGATCCGAGGAAGCCTGCGATCCTGCGGGTCGCGCAGGGGATTGACCTGCGTCCCCGGAGTGGCCTCCACCGTCATCGCAGCAGCCCCTCCAGAGTGGCTACACCCGTGGTCGGGTCGAGCAGATGCAGCCGGAGGACGGGTCGACCGTGCTCAGCCAGCACGCCTGCGTCACCAGCTGCCTGCGCCGTGATCAGCGTCCCGAAGGAGAACGGCCGGTCCGGAATCGGGACGTCCTGGCTCTCAGCGGAAGTGATCTGGAGGTAGACGCCCTGTGCCGGACCGCCCTTGTGGTACTGGCCGGTGGAGTGCAGGAAGCGCGGCCCCCAGCCGAACGTGGTCGGTCGTCCCGTACGTCGGCTGAGCGCGGCTCGCACGGCATGCAAGGAGGCGTCGCGCTCGGAGTCGAGATAGGCCATCACCGCGACATAGCCGTCGTCGCCGAGCTGGTCGAGCAGCGCGTTCACCGCACCCGCGATCGAGTCGACATCTGCCAGGAGCCCGTCGGAGCCCCGCGCCTCGATGCCGTTCTCGATGATCTCGGGAGCCTCGACCTCGGGCTGGGCGTCGAGCAGTCCGCGAGCTGCGTTCTTCGCACTCTCGACGTCGGGCTGGTCGAAGGGGTTGATGCCGAGCATCTTGCCCATCACAGCCGTGGCGGTCTCCCACGCCAGCAGCTGTGCACCGAGCGTGCCGGAGACCGTTACCCACGGTTCGCCGACACCGTCAGGGGTCGCGTCCGCCGACTCGGGCGACATGAGCGCGGCCGCCACGCCGTCGGCGGCCGGCGCCGTGATCTCGGGCGCTGTCTTGTCCTCGACGGCAACCGGAAGGACGCCGGTGCCGAGCTTGCCCGTCGACTCGGCGATGAGCTGCTCGGCCCAGTCGGCAAACCCCACGATTCCCGACCCGGCGTCGACGATCGCCGCCTTGTCGCGGCCCGGGTCGGCCGCCAGTGCTGCCGCCAGCAACAGGGCCGGGTTGTCGTCACGGTCGGCTCGCAGCTCGTCGGTCACGGCTTCGGCCTCGTCGAGCAGCTCGGCGATGTCGACGCCCGCGAGGCCGGTCGGGACCAGCCCGAACGCGGTCAGCGCACTGTAGCGGCCGCCGACATGCGGGTCCGCCAGGAACGTCTTGCGATAGCCCTGCTCGGCCGCGAGCTTCTCGAGGTCGGAACCCGGGTCGGTGACGACCACGAAGCGGGACGCCGCATCAATACCCGCGGCTTCGAAGGCGGCCAGGAACACACGCCGTTGGCTGTCGGTCTCGACGGTCCCACCGGACTTGCTCGAGACAACGACGACGGTGCGCGACAGATCACCGGAGACGGCTCGGTGTACGACGTGGGGGTTGGTCGAGTCGAGGATCGTGAGGGGGACGCCGTACGTGCGTGAAATGACCTCGGGCGCCAGCGAGGACCCTCCCATGCCGCACAGCACGACTTCGTCGATCCCCTCCGACCACAGCTGGGCGCGCAGCGCATCGATCTCGGCGAGAAGGGGTCGCGACGACGTCGGCAGGCTCACCCAGGACAGCCGGATCGCCGCCTCGGACTCGGCATCCGGGCCCCAGACGGTCGGGTCCTGCGCCCCGATCCGGCTCGCGACCTTGTCCTGCACGAGTCCGGCCACGACGTCGTCGTACGACGACGAGGAGTGGACCTTCAGGGGTGTCTTCACCGCGATCCCGCCCCGCTGCCCGCGCTCGCCAGAGCTTCCCGGACGGTGTCGAGCAGCTCCTGCCAGGACTTCTCGAACTTGTCGACGCCCTCGTCCTCGATGACCTTGACGACGTCGTCGTAGGCGATGCCGAGCTTCTCGAGCCGGTCGAGCACGTCCTGGGCGTCGCCGTAGTTCGGCGTCACGGTGTCGCCGGTGATCTCTGCATGGTCGGCCGTGGCCTCGATCGTGCCCTCGGGCATCGTGTTGACGGTCTGTGGCGCCACCAGCTCCGTCACGTACATGGTGTCGGGCAGGTTGGGGTCCTTGACCGAGGTGGAAGCCCACAACGGCCGCTGCCGGTGCGCGCCGGCCGCGTCGAGGGCGCTCCAGCGGTCGGAGGTGAACACGTCCTCGAAAGCCTGGTACGCCAACCGCGCGTTGGCGACGGCGGCCTTGCTGCGCAGCGCCTTCGCCTCGTCGGTGCCGATCGCGTCGAGGCGCTTGTCGACCTCTGTGTCGACACGGCTGACGAAGAACGAGGCGACCGAACGGATGGAGGACAGGTCGACGCCTTTGGAGTGCGCTTGTTCGAGGCCGCTCAGGTACGCGTCCATGACGGCGCGGTAGCGCGCGAGGCTGAAGATCAGTGTCACGTTGACGCTGATGCCGTCACTGGTCGCCGCGGTGATGGCTGCCAGGCCCTCCTCGGTCGCCGGGATCTTGATCATCACGTTGGAGCGGTCGACCATCCACCACAGTGCGCGGGCCTCGGCGATCGTCGCGTCGGCCTGGTGGGCCAGTCGAGGGTCGACCTCGATGCTGACCCGGCCGTCTTGGCCATCGGTGCGGTCATAGGTGTCGCGGAGCACGTCACATGCCCAGCGCACGTCGAACGTGGTGATCGCCCGCACGGCCTCCTCCAGGTCGACGCCGCGGACGGCGAGGTCCTTGACCTGCTCGGCGTAGTCGTCGGCTTCGGAGACGGCCTTGGCGAAGATCGTCGGGTTGGAGGTCACGCCGACGACGTGCTTGGTGGTGACGAGCTCCTGGAGGTTTCCGCTCTTGAGTCGATCACGGGAGATGTCGTCGAGCCAGACGGACACGCCCTGGTCGGAGAGTTGCTGCAGTCGGTCGTTCATGGTCGTCTGCTTCCTTTCGCTGCGTCGTGTACGTCGTGACAGGACCCCGGAGCCGCGATCTCAGCCGCGGGCCGAGGCCGCCGCGATGCTGTCCTTGGCTGCTTGGGTGACGGTCTCGGCGGTCAGCCCGAACTCCTTGTACAGGCGTTGGTAGTCGGCGGACGCCCCGAAGTGGTCGATACCCACGATCCGGCCGGAGTCACCGACGATGTCGCGCCAGCCCAGGGGCACCGCGGCCTCGACCGAGACGCGGGCCTTGACCGTGGGCGGGATCACGGTGTCGCGATAGACCTTGTCCTGCTGCTCGAACCACTCCCGGCACGGCATCGAGACGACGCGGGCCCGGATGCCGTCGGCCGCGAGCTGGTCGCGTGCGGCCACGGCAATCTGCACCTCGGAGCCGGTGCCGATCAGCACCACATCTGGTGCGCCGCCGTCGACGTCGAGCAGGACGTAGGCACCTCGACCGACGTTGGAGGTGTCGGCATACCCGTCGGTGCCGCGCGGGAACGTGGGCACGTCCTGTCGGGACAGCGCGAGACCGGCCGGGCGGTCGGTGTGCCCGAGGATGACCTGCCAGGCTGCAGCCGTCTCGTTGGCATCGGCGGGACGGACCACGTCGAGGCCGGGGATCGCGCGCAGCGCGGCCAGGTGCTCGACGGGCTGGTGCGTGGGACCGTCTTCGCCCAGGCCGATCGAGTCGTGCGTCCACACGTAGGTCACGGGCAGCTTCATGAGCGCGGCGAGGCGTACGGCCGGTCGCATGTAGTCGGAGAACACGAGGAACGTGCCGCCGTAGGGGCGGGTGCCTCCGTGCAGCGCGATGCCGTTGAGGATGGAGCCCATCGCGTGCTCTCGGATCCCGAAGTGCAGGACGCGCCCGAACTCGTCACCAGAGAACATCTTGGTCGCGTGCTCGGCGGGGATGAAGCTGGGCTCGCCGTCAGGGGTGGTGTTGTTGGACCCGGCAAGGTCCGCTGAGCCGCCCCACAGCTCAGGCAGGTGCGGCGCGATCGCCGACAGCACTGAGCCGGACGCCACACGCGTGGCCATGCCCTTCTCGTCGGCCTCGAACGCGGGCAGGGCTTCTGTCCAGTCAGCGGGCAGCGTGCGTGTCTGCATCCGGTCGAACAGCTGCTTGCGATCGCCGGCCTTGGCAGCCCAGGCGTCGAACCGCTGTTGCCACTCGGCCTGGGCAACTTTGCCGCGCTCGACCGCCTGGCGGGTGTGCGCGATGACATCCGCTGGGACCTCGAACGTCTGATCCGGGTCGACCCCGAGGATCTTCTTGGTGGCGGCGACCTCCTCGTCGCCGAGCGCCGAACCGTGTGACTTCCCGGTGTTCTGCGCTGTCGGAGCCGGCCAGGCGATGATCGTGCGGAGCCGGATGAAACTGGGACGAGTCGTCTCGGCCTTCGCCTTCTTGTACGCCGCGAACAAGGCTTGGACGTTCTCGTGGTAGCCCTTGCCGTCCTGGGTCCAGTCGACCGTCTGGACGTGCCAGCCGTACGCCTCGTAACGCTTGGCAACGTCCTCGCTGAACGCGATGTTGGTGTCGTCCTCGATGGAGATGTTGTTGTCGTCGTAGAGCAGCACGAGGTTGCCGAGCTGCTGGTGGCCTGCGAGTGACGACGCTTCACCGCTCACGCCTTCCTCGAGGTCACCGTCACTCGCGAACGCGAAGATGTCGTGGTCGAACAGGCTCTCTCCGGCGGCCGGTTTCGGGTCGAACAGGCCACGCTCGCGCCGGGCAGCCATCGCCATGCCGACAGCGTTTCCGACGCCCTGGCCCAGCGGGCCGGTCGTGGTCTCGACGCCGGCGGTGTGGCCGTGCTCGGGGTGCCCGGGAGTGAGGCTGCCCCAGACCCGCAGTGCCTTGAGGTCGTCGAGCTCGAGTCCGTAGCCGGCCAGGTAGAGCTGGATGTAGAGGGTCAGGCTGGAGTGGCCGCAGGACAGCACGAAGCGGTCGCGGCCCGGCCAGTGCGGGTCGGCCGGGTTGTGGCGCATCAACTTCTGGAAGACGAGGTAGGCCGCCGGCGCGAGGCTCATCGCGGTGCCCGGATGGCCGTTCCCGACCTTCTGGACTGCGTCCATCGCCAGCACCCGGACGGTGTCGACGGCCTGGTGGTCGGTCTCGGTCCAGTCCAGCTTGGCGTAAGGATCCCTGGCAGCGCTGGTCACAGCGGCGTTTCCTTCCTCGGCACGTGGTGTCACGGTCTGGCGACGTACCGTCGGCGCGGTCCGTGGCCCCACCGCCAGACGGCGTCATCGCCTCCTCGGCCGAGCCTACTGCCCGGTGATTTGGCCTGCCTGCCCCCGTTCCACCGCGGCCTCCCGCCGGGATTAGACTGGCGCCCGTAGCCAGGCTTCGCGACACCTGTCGGCCATGTCCGGTCGGCCGTCCGGAGCACCGCATGCACGTGACCAGAGGTGTTCGTGACAGCTGTCGAGCCGCAGGCTCCTGTGTTCCTTCGGGAGCCGGCGATCGCTGACCGCGTCGGCGACAGCTCGCCGGGTGCGATCACCGCTCCACATGCCGCGACCACGCTCGACCGGCTGCGCTCCTACATCGCGCTGACCAAGCCGCGCATCATCGAGCTGCTGTTGCTGACCACCGTCCCGGTCATGTTCCTGGCACAGCGCGGCGTGCCGTCGTTGTGGCTCGTAGCCGCGACCGTGGCCGGCGGCACGTTGGCGGCCGGTAGTGCCAACGCGCTCAACTGTGTCGTCGACCGCGACATCGACGAGAAGATGCTGCGCACGCGGCGCCGTCCGTTGCCACGCCACCAGGTCTCGGCCAACGCGGCGCTGGTCTTCGGACTCGTGCTCGGTGTTGCGGCGACGCTGCTGCTCGGGTTCACCGTGAACTGGCTCTCGGCCGCGCTGGCATTGGCGGCGAACGCCTTCTACGTACTCGTGTACACGATGGTCCTCAAGCGTCGTACGTCACAGAACATCGTCTGGGGCGGCGCGGCCGGCTGCTTCCCCGCCCTGATCGGCTGGACCGCCGTGACCGGGTCGCTGGCGTGGGCTCCTGTGGTGTTGTTCATGGTCGTGTTCTTCTGGACGCCGCCGCACTTCTGGTCTCTGGCGATCCGCTATCGCGCGGACTACGCCGCTGCGTCTGTGCCGATGCTGCCGGTGGTCGCGTCGTCGTACGAAGTCGGGCGGCAGATCGTGATCTACGCCTGGCTCACGGTCGCGACCTCCCTCGTCTTGTGGCCGGTTGCCGACACCGGCTGGGTCTACCCCGTGGCGGCTGGGGTGCTGGGGCTGGGTTTCGTCGCGGAGGCGCAAGCACTGTGGCGCCGTTCGCGGACCAGTGAGGACCCGGTGGCGCTGAAGGCGATGCGCCTGTTCCACGGGTCGAACGCGTACTTGGCGCTGCTGTTCCTCGCGGTCGCGATCGACCCCCTGCTCACCCGCTGACGGGTGCTCAACCGTAGTACGGCGGGGGCGGAGTCTCGGCGCGTACGACGTTCGAGCCGGCAACCTTGTCGTGCAAGGCCTGCCGGTTCTTGTCCCACAGCGGCCACAGGTAGTCGACCAGCAGGAGAAGCCCAGCCACGATGCCCAGCAGGGGCGAGAGATAGACCAGCTGCAGCCCGTAGATGAAGGCGCTGCGTTTCCAGATCAGCCCCAGGGCGGGCGGCATGTGCGGGTCTTCGCGGGCACGGACCTTGAGCTTGAGGATGCGTTTGCCGGGCGTCGCCGCCCAGCGGCGCAGTGAGAACACCTCGTAGGCGAGACCCACGAGCACCGTGATCAGCACGATCGGGATCATCCGCTGCACCAGGTCGCTCGGGAAGTCGAAAGGATTCGGCGTGGCGCCCGCGTCGATCTGGCGCTGCAGGGCCTGGGTGTAGTCCTGGTACGCCTGGAAGTAGCGGTACCAGAAGTACGCGTTGAACGGCAGGGCCACCAGCATCACGAAGATGTTGTCCAGCAGCCTGGCGCCGACCCGCTGCGGCCACGAAGCCAGGCGGGCACCGTCCGGCGTCGTGTCGCGTGAGGACAGCTGCGCGGCTGGGGCCTGGTGAGCGGGGTAACCGCCATAGCCGGGTTGCTGCGCCGTTCCACCCGTGGCGTAGCCCGGACCGTAGGGGGCAGGCGAGCCATAGGTAGGGGAGCCGAACGTCGGGTACTGGGCCTGCGTCGGGCCGGGCGGAGGTGTCGGTGGGGTCGGCGGCGCGGTCTTGGGGGCCGCGTGGTGGGTCCATGCGGTGCCGTCCCAGTAGCGGTACTGCTCAGCGCTCCAGGGGTCGTCGTACCAGCCGGGCACGGGTGTGGTCATGACGCCAACCTTCTCACGCAGTCGCCGGCCGACCCGGAGCGGCTACCACCGTCTTTCTCCGCCCTCATCACCGCCGGTGGATGCGGCGTTGCGCGTTGTTTGTCAAGATTGAAAACCAGATAGCCCTTTAGGGCCATCTTGGACCGTTCCTGCAGTGACGCGCCCCGCCGGCCGCCGGACTCAGTCAGACTCAGCACGCCCGTACCGGATCGGGTGCGAGAGCGGGTTGGGATGGGACAGTGTCCCGGGGGTGGCGGTGGCCCCCGGGACGCACCCGTACTCCGGAGATCCGACGGTGGACACGTCAGGTGCTCAACGTCGCATCCTGGCGGGCCGCGAGCCCGCGGTCACGAGTGCCCAGCAGCATCCAGGTGGCAGCCGCAGTGACAAGCGCGGCTCCGAGCACGTGCGCTCCGACCAGCACGATCGGCAGGTCGGTGAAGTACTGGACGAACCCGATCAGCCCCTGGGCCAGCTCGATACCCAAGAGCCAGGTCACCGCCCGGACTGCGCGGTCCGGTGCCCGGGTCACCAGGAAGGCAACGAGCGTGCCCACGGTCAGCCCGACGAGGAGGAAGACAAGGTCGGCGTGCACCTGGCTGATCGCGGCCGGGCGGAGACCGTTACGAGGCGCGTCAGCGTCGCCCGCATGGGGGCCCGACCCGGTTACGACCGTGCCGACGTACAACACGACCCAGACCGCGGCGTACGTCGCCTGCGCCAACCGGACCGCCGGCACCGGCATGGTCGGCTGCGACGGCCGGTCGTCCTCGTCGACGCGACGCACCAGCACGACGGCGGCGGCGATCATGCCCAGGGACAACAGCAGGTGCAGCGACACGACGTAGGGGTTGAGGTCGGTCAGCACGGTGAAGCCGCCGAGAACCGCCT
Source organism: uncultured Actinomycetota bacterium (assembly GCA_963742765.1). Lineage (GTDB taxonomy): Bacteria > Actinomycetota > Actinomycetes > Propionibacteriales > Nocardioidaceae > JANLYC01. The sequence goes on from CAVUMY010000002.1 coordinate 600,901, forward strand.
GCGCCGGCACACCGAGGGCGAGCACCGTCGCGAGCTGTCGCAGTGAGCGACGTCGGGGACGGTAGCGCATGGCGGCGACCCAGGTGGCGATGGCGACGGCCGCCAGCACGAACGTCAGCATGCGGTTGCCGAACTCGATGAACCCGTGCGCGCCCATCGCATCGTGCACCACGAACGAGGTGTCGGTGCACCGCGGCCAGGTGGGGCAGCCCAGCCCGGAGGCGGTCAGCCGCACCGCCCCTCCGGTCACGACGATGACGACGTTGCTGACCAGCGACGCGACGGCCAGCCGTCTGAGCAAACGTCGCGACGGGGCCCGCAGCTGTTGCGCCACCGGGCGGGTGCGTTCGATCACTCCCATCTGAAGGTCCTCACCGTGAGCAGCGAGGCCACGCACGCCCAGGCGGCGAGGACGACGAGGTGGGTGACGCCGAGTCCCGCTCCCGAGAGCACCTCACGCAGGCCTTGCGCGAGTGCACCGGAGGGCAGCAGCGTCACTGCATCACGCATGGCACTCGGGTACGACGACACCGGTACGACGACGGCTCCGGCCACGAGCAGCACCACGTAGACGAGGTTGGCTGCCGCGAGGGTGGCCTCGGCGCGCAGCGTGCCTGCCATCAGCAGCCCGAGCGCGGCGAAGGCGGCGGTCCCCAGGACCACCAACAGCACGGAGCTCGCGGCGGCAGGGACACCGCCGGCCGGGGACCACCCCAGCGCCAGTCCGATGGCGACGATGACGACGACCTGCAGCCCGATCACGGTCAGCAGCGAGCCGACCTTGCCGAACAGCAGCCCGGCACGGGGCAGAGGAGACGCACCCAGCCGCTTGAGCACGCCGTACCGGCGCTCGAAAGCGGTCGCGATAGCGAGTGAGGTGAAGGCGGTCGACATCACCGCCAGTGCCAGCACGCCGGGCGTCAGGACGTCGATGCGCCGCCCGGTACCGAGGTCGACCACGTTGCCGGACTCGGCACCTCCGACCAGCAACAGCAGCGGGATCACGATCGCGAGCAGCAGCTGTTCACCGTTGCGCAGCAACAGGCGCGTCTCCATGGCGGCGTGGGTGGCGACCATTCGGTGGAGCGGGCGACCACCGGGGGCCGGCACGAACGACAGCGTGGTCATGACCGGAGCTCTCGTCCGGTGAGGTCGAGGAAGACATCCTCGAGCGTGCTGCGGGCGACGTTGAGCTGCTCGGGCATGACGTCGAGCGCGGCGCACCAGGCGGTGACGGCAGCCAGGGTCTGCGGGTTGACGAGTCCGTCGACCCGGTAACAGCCGGCCGGGCGCTCGGTCACCGTGCAGTCCGGAGGCAGCGCGGCAACGAGGGGACCGGTGTCGAGCGCCGCCGGTGCCTGGAAGCTGATCACGTTCTGCGCCCGCGCAGCCGTGAGAGCAAGCGGAGTACCAGACGTCAGCACGCGGCCGTGGTCGACGACGTAGACAAGGGTGGCGAGGCGCTCCGCCTCCTCCATGTAGTGGGTCGAGAGCACCACCGTCACCCCGTCGGCGCGAAGCTCCTCGATCAGCTGCCAGGTCGCGTGGCGCGCCTGCGGGTCGAGTCCGGCGGTCGGCTCGTCGAGGAAGACCAGCTCGGGGCGGCCCACGAGCGCCATCGCCAGACCAAGCCGCTGCTGCTGGCCGCCACTGAGCCGTCGGTACGGCGTCCGACCGCACGACTCGAGCCCGAGCCGTTCCACCAGAGCAGTCACGGGAAGGGGGTGAGCGTGCAGGGAGGCGACGTACTCCAACATCTCGACGGCGCGGACAGCCGACCAGGCGCCACCCGACTGCAGCATCACACCCAACCGCGGAGCCAACGCCTCGTGCTGCTGGATCGGGTCGAGACCGAGCACCCGGACCGTGCCGCCGCTCGGCCGCCGGTAGCCTTCACAGGTCTCGATGAGCGTGGTCTTGCCGGCACCGTTGGGTCCGAGAACGGCCGTGATCGATCCTGGTTCGACCGTCAGCGAGAGCCCGTCGACGGCGGTCTTGGCGCCGTAGGTCATCGTGAGGTCGGTGACCTCGACGGCAGGGGCTGTCACGCACGAAGTCTATGCAGGGGAGCAGCGGCAACTGGGTTAGGGGAACCTTATTTGAGGCCGTCGTCGAATTACGACACAATGGTGTTGTGAAATCCACACGGGAGTCCACACGGTCGTCGACGTCGTCGACGCCTGCAGACGCCTACGCCGGCGACGACGCCCCGACCCGCGAACGGGTGGCTTCCTCGATCCTCGAGCACGGCCCGTCCACGGCAGCAGCGCTGGCCGAGCGTCTCGACCTGACGGCTGCCGCCGTCCGCCGGCACCTCGACCACCTCGTGACCGAGGGTGCTGTCGAGCCTCGCGTGCCACGTGTCTACGGAGCCCGTGGCCGCGGCCGTCCCGCGAAGGTCTTCGTGCTGACCGACTCCGGACGTGACACGTTCATCCAGTCCTACGACGACCTTGCCGCCAGTGCGCTGCGTTTCATGCGCGAGACCGGGGGAGAGGCGGCCGTCGCCGAGTTCGCCCGCCGTCGTACGTCCGAGCTCGAGGAGCGCTACCGTCCTGCCGTCGAAGCCGCGGCCCCAGCCGATCGTGCGGGGGTGCTGGCCGAGGCGCTGACCGAGGACGGTTACGCTGCCTCGGTTCGCAGCGCGCCCATCGGCGACCAGCTGTGTCAGCACCACTGCCCGGTGGCGCACGTGGCCGCCGAGTTCCCCCAGCTGTGCGAGGCCGAAACCGAGGTGTTCGCCCGCCTGCTGGGGCGGCACGTACAACGTCTGGCCACGATCGCCCACGGCGACGGGGTCTGCACGACCAACGTTCCCGACACCGACCGGCGGCCCGGACGGCTGCTGGCCACGATCACCACCGAGCCGCACACCACCACGCACAGTCGCACGACGAAGCGCAGCACGACGCGAGACCGCCGAGACCAAGCACCTGACACCGTTCCGACCGGGAGGTCCACTTCATGACATCGATCGAGCAGCTGAACCCCGAGCTCGAGGGCATCGGTCGCTACGAATACGGCTGGGCCGACTCCGATCTTGCGGGTGCGACCGCTCAGCGTGGGCTCAACGAGTCCGTCGTGCGCAGCATCTCGGCGCTGAAGAGTGAGCCGCAATGGATGCTCGACCTGCGCCTCAAGGGGCTGAAGCTCTTCGGCCGCAAGCCGATGCCGACCTGGGGATCCGACCTCTCCGGCATCGACTTCGACAACATCAAGTACTTCGTCCGCTCCACCGAGAAGCAGGCGACGTCGTGGGAAGACCTCCCCGAAGACATCAAGAACACCTACGACAGGCTCGGCATCCCCGAAGCCGAGAAGCAGCGGCTCGTTGCGGGCGTCGCGGCGCAGTACGAGTCCGAAGTCGTCTATCACAAGATTCGTGAGGACCTCGAGGAGCAGGGCGTCCTCTTCCTCGACACCGACACCGCGTTGCGCGAGCACGAGGACATCTTCAAGGAGTACTTCGGCTCGGTGATCCCGGTCGGAGACAACAAGTTCGCGGCGCTCAACACGTCCGTGTGGTCCGGCGGCTCGTTCATCTATGTCCCGCCCGGTGTCCACGTCGACATCCCGCTGCAGGCCTACTTCCGGATCAACACCGAGAACATGGGCCAGTTCGAGCGGACGCTGATCATTGTCGACGAGGGCGCCTACGTGCACTACGTCGAAGGCTGCACCGCGCCGATCTACAGCTCGGACTCGCTGCACTCGGCCGTCGTCGAGATCATCGTCAAGAAGGGCGGCCGCTGCCGCTACACGACGATCCAGAACTGGTCGAACAACGTCTACAACCTCGTCACCAAGCGCGCGACGTGCGAGGCCGGCGCCACCATGGAGTGGGTCGACGGCAACATCGGGTCCAAGGTCACCATGAAGTACCCGGCGATCTACCTGCTCGGTGAGCACGCCAAGGGCGAGACGCTCTCGATCGCGTTCTCCGGCGAGGGTCAGCACCAGGACGCCGGCGCCAAGATGGTTCATGCGGCGCCCTACACGTCGAGCTCGATCATCAGCAAATCGGTGGCCCGAGGCGGCGGTCGCACGTCCTACCGCGGGCTCGTCCAGGTCGCCGACGGCGCCCACCACAGCGCCAGCACCGTGCGGTGTGACGCGCTCCTGGTCGACAACATCAGCCGCAGCGACACCTACCCCTATGTCGACGTGCGTGAGGACGACGTGTCGATGGGTCACGAGGCGACGGTGTCCCGCGTCAGCGACGACCAGCTCTTCTACCTGATGAGCCGGGGGATGCGCGAGGACGAGGCGATGGCGATGATCGTGCGGGGGTTCATCGAGCCGATCGCGCGGGAGTTGCCGATGGAGTATGCGCTCGAGCTCAACCGACTCATTGAGATGCAGATGGAGGGCGCTGTTGGCTGACGGCGCTGGGCGCCGCCAACCAACAGCTCGCCACCGATGCCTGCCGGAACGGGCTGGGCTCGGCGAAGCCTGGCTTGCGGAGTGCCCAAGGCGGTGGTCGACGGCTCGTTCCTCGCGGGCGGCCAGGCCCATCCACGCCGACCGATCGGACTCGCGGTGCCCGCCGCCGGCTGCGTAGCGGGCGGCGCGCTGACCCGCCACTGCCCACGACGCGAACCGATCCTCGATTGTTCTGCGAGCTGAAGAAGAGAGAAAGCGAAGTACGTGACACTGACTGAGATGCCGAATGTGGCGACTGCGGTGGAGACCGTCGAGAGCCACCTGCACCCCGTGCCGTCGTACGACCTGGGGGACCACCCGGTCCCGACGGGTCGCGAAGAGGTGTGGCGGTTCACGCCGCTCAAGCGACTGCGCGGCTTGCTGGACGGGGTGGCCTCTGACGCACACCTCACCTGGGAGACCACGGTGCCGGCCGGCGTGACCGTGTCGGAGATCTCGGCCGCTGAGGCGGCTGAGCTCGGCGAACCGCGGCCCAGTGACCTCCCCTCGGCGCTGGCCGTGGCCAATGCGAGCAGCGCCGTGCTCATCGACATCGCGGCCGAGGCCGAGCCGACCGAGCCGGTGCACATCCGGCTGAGGGGTTCGTCAGCCGAGCAGCACGTCTGGGGCCACATCGTCGTTCGCCTGGGACACCACGCCAGAGCCACCGTGGTGTTCGAGCACACGGGCAGCGCGGTCTACAGCGCCAACACGTCGGTCCTGGTAGGCGCTGAGGCCCACCTCGACCTGGTGTCGCTCCAGCTGTGGGACGACGACGCCGTGCACGTCGGGCAGACCGGCCTGCTCGTCGGTCGGGACGCCCATGTCCGGACGTTCCAGGCCAGCCTGGGCGGCGACCTGGTCCGCATCAACGAGAACTTCGCCTACGACGGTCCCGGCGGCGAGCTCGAGGCGTTCGGCCTCTACTTCGTCGACGCAGGCCAGCACATCGAGCACCGGCTGTTCATCGACCACAACGCGCCCAACACCAAGAGCAACGCCGTCTACAAGGGCGGTCTGCAGGGAGAGGGAGCCCACTCGGTGTGGGTCGGTGACGTGCTCATCCGCAAGGCGGCAGAGGGGATCGAGACCTTCGAGACCAACCGCAACCTCGTGCTGACCGACGGCTGCCGCGCCGACTCGGTGCCGAACCTCGAGATCGAGACCGGTGAGATCGTGGGGGCGGGACACGCCTCGGCGACGGGGCGCTTCGACGACGAGCAGCTGTTCTACCTCCAGTCGCGCGGGATCACCCAGGACGAAGCCCGTCGTCTGGTCGTGCACGGCTTCTTCGCCGACATCGTCCGGAAAATCGGCGTCCCCGACGTCGAGGAGCGGCTGATGGCGGCGGTCGAGACCGAGCTCGCCGAGCACGTCGGCGCGCTCTCCACGTCGGCGGTGCCTGCGACGTGACCTCGTTCCAGCACGCCTGCGCCCTGACCGACGTCCCGGTCGGCGGCATCATTGCCGTCGACGTCGACGGTGTCGAGGTGGCGATCGTACGCACGGCCGACACGGCCGATGCGGTCTTCGCCATCCGCGACGAGTGCTCGCACGCCGCCATCGCCCTGAGCGAGGGTGACGTCGACACCGAAGGCTGTGAAATCGAGTGCTGGCTGCACGGGTCGCGTTTCGACCTGCGCTCCGGCAAGCCGACCGGGCTCCCCGCCTACGAGCCGGTCGCCATCTACCCCTGCAAGGTCGACGGCGAGGCCATCCTCGTCGACGTCGACCACCCCATCAATGAGACGGAGCTGTAAGCATGTCCACTCTGGAGATCAAGGACCTGCACGTCGCGGTCGAGACCGAGGACGGCCAGAAGCCGATCCTGCGCGGCGTCGACCTGACCGTGAAGTCGGGCGAGACGCACGCGATCATGGGCCCGAACGGGTCCGGCAAGTCGACCCTGGCGTACTCGGTCGCCGGCCACCCGAAGTACCAGATCACCGGCGGCAGCGTGACGCTCGACGGTATCGACGTGCTGACCATGACGGTCGACGAACGGGCGCGTGCTGGGCTGTTCCTGGCCATGCAGTACCCCGTCGAGGTGCCGGGCGTGTCGGTGTCCAACTTCCTGCGCACCGCCAAGACCGCCCTCGACGGTGAGGCACCCAAGCTGCGTACGTGGGTCAAGGAAGTCAACGACGCCATGGACAAGGTCTCGATGGATCGCGACTTCGCCACCCGCAACGTCAACGAGGGCTTCTCCGGCGGTGAGAAGAAGCGCCACGAGATCATGCAGCTCGAGCTGCTGAACCCGAAGTTCGCCATCCTCGACGAGACCGACTCCGGCCTCGACATCGACGCGCTCAAGGTCGTCTCCGAGGGCGTCAACCGCTTCCGTGGCCAGGGCGACCGCGGCGTGCTGCTGATCACGCACTACACGCGAATCCTGCGTTACATCCAGCCCGACTTCGTGCACGTGTTCGTCAACGGTCGGATCGCCGAGCAGGGCGGTCCCGAGCTCGCCGACGCGCTGGAGGCCGAGGGCTACGACAAGTACCTCAAGGCAGCGGTCTGATCTGCACCGAGCACCGCCTGATGAGAGAAGGGAGATGGTTCACATGACGACGCTGGACCACGGCATCACCGGTCTGCTCGACGTGGAGAAGATCCGGGCCGACTTCCCGATCCTCTCCCGTCGGCTCGATGATGATCGGCCGCTCGTCTACCTCGACAGCGCCAACACGGCACAGAAGCCACGGCAGGTCATCGACGCGATGGCCGACCACTACGCGCACCACAACGCGAACGTCGCGAGGGCCGTGCACCAGCTCGGCGCAGAGTCGACCGAGGCGTTCGAGGCGGCCCGTGACAAGGTGACGGCGTTCATCAAGGCGCCGTCCCGTGACGAGGTCATCTTCACGAAGAACTCGACGGAGGCGCTCAACCTCGTCGCGAACACGCTCGCCTGGGCCCGCGGCGAGCATGCGATCGGAGACGGCGACGAGGTCCTCATCAGCGAGATGGAGCACCACTCCAACATCGTGCCGTGGCAGCTGCTCACCGAACGCACCGGAGCCGCGCTGCGTTGGTTCGGGCTCACCGACGAGGGCCGCCTGGATCTGTCGAACATCGACGACCTGATCACCGAGCGCACCAAGGTCGTCAGCCTGGTCTGGGTGTCCAACATGCTGGGCACGGTCAACCCGGTCGCTGAGATCGCCCGGCGCGCCCACGAGGTCGGGGCGATCGTGGTTCTCGACGCCTCACAGGCTGTGCCGCAGCTCCCGGTCGACGTGGTGGCCTCGGGTGCCGACTTCGTGGCCTTCACCGGTCACAAGGTGGTCGGACCCACCGGCATCGGCGTGCTCTGGGGTCGCCGCGAGCTGCTCGAGGCGCTGCCGCCGTTCCTGGGTGGTGGCGAGATGATCGAGACCGTCGCGATGGCCAAGTCGACGTACGCCGGGATCCCGCACAAGTTCGAGGCCGGCACCCCACCGATCGTTCAGGCCATCGGGCTGGGAGCGGCCGTCGACTACCTGTCGGCCATCGGCATGGAGGCGGTCGCCGCGCACGAGCACGCCATCACGGCGTACGCGCTCGAACGGTTGACGCAGGTCGACGGCCTCACAATCCTCGGGCCGACCGAAGCAGTCGACCGCGGCGGTGCCATCAGCTTCGAGCTCGCCGGCGTCCACCCGCACGACGTGAGCCAGGTGCTCGATTCCCTCGGGGTGGCGGTGCGTGCCGGACACCACTGCGCCAAGCCGGCCCATGCCCGGTTCGGGGTGCAGTCGTCGACGCGCGCCTCGTTCTACCTGTACACCACGCCGGCGGAAATCGATGCGCTCGTTGACGCGTTGGACCACACCAAGAGATTCTTCAAGGTCTGAGGAGGCGCGCCATGGACATGCAGAGCCTGTACCAGGAGATCATCCTCGACCACTACAAGGCACCTCATCACGCGGGGCTTCGCGAGCCGTTCGACGCCGAGGTGCATCACGTCAACCCGACCTGTGGCGACGATGTCACGCTTCGCGTGCGAATTGCTGACGGCATCGTCGAGGACGTCTCGTACGACGCCGAGGGCTGCTCGATCTCGCAGGCGTCGACCTCGGTGCTCACCGACCTGCTGATCGGCGCCAAGGTCGAGGACGCCATGCAGATCCACGAGACGTTCGTGGAGCTCATGCAAGGTCGCGGGAAAGTCGAACCGGATGAGGACGTGCTCGAAGACGGCATCGCCTTCGCCGGGGTCGCACAGTTCCCCGCCCGGGTGAAATGCGCGCTCCTGGGGTGGATGGCTTGGAAGGACGCGACTGCTGCAGCCGTCGCCGATGCTGACAATACTCACGCGGACGCTGCGGCGGACGCACAAGCAGACACTGTGAGAGAGGGACGACCATGACCAACGACACGACCGACCTGCCCGAGGTCGACCTCGGCAACGAGGCAGGAGCGGTGTCCAAGGACGACGTCCTCGAAGCTCTCAAGGACGTCGTCGACCCCGAGCTCGGGATCAACGTCGTCGACCTGGGACTCATCTACGACGTCGCGGTCGACGAGGCGACGGTGGCCACCATCGACATGACCCTGACCTCCGCCGCCTGCCCGCTCACCGACGTGATCGAGGACCAGACGAAGACCGCCCTCGAGGGGCTCGTCAACGACTTCCGGATCAACTGGGTCTGGATGCCGCCCTGGGGGCCTGACAAGATCACCGACGACGGCCGTGAGATGCTCCGCGCCCTCGGCTTCAACGTCTGACCTGTGGAGCAGCCCGGGACAGCAGGGGACGCACCACGCCCTGTTGTCGCTCGGGCGATCGACGTCCCGTTCGGCCGCGTCGCCGGGTGGATCGAACGGTACGACCGCAGGCATCCCGGCACGACCTGGACGGTTATCGCTCCCGGGCTCGTCGCGATCAGTCCAGACGGTTCGAGCGCTACCTTCACGGTGCCGTTCGGAACGCCGGCCCTGTCGGACCCCGCGGAGTTCGGGGCGCACGTGCAGCGACCCTGGCGGCTCGGCGTCATCCTGGTACGCCGCGGAGGCTTCGCGGTGGCCCACGTCCGGGGTGCTGAGCAGATCGAGGCCAAGGTGGGGCGGCGACATGTCCAGGGCAAGACGAAAGCCGGTGGTTGGTCGCAGCAGCGCTTCGCGCGGCGGCGGGACAACCAGGCGAAGGAGGCGTACGAGGCTGCTGCCGGACATGCCCAGCGCATCCTCGGCCCGGTCTCGAAGAACCTCGACCTGCTGGTGGTCGGGGGAGACAAGGCCGGGGTCCGGGCCGTGCTCGACGACCCTCGCGTCCAGACGTTGGCCGACGTACCGCAGCAGTGGGTCACCGACGTGGCTGATCCCCGCCGGAGCGTGCTGGACGACGTCATCGGCCGGGTCCGGTCGGTGCGGATCGAGGTCGTCGACCAACAGCCGCGCTGACGGGCTCTACAGCGAGCCTGCCGCGAAGGTGTCGCACGCGTCGACCTGACCGCTGCGATACCCGGTGGTGAACCAGCGGACCCGCTCCGCCGCTGACCCATGAGTCCACTGCTCTTCGTTCACCGACCCCTGCGTTCGCTTCTGGATCCGGTCGTCCCCGACGGCCGTCGCCGCATCGACGGCGCGCTTGATGTCGTCGTTGGTGAGCTCGGTGATGAACACGTTGCCGTCGGCGTCCGTGGCCGTCGTGGCGTTGTGCGCCCACACACCGGCGTAGCAGTCGGCCTGCAGCTCGAGGCGCACCGACGGGCTCGTCGGACCCGTCTGGCGGCTCTGCGCCTTGGCCATGGTGCCGAGCAGGTCCTGCACGTGGTGGCCGTACTCGTGCGCTACGACGTACGCCTCGGCGAAGTCGCCGCCCTTGGCGCCGAGCTGGCCCTGGAGCATGTCGGCGAAGAAGGTGTCGTCCAGGTAGACGTTCTGGTCCGCCGGGCAGTAGAACGGTCCCATGGCGGCCGAGGCCTGGCCACAGCCACTCGAGGTGCTGCCGCTGAAGATCTGTAGCTGGGCGTTGCGGTACTTCGTTCCGGTCTGCGCAGGCAGTGCCGTCGCCCAGAAGGACTGCACCGAGTTGACGAACACAGCGAGCTTGCAGTCTTCGCTCTTGGCCGCGTCGGCACCGGTCGTGCAGTTCGACAGCTCCTCGGACGTCGCACCTGAGTCGCCGCCCCCGGACCCCAGCACGTTGAGGCCACCGCACTGGGACAGCACCACCAGGATGACGATTACCAGGATGATGCCGCCGATGCCGCCACCGGCAGGAATCGGCAGCCCGCCGCCCCCGCCACCGCGCCCGCGCATCGGGAATCCGGCCGAGCCGCCACCGCCGCCACGCCGCAGCCGTACCTGGCTGCGGTCGATCCGCGCCTTGGGGTTGATTTTCATCGAAGTGTCCTCCGGACGGTAGCCTGGTCGCCATGATGCCGTGATCTGCGTTGCCGGGCACAGCCGACTCCTGTCCACGGACGTCGGTCCTCGCTGCTTCACTGCCCGCTCGACCGCCGTCCACCTCACCTGTGAAAGTCGTTCCGCCTCGCCATGATCACCACTCACCACCTCCATGTCCGCGCGGGTGCGCGCATCCTCGTCGACGACGCGAGCTTCCGTATCGGCCCCGGCGACCGGGTCGGACTCGTCGGCCGCAACGGCGCCGGCAAGACCACCATGACGAAGATCCTCGCTGGTGAGGCGCAGCCGGCCGGGGGAGACGTCGTGCGGACCGGCCAGGTCGGCTACCTGCCCCAGGACCCGCGCACGGGTGACCTGACTGTGCTCGCCCGTGACCGCATCCTCTCGGCGCGTGGCCTTGACGACGTCGTACGCCGGCTACGCGAGACCGAGCTGGAGATGGGCAGCGACGACGACGCGATACGTGAACGCGCGATGAAGCGCTACACGCAGGCCGATGCCGAGCTGCATGCGGCCGGCGGCTTCTCAGCCGAGGCGGAGGCCGCGCAGATCGCCTCGAGCCTCGGCCTACCAGACCGGGTCCTCGGACAGCCGTTGCAGACTCTGTCGGGCGGCCAGCGACGTCGGGTCGAGCTGGCCCGCATCTTGTTCTCCGGCGCCGAGACGCTCCTGCTCGACGAGCCGACGAACCACCTCGACGCCGACTCGATCGTATGGCTGCGTGACTACCTCAAGGCGCACAAGGGCGGGCTGGTGGTCATCAGCCACGACGTCGCACTGCTCGACGAGACAGTGACGCGGGTGTTCCACCTCGACGCCAACCGAGCCGAGATCGACGTCTACAACGTCGGCTGGAAGGCCTACCTGCAGCAGCGTGAGACCGACGAGCGCCGCCGTCGTCGTGAGCGCGCCAACGCCGAGAAGAAGGCGGGAGCTCTGCTCGCGCAGGCCGACAAGATGCGGGCCAAGGCCACGAAGGCGGTGGCGGCCCAGAACATGGCCAAGCGTGCCGAGCGGCTTCTCGGCGGCCTCGAAGCGGATCGTCGCCAGGACAAGGTGGCGCGGATCTCGTTCCCCAAGCCCGCGCCGTGCGGCAAGACGCCGCTGATGGCTGAGGAGCTGTCGAAGTCCTACGGATCACTCGAGGTGTTCACGGATGTCGATCTTGCGATCGACAAGGGCAGCCGGGTCGTCATCCTCGGCCTGAACGGTGCCGGCAAGACCACGCTGCTGCGCATTCTTGGCGGCCTCGACGAGTCCGACACCGGGTCCATCCTCCCGGGCCATGGACTCAAGCTCGGCTACTACGCGCAGGAGCACGAGACGCTTGACCTGCGGCGGACCGTCTTCGAGAACCTGCAGACCGCGGCCCCGGAGCTGAACGAGACCCAGGCTCGTAGCGTGCTCGGCTCCTTCCTGTTCTCCGGCGACGACGCCCAGAAGCCGGCCAGCGTGCTGTCCGGGGGCGAGAAGACCAGGCTGGCGCTGGCCACGCTCGTCGTGTCCACCGCAAACGTGCTGTTGCTCGACGAGCCCACGAACAACCTCGACCCGGCCAGCCGCGAGGAGGTGCTCGCGGCGATCCGCACCTACGAGGGTGCGATCGTGCTGGTCACCCACGACGAGGGAGCCGTACGAGCGCTCCACCCCGACCGAGTCTTGATCCTCCCTGATGGCGTCGAAGACCTCTGGAACGAGGAGTACGCCGACCTGGTCGCTCTCGCCTGAGACACCGATTCCCTGGTGGGCGAGCCCGCGGCCGCACCTTTGTGCCAGGCGAGCGCCGTCTAGGCTGCCGCCATGACCGATGCAACCGAGTCCTACGACGCCGTCGGCCTTCGGTTGGAGCTCGTCGGCCCGGTCGCGACGATCACCCTGTGCCGACCCGAGACCCGCAACGCACAGTCACCGCAGCTGTGGGAGACGCTGGCGGAGATCGGCGCCGGACTCAGCGACGAGACGCGCGTGGCGGTGATCCGGGCCGACGGCCCCTCGTTCAGCGCCGGACTGGACACCCGGATGTTCACTCCGGACGGCATCCCGGGGGATACGTCTTTTGCCGAGCTGGTCGAGCTGGACGACCTGGCGCTGGCGGAGCAGATCTCGACGTTCCAGGAGGCGTTCAGCGTCTGGCAGCGCCCGGACGTGGTGAGCATCGCCGCCGTGCAGGGGCATGCGGTGGGTGCCGGCTTCCAGCTGGCGCTCGCGTGTGACCTGCGTGTGTGCGCAAGCGACGCCCAGTTCTCGATGCGCGAGACCACCCTGGGACTGGTGCCCGACCTGGGCGGGACCAAGCCTCTGGTCGACCTCGTCGGCTATGCGCGGGCTCTCGAGATCTGCGTGACCGGCCGCTGGGTCGGCACCGAGGAGGCAGCAGCGCTGGGCCTGGCGACGATCGTCGTACCACCTGCCGATCTGGACGCGACCGTGTCGGACCTGGCAGCAGCGCTCACCGCACCACCACACGGAGCAGTCACGGCTACGAAGGCGCTGTTGCGGACCGCGTCGGGACGAAGCTACGACGACCAGCTGACCGCGGAGCGCTCGAGTCAGGTACGCCGGTTGCGCGCTCTCGCCCAAGCCGGGCACATCCCCACGGGGAACAAACCGGGCTGACCCGGTGTTCACGGTGTCACGATGAGCGCTAGCCCCAACCCGATGCGGATGATGCATCAGTTCTCGCGCGAGGACCCGACGAAGGGCCGGGAGGGACTGACCCCCGGCACCACCCGACGGATCCTCGCCTTCGCGCGTCCCTACACGCAGCAGGTCTACTTCTTCCTGGGCCTCGTCGTCGTCGATGCCCTCCTCGTCGTTGCTGGCCCGCTGCTGTTCAAGAAGATCGTCGACGACGGCATTCTCAAGGGCGACAGCGGCCTCGTCACGTTGCTCGCGCTCGTCGTGGCGATGCTCGCGGTCGGCGAAGCGGCACTCACGCTCGCCCAACGGTGGTACTCCTCACGCATCGGTGAGGGGCTCATCTACGACCTGCGCACCAAGGTGTTCGGCCACGTCCAGCGGATGCCGCTGGCGTTCTTCTCGCGCACCCACACCGGGTCGCTCGTGTCGCGGCTCAACAACGACGTCATCGGCGCTCAAAGGGCCTTCACGTCGACCCTTTCCGGCGTGGTCAGCAACCTCATCAGCGTCCTGATGGTCGCCGGTTTCATGTTCTTGTTGTCCTGGCAGATCACGCTGATCGCGCTGGCGATGCTGCCGGTCTTCCTCTTCCCGGCCAAGTGGGCCGGCCGCAAGCTCGCCGGCCTCACCCGCGAGCAGATGCAGACGAACGCGTTGCTCTCCGCCACGATGACCGAGCGTTTCAACGTGGGGGGCGCGTTGCTGGTCAAGCTCTTCGGCCGACTCCCCGATGAGCAGCGCGAGTTCTCGGATCGGTCCGCGCGGGTCCGCGATCTGGGGGTCCAGATCGCGATGGTGGGCCGGATCTTCTACAGCGCCCTGACGCTCGTGGCCGCGCTGGCAACGGCGCTCGTGTACGGCATCGGCGGTCACCTGGCCATCCGCGACGCCGTGACCGTCGGCGACCTGGTCGCCCTGGCCGCCCTGATGGGCCGGTTGTACGGCCCGCTGACGGCGCTGTCGAACGTCCGTATCGACATCATGACCGCGCTGGTGTCATTTGAGCGGGTCTTCGAGGTGCTCGACCTCGAGCCGATGATCAAGGAGGTCGACGACGCTGTGTCCATCGAGGATGCGCCTGCCGCCGTCGAGTTCCGGCACGTCGACTTCGCCTACCCGACGGCCGACGAGGTGTCTCTGGCGAGCCTGGAGATTGCGGCGATCCAGGACGGTCGCGTCAGCACCGAGGTTTTGCACGACATCAACTTCATCGTCCAACCGGGGCAGATGGTGGCCCTCGTCGGCCCGTCAGGTGCCGGCAAGACCACGCTGACCCACCTGGTCGCCCGGCTGTACGACGTCACCTCCGGTGAGGTCCTCGTCGGCGGCCACGACGTACGTGAGGTGACCCAGGAGTCGCTGCACGGCACGGTCGGGTACGTCACCCAGGACGCCCACATGTTCCACGACAGCATCCGGGCCAACCTGCTCTACGCACGTCCGGACGCCGGAGACGACGAGCTCCAGGAAGCCCTCGTCGCGGCCCAGATCTGGGGCCTGGTGGCGTCGCTGCCGGACGGCCTCGACACCGTGGTCGGTGACCGGGGATACCGTCTCAGCGGTGGGGAGCGGCAACGCCTCGCCATCGCCCGGCTGCTGCTCAAAGCGCCACTCATCATCGTGCTGGACGAGGCCACCGCTCACCTCGACAGCGAGTCCGAAGCAGCCGTACAGCGCGCGCTCGACACCGCGTTGGAGGGCCGGACGTCGATGGTGATCGCGCACCGCCTCTCGACGGTGCGCAACGCCGACCAGATCCTCGTCATCGACCAGGGACGCGTTGTTGACCACGGCACACACACCGAACTGCTGGCCCGCGGCGGACTCTATCGACAGCTCTACGACACCCAGTTCGCCTCCTCTACGGACACTGAGCCGGCGTTGTCCTGACCGACCTACACCGGCAGCCGGGTAGCCCGACCAGCGGCTGAGCCAGGCCGTAGGCACAATGTCCCGCATGGACCTCGGACTCAGCGACCACGTCTACATCGTCACCGGGGCAAGCAGGGGGCTGGGCAAGGCCACCGCAGAGGTGCTGGTGGCCGAGGGAGCCCGGGTCGTCGTCTCTGCACGCAACGCCACCAACGTCGACGCGTGCGTCGCAGCTCTCGGGCGCGACTCGGCGCACGGCGTGATAGCCGACAACGCCGACCGGGCCACCCCGGCCGCACTCATCGATGCGGCGAGACAGACCTACGGACGCCTCGACGGAGCTCTGATCAGCGTGGGCGGCCCGACCGCTGGGCCGGCGATGGAGCGCACGGACGAGGAGTGGACCGAGGCGTTCCAAGCTGTCTTCCTCGGCGCTGTCCGGCTCGCCACCGCGCTGGGTCGCGAGCTCGACAGTGGCGGCTCGATCGCTCTCGTGCTCTCGACCTCGGTCAAGCAGCCCTTGACCTCCCTGGCGATCTCGAACGGACTGCGCCCCGGTCTGGCGATGCTCGCCAAGAACCTCGCCGACGAGCTCGGACCGGGCGGGATCCGCGTCAACGGCCTCATGCCCGGGCGGGTCGACACCGAGCGGGTGCGCGAGCTCGACGGGCGGGCTGCGGACCCTGAGGCCGCACGGCGGGCGGCTGCCGAGAGCATCCCGCTGCGTCGCTACGGCGAGCCGGCTGAGTTCGGTCGGGCGGCGGCATTCCTGCTGTCCCCGGCGGCGTCGTACATCACCGGTGTCATGCTGCCCGTCGACGGTGGGCTCACTCGCGGTCTGTGACCTCATGCTCCCCGGTATCGCGGCGCCCCTTCGTGCCGTGGCGCTCCGCGTAGGCGAAGTAGACCCAGAACCCGAGCGCGAGGAGTGCGAAGAACCACCACTGGACGCCGTAGAAGAAGCTCGGTCCGCCGCTCAGGTCGGGCGGGTCGGCCCGCGCCGGACTCGGCTTGACGGTCTGGCTCTCGGCGGTGAGGTCGAGGAAGCCCTCGTAGAGCGGGTACGGCAGGGTGGGCGCGATCGCGACCGAGGAGATCGACCGGACCGATCCTTCAGACGGGGTGACGCGGTTGCCGCTGTCGCTGGCGTTCAACCGCACCCAACCGGTGACGGTCACGGTCGACCCCGGGGGAGCGGGCAGGTCGTTGACCTGGTTCCCGTTGCCGGCGGTCTGCTGCCACCCGCGGTCGACGAGCACGGCGGCGCCCGAGGACGTGACCAACGGCGTCACGACGTCGATGCCGGGCGCGCCGGACCGCGTGCGGTAGAGGACGGCGAGCTGGCGGTCGGCGTCGTAGCTGCCCGTCACCTCGACCCGGCGCCACTCGTCAGTCGACGACGGCGGCGCGTCCGTGCTCATCAGGTCGACGAGGGGTGCCGGTTCGGCTGCCAGGTTGGCCTTGGTCACGGCGTTGCGGTCGTGCCGCTCGGCGTACCGGTGGAACTGCCAGCGACCGAGCTCGTAGCAGGTGACTGAGACGACCAGCACCGCCAACAGCAGCCCGAGCCAGCGGCGGGACAGCAGGAAGCCGTACGACGTGGGTCGGTCGGGAGTCGCCGCGGTGGACTCGGGCGTGGTCTTCGAGATGGACACAGCACTGCCAAAGTAACCCGACCGTGGCACGGACTGTGCGCCGGGAGTCGGATGACCACGTAAGGTGGCCTGGTGACGAGTTCGCCGACAGACCTGCTGCCGCTGGCCGACCCCTATGGTCGGGTCGCGACCGATCTCCGGGTGTCGCTGACCGACCGGTGCAACCTGCGTTGCTCGTACTGCATGCCTGCCGAGGGCCTCGACTGGTTGCCGAATGCCGACGTGCTCACCGACGACGAGGTCGTCCGGCTGATCGGCATTGCCGTGACCCGACTCGGGGTGGAGCAGATCCGGTTCACCGGCGGAGAGCCATTGATCCGCCGTGGGTTCACCGACATCGTCGCCCGCACCGCGGCTCTCGCGCCGCGGCCGCGCATCGCCGTGACCACCAACGGCATCGGGCTCGAACGTGTCGCGCCGGCGCTGGCGGCGGCCGGGCTCGACCGTGTCAACGTCAGCCTCGACACCGTTCGCGCCGACACGTTCAAGGCGATCACCCGCCGCGACCGGTTCGACGACGTGGTCCGTGGTCTCCACGCAGCCCATGTCGCCGGTCTGGCGCCTGTCAAGGTCAACGCCGTCCTGCTGCGCGGGCACAACGAGGACCAGGCCGCCGAGCTGCTGCGATGGTGCCTCGATCGTGGCTACGAGCTGCGGTTCATCGAGCAGATGCCGCTCGACGCCCAGCACGGCTGGAGCCGCGACCGGATGATCACCGCCGATGAGATCTTTGCCTCCCTCGAGACCAGCTTCGACCTCACGCCGCACCCCGACGAGCGAGGCAGCGCCCCCGCTGAGCTGTTCCTGGTCAACGGCGGCCCCGCCACGGTGGGCGTGATCGCGTCGGTCACACGCCCCTTCTGCGGTGACTGTGACCGGGTCCGATTGACGGCTGACGGCCAGGTGCGCAACTGCCTGTTCGCGCGGGAGGAGTCCGACCTGCGGACACCGCTGCGGGATGGCGCCACCGACGAGGTCATCGCGGAGCGTTGGCGCGCGGCCATGTGGACCAAACGTCCCGGCCATGGCATCGACGACCCGACGTTCCTTCAACCGGCGCGGCCGATGAGCTCGATCGGCGGCTGACGGGGCTCAGCCGCGCTGCGGGCCCCAGCCGAACCTCAGCCAGGAAGGCGCTCGGTGTCGCGCATGAAGCCGCGAGCGGAGAGAAACTGCGTCAGGGACGCTTCGTGGTCATCGCAGGCCAGCCAGGTCTTGCGGCGTTCTGGGGTGTGAATCTTGGGGTTGTTCCAGAGCAGCGCGACGGTCGCCGGCTGTTGGCATCCCCTCGCCGAGCAGATGACCGGCTCTGCGCTGAGGGGGGGCGGTTCGCTCACGACACCTCCGTCGGGTCTTTCATCGGGGTCCGGACAAGGGTGATGCCGGACAGCCACGGGGGGAAGCGGTCCGGCATCACGACAGGCTCGCCGACGGGGGACCCGGCTCGCCTTCGCGGCTAGTGTGCCATGGACCGTTGATTCGGTCTAGACCTTGTGGGTCGGGGTGATGTCCCCGGGCCCACGCTCGAGAGCGGGGTGCTCGTCGGCCACGAACTGCGGCGGACCTGGCCGGCTGCGCCGATCGGTCGCGTTGGCGAGGACGACGGCGACGTACGGGAGAAACACTGCAGCGAACACGAACACCCACCGCACGGGCCCCCCAGTGACGACCGCCAGCACGAAGCAGATCGTCCTGATCCCCATGGACAGCAGGTAGCGACGTTGGCGCCTGCGTAGGTCCTCGGAATGGCTGGTGCGTGCCGATGTGATGCTGACCGGGTGTTCCTGGTGCTGAGTCACAGGTTTTCTCCTTGGCACCACGGTACGCCGGTTTGTCACGCCGTTCACGGGCCCCCTCGGGCTGCACAACTTCGCCAGCACGACGGCCGACGCGACATGATGGGTCAGGCCAGTCCGTCCCATCAGGAGGTCCACCGTGTCGAACCGTACGTATCGCGTCACCGAGGTCGTCGGGACCTCGCAGGCAGGCATCGACGACGCCATCCGCAACGCCGTCAAGCGGGCCAGTCGGACGCTGCGGCATCTCGACTGGTTCGAGGTCACACAGGTCCGTGGTCAGGTGATCGACGACCAGGTCGAGCATTTCCAGGTGGGCCTCAAGCTCGGCTTCCGCCTGGAGGATGACGAGTAGCCGTCTGACCGCCCGGGAGCGTGCGACCAGGCGGTCAAACAAGGCTACGAGTAAAACCACCTGCGGGAGGACTCCTGAGACCACCTGCGGGAGAACCACACAGTCATCCACAGTGGCCGCACACGCCCACCTGCGAGGAACGCGATAGCGTCAGGCCGCGATACAGACCGGAGAAGGGAGCACGGTGAGCAGATCGGTACTCGTGACCGGAGGCAACCGGGGAATCGGACGGGCGATCGCGCAGGCGTTCGCCGACAACGGCGACAACGTCGCCGTCACGTACCGCTCGGGCGAGCCGCCGGCACGATTTCTCGGCGTGAAGTGTGACGTGACCGATGCCGAGGCTGTCGAGGCGGCGTTCGCGACGATCGAGGCCGAACAGGGACCGGTCGAGGTGCTCGTGGCCAACGCCGGCATCACGCGGGACACGCTGCTCCTCAGGATGTCCGACGACGACTGGGACGCTGTCATCGAGACCAACCTGACTGGTTCCTTCCGGGTGGTGAAGCGGGCCGCGAAGGGCATGCTGCGGCTGCGGAGGGGGCGGATCGTGCTGATCTCGTCGGTGGTAGGTCTGCTCGGCTCGGCAGGGCAGGTCAACTATGCGGCCAGCAAGTCCGGCCTGATCGGGATGGCCCGGTCGATCGCGCGCGAGCTCGGTAGCCGGTCGATCACGGCCAACGTCGTCGCGCCGGGTTTCGTCGACACCGACATGACCGCCGAGCTTCCACCGGACAAGAAATCGGAGTACCAGGCTGCGATCCCGCTCGGCCGTTTCACCACGAGTGAGGAGATCGCCGGTGTGGTCCGGTGGATCGCTTCCGACGAAGCGGCGTACATCACGGGCGCGGTCATCCCGGTGGACGGGGGCCTGGGCATGGGGCACTGACGCCCCACCATCCCCGGATCGCAACGACGCTCACACCTTGGGCCGACAGAAAGGCAGCATCGCATGGGAATCCTGGAAGGCAAGCGCATCCTGGTCGCTGGTGTCACGCTCGACTCGTCGATCGGCTTCGCCACGGCAAAGGTGGCGCAGGAGCAGGGCGCGACGGTGATCATCTCGAACTTCGGCCGGGCGCTGTCGATCACCAAGCGCATCGCGGGTCGGCTCCCGACCACGCCGCCGGTCATCGAGCTCGACGTCAGCGATGACGACCACCTCGCCCGGCTCGAAGGAGAGCTCCGCCAGCACGTCGACGGTCTCGACGGCGTCGTCCACGCGATCGCCTACGGAAACCCGCAGACGATTCTCGGTGGCAAGTTCCTGGAGGGCCCGTGGGACGACGTCGCGCAGGCCGTCCGTGTCTCGGCTTACTCCTACCAGTCGCTGGCGGTTGCCTGCCTGCCCTTGATGCAGCCAGGCGGCAGCATCGTCGGGTGCACGTTCGACGCCTCGGTGGCGTGGCCGGGCTATGACTGGATGGGCTTCGCCAAGGGAGCGCTGGAGTCGTGCAACCGCTACCTGGCACGGGACCTCGGCCCGAAGGGCATCCGGTCCAACCTGGTGTCGGCCGGCGCGCTGAAGACCCTGGCCGCCAAGGCCATTCCGGGCTTCGAGATGTTCGAGGAGGAGTGGGTCAAGAGGGCGCCGCTCGGCTGGGACCTGAACGACCTCGAGCCCACGGCGCGCACGATCGTGGCCCTGCTGAGCGACTTCATGCCCAAGACGACCGGTGAGATCGTGCACGTTGACGGCGGCTACCACGCGATGGGCGCCTGACAGTTCCCGCGACCCCGGTAGCGTGTCCGCCGTGACCAGCTCGATAGACGCAGCAGCTCGGGAATCCTCCGAGGCCCCGTCGTCCCTGGTCGAGCTGCGGATGCTCGAGGGACCCAACCTCTACTTCCCGCGGGCCGCGGTGAAGCTGACGCTCGACCTCACCTCGTTGGTGGAGGCGCCCGTCGAGACGGTGTTGCGGTTCGCTCGCCGGATCGGGCTCGTGAGCGTGCGGCCCGGGGAACCTGGATCCGGGTTCCGGCAGCGGTTCGCCGCCCGGGCCGTGGCCAGGCTCGTGCGGCAGGTGGCCGCCGAGGTGGGGACGCACCGGCTGGCAGTGCGGGTACGGCCGACCAGCGACGTGCATCGGCTCGTCGTCGCCTACCCCTGGCGCTACCGCGGCCATGCCGAGGCGCTGGGCAGGGCGGTTGCGACGGTGCTGGACGGGTTGCCGTCGGCTGACATCGAGGGGCTCGTCAGCGAGGTGGCCGACGGCGTACGCCGGTCGGACCGAGGCCCGGGACCCACCACGCTCAAGCCGACGATCCCGGTCATCGCGGTGACGGGGACCAACGGCAAGACCACCACGGCCCGGATGATCGGTCACATCGGCCGGCAGGCCGGGCTGCACGTCGGATGGTCGTCGACCGACGGCATCTATGCCGACGGTGAGCTGGTGGAGGCCGGCGACTACTCGGGTCCGAGCGGCGCCGGGCGGGTGCTCAGCCAGCCGGGGGTGCAGCTGGCCGTTACCGAGACGGCGCGCGGCGGCATCCTGTTGCGCGGGATCGGGGTCCGGCACAACGACGTGTCGGTCGTGACCAACGTCAGCGCCGACCACCTCGGTCTGCACGGGATCGACACGGTCGACCAGCTGGCCGAGGTGAAGGCGGTGGTCCCGCACATCACGAAGCCGACGGGCTGGGCGGTCCTGAACGGCGACGACCCCCGAGTGTTCGCGATGCGTTCGACGATCACCGCACGGCCGTGGGTGTTCAGCCGTGACCCGGACTCACCGAGCGTGCGCGAAGTGCTGAGCTCTGGCGGGCGTGCCACGACGGTGATCGACGGTTGGATCTGTCTGATTGCCCCGGACGGTGACCCGGATCCGCTGGTCCGGGTCGTGGACGTGCCGATGACGTTGGCCGGGCTGAGCCACTTCAACCTGGAGAACGCGCTCGCTGCGGCATCGGCCGCCCTGGGTGCGGGCTTGCCACGTGACGCGGTCATCGCCGGCCTGACGACGTTCGCCCCCGGGCCAGAGCTCAACCCCGGGCGGATGAACATCTACACGCTCGGCAGTGTCACCGTCATCGTCGACCTGGCGCACAACGAGGCCGGCCTGGAGGCTCTCATCGAGGTGATGAACGGCTTGCGCCGATCCGGCGGGCGCACCCTGCTCGCGTTGGGGACGGCTGGTGACCGGACGGACGAGCTGGTTCGCAGCCTGGGGGAGATCGGGGCCCGCGACGCGGACGTCATGGTCATCGTGCACAAGGCCGACTACCTGCGTGGACGCGACATCCACGAGCTGACGGCGATCTATCGTGCCGGGGCAGCCACCGTCGGTGTGCAGGACGTCCCGGCGTACGACTCCGAGCTGGCCGGGCTGGAGGCGCTGGTGGCCAGGGCCGACCCAGGTGACGTCGTCGCGGTGATGTGTCACCAGGACCGAGTGGCACTCGCCGAGTGGCTGGCCGAGCGTCGCGCCACCGTGGACACCCCCGCCGTACTCCGCGACAAGGTCCTCCTCGCCGCTCCAGCCCCCACGGACTAGCCCAACCACGCCACCGTCCCACGCCCCCACGCCACGCCCCCAACTCCCCAACCCAAACCTCAACTCCTAGCGGCGCGTTTGCCTAGTTCACAAGCCAGCTGGCTTGTGAACTAGGCAAACGCGCTACGGCCACTGGGTATCTGGCTTGGGGAGTGGTGGCTAGGAGTGGTGGCTAGGAGGGTGGGCTAGGAAGGTGGGGCTAGGAGGGGGCTCGGGGAGGCCGTGGGGTTGACGAGGTCGGGATCGCCGATGAGCTCGTCGTCGGCGGAGCGGGCACCGGCCTGTGCTCGCGAGGACCAGGACTCCAGCTCGGCCAGTACGGCGGGGTGCTTGTCGACGCAGATCACGACCAGATCGCCTTTGTTGGCCCGCGCCATGGCATGGCGGGTGGCGTCGATCTCGTCGAGCACCACCTCCACCTGCTTGCACCGCGTGCCGGCAGTCACCCGCTCCCGTACGCCGTCGGCGACCAGCTCCGAGGTCGCCCCGCGTTTGCGCCCGCGCAACGCGGCATCCTCGCGAACGACGATCACGTCGAAGTGGTCAGCGGCCACCAGTCCGAGCTCCCGGATGTCCTCGTCACGCCGGTCGCCCGCGGTTGCGATCACCCCGATGCGAGACGGCTTGGCGAGGTCGGTGACCTGCATCAGGCCGTCGCCGACCTTGTCGACGAAGTCGCCGAGCATGCGCATGCCTGGCGCGTTGTGGCAGTAGTCGATGACCACGTGGACGCCGTCGACCTCGATCTCGTTGAGACGCCCCGGCGACAGGTAGTAGTTCGTGGAGAAGGTCCGCAAGCCCTGCCGGATGTCGTGCAGCGGTGCCCCGGCCGCGAAAGCTGCGGCCGCGGCCGCCAGCGAGTTCTGCACATTCATGACTGCGCGGCCCGCGAAGGTGGCGGGCAGCAGGTGGGTCCAGGCCAGCTGCATCTCGCGTGACCCGTGCCGGACGACGATCATGTCGCCCTTGTCGCTCTGCTCCAGGACGACTGCCTTGCCACCGCGACGACAGTGCGCATCGATGAACTCGCGGACCTCCGTCCCACGCGGCTCCATGCTGAACCAGACGATCTCTCCGGAGCAGCGCCGGCGCATCGCCCGGACCAGCGGGTCGTCGGCGTTGAGTACTCCGTGGCCGCTGCGTGGCACGGCCTCGACCGGCACCGCCTTGACGTCCGCGAGCTGCTCGACCGTGTTGATGCCGCGCAGCCCCAGGTGGTCGGGCTGCACGTTCAGCACGACGGCGACGTCGTTGCGCTCGTATCCGAGACCCTCCCGCAGGATGCCGCCGCGAGCCACTTCGAACACGGCGAAGTCGACGCGCGGGTTCTGCAGCACCATCCGGGCCGACTTGGGTCCGGACGCGTCGGCCCGGATGACCAGACGTTCGTCGATCACGACGCCGTCGGTCGACGTCATGCCGACCTTGCGGCCCATGCCCTTGAAGATGTGGGCGATCATCCGTGCCGTCGTCGTCTTGCCGTTCGTTCCCGTGACCGCGACGATCGGGATCCGGCTCGGCGCACCCGGCGGGAACAGCATGTCGACCACCGACTTGGAGATGAACTGCGGATCGCCGATGGTCGGGTGGGTGTGCATGCGGAAACCCGGAGCGGCGTTCACCTCGCAGATCGCGCCGCCGGTCTCGCGCACGGGCTCGGTGATGTCGGGACAGATGAAGTCGATGCCGGCGATGTCGAGCCCGATGACCCGAGCCGCCTCCTCGGCGATCTCGACGTTCTCCGGGTGCGCCTCGAACGTGCGGTCGATCGAGATGCCGCCGGTCGACATGTTGCCTGTCAGCGTCAGCTTGATCACCTCTCCGGCAGGCGGCACGTCCTTCAGCGCGTAACCCTGCTCCTTGACGAGCGCGATTGCAGCGTCGTCGACCTTGATGCGTGTGAGGACCTTCTCGTGACCGACCCCGCGGCGCGGGTCCGCGTTCGTCTCTTCGACCAGCTCGGCCACGGTCTGGATGCCGTCGCTCATGACGTGGGCGGGAACCCGCTCGGCGATCGCCGCGATTCGCCCGTCGATGACCAGGCAGCGGTAGTCCTTGCCTGTCACGAACGTCTCGACGATGACCCACCCGCGCCGGGACTGCTCCTCGGCGATCGGGAATGCGTCGCGCACGGCGGCATCGTCCTGCAGGTCGAGGCAGACTCCACGGCCATGGTTGCCGTCCAACGGCTTGCAGACGACCGGGTAGCCGATGCGGTTCGCCACGGCGACCGCCTGGTCAGCTGTCCGGACCGACTCCGCGCGGGGCACGGGCAGCCCGGCCGCGCTGAGCAGTCGGCCGGTGAGGTCCTTGTCGCTGGCGACGTCGACCGCGATCGCTGACGTGTTGGAGGTCATCGTGGCGCGGATGCGCTTCTGGTGCACGCCCTGGCCGAGCTGCACCAGCGAGTGCTGGTTGAGCCTGATCCACGGGATGTCCCTCGACACCGCCTCGTCGATGATCGCCTGCGTGGAAGGACCGAACGCGGTCCGCTCGGCCTTGACGATGAAGTTCTCGAGCTCGGTCTCGAAGTCGAAGCCAGGCTCGGTCTCGACGAGATGGTTGATGAGGCGTACGGCGAGCCGTCCTGCCGAGATGGCGACGTTCTCGTCGACATACCCGTAGATCACGTTGTAGCGACCGGGTTCGCCCGGCACCTGCCGCGTCTTGCCGCGGCGCAGGTCGTGCCCGACCTCCTGCTGGAGCTGCAGCGCCACGTGCTCGGCGACGTGGCCCAGCCAGGTGCCCTCGGTGAGCCGCTCGACGAAACCGCCCTTGCGACCACGCGAACACGAGTGGTTGTTGAGCCGGGGAAGCAGGTTGAGGAGGCGCTCGGTGAACGCCGGGATCCGGTCGGTCGGCCACTCCTCGAGGACGCCGAGGTCGACGACCAGGTGGATCGCCTTGTCGTAGGACCAGATGTTCGCGCCGCGATAGACCCGCGTCTCGAGGATGGCGAGCTCAGGTCTCGGAGCCTCGGGCAGAGCGGCGTCGATCGCGGTGCCGCCGCGGTCGGTCTCGGAGCTGCTCATGCGGAACCGTCCTCTCGGTCAGCCGACGTCGAACGCGCCCGGCGGCGACGGAAATTGGTAGGCGAGATGCCCTCGGCGGCGATGTCGCGGGCGAGCTTCCGCAGGCCGTCAGCCGCCTCCTCCAGCTCCTCGACCTCGTCGGGATGTGGTCGCGTGGGCGTCGGGATCAGCGCACGTTCGACCAGGTCGAACTTCGCCCCCGCGGGGAGGACGTGCAGACGGGCGCCGGACACCAGCAGCGGCTTCGTGTGAGTGGCCTCGTGCGCGTTGGAGACGACGTCGCGGCCGTCGATGACGGTGACCGCACCGCGTCCGATGACCTCGAGCTCGTGGCCGGTGATGATGGCGGCGGTGTCCTCGTCGACACCCATCCCCAACAGGTCCGGTGACTGGGCGATCAGCATGAGCAGGCGCCCATAGCGATTGCGTTGTGCGAAGTGCTGGTCGATCACGCAGTCGCGCACAAGCCCCAGTCCGGAGGCGAGCTGGGTCATCCGTTGCTTCGGCGTGGCACCGCCGGACCCGAACGCCACCATGTGTGAAGACTGCACGCTGGCACCTGCCGACGTTCCACCGATGGTCACCCCGCGATGATGCGCATCGCGGATCGCTGCTCCGAACGCCGTGCCGTTGATCACAGCAGACAGCTTGAGCTGGTTGCCACCGGTCATGAAGATGCCGCTGACGTCGTCGAGCCTGCTGACGAAGCGCGCGTCGCTGGCGTCCTCGCGCGACTCCGGCCTGACCGCGGTCGTCGATCCGGCGCCGAGCCGCGCGAACAGCGCGGCGTAGACCTCGATGATCTCCGGTCCCAGTGAAGAAGCAGTCGGGATCACGGCGATGCGCGCCTGCTCGCCGCCGCACGCCTCGACGAAGCGGCGCAGGACCGTGCGTCGCTTGAGCTTGTCCTCGGCGCCACCGATCACGTAGAGGGGACCTAGCCCGACGGACGTGTCTGTCATGCGCAGCACCCTACGGGTTGGCCACCGCAGCGCGTGCCGGAGTCGCCCATGCTGAAGCCGGCCGTGCCGGTTGTCTACAGACCGGGCAGGATGGCTCCATGACCGGAACGACAGGCAACGCAGCCGAGGTGGCCGGGCTGACGCTGCTCGTGATGCGCCATTCCAAGACAGAGCAGACGGCCGAGACCGACCATGTCCGCCGGCTCACCGACCGAGGGCGGGCGGACGCCGGCGCCGCAGGCGCCTGGGTGGCGTCCTCCGGCCTGGCGCCGGGCATCATCTTGGCCTCGACGGCCGCACGCGCAGAGGAGACCGCCGAATTGGTCGCGACGATGGCGGGCATCCGCCGGGTCGAGCTGATCGACGAGCTGTACGGCGCCGACGGGTATGAAGCCCTCGACATCGTCTCGTCCACCGTTCCGGACGAGCTGACGTCGGCGATGGTCGTCGGCCACAACCCGGCGATGGCGCAGCTCGGCTTCCTCATCCAGGCTGACGGAGCCGCCGAGGTGCGGTTCCCCACATCCGGGATCGGGGCCTTCGGTTTCGAGGTCACGTCGTGGGCTGAGGTGGACGAGGGGCACGGCCGGCTGCTGGCGTCGTACACACCCGGCCACTGAGCCCGCCTGATCGGCTCAGGGCACGTCCGGGTGTGGCGTCGTGATGCCGTGCTCGGCGTCGGCGGCCTCGATGTCCTCACGGCTGATCCCGAGCAGATAAAGGATGGCGTCGAGGTAGGGCACGTTGACCGCGGTGTGCGCGGCCTGTCGGACGACCGGCTTGGCGTTGAAGGCGATCCCGAGACCTGCCGCGGCGAGCATGTCGAGATCGTTCGCGCCGTCACCGATCGCCACCGTCCGGTCGAGCGTGACCTTCGAGTCCTTCGCGAAGTCGCGAAGCGCCTGTGCCTTGGCGGCCCGATCGATGACGGGGCCGAGCAGCTCCCCGGTGAGGTGGCCCTCGACGATCTCGAGCCGGTTGGCGCGGGCGTAGTCGATGTCCAGATCGGAAGCGATCCGCTCGATCAGCTGAGTGAACCCACCGCTCACGACCCCGAATCGGTAACCCAGCCGCTTCAACGTCCGGACGAGGGTCCGGGCACCGGGGGCGAGCTCCATGGCTCCGTAGACGTCGTCGAGGGCCGACGCAGGCAGGCCTTTGAGCAGGCCGACGCGTCGTCGCAGGGATGACTCGAAGTCGAGGTCTCCGGTCATCGCGGCTGCGGTGATCGACGCCACTTCGTCGGCGACCCCGGCCCGTTGCGCGAGCATGTCAACCACCTCGCCCTGGACCAGGGTGGAGTCGACGTCCATCACGACGAGCCGTCGGCCGTGTCGCAGGAGCCCCACGTTCTGGACCGCGACGTCGACCTTCTGCCGCGCGGCCTCGCTGGCCAGCACTTCGCGCAATCGCCCGATCTCGGCGCCTGACACGTTGAACTCGATCGCGGTCACGGGGTAGCGGGCCATCCGCACGATCCGGTCGATGTTGGCCCCGGTGTCGGCGATCCGACCGGTGATCGCAGCCACCGTCTCGGGTCGTAGCGGACGACCGAGGACCGTGACGTGCGCCCGGCCCTCGCGGCGAGGTGTGTTGTCACCGGCACCGCCGGCGATCTCGATCTCCATGCCGAGCGCCTCGGCGGTTCCCTCGGCCGCGGTACGCAGCCGCCGGAGGTCGCGGGGCGCGGTCACCAGGATGCCGAGCACCAGCCGGCCACGCAGCACGATCTGTTCGATGTCGAGGACCTCGACCCGTGACTCCGACAGCGTCTCGAACATCGCCGCGGTGACCCCAGGGCGGTCGCGGCCCATCAACGTGATCAGGACGGTTTCCGTGGGTTCGGACGTTTCGGTCATGGCGCGAACACCCTACTTGCCGTCAAGGGACGAGCACGCCGCCACGATCGCGGCGCGAGACGCCCGCTGCAAGGGCATCAACGCGTCGCGGCGACGTTCGGCCTCCCAGGTGGAGACGGCGCCGCCGTCTCGCTCGGCCAGCGCCAGCTCGACGATGTGCTGGCTGCGCAGGCCGCTGACCGCGGTGCGCGCGGCCTCGCCCGACGGGAAGCTCATGGGAGCGTCGAGCCGGGCGGGCTGCCGCAGGTTCATCAACGCATCGGCGACGTCGGGGTTCCACGAGGCCACGTCGAGCTCGGCCAGGGCATTGGCCGCGACCGTGAGCGCGCTGCGCAGCGCGCGGTCCGCGTCGGCAACCCCCGGTAGGAACCTCGGAGAGTTCGCTGCTGCACCCTCCCAACGGGTCGAGCGACCCGTCGTACGGGGGACGAGGCCGACGTCGGCTCCCCAGAGCACCAGTGCTTCACCGGCATCGAGGGCGTCGGCGTTGAACAGCGGTGGGCCACCGAGGCCGAGCGGGTAGCCCGGGCTCGGCAGCGCCGCGCTGACCTGGCGTACGTCATAGCGGCGCAGCTCCCCGAGGAGGAGTGCGGGAGACAGGCCGGGCGCGTCGTGTCCGAACACGACGAACTCCATGTGTGCTTGCTCGCCGAGGATGCCCGTGATCACTGAGTCGGCGCTCTCGCGTCCGGTGATCCAGGCGTTGAGCCAGCATGCGGTGCGGGCAGCATGCGGTACGGCGAACACGGGCAAAGCCTACGAGGGCAACGCGGCTACGCTGCGCTGCCGCCACCGTGTGGATGCGCTTGCAATAGGTTGGGTCCGTTCATCAGACTCTTCTGGACCATCCCAGACCTACCCGCACCATCACAGACGCGCCCGTTCCGCCTCGAGACAAGGAGTGCGATGCCAGCGGTCATCGAACTGGCTGACGTGTCGGTCATCCGTGGCAGCACCCGACTCCTGAGCCACGTGACATGGCGGGTCGAGGCCGACGAGCGGTGGGTCATCATCGGTCCGAACGGTGCCGGCAAGACCACGCTGCTCCAGGTCCTCAGCACCCACCTGTACCCCACCGAAGGCGTCGTCGGTGTCCTCGACGAGGTCATCGGAACGGTCGATGTCTTCGAGCTGCGCCCGCGGATCGGGCTGACCAGCGCGGCGCTCGGTGAACGCATCCCGCGTGACGAGCGCGTTGCCGACGTGGTCGTCTCGGCGTCGTACGCCGTGCTCGGCCGCTGGCGGGAGGCCTACGAAGAGCTTGACCACCAGCGCGCGGCCGAGCTGCTGGAGGAGGTCGGCGTCAGCCATCTGAAGGACCGCACCTTCGGCACTCTCAGCGAGGGTGAGCGCAAGCGGGTGCAGATCGCCCGGGCCCTGATGACAGATCCCGAGCTGCTGTTGCTCGACGAGCCCGCGGCGGGACTAGACCTCGGCGGCCGCGAGGACCTCGTCAGCACACTGTCGGTGCTGGCGCTGGACCCCATGTCGCCGGCCACCGTTCTCGTCAGCCACCACGTCGAGGAGATCCCGCCGGGCTTCACCCATGTGCTGCTGCTCAAGGGGGGTGAGGTCGTCGCCTCCGGACCCATCCCCGAGACGTTGACCGAAGAGGCGCTGACCGAGACGTTCGGGCTGACGCTGGAGCTCACGCAGTCCGACGGGCGGTACAGCGCCCGACGCAAGACCGGCTCGCACCGTCGCTGACACCCGGTGATCCCGGCTGCCTTCGCCTCCCGAACGGTAGGCTCGGAGTATGAACTGGCTCAGTGACCATCAGTGGCAGACCTGGCTGATCGCTGCGCTGGTGCTGGCCGGGGCCGAGCTGGCGACGCTCGACCTGACGCTGCTGATGATGGCAGTCGGTGCTGCGGCGGCGGCACTGATCGCGGGGCTCGGGTTCAACGTGGTGGTCCAGGTGCTCGGTGCTGTGGTCGTGGCGGTCGCGCTGCTGGGCTTCGTTCGTCCCAACATCGTCCGGCGGTTGCACGCTGGACCGACCCTGCAGAACGGACCGGAAGCGTTGGTGGGACGCAGCGGCCTCGTGCTGGAGCGAGTGACTGCGCATGCGGGACGCGTGAAGCTGCGCGGCGAGGTCTGGTCGGCGCGCACTTTCGACGAGTCAGTGGTGGTCGAACCTGGCGAGAAGGTCGGCGTGGCCCAGATCGACGGAGCGACAGCGGTCGTCTATCCCATCGAGTAGCAGGGCTGCAGCACCTCGGCAGGGGAGCCTGTACGGCTGCCCAGTCGTGACAGCGTGAGATGGTGGCATCCCACCGGACTGAGCGTCCGGTCGAGCGTCCCTGAGGGGGTCGGCTTCATGGTCGTGTTGATTGTTCTCGGCATCGTGCTGGTGGTGGCGGCGGTCGTCCTGTTCAAGACGGTTCGCATCGTTCCGCAGGCGCGGGCCGGCATCGTCGAGCGTTTCGGCAAGTACCGGACGACCCTGTCCGCCGGCCTCAACATCGTCACCCCCTTCGTCGACCGGGTGCGCTACCTCATCGACCTCCGCGAGCAGGTCGTGTCGTTCCCGCCGCAACCAGTCATCACCGAGGACAACCTCGTTGTCTCGATCGACACGGTCATCTACTTCCAGGTGACCAACCCGGTCGCGGCGACGTACGAGATCGCCAACTACATCCAGGCGATCGAGCAGTTGACCATGACGACGTTGCGCAACATCACCGGTGGCATGGATCTCGAGCAGGCGCTGACCAGCCGCGACGACATCAACAACGCTCTGCGCGGCGTCCTGGACGAGGCGACCGGCAAGTGGGGGATCCGGGTCAACCGGGTCGAGCTCAAGGGCATCGACCCCCCACCGTCGATCAAGGACTCGATGGAGAAGCAGATGCGTGCGGACCGCGACAAGCGGGCCGCCATCCTCACCGCCGAGGGCATGCGGCAGGCCGCGATCCTCACCGCCGAGGGGCAGAAGCAGTCCGCGATCCTCACCGCCGAGGGTGACCGTGAAGCGCTGATCCTGCGAGCGCAGGGTGATCGCCAGTCGCGGATCCTGCGAGCGCAGGGTGAAGGACAGGCGATCCTCACGGTCTTCCAGTCGATCCACGACGGCTCGCCCGACCAAGCTCTGTTGGCCTATCAGTACCTGCAGATGCTGCCGAAGATCGCCGAGGGCGACGCCAACAAGGTGTGGATCGTGCCGAGCGAGATCGGGCGCGCGCTCGAGGGGCTCGGTAGCACGATCGGCTCGATCCAGGGCATCCCGACCGAGAGCGCCGGACCTCGTCAGCGCGTTGACTACGGCGAGCCTGTCGATGTGGACGCCGACCGCGGTGCCGGTGACGACTCGGCACTGTCCTCAGCCCAGGAAGAGGTGGCCGAGGCGATCGCGTTGGCTGAGGAGGCCGCCAAGCCGACCCGTTCCTCGGGGAGCGCGAGAGCGGCCGCTGTTGAGTCGGACGAGCCACCGGCCACGCCACCTGGGCAGTGACGCTGCTCGAAGGGCTGGCGCTGTTCGCTGCCGGGATCGCCGCGGGAGGCATCAACACGATCGTGGGGTCGGGAACCCTCGTCACGTTCCCGACGTTGCTCGCGATCGGCTACCCGCCGGTCCTCGCCAACGTGTCCAACACCGTGGGGCTGGTTCCGGGATCACTGTCGGGCGCGATCGGCTACCGTCGCGAGCTCGCGGGCCAGGGATCCCGCCTTCTCCGCCTGGGGGCCGCGTCGGTGCTCGGCGGCCTGACAGGAGCGCTGCTGCTGCTCAAGCTCCCCGCGTCGGCCTTCAATGCGATCGTGCCGGTGCTCATCGGGCTCGGGTGCGTGCTCGTGCTCGCCCAGCCCTGGATCTCCCGTCACATCCGCCCGCCGGTCCAGGCTCCGCCACACGGCTCGGCGATCATGGTGGTGCTGGTGTACGCCGCCGGCATCTACGGCGGGTACTTCGGCGCAGCCCAAGGGGTGCTGCTGATCGCGATCCTGGGCTTGGGGCTGGCCGAGTCGATGCAGCGGATCAACGCCGCCAAGAACATCCTGGCGATGCTCGTCAACGGGGTGGCCGCCGTGGTTTTCATCACGATCTCGCAGGTCTCGTGGAAGGCGGCCGGTGTCATCGCGGCGGGATCCGTCATCGGCGGTCAGGTGGGCGCGACCGTCGGCCGTCGGCTCCCACCCTTCGTCTTTCGCGCCTTCGTCGCGATCGTCGGAGTCGTGGCGATCGTCGACCTCGTGTTCCTCGACTGAGATACGTTCCATCAGGTGCGCCGGTTGGTCAGTCGGCCGGTGGGTCAGTCGAAGGTGTAGCAGAGCCACCGGGAGATTTCTCCGAACGCGGTGTCGCGCACGTCCTTGCGGGAGCAGAGGACGTCATGCATGGCGTGCTCGATCCGGATCACCGTGACCTGCGGCCCGAGCTGGTGGGACCACTTGGCGATCTGTTTCACGTCGAGGACGGTGTCGGTCCGGGTCGCCTGCTCGGTCCAGGCCTGCGGCACCAGGCTGGCCGTCGAGCACAGCGAGAGCACGGGCGCCCCGACGTCGATTCCGCGGTGCACCCGCCGGTGGCCCATCCGGACCGCGCGCAACCAGCCGGCGCGTACAGGGAAGGACTCCCTCGGTTTCCAGGCCAGGTCGAACTCCCATTCGCCGCGCAAGCTCCGGTGCATGGTCTCGACGTAGACCCCGGTGACGTTGCGAGGGACGACGGCGTACGGGCGCCGCTGGCCCAGTCGGTTGATGGCTTCGGTGCCGGCTGTCCGCAGGAAGTAGGAGCCCTGTAGGTCCAACCAGGGACTGTTGAGGACCAGCGCATCCGCCACGCGCCGTCCCTGGGCGAGGCGGTCGGCGGCCCACAGTGCTGCGATGAGACCGCCGGTCGAGTGCCCGCTGATGATGACCCGCTCATGCCCGTCGCGTGTGGCGATCCGTCGTAGCGACTCGTCGAGCTCCGGGTAGTACTCCGCCAGGTCCAGGCAGAAGTTGGGCGTCTGATGAGGCCGCAGCGAGCGGCCGTACTTGCGCAGGTCGAGCGCGTAGAAGTCGTAGCCCGCAGTCGTGAAGAACTCGGCGGTGGCGACCTGGAAGAAGTAGTCGCAGAAGCCGTGCACGTGCAGGACTGCGCCCAGGCTCTCGGAGCGGTCAGTGCGCCGCCGGACCAGCGTGGCCACCACCGGCCCCTCGGCGTCGTCGCCCAGCACGAGGGTCTCCTGCGTGTAGGGATCGCCGAGGACGTCCGTCGTGAGGTCCGGTGGTGGTGTCGACGAGGCCATGTCCCCAGTCTGCCAACTGCACCCGGCGTCAGTGTCGGTACGTGCCCACGATCTGGGCGCGAGCGAGCGTCTTGAAGGCGAGGTTGAAGGACACGACGGCCGGGGAGGCGTCCTTGTCGACCCCCAGGGACTCGACATCGACGGCGTGCACGACGAAGTAGTAGCGGTGCGCGTGGTCACCCTCCGGCGGTGCCGCGCCGGTGAATCCGTGCACACTGCCGTCGTTGCGGACGTGGAACGCGCCGGACGGCAGGCCCTTCCCGGCGGCTCCGGTCGCCAGCTCGGTCACCTCGGCCGGGATGTCGACGGCGACCCAGTGCCAGAAGCCGCTCGGCGTGGGTGCGTCGGGGTCGAAGCAGCTGACGACGAAGCTCCTGGTTCCCTCCGGGAACCCGCTCCATGACAGCTGAGGCGAGGTGTCTCCGTGCTCCGCGACCTGGTCGTCCTTGAGCGGCTCTCCGTCCGTGACGTCGGTACTGGTGGCCGTGAAGCTCGGCACGGGAGGGAGCTTGGCGTACGGGTCTTCGGCGATCGGTCGGTCAAGGCTCATCTGTCCATCTTGGCTGCCCCCGGTGATCCGGCAACTCGGGGTTGGACGCCGATCCGGCAGCTGAGACGGGGCCCGCGCCCCGGCGGCCGCGCTCTAGCGTGGCCGGATGGCGACCGACGACCATCACCTCTATCCCGCAGGCCTGCGTCTGTCGGGTCGCCGGGTCGTCGTCATCGGCGGAGGCCATGTTGCGCAGCGCCGGATCCCGGCGCTGCTGGCTGCCGGGGCCGTCGTCGACGTCGTTTCGCCGGAGACCACACCGGCGGTCGAGGGCCACGCGCGCGCCGGCGAGATCGCCTGGCACCAGCGGTCGTACGTCGACGGAGACCTCGAAGGTGCGTGGTATGTCGTCTGCGCATCTGACCAACCCGCCGTCAACGCCGCCGTGTCCCGTGAAGCAGAGCAGCGTCGGATCTTCTGTGTCCGGTCCGATGACGCAGAGGCGGCGACCGCCTGGACTCCGGCGGTGGGCCGCCATGGACCCTTGACAGTGGCGGTCCTCGGGAGCCGAGACCCCCGACGGTCGGCGTCCGTACGCGACGAGATCGTGAGCCGCCTTCGCAGTGGCGAGATCGTCGCTCCCAAGGACCGGGTCCGCCGGCCGGGTGTCACCCTCGTCGGCGGGGGTCCTGGCGACCCTGACCTGATCACGGTCGCGGGGCGGCGTGCGTTGCAGGAGGCCGACGTCGTGATCGCCGACCGACTGGCGCCGCGCGAGCTGCTGGCCGAGCTGGCGCCCCACGTTCAGCTCATCGACGCCGCCAAGCTGCCGCGCGGACGCTCCGCGTCGCAGGACGTGATCAACGAGCTGATGGTCGAGCATGCTCTCGCCGGACGCAGCGTCGTGCGTTTCAAGGGCGGTGACCCCTTCGTGTTCGGTCGCGGCTTCGAGGAGGCGCAGGCCTGCGCGAAGCATGGGGTCGAGTTCCGTGTGATCCCGGGCATTACCAGCGCCACCTCCGTACCCGGGCTGGGCGGAATCCCGGTCACCCACCGCGGTGTCGCTCACGAGTTCACCGTGGTGTCAGGTCATGTCCCGCCCGGACACGAGAGCTCTCTCGTCGACTGGGACGCCCTGGGACGGCTGCGGGGCACCCTCGTGCTCCTGATGGCCGTGGACAACCTGGCGTTGATCACCGCGAGGCTGGTGTCCGCCGGTCGTGGCGCGGCGACGCCGGCCGCAGTGATCCAGGACGGCTCGCTCCGGTCGCAGCGTGTGCTGTTCTCGACGCTCGGCGCGGTGGCAGCCGATCTGGTGGCCGAAGAGCTGCGACCACCAGCGATCGTCGTGATCGGCGAGGTGGTCGGCGTGGCGCACGCGCTCGGGGCCGTCGTCGCCTGACCGGACTCGGCCGGCCCCCACCGGTGCTGGTCACCCGGCTGGTCACCCGGCTGGTCAGCGGGCTGTCACCGGGCTGGGATCATGTCCGGATGGCGGTCTTGACCCGGATCGACGACCCGGCTGACCCGCGGCTCGCGGACTATGTGTCGTTGCGTGACGTCCAGCTGCGTCGACATCTGGAGGCTGAGCACGGGTTCTTCATCGCCGAGGGGGAGAAAGTGGTGCGGCGCGGGGTGGCCGGCGGCTACCCGGTGCGCTCGTTCCTCATGGCCGAGCGTTGGCTGGCCGGTCTGGCAGACGAGCTGGCCGCGGCCGGCGACGTGCCGTGCTACGTCGTGTCGGAAGCGGTAGCCGAGCAGGTCACCGGTTTCCATGTACATCGAGGCGCACTGGCTGCGCTCGAGCGACTGCCGCTGCCGAGTGTGGAGGCCGTCCTGGACGGGGCGCGGAGGATCGTCCTGCTGGAGGACATCGTCGATCACACGAACGTAGGTGCCATCTTCCGAAGCGCCGCCGCCCTGGGCATGGATGGCGTGCTGCTGTCTCCGCGCTGCGCGGACCCGCTCTACCGCCGGTCGGTGAAGGTGGCCATGGGAGCGGTGTTCTCGGTCCCGTGGACGCGGGTTGAGGACTGGTACGACACAGTGCCCTCGCTGGCTGAACAGGGATTCGTCACCATTGCCCTGACACCTGCTCCGGACGCCGAGCTGTTGACCGAAGTCATTGAACGCAAGACGACCGACAGAGTCTGCCTTATCCTGGGGTCCGAGGGGCCAGGTCTATCCACCCGCTGGTTGAGCAGCGCCACGATCAGAGCCGGTTTCGCGATGGCGCACGATGTGGATTCGCTCAACGTCGCAGCAGCAGCCGCGTTAGCCTTTTTCGTCATTGGTCGAGAATGAGGTCCTAGGGGGGCTTGGTGAGGAGTCAGCGCTCGGGCCTTGCCGCCGCCGTGCGCCAGGTGCACCAAACCTTGGAGTCCCTGCACGACGCACCGAACCCCCGCAAGGCGATGTCCGAGTTCTGCCAGGGCATTCGTGACGTGCTCGGTGCCCGGACCATCCTCGTGTATCTCGTCGACGGTGAGTCCGTCGAGGCGGTCGGCGTCGCGGGTCACGAGTCTGCTCACGCCCTCATCGGCAGTCGGAGCCACCTCAGTGACTGGAACGACCTGTTGGCGGGCTCCCCGTCGTCCTACGGCGTCCACCAGTGCATCGACCCACGGGCCTTTCTCGACGACGTGGTGCACGAGGACGCCGACACCGAGCCCGAGATGCACGGCAACGGTGAGCAATGGGGCGCGCTCAACCTGTTCGTTGCACCCTTCGCCACGCCCGAGTCCATGGTCGGGATGATCACGGCTACGTTCCCGGCGGGTTCGACCCGCCCCGATCCCGCCGTGTCCCCGCTGCTCGGGCTGTTCGCTTCGCAGGCCAGCGTGGCCTTCCACCATCAGACGTTCGTCCAGCGCTCCTCCGAGGACCACCTGGCCCTCCGGCTGAGCGAGGAACGGTTTCGCCTCGCCTTCGACAACGCCCCCATCGGGATGGCTGAGTTCATCGAGGGTCCGAGTGGCGCCCTCGAGATCGCGCGCATCAACCGTGCGGCCGGTGTCATGTTCGGGATCAACGTCTTCGGAGCGCAGCACGAACCCATCGACCGGGTGCTCACCGTCGTGCACGGTGAGCCGCTGGGAGATCTCATGATCCGGCTGCTGCGCGACGACCGTCGTGGACTGCGCATGGAGGTGCCGTTCGTCGGCGCCGACGGAGGAGAGTTCTGGGGACTCGTCGAGGCAGCCTCGCTCATGGACGGGGGAGGCCGGCCCGGAGTGCTCTGCCAGATCGTCGACATCACGCAGTCCAAGAACGAGGAGCGCGAGCTCACCATGCGCGCTCAGCATGATCCGCTGACCGGTCTGCCCAACCGGCTCACCGTGCTCGACCACCTCGACAACGTCGTCCGCGACGCGCGCGAGACCGAGCAGCTCGGCGCGCTCCTGTTCTGCGACCTCGACAACTTCAAGCAGGTCAACGACAAGCACGGCCACCTCGTCGGCGACGATGCGCTCGCGGCGATCTCTACCCGGCTGCACCAGACCGTTCGCAAGGACGACATCGTCGGTCGGTTCGGTGGTGACGAGTTCGTCGTCGTCGGCTTCCCGGTCAGCCAGGAGGAGGCTCAGGCGCTCGGCGAGCGCATCCGGGAGGCGCTGTCGGAGCCCATGGTGCTCGACGGGGTCGCGCTGCGCGTGGGCATCAGCATCGGCATCGCGATGATCACCGGCGCGGTCGAGGCGCCCGAGGTGCTCCGGCGGGCCGACGCCGCCATGTACGCGGTCCGGGCGCGACAGAACCGTCCGACGTTCGTCGTCGACACGGCCTAGCGGCTAATCCTCGCCGGGCGAGGTCACCGGCCAGCCGGGTGGGAACTCCACGGCGTGCTTCTCGGCTTCCTTGAACAGCTTCTTGCGCTGCCGCGTGGACAGCCGGTCGCCGAAGACCGTCCCACTCAGGTGGTCACTCTCGTGCTGGAGACACCGGGCGAACAGTCCCGTGCCTGAGTAGCTCACCGGGTTGCCGTGCTCGTCGAAGCCGTTGACCGTCGCGTGATGGGCGCGGGCGCAGGGGACGAAGGCGCCTGGCAGCGACAGGCACCCCTCGTCGTCGTCGTCGAGCACCCGGTCCTTGCCCTCGGGCACGATCAGCGTCGGGTTACAGACGACGCCACGGTGATGCACGTGCTCGTCGTCCGGGCAGTCGAAGACGAACACCTGCAGTGAAACGCCGACCTGGTTGGCGGCGAGCCCTACCCCGTCCGCGGCGTACATCGTGGCGACCAGGTCGGCGACGAGCGCGCGAAGGGAGTCGTCGTAGACCGTCACCGGCGCGCAGGGCGCATGCATGACCGGCTCCCCCCAACGCGTCATCGCACGGACGGTGCCGCCGAGGGGAAGCTCACTCACGCGCGAGACGCTATCGCAGCCTGCCGGTCCGACTTCAGGCGAACTGCCACGACCGCTTGGACAGGCCGTACCAGAAGCCGTCCACGACAGAGCGCCCCTGCTCGCCCCCCACGTGAGCGGCCAGGCTGGCCCCCAGGCTCACGAACAGGGGAGCGAAGTGCTCGGTCCGTGGGTGAGCGAGCTGGGCTGCCGGTGCCTTGCGCAGGAAGTCCACGACTGCGTCCACGTCGCCCACGGCGATCGCCCGGTCGATCCAGTCGTCGAACTCCTGCGACCAGGACGGCGCGGGGGCGTCGGGCGGCGACTGCAGGCTGATCAGGCTGAGGTTGTGCGTGGTGAAGCCGCTGCCGACGATCAGGACACCTTCATCGCGAAGCGGCGCCAGGCGGCGACCGAGCTCCAGCAACGTCGCCGGGTCGAGGGTCGGCATGGAGATCTGGAGTGTCGGAGTGTCGGCCGCCGGGAACATCTCGACGAGCGGCACGTAGGCGCCGTGGTCGAGGCCGCGTGCAGGAGCGTCATGGACGATCTGCCCGGGCGAGGTGAGCAGGCCGCGGACCCTGGCCGCCAGCTCGGGGGCGCCGGGAGCGGGGTACTGGACCTGGTAGTAGCGCTCGGGGAAGCCCCAGAAGTCGTAGACGAGCGGCACGGTCGTGGTGGCGCCCAACGTCAGCGGCGCTTCCTCCCAGTGGGCTGAGACGACGAGGATCGCCGTGGGCGCCGGCAGGTCGGCGGCCCAGTTTGCGAGCTCGTGAGTCCAGACCGGGTCGTCGGCGAGTGGGGGAGCGCCGTGGCTGAGGTAGATGACCGGCATCGGCACAGACATCGACTCTCCCGCAATAGTTGAGAGTTCAAGGATAGACGGCGCATTCGCCGCTGTCCATGCGCCGATGGCTCGGGTTGAGCCGCTCCTGTCCGCTGCTACGTTGGGCTGTATGTCCCCCTCTTCACCGCATGCTCCCCTCCGGGTACCGCCGATGGCCCTCAACAACGGCGTCGAGATCCCACAGGTCGGTTACGGCGTCTTTCTGGTTCCTGAAGACGAGACCAAGACGGCCGTCCTCACCGCTCTCGAGGTCGGCTACCGACACATCGACACCGCGCGCGCCTACAACAACGAAGCCGCTGTAGGCGAGGCGATCGCGGAGTCCGGGATCGACCGCGACGAGCTCTTCGTCACCACCAAGCTGTGGAACGACGACCAAGGGTACGACACGGCCCTGGACGCGTTCGACGCCAGTGTGAAGCGGCTCGGACTCGACTTCGTCGACCTCTTCCTGATCCACTGGCCGGTGCCTGCCCAGGACACCTACTCCGGGACCTGGAAGGCGTTCGAGAAGTTGTATGCCGACGGCCGCGCACGCAGCATCGGGGTCAGCAACTTCCAAACCGCCCACCTGCAGAGGTTGCTGGACGAGACCGACGTCGTGCCGGCGATCAACCAGGTCGAGCTCCATCCCTGGCTGCAGCAGCGGGACCTGCGGGCTTTCCACGCCGAGCACGGGATCGTGACCGAGGCCTGGAGCCCTATCGCGCGGGGCCAGAAGCTCAGCGACCCCACCATCACGTCGATCGCTCACAAGCACGGCGTCACTCCGGCCCAGGTCATGCTGCGGTGGCACCTCGACCTGGGCAACGTCGTGATTCCCAAGTCGGTGAACCCCGGTCGGATGGCAGAGAACATCGACCTGTTCCGTATCCGGCTCGACGACGACGACCACGCGGCCGTCGCCGGGCTGGATGCCGGCAGCCGCGTCGGCCCCGACCCGGACACCTTCGGCAGCGATTGAGCTGCGCGCTCAACCTTTCACGTACGAGAGCTTCTCGTGGATCTTGCCGTCACGGAAGCGCAGCACATCGGTTCCGCGGACGTGACCGGCGCTGCCGTCCGGCTCGGTCCAGCTGAACATCCAGCGCAGCACCCCCCGGTCGGCATGGACGAACGATTCCTCTTCGGTGAACGCCGCCCCTGGCGTGCCGCCGAACACCTCGATCCACACGCCGCGCACGGAGGCGGCGCCCTCGAAACGTCCACCGTCAGGCGCCGGCGTCGTGGACTCGAACACGCAGTCGTCGGTCATCAACGCCATGATCTGGTCGACGTCGCCTCGCCCGAACGCCGCTGAGAAGGTGGCAAGCGAGGCGTGGTTCGGTCCCCAGGTCGGATCGCGGCCCAGCGCGCTGAGCAGCCGGGCCTGTGGGCCGTCCCCACCCGGGCCGCGCGGTCCGACCGCGCCGCCGGCCCGGTACATCTCCTCCCGCTGGGCGAACCACTCGGCCACTCCCTCGACCAGCCCTGGGGCCAGCTCGCGCTCACCGCCGGTGGCCACCGCAAGGTCCCAGCCATGGATCGCGTGGTCGGTGGTGAGCTGCCACAGGTACTCCTCGGCGTCCTCGTCGCCGTACGACAGGTGCACCTTGCGACCGCTCAGAGAGACGCCCGTCAGGCGATCAGCGTCGTCGGCCGCTGAGCGTGCCGACGCGAGCGGGTCGGCACCGAGCAGGTCGCCCTCGAGGCGGTCGCCCACGTGCTCGATGGTCTGCCCCTGCATGAGGGGGTCGGCCCACAGCTGCTCTCCGACCACGTGGTTCAACAGGTCTCGAACCGTCCAGTCGCTGCACGGAGTCGGCAGGTCCAGCTGGTCGGCTTTGACGGTCTTGACCCGATCGGACCAGGTCGTGAGTGCGTCGCTGAACAGGTTCTTGACGTCCATCGCCGGTGACCTCAACTTTCCCCCCCACGTGAGAGTGCTCCTCGGTTGCCGTCCCGTCCATCGCGGCGTCGGGGATGCGGCCCCTCATCACCGGGAGAGGTGTTTGAGCGCTTCGCGTCTTGACAGCGGCGACAGCGGCGCCTGGCTGCCTTCGCCGTGGTCGGACACGAAGCGGCGCACCCATGCGGGGTCTGTCTTGGCGTACTCGCGCAGCGCCCACCCGATGCCCTTGCGCAGGAAGAATTCACGCTCACCGATGGCGGCGAGAATCGCGTCAGCGAGGAGCGCGACGTCGGTGCGCTCCCGGTGGCTGAGCTGGCAGATGATCGCCGCCCGACGCAGCCACCTGTCCTCCGACGTGGTCCAGCCGCGGATAGCGGGCTCAGCAGCCTCCCGGTCGGCCAGCAGAACGGTGCCGACCCGATGGGACGCGTCGTCGACGATGTCCCACCAGGCTCCGACCACGATGAGGTGCTCCAGCACAGGGAGAGCGGCCGCGGTGAGGAACCCGACGTACCGACGACGGGCGAGCAGCATCAGGGCGGCATAGCGCTCTTCCCGGTGGGTCGCCTCGTCGAAGAGTGCCAACACGGTCGCCTCCCAGCTCGGGCGATCTGCGAGTGGATGGGCGCCGAAGATCGTGCGGGTGACCAGCCGTACTTCCGGCATCCGCACGCCGTAGTACGGCATCGCTGACTTCATGTACCGCTGCATCTGTGGCGCTCGGGCCGGGTCGGCGCGTGCCGCCAGCTCGCGCCGCACGGCAGCCACGAGGTCGTGGGCGACCGCGTCGGTCATGTCAGGCTGCGGTACAGCGCCACCGTCTGATCTGCGATAGCGGCCCAGTCGAAAGCCGAGACCGCGCGGGTCCGACCGGCGCGGCCCATGCGCGCGGCGAGTTCGGGGTCGGTGACGAGCCGGTTGATCCGGTCCGCAAGCGCGGCTTCGAATCCCTCCACGTCGTCCGGCGTGTAGTCGACGAGCAGCCCCGTCTCGCCATTCACGACGACCTCGGGGATCCCACCGACGGCGCTCGCGACGACAGCCGTCTCGCACGCCATCGCCTCGAGGTTGACGATGCCGAGCGGCTCGTAGACCGAAGGACACACGAACGCGATCGCGTGGGTGAGCACCTGCCGCACGCTCTCGCGCGGCAGCATCTCGCTGACCACGATGACTCCGTCGCGCTCGGCTCGGAGACGGGCGATCGCAGCGTCGGTCTCGGCCTTGAGCTCGGGTGTGTCCGCGGCTCCAGCCAGCAGCACCAGCTGGACCGCAGGATCGAGGTGCAGGCCGGCCCGGAGCAGGTGTGGGACGCCCTTCTGCCGGGTGATCCGGCCGACGAACGTGACGTACGGCCGACCGTTGTCGATGCCCAACGACTCGAGGACATCGGTCCCAGGGTCCGGAGCGTAGAACTCGGCGTCGATGCCGTTGTAGATG
The DNA here is from genome assembly GCA_963742765.1 of uncultured Actinomycetota bacterium. Classification (GTDB taxonomy): domain Bacteria; phylum Actinomycetota; class Actinomycetes; order Propionibacteriales; family Nocardioidaceae; genus JANLYC01. Next base: position 643,590 of record CAVUMY010000002.1, read on the forward strand.
ACGTGCAGCCGCTCGGGGTCGACCTCGGGATACGCCGCCAGGACGTCGGCCGCCATACCCTCGCTGACCGCGATGATGGCCGCGGCACCGAGGTACGCCGTGCGCTCCACCCAGGACGAGAGCCGGTACCCGCCACCGAGCTGCTCGGCTTTCCAAGGCCGCTGCGGTTCGAGCGAGTGGGCGGTTACCACGTGGGGGACGTCGTAGAGCAGGGAGCTCAGGTGTCCGGCCATGTTCGCGTACCACGTGTGGGAGTGCACCAGGTCGACACCGGCGCACGCGGCCGCCATCGCGGTGTCGGCGGACAACACGTGCAGGGCGGCGTTGGCGTCGGGGAACCGACCGTCCTGCTCCGGGATGGCGATCGCGCCCTCGCGCTCAGCACCCGTGCAGACGACGGTGACGTCGACCCGTTCGCGCAGGTGCCGGGCCAGGAAGTCGACGTGCACACCGGCGCCGCCGTACACCTCGGGGGGAAACTCTCGGGTGAGCAGACCGACACGCATGACTCGCACCCTAGCGACGTTGGCGGGGGCGGGGCGTGCTGTCAGGGTCTTTCCATCGTCCGAGACGGCCCCACGAGCCGTGGCTGCCCGCTAGGGTCGAGGCATGGCCAAGCGCAAGGTACTGGGGATCGTGCTCGCGGGTGGCGAGGGCAAGCGGTTGATGCCTCTGACGTTGGACCGCGCCAAGCCCGCGGTTCCCTTCGGCGGCAGCTACCGGCTCATCGACTTCGCCCTTTCCAACCTGGTCAACGCGGGTTTCCTGCGGCTGTGCGTGCTGACGCAGTACAAGTCGCACTCGCTGGACCGACACGTGTCGGTGACCTGGCGGATGTCGACCCTTCTCGGCAACTACGTCACGCCCGTCCCGGCGCAACAACGCCGCGGCAAGCAGTGGTTCCTCGGCAGTGCCGACGCGATCTACCAGTCGATGAACCTCATCGTCGACGAGAAGCCCGAGATCATCGTCGTCTTCGGCGCCGACCACGTGTACCGCATGGACGCGTCCCAGATGGTCGACGCACACATCGAGTCCGGCGCGTCCGTCTCGGTCGCGGGAATCCGCGTCCCGCGCAAGGAGGCAGACCAGTTCGGGGTCATCAAGACCGCCGACGACGGCATCCGGATCGCTGAGTTCCTCGAGAAGCCTGCTGACCCACCGGGCCTCGTCGACAGTCCGGACGAGTCGTTCGCGTCGATGGGCAACTACGTCTTCACCGCGGACGCGCTGGTGCAGGCGCTCGAGGAGGACGCCGCCAACCCCGAGTCGCGTCACGACATGGGTGGCGACATCATCCCCTTGTTGGTCGGGCGCAACGAAGCTGCTGTCTACGACTTCAAGCGCAACGACGTACCGGGCTCGCTGCCGAGTGACCGCGACTACTGGCGCGACGTGGGGACGATTGCGTCCTACCACGATGCGCACCTCGACCTGGTCGCCGTCGAGCCGATCTTCAACCTCTACAACAGTCAGTGGCCGATCTTCACGGCCAACACGAGCCTGCCCGGGGCGAAGTTCGTCGAGTCCGCCACCGCGGACGACGCCATCGTGTGCGCAGGCTCGATCGTCTCGGGAGCGGCGATCCGCTCCTCGGTCATCGGCACCGACGTCTACGTCGCCTCCGGCGCCGTGGTCAACCGCAGCGTGATCATGGACAACGTCAAGATCGGCGTCGGCGCCCACATCCAAAACGCCATCATCGACAAGAACGTCATCGTTCCGGATGGGTTCAGCATCGGCCTGGACCCCGAGGCCGACCGGGCGGCCGGTTTCAGCGTCACCGACGAGGGGATCACCGTGCTCGGCAAGGGTCAGCACATCAAGGGCGAGTACACCGGCGCCACCTGACCCGCCGGCTGAGCCTGCGCCCGACTCCACAGGGACCGTGATGACCGAACCACGACTGCCGGCCTGCGTCGCTGCCGGTAACCCGGTGACGGCCGAGGTCGGCGTCGACGTACTCCGTTCAGGGGGCAGTGCCGCCGATGCCGCCGTCTCGATGGTGCTGGCCGCCTGCGTCGCAGAGACGGTCTTCACCGGGCTCGCCGGAGGCGGGTTCGCCATCTACTACGAGGCCTCGACCAGGACCACGACGTGCCTTGACTTCTTCGTGGCCGTTCCGGGGCTCGCAGGCAGGCGGCCCTCGGTGCCGCAGGAGATCGCGATCGACTTCGGCGGTCAGCTGGTGCCGTACTCCGTCGGACCCTCCACCGTGGCCGTGCCAGGTGTACCGGCGGGCATGGCCGCGTTGCATCGGCGCTGGGGGCGGCTGAGCTGGCCGGAGGTGGTGGCCCCCGCGATCGGTCACGCAGCCCGTGGTGTCGTGTTCGCGCCGTTGCACTCCAAGGTGCTGGCGACGATCGCCCCGGCGATGCTGCTCGGCGAGGGCATCCACGTCTATGCGAAGGACGGTGCCGTGCTCCCCGGCGGTGCCCGCTTGTTCCACCCCGGCCTGGAGACTGCGATGCAGGTGCTGTCCGACGAAGGTGCGGAGGCCTTCTACACCGGACGGATCGCCGAGGCGATGGTCGGGGCCGTGGGGCAGCAGGGTGACCTGAGCTACCCGGACCTGGCGGCGTACGGCGTGGTCGAGACCGCCCCGCGACGGGCCCGGCTCGGCGACGCGGACGTGATGGCGAGGGGCGACGACCTCGACGACCTGCTGGGTACGTTCGAGGCGCTCGTCCTCGCCGATGATCCAGGCGTACTCGCGGCGCGCATGGTGGAGGTGCTGCGCGCCCCGCCACGGCGGGGAGACACCACCAGTGCAGCGGTCGTCGACTCCGACGGCAACCTCTGCGCCGTCACGACGAGTCTGGGACTGGCCTCCGGGGTGTGGCTGGGCGAGTACGGGTTGCATCTGAACTCAATGCTCGGAGAGGGCGAGCTCGTGCGGGGGAGTGAGCTCCCGGGCCGCCGGATGGGGTCGATGATGTCGCCACTGATCGCCTTCCGGGACGACGAACCGGTCCTCGTGGCCGGCGCTGCGGGCGGGAGCCGGATCCGGTCCGCACTGCTCCAGGTGGTGACCAACGTGGTGCATCGTGGCTTGCCGGTCGCCGAGGCCATCGCTGCACCGCGGCTCAATCCTGTTCCCGACAAGGTGCACGTCGAGCCGGGCCTGACACCTGAGGTCGTCCGGTTGCTCGAGCAGCACGAACCGGTGACCGTCTGGCCAGCGCTCGACTCGTACTTCGGCGGGGTGGCGGCAATCGACGCCACCGGACCCGGTGCCGACCCGCGACGGGGTGGCGACGTGCAACGGGTGGACGCTGCCGTCGGCTGATCCCGCGACATCCCGGTGGCCGGCACGGTAGGAGCCTGCCGGTCACCTAGAGTGGCGCGCATGTCGAACTCCAAGCGGCCCAGCCGCCCTTCGGCCGCGTCCGCGGGCACCGGCTCGGCTCGGAAGACCTCCAGGTCGTCACAGGTCGCCATCGTGCTCATCATGGTCTTCTGTGTAGCTGCCGTGGTCGGGATCCCCCAGCTGCTCAGCAAGGACGACAAGACGACCGGCTCCGGCCCCCTCGTCGCCAACCCCAGCCCTGCCAGCGTCGGGGACGTCACCTGCGAGACCGCGCCGCCCGCCATCACCAACCCGCTGCAGACGGACGCGCCACCCGACCCCAGCCTGGCGGAGGGCAGCACGTGGGAGGCCACGCTCCATACCAGTTGCGGTGACATCAGGCTCGAGCTGGACGGTAAGGCTGCACCGCAGACGGTGGCGTCGTTCATCGGCCTGGCGCGGTCGGGCTACTGGAGGGACAGTCCGTGTCACCGGTTGACGACCGCGGCCACCGGCATCTTCGTGCTCCAGTGCGGCGATCCCACTGGCACTGGGGGCGGATCGCCCGGCTACGGGTTCGGCATCGAGAACGCCCCGTCCGACGGGCAGTATCCGAGGGGCACCCTCGCGATGGCGCGGGGTCAGGACCCCAACAGCAACGGCGGCCAGTTCTTCCTCGTCTACAAGGACACCCAGCTCCCCACCGGCGGTGGTGGCTACACGATCTTCGGCAACGTCACCGCGGGGATGCAGATCATCGACGCGATCGCGGCGGAAGGCGTCGAGGACAAGCAGTCCGATGGTGCCCCGTTCCAGCCGATCAGCATCCTGTCGGTGGATGTCGAGAAGACGGGCTGATGGCCCGGGACGGCGGGTCAGGTCGCGTCGCGGGACGCCCGCCGGCAGACGTGGTCGCGTTGGCCGCACTCTTCGCCGTGAGCGGCACCCTGCACGGGCTGCGTCCGGAGCTGTTCGAGCGCATCGTTCCCCGTGGTCTGCCAGGCAGACGCGGACTGGTCTATGCCAGCGGGGCGGCTGAGCTGCTGTGTGCGGTAGGCCTGATGGTGCCGCGGACCCGTCGACGGTGCGGACTGGTCAGCGCGGCGCTGCTGGTGGCCATCTTCCCTGCGAACGTGCAGATGGCAGTCGACGTCCTGCGCAGTCGGCGGTCGAGCTCCGCGATGAAGGTTGCCGCGGTGGCGCGGCTGCCGGTCCAGTGGCCGTTGGTCCGCGCCGGTTGGCGCACGTACCGATCAGCTGGGAACTGATCCGTGCACCGGCCGGCGAGCCCGCACCAGGGTGTCGAGGGCATCGCCGGCTGACGTATCACGAATGACCGTCTCGGCCAGCTGCACGTCCAGACCGCGTACATCCGCGAGCATGGTCCGGATCTCGGCGGCCTCGTAGAGGAGCGACTCGTCCTGCGGGCCCGAGACGCCTTCGCTCAGGTTGCGTCGGTCATGGCCGACGATGAGCAGGTGCCCTCGGGGCGCCACCGCCTGCGCAGCGTTACGGACGACGGACTGGAACTCTGCGGGAGGCAGATGCAGGTAGCTGATCAGAACCAGGTCGTAGTACTCCGGCTTGAGCGGGTCAACCGTCACATCTGCGACATGCCAGGCCAGCCGGGCGGTGACCACGAGGGGCTCGCGGGCCGCCAGCTCACGGGCCCGGTCGATGGCGACGGCGGAGTAGTCGACGCCTGTCGCCTGCCAGCCCAGCCGGGCGAGCCACAGCGTGTTGCGTCCCTCTCCGCACGCGAGGTCGATGGCGCGGCCGATCGGTAGCCGTTCGCACTGGGCACGCACGAAGCGGTTGGGCTCGAGCCCCCAGACCAGGTCACTGCCGGAGTACCGCTCGTCCCAGGCCTTGGCATCCATGCCGACAGCCTACGCACCGAGGTGTCGTCCAACACTCCGGTCATCGTCCCGGGGCTCGGTCAGCGCGCCGGTCTCGAGGAAGGTGTCCAGAGCCGCTGCGTAGGGCGTGAGGTCGAGGCCACTCCGAAGAACCCACGCGTCGTCGTAGCAGCTGTCCCGGTAGCGTTCTCCGCCGTCGCAGAGCAGCGTGACGATGCTGCCCTGCTCGCCGCGGGTGCGCATCGCGCTCGTGAGCTCGAGAGCACCCCACAGTGCTGTGCCCGTCGACGGGCCGACCGACCGGCCTGTGACCCGTGTGCACCAGCGCATCGCCGCGATGGACGCGGCGTCGGGGACCCGGAGCATCGCGTCGATGACCGTCGGCAGGAAGGACGGTTCGACTCGTGGCCGCCCGATGCCCTCGATGCGTGAGCCTGTGCTGGTGACGACGTCGGGGTCGCCGGTGCGCCAGCTGTCGAAGAAGGCCGATCGCTCGGGGTCGACCACGAGCAGGTGCGTGTCGTGCCGTTGATAGCGGACGAACCTGCCGATGGTGGCAGACGTACCGCCTGTCCCGGCGCCGACCACGATCCAGGACGGAACCGGGTGCCGCTCATGAGAGAGCTGCTGGAAGATCGACTCCGCGATGTTGTTGTTGCCCCGCCAGTCGGTTGCACGCTCGGCATACGTGAACTGGTCCATGAAGTGGCCGCCGCACTCCTCGGCGAGCCGGTGTGACTCCGCATAGATGGAGGCCGGGTCGTCCACGAGGTGACAGCGACCCTCGTGGAACTCGATCACCGCGATCTTCTCCGGCGACGTGCTGCGCGGCATGACGGCGACGAACGGCAGACCGAGGAGTCGTGCGAAGTACGCCTCCGACACGGCGGTCGACCCCGAGCTGGCCTCGATGATCGTCGTGCCGGCACCGATCCAGCCGTTGCAGAGCGCATAGAGGAAGAGCGAGCGTGCCAAGCGGTGCTTGAGGCTGCCGGTCGGGTGGACCGACTCGTCCTTGAGATAGAGGTCGATGCCCCAGTCCTCGGGCAGCGGGAACACGTGCAGGTGCGTGTCGGCATTGCGGTTGTTGTCGGCCTCGACCTTGCGGATGGCCTCATTGAGCCAGGCGCGGTCCACTTCCCGTGCCTCGATCATCACGCCCGCCATCTTGTCAGAGCGTCCCGCACGGCCGAGGGGCGCTGCCATCGGGTCACAGCCCCCAGAACGCGCCAGACAGCCCCACGTCCCGGAAGTACTGAGCCGCCGCTGACGGTTCGCGGCGGACGTACCCGCGTTCGAGCCGACCGTCGTACCAGTGCGCGGCCAACCGCCACAGCGTGGCCAGGTCCAGGACCGACCCCCGAGGGTTGCCGGTCTCGGCGAGCCATGCATCGACGCAGGCGGATGAGCAGAAGAGGCGCTGGTGGTCGCACGCGTGCACGACGTCGTCCCAGATGTGCGCTACCGGAACGAGGAAGTGGGCCACCTGATCTCCGGCGGGAGGTTCATGCCGGTCCACGTCCCAGGCCATCGGTCGCGCGCAGGCAGGGCACCGGGTGGCCACGAGGACCGAGCCCTCGTCGTGGAGGAGGTGCGGTAGCGCGAAGGAGTCCCACGCGCAGCCGCCCCACCACAGGGTCGACGCCCCCATTGCGCTGAAGCCGAGCGGTGCGGCCGCGAACGGGTGCGCCATCACGATGGCCTCGTCCATGAGCACGATGTGCCGCTCGTCCGCCAGCCGGCGCAGCCCTGCGGTCACATCTGATGCGTCGACCCCGAACCCGGAGGCCAGCTCGAGCGTGCCCGGCGGGCGTCCAACGGTGATGAACGACCGGTAGACGGCGAGTCTCAGATCCTCCAGGTCCACCCCGTGATTGTTGCGCACTGTCCGTGCTGTCCTCGCGACAACGTAGGGTCGAGGCCGATGACCACCGACCTCACCACAGCGCGCCGTGCCATCGCCGACCGGGTGATTGCGGCGATGGCGGGCGACCAGGCACGGCTCCGACCCGACCAGGAGACGGCAGTGGCGGCGCTCTGTGAGGCCAGTGCGCGGGTCCTGGTCGTGCAGGCGACCGGCTGGGGCAAGTCGGCGGTCTACTGGGCCGCGACGGCGATCCGTCGTGCGGAGCAGCAGGGGACGACGCTCGTGGTCTCGCCGCTCCTGTCCCTCATGCGTGACCAGGTGGCTGCGGCCGAGCGGGCCGGGTTGACGGCGGCCACCCTGAACTCGTCCAACGTGGGGGAGTGGTCCGTCATCGAGGAGCAGCTGCTGGCCGGCAGCCTCGACGTCCTCCTCGTCTCCCCTGAGCGGCTCGCCAACCCCCGGTTCGGCCGCCGCGTCCTCGACGCGCTCGTCGGTCGGTTGGGGCTGCTCGTCGTCGACGAGGCGCACGCGATCTCCGACTGGGGGCATGACTTCCGTCCGGACTACCGGCGGGTCGCCGACCTCCTGCGCGGCCTCAATCCCGGGACGCCCGTGTTGGCCACCACCGCCACCGCGAACGCGCGGGTCACCGACGACGTGGCTGCGCAGCTCGGCGAGACCACGCTCGTGCTGCGCGGACGGCTGGCTCGCGACAGTCTGCACCTTGCGGTCATCGACCAGCTGAGCCCGCTCGAGCGGTACGCCTGGGTCGTCAACCAGCTGCCGCGGCTGCCGGGCAGTGGCATCGTCTACACGCTCACCGTGGCCGACGCCGAGCGGCTCGCGACCGTCATCGCCGGCGTCCACGGCGACGCCGTGCCCGTGGCGGCCTACACCGGAGGGCTCGAGTCAGATGAGCGCGAGCGACTCGAGGACGCCCTTCGTCACAACAAGCTCAAGGCGCTGGTCGCCACCTCGGCTCTCGGGATGGGCTACGACAAGCCCGACCTGGGGTTCGTGATCCATGTCGGCTCTCCTCCGAGCCCGGTGTCGTACTACCAGCAGGTGGGCCGTGCCGGTCGTGGCATCGACGAGGCGCAGGTGATCCTGCTGCCCTCGACGGCCGACGCCGGCGTCTGGGACTACTTCGCGACTGCCACCATCCCCGACCCTGACCAGGTGAGTCGGCTGCTCGACGCCTGGGCACGCCACGAAGACGAGGTCACGTCGGTGCCGGCGCTGGAGGCCGTCTCGGGTCTGCGTCGCGGCAAGGTCGAGCTGATGCTCAAGCAGCTGGCCGTCGACGGAGCAGTCGAGCGGGTCGAGGACGGATGGCGGCGCACGGGTGCCGTCTGGACCTATGACGCCGAACACTACGACGGCATCATCGCCACCCGACGGCGCGAGGCCGACATCATGCGCGCCTACAGCCGGGGCGAGCGTTGTCTCATGCAGCTGCTCCAGGAGTCGCTCGACGACCCGACGGCACAACCCTGCGGACGATGCACGGTGTGCCGCGGTGACCTGCTCGCCGGCCTCGACGCCACGCCGCCGGGCGAGACCTTGGCGCAGGTGACGCGGCTCCTGCGCGGCGAGAGCCACACGCTCGAGCCACGGAAGATGTGGCCGGGTGGTGACTTCGGCAGTCGGGGCCGGATCCCGGCTGAGCTGATGGCCGACGAGGGCCGGGTCCTCATCCACGCCGATGCACCCGAGTGGCGGGAGTTCCTGTCGGCTGGTCTGCGTCCCGACACTGCGGCACCTCCTGACGTCCTCGAGGGCTGCGTCGCGCTGATGAGCCGATGGCGGACGGGCTGGGTAGAGCGACCGGATGTCGTCGTCGGGCTACCGGCCGCCGGTGCGCGGGTGCTGATCGATGACCTCGTGGGGCACATCGCCTCGGTGGGACGGCTCCAGCGCGCCGCGGTCGACTCACCCGCCGAACCGGTCCCGGACGGGTTGGCGTCGGCAGCCGAGGCGGCCTGGTGGCGCGACCGGATCACCGTTCCCGACGAGCAGCGACCCGCGATCTCGGCCCGAACCGTGTTGCTCGTGGCCGATGCCTCGTCGTCGATGTGGCCGGTCACGCTCGCCGCGGCAGCTCTGCGCGAGGCCGGTGCCCGCCATGTCCTGCCGCTGGTTGTGCATCGCAGGGTGGGGTGACGGGGATGATCGTTGCCGACCCCGCCGACCAGGCGGCCGGGTTCGCGACCAGTCCTGACCCCGAGTCGTGCTCGGTGCTCAGCGACTCGCTCGACGAACCCGCGTACGGCACAGCCGCGGTCGCCCGTGGGTGGGTGGCGCTCGAACAGCCGGGACCGTGGGGTCGCGATGCAGCGGCCCAGAGCCACCTCGACGGCGTGGTCGGGCGGGAGCTGAGCGCTCGCACCGCGACGGCGAGCGGCCGGTTCGTCCTGATCCGCGCGGCCGGCGCCCATCCCGACGACCACCACGGACGGCCCCGCACGGTCCTCGTGAGCTGCTGCTTGCCTGGAAAGGAGTGGCTCCTCGAGGGATCCGTGACCGATCCGCGGACGCTGCTCGAGCTCGACGTCGACGCCGTGACCTGCGGCGACCGAAAGGCGGTGCTGGCCTCCTTGCCGGGGCTGGTCGCCACGCCGTCACCGGTGTTTCTCGTCTGCACGAACGGACGCCGTGACGTCTGCTGTGCGGTGCGCGGGCGACCGGTGGCCCGAGATGCCGCCGTGCAGCGACCGGGTCAGGTCTGGGAGACATCCCACACCGGCGGCCACCGCTTCGCACCCACCGGGGTGCTGCTGCCGAGCGGGGTGACGCTGGCGCGTGTCGACGCGCCGGACGTGCTGGCGGCGCTCGATGCAGCAGCCCTGGGCGAGCTGCCCGCGCACCTCCTCGGACCCCGTCACGACCGGGGTCGGTCGGCCCTGCCCCCGACCGAGCAGGCGGCCGAGTCGGCCGTGCGGGCGCTGACCCGCACGGTCGGCCTGAACGCCGTCCGGGTTTCGGACAGCGCAGACGTCGGTGCCGGCACACGCGTGCGTGTCGACCACGCGGTCCTCGGTGAAGCGGCCGCGTCGACCACTGTTCTCGTGCGGCAGACCTCGCGTCGACCTGACCGACGGGTGTCCTGCGGCAAGGAGCCCGAGCCGCAGCGGGTGTATGTCGTCGACGTGCCGGACGACATAGCGTAGGTCGTCGCGCAGGTCTAGCCGTCCAGCCGGCGCGTCATCGCGACCATCGCGGCACCGGCAACCGCGAAGGCGAGAGCAGTGACACCGGCACCCGTCGGGATCGTGGTCGCGGACAGGACGACCACCAGGATCCAGACCATCACTGTGGCCGCCGCGACCACCGCAGTCTGACGGAGCCAGCGGCGCGTCAAAGCGCCGTGAACGGGCGCGTTGTCAGCGAGTGACGCCGCTCGTGCCGCCGTCACGTGCACAGCGAGCACGCACAGGGCCGGTACCAGGGACCAGGTCGCCGACATGGGTCGAACGAGGACGACCCACTGCATGCACATCGCCGCGATCACAGCGAGCGGGGCAACGGAATCCGGCGTCACGGCAGCCGCGCAGCCGAGCAGGACCAGACCAATGAGGAACCATGCGTCGACGCTGTCGAGCGCGGACGCCGTGACCGCAGAAACCGTGACACTCACCAGCAAAGCGCCACGCACGAGCAGGCCGTGCGTCCCGACGCGGGTGAGGAACTCGTCGATGTCGACGTACACCCCTGGGACTCTCATCGCGCGGCCATCCGGGGTGCTCTGGCCCTTCGGGCCACGTCACGCAGGACCTGGTCGAGGCTGCCGGGCCCACGCCAATCGACGACCGGGACGCCGGCGTGCGTGATGCTGCGGATGTCTGCGGAGCGCTCGAGGAGCCTGATCCGCCAGGCGAGCTCGGTCGTCTCCCGGTCGGGGTCGGCGGGGTCGACATGGTGCTCGACATTGTGGGGCAGCGTGTCGACGACGACGAGGACCAGGCCGCGTCGCGTGAGCGCCACGGCGCGTTGCATCGGGATCGTCGAGATCAGCGGCGAACACATCAGCACGACGGCGCCGGCATCGATCCGCATCCGTGCGTCGGAGCGTTCGTCGTCGGCTCCACCCGGCTCGATCCGAGCCATCACCGCCAGCATTCGTCGCAGATGCTGCATGCCGGTACCCGGACGCACCACCAGCGGGCGCCTGGCCTGCGTGACCTGCAGCCCGACCCGGTCGCCGCGTCGCGCGTGGTGCTCGCAGAGAGCGGCGGCGGCTCGTACGGTCGCGTCGAGGCTGCTCGGTGTCGCGTCGATGCCGCGGCTGACGCCGATGTCGTTGCGCGCATCGATGACGACGATCACCTGGCTGTCGTTGTCGGCGTACGTCGCGGTGACGTTCAGCCCCTCCGAGCGAAGTGACGAAGGCCAGTGGATTCGTCGCAGGCGGTCTCCGAGCTGGAACGGTCGGATGCTCGCGAACTCGCTACCGGCGCCAGGGCGGGCCGCCCGGTCGATACCGACGAGCCCGTGGGGGTGGGGCATCGGCGCGTTGCCGCTGAAGATCGCGGCGGCAGGCAGCACCTCCACCGTCCAGGGGGAGGTCGTCGCCGGTCCCCACTGGTAGGCACCCCATGAGCTCAGGGCGCCGACCGTGGCCGGACCCACCAGGTGCTGACCCCACCGTGTCATCCGGACCGTGACATCGACTGAGGTCACAGGCGAGGCGTCGTCCACCTCCTGCAGGGCGGTGCCGTAGGCCGGCCGCGTCTCGACCCAAGGCGTCGCCGTGCTCGACACGGAGACCTCCGAGGCCCCCGGTGGTGCGGTGACGCTGTAGCGCGTGGTCGTCGCCTGACCCTCCCGGAGTCTCCGGCGGCCGATGGCAGCGGTGACGGTCGGGGCGCCCCGGGGGCGGGTGAGCAGGGACCATATCGCAACCACGAAAAGGGGGGAGCCGATAACGAGCAGGTCGGGTCGGTGCAGACCCATCGCGAGGAACAGTCCGAGCGGACCGAGAACAACGGCGCGGGCGTGAGCCCAGGTGGGCCGCCACCCGTTCGCGTCCGCGGGTGCGCGAGCCATCGTCATACCCGTTCGCCAGCGGTAGGGGTGGGGACGGAGGCGAGCACGTCATCGACCACAGTGCCGCTGGTGATGGCGGTCATCCAGAGCTCGGGTTTGAGCGTCAGCCGATGGTCGAGCACCGGATGGGCCACCGCCTTCACATCTTCCGGGATGACGTAGTCACGGCCGCGGATGACCGCCAGCGCACGCGACGTGAGGAGCAACCCCAGGGCACCGCGCGGGGACGCACCCACCATGACGTGTCCGTGCGTCCTGGTGGCGGCCGACAGGTCCACGCAGTACCGGCCGATGGAGTCGTCAACCGTCACGGTCTCAGTGGTGGTCTGCATCGCCAGGAGCGTGGCGGGATCGGTGATGGCACGCAGTGTCTGCTCCTCACGCTGCCGGGCAAGTCTGCGCCGGAGTACTTCGACCTCGTCGTCGGCGGAGGCGTAGCCGAACGTGACCCGCATCAGAAACCGGTCCAGCTGGGCCTCCGGCAACGGGTAGGTGCCTTCGTACTCGACCGGGTTGGCGGTGGCGAGGACGTGGAACGGTGCGGGCAGCGTGAACGTCTCGCCCTCGACCGTCACCTGGCGCTCCTGCATGGCTTCGAGCAGGGCCGCCTGCGTCTTGGGGGGAGTCCGGTTGATCTCGTCGGCGAGCAGGAGTCCGGTGAAGATCGGACCCTTGCGGAAGTTGAACTCCCCGGCGCGTTGGTCATAGATGAACGATCCAGTGAGGTCACCCGGAAGCAGGTCGGGCGTGAACTGTGCGCGGGCGAACTCGAGCCCGAGCGTCTGCGCGAACGAGCGCGCGGCCAGGGTCTTGCCGAGACCCGGGAAATCCTCGAGCAGCACGTGCCCGCCGGCGAGGATGGCGCTCAGAATCAGCTCGAGCGCGGGTCGTTTGCCGACGACCGCTCGGTCCACCTCATCGAGGACGGCCGCGGCTCGGGCTCCGACCGCAGCCACGTCGAGCTGCGGTGCGCCCACCCCGGCCGCCGCGGTACCGGGCAGGTCGGTCATAGTGCCTCGATTCGTGAGAGTAGGTCGTGGAGGTGTTTCCTGCTGCTCCGTGGCCGGGGGGCGGCCACGTAGGCGGTGAGCTCGGCCCCCAGCAAGGCATGCGCCTGCTCGGGCGCCGCGGTCCGGTCGATGCCGTGATGCGACACGAGCCGGTCGTCGATGACCCGCACGAGGGTCGCGTGCAGCTGCGCGGCGAGCACATCCGGGTCCCGGTTCTCGCTGAGAGCCCGCGAGAGCCGGGAGAACCGCGGGTCCAGCCCATAGCGTGGCCGAACCTGGCGCCTGGGTGCCGACCAGCTGATCGCGGTGACGCGCGTGAGGAGCACGGACATCAGCCCGACGAACAGCGCGCACGAGACGGTGACGATGACGACCAGCAGGGATCGGGGCCGGAGGCCGACCCACGCCGTGAAGCCCCAGGCGACAAGGCCCCACACGAGTCCGTAGAGGATTCGGCGTAGCCAGCTGCTCTCCATCATCGCGGTGCGGGTGGTGTCGAGGTGGCGCGGAAGGTCGGCTCTCGTGCCGAGCGCTCGCGGTCGAGGTCGTCGCGAACGGCGTTGAGCGCGCGCACGGCTCGCCGCCGATGTGGCTCGCCGAGCGCGTGGCTGGAGAAGCGGGCCTCCCGGTACAGCCCTGCGAGTTCGGCAATGGCGGCGGCCCGGACCTCGTAGCGGGACAACACAGCCACGGTCAACTCCTCGGACGTGAGCGCAGGGTTGCGGTCGAGACCGGCCCGGATCACCGCCTCCTCGAGCATCATCCAGCAGCGGACGATGGCGTCCCGAGGGGCGCCTTGGTCGAGGGCGGCCATGCCGCTCTCGACGGTACGGCTCAGGTCACCAGCGAGGCCGGCACCGATGTCGTCGAAGGTGTCCTCGGCAGCGAGCTGGGTGGCGACGGGCACCGCCGCCCGACGCCGTCGACTCGGCTGTGCTCGGCGCCAGATGATCGCGAGCAGGGCGAGGGCGAAGACAATGAGCATGACGTAGATGAAGGTCATAGCGACGGGGCCAAGGCTGCCGCCTTGCTGGAGGTGCTGCTCCTGCTTGCCACCTGATCCACCAGGCAGCCTGGGAGGAACGGCAGGCTGTCTCGAGATCGGCTGATCGACGGCGCCGCGCAGCACAGGCACGAAGCGCGCCGTGCTGACCCACGCCGCCAGCACGACGGCGCCGGCGCTCACGGCTGCCAGCCACGCCCCGCCCCGCCTCATGCGGCTGAGAGTACAGCCGCCGGGCTCACTGTCAGACCGATCCGAGCAGTGCGGAGAGCCGCGCTGCCTGTCGTCCCAGCGTGCCGTCGGGGTTCCGCCCCGCCGCTGGGTTGCCGGGGAGCAGCATGAGCAGCCAGAAGAGTCCGAACAGACGTCTGTACTGCGTCAACCGAGCGCCCTCCTGGGCGGTGAGTGTGAAGCGGTCGAGCAGATGATCCACGTCTACACCATCGTCGAGCCAGGTCGACAGGTGCTCGGCCAGGTCTGCCAGCTCGAACGGCAGGTCACTGACCCCGGCGTCCTCGAAGTCGACGAGGCGAACCCGATCGCCGTCCCACATCAGGTTGCCCACGTTTCCGTCCCCGCGGCCGTAGACGAGGTGGGGCTCGACGGACTCGAGCCGGCGTACGTCGGTCGACGTGATCCAGGCGAGCCCGTCGGCCAGGGCGCGGTGCACGTCGGGAGCCCAGTCGTCCCGGGCGGTCGGCTCTGCGGACTCCATAGCCCAGGAGCGCACGTCCGTGAGGGTGCTGGCCGCGCTCCAGCGGCGCAATGGTCGTCCTTCCAGAACCGTCGTGGGGACAACATGGTGGAAGGTGTCGACCGCATGCGCCACCGCGTCGAGACAGGCGTCGGAGGCAGGGGATCCGGACCCCACCGGCTCGCCGGGCAGGCGACTCATCACGATGCAGGGCGGTGCACCATCGAGCTCACAGCTCAGCGGCGCCGGGACGAGGCTCGGCGCGTGTTGGTGCACCAGCGTCAGGGCGTCCCACTCGCGCTGCGGCTCACCGTCACCCCAGCGGCGGTAGCGCTTGGTCACCGTATGCTGGCTGAACGTCAGCTCGTGCGTGGTGGAGACAGGCATGACCCGGGACCCTACCGACCGCTGACGCAACCTGGGAAAAGAGATCACGGTGCAGTCAAGGGATCAGGGTGCAGTCAGGGGCGTCCTTGATGTATCAGAACGCACCTGCCGTGGATCCTTGAGCGTGACGAAGCAGCAGACGCAGAACTGCTGCTCAGGCCCTGGAAACAAGACCGAAATGGCTTGCCATGGGGCAGTAGAGTGTCGAGTACGTTGACGTGAACGAAGGGCGGGAGGGGGAGCAGGTGAAGAGTTCGGTTTGGCGCGTCACGCGCGAGCTGGCTCTGCTCGCCGTGCTCTACGTCGGTTACTCGGCCGCGCGCTTGCTCGCATCCAACGACACCAGGCTGGCCATCAACCACGCCAAGGACGTGCTCGGGGTCGAGCGCTGGTGGCACCTCGGCATCGAAGTGTCGTGGAACTCGGTGCTCATCAACCACGAGGCGCTGAGCGTGTTCGCCGGCTACTGGTACGCGACCATGCACTACGTCGTGACTCCGATTCTTCTCATCCTGCTGTGGCGGCACTCTCACGCGCACTACTTGCGGATGCGCCGGATCCTGGTCGGTGCAACGGCGATCGCGCTGGTCGCCTACATCCTCTATCCGACAGCGCCGCCGCGCATGATGGACGGCTACGTCGACATCATGTCGTCGACGTCGCAGTGGGGATGGTGGGGTGCGTCCGCTTCGGCTCCGCGTGGGCTCGGTGACCTGACCAACGAGCTCGCCGCCATGCCGTCCATGCACGTCGGCTGGGCCTTGTGGTGCACGATCGGCGCGATCTCGTTGAGCCGGGCCTTGTGGCTGCGCATCGGTGCCGTGGCGTATGTCGTCGTCACCACCCTGGTCGTCGTTGCGACAGCCAACCACTGGATCCTCGATGCAGTGGTGGGGGCTGCCATCACTGCGGCGGTCTGGTTGGTCGTCCGTCAGCTCTCTCGCACGCACGAGCCGGAGGAGCCGGTCGTAGCGCGCCCCGTCAGCGTGCCGGTGCGGCCCGTCGAGGCGCACAGCGAATCCGAATTGTGTCCGGCGCGACCGTGAGCGGCCGCTGTCGATGCGGGAAGTGACCCCGCTACCAGTCGGTCCTGGCCAGGAGTCGTGCTGGGACTATCCGCGCCCTCCGGTGGTCGAGTCCACCTCCGAGCACGTGGTCGTCGAGCTCGGAGGTGTCCGTGTGGCCGACACGACCTCGGCGCTTCGCCTGCTCGAGACAAGCCACCCACCCACGTACTACCTGCCACGAGCGTCGTTCGGCGACGGCTCTCTGCGCCCGTCCGCCGGCTCGTCCATGTGCGAGTGGAAAGGTCAGGCGGCCTACCTCGATGTCATGGGCGGACGGGCGGTCGCCGCTCGTAGCGGCTGGTACTACCCGCAGCCGGTGAGCGCCTTTGCAGCGCTCCTCGACTACATCGCCGTCTATCCCGCAGCGATGGACCGTTGCCTGGTCGACGGCGAGCTCGTGACGCCGCAGGCTGGTGGGTTCTACGGCGGTTGGATCACCTCACGCGTCGTTGGCCCGTTCAAGGGCGAACCCGGCACCTGGGGTTGGTAGCGACCAAGGCCGGCTCGCCGGTCACGTCGGGATCATGGCGGCGACGGCCAGCAGGTCCTCTCCGCGCGCGAGGTCGGGCAGCGCCACGAAGACGGTGCTGACGCCGGCCTCGGCCAGGGCCAGGTACCGCTCCCGGTGGTCGGCCGGGGTGCCCGCCTGGTGCCGGTGGGCGAACGTGGCGGCGGGTGTCCTGCCCCGGAGCCGTTCCACGCGGTTCCAGACGTCGTCCCGGTCGCGACCGACCACCGGCAGGTCGAGCACGGTGACGGCGACCTCGTCCGGGTCACGTCCCAGCGCAGCACAGTGGCGGCGGAGGACGGCGATCTTGTGTGCGACCGTCGCGGGGTCGGACCGCACATTGCAGCCGTCGCCGAGTCGCGCCGCGATGCGAAGAGTGCGCTGCTCCCCGTTGCCACCCACGATGATCGGGACCGCTGACGCCGGCCGCGGGTAGTTGGTCGTCTCCGGCAGGGCGATCCGGTCACCGACGTACGGCTTGGTGCCTGGCGTCCAGAGCGCCCGAATCGTCTCGATCGCCGCCTCGAGGAGATCCAGGCGCTCGCTGCGGCCAGGGAAAGGGAGTCCGAACGCCAGGTGCTCGCGTTCCCACCAGCCTGCGCCGATCCCGCAGAACGCACGGCCACCCGAGATGACATCGAGTGTGGCGACCGTCTTCGCGATGATCCCCGCCGGTCTGAACGTCACGGGGGTGACGAGGGTTCCGAGCCTGAGGTTCGTGTCGAGTCCGGCGAGCAGGCCGAGAACCGCGAAAGGTTCTGGAATCGGCTCCCACGCGGAGTCGACCTGAGGGATCTGGATGAGGTGGTCCATCAGAGCGACGCCGGCGAAGCCCGCCTCGTCGGCGGCGAGCGCGATCTCGGTCAACCAGCTCTGCGGATCCTCGCCCCAGGGAAACCGCGACACCTGCAGCATCACGTCCGGGACCGACCTGCGCGGCGCGGGTGCGGCTGGCTCCGCCGTGGCAGCCAGATCGGGTCGGTCGGCGCCATCGACCGTCCGGCCGGTATGAGCCACGCTCAGCACCGTGTCCCAGCCCTCCGCGTCGAGCCGTGTACGCACCTCCCGATAGGTGCGGAGCTGCTCGGTCAGCACCCGCGCGGGGACGGGCCCGTCACGGTCGCGGTTGCGTTGGCGGCACAGCTCGCTGGGTGTGTCGAAGCAGACCACCGCCGTCGGCAGCGACCCCGCGCGGGCCAGCGCGAGCCAGGCGAGCCTCCGATCAAGGTCGAGCCCCAGGGTGTCGACGACCGTCGTGAGCCCGCGACGTACCCGTCCTGCCACGATCTGGTCCAGCAGCAGGAACGCGTCTGCCGAGGCGTCGAGGTCATGTCGACCACTTCCGACCACGCCCCGCAGTTCGTCGGAGGACACGACCTCGGCCGTCCGGTAGCGTTCGCGCGCCCACGTCGACTTGCCCGCTCCCGATGGTCCGACGAGCACCACGAGCGCGGGATCCGGTAGGGACATCGCCCCAGCCTAGGCTCGCGGGACAGAATCGAGGGCTCGCGGAGTTTACTGATGCCCCCCGCTGAGTGAGCTAGAGGTTTAGTCTCGCTCCATGACTGCGCTGACCCGGCACAACGTGGTCGTCACCGGGAGACAAGACGGCCAGCCCATGGTGTTCGCGCACGGATTCGGCTGTGACCAGCACATGTGGCGGTTCGTGGCACCGGTGTTCGAGGACGAGTTCCGGGTGATCCTCTTCGACCACGCCGGGGCCGGTCCTGCGGGACTGTCGTCGTACGACGTTCGCCGGCACGGCAGCTTGCAGGGGTACGCCGACGACGTCGTCGAGATCTGCCGTGAGCTCGAGGTCACCGACGCTGTGTTCGTCGGTCACTCGGTTTCGTCCATGATCGGAGTGCTGGCCGACCTCGCCGCGCCGGATGTGTTCGCCAAGCTCGTGCTGATCGGGCCTTCGCCGCGCTATGTCGACGACGATGGATACGTCGGTGGCTTCAGCGACGACGACATCAGCGAGCTCCTCGACTCGCTGGAGAGCAACTACCTCGGGTGGTCGAGTGTCATGGCGCCCGTCATCATGGGCAACGACGACCGGCCCGAGCTCGGAGTTGAGCTGGCAGAGAGCTTCTGCAGGACTGATCCGCACATTGCTCGGCGCTTCGCGGAGGTGACGTTCAGGTCGGACAACCGGCTGGATCTCGGCCGCGTCCAGACGCCGACGCTGGTCCTGCAGTGCGCCCGTGACGCGATCGCCCCGACCAGCGTGGGGCAGTACGTTGCCGACTCGATGCCCCAGGCGACGTTGGTCATGCTCGATGCGACCGGACACTGTCCCAACCTGAGCGCGCCGGCCGAGACCATCGCGGCCATGACCCCGTTCATCCGCGGTGCGCCCGCCCTGCGCGGATGAACCAACAGGCCGCGGCCGAGGCGTTCTACGCCGCGCTCCTCGACGACGATCCGGAGCAGCTGTACGACAGTGCGCCGTGTGGCTACCTCACGACCGCCCCGGACGGCACCGTGGTGAAGTGCAACGCCACGTTCGAGGCGTTGACGGGCTACTCAGCACAAGAGCTGGTCGGTAAACGGTCTTTCGCCGAGCTCCTGACGCCAGGGGGTCGGATCTACCACGAGACACACTACGACCCGCTGTTGCGGATGCAGGGGACCGTCCGAGAGGTGGCATTCGATCTGGTGCGTGCGGATGGCGCGCGACTCCCGGTGCTGGTGAACGCGGTGCTCGACTGCGCAGGTGACGGTACGCCCAAGCGGGTGCGGATCGCTCTGTTCGATGCCACCCACCGCCGCGAGTACGAGCGCGAGCTGCTGCGGGCGAAGGAACGCGCCGAGCAGTCCGAGGAGCACGCGCAGACCCTGGTGTCGACGTTGCAGTCCACGCTGCTGCCACCGTCCGCACCGGCCATCCCGGGCCTCGACGTCTCGGCTGCCTACCGGCCGGCCGGCGACGGCCGAGAGGTCGGTGGCGACTTCTATGACATCTTCCAGATCGCGACCGGGGACTGGGTCGTCGTGGTCGGCGACGT
This sequence comes from uncultured Actinomycetota bacterium, assembly GCA_963742765.1. Taxonomy (GTDB): domain Bacteria; phylum Actinomycetota; class Actinomycetes; order Propionibacteriales; family Nocardioidaceae; genus JANLYC01. The sequence goes on from CAVUMY010000002.1 coordinate 663,331, forward strand.
CTGCGGCAAGGGGGTGGAGGCAGCGATGGTCACCGCTCTCGTCCGGCACACGATCCGGGCGATGACGGTGGAGCACGACGACCCCCGGATCGTGCTGGCCGGACTCAACGAGGTACTGCTCCGTGAGGAGACTGACCGCTTCTGCAGTGTGGTCCTGCTCCGACTGCGCCGTGACGCTGACGACTGGTCGGTCACCGTTGCTACAGGCGGGCACCCACTGCCACTGGTCGTCTCACCGTCAGGTCGCGTCGAGCCCGTTGGCGTGCCTGGCTCGCTGATGGGGCTGTTCCCTGACGCGGAGCTCGAGGACGCAGAGGTCACCCTGGCGCCAGGTCACCTGCTGGTGGTCTACACAGACGGCGTCACCGAGGGACGTGCGGATCGGCTGTTCTACGGCGAGGAAGGGCTCCACCAGTCCGTCATCGACCATGTTGCTGCTGACCAACCGGCCAAGCAGATCGTCGCTGACGTCGTGGACTTCCAGCGCGGACAGCCGCGCGACGACATCGCTGTCGTGGCCTTGCGGGTGCCCGACGCGAACCGCGGCTCGAACGAGGCGGGATGACCGTCCTCGCGATCGACCAGGGCACCTCAGGCACGAAGGCCCTCGTTCGCGACGGGGAGTCAGTCTTGGCCGTGGTCGAGCTTCCCGTTCGTCCGCGCTACCTCGAAGGCGGGGGTGTCGAGGTCGACGCGGGGGAGCTGCTCGACACCGTGCTCGAGGCCGGTCGACGAGCCTTGACCCAGGCCGGTGACCCGGTCGTGTCGGTCGTCTCCCTGGCCAACCAGGGCGAGAGCGTGCTGGCCTGGGACCAGGGGTCGGGGACCCCGCTGACGCCGGTGATCGTCTGGCAGGATCGTCGCGCTGAGCAGGTCTGTGCGGAGCTGCGCCCGCATGCAGAGCTGGTGGCTTCCCGCACCGGACTGGTGTTGGACTCGTACTTCTCTGCGCCCAAGATGACGTGGCTGCGTCGGGAGCTGACCGCAGACGGCGTCGTCACGACGACGGACACCTGGCTGGTTCGTCAGCTGACCGGTGAGTTCGTGACTGACGCGACCACGGCGAGTCGGTCCCTCCTGCTCGATGTCGACGCGTTGACGTGGGACGCCGAGCTGCTCGAGCTGTTCGGCTTGTCGGGTGAGTCGTTGCCGCGCGTCGTACGCAACGACGAGGTGGTGGGAAGCACGACCGCGTTCGGCGGATCGGTGCTGGTCGGTGGACTCATCGTCGACCAGCAGGCCGCACTGGCGGCGCAACGGTGCCTCGACCCCGGGACGGCGAAGTGCACCTACGGCACCGGTGCGTTCCTGTTGGCGAACACCGGCGCCACGGCAGTGCGTTCCGCGACCGGTCTCACCACGTCGGCAGCCTGGTCGCTGGCGGACGGGAACGTGTACTGCCTCGACGGTCAGGCGTACACGGTGGGGTCGGCAGTCCACTGGCTGGTGTCCCTCGGGCTGTTGACAGCCCCGGAGCAGCTGGACGCGGAGTGCGCCGAGACGTCCGCTGGGGCCACCTTCGTGCCGGGACTCGCCGGCATGGCGGCCCCGTGGTGGACGGCCGAAGCTTCCGGCGCCCTGGTCGGCATGGGTCTGGCGACCGAGCGTGGACATCTGGTGAGAGCTGTGGTCGAGGGGCTGGCGTGCCAGGTGTCGGCGCTCGTGCGCCAGGTCGAGACGGACAGCGGTGAGCCGATGACGAGGCTCCGCGTCGACGGTGGACTCACGCGTTCGGCTGCCCTCATGCAGGCGCAGGCAGATCTGCTCCAGACACCGATCGACTGCTATCCCTCCCCGCATGCCACGGCACTGGGTGCGGCCGCGATGGGTCGGCTCAGCGTGGAGACAGGTGTGACCTTGGCCGACGCGGTCGACCAGTGGACGCCGTCGGCCGGCTATGAGCCGCGATGGTCGCCGGATCGGGCGGCTGAGACCTTGGCTGGCTGGCAGGCGACCGTCAGTACGGTGCTGTCCCTCGAGGAGCGTTGATGGAGGAGCCGTACGACGTCGCCGTGATCGGCGCCGGCGTGGTGGGCTGCGCGGTCGCGCGCGAGCTGGCGGCGGGTGGTCTGTCGACGGTCATCCTCGAGGCGCGTGACGATGTCGGGGACGGCACCAGCAAGGCCAACACCGCGATCCTGCACACCGGGTTCGACGCCGCTCCGGGCAGCCTCGAGTCACGACTGGTCGCGCGCGGCTACCACCTCCTCGGGCAGTACGCCGCAGCAGCGGGCATCGCAGTCGAACGCGTGGGCGCGGTGCTCGTGGCCTGGGACGACGAGCAGCTGGCCACCCTTCCGTTGCTGGCGCAGGGGGCGCGGAGCAACGGCTACGACGGGACCGAGCTCGTCGACGCGGACGCCGTCTACGCATTGGTGCCCGCGCTCGGCCCGGGTGCGCTTGGTGGGCTGACCGTGCCGGGGGAGTCGATCATCGACCCGTGGTCGACGACCCTTGCGTTCGTCAACGACGCGCTGGGCCTTGGCGCGCAGCTGCGGCTGGGCTGCGCGGTCACCGGGGTCAGCCGAAACGCTGCGCCGGGCATCACGTTGAGCACGAGTCAGGGCGACGTGACCGCGGGCTGGGTCGTCAACGCGGCCGGTCTGGGCGCCGACGTGGTCGACCGGATCTTCGGCCACGATCGGTTCACGGTGGTGCCCCGTCGAGGAGAGCTGATCGTGTTCGACAAGCTCGCCCGACCGTTGGCACCACGCATCGTCCTGCCGGTGCCGACGGCTGTCGGCAAGGGGGTGCTGGTCAGTCCGACCATCTTCGGGAACGTCATGCTCGGACCCACTGCCGAGGAGCTCGAGGACCGGACGGACACGTCCACGTCGGTCCAGGGCGTCGGGACCCTGCTGGAGAAGGGGTCTCGGATCATGCCGGCCCTGCTCACCGAGGAGGTCACGGCCACGTATGCCGGCCTGCGCGCGGCCACCGAGCACAGCGACTACGTGATCGCCATCGACCCGCAGGCCCGGTACGTGTGCCTCGCTGGCATCCGCTCGACCGGACTCACCGCGAGCCTGGCCATCGCCGAGCACGTGCGGGGGCTGCTCGCCGACGCCGGTGTCCCGCTGACCGAGCCGCCCGGGCCAACTGCTTGGAGCACAGTGCCGAACCTGGGTGAGGCGTTTCCCCGTCCCTACCAACGTGCGGAGCTCATCGCGGACGACCCGGAGTACGGCCGGGTGGTCTGCTTCTGCGAGCGCGTCACGCGCGGCGAGATCCGGGACGCGCTTGGCTCTGCCGTGCCGCCGCGTGACCTCGACGGGCTGCGTCGTCGCACGCGTGCCCTCATGGGGCGGTGCCAGGGGTTCTTCTGCGGAGCCGAGGTCGAGCGGCTCCTCGACGAGGCGGCCGACCGATGACCGACGGGACGGTGCTCTTGCCGGCGGTCGCGATCATCGGAGCCGGTCCCGCGGGACTGACGGCGGCCGCCGCGCTGGCGCCCCACGTGCCCGAGGTCTTCGTGCTCGAACGAGAGCGGCAGGCCGGCGGCATACCCCGCCACAGCGACCACACGGGCTACGGTCTGCGCGACCTGCGACGGTCGCTCCGCGGGCCGGTGTATGCCGCGCGACTGGTCGAGCAAGCGATGGCGGCAGGTGCGAACGTGCAGACGGAGGCCATGGTGAGCCGGCTCGACGGGGGCCGGACCCTGAGCGTCACCAGCCCGACCGGCGTCCAGCTCGTGCGTCCGCGTGCGCTGATCCTTGCCACCGGTGCCCGAGAGCGACCGCGAGCGGCCCGGCTGATCGCGGGTGACCGGCCGGCAGGCGTCTACACCACGGGTCACCTGCAGAGCCTCGTGCACCTGCAGCACCGCAGTCCCGGTCAACAGGCCGTCGTCGTCGGGGCCGAGTTGGTGAGCTGGTCAGCCGTGTTGACGCTCCGGCACGCCGGTTGCCGGACCGTGCTGATGACGACGGCATACGACAGACCCGAGTCCTACAAAGCGTTCAGTGCCGTCGGTCGGACGCTGCTACGCGTGCCGGTGGCGGTGTGCAGTCGGGTGATCTCCATCGAGGGACGCAATCGGGTCGAGGCCGTTCAGGTGCTGGACACGACGACCGGTGTGGTGCGGCGGATCGAGTGCGACACCGTGGTGCTGACCGGTGACTGGGTGCCGGACAACGAGCTGGCGAGGATGGCCGGTCTCGACCTGGCGGCCGGATCGGCCGGGCCGGCCGTCGATGCGACCCTGCGGACCTCGCACCCTGGTGTGTTCGCCATCGGCAACCTCGTCCACCCCGTCGACACCGCCGATGTCGCAGCGCTCGATGGGCGCCATGTGCTGACCGGCGTACGCCGGTGGCTCGACCAGGGGGAGGCTGCTCCGGCCGGCGTGCGCATCGTGGTTGACGGTCCGTTGCGCTGGATCACACCGTCCCGGCTGCGTCCGGACGACCGTGGCTTCGCTCGTGGGCGCCTGGTGAGCTGGTGTGAGGAGTTCGTCGGCGTACCGGTGGTGGAGGTGCGCCAGGACGGACGGCTGCTCGGTCGTACCCGGCTCCCCTGGCCTGCGGTGCCGGGTCGCGCCTTCCGCATCCCAGCTCGGGTCCTCGACCCGGTAAGCCAGCGGGGCGGCGACGTCTCGTTGAGCCTTGGTTGACAACGCCGCGGATCCCTGGGACAGCGCGGCACTGGTGAAGTGCTTGGTCTTGCGTGGTGTCCGAGGGGGGACTTGAACCCCCATGCCCTAATACGGGCACTAGCACCTCAAGCTAGCGCGTCTGCCTATTCCGCCACCCGGACGTGGGTCTCACCAACCTTCGGCGAGCGACCACCAACCCTAGCAAAGTTCGACCCTGCTCCTGCAATCGGCCACGGTCGTGACCGGTTCGGCAAAGGTGCAAGATGGACCGTATGACGACGTCGTACACGCCCGAGGCCGAGGTGGCCCAGATCTGCCGTGACCTGATCCGCATCGACACGTCGAACTACGGCGACGGGTCCGGGCCGGGCGAGCGGTTGGCGGCTGAGCACGTGGCGGGTCTGCTCGACGAGGTCGGCATCGAGCCACGGATGTTCGAGCCGACGCCCGGGCGCACGTCGGTGGTGGCCCACTGGGGAGACCCCAACGCGACGGACCGGCTGTTGTTGCACGGCCACCTCGACGTCGTACCGGCGGCCAAGGCCGACTGGAAGGTCGACCCGTTCGCGGCGGAGGAGGTCGACGGGTACATCTGGGGGCGCGGCGCCGTCGACATGAAGGACTTCGACGCGACGATCCTGTCGGTCGTCCGCGCCCGTGCGCGCGCCGGAGTGCTGCCGCGCCGGGCGATCACGCTGGCGTTCACCGCGGACGAGGAGGCCGGCAGCATCCATGGCGCTCACCCGCTGGCGGACCGGCATCCGGAGTGGTTCGAGGGCTGCACCGAAGGGATCGGCGAGGTGGGCGGCTTCTCGGCCACGATCGCCGGTCAGCGGGTCTATCTCGTCGAGACCGCGGAGAAGGGGATCGCGTGGCTCCGGCTGCGGGCGCACGGCACCGCCGGTCACGGCTCGATGCGCAACCACGACAACGCGGTGACTGCGGTGGCCGAGGCGGTCGCAGCCATCGGGCGGCACCAGTGGCCGATCCGGATCACGCCTTCGATGTCCCAGCTGCTCGAGGAGGTGGCGGCGCTGACCGGTCACGACTCGGTGGAGGACAACGTCGAGGCCCTGATCGAGCACTTCGGGCTGGCCGCCCGGATGCTGGCAGCAGTCGTTCGCAACACGGCCAACCCGACGATGCTCGATGCGGGATACAAGCACAACGTCGTACCCGGGGAGGCGACGGCGGCCATCGACGGGCGGTTCCTGCCGGGCTACGAGGACGAGTTCTTCGCCACGCTGCGCAGCCTCCTTCCCGACAACGTGTCGTACGAGGTGCTGGTGCAGGACATCGCGCTGGAGACGCCGTTCGACGGGGCGATCACGGAGGCGATGCGCGACTCGATCCTGGCCGAGGACCCGGGCGCGAAGGTGCTGCCATTCCTGATGTCGGGCGGTACCGATGCGAAGGCATGGCACAAGCTCGGGATCCGCTGCTTCGGGTTCTCACCGCTGCGGCTGCCCGCCGACCTGGACTTCACGGCGCTGTTCCACGGGGTGGACGAGCGGGTGCCGATCGACGCCTTGGAGTTCAGCGCTCGCGTGCTGGACGGGTTCCTCGATCGCGCCTGACCGTCATACAAGCGCCCACTCGCCGAGGCAAATCCCCAGTTCCCGCCCCGCGTTTGCCTAGTTCACCATGCAGCTGGCTTGTGAACTAGGCAAACGCGCTACGGCCACATGGTGTTTGGGTTGTGTACCTGGAAGATGGCGCGGGGGCGGCGGGGTCGGAACCCTAGACGTAGGGGCGGAAGGTGCTGCCCAAGGTGGACCGGACGCGGATGATCTTGCGGCGCAGCTCGACCCGGCGTGAGCCGTCGGGAAACAGGCGCAGGCGGGCGAGCTCCCAGCCGCCGTACTCCGCCTGGTCGATCAGCAGGCGTCGTACCGCGGAACGCGAGATGGTCCGCGGGAGCGAGAAGCGCTGGAACTCGTACTCCATCGCCTCCATCGTGACACGACGCCCCCGATCCGGGGGACCAGATCCACAGAAGTCGGTGACCCGCGACGGGACCTTGCTCGAATCGGGCTAGCCTTCGAATCATGGCTCTTCCGATCGAGGACTACGCACTTCTCGGAGACAGCGGGACGTGCGCTCTCGTCGGACGCGACGGTTCGGTCGACTGGCTCTGCCTGCCGCGCTTCGACTCACCGGCCTGCTTCGCCGCGCTCCTCGGCGAGCCGAAGCACGGCCGCTGGCTGCTCGGACCCACGCAGCCGGCCACGACCACGCGGCGGTACGTCGGCAACACCTTCGTCCTCGAGACCACGCACGAGACCGAGAGCGGCACCGTCCGCGTCACCGACGTGATGCCGATCGACGATGGCCGGGCCGACCTGGTCCGCCGTGTCGAGGGCGTGAGCGGGACCGTCGAGATGACGCACGAGTGGATCGCGCGCTTCGGGTACGGCAAGGTCCGGCCCTGGGTCACCAGACGCAAGGACGGTGAGGGTCTCGAGCTGATCTCAGCGATAGCGGGGCCGGACATGCTCGTGCTGCGCGGCAGCCGGTTGCCGCAGGCCGTCGAGGGCAAGCACGGAGACGCCTTCGACGTTCATGAAGGCGACGAGCTGGTGTTCTCGACCACCTGGTTCAAGTCCTACAAGCCGATCCCGACGATGCTCAACATCGACCAGCGGATCAAGGAGACGTGTGCGCTGTCCGAGCGATGGGCGGCATACTGCACCTACGACGGCCCGTACCAGGAAACGGTGATCCGCTCGCTGCTCGTCCTGCGCGTCCTCACGCATGCCGACACGGGTGGCATCGTGGCAGCACCCACCACGTCACTGCCCGAGGACTTCGGCGGCAGCCGCAACTGGGACTACCGCTTCTGCTGGCTGCGCGATGCCTCCCTCACCCTCGAGGCGCTGCTCGCCGCCGGCTACAGCAACGAGTCGAGGCTGTGGCGAGATTGGCTGCTCCGGGCGATCGCGGGCGATCCCAGGGACATGCAGATCATGTACGCCGTCGACGGCGCACGTGAGCTGCCCGAACGCGAGCTCGACCATCTCCCCGGCTACGCCGACTCACGACCCGTCCGGGTCGGTAACGCCGCGGTCGACCAGCGACAGACTGACATCTTCGGGGAGGTCATGGCCGCCCTCGAGTTGGCTCGTCAGCACGGTGTGAAGGAGACACGTCACTCCTGGTCCCTTCAGTGCACGCTGGTCAACGACCTTGCCGAGCACTGGGACGAGCCGGACAACGGACTGTGGGAGATCCGCGGTCCGAGACGGCACTTCACCCATTCGCGGCTCATGGTGTGGGTCGCGTTCGACCGGATGGTCAAGGGAGTGGAGGACCATGGACTCAAGGGGCCGGTCGAGCACTGGAAGGCCATCCGCGACGAGGTTCGCGAGCGGATCCTCACCGAAGGGTACGACGAGCAGCGCGGCACCTTCGTCCAGCACTCCCAGACCAAAGACGTGGACGCCTCCCTCCTTCTCATTCCGCTGGTCGGCTTCCTGCCGTGCGACGACCCACGTGTAGTAGGGACGATCAAGGCGGTCGAGCAGGACCTCATGAGAGACGGGCTCGTGCTGCGCTACCAGACCCAGAGCGGCGTCGACGGCCTGACGGGCGACGAACATCCGTTCCTGGCGTGCTCCTACTGGCTGGTGTCGGCCCTGGCGCACGCCGGCCGCATCGACGACGCCACGGAGCTGATGGACCATCTGGTGGCGCGAACGAACGACCTCGGACTGCTGTCGGAGGAGTACGACCCCATCCGCGAGCGCATGGTCGGCAACTTCCCGCAGGCGTTCTCACACCTCGCCCTGGTCGGCGCTGCCATCGCGCTCTCTGACGGTGAGCACACCACCAGCCGAGGTCAGATCTCCGGGTAGCCGAGCTCCGGGGCCGAGACGTCGTCGAGGGCGTCGACGATCTCGTCCGGCAACGTCACGGCTTCGACCGCCAGGGAGCCGGCGAGCTGAGCCGCGTTCCGCGCACCCACGATCGGCGCCGCAACGCCCGGCTGGTCGCGCACCCATGCCAGGGCTACCTCGGCCGGTGACAGGTCGAGACCCTCAGCGGCCCGGCAGACCGCCTCGACGATCTGGGCGGCCCGCGGGTTGAGGTGTTCGCCGACATACCGTTCGAAGGCCGGGGACGCGGCCCGCGAGTCCGCCGGTACGCCGGTCCGGTACTTCCCCGTGAGCACCCCACGCCCGAGTGGTGACCAGCACAGGAGACCCACCCCGAGGGCGTGCGCGGCCGGGATCACCTCCCGCTCGATTCCCCGCTGCAGGAGCGAGTACTCCATCTGCGTGGAGGCCAACCGGGCCCGTCCGGCCGCGGCCAGCTGGTGGGTGGCGGCCTGCGCGGTCTGCCAGCCGGAGTAGTTGGAGACACCCACGTACCGGGCGCGACCGCTCGCGACTGCCGCATCGGCGGCGCTCAACGTCTCGTCGAGAGGCACCTCGTCGGACCACGTGTGCACCTGCCAGAGGTCGACGTAGTCGACCCCGAGACGGTGGAGCGACCCGTCGAGATCTCGCAGCAGCCCGCCGCGGGACACGTCGACCACGCGCTCACCGTGCGGCCGCCCGATGCCGCCCTTGGTCGCCAGCACGACGTGGTCCCGGTCAGCCACCTTGCCCAGCAGGGTGCCCAGCACAGTCTCGCTGGCCCCGTTGCCGTACCCGGCTGCCGTGTCCACGAGGCTTCCGCCGGCCTCGACGAACGCCCGGAGCTGGTCGGCAGCGTCGTGTTCGTCGGTCTCGGTGCCCCACAGCATCGTGCCGAGTCCGAGCCGGGACACCTTCAGGCCGGTTGTTCCGAGATAGCGGTGCTTCACGCGTGGAAGGGTAATGCACCGGAGTGGCCGATCCGCCGCATGAGGCAGCGACACCCGTCTCGGGGACGGCGATAGCCTGGCGCCGATGAAACTCGCACTGAGCCTGGGCTACGTTCTCGGCAGCGGTCCGGCAAACGCGACACGCGACGTCGTGGCGCTCGCCCAGGAGGCCGAACGGCTCGGCTTCTCGGTGGTCTGGGCTGCCGAGGCCTACGGATCCGACGCCGCCACCGTGCTCGCCTTCCTGGCCGCGCACACCGAACGCATCGGGCTCGGGACCGCGGTCATGCAGATACCGGCGCGCACACCGGCGATGACCGCGATGACGGCGGCCACCCTCGACGTGCTGAGCGAAGGGAGATTCCGACTCGGGCTCGGCGTCTCCGGCCCCCAGGTGTCCGAGGGCTGGCACGGGGTCCGCTTCGACAAGCCGTTGGCCCGCACCCGCGAGTACGTCGAGATCGTCGAGCGCGCGCTGGCACGACAGACGGTGTCCCATGACGGGGAGTTCTTCACGCTTCCCCTACCGAACGGGCCAGGCAAGCCGCTCAAGCTGGCGATCCAGCCGCCCCGCGACCGGATCCCGCTCTACCTGGCGGCGATCGGTCCGAAGAACCTTGAGCTGGTCGGTGAGCTGGCGGACGGTTGGCTGGCGATCTTCTTCTCCCCCGAGCACGCGGACGTGCCCTTCACGCATCTGGACGCCGGCCGTGCGGCCGCCGGTCGCCTCGGTGCACCCTTCGACGTGGTCGCCACGGTGCCGGTGTCCATCGGCCCGGACGTCGCTGCATGCGCGGACCCCTTGCGTCCGTACGCCGCCCTGTATGTGGGCGGGATGGGTTCTCGCGACCAGAACTTCTACAACCAACTGGCCCGGCGGATGGGCTTCGAGGAGGAGGCCGCCACGATCCAGGACCTCTACCTGGACCGCAAGCACCGCGAGGCGATGGCCGCCGTACCGGTGGACTTCATCGACCAGACCTCGCTGCTCGGCCCGCTCGAGCGCATCGTCGAGCGGCTGCACGCCTTTGCGGAAGCCGGGGTGACCACCCTCACCCTCTCCACGGTTGCCCCTGAGCATTCCATGAGAATTCACGCACTTCGCGAGGTTTCCGAGGCCCTCGACGTCGCTGGTCTAGCAGACTGACGCTCGTGGACTTCCTCCAAGCGATCATCCTCGGCATCGTCGAGGGACTCACCGAGTTCCTCCCCGTCTCGAGCACCGGCCATCTGACCATCATGGAGAAGATCCTCGGCTTGTCGATCGACAGCGAGGATGTCACCGGGTTCACTGTGGTGATCCAGATGGGCGCGATCCTCGCGGTGATCCTCTTCTTCTGGCGTGACATCTGGAACATCACCGGCGCCTGGTTCCGTGGCATCACCGAACCAGCGGTTCGCGGCAGCCTGGATTACCGGATGGGTTGGTACGTGATCGTCGGCACGATCCCCGTGGTCATCGCGGGACTGGCCGGGCAGAACCTGATCACCGGACCCCTGCGCAACCTGTGGTGGGTGGCCGGCGCGCTCATCGGCTGGAGCGTAGTGATGGTGCTCGCCGAGCGGGTCGGCCGGCAGACCCGGCACGAGTCCGAGGTGACGATGCGCGACGCGATCATCATCGGGGTGGTCCAGTGCGTGTCCCTGATCCCTGGTGTCTCACGCTCGGGCGCCACGATCTCCGCGGGACTGTTCACCGGACTCGATCGGGTGGCAGCGACCCGGATGTCGTTCTTCTTGTCGATTCCCGCACTCGTCGGTGCCGGTATCAAGGAGCTGCCGAGCGCGCTGGGTGGCAACATCTCGTTGACGTCGACGTTGATCGCCACGTTCGTGAGCTTCGTGGTGGCATACGCCTCGGTGGCGTGGCTGCTGAAGTTCGTCGCCGGCCACTCGATCACCTGGTTCGTGCCCTACCGGGTGGCGCTGGGTGTCGTCCTCATCGTGTTGCTGGCCACGAATTCAATCTCCCCGACCTGAGCCGCCGCCATCCCCGACGACCCGTCGGTGCAGCTCGACAGTCAGAACGTGGATCTTCCTGGTCAGCTCGGTGTTGGTCTTGAGCTCGAGCTCCTGCTCCAGGAAGTCGTGGTCGGCCTTCGCCTGCTGGAACGCCGCCATGCGGTTCTGTCCGATCATCACGAACGTCGACAAGAAGATCGCCTCCAACGACACGACCAGCGTCAGACGGGGCCAGGGGCTCTGCTCGAAGACCAGCATCCACAGCGCAAAGATCGCGATGTGGGCGTAGACGAAGGCCATCGAGCCGGCGAGCGCGGTGATCTTGTCAGCCAACCGGAACTGGAAGTCCTTCGCCAGCTTGGCCTCGCGGGCCAGCACGACCGGATGCCGATGAGGTCTGGTCCGGGGAGTACCCATGCGAATCTCCTGAAGAGGGAGGGAGCTGCCTGACGAGGGATGCGGCTAGAGCCAGCCGGACTTCTTGAACAGCCGGTACAGCAAAGCGCAGATCAGCAGCATCACCGCGAGCACGAGCGGGTAACCGTAGGTCGCCCGCAGCTCCGGCATGTGGTCGAAGTTCATGCCATAGATGCCGGCGATCATCGTTGGCACCGCAGCCATCGCGACCCATGCCGAGATCTTGCGCATGTCGTCGTTCTGCCGGACCGAGATCTGGGCCATCAGTGCGTCGTGGGCACTGGACAGCAACGAGTCGAGGTTCTCGATCTGCTCGTAGACCCGCAGGGTGTGGTCGGCCACGTCGCGGAAGAACGCCGCCGCGGGCTCGGGCATGCCGGTCACCTGGCAGTGGGCGAACCTCGCCATCGGCTCGCGCAGGGGAGCAACCGCACGTCGGAACTCCGCCAGCTCACGCTTGAGCGTGTAGATCCGGCGCGCGTCACTGCTGCGGTTGTCGGAGAACACCGACAGCTCGGTCTCGTCGACGTCCGTCTCGAGCTCGGCTGCGACGTTCTCGTAGGCGTCGACCACGCGGTCGCACACGCTGTACAGCACGGCATACGGGCCATGGCCGAGCACCTCGGTGTGCTCCTCGAGGTCACGTCTGGCGACGCCGAGCTCAGAGCCCTCGCCGTGCCGGACCGTGACCACGTAGTCGTCGCCGACGAAGACCGCGATCTCGCCGGTCTCCACGGCATCGGTGGCGTCGACGTACCAGATCGTCTTCAGGACCATGAAGAGTGCATCGCCGTACCGTTCGAGCTTTGGGCGTTGGTGAGCGACGACGGCGTCCTCGACGGCGAGCGGATGCAGCCCGAACACGTCGGCCACCTTGGTCATCTCATCCGAGCTGGGCTCGAACAGCCCGACCCAGACGAAGTCGGTCTCGGCCAGGTCGGCTCGTGCATAGGCGCTGGCGATGTCGCGCCCATTGTCATCGAGGGCGACACGTCTGCCATCGCGATACAGGGCGCAGTCGACGATCACGCTTCATTGTGGACCTAGGCTGTACGCATGGCGACCGTTCTGCTCGTGCGACACGGCCGCTCCGCGGCGAACAGCACCGGAGTGCTGGCCGGGCGCGCGCCGGGCGTCCTCCTCGACGACGTCGGCAAGGAGCAGGCCCAAGCGACCGGCACGCGGATCGCGCCGTTGCCGATCTGCGCCATCGTGACCAGCCCCATGGAACGCTGCGTGCTGACCGCGGAGGCGATCGCGGGAGCGCGCAGCGACGATCTCGAGATCATCACGGACGAACGGCTCACGGAGTGCGGGTACGGCGACTGGACGGGTCAGGAGCTGAAGGCGCTGGCCAAGGACCCCCTCTGGAAGAGCGTGCAGAGCCATCCGAGCGGGGTCACGTTTCCCGGCGGGGAGTCGATGCGCGCGATGCAGGCTCGGGGGGTCGACGCCGTACGCGACTGGGACCGTCGGCTCAGTGAGGAGCACGGTCCGGACGCCTTGTGGGTGGCCGTCAGTCACGGCGACGTGATCAAGTCCATCGTCGCCGAGGCGCTCGGGACCCACCTCGACAACTTCCAGCGGGTCGTGGTCGATCCGGCATCGGTATCGGTCATCAGCTACACGCCACTGCGCCCGTTCGTCGTGCGCTACAACGAGCATGGCGACCTCGGAGGACTGGTCCCGCCCAAGCGACGCCGTCGGCGTCGGCAGGCGAGCAGTGACGGTGCTGTGGGTGGAGGCGCGGGGTCGTAGGCTCTGCGTATGTCGATCGTCGTCCACAATTTCGAGCAGCCGGACCGATTCGTCGCCGGCACGGTCGGTGAACCCGGTCAGCGCACGTTCTTCCTGCAAGCACGGGAGGGTCCTCGCGTCACCAGCGTGGCCCTCGAGAAGCAACAGGTGTCCGTCCTCGCCGAGCGGGTCGACCTGCTCCTCGACGAGGCGCTGCGTCGCAGCGGTGGCGACCCGATGATCCCGGCCGTGGCGCCCGTAGGCGTCGGTGACCAGGATCCGCTCGACCTGCCGATCGTCGAGGAGTTCCGGGTCGGGACGATCACCTTGAGCTGGGACAACGATGAAGGCCGCGTCATCATCGAGATGTTCCCCGTGACCGACGAGGCGGTCGTCATGGAGGCCTTCGAAAGTTCTGACGAGGGCCTCCAGGAAGAGCCCGCCCTGGAGGAGCTCGGCGACGGTGACGAGGTCGAGATCGAGGTCGAGGCCAGCGAGGTGCTGATCGTCAAGCTCGAGCCCGCTTACGCCCGCGCGTTCGTCCGGCGGGCTCAGTCAGTCGTTTCCGCCGGCCGCCCTCCGTGCCAGTTCTGTGGCAACCCGATGGATCCGGACGGTCATCTCTGCCCACGCGCCAACGGGTTCCGTCGCATTGCAGACTGACGAGCACGAGACACTCGACGACGCGACCGTCACCGAGGTCCTCACCCGCGGAGACCTCGAGGTGGAGGGCCGGCTGGTCGCCGCGTCCAACGCGAGCTTCCTCGGTCGCGTGACCCTCAGCGGCGTCGTCCTGGCCTGCATCTACAAGCCGGTGGCGGGGGAGCGGCCATTGTGGGACTTCCCCTCGGGAACGCTGGCCGGCCGCGAGGTGTCGGCTCGGCTGGTCTCCGAGGCCGGCGGCTTCGGCGTCGTACCGCCGACGGTGCTCCGCGACGGCCAGTTCGGCCAGGGCATGTGTCAGCAGTGGATCCACCCCGGTCCTGATGTCGCCGAGGCTGTCGACCGACCCGATGCCACGACTCACCTCGACCTGGTCGATCTCGTACCGAGCGACTTCAGCGACACCGGTTGGATCGCCGTTCTCGAGGCCGAGGACCAGCACGACCGGCCTGTCCTGCTCGTGCACGCCGATGACGATCGGCTCCGCACGATGGCGGTGCTCGACGCCGTCATCAACAACGCCGACCGCAAGGGAGGCCACGTCCTGCAGGGCGTTGACGGGAGGGTCTACGGCTGCGACCACGGCGTCTCCTTCCACGAGGAGCCCAAGCTGCGCACGGTGCTGTGGGGCTGGGCCGGTGAGCGGCTCCGTGAGGTCGATCGCGAGATGCTGAGCGAGCTTCGAGCCCGAGGCCGCGCCGGCCTCGATGACGTGCTCGACCGTCACCTGAGCCGGATCGAGGTCAACGCGCTCGCCTACCGGGTCGAGAAGCTGTTGCAGGATGACGTCATGCCGCGCCCGGAGGGACGCTGGCCGATGATTCCCTGGCCGGCCTTCTGAGGCTCGCCCCGCCGCTGACCGTCCTCGGTCAGCGTCGTTACGCTGGCCCCATGCGCGCCTGGCCTGCTCCGACGATCCCTGCGACGCCGGTCGAGGTGTTGGGGACTGCCCCCGAGCTGTGTCTGTTCGACACGCGATCCGGCCAGGTGCGGGCCACGCACCCAGCTGACCCGGCCCGTTTGTACGTCTGCGGCATCACGCCCTACGACGCCACGCACCTCGGCCACGCGGCGACGTACAGCACCTTCGACCTGGCCATCCGAGCCTGGCGCCAGGCCGGCCATGACGTGAGCTACGTCCAGAACGTCACCGACGTCGATGACCCGCTGCTGGAGCGGGCGCGTGAGACCGGCGAGGACTGGGTGTCGCTCGCCGAGCGGGAGACCGAGCTCTTCCGGGCCGACATGGCGGCCCTGTCGGTGATCCCGCCGAACGTCTTCGCAGGAGCGGTCGAGTCGATGCCGATCATCATCGACCTGATCGGCGAGCTCCGGGACAGGGGAGCGGTCTATGACGTCGACGGTGACCTGTACTACAGCGTCGCGGCCGACCCGCACTTCGGCGAGGTCTCCGGGCTCAGCCGCGACGAGATGCTGCCGCTGTTCGGTGAGCGGGGAGGAGACCCGGGCCGTCCCGGCAAGCGTGACCCGCTCGATGCCCTGGTCTGGCAGCGCCAGCGCGGCGACGACCCGGGCTGGGACTCCCCGTTCGGCCACGGGCGACCGGGGTGGCATGTCGAGTGCACGGCGATCGCGCGCACCCATCTCGGTACGCCGTTGGACCTCCAGGGCGGCGGTTCGGACCTGATCTTTCCGCATCACGAGATGTCGGCCGGCCACGCGCAGGCGGTCGACCCCGACCGTCCGTTCGCTCACGCCTACGCCCACCAGGGAATGGTCGGTCTCGGTGGTCACAAGATGTCGAAGTCTCGTCGCAACCTCGTCCTCGTGTCCACGCTGCGCCACGACGGCGTCGACGCACGGACCATCCGCCTGGCTTTGCTCAGCCAGCACTATCGCAACGACTGGGACTGGACCGACGGTCTGCTCGACGACTCCCGCAAGCGCCTCACCCGGTGGGGCGATGCGATCCGGCACGGTTCAGACCGGACGCAGACCGTTGCGGCCGCACAATCGGTCCGGGCGGCGCTGGCGGATGACCTCGACGCGCCACGGGCTCTCGAGGCGGTGGATGCGTGGGCAGCCGAGGCTCTCGCGGCGCCAACGGGACGCCACCTTGGGGCCACGCGTGCAGCCGCCACCGGCAGTGACCTCATGGCCGATGTCGTGCAGGCCGCACTCGGCATCGACCTCCGCGCCTAGCGGTCGTCGTTGCGGCGCTTCAGGTAGCGCTCGAACTCCCGGGCGATCGCATCGCCGGTCGCCTCCGGAAGATCCGCGGTGTCCTGCTCTTCCTCGAGGGACCGGACGTACTCGGCCACGTCGGAGTCGTCGGACGCGAGCTCATCGACCCCTCGCTCCCAGGCTTTGGCTTCCTCAGGCAGCCCGCGGAGGTCGATCGGTGCACCGACGAGGTCCTCGAGCTGGCCGAGCAACGCCATGGTGGCCTTGGGAGCGGGTGGCTGTGCGACGTAGTGCGGCACCGCGGCCCAGTAGGACAGCGTCTTGAGGCCGCGCCGGTGGGAGGCCTCCTGCAACACTCCGACAATTCCCGTCGGTCCGGTGTAGCGGGAGGTTTCGAGGCCGAACTGCTCGGTCAGCTCGGGATCGGATGAAATGCCCGTGATCGGCACCGGGCGCGTGTGCGGTACATCGGCCAGCAGCGCACCGAGCGTCACGAACGTGCCGGCACCGATCGAGGTGACGTAGTCGAGCACCTCCGCGCAGAACGTCTTCCAGCGCAGGTTCGGCTCGATGCCGGTGATGAGCACCACATCACGCTCACCCGGCCCGGGGGAGCAGTGCCAAAAGCTCGTCGACCGCCAGCTCAGCTCGCGCCCGCCCTCGGAGTCGAACCCGACGTGCGGCCGGTTGACCTGGAAGTCGTAGTAGTCCTCGGGGTCGATCGTGGCCAGCAGGCTGGCGTGCCAGGAGACCAGCAGGTGGTTGACGGCATCGGACGCAGCCTCTCCCGCGTCGTTCCAGCCCTCGAAGGCCGCGATGACGATGGCGTCCTCGAACTGGCGTGCTGACTGGATGCTGATCACCGGGCCAGCCTACGGCGTACGGGCCGCTCAGACAGTTGTCGTCCGGTGAGCCTGACGGTTGATGTCCCGTGAGCCCTGACGGTTGACGTCCCTTGAGATGGGGGCCAAGGTCGCTGGGACGGCGAGATACGCTGGCGCGACGGTCATTTCCACCCAGAGGAGGCATCCCGTGGCTGCAGATCCCGCATCTCTGCGCCGGGCGCTCGGTGAGCGCGTCGTCGTGGCGGACGGGGCCATGGGCACGATGCTCCAGCAGCACGACCTGGGCCTGGCGGACTTCGAGGACCTCGAGGGGTGCAACGAGATCCTCAACGTGACCAGGCCCGACGTCGTCCGGGCGATCCACGACGCCTACTTCGACGCCGGCGCCGACTGCGTGAGCACCAACACCTTCGGGGCGAACTTCGCCAACCTCGGCGAGTACGACATCTCCGACCGCATCTACGAACTGGCTCGAGCCGGCGCCCGCATCGCCCGCGAGTCCGCTGACGCAGCCGGCACCCTTGATCGGCCGCGCTGGGTGCTCGGCTCGGTCGGCCCCGGCACCAAGCTCCCCACGCTGGGCCACGTCACCTTCGCGACGTTGCGTGACGCCTATCTCGAGCAGGTCCGCGGGATGCTGGAGGGCGGTGTCGACGCGGTGCTCGTCGAGACAGCGCAGGACCTGTTGCAGGCCAAGGCCGCCGTGATCGGAGCCAAGCGGGCCTTCGCCGAGGTGGGCCACGACGACCCTGCCGACCGACCACCCTTGATCGTCAACGTCACCGTCGAGACCACCGGCACGATGCTGCTCGGCACCGAGATCGGTGCCGCACTCACCGCACTCGAGCCGCTCGGTATCGACCTGGTGGGTCTCAACTGCGCCACCGGCCCAGCCGAGATGAGTGAGCATCTGCGCTACCTGTCACGTCACTCCGACATCCCGCTCGTGTGCATGCCCAATGCCGGACTTCCCCAGCTGACTGCGGACGGCGCGCGCTACCCGCTCACGCCGGTAGAGCTTGCTGATGCTCACGACACGTTCACGCGCGAGTTCGGGCTCTCGCTCGTCGGTGGCTGCTGCGGGACGACACCTGAGCACATCAACGCTGTCGTCGAGCGGGTCCGCGGACGCGACCTCACGCCACGCAAGCCACGCCGCGAGCCCGGCGCCTCGTCTCTCTACCAGCACGTCCCGTTCCGACAGGACACGTCCTACCTCTCGATCGGGGAGCGCACCAACGCCAACGGGAGCAAGGCGTTCAAAGAGGCGATGCTCGCGGAGAAGTGGGACGACTGCGTCGAGATCGCCCGCGCCCAGATCCGCGACGGTGCCCACATGCTCGACCTCAACGTCGACTACGTCGGGCGTGACGGAGTCGCCGACATGAGAGAGGCGGCCTTCCGGCTGGCGACGTCGTCCACGTTGCCCATCGTCCTCGACTCGACCGAGCCGGAACTCATCGAAGCCGGGCTGGAGAGCCTCGCCGGCCGCTGTGTCATCAACTCCGTCAATTACGAGGACGGCGACGGGCCCACCTCACGTTTCGCCCGCGTGATGCCGATCATCAAGGAGCACGGAGCCGCAGTCGTGGCACTGACCATCGACGAGGAGGGTCAGGCGCGGACCGCTGACTGGAAGGTCGCGGTGGCCTCGCGTCTCATCGATGCCCTCACTCAGGAGTGGGGACTCCGCACCGGCGACATCATCGTCGACTGCCTCACGTTCCCGATCGGCACCGGCCAGGAAGAGACGCGCCGGGACGCGCTCGAGACGATCAACGCGATCCGGGAGGTCAAGCGGCGCTACCCCGACGTGCAGACCACGCTCGGCGTCTCGAACGTCTCGTTCGGGCTGAGCCCCGCGACGCGGGTGGTGCTGAACTCCGTCTTCCTGCACGAGTGCGTCAAGGCCGGCCTCGACTCGGCGATCGTCCACACCGCCAAGATCCTGCCGCTGGCCCGCATCCCCGACGAGCAGCGCAAGGTTGCTCTCGATCTCGTCTACGACCGGCGGACCGACGACTACGACCCCCTGCAGACCATGCTCGAGATCTTCGCGGGCGTGACGACGACCGACACGCGAGAGACCCGCGCAGCGGAGCTGGCGGCGTTGCCGCTGTCCGAACGGCTCACCCGGCGCATCATCGACGGTGAGCGCAACGGGCTCGAGGCAGACCTCGACGAGGCGATGGCGTCCGGGAGCAGCGCGCTGGACATCATCAACGACGAGCTGCTGTCCGGCATGAAGGTGGTCGGGGAGCTGTTCGGGTCGGGTGAGATGCAGCTCCCGTTCGTGCTTCAGTCGGCTGAGGTGATGAAAGCGGCTGTCGCCTATCTCGAACCGCACATGGACAAGTCCGACGACAGGGGCAAGGGCACGATCGTGCTCGCGACGGTCAAGGGCGACGTCCACGACATCGGCAAGAACCTGGTCGACATCATCTTGAGCAACAACGGCTACACGGTCCACAACCTCGGCATCAAGCAGCCGGTCAACGCCATCCTCGAGGCCGCCGAGGAGCACGAGGCCGACGTCATCGGCATGTCGGGTCTGCTCGTCAAGAGCACGGTGATCATGAAGGAGAACCTCGAGGAGCTCAACTCTCGTGGCATGTCCGCGCGATGGCCGGTCATGCTCGGTGGTGCCGCGCTCACCCGCGCCTACGTCGAGCAGGATCTCGCACAGCTCTTCGACGGCGAAGTGCGGTATGCGCGCGACGCGTTCGAGGGGCTCCGCCTCATGGACGCAGTGATGGCCGTCAAGCGTGGCGTCGAGGGTGCCGAGCTGCCGGCGCTGCGCGAACGCCGGGTCAAGGTGCAGGAACGGCCCCGGTCCGACGATGCGCCGATCGATGTCCCCGCACGGTCCGACGTCTCGGTCACCAACCCGGTCCCGACGCCGCCGTTCTGGGGCGATCGCATCGTCAAGGGCGTGCCGTTGGCCGAGTTCGCGTCGTATCTCGATGAGCGGGCCACGTTCATGGGCCAGTGGGGGCTCAAGTCCTCTCGTGGTGACGGACCGTCGTACGACGAGCTCATCGAGACGGAGGGCAGACCCCGGCTGCGGTCCTGGATGAACCGCATCCAGACCGAGGGGATCATGGAGCCGGCGGTCGTCTATGGCTACTGGCCCTGCTACAGCGAGGGCAACGACGTGGTCGTGCTCGACGCAGACACCCGGGTCGACGAGATCGCCCGGTTCACGTTCCCGCGCCAGCAGCGTGACCGGTTCCTCTGTCTGGCGGACTTCTTCCGCCCGAAGGACTCCGGCGAACTGGACGTGATCGCCTTCCACCTGGTGACGATGGGCGGTCACGTGAGCGAGGTGACCGGTGAGCTCTTCGCCCAGAACGCCTACCGTGACTACCTCGAGCTGCACGGGCTCTCGGTGCAGCTCACCGAGGCCCTGGCGGAGTACTGGCACGCCCGGGTCCGCGACGAGCTCGGCTTCTCCGGCGAGGACCCCGACGACATGGGCGACGTCTTCCGGCAGGGTTACCGGGGTTCGCGGTACTCCTTCGGCTATCCCGCCTGTCCGGACCTCGAGGACCGCGCCACGCTCGTGCGGTTGCTCCGCCCCGAGCGCATCGGTGTGAAGCTCAGCGAGGAGCTCCAGCTGCATCCCGAACAATCCACCGACGCCCTCGTCGTCCACCACCCCGAAGCCAAGTACTTCAATGCGAGGTGACGGGCCAAGACTCGCTGATCGTGATCGTCGAGATCGAGCGCCTCGACAAGATGGACCGCCGGGTCCGCTGCAAGCCGTGCTGTTCGACATGGACGGGACGCTGTGCGAGACAGAGCCGGCGTGGATGGCAGCCGAGCACGCCATGGCGGCGCGCTACGGTGCGACCTGGACCCGCGAGGACGGTCTCGCCCTGGTCGGCAACGACCTGATCGACTCCGGCAGGTACATGAAGGCCCGCATGGGCCTGCCCCAGACCGCCGAGGAAGTGGTCGCGGAGCTGGTCGACCGGGTCGTGGCCGAGATCGTCGAGCACGGCGTCGTGTGGCGGCCGGGCGCGGTCGAGCTCCTCACCGCCTGCAACGACGCCGGGCTGCCGACAGCGCTGGTGACGATGTCGTACGACCGCTTCGCCACCGCCGTGGTCACGTCGCTGCCCGCCGGTCGGTTCGACGCGATCGTGACGGGGGAGTCGGTCACCCGAGGCAAGCCGGCTCCGGACGCGTACCTGCTGGCCGCAGACCTGCTGGGTGTCCACCCCGCGACCACCGTGGCGATCGAGGACTCCCCGCCCGGAGCAGCGTCGGCGGAGGCGGCAGGCTGCACGGTCGTCGTCGTGCCCAACCACGTGCCGGTGCCGCCCAGCCCTGCCCGCCACCGGCACGAGTCACTGCTCGGCATCACCCTCGCCACCTTGCGTGAACTCGTCGGGACGCCCTCTTCCTGACGTTACCGCCCGCTTCATCGGGGTCCCGACACCTACGTCTGTAACCGTCTCGTGACCGAACCTTGCTGACATGACACTCTCGGCCCCGTTAGGGTCCATGGTGGTCACACCAGACCAGAGGACATACCTGACGGGAGCAACAAGGTGGGTTTTGCAAAGAAATGGATCGCAGTGGGCGGAGCAGGCGTGCTGTTGGCAGCCGCTGCGGCCTGCGGTGGCAGCGACAGTGGCGGAAACGGCAACGGCGGCACGTCCAATGCCGTCGGTGACGCGTACATCCTGGGGACAACCGACACTGTCACCGCACTCGACCCGGCCGGGTCCTACGACCTCGGCTCGACGACCCTGGAGTACAACCTCTACCAGACGCTCCTGACGGTGCCGGCGCAGCAGACCGACATCGTCGGCGACGCTGCCGAGAAGTGCGAGTACAGCGACCCGTCGACCCTGACCTGCACCCTGAAGGCAGGTGAGAAGTTCTCCAACGGCGACCCCCTGACGTCATCCGACGTCAAGTACAGCCTCGAGCGGGCCATCAACATCCAGGACCCGAACGGCGCCGCCATCTACCTGTTGGGCAGCATCACCAGCACGGACAAGAAGGGCAAGGTCACGATGAACGACGGGGCCATCGAGACCCCCGACGACACCACCGTGATCTTCCACCTCGACCACCCGGACACCACGTTCCAGTACATCCTCACCTACCCCGGCGCAGCTGCCATCGTGAACGAGGACGTCTTCCCGGCTGACAAGAAGCTGGCCGACGACAAGATCATCGGCTCCGGCCCTTACAAGCTGGCTCAGTACAAGTCCGGCGAGCAGGCCGTTCTCGACCTCAACGAGAACTACACCGGCGACAACGTCGGACAGGCGCCGCAGGTCTTCGTGAAGTACTACCAGGAGCCTTCCGCGCTCAAGCTCGCCGTGGAGAACGGGGAGATCGACGTCGCGTGGCGCAGCCTGAGCCCGACCGACATCAAGGACCTCGAGGGCAACAGCAAGGTCACCGTGGCCACGGGAGAAGGCTCCGAGATCCGGTACTGGGTCTGGAAGGTCAACGGTCCGGTCGGCAAGAACCCCGCCATCCGGCAGGCCGCCGCCCAGATCTTCGACCGCGACGCGATCGCCAAGAACGCCTACGACGGCATCGTGGCGCCGCTGTACTCGATCGTGCCGCCCGGCTACGCCGGCCAGGTCGACTCGTACAAGGAGGCGTACGGCTCGCCGGACGTCGCCGCAGCGAAGAAGATCCTCTCCGACGCAGGCATCAAGACCCCGGTCGACCTGACCCTCGGCTACACGCCCACGCACTACGGTCCGAACGCGGTCGATGAGGCCACCGAGGTGCAGCGTCAGCTCGATGAGAGCGGCCTGTTCAAGGTCACGCTCAAGAGTGCCGAGTGGGAGCAGTACCAGACGATCAACAAGGAGGGTGCCTATGACCTGTTCATGCTCGGCTGGTTCCCTGACTACCCCGACACGGACGACTACCTGTCGCCCTTCATGGTGGATGGCGGGTTCTTCCAGAACGGCTACTCCAACGCGGAGGTCAACAAGCTGATCGCCGACGAGCAGGGCACGTCCGACCAGACCCAGCGTGAGGCGGACTTCAAGAAGCTCCAGGACATCGCCGCCCGCGACGTGCCGTTCATCCCCTCGTGGGTGGGCAAGAACATCGGCGTGTACGGTGCTGGGATCAAGGGTGTCGAGGACACCCTCGACCCGACGTTCATCTTCCGGTTCTGGCTGGTCACGAAGAACGCATAACCCGAGCAAAGGCAGTGGTCGTGGGGAGTGGCCCCTGGGGTTCCTCCCCACGACCCATGTCTGGAGAACATGATCGATGACTAGGTCCTCTTCAGGATCCCTCCCGAGGTACATCCTTCAGCGCACCCTCCTCGTCATTCCGATGATCTGGGTGCTTCTGACGGTCGTCTTCGTGGTCCTTCGGGTGGCGCCCGGGGATCCCATCTCGGCGGCGCTGGGCGGTCGGCTCGACCCGACTGCGCTGGAGCAGCGTCGAGAGGCGTTGGGACTCAACAAGCCGATGATCGTGCAGTACTGGGAGTACCTCTCCTCCGTGCTCCGGCTCGACTTCGGAACCACGTTCACCGACAACCAACCGGTCCTGCACGTCATCCGCGACAACGGTGGCGCCACCCTGAGCCTCACCGCGGCGGGCTTCTTGCTCGCCCTCGTGATCGGGATCCCGCTCGGACTCGTCGCGGGACGTACGCGTGACCGCGTCCCCGATGTCGCGATCCGGCTCTTCGGCATCCTCACCTACGCAGCCCCGGTCTTCTTCGTGGGCTTCCTCCTCCAGGCGTATGTCGCTCCACGGGTCGGGTTACCGACGTCGGGCGATGCCAGCCCGATCACGATCTTCACGGTCGAGCCGCATACGCACATCCTGCTCATCGACGTGTTTCTCAGCGGTGACGGAACCGCCATCCAGGACGTGCTGAAGCATCTCGTGCTGCCGGCCCTGACCCTCGGTCTCCTGGTCTCTGGTGTCTTCATCAGGTTGGTGCGCGTCAACATCCTCCAGACCATGCAGAGCGACTACGTCGAGGCTGCCGAGGCCCGCGGCATCGACCGGGGCAAGGTCACGCGTCGACACGCCTTCCGCAATGCGCTGGTGCCTGTCATCACGGTCGTCGGTCTGCAGTTCGCCCTGCTGCTCGGCGGTGCGGTGCTGACCGAGTCGACGTTCAACTGGCCGGGGCTGGGTCAGAAGCTCGTGAGCTACATCAACGACCGTGACTACGGCGCCGTCCAGGGGATCATCACGATCTTCGCGGTCGCGATCGTCCTCATCAGCCTGCTCGTCGACATCGTCAACGCCCTCATCGACCCGCGAGTGAGGTACTGATGCGCATCCTCCCGGCTGCGATCACCAAGCCGTTCACGCAGACCTCAGGTTTCGCCCGGTGGATGCTGGTCATCGGCATCGTGATCACCACGGTCTTCATCATCTGTGCGCTGTTCGCTCCCTGGCTCGCGCCCTACGGATTCTCCCAGTCAAGTGTCGACGGGGTCCGCTTCACCAAGCTCGGTCACCCCACCGGCAACCACATCTTCGGCACCAACGACCTCTTCTTCGACGTGTTCTCCCGCATCATCTGGGGCGCCCGGACCGCGATCGAGGTCGTGTTCTTGTCGATCCTGTTCTGCATCGTGATCGGCGTGCCGCTCGGATTGGTTTCCGGCTACTACGGCGGATGGCTCGACCGCATCCTGGTGCTGATCATGGACGCCATGTTCGCGTTCCCGTCTTTCCTGCTGGCCATCGTCTTCTCCTTCCTGCTGGTGAATCTGCTGGGCGGAAGCGTGATCGCCGTGGCTCTGTCGCTGACGGCGATCTACGTGCCGCAGTACTTCCGGGTCGTCCGCAACACCACGGTGAGCGCGAAGGAGGCGACCTACGTCGAGGCCGCCCGGGCCATCGGTGCCACCGACGGCGTGATCATGCGCCGCTACCTGTTCGGCAACGTCGTGCAGAGCGTGCCGGTCCTCGGCACGCTCAACGCCGCCGACGCCATCCTCACGCTGGCCGGACTCGGCTTCCTGGGCCTCGGGATCCAGCCGACCGAGGCGGCGGAGTGGGGCTTCGACCTGCAGCGGGCCCTGGACGACGCGGGAGCCGGTGTCTGGTGGACGGGTCTGTACCCGGGCCTGGCCATCGTGCTGCTCGTGACCGGACTGACGCTGGTCGGTGAGGGCCTCAACGAGACGCTCAACCCCACCCTGCGCCGCCGCCGGCTGCTACCGGTGGTCATGCCGGCCCGCGACTCTGCCGTCCAGCCTGGCACCAAGGAGTCGGCTCGATGACGATTCAGGAACACTCGGCACGAACCGACAGCTACTCCGGACCGGTGATCTCGGCCCAGGACGTGCGGGTCTGGTACGGCACCACCCGCGGGGCGATCCGGGCGGTCGACGGTGTCAGCTTCGACCTGGCCGCCGGTGAGACCCTTGGTCTGGTGGGCGAGTCAGGCTGCGGGAAGTCCACCCTGGGCCGCGGTCTGATGGGGCTGTTGCCGGAGGGCGCCAAGCGTGACGGTCAGGTGCTGTTCAAGGGCGAGGACATCCTGTCCATGAGCAGCAAGGAGTCCTACCGCTTGCGCGGCAGTGAGATGGGCATGATCTTCCAGGAGCCGCTCACCCGCCTCAACCCGCTCATGCGTGTCTCGCAGCACTTCGAGGAGACGATCAAGCAGCACGAACCGGGCCTGTCCAAGCGCGAGCTGCGGGAGCGCGCGCTCGAGGTGCTTCGCCTCATCGGTATCCCGCCGACGCGCTACAAGTCGTACCCACACGAGTTCTCGGGCGGTATGCGGCAACGACTGATGATCGCGCTGGCGCTGGTGCTGCGCCCGGCGTTCATCGTCGCCGACGAGCCGACCACCGCGCTCGACGTGCTGGTCGAGGCGCAGATCATCGAGATCCTCAACGATCTGCGCCGCAACTTCGACACCGCGATGCTGCTGATCACGCACAACCTGGGCATCGTTGCCGAGGCGTGCGACAGGGTCGCGGTCATGTACGCCGGCCGGATCGTCGAGCAGGGCACGGTGCGCCAGGTCTTCGGCAACCCGCAGCATCCCTATACCCGAGAGCTCTTGCGCTCCACGATCAGCCTGTCCACCACCGGACTGAACTTCATCCCCGGGGCGCCGCCGGACCTGGTAGACCCGCCCTCGGGATGCCGGTTCCATCCCCGATGCCCCGAGGCGATGAGCGTGTGCCTCGACCAGGACCCGGTCCCGACCCGGACGTCTGCCGGTACCGAGGTGGAGTGCTGGCTGTCCGGCCCGGATGAGCTGATCCCGGCTGGCGGGACCGAACGTGTCGAGCAGAAGGAGCTCAGCCTTGCCGACGAAGCCTGACCACCAGGTCGACCGGGTCACGAGCAGCGAGACCGTGGTCGACATCCGTGACCTGTCCGTCCACTTCGCGCTCCAGGGCAGTTCGCTGTCGCGCCTGCTCGGTCGAGGCAGTGGCACCGTGAAGGCGGTCGACGGAGTCAACCTGACCATGCACAAGGGCGAAGTCGTCGGGCTGGTCGGTGAGAGCGGCAGCGGCAAGTCGACGCTGGGCCGGGCGCTGCTCGGGCTCGCTCCGGCCACGACCGGGTCGATCCTGTTCGAGGGCACCGACATCGCCTCCCTGTCACGCCGCGAGCTGCGGAAGATCCGGCAGGACGTGCAGATGGTCTTCCAGGATCCGAATGCTGCGCTCAACCCGGCGATGACGGTCGAGCAGGCTGTCGGCGACCCGCTACGCGTGCATGGCATCAGGTCGGCCGAGGAACGGCGTACCCGCGTGGTCGAGTCGCTCGAGACCGTCGGCCTCTCACCGGTCGAGCTGTTCATGACCAAGTACCCGCGCGACCTCTCCGGTGGGCAGAAGCAGCGGGTGGTGATCGCCCGGGCGATCATCATGGGTCCGAAGGTGCTCGTCGCGGACGAGCCGATCTCGATGCTCGACATGAGCGTGCGGGCGAAGATCCTGCAGCTCATGCTCGACCTCCGCGACGAGCTCGACCTCACCTACGTCTACATCACGCACGACCTGGCGAGCGCGAAGTTCTTCTGCGACCGGATCGCGATCATGTACCTGGGCCGGATCGTCGAGATCGGGGACACCCAGTCGATCTTCCAGAATCCCAAGCACCCGTACACCAAGGCACTCCTGGCTGCCATCCCAGACCCTGACCCGGATCGGACGTTGCCGCGTGACCTCCTGAAAGGCGAGATCCCCGACGCTGCGCGCCCGCCCGAGGGCTGCGCGTTCCATCCGCGCTGTCCGGTGGCGTTTGACAAGTGTGGCTGGGAGTCTCGTGACCTGGTCGCCTTGCTCGAGGCCCACTGGCTCAAGTCCGGCATCTCGACGTTCGACCTCGAACGCAACCAGATCGGCAACCTCGACGCGCTGGCCGCTCAGGACCACGGTCCGGCCAAGCTCAAGGCGACCAGTGAGAGCAGCCCGGAGACGCTCTCGTCGCTGCTGGACGAGGTCAAGGGCGAGAACCCCGAGGCACGATTCTGGACCGGGGTCGAGGCTGTCGAACCGACCGGCCACGGTGTCGAGGTACGGTTCCACCCGGGGGAGGATCCGCGCCTGCGTCCGTCAGACGACGTGGAGGTCGCCTGCCACCTCTACTGAGGTGCGGTGGCCTCGTCGGAGGCAACCGGTAGTGGCGGCGGGGTGCCGCCCCAGGCCGGGCAGATCGCCTGGTGGTCGCACCAGCCGCACAGGACCGTGCGGTTCGGGCGGAAATCTCCGCTGGCAGTCGCACGCTGGATGGCGTCCCACAGGGCCTGCACCTTGCGCTCGGTGGCGAGCAGGTCGCTCTCGTCGGGCTCGTAACGCAACAGCTCACCGTTGCCGAGATAGATGAGCTGGAGCATGCGCGGAATGATGCCGCGCGTGCGCCACACCACGAGGGCGTAGAACTTCATCTGGAACAGCGCCTTGGTCTCGAAGTGCTCGCCGGGGGAGCGGCCGGTCTTGTAATCGACGATGCGGACCTCGCCCGTGGGGGCGACGTCGACCCGATCGATGTAGCCGTGGATCGTCAGTCCGGAGTCGAGCGTCGTGGCCACGTGGACCTCGCGCTCGGCCGGCTCGAGACGCTGGGGGTCCTCGAGGGTGAAGTAGCGCCCGAGCAAGGAGCGGCACTGCTCGAGCCACGTGGCCAGGTCGGTCGTGGCTTCGCCGAACATCTCGGCGAGCTCGGGCTCGGCGGCCAGGATCTCTTCCCAGATCGAGGGGAGCAACAGGTTGGCTCGCTCGTGGGTGCGGTCGGGGGCGGGCAGGTCGAACAGGTCCTCGAGGACCTTGTGGACGACCGAGCCGCGTACGGCGTCGATGCTCGGCGTCTCGGGAAGCTTGTCGATCACCCGGAAGCGGTAGAGCAGGGGGCATGTCATGAAGTCGCTGGCCCGGCTCGGCGACAGCGAGTTGGCCCGGGTGAGGCCGGCGAAGGCGTCCACGACCTCGTGCGCGGCCTCGTTGCCGTCCTCGGCCGCGAGGCTCGGTCGGCCGGCCGGATCATCGACATGCGTAGTCATACCGACCACGCTAGGCCACGGCTCCGACAACACCAGATAGCGTTGTGGGGTGAGTCCTGCCGATCGTCCGTCGCCTTCACGGCCGCGTACTGCCCCCGGAACCTTCCGGCTGGGCACCGTCGCGGGCATCGACGTGACCGTCGCCAACTCCTGGTTCCTCATCGTCGGCCTGATCGCGGTGGTGATGGCGCCGCGCGTCGAGCAGGTTGCACCTGGCATCGGCGGGTGGGCGTACGTCGTCGGCGCCGCGTTCGCTGTGCTGCTCTACGGGTCCGTGCTGTTGCACGAGCTGTCTCATGCGTTGGCGGCTCGGGTGTTCGACATGCCGGTGCTGTCGATCAATCTGCACTTCCTGGGCGGGGCCACCGAG
Organism: uncultured Actinomycetota bacterium; assembly: GCA_963742765.1. Taxonomy (GTDB): domain Bacteria; phylum Actinomycetota; class Actinomycetes; order Propionibacteriales; family Nocardioidaceae; genus JANLYC01. The sequence goes on from CAVUMY010000002.1 coordinate 692,365, forward strand.
ATCGAGGGCGAAGCGACGACGCCCTGGCGGGAGTTCGTCATCGCTGTGGTCGGCCCGCTCACTTCGCTGCTGGTGGGTGCCGTTGCCTTCTTTGCGATCGACCTGTTCGAACCGGGAATCCTGCGCTTCGCGGTGGCATCACTGGCCGGCGCGAACCTGATCGTCGGCGCGCTCAACCTGGTGCCCGGACTTCCCCTTGACGGCGGCCGGGTGCTGCAGTCGGCCGTCTGGGGTCTGACACGGCGCCGCAACCTCGGCGTGACCGTCGCGGCCTGGGGTGGTCGGGCAGCAGCGATCCTCGCGGTGAGCTACGCGCCGATCATCATGCCGGCACTCGGCTACCAGGCCGGCGTCATCGACTATCTGCTCGGTTTCATGCTGGGTGCGTTCCTCTGGGCGGGTGCGACCCAGTCGTTGCAGGTGTCGAAGCTGCGCGGACGTCTGCCCGGCATCGTCGCGCGACGGATCGCCCGGCCGGCCATCGGCGTCCCGGCAGACCTGCCCATCTCCGAGGGTGTGCGACGCGCCCAGGAGGCACACGCCGGCTCCATCGTCGTCGTGACCGCCGATGGTCGCCCTGCCGGCATCGTCAACGAGGCCGCGATCACCTCGACCCCCACCGAACGGCAACCATGGGTGCCCATCGGCGACGTGGCTCGCCGGCTCGAGGAGGGGCTGATGCTGTCGGCTGACCTGACCGGTGAGCCGCTGCTTCGCGCGATGAACCTGACGCCCGCCTCTGAGTACGTCCTGGTGGAGGCCGACGGGTCCATCTTCGGCGTGCTGGTCGCGCGGGACGTCGACGCCGCCTTCAACCAGAGCCGCTGATGCCGCCAGAGCCACAGCTGCCGCCTCAGGGCACGCCTCCATCGTCTGACCCGACCCGTTCCGGCGTGCGGCGTGGTCAACTACAAGCGGGCGAGCGAGTGCGGCTGACCGATCCGAAGGGTCGCAACCACAGCGTGCTGCTCGAAGTGGGCAAGACCTTCTTCACGGCCAAGGGCGCACTCCAGCACGACGACCTCATCGGCGGACCGGACGGCACGGTGATCACCTCGAGCGGCGGCACGGAGTACCTCGTCCTGCGCCCGTTGCTGGAGAACTTCGTGGTGTCGATGCCCCGCGGCGCCGCGGTCGTCTACCCGAAGGATGCAGCGCAGATCGTCATGATGGCCGACATCTTCCCGGGCGCCCGGGTCGTCGAGGCGGGCGTAGGGTCCGGGGCTCTGACGTGTTCGCTGTTGCGCGCCGTGGTCCCGGGCGGACACGTGACGTCGTACGAGCGGCGGGAAGACTTCGCTGAGATCGCGGTGCGCAACGTGACGTCGTTCTTCGGTGCGGAGCATCCCGACTGGAACGTCAAAGTCGGCGACCTCGCTACCGACCTCGACGAACGGGACGTCGACCGGGTCGTGCTCGACATGTTGGCGCCCTGGGAATGCGTGCCCGCTGTCTCCGCCGCACTCGTCCCGGGCGGCATCGTCTGCGCCTACGTCGCCACGACGACCCAGCTCAGCCGGTTCATCGAGACAATCCGCGAGCACGGCGGGTTCACCGACCCCCACGCCTGGGAGACGATGGTCCGTGGCTGGCACGTCGAGGGACTTGCGGTGCGGCCGCAGCACAAGATGAACGGCCACACAGGGTTCCTCGTCACCGCTCGCCGGATGGCCCCGGGTGCCTCGATGCCACGCAAGAGCAGACGCCCGGCGCCCGGCGCCTACGGCCCCGACTACGCCGGACCGCGGCCATCTGAGTTCTCCGAGCTCCTGGAGACCGACTCCGAGCTCCTGGAGACCGACTCCGAGCTCCTGGAGACCGACTCCGAGCTCCTGGAGACCGACTCCGAACTCCTCGAGTCGGAGGCCGAACCGGGGCAGTAGTCGCAGCTGCCTCACTCCGCCCGCGATTACCGCGGGTGGTCCGAACGTCACTGACGGTTGAATCTCTCCACCCCGGACACCCGTTCGGATGATGCGGGGCGTGGGCCGCCCAGTCACACTTTGGGCGAGAGGTCACAGACAGGTACCGACACGGGGCAAGTCGGCGCATGCTGGGAGGCATCCCCAGGTAGGTTGGGGATCAGTGGTCCTCCAACGGAGGTGGTTTCGGTGACTGCACACGAAGACGGACACGACCGCGGCTCGCGCACAGCGCAGGAGCTGCAGACACAGGTCGGTTTCCTCGAGGCCGAAGTGTCCGAGCTGCGGCAGCGGCTGTCCGATGCGCCACAGGCCACCCGGTTCCTGGAGCAACGCCTTGCCGAGGCCCAGTCGTCGCTGGGATCTCTCACGTCGCAGAACGAACGCCTTGCCTCCACCTTGCGCGAAGCGCGCGACCAGATCATGACGCTGAAGGAAGAGGTCGACCGGCTGGCGCAGCCGCCGACCGGCTTCGGCACCTTCCTCGGTCACAACGACGACGACACCATCGATGTGTTCACCGGTGGCCGCAAGCTGCGCGTCAACGTCAGCCCCAACGTCGACGCAGAGGAGCTGCAGCGTGGCCAGGAGGTCATGCTCAACGAAGCCCTCAACGTCGTGGCGGCGCTGCATTTCGAGCAGATCGGTGAAGTGGTCATGCTCAAGGAGGTGCTGGCCGACGGTGAGCGCGCGCTGGTCATCGCCAACGCAGACGAGGAGCGGGTCGTGCGCATCGCCGCACCGCTGCGCGACCAGAAGATCCGCGCCGGTGACTCCGTGTTGCTCGACTCACGGGCCGGCTACATCTACGAGCGCATCCCGAAGACCGAGGTCGAGGAGCTCGTCCTCGAAGAGGTCCCCGACATCGACTACACCAAGATCGGTGGCCTGATCCGGCAGATCGACCAGATCCGTGACGCGATCGAGTTGCCTTACCTGCACCCCGACCTCTTCCTCGAGCACGAGCTCAAGCCGCCTAAGGGCGTACTGCTGTACGGCCCGCCCGGCTGCGGCAAGACGCTGATCGCCAAAGCGGTCGCCAACTCGCTCGCCAAGAAGGTCGCGGCCAAGACCGGCGAGGAAGGCAAGTCGTACTTCCTCAACATCAAGGGCCCCGAGCTTCTCAACAAGTACGTCGGTGAGACCGAGCGGCACATCCGTCTCGTGTTCCAACGTGCTCGTGAGAAGGCCAGCGAAGGTACGCCGGTCATCGTGTTCTTCGACGAGATGGACTCGCTGTTCCGTACCCGCGGCTCGGGCGTCTCGTCCGACGTCGAGAACACCATCGTCCCGCAGCTGCTCAGCGAGATCGACGGCGTCGAGGGTCTGGAGAACGTCATCGTGATCGGCGCCTCCAACCGCGAGGACATGATCGACCCCGCCATCCTGCGACCCGGTCGGCTCGACGTGAAGATCAAGATCGAGCGCCCGGACGCAGAAGGCGCCCGCGACATCTTCTCCATCTATCTGAAGGCGAGCCTGCCGCTGCACCAGGACGACCTGGCGGAGTTCGGCGGCAATCGCGACGAGTGCGTGGCGGCCATGATCCAGCGCACAGTAGAGCGGATGTACACCGAGTCCGAGGAGAACCGTTTCCTCGAGGTCACCTACGCCAACGGTGACAAGGAGGTCCTGTACTTCAAGGACTTCAACTCCGGAGCCATGATCCAGAACATCGTCGACCGCGCCAAGAAGATGGCGATCAAGGACTTGCTCGAGGCAAACCAGAAGGGGTTACGCGTCCAGCACCTCCTGCAGGCGTGTGTCGACGAGTTCAAGGAGAACGAGGACCTGCCCAACACCACCAACCCCGACGACTGGGCGCGGATCTCGGGCAAGAAGGGTGAGCGCATCGTGTTCATCCGGACCCTCATCTCCGGCAAGCAGGGCACCGAGCCCGGCCGGTCCATCGACAACGTCGCCAACACCGGCCAATACCTCTAACCCAGCAGCGTCGACAGGGCGTTGAGCCGTTTCTCCACACCCTGCATCCCGCTGCGCACCCAGTCCGGTTCGTCGATGTCGAGCCCGTACAGCACTTCGTGCCAGGGGCCGAGCAGGCGCCAGTCCAGTGCGCGCCGGTCCACCGTGTCATCGAGGCCGTATGCCGATCGCACAGCACGGGCAAACGGCGGCGCAGAACCGTACAGCACCCATGCCAGGTCGAGGGCCGGGTCACCGAGGCAACTGTCACCCCAGTCGATGATCCCCCCGACCGACTCGCCGTCGACCCGGATGTGCGCCGGGCCGAGGTCGCCGTGAACCAGCCGCGGGTCGTCGACCGGCCGTGTCAGCCGAGCCAACAGGGCCGACGCGGGAGCTTGCAGCTCGCCGGAGACCATCGGCAGCACGTCACGCTGCATGCGTTCCCGAATGGCCTGAGCCGCGTTCAAGGCGGATTCAGCGTCCAGCGCTCCGTGGCGCGCGGCCTCGAGCGGGTCGACGGCATGCAGCGCCCGCAGGAAGCCGCCCACAGCGGCGCCCTGCGACGCGGAGGTACCGGGGCAGGGCTCGCCCACGAGCAAGGCGTGCCGGGCGGTCAGCGGCTCCTCGCAGATGATGGCGGGCCGAGGGACGGGCAGGGGTAGCCGGGGCGCCAGCCACGGCAGCAGCGCGGCTTCCCGACGCAGCGGCGCCTCAACCTCGGGTCTGCGCGGGGTGCGGTCCACCCACCGGCCGTCCACGAGGACCGCCTGCACGTCCCAGCCATCGTCGAAGTCGGTCACCGGTCAGCCCCGCGAATACGTGCCGACGAGCGTGCCGCTCGCGATGGCTCGCGTAGCGATCGCGTCGATGGCGGTCGACACGCCTGCGCCTGTCTGCAGCCCGGTCGGCTTCGCCAACGCGTAGACGGTGAACCGGTAGTGGTGCACGCCTGACGGCGGGCAGGGCGGGGTGTATCCGAGTCGTCCTGCCGAGTTGGTCGCCTCGATCCCGCCGATCGGTGAGTGGCCGGCGGCCACGTGGTCGACCGTGGCTGGTATGTCCACGAGGAGCCAGTGGTAGTAGGTCGCTCCCGGGGCATCCGGGTCGGCCACCACCAGCGCCAGCGACTGCGCCGACGCAGGCACGCCGTCCCACGCCAGCGAAGGTGAAAGGCCCGGCCCGTCGCAGCTGAGACTCTTGTCGAGCGGGGTGCCGTCGGTGAAGTCGGAGCTCGTGACCGAGATGGACTCCTGACCGGCGGTCGGCTGGGACGGCGGTGAACCAGTGCTCCTGGGGCCGTCGTCACCCGTGGAACCACTGCTGCAGCCCGCACAGCCCAGAGCCAAGAGGGTCAGCGGGACGACCAACACACGCACGCCGTCATCGTGCCACGTTGCGCGAACGGCGAACGAGGCTGCCCGGAGCTCGAGCCGAGCCGCGGCCGGTCGTCGAGGCGGCGCCTGCGGACCATAGGGAAATCCGGACGAACGGAGTACTCTGAAACCACCGGTACCTGCCGGACAGCCGGCCTCCGGGTCGGACGGGAGGCGTCATGACACTTGCGGTGATCATTTTCCTCGTCCTGACGGCCCTCCTCATCTACTCAGCGCAGCGTGAGAAGCCCGTACGCGTGTCCGACCAACGACGTCGGCTCGACCAGGTCGACGAGCGGCTCGCGAGCGGTCCCGGCAACCGGGACCGGATGTACTGAGCCCGACCATGCTTGCCGTCTTCGGCTTGCTGGCGGCCGCACAGGCAGCTGAGCCAGGCGCCGCGGGGTTGCCTCAATCGCGCGGCCCGTAGGGTGTAGACCATGACGGTGCGGCGGATCATGGGAACCGAGACCGAGTTCGGCATCCATGTCCTCGGCACCCCGTCGGCCAACCCGATGCTCACCTCGTCACAGCTGGTCAACGCCTACGCATCGACCAGCCAGCGGTCGCGCCGGGCGCGCTGGGACTTCGAGGAGGAGAGCCCGCTTCGCGACGCGCGCGGGTTCGACCTCAGCCGCGGTGCCGCCGACCCCAGCCAGCTCACCGACGAGGACGTCGGCCTTGCCAACCTCATCCTGACCAACGGCGCCCGGTTGTACGTCGACCACGCCCACCCGGAGTACTCCACACCCGAGTGCACCAACCCACGCGACATCGTGCTCTGGGACAAGGCGGGGGAGCTGATCGTGTCAGGGGCAGCCGCCTCGGTCTCGATACCGGGTCAGAACCCGCTGGTGCTCTACAAGAACAACACCGACAACAAGGGCGCGTCGTACGGCGCCCACGAGAACTACCTGATGCAGCGGTCGACACCGTTCCCCGACATCGTCCGTCACATCACGCCGTTCTTCGTGAGCCGACAGGTGATCTGCGGGGCCGGACGCGTCGGGATCGGCCAGGACGGGGCCAAGCACGGCTTCCAGCTCAGCCAGCGGGCCGACTACTTCGAGGTCGAGGTCGGCCTCGAGACGACCCTGAAGCGCCCGATCGTCAACACCCGCGACGAGCCCCACGCTGACCCGGAGAAGTACCGGCGGCTGCATGTCATCATCGGCGACGCCAACCTGGCCGAGATCTCGACCTACCTGAAGGTCGGCACCACGTCACTGGTCCTGGCGATGATCGAGGACCGCGCGATCAGTGCCGACCTGGCCATCGACGGGGCGATCAACGAGCTGCACCAGGTCTCGCACGACATCAGTCTGAAGCACCTGATCAAGCTCAAGGACGGCCGCCAGGTGACGGCGCTCGACCTGCAGGAGATCTACTTCGACATCGCCCGCGCCTACGTCGACGACACCATGGGCGACGACGTCGACGACCAGACGGCCGACATCCTCGACCGCTGGGGGTCGACCCTGGAAGCGCTGCGCCGTGACCCGATGGAGTGTCGCCACCAGCTCGACTGGGTGGCCAAGCTGGCCCTGCTGGAGTCCTACCGCGACCGCGACAACCTCAACTGGGACGATCCCAAGCTGCACCTGATCGACCTCCAGTACGCCGACCTGCGCCGCGACAAGGGCTTGTACGGCCGGCTGGTGGCGCGGGGGTCGATCGAACGACTGCTGACTGACGACGAAGTGGTCCGGGCAGTCACGACCCCACCGGAGGACACCCGGGCGTACTTCCGGGGCCGCTGCCTGGCGCAGTACCCGGACCGGATCGCGGCTGCGTCCTGGGACTCGGTGATCTTCGACCTGCCCGGCCGCGACTCGCTGCAGCGGATCCCGACGATGGAACCGACGCGCGGGACCCGCCAGCACGTCGGCGAGCTCCTCGACCGCTGCGAGACCGCCGAGGAGCTCTTCGCCGCGATCACGGCATGAACACGACCGATGCCTATCTGTGCAGGTCGGGCGGGTCGCACGGGTAGGGTTTCCAGAGCAGGGCGAACCACAAGGAGGTGGGCGATGGCACGCGAAGGCGGCCAGCAGCACAAGACCACGCGCAAGTCCACGGAGGACGAGGCGCCCCTCGAAGAGGCGCCGAGCGATGCCGCGGCCGAACGCAAGGAGAAGCTCGACGACGACGTCGACGCGATCCTCGACGACATCGACGAAGTGCTGGAGTCCAATGCCGAGGAGTTCGTGCGCGGATTCGTGCAGAAGGGCGGACAGTGACGCCTGTGAGCGACTCCCGCCTGCCCAGCGCCTACCTCACGCCCGGAAGCTCGTCCTTCGCCGACTTCCTCGCCCAGCAGGCGCCTGAGATGTTGCCCGGCCGGCGTACGCCGTTGACCGGCACGGTGCCGGAGATCCCGCACGGGACGACGATCGTCGCGGCCACGTTTCCCGGTGGGGTCGTGATGGCCGGTGACCGGCGGGCGACGATGGGCAACATCATCGCCCAGCGCGACATCCAGAAGGTCTTCCCGGCCGACGAGTACTCCTGCGTCGGCATTGCCGGGGCTGCCGGGATCGCGGTCGAGATGGTCCGGCTGTTCCAGGTCGAGCTCGAGCACTACGAGAAGATCGAGGGAACCACGCTGTCCCTCGACGGCAAGGCCAACCGGCTCGCCTCGTTGATCCGCAGCAACCTCGGGATGGCGATGCAGGGTCTGGCGGTGGTGCCGCTGTTCGCAGGCTTCGACCCGCTCATCGGTGTCGGCCGCATCTTCTCCTACGACGCGACCGGCGGGCGCTACGAAGAGCAGGCGTTCCACTCGGTGGGATCAGGGTCGATGTTCGCCCGTGGATCTCTGAAGAAGCTGTACCGCGACGACCTCTCCGCACGCGAGTGCGTCACGGCGACCGTCCAGGCCCTGTACGACGCTGCCGACGACGATTCCGCCACCGGTGGGCCCGACCTGACCCGGCGCATCTTCCCGGTGGTGACGATGGTCACCGCTGACGGCTTCTCCCGGCTCGCCGAGGCCGAGGTCGCCGAGGTCGCCGACGAGATCATCGCCGCCCGGATGCAGCGCCCAGACGGCCCCGCTGCACCGCTGACCTAAGCCGCCGAGACGCTCAGGAGCCCTCACCACCATGTCGATGCCGTTCTACGTCTCACCCGAGCAGCTGATGAAGGACCGGGCCGACTTCGCCCGCAAAGGCATCGCCCGCGGGCGCAGCCTGGTCGTCCTGCAGTACGCGGACGGACTGCTCTTCGCCTCCGAGAACACGTCGCCGTCCCTCCACAAGGTCTCCGAGCTCTACGATCGGCTCGCCTTCGCCGCCGTCGGCCGCTACAACGAGTTCGAGAACCTCCGCATCGCCGGCGTACGCCTGGCCGACATGCGCGGCTATTCCTATGACCGCCGTGATGTCACCGGGCGTGGCCTGGCCAACGCCTACGCGCAGACGCTCGGCACGATCTTCTCTTCCGGCGGTGAGAAGCCGTACGAGGTCGAGATCTTCGTCGCCGAGGTCGGTGACAGCGCCGCCGACGACCAGATCTACCGGCTCACCTACGACGGGTCGGTGGCTGACGTCCAGGGGTACGCCGTGATGGGTGGTGCGGTCGAGCCCGTCAACGACTACCTCGAAAGTCACTATGCAGACGGGCTCACCCTCGCCGCCGCGCTCCGGCTGGCTGTCGACGCACTCGGGCACGAGGGTGCGACCACGCGCGAGGTCAACCGCGAGCGGCTCGAGGTCGCGGTCCTCGACCGCACCCGCAGCCAACCTCGCAAGTTCCGCCGCCTCACCGACACCCGGCTCGCCGACCTGTTCTCGCAGACCGCCGAGACCGCTCCCGACAGTGGCCACGATGTCACGGACGACGGACCCAGCGTGCCCACAGCGACCGACACCGGCTCCCCGGACCTGGGTTCCACGACGGACACGACCGACCCTGCCGACGAGCTGGATGACCTGCCCGACGACCCGGGTTCGACCCGCTCGGATGGCTGACGCGTTCCCCGTTGAGCCACGTCCCACGGACGACGAGCGCCGCTGGGAGGTCATCGGCGACGACGAGGTGATCCACGACGGCTGGATCCGCGTCAGCCGGCGTACGTACCGGCTGCCCGACGGGCGCGAGGCTGTCTGGGAGATGTTCGGCGGTGGCCACAGCGTAGGTGTTCTCGCCCTGACGCCCGAGGGGCGGCTCGTCTGCGTACGTCAGTTCCGACCGGGCCCCGACCGGGTGGTGCTCAACATCCCGGGCGGGTTCGTGGACCGCGGTGAGACGTTCCTCGAGGCGGCGGCGCGCGAGCTCACCGAGGAGACGGGGTACGTCGGCAGCGACCTCGAACACGTCGTCACCGCGCGGGCCACGTTCTCGACCGGGCAGCGGCACGTCGTGATCGCCCGCAACTGTCTCGCCTCCGGAGTGCAGCTGCTTGACGACTTCGAGGATTGCGAGCCGGTGGTTCTGGACATTTCCGACGTACGGGCGCAGCTGCGTGCGGGTGCCATGACCGGCAGCGACCTCGTCTATCTGGGGCTCGACCACGCGGGTCTGCTGTGATGCCGGTCGACAGCTTTTCCGGACCAGTCCTCTCAGGCTGGAACCTCTGAGCAGCGTTCTGACATAGGCTGAGGAGGTGGACCGGCGCATCTTCGGGATCGAGAACGAGTACGGCGTGACGTGCACGTTCAAGGGCGCGCGCCGACTCTCCCCGGACGAGGTCGCGCGTTACCTGTTCCGCAGAGTCGTGTCGTGGGGTCGGTCCAGCAACGTCTTCCTCCGCAACGGAGCGCGTCTCTACCTCGACGTCGGCAGCCACCCCGAGTACGCAACCCCTGAGTGCGACTCCGTCACCGACCTCGTCGCACACGACAAAGCCGGGGAGCGCGTGCTGGAGGGCCTCCTCGTGGATGCCGAACGCCGGCTACGTGAAGAGGGCATCGCCGGAGACGTCTACCTGTTCAAGAACAACACCGACTCGGCCGGCAACTCCTACGGATGCCACGAGAACTACCTGGTCGGCCGCCACGGCGAGTTCGCCCGTCTTGCCGATGTGCTGATCCCGTTCCTGGTGAGCCGGCAGATCATCTGCGGTGCCGGCAAGGTCCTGCAGACGCCGCGAGGAGCCATCTACTCGGTCAGCCAACGAGCCGAGCACATCTGGGAGGGCGTGTCGAGCGCGACCACCCGCTCCCGCCCGATCATCAACACCCGTGACGAGCCGCACGCCGACGCCGAGCGGTTCCGCCGGCTGCACGTCATCGTCGGTGACTCCAACATGAGCGAGACGACCACCATGCTGAAGGTGGCGACGACCGATCTCGTGCTCCGCATGATCGAGGCGGGCGTCGTCCTGCGGGACATGACCATGGAGAACCCGATCAGGGCCATCCGCGAGATCTCGCATGACATGACGGGTCAGCGGAAGGTGCGGCTGGCGAACGGCCGCGACGCCTCCGCGCTGGACATCCAGAACGAGTACCTGAGCAAGGCGGTCGACTTCGTCGACCGACGGGAGCTGCATACGCCGACCGTCGACGCAGCCCTCGACCTGTGGGAGCGCAGCCTCAAGGCGGTCGAGTCCGACGACCTGAGCCTGGTGGAGCGGGAGATCGACTGGGTCATCAAGTACCGACTCATCGAGCGTTACCGGGCTCAGCACGGCCTGGGGCTGTCCTCGGCGCGCGTGGCTCAGCTCGACCTCGCCTACCACGACATCCACCGCAACCGCGGTCTCTACTACCTGCTCGAGAAGCGCGGGGCGGTGGCTCGCGTCACCAACGACCTGACGGTCTTCGAGGCCAAGTCCGTGCCGCCGCAGACAACGCGGGCGCGCCTGCGCGGCGAGTTCATCCGGCGCGCGCAGGAGCGTCGTCGGGACTTCACCGTGGACTGGGTCCACCTGAAGCTCAACGACCAGGCGCAACGCACGGTGCTGTGCAAGGACCCGTTCAGGTCGCACGACGAGCGCGTCGAGCGGCTGATCGAGTCGATGTAGCCGCCGGCGGCCGGAGCCAGCGTCGGCCTGCCTGCCGACGGTCGATGCCGGCTACTGGGTTAGGCTGTCCCGTCGCTCTCCCATCGGCCACCGGGCCGAAACCGATCCGCGAGGTGTTGTCCGTGCGTCGTACCGTCGCCGTTGTCGTCCTACCGCTGCTGCTCGTCCTTGCGGGCTGTGGCAGCAACCCCCAGGAGGGCCAGACTGCGAAGAAGGGCTCCATTGCCGACGTCAGCGTCTCGGGTTCCACCGGGGCCAAGCCGCAGGTGGCCTTCAAGCCCCCGATGACGTTCGCCACCCTGCAGAGCAAGGTCCTCGACAAGGGGCCGGGCAAGGGCGCCGCCGTCACCAGCGACTCCGAGGTCACCCTGAACTACCTCGGCATCAACGCGAGCGACGGCTCCGAGTTCGGGTCGACCTATGACAAGAACGGTCAACCTGCCATCTTCACCGTCAACCAGGTCATCAAGGGCTTCGGCGAGGGGATCCAGGGCGCGCATGCCGGCGACCGCGTGCTGATCACGGTGCCGTCCGCGGATGGGTACGGCGCTACCGGCAACGGCGGTGACGTCAGCGGAGGCGACAGCCTGATCTTCGTCGTGGAGCTCCTCAAGGTCCAGAATCCGGCCAAGCCGCAGATGCTCACGAGATCCGAGATCCCCAAGCTCGTCGTCGACAAGAAGGGCACACCGCAGGGCTTCACCTCCCGTGCCGGGCTGCCCAAGAAGGTCAGCAAGCTCGGTATCGCTGTCCTCAAGAAGGGCAAGGGCACCACGATCACCTCGACCTCCTCGCTGACGGTCAACTATCTCGGTCAGATCTATCCGGCCGGCAAGGTGTTCGACGAGTCGTACACGAAGGGCCAGCCCGCGTCCTTCTCGCTGTCCGGGGTGATTCCCGGCTGGCAGCAGGGACTCGTGGGGCAGCAGGCCGGGGCACGGGTCGTCCTCGAGATCCCGAGTGAGCTCGGCTACGGTGCGACCGGCTCCGGCAAGGACATTCCGCCGAACGCCGACCTGATCTTCGTGATCGACATCGTGAGTCTCAACTAGCGTCAGACGGCTCGCACCGGACAGGGAGGCAGCACAGGTGACCGCACGCAAGGCCGAGCGGCTGATGAACCTGACCATCTGCCTGCTCGTCGCGCGCACGTTCATCCCGAAGGACCGGATCCGGCAGGCCGTCGAAGGCTACCGGGACCTCGGTGACGACGCGTTCGACCGCATGTTCGACCGCGACAAGGAGGAGTTGCGCGTCCTCGGAATCCCGATCGAGGTCGGGACGATCGAGAAAGCGTTCGACGACGAGGTCGGGTACCGCGTGAGTCGCGCGCGTTTCGAGCTCCCCGAGATCAGCCTGGAGGCCGACGAGGCAGCGGTCGTGGGGCTGGCGGCCCGGGTGTGGCAGCACGCCCGACTCGCGTCGGCCACGACGCAGGGGCTGCGCAAGCTGCGCGCTGGTGGCGTCGACGTGGACGAGTCCGCACTGACGATCCTCGAACCGCAGCTGGCCACCGACGAACCCGCGTTCGACGGTGTCTTCAGCGCCGTGACGTCACGCACGCCGATCACGTTCTCCTACCGCCGCTCGGGCGACGCCGAGACCACTCAGCGACACCTCGAGCCCTGGGGCATCGTCTCCTGGCACGGGCACTGGTATGTCGTCGGCCACGACCGGGATCGCGAGGCGCCGCGGATGTTCCGGGTATCGCGCATCGAAGGCAGCGTGGAGCCATTCGGCGACGCGGCGAGCTTCAGCGCTCCCGACGATCTCGACCTTCGAGGCCTCGCCTCCAGCCTCGCGCCGCCCCACCCGCACAGCTCCGCCCGCGTGCTGGTCCGGCACGGCGCCGGAGACGGCCTGCGCCGCCGGGCCGCGACGTCCCGGCCGGCCGACGAAGGCTGGACCGAGATCGAGCTGCCCTACGGGAGCGGGTCGTCGCTGGCTGAGGAGCTCTCTTCGTACGGCCCCGACGTCATCGTTCTCGAACCCGCCGAGATCCGCGACGCCGTCGTACGCCGGCTGACGGCCCTGGTCGAGAGTGCGGGGGCGGCCAGATGAGCGCCACGGCACAGGAACAGGTCGAGCGCATGCTGGCACTGGTCCCGTACCTGCGTGTGCGCGACGGGATCGGTGTGGATGACGTGGCCCGTGACTTCGGTGTCCCGCCGGCGCAGATCGTGAAGGACCTCAAGGTTCTCTGGTACTGCGGACTGCCGAACTCGGTCACCGGCGACATGATCGACATCGACATGGAGGCGCTGGACGGCGACGGGGTGATCAAGCTCAGCAACGCCGACTACCTCACCCGGCCGCTGCGGCTGGCCCCGCACGAGGCTCTCGCCATGATCGTCGCCCTGCGGGCGCTCCGCGAGGTGAGCGGACCGTCGCAGCGCGAGACCGTGGACCGCACCTTGGCGAAGATCGAGGCGGCGACCGGGGAGGCCGCCGCCCCGGCGGCCGCCATCGACATCCAGGTCGACCAGGTCGACGACAAGATCCGCGCGACGGTCGACGAGGCGCTGGCGCTGCAACGTCGGCTGCACCTGAGCTACTACGTGCCGGGGCGCGACGAGACGACGGAGCGCGACGCCGATCCGATCCGGCTGGTGTTCTCCGAAGGCCACGGCTATCTGGAGGCCTACTGCCGCCGTGCCCAGGAAGTCCGAATCTTCCGGTTGGACCGGATGACTACCGCGACCCTGCTCGATCTGCCGGCGGCGCCGCCTGACGACCTCGAGCGGCACGACCTGTCCAAGGGGTTGTTCCAGCCCGACCCGGACGACGCGCTGGCGGTGCTCGACCTGCAGCCTGTCGCGCGCTGGGTCGCCGACTACTATCCGATCGAGCAGCGTGAGGAGCTCGGCGCCGGTCGCCTGCGGATCCGGCTGCGGTTCAGCGACGAGGGTTGGCTGCAGCGCCTCGTGCTGCGGCTCGGCGGCGCCGCGACGGTCATCGAACCGGCTGCCGTCGCGGCGGGCGTGTCGTCGCGCGCCGCGGCTGCGCTGCGTCAGTACACCGGCTGAATCCGGGACACCGGCTGAATCCGGGACACCGGCTGAATTCGGGCACAACCGCCGGATCGGCCGTTCCCACGGCGTACGATGAAAGACGCATCACCTGCACACACCGGCAGCACCCACTGAACGAAGAGGCGCCTCATGTCCTTGGCCACAGCGAGCTTGCACCCCACCATGGCTGCGTTCGGCGGCCTCGGTGCCCCCGAGGTCATCATCATCGTGCTGGTCGTCCTGCTGCTCTTCGGCGGCCGCAAGCTGCCTGAGGTGGCCCGCGGCACCGGTCGTGCGCTCCGCATCTTCAAGGCCGAGACCAAGGGCCTGATGGACGACGATGACGAGGATGATGACGACGCACGCCGTGACCGTCGTTCCTCCGGCACCGCGCAGAACCCGCAGCAGATCGCGCAGGGGGATGTCCGGCCGGCCCCGGACCCGTCCGCACCGCAGCCCACGGCGAGCGCAGACCCGCTGCCCCCCACACACACCGAGAAGTGAGCTCGTCCGCTCAGTCAGGTCCGTAGGTGGCTACGTTCTTCCGATCGCGCGCACGATCGGACCCCCCGGGGGAGCCGACCCGACCGTCGAATGACGGCGCCGGGCAGATGAGCCTGACCGACCACCTGCGTGAGCTCAGGCGGCGGATGTTCGTGTCGATGATCGCCATCGTCGTCGGCGCTGTCCTCGGCTGGATCTACTACGACCAGATCGCGCACCTACTGGTCGACCCATACACCAACACCGTGCAGCGGCTCGCCCGGGACAAGGGCATCGACTCCAAGGCGGTCATCCAGGGCGTCGGCACGCCGTTCATCCTGCAGGCGAAGGTGGCGCTGGTGGCCGGGCTGGTGCTGGCGAGCCCGGTCTGGCTCTACCAGATCTGGGCGTTCATCATGCCTGGCCTGCACCGCAACGAGCGCAAGTGGACGATCACCTTCGTCGCGGTGGCCGGACCGCTGTTCGCGGCTGGGGTCGTGCTCGGTTACCTGGTGCTTCCCAAAGGCCTGTCCGTCCTGATCGGTTTCACACCGGACCAGGTGACCAACCTCGTGGACCTCAACGGCTACCTCAGCTTCGTGCTCCGCATCCTGCTGGTGTTCGGGATCGCCTTCGAGATCCCGTTGTTCGTCGTCCTGCTCAACCTGGCCGGCGTGGTACGAGGTCGACATCTCTCGAAATGGCGCTCCTGGATCATCTTCGGGACGTTCGTGTTCGCCGCCGTGGCGACGCCATCGACCGACCCGATCACGATGCTGCTCCTGGCCATCCCGATGGTCTTGCTCTTCCTGCTGTCAGAGGTGATCGCTCATGTGGTCGACCGGCGGCGCGGACTCAACCGAGCGCCTGACTACGCTGAGTACGACGACGACGAGGCCTCGCCGATCTAGCGCCGACCACGGGAGACGATCATCCAGCCGTACGACCCCTTCGACCTGCCCGACTGGCTGGGAACCCGTGGCGTCCAGTGGCAGGCGGACGGCGCGCTCCGGGACGTCGCGGTCGTGCACGGACACATGCGGTCCGAGCAGGGGGAGTCGTTTCCCCTGGACCTGATCGCGGTCGACGCGGCCTACCCCACGGTGCTGTGTCCCGATAAGCTCCGCCAGGCCGCTCACCAGGCCTGGCAGTTCGGGGAGGTGCTCCTGGTCGAGTCCGACGACACGCGGGTGGCGCTGACAGTCCCGGGCACAGCCTTCGACGTGGAGCTGGTCTGCGAGGTCATCCGTCGGCTCGCCAAGTCGGTCGGCGCACCGGCCGACCACTACTCCGTCCTGATCTCGCTGTGACGATATGGTCGGACTCGGCGCCCTGCGACGCTAATGTCTGGGTCGTGGAGTCCAGTGCCTGCGCCGTGAAACCCAGTGCCTGCGCCGCGGAGTCCAGTGCCTGCGCAGTGAGACAGTCAGGGTCGCGACGTTGAAGAGGGCAGCGCTGCTCCTCAACCCGGTGGCCGGCAAGGGGAAGTCCGCCGCTTCAGTGGGAGCGGTGCATGCCCGGCTCGCGGCCGGTGAGCTCGAGGTCACCCGGTTCCAGGGGGCGGACGGCAGCGAGGCGGCTGACCTGGCACGTCAGGTGGTCGACGAGGGCTATGACCTGCTCGTGGTGATGGGCGGCGACGGGCTGGTTCACCTCACGATCCAGGCGCTCGCGATGTCGTCCACGACCTTGGGCATCGTCCCGACGGGAAGCGGCAACGACGTGGCCCGCTATCTCGGGATCCCGCTGGGCAAACCGCTCGCCGCCGCTGACGTGATCTGCCGACAGGTGACGCGCACCATGGACCTGGGCAAGGCCGGATCGACGTACTTCGCCACCGTGCTGGCCACGGGTTTCGACAGTCTGGTCAACGAGCGGGCGAACCGGCTGCGCTGGCCGCACGGGCAGCTGCGCTACCACGTGGCGACGCTGGCGGAGCTGCGCGTCTTCAACCCCGTGACGTACACCCTGGAGATCGACGGCCGGCGCCTCCTGCACGACGCCATGCTCGTGGCGATCGGCAACGGTCCCTCCTACGGGGGTGGCCTGCGCATCTGTGAGGGGGCCCTGCTGGATGACGGCCTCCTCGACGTGGTCATCATCAAACCGATCAGCAAGGCGGAGCTGCTGGCGGTCTATCCGCGTCTCTTGCGCGGTACGCACGTGCGGCATCCGGCGTACGAGCACCATCGCGTGCGCCGGGTCTCGGTGGCGGCCCCGGGGATCGTCGCCTACGGCGACGGGGAGCGAATCGGTCCCCTGCCGTTGAGCATCGAATGCGTGCAGGCAGCATTGACGGTGTGCGTCCCGTCCCGATGAGCCGACCATGAGCCGCCCGCCCACCGACACCGTCGCGGAGTTCGCCGGGCTGTACGACTTCACGCTCGACCCGTTCCAGCGGCACGCGTGTGAGTCGCTCGAGCAGGGACGCGGGGTACTGGTGGCGGCCCCGACCGGTTCCGGCAAGACGCTGGTGGGCGAGTTCGCCGTCCACCTCGCCCTCGCCCGCGGCGGGAAGTGCTTCTACACCACGCCGATCAAAGCGCTGTCGAATCAGAAGTTCGCCGATCTCACGATGCGCTACGGGCCGGAGAAGGTCGGGCTGCTGACCGGCGACAACACCATCAACGGCGAGGCCCCGATCGTGGTGATGACGACCGAGGTGCTCCGCAACATGCTGTACGCCGGCTCCGGCACGCTCAGCGGCCTTCAGTACGTCGTGATGGATGAGGTGCACTACCTTGCCGACCGGTCCCGCGGCGCGGTCTGGGAGGAGGTCATCATCCACCTGCCCGAGTCGGTGTCGGTGGTCTCGCTGTCGGCCACCGTCTCCAACGCCGAGGAGTTCGGCGAATGGCTCGCCACCGTGCGCGGTGACAACGACATCATCGTCGAGGAGCAGCGGCCGGTCCCGCTCTTCCAGCACGCGATGGTCGGGCAGCGGCTGTACGACCTCTTCGCCGAGGACGCCGACGGTACTGACGACGACGGTGCCGGATCCACGGCGGTCAACCCGCAGCTGGCCCGGATCGCCCGCGACGACTATCGGCGGCTGCGTACCCGTGACCATCGCAGCAAAAGGAGCGCCTACCGCAGACCAGGCGGGAGAGGGCTCGTGCCCAGTCGCACCGACGTCGTCGAGCAGCTCGACGCGGAGGGGCTGTTGCCAGCCATCATGTTCATCTTCAGCCGGGCGGGCTGCGATGCAGCCGTTCAGCAGTGCCTCAGCGCCAACCTGCGGCTCACCAACGACGTCGAACGACGCGAGATCCGGGCGTACGCCGAGGCCAAGGCGTCGTCACTGGCCGACTCCGACCTGGCCGTGCTGGGCTACCAGGACTGGGCCGAGGCGCTCGCTCGCGGCATCTCGTCGCACCACGCCGGCATGCTGCCGGTGTTCAAGGAGTGCGTCGAGGAGCTGTTCTCACGCGGCCTGGTGAAGATGGTCTTCGCCACCGAGACCCTGGCTCTCGGCATCAACATGCCGGCCCGGTCGGTCGTGATCGACAAGCTCTCGAAGTGGAACGGCGAGACGCATGCGGACGTGACGCCGGGCGAGTACACCCAGCTCACGGGTCGCGCCGGGAGACGTGGCATCGACGTCGAGGGACATGCCGTCGTGCTGTGGGCGCCCGGCTTCGACCCCAAGGCAGTGGCCGGTCTGGCGTCGACGCGTACGTATCCGCTCCGTTCATCGTTCCGGCCGTCGTACAACATGGCCGTCAACCTGGTCCGGCAGGTGGGGCGGGAGACCGCGCGCGAACTGCTGGAGTCGTCGTTCGCGCAGTTCCAGGCCGACCGCGCGGTGGTCGGGCTGGCCCGGCAGGTCCGCAAGGCCGAGGAGGCGCTGGCCGGGTATGCGGACGCGATCGCGTGCGACCGAGGTGACTTCATGGAGTACGCCGGGCTGCGTCGTGCGCTGTCCGACCGGGAGGCGGCGCTGTCGAAACGCCGCAAGTCCGATCGGCGGGAGGCGGCACAGGAGTCGCTGGAGACGCTGCGCGTCGGCGATGTGATCGAGGTGCCCTCCGGCCGCTGGTCCGGCATCGCGGTGGTCATCGACCCCGGCATGCGTTCACAGCGAGACGGCCCGCGCCCCCTCGTGCTGACGCTGGACCGGCAGGCGCGAAGGTTGTCGATGGTGGACTTTCCGACGCCTGTCCAGCCGCTGACGCGGATGCGCATCGCGAAGACCTTCAACGCGCGCAACCCGCAGCAGCGCCGCGACCTGGCTCAGCTGCTGCGCGAACGCACGCGCGACCTCCCCGGTGTGTCCACCGGCTCCCAGGGCCGGGGGCCACGCGACCGATCGCCCGCCCAGGACGACCAGGAGGTGATGCGGCTCCGCGACGCCATCCGCCGGCATCCGTGCCACGACTGTCCTGAGCGCGAGGACCATGCGCGCTGGGCCGAGCGCTCCCTGCGCCTCACGCGCGAGACCGAGACGCTCAAGCGGCGGATCGAAACGCGCACGAACACGATCGCCCGGCAGTTCGACCACGTGTGCGACGTGCTCACCGAGCTGAAGTACCTCGACGGTGAGACCGTGACCGAAGCGGGAGCATCCCTGTCGCGCATCTACAGCGAGCTCGACCTTGTCGCGGCGGAGTGCCTACGTCGTGAGGTGTGGAGCGGTCTCGAGGCACCCGCACTGGCGGCCGCTCTCTCGGCGCTCGTCTACGAGTCCCGTAATCCCGATGACGCCGAGCGTCCCCGCCTCCCGGGTGGCGCGGTCCGCACAGCGCTCGGAGTGACCGTGACGATCTGGGCCGAGCTGGACGCGGTGGAGCGCAACCACCGGCTGAGCTTTCTGCGCGAGCCCGATCTCGGGTTCGCGTGGGCGGCCTACCGCTGGGCCGGCGGGGCGTCGCTCGAAGAGGTATTGGACGAGGTGGAGCTCGCCCCAGGCGACTTCGTGCGCTGGGTGAAGCAGCTGCTGGACCTGTCCGAGCAGATCGCCGACGCGGCAGGAGATTCGCCGCTACGGCACACGGCCCGCGAGGCGGTGCGGGCGATGCGGCGCGGCGTCGTGGCCTATTCCGCCGACGTCGACACCTGATCCGTCAGAAGGCGACAGGCTGGTTGCCGAGGGCCTGGAGCACGCGGGTGACGGAGCCGCCGAGCCCCCACTTCTCCTGGAGTTCGGCGACGATCCGGACGCCGGCGTCGTCCAGTGGCTGCAGTGCCGTCGCTGATGCCGGCAGGTCGAGGTCTCGCGCCACCGCCACCACGGTCGGGGCGACGTCGAGGTAGGCACCCGCCTCCGTCAGCTTGGCGCGTACGCCGGTGGCCATCTTCGTCGAGGGGTCGGCCGCCGCCGCGCGGATGCCGGCCAGGTCGCCGTACTGCTGGAGCAGGCTGGCCGCTGTCTTGTCACCGATCCCCTTGACACCGGGGAGGCCGTCGGAGGCGTCACCGCGCATGACCGCGAAGTCGACGTACTGCTCGGGCAGCACGCCGTACTTCTTGACGATGGCCGAGTCGGTGAGGGCTTCGAGGTTGCCGACACCACGCGCGATGTAGAGCACGCGGACGCCGTGCGCGTCGTCGACGAGCTGGAACAGGTCGCGGTCGCCGGTCACCACGTCGACAGGCATCGTGGCCTGGCTGGCGAGTGACCCGATGACGTCGTCCGCCTCGTAGCCGTCGGCGCCGATCACGGTGATGCCGAACGCTTCCAGCACGGCTTCGATCATCGGTATCTGGATCTCGAGCGGGTCAGGGGTCTCCTCGATGTCGACGCCACCCGGGATCGGTGCCACGACCCGGTGGGCCTTGTAGCTCGGGATCAGGTCGACGCGCCACTGCGGCCGCCAGTCGTTGTCCCAGCAGCAGACCAGGTCGGTTGGCTCGTGCGTCGACACCAGTCGTGCGATGAAGTCCAGCAGGCCGCGGACGGCGTTGACCGGGGTGCCGTCCGGCGTGCGCATGTCGGGCACCCCGAAGAACGCTCGGAAGTACAGCGACGCGGTGTCGAGCAGCATGAGACGTTGCGGCATTGGACGATGATGTCATGAGAGGTTGGGGACGTCGCCGATCGCAGGGCTGGAGGAACACATGACGGAGACCGGGTCGGCTGGCATGAGTCGCGAGCGGAGGATGATCGCCGAGTCGTTGGCGCGCGGAGATGCCACGGGATGGTTCGAAGAGCTGTACGCCGCTGCCGCGAGCGGTGACCTCGACATTCCGTGGGACCGGCCGATCCCGACTCAACCCCTCGATGAGTGGGCCCGCGAACGCGGCGCCGGCACGGGTCAGCGTGCGGTCGTCGTCGGTTGTGGCTTGGGACGCGACGCCGAGCTGCTCGCGAAGCTGGGCTACGCCACGACCGCGTTCGACGTGGCTCCGAGCGCGGTCGAGCAGGCGCGGCAACGCCACGCCGGATCCGCCGTCACCTATGTCGTCGCCGACCTGATGGATCTGCCGGAGGCCTGGCACGGAGCCTTCGACCTGGTGGTGGAGTCGATCACCGTGCAGTCGTTGCCCCTCGGCATGCGCGCGTCCGCCGTGGCGCAGGTGCGCTCGATGGTCGCGCCGGGCGGCACCCTGCTGGTGGTGTCGAACGTCCGGGAAGGGCCGGCCGACGAGGCGTTTGTGAGTACTGGTCCGCCGTGGCCGCTGGACAAGTCCGAGATCGAGAGCTTCGCCGCACCGGGTGATGCCGACTCGTTCGCGGTCGTCGCCATCGACCTCGTGCCCGACCCGGTCGATCCCCACCTGGCGCGCTGGCGGGCCGAGTTCAGACGCGGCACCTAGTTCTCGCGACACTAGGGTGGGGGTATGACCGCAGACGTCACCTCACGCATCCGCCGCGTCCAGGAGGCCATGACCGCGGGGGGCGTGGACGGCCTGATCGTGACCCCGGGATCCGACCTCCGCTACCTGACCGGGTACGCCGCCCAGCCGCTCGAAAGACTCACCGCCCTGGTCGTGTCTGCCGCCGACGATCCCCGGCTCCTCGTCCCCGCGCTGGAGGTGGCTGAGGCGCAACGCTCGGCGGGTGCGCTGGCGGGCATGGAGGTCGTCACGCACGGGGAGACCGACGACGCTTACGCCATGGCCGTGTCCTTCCTGAGCGGGGCCGGCACCGTCGCCGTCGACGACCACATGTGGAGTCTGCGCGTGTTCGCCCTCACCGACCTGCTGGCACCCGCCCGGCTGGTCGCGGCCGGCGCACTGATCAGCGACCTTCGGATGCGCAAGGGTGCCGACGAGGTCGCCTCGCTCCGACTGGCTGGACAGGCGATCGACAGGGTGCACACGCGTATGGGGGAGTTCCTGCGGGTCGGACGCAGCGAACGCGAGTGCGCCGGGCTCATCGCGGCAGCCATCATCGACGAGGGTCACGTGAGCGCCGACTTCGTGATCGTGGGCTCGGGTCCCAACGGAGCTTCACCGCACCACTCGGTCTCCGAACGCGTCATCGGGGCCGGCGATTCAGTGGTCATCGACATCGGTGGATCGACGGCCGACGGCTACTGCTCCGACTCCACTCGTACCTACGTGGTCGGCGGGTCTCCCGCTCCGGAGGTCAAGGAGTACTACGAGGTGCTGCTCGAGGCTCAGCGCACGCAGTGCGACTACGCCAAACCCGGAGTGTCGGCCGAGTCGGTCGACAGGATCGGTCGCCAGGTCATCGCCGATGCCGGGTTCGGTGACTACTTCGTACATCGGACCGGTCACGGCATAGGCCTCGAGACCCATGAGGAGCCCTACATCGTCGAAGGCAACCGGCTGCTGCTCGAACCGGGCATGGCGTTCTCGATCGAGCCGGGCATCTATCTCTCCGGCCGCCATGGTGCGCGCATCGAGGACATCGTGGTCACGACTGACGACGGGGTGGAGCGGCTGAACACGACCAGCCGCCAACTCTCGGTCCTGGAGGGGTGACGTGGCACCGGAGCGTTCGGTGGAGGCCGTCGACCGGCTGATCTGCCGGTTGCTGGCTGCCGACGGTCGGATGTCCTTCACCGATCTCGGCAAGGCGACGGGACTCTCGACCTCGGCCGTCCACCAGCGTGTCAAGCGGCTCGAACAGCGTGGGGTGATTCGTGCGTACGGCGCGAGTATCGACTTCGCAGAGGTGGGACTGCCGCTGACCGCCTTCATCTCGATCCGCCCGATCGACCCATCGCAGCCTGACGACTCACCGGAGCGGCTGGCCGACATTCCCGAGATCGAGGCCTGTCACTCGGTGGCGGGCGACGAGTCGTACATCCTCAAGGTGCGCGTCGCGGTGCCCATCGATCTCGAGGACCTGCTCGCGCGGATCAGGTCCAAGGCCAACGTGTCCACGCGGACGACGATCGTGCTGTCGACGCCGTACGAGCACCGCCCACCCCAGCTCTAGCGCGGGACCACTCAGACGAGAGGCAGCGCCTTCTGGGACTCCGCAGCCTCGCGGGACGCCTTCGCTGCCTCTTCGGCGGCCGCCATCACGTCGCCCGCATGCTGCTTCCACCAGTCCTGACCGGCCTGCGGGAGCGTGTGGATCGGGTCGAAGTACTCGTAGGTGCGCGTCAGAGCGTCGGGGTCGGCGCTCTCGATCGACGTGCGGTAGTTCTTGGTCCAGTACGAGATGCCGTGCGTGCGGTCGTACGACTCGAGCTGGTGCACCCAGCGCTTGCCGACGAAGGGCACGTCGCAGACGATGCGAGGCGTCGCGAAGCCGGGCAGGTAGCCCATGATCCCGTGCTGGAGCTCCTGGGCCCGGGCGACCGAGACCCGCCAGTGCTCGCTGAAGGGGATCATGTCGCACATGTAGAAGTAGTACGGCATGATCTGCGCTCCGTCGAGCAGCGCGAAGCAGAGGTCGAGCAGCGCGTGCGGGTCGTCGTTGATGCCGCCCATGAGCACGCCCTGGTTCCGGACGTCGCGGATCCCCGTGTCGAGCATGGCGCGGGTTGCTCTCGCGACCGTCGGCGTCACGGAGTTGGCGTGGTTGACGTGCGTATGGATGGCGATCGACGCGTCGCGTTCACGAGCTTTGGTGGCCAGCCGCTCCATGCCCGCGCGCACCTCGTCCTGCAGCCAGTGCTGGGGGAGGCCCATCAAGGCCTTGGTGGCCAGCCGGATGTCGCGGATGTTGTCGACGTCGAGCACCTGGTCGACGAAGGCCTCGAGCCGGGCCCAGGGCATGTTGGCCACGTCGCCACCGGAGACCACCACGTCGCGGACGCCGGGGTTGGCGCCCAGGTAGGCCAGCATCGCGTCGATGCGATCGTTGGGCTTGAGGTTGAACTTGAGCTTGTCGATGACCGGCGTCGAGTTCCCGACCAGGTCCATGCGGGTGCAGTGCCCGCAGTACTGGGGGCAGGTCGGCAACAGCTCCGCCAGCACCTTGGTCGGGTAGCGGTGCGTGAGGCCTTCGGCTACCCACATGTCGTGCTCGTGCAGGCTGTCTCGGGTCGCGTGCGGGTGGCTCGGCCAGTCAGTACGGCGGTCGGAGAACACCGGCAGCATGTAGCGACGGATCGGGTCGGCGTACAACAGGTCGGTCGTGGGTGTGGCGTGCGGCACCATCGTGTTGAGCATCTGCGGCGGCACCAGCATCGACATCGTCGCGCGCTCGGCCTGGTCGCGCTCGAGGTCGTCGTAGAACCGGTCCTCGATGAGGTCGCCCATCAGGGCGCGCAGCTGCTTGATGTTCTTGACGCAGTGCGCCCGCTGCCACTGCACGGACGCCCAGTCCTCGGAGGTGACGTCGCGCCACCCCGGGAACCGGGTCCAGTCGGGCTCGATCAGCTCCACCCGCGTGTAGGGGTACGGCTGCTGCAGGCCCTGCTGCTGTGTCATGGTCACCTCAGGTGCGGCGCGCTCGATCGGCTCGGCGCGGTCGGTTGTGGCTGGTGTTTGTGTCGTGCGTCGTACTCATGCCAGAGTACGGGAGAATATACGGTGTCAGCAACGCCGCGCCGCAAGTCTTACGGTTCGCACCCGGCTATGTACGGAGGTTCTCTTGATGGTTGCGTCGAGCGACCCGACCGGTCTGCACCGGGTCGTCGCTCCGCCTGGCGTGCTGCCGCAGGCGGCCGAGCGACTGGACACCGACCCCCGACTGGCGGCCGATGAGATGCGCGTGGACGTCCACCGGCTCAACCTCGATGCTGCGTCGTTCCGGCAGTTGTTCACCAAGCACGCCGGCGATGGCGTAGCGATCCGTGCAGAAGTCCTCGAGATCGTCCGGAACCGGGGCAAGATGCACAACCCGGTGACCGGCTCCGGCGGCATGCTCACCGGGACGGTCGCCGAGGTCGGGCCCGCAGCCGCACTCGGGCTGTCTGTAGGTGACGAGATCACGACCCTCGTGTCGCTGACGCTCACCCCGCTGGTGATCACCGACGAGCTGTCCGGATGGGACGGCTTGAGCGAACAGATCCCGTGTGCGGGCTATGCCATCTTGTTCGGGCGCACGATCGCCGCACGGCTGCCCACCGACCTGCCCGGCCCGCTCGCCCTGGCCGTGATGGACGTCTGCGGCGCGCCTGCGCTCACCGCACGCGTCGTGGCGGGGTACGTCGACCGGGGAGTGGCGCCGACCGTCTGCGTCATCGGAGGTGCAGGCAAGAGCGGCTCCCTCTCCCTGGCCGCAGCCGCACTGGCAGGCGCAGGGCGTACCATCGCGGTCGTGCCGGTCCAGACCGAGGTGGACCTGCTGAGCGACAAGGGACTCAGCGACGAGATCGCCCTGGCCGACGCTCGCGACCCGGTTGCCCTCTCGTCGGCCGTCCTCGCTGCCGGTGGACCCGCGGATGTCACGGTGGTCTGTGTCGACGTACCGGGTTGCGAGGGGGGCGCGATCCTGTCCACGGCGCAGGGCGGCACCGTGATCTTCTTTTCGATGGCCACCTCGTTCACGGCGGCGGCCCTCGGAGCCGAAGGCCTCGCCGCCGACGTCACCATGCTGATCGGCAACGGATACGTGCCCGGCCACGCCGACTATGCGGTCGACCTGCTCCGCGCGAACGCCGGTGTCCGCGCCTTGTTCGAGTCCCGGCTCGAGCCGGAGAGGACAGACCCGGAGCCGGCGTCGCCGAGCGCCACAGGATGATGTGCGGATGACGAGCTCCTCACCCCCGCACCGGGTTCTGCTCCGTGGTGGACGCGTCTACACGCCTCACACCCCGGCAGCGACCGCGATGTTCACCGTCGACGGCACGATCGCCTGGATCGGCGACAGCGACGACGAGACGACCCACCTCGACAGTGCCGACCAGGTGGTCGAGCTCGACGGTGCACTGGTCACGCCCGGCTTCGTCGATGCTCATGTACACCTGGCCCAGACCGGGTTCGCGCTGCAGTCGCTGGACCTGGGTACGGCATCAAGCGGCACAGCGGCCCTCGACCTGATCGCCGCGTTCGCTCGTGGCCATGACGCAGCGGTCCTCTTCGCCTACGGCTGGGACGAGACCCTGTGGCCGGAGCAGCGACCGATCACCAGTGCCGAGCTCGACCGCGCCGTCGGCAGGCGCGTGGCGTACGTCGCCCGCGTCGACTCACACTCCGCAGTGGTCTCGACGGCGCTCCTCGACCGGGACCCGAGCATCGTCGAGCTCGATGGTTGGCGGGGTGACGGCTTCGTCGCCCGGGAGGCCCATCACGCGGCCCGTGCCGTCACCCACGACCTCTGGAGCCCGTCCGACCGCGAACGGGCCCTTCGAGTGGCGCTGGCGCACGCCGCCAGCCAGGGCCTGACCTCGGTGCACGAGCTGAACGCACCGCACATCGCGCCGTTCTCGGACTTCGCGACCCTGCGGTCCATCACCGCCACCACGCCGTCACCGGAGGTGGTTCCCTACTGGGGGGCGCTGTTGGGCGGCGACGTCCAGGATGCGTCGGCGGCGGGACTGCAGGGGTTCGCCGGGGACCTCTGCGTCGACGGCGCCGTCGGCTCCCACACGGCGTGCATGCACGGCCGGTACAACGATGCGGACACCTCGGGTCACCTCTACCTCGACCGGCACCAGATCGCCGAGCACGTGGCGCTGTGCAGCGAGCGCGGGCTCCAGGCCGGCTTCCACGTGATCGGCGACCGCGCCATGGCCGAGGTCGTAGCGGGTTTCGAGCAAGCAGTCGAGAAGGTCGGCATCGAGTCCGTCGTCGCCGCCCGCCACCGGCTCGAGCACGTGGAGATGCCGAGCCCCCAGGATGTCGCCGCGCTGTCCCGGTTCGGTGTCGTCGCCAGCGTGCAGCCCGCCTTCGACGCTGCCTGGGGCGCGGCCGACGAGCTCTACGCACGACGTCTCGGGCCTCGCCGGGCCTTGTCCATGAACCCGTTCGGGAGCATGCAACGGGCAGGCGTCGTGCTGGCGTTCGGCTCCGACAGCCCTATCACCCCGCTGGCTCCCTGGGCGGGTGTGCGCGCGGCGGTCCACCACCACGACGACAGCCAGCGGTTGCCGCTCTCGACCGCTTTCCGCGCCCATACACGCGGGGGACACCAGGCGCGGGGCGACGACGCGGCCGGTCTGTTGGTTCCCGAGGCGCAGGCGTCGTATGCCGTTTGGAACGTCGGGCCGGACCACGGCCAGCCGGGCCAGAGCAACGACGTGCTTCCTCAGCTCAACCCCGGCGACGCGTTGCCGACCTGCGTCCGGACCGTCGTCGCCGGCGTCACCGTCTACTCCGTAGAGGACTTCGCATGACACCTCGTACCACCGCCCCCACACGGGTGCGTCCTCGCCTCGACCTCGACCCCCAGCTGGTCAAGCAGGTGCGCAGCCTGGCCAAGAAGGCCGGTCGCCCCATCGTCCGACTCGCCCAACGGCATACGACGGTGTCGGTCGAGCGGGCGACCCTGCGCCTGGCCGGACTGGCCGGGGCCGATCCGGATGGGACCCCCTGGGTCAACCGGCTCGTCGATGCGGTGCGCGCCGACGTCGGGCTGGAGCACGGGGTCGCACTCCCGGTGTGGGATGCGCTCGCGCGCGAGGACACTGATCTGCTGACGCTGGCTCAGCGGGCCGCCACCGGTGACGTCCGGTTCCACGTGCCCGAGGGGCGCGCCGCGAGCACGGCGACGACGGGCGCCCGCAAGCAGGTCGGATCAGGCATCCGTCGCATCGACGCCCGCCGCGCCGAACGGGACCGGCTGGTGAAGCGCTGGGGTGACCCGGAGCGCAAGCCGTGGATCTATCTCATCGTGGCCACCGGCGACATCTACGAGGACATGCCGCAGGCGCAGAACGCCGCCCGGGAAGGCGCCGACATCATCGCGGTCATCCGCTCCACCGGCCAGTCGCTGCTCGACTACGTCCCCGAAGGCGCCACGCGCGAGGGTTTCGCCGGCACGTACGCGACGCAGGAGAACTTCCGGCTGATGCGGGCTGCGCTCGATGACACGAGCAAGGAGCTCGGCCGCTACGTGCGGTTGACCAACTACGCCTCGGGCCTGTGCATGCCCGAGATCGCGGCGCTGGCCGGCCTCGAGCGCCTCGACATGATGCTCAACGACTCGATGTACGGCATCCTCTTCCGCGACATCAACCCGATCCGGACCTTCGTCGACCAACGCTTCAGCCGCCAGGTCCACGCACGCGCGGGGATCATCATCAACACCGGTGAGGACAACTACCTCACCACGGCCGACGCCGTGGAGGCGGCACACACGGTCACGGTCAGCCAGCTCCTCAACGAGTACTTCGCCAAGGAGGCCGGCCTGGCCGACTGGCAGCTCGGCCTCGGCCATGCCTTCGAGATCGACCCAGCGGTGCCGGACAGCTTCCGGCTCGAGCTCGCGCACGCCCTGCTGGCGCGCACGCTGTTCCCCAAGGCGCCGCTGAAGTGGATGCCGCCGACGCGGCACATGACCGGCGACGTGTTCCGCGGCTATCTGCTCGACGGGTTCTTCAACCTCGCCGGCGCGATGACCGACCAGGACATCCTGCTCGTGGGCATGATGACCGAGGCCGTGGTCACCCCTTGGCTCTCCGACCGCGACCTTGCGGTGCAGAACGTCAAGTACGTCGTCAACGCAGCCGGTCGCCTCGCAGAGGACTTCGTCCCGAAACCGGGTGGCTTCATCGCGTCGCGGGCCAACCAGGTCCTGGCCGAGTCTCTCGACCTGCTCGAAAAGATCCTCGACCACCCGGGTACCGAGTTCGGGTCCGGCCTGCTCGACGCCATCGCCGACGGGACCTTCGGACTCATGAAACGTCCCGCCAACGCCGGCAAGGGTCTGGAGGGCGTCGCCGCCAAGGCCCGCGACTACTACAACCCTGCGACGGCCCTCCTGGAGGAGTCATGAGCAAGCAGAAGTCCGCGCAGCACATCCTGCGCCCGTACGGCGACACGACCGGCGACGGGATGGTGCAGGTGTCGTTCACCTTGCCGATGCCGCACGACAAGCGTGCCGAGGGTGCGGCCACCCAGCTCGCACACAAGATGGGGATCGATCCCGCGCTGGTGGTGCACGCCAAGGCGATGGGCCCCGACTTCACGTTCTTCGTGGTCTACGGCCGCTGCAACCACCTCGTCGACACCAGCCTCGTGGAGGTGGTCGAACGCGATTATCCCCTGCTGACGCCCAAGGAGGCCAACGCGGCCGTCAAGAAGGCCCTGCGACGTCGCCTGGTCGTGGTCGGGGGGTGCATCGGTACCGATGCCCACACCGTCGGTATCGACGCCATCCTCAACATCAAGGGTTTCGCAGGGGAGAAGGGCCTCGAGTACTACCGGGAGCTGAAGGTCGTCAACCTCGGCGCCCAGGTCTCCGTGCCTGAGCTCGTCGAGCGCGCGCAGGCCGAGAAGGCCGACGCGGTGCTGGTCTCCCAAGTCGTGACCCAGCGCGATGCACACATCCTCAACACCAAGGAGATGTCCGCCGCCTTCCGCGAGTCCTACCCGGCCTCGCGGCGGCCTGTCCTCCTGGTCGGCGGTCCCCGCTTCGAGGAGAAGCAAGCGGCGGACCTCGGCGTCGACAAGGTGTTCAGCCGGGGAACGACACCGGGGGAGGTCGCCAGCTACCTCGTCCACCGGATCGTCGGCACGGCGACCAGCCGAGAGAAGGCATCCGCATGACAGCGACCAGCTCCGTACCGGACCCGCGCACCGGCCTGACGGTCACCCACCGCAGGTACGTCCCCTACTCACACGCGCACTACGCGGGCAACCTCGTCGACGGCGCCTACAGTCTCGGGCTCTTCGGTGACGTCGCCACCGAGGTCTGCATCCGTACCGACGGGGATGAGGGGCTGTTCGCGTCGTACTCGGACGTGCAGTTCCGGGCTCCGGTACGAGCCGGTGACGTTCTCGAGGTCGAGGCCGTCGTCACGCGGGTCGGGAGCCGGTCGCGCACGATCGAGTTCACCGTTCAGGTGATCTGCCGCGGCCGACCCGAACTGGGTGAGTCGGCTGCGGAGGTGCTGGCCGAGCCCATCGTCGCGACGACGGCCACCGGCATCGTGGTCGTCCCGCAGCAGGGCCGCTGACCCGCATCGTCACTCTCCGACAACGCGCGGTAACGCGACTTCGGCGTGTCCACGTCGACACGCCGCACCCGGACAAAACGACGGGTGAATTCTCAGCGAATACACAGTCCGCCTGACCTGCCCGTTTGGATAAAGCCGCAGGTCAAGACGTAGTTGACACCATCCCCGGAGGTTGGCAGAGTCTGCGCCGTGCACTGAGCAGGCCGTCGAAGGCGTCAGCACCCGGGTGGTCGCGCACCCTGATTTTCGATCCAAACTCAGCAGCGGCGCGGCAGTTCGGGAGCGATCCGCCCTCGTCGGAGTGGACCCGGAATGAGCTCGATCACCAGTAGACAACGGGCGTGTTGCTTCACAGCCAGTGGAGGCACGTTCGGTCCGAAGGAGGTCGAGCTCTTACCGTGTCCGGATCTTGAGGCTCAGCGGGTAGTCTCGTCCGCGTGCCCGCAGCCCCTCGCTTGGCGACGCTGGGCCGCGCGGCCGGGTCGACGTTCTCCGGGCTGCTCGTGGCCCTCGCCTTTCCGCCGTTCGACCTCGTCTGGCTGATGCCGTTCGGGCTGGCAGGCCTGATGCTCTGCGTGCGTGGGGTCACCGGCCGGGTCGGTCTGCTGGCCGGACTCGGGTTCGGCATGGGCTTCATGCTCCCGCTGATGCGCTGGATCACGATCATCGGACCCGACGCGTGGGTCGGCCTCGCCGTCCTCGAGGCGCTGTTCTACGGGTTGATGGGACTGACCTGGGCCTGGTTGCGCCCGGTGCGGTGGTGGCCGGTCGCCTTCGCCCTGACGTGGGTCGGTGCCGAGACCCTGCGCGGTACCGTGCCGTTCGGTGGCCTTCCCTGGGGCAGCTTGGCGTTCGGCCTGGTCGACACTCCCTTCGACCGGTGGGGACGGGTCGGCGGCACCTCGATGGTGTCCTTCTTGCTGGTTCTCGTCGTCGCGGTCCTGGTCGACGTGGTGGAGCGACGGGACCACAGCCGCTGGGGACTCGCGAGCGTCGCCGCCGCCGTCGCCATTGCGGTCGGCAGTATCGCCCTCCCTACCGGGATCGCCGGGGCTGACGGTTCGACCCAGGTGGCGGCCGTGCAGGGCAACGTACCGGGGGACGGGATGGACCCCTTCGCCGAGCGGCGGGCTGTCCTGGACAACCACGTGCAGGCGACCTTCGACTTCGCCCGTCAGGTCCGGGCGGGCGAGCTGCCCAAGCCGGACATCGTCATCTGGCCCGAGAACTCCACCGACATCGACCCGTACTCGGACCGATCGGCGTACGACGAGATCGACAGCGCGGTGAAGGCGATCGGAGTGCCCACGCTCGTCGGTGCGGTGGTGGACGGGCCGGGTCCGACCCACGTCCGCAACATGGGGATCGTCTGGAGCCCAACGAGGGGCGCGGGGGAGCAGTACGTCAAGCGCCACCCGGTGCCGTTCGGGGAGTACATCCCGTTCCGCGGCTTCCTCACGAAGTTCATCAAGCGGCTCTCGCAGATTCCGCGCGACTTCGCCCCCGGCCACTTCGACAGCGTGCTGCAGCTCGGACCGGTCCGCGTCGGGGACGTGATCTGCTTCGAGGTCGCGTATGACGGGTTGGTCCGGGACGCGATCGAACAGGGCGGGCAGTTGTTGGTCGTCCAGACCAACAACGCCACCTACACCGGTACGGGTCAGCTCGAGCAGCAGTTCGCCATCTCCCGGTACCGTGCCGTCGAGACCGGCCGCTACGTCGTCGTTGCCGCGACGAACGGCATCAGCGGCATCATCGCTCCGGACGGGACCGTGGTGGCGCAGACAGAGCAGAGGACGCGGGCGGTGCTCGATGAGCGCGTGACGCTCGGGAACGGCATCACCTGGGGCCTCCGGGTGGGCCTGTGGGTCGAGCTGGCCCTGTGCGCACTCGCCCTGGGGGCGGTCGTGCTGAACCGCTGGGAGGCCAGCCGCTCCAACGCCAGGATCGAGGCGTGATGGCGGCGCTCCCGGCGGACGAACGCTGCCTCGTGGTCATTCCCACCTACAACGAGGCCGAGAACCTCGAGTTGATCGTCGACCGTGTGCGCGGATCAGTGCCACGGGTCGACGTTCTGGTCGTCGATGACGGCTCACCCGACGGAACGGGTGCGATCGCCGACAAGATCGCCGAGCACGACAGCTCGGTCCACGTCCTGCATCGGACCGAAAAGGCGGGTCTCGGTGCGGCCTACCTGGCGGGGTTCGCCTGGGGCCTGGCTGCCGGCTACGACGTCCTGGTCGAGATGGATGCCGACGGGTCACACCTCCCCGAGCAGCTACCGCGTCTGCTGGACGCGCTTCCGGGCGCCGACCTCGTGCTGGGCGCACGCTGGGTACCCGGTGGGAGCGTCGTCAACTGGCCCCGGCGTCGTGAGTGGCTGTCCCGTGGCGGAAACGCTTACGTGCGGATCGCCCTGGGTCTGGGGCTGCATGACGCCACAGGTGGGTTCCGGGCCTTCCGTCGTGCGACGCTGGAGGGGATCGACCTGCCGACGGTCACCTCGCAGGGATACTGCTTCCAGGTCGACCTGGCGCGGCGCAGCGTGCAGGTCGGCTTCGAAGTCGTCGAGGTGCCGATCACGTTCGTGGAGCGCGTGTACGGTGAATCGAAGATGACCGGTGACATCGTGCGGGAGGCCTTGCTCAAGGTCACCCAGTGGGGATTCCGTCACCGGTGGGACCAGGCGCGACGCCTGTCGCGCCGACGCCCCTGATGTAGCAGCGAGGATGCTTCGATGCCCTTGATCTTGTTCGCCCTCTTCATCGGGCTCCCGATCCTGGAGATCTACGTGATCATCCAGGTCGGGCAGCAGATCGGTGCGATTCCGACCTTGCTGCTGCTGATCGCGGAGTCCGTGTTCGGCGCTTGGCTGGTCAAACGTGAGGGTCGCCGGGCCTGGACGGCGCTCAACGAGGCGTTCCGGACCGGCCAGCTACCAGGACGACAGCTCGGCGACGCGGCTCTGGTCCTCATCGGCGGCACGCTGCTGTTGACACCGGGATTCGTGACCGACGTCTTCGGCTTCTTTTTCGTGCTCCCCTTCACCCGACCGATCGCACGCAAGATCTTCGGCGCGGTGATCGCCCGGCGTGCGCTCAGAGGTTCCGGGGGGACCTCACCCAAGCGCGGGGGAGTCCACCAGATCTACCACCCCGACGAGTAGGAGGCCAGGCGATCGGTCAGGCAGACTTCTTGGTCTTGCCGCGGCGGTGCAGGTGGGCGGGGCCGATCGCGCCGGTGCGGAGCAGTTCGAGCCGCTCGGAGAGGATGTCCTCGAGCTCGGTGATCGAGCGACGCTCCAGCAGCATGTCCCAATGCGTACGGGCCGGCTTGTCAGCCTTCGCCTCGGGCTGCTGTCCGTCTCGCTGGCGAGACTCGGCTCCGCACCGCGGGCACTCCCACGTGAACGGGATGTCCGCCTCGGCAGCCATGGGAATGTCGAACTCGTGGCCGTTCGGGCAGTCGTAAGCGACGTGCTGGCGCGGTGCGAACTCGATGCCGCTCTCGTCCTCGAAGGACGTGCCGCCCAGTCGTGAGCCTCGAAGGGTTGCTCGCTCTGACATGTGGTGTGACTCCCCGCTCCTGTAGGTGCTTGATCCCCGTTGTCGGTCATCGTTCGATGATGATTCGACGCCGCTGCGACTTCGGATGGTGGGTCAGCCGCATATGTGATGTCGGTGAACACTCGATGTCGCGCTGACCGCGACGACAACGGTGCCAACGACCGAACACCCCCGATGATTCCCCAATGCCCTGAGATTCGGCTGAGGGCCGCAGCACAGCCTCATCGCCGCAGGTCAGAGGCCGCTGTACCCGCATTATGGCGCATCTACACGGGTATCAGTCGAAAATCACGATGTCAGCCTCGCCAGATACCGCGAGACTCGAACACCTCACGGAGCCGGTCGATCCGATCGGTCATGATCGCGTCGACCCCGAGATCGAGGAGCCGGTGCATCTCGTCTGGCTCGTCGATGGTCCAGACGTGGACCTGTTTGCCGATCTCGTGCATCCTCTCGACGAAGGCAGGGGTCACGATCTCGAGCCGCCCGCGGCGACGCGGCACCTGGGCGGCCAGGCCACGAGCGCCTGCGAGGGCGCGCAGTGGACGCGTGGGCAGCAGGCGCAGCGACGCCACCCCGGGCAGCGAGTACGCCGTCGCCACGCGCGGCCCGAGTCTCCTGCGGAGCCGGTGCAGGCGGCGGGCCGAGAACGTGGCCACGCAGACCCGGTCCCAGGCCCGGTGGTCCTCGATGCACCGCGCGAGCGGCTCGACGACCGCGTCGGACTTGGCGTCAATGTTGAGCCTGGCCTCGGGCCAGGACGCCAGCACGTCGCCGAGCAGCGGGATGGCCTCCCGTCCGCCGATACGGGCCTTCGAGACGGTGTCATAGTCGAGCTCGGCCACGAGGCCCGTCACATCGGTGACACGGTCGAGCGCCGGATCGTGGAACGCGATGAGAACACCGTCGCACGTGACATGGGCGTCGGTCTCGAGGTGGCGGTAGCCGAGGGCGATCGCAGCCTCGAAGGCGACCATGGAGTTCTCCAGACCCACCTGGTCGCCGGTCAACGCCCCGCCACGATGGGCGAACGGAACCGGCAGGCCCCCGGAGTCGAAGAACGGGTAGTCAGCCGCCTGGCGGGGTCGGCCGAACCTCCGTGTCCCGCTCACAACTGGCAAGTATGACGCGTTACGGTGGAGCATGGCCGCGATGACATGTCCCCAGTGCAGCTCTGAGATGACCGAGCGTCAACGAGGCGGTGTCACGGTCGCCCAGTGCACGTCATGCGAGGGCCTGTTTCTGGCCAGGATCGACCTCGGCATCCTGATCGAGCAGGAGAACGACTGGCACGTCTCGTCCGGGCCGGGCACCCAGCCGATTCCGCGGATCGTGCCCGGTATGACGCCACCGCACGACTATGCGGCGATGAAGCAGGCCCGCAGCTACATCGACGAGCTCTTCGGATAGAGGTCAGCCGGTGATGCCGCCGGGCAACTCACCGTCCGGCGTGAACGACACGACGACAGGCTCGGCGATCGACGAGTCCGCGATCTCGAAGAATTGAGCGAGCTCGAAGCTCCCCATCGCTGCGATCAGGCTCGACGGGAACGCCTGGACACGGGTGTTGTAGTCCCGGACGTTGCCGTTGTAGAAGCGCCGCGCCGCCGCCAACCGGTCCTCGGTGTCGCCGAGATCGTGCTGGAGCTGCTGGAAGTTCGCGCTCGCCTTCAGCTCGGGATAGGCCTCGGCGACGGCAAACAGCCCGCCGAGGCCCCGGGTCACGGCTGACTCGGCGCGCTCACGATCAGCGGTCGTGCCGCCAGCCGCTTGGATGGCGGACGCACGTGCGGCGGCGATGGCCTCCAGGACGGCCTTCTCGTGCGCCGCGTACCCCTTGACGGTAGCCACCAGGTTCGGAATCAGGTCGTGCCGACGCTGCAGCTCGACGTCGATGTCACGCCAGGAGTCGGTGATGAGCTGACGCTGGGCCACGAATCGGTTGTAGGAGACGATGCCCACGATCGCCACGACGACGAGAACGGCGAGGACGACCCACACCACGATCACGAGACCCCCTCGACGCTGGCGACCGGTTCGCCGCCATGATCGTGCCACACGAACGCGGGGACACCGCGGAGTACGACGAGCAGCTGGTCCAGGTGTCGGCTGATGTCCTCCGGCTCACCGCTCCAGCTGTCGAGATTGAGGAGGTCGCCGTTGCGGAGCGCCCAGCTGACCCGCGGGTAGGCCAGCAACTGCTCCATCACGCGGGCGTTGAGCACCGCGGAGGCGAACTTGCGGTCGTCGCAGCGCACGGTGAAGGCGCGGTTGAACTCTTCGGACTCGAGCTGGATGTCGTCGTTGCGCAGCCTCCCCAGCGCCCGTCCGAATCCCCCTTCACGCACGACGAGCAGATCGGGCAGCGACGTCTCGGTGAGCAGAGCGACGACCGGAGTGCTCCACGTGGTCTCGTCCTTGCCGGATCCGCTGTCGGAGCGGTGGACGAACGCCACAAAAGGCCAGCCCAGGTAGCGCCCCTCGATCACCGACTCGGCGCGCCGGTTGGAGCCGGACTCGAACGGGGGACCGGTCCAGCGTTTCGCCAGGGCTCGGTCGCGGTCGCGATATGTCCAGCCTTGGGACGCCACGTAGGCGACCACGCGTTGGCGCGCGCGCCATGAGCGCACGGCGAGGATCGGCATCATGAGCACGAACAGGCCCATCAGGACGACGGTGAACGTCCACCACCACGGCGCCTCGAACCCGGTCACGCCTGCACCTCAGGGGGAAGGGCTGCCGGGCGTCCACCGTGGTCGCTCCAGACGAAGTCGGGTAGGCCGCGCAGCACCGTCAGCATGGCGTCACAACGGTGGCTGATGGAGGTCGGGTCGAGCGTGCCAGAGTCGATCGACACGACGTCGCCGGAACGGATGTCCCAGTCGACGTCGCGGTACCCCAGCAACGCCTCCATCGTGCGCGGGTGCAGTGCCGCCGAGGCGAACTTGCGGTCGTCACTGGTCACCGTGAACGCCCGGTTGAACTCCTCGGACTCGAGCCGGATGTCGGTGTTGAACAGTCGTCCGAACAGGCGGGAGACACCGTTCTCGGGAGTGATGCCGAGGCCGGGTAGCCCTGTCCGGACCAGCAGCGCGACCACGGAGTACCGGTGGGTGGACGTCGAGCGGTTGCCCTTGGCGTCGGTCGAGTGGGTCTGGTACGAGTACTCCAGGGCCACCAGGTCGAACCCCTGGTAGGTGCCCAGCATGGCGTTCTCGGTACGCCGGTGGTCACCCGTCCCGAACGGGTCGCCGGCCCATCGATCCGCGAACTCCGGGGCCTCGTCGACATACGTCCAACCCTGGGTCCTCGCGAACGCGATCAGCGCCTGTTCGCGCTTGTAGTTGTAGTAGGCCACCAGTCCGGCGATGGCCAGGAAGACGGCGGCGATGAGCGCGAACACCTCGAAGCCCATGGATGCTCCCCCTGGAGATACTGACGATCTGAAGATGCTGACGGTCTGGAGGCCTAGATGTCGCGGAACGTCTCGATCTGCGCGCCCAGCGCGTTGAGCCGCTCTGCGAGGTCTTCGTAGCCACGGTTGATGACGTAGACGTTGCGCAGGACCGAGGTCCCCTTGGCCGCCATCATCGCCAGCAGGATCACGACCGCAGGCCGCAACGCCGGCGGGCACATCAGCTCAGCCGCGGACCAGCGCGTCGGGCCCTCGACCAGGACTCGGTGCGGGTCGAGGAGGGTGACCCCGGCGCCGAGCTTGGTGAGCTCGGTCAGGTAGATCGCGCGGTTCTCGTAGACCCAGTCGTGGATCATCGTCTGGCCGGTCGCCGTTGCCGCGATGATCGAGAAGAACGGAAGGTTGTCGATGTTGAGACCCGGGAACGGCATCGGGTGCACCTTGTCCATGGGCGCGTGCAGCGTCGACGGCTTCGTCGTCAGGTCGACCAGGCGGGTGTGCCCGTTGCCGGCGAGGTACTCATCGGTGCGCTCGTACTGGAAGCCCATCTCCTCCAGCAGCGCCAGCTCGATCTCGAGGAACTCGATCGGGACCCGCTGGATGGTGATCTCGGACTCGGTGACGATGGCGGCGGCGAGCAGGCTCATGGCCTCGATCGGGTCCTCGGACGGGGCATAGTCGACGTCGACCGCGATGTGGGCGACGCCCGTCACGGTGAGTGTCGTGGTGCCGATCCCCTCGATGCCGACCCCGAGCTTGGAGAGGAAGAAGCAGAGGTCCTGGACCATGTAGTTCGGGCTGGCGTTGCGGATCACGGTCGTCCCCGGGTGACGGGCCGCGGCCAGCAAGGCGTTCTCGGTGACCGTGTCGCCTCGCTCGGTCAGCACGATCGGTCTTACCGGGACGACCGCCACGTCCACCTGCCCGTGGTAGCTGCCCTCGGTGGCCTTGATCTCGAGGCCGAACGGCCGCAGTGCCGACATGTGCGGCTCGACGGTGCGGGTGCCGAGGTCGCATCCACCGGCGTACGGAAGCTCGAACTGGTCACGCTCGTGCAGCAGGGGACCCAGGAACATGATGATGCTGCGCGTCCTGCGCGCGGCTTCCTCGTCGATGCTCGAGAGGTCGAGCACCTCCGGCGTGATGAGCTCGAGGTCGTTGTCGTCGTTGAGCCAGGTCGACTTCACGCCGATGCTGCCCAGCACCTCGAGGATCCGGTTGACCTCCTCGATGCGCGCAACCTTGCGCAACGTCGTGCGGCCCTTGTTCAGCAAGGAGGCGCAGAGCAGGGCGACCCCGGCGTTCTTGCTCGTCTTGACGTCGATCGAACCCGACAGCCGGGTGCCGCCGACGACCCGCAGGTGCATGGGTCCGGGTGCGCCCAGGGAGACGATCTCGGAGTCGAGCGCCTCGCCGATGCGGGCGAGCATCTCCAGACTGAGGTTCTGGTGACCGCGTTCGATGCGGTTGATGGCGCTCTGGCTCGTGCCGAGCACGTCGGCGAGCTGGGTCTGGGTGTAGCCCCGGTGTTTGCGGGCATCCCGGATCAGGTTGCCGATCCGCTTCAGGTAGTCCTCACTCATGAAGGCGACGGTATCTCATATGTGAGATAGCGCAAAAGACCTTGCACCGTGTCGTACCCGACGTTCTCGTCCCCTTTGCCAGGCGTCCGCCACACGACAAGAGTGATGCACATCACACTGTCCGTTCTGTGCAGAGGAGGATGCGATGACCGGTTGGTCGCAGTTGAGGACCCGCTGTGCACGGCTGCGTCCAGTGGTCGCCGCGTCGTTGACCGTCGTCGTGCTCGCCCTGGTGCTCGTCCCCGGGAGCGCCCGTGCGGCGAGCCCGCGCCTGGTGGCGCTCGGCGACTCCTACGCCTCGGGCGTCGGGACCCGCTCGTACGACAGCAGCTCCGGCGCGTGCCAGCGCTCGCCGTACGCCTATCCCGTCCTGGACGCGGCCCGTATCGGCGCGAGCCTCTCCTTCGTGGCCTGCTCCGGCGCGACCACGACGTCGGTGCAGGACAACCAGCTCGGGACCCTGAGTGCGACCACGACGTTGGTCACCCTCACCGTGGGTGGCAACGACGCCGGCTTCTCCAGCGTGCTGACGGAGTGCGCGCAGCCGTGGTGGTCCTCGGACTGCAACGGTGCCATCGACGAGGCGCAGGCGTTCATCACGGCCACGCTCCCGGGCCGGCTCAAGACCCTGTACACCGCCATCCGCACCGCTGCTCCCAACGCCCACGTCGTCGTGGTCGGCTACCCCCGTATCTTCAATGGCGAGGACTGCAACGCCGGCACGTGGTTCAGCCCGAGCGAGGAGACGCGGCTCAACCAGACGGCGGACCAGCTCGATGCCGCCATCAAGAAGCGCGCGTCGGCACACTCCTACGCCTTCGTCGACCCACGGTCGGCCTTCGCCGGGCACGCCGTCTGCGACAACCCGGAGTGGATCAACGGGCTGTCCAACCCGCTGTCGGAGTCCTATCACCCCAACCGGACCGGTCAGGCCGGCTACGCCGACCTCGTCGACGACTACCTCAACTGACTTCCGGTCGTCGAGCTTGTCGAGACCGGCGATCTCGACAAGCTGGATCAGCGGTCTCGCTCACTCGACCGTGACGGACTTGGCGAGGTTGCGCGGCTTGTCGATGTCATGGCCCAGCTTGAGGGCCGCGTGGTACGCCAACAGCTGCAGCGGGATCGTCAGCAGGATGGGATCGAGCTCCGGCTCGTTGCGCGGCACGTCGATCCGGATGACCTCGACGTCTCCCAGGTCGACGTCGGCGTGCCCCACCACCACGAGCGGTCCCTTGCGGGCCGCGATCTCGTGCAGGGCGCCGACGTTGCGGCCCGTCAGGTCGTCGGCCGGGACGATCGCCACCGTGGGCACGTCCTCGCTGATGAGGGCCAGCGGGCCGTGCTTGAGCTCAGACGTCTGGTACGCCTCGGCGTGGCGGTAGGAGATCTCCTTGAACTTCTGGGCTCCCTCCCGCGCCACCGGGTAGCCCCGCACCCGGCCGATGAAGAACAGGCTCTCGGCCTCGGCGAGCCGGGTCGCGATCGCGGCCAGGCTCTCGTCCTGCTCGAGGATGTCGGTGATCTGCTCGGGCAGCCTCCGAAGCCCTTCGATGATGCGGCGGCCGTCGGCGATCGACAGGTCGCGGACACGGCCGAGATGCAGGGCCAGCAAGGCGAACCCGATGCTCATCGTCGTCAGCGCCTTCGTGGACGCGACGGCCACCTCGGGGCCGGCGTGCAGGTAGATACCTCCGTCGCACTCGCGTGCGATGGCCGAACCGACCACGTTGATGAGGCCGACGACCCGTCCGCCCTTGCGCTTGATCTCCTGCACGGCCAGCAGTGTGTCCACCGTCTCGCCCGACTGGCTCACGGCGACATACAGGGTGTCGGCTTCGATCACCGGGTTGCGGTAGCGGAACTCCGAGGCTGCCTCGGCATCAGCGGGAAGCCGGGCCAGGTCCTCGATCATCGAGGCGCCGAGCTGGCCGACGTAGTACGCCGACCCGCAGCCCAGGATCTTCACCCGTCGGATCGCTCGAGCCTCGCGGGCGTCGAGGTTGAGCCCGCCCAGGTGGGCGGTGCCGAACCGGTCGTCGAGGCGGCCCCGCACGATCCGTTCGGCGGCCTGAGGCTGCTCGAGGATCTCCTTGCGCATGAAGTGCTCGTGCTCGCCGGCGTCGTAGTCCTCGACCGTGACGTCGACGATCGTGGCCTGCTTGACCGTACGTTGACGGTCGGCCGTGAACGTCGTGAAGCCACCGGCGGTCAGGGTGGCGAGCTCGCCGTCGTCGAGGTGCACGACCTGTCGGGTGTACCGGACCAGCGCGGCAAGGTCACTCGCCACGTGCATCTCGCGTTCTCCGACTCCGAGGATGAGCGGCGAGCCGTTACGGGCGACCACGATGCGGTCGGGGTAGTCGGCATGCATGACGGCGATGCCGAACGTGCCGTCGATCTGGTCGAGGGCTTCGAGCACGGCCTCCTCGAGCGTGTCGGCGGTCGAGCGCCCCACCAGATGGCTGATGACCTCGGTGTCGGTCTCGGACACCAGCTCGACACCCTGCTCGCTGAGCCGGTCGCGCAACGCCGAGGCGTTGTCGATGATGCCGTTGTGGACCACGGCGACCTTGCCGGCCGCGTCGAGGTGCGGGTGGGCGTTG
Source organism: uncultured Actinomycetota bacterium (assembly GCA_963742765.1). GTDB lineage: Bacteria > Actinomycetota > Actinomycetes > Propionibacteriales > Nocardioidaceae > JANLYC01. The sequence goes on from CAVUMY010000002.1 coordinate 733,646, forward strand.
ACGTCGTTGGCGGCACCGTGCGTCGCCCATCGGGTGTGCCCGATGCCGAGCTTGCCGGCGAACCGCTTCGGCAGCACCGCCTCGAGGTCACGGACGCGGCCGGCCTGCTTGGCGACCTTGATGCCGCCCGTCGACAGGACCGCCACCCCGGCGGAGTCGTATCCGCGGTACTCCAGGCGACTCAGGCCCTCGAGGATGAGCGGCGATGCCGTCTGACCTCCGACGTACCCGACGATTCCACACATACAGGCTCCTTAGCCGTACACGATGCGCCGCAGCTGGCGCTCTGACAGAGATGGTGCAGCGACGACCCGCTGGTCGAGCTCGGTGTTGATCTGGGCAAAGATCTCCGGGTTGCGCAGTCCGTCGGCTTGCAGGTCGCTGTGCCGGCGGCATACGAACGCCTCTGCGGTCTCGGAGAAGTACGCCACGACGTCGGCGATCACGCGGGACGCCTCAGCCGGGGAGAGCCCCGTGCTCGCGGCGACGCGACCGACCAGTTCCGACTCAGGCATGACGACGATGATGGCAGTTACCCAGCAAGTTTCCAAGAATCTGCCCACATTCGGGCAGGAATTTATGTTTCTGGGGCGCCCCACGCGCTGGTCGGGTCGGATGGGCGCTCCGCTAACCTCACCGGCATGGCTCCCCGTCCAGGTCGGCTCCCGTCGTGCCGTCGGTGATCGAGGACTCGCTCGTGTTCGTCCTCGACGATCCGGAGCGGGCCTTCCTCGAGGTGCACCTGGACTGCGACGACGCGGTGGCCGGTCGACGGCGATTCCGGCGCACCGCCACCGGCTGGATGCTGTCACTGCCCCGGCCGGATCTCAACCGGCTGGAGTACCGGCTGGTCGTGACCGACCGACGCGGGGGGAGCCAGGTCGTGTGCGACCCGGGCAACCCCGAGCGGGTCCCGACCGCGTTCGGCGAGCGCAGCGTAGCCCTGATGCCCGGCTACGAGCGGCCCAGCTGGATGCAGACATCGGGACCGGAGCGGTCAGCGGGCTCGACCAGCACGCAGGTGTTCGCCGATCCGGTCATCGGCGAGCTGCCTGTCACGCTGTGGACGCCGGACGGGCTGAGCGACCAGGAACCCGCGCACCTGCTCGTCGTCCACGACGGTCCTGAGTACGTCGAGCTGGCCGCGCTGGCCCAGTACGCCGCGGCCCTCACCCAGGACGGATCGGTCCCACCGTTCCGGATGGCCTGTCTGCATCCCGTCGACCGCGACCCGTGGTACTCCGCCAACGAGAACTACGTCGCCGCAGAGCTCGCGGCCCTTGACGACCTCGTCACGACGGTGTCGACCACGGCCGGGTGGATCGCCCTCGGTGCGAGCCTGGGTGGTCTCACCAGCCTGCTGGCCGCGCTCGCGGGCGGCGACCGGTTCGCCGGGCTGATGGCGCAGTCCGGCTCGTTCTTCACCCCTGACCTCGATGCGCAGGAGTCCACCTACCCGTACTTCGACCGGGTGGTCTCCGCGGTCGCGGCCATCCAGCAGGTGCCGCGCACCGACCGACCTCTGCACATCTCGATGACGTGCGGGAGGCTCGAGGAGAACTTCGCCAACAACGACGCGATGGCGGCAGCACTCGCCGACCAGGGTCATCTCGTCTCGTTCGTGCCGGTGCCCGACCTGCACAACTACACGGCCTGGCGGGACTCGCTCGACCCGTCGCTGTCCGACCTCTTGCGCGCCGCGTGGTCTCCGGGTTGGCTGGCGGCGTGAAACGGCACCAGGTCGAACTCCCCCTGGCCGGTCACGACCACGCCCTGACCGTGATCGCCTACGGCCACTACGGCCGTCCTGTGCTCGTGTTTCCCAGTGAGGCCGGCCGGGCCTGGGACTTCGAGAACAACGGCATGGTCGAGGCCGTGCGGCAGCTGATCGACGACGGTCGCGTCAAGCTGTACTGCGTGGACTCGCTCGACGCGTGGTCGTGGTCCGACACGAACGCACCGACGGAGGAACGCGCGGCCCGCCACAGCTTGTACACCGGCTGGCTCGTCGACCAGGCCCTGCCCTGGATCTCAGCCGACTCCGGCGGGCGACAGGACGTCATTACCGTCGGCTGCAGCATGGGTGCGTATCACGCCGTTCACTTCGCCCTCCAACGCGCCGACCTGGCCCCGCTGGCGATCGGACTCTCGGGGAACTACGACGTCTCGACGTGGAACTCCTGGGGCGACCGGGGCGACGCGGCGTACTTCGCCAACCCGCCCGACTACGTCGCCAATCTCGGCGGCGACCATCTCGAGTGGTTACGCGGCCAGGTGTCGATCCTCCTCGTCTGCGGACAGGGAGACTGGGAGACCCACCCGACCGGCTCGTTGCCGTCAACCAAGGCGCTCGGTGACCTCCTGCACAGCAAGGGCATTCCCTGCGAGGTCGACTTGTGGGGCCACGACGTCGCGCACGACTGGCCTTGGTGGCGTCAACAGTTCGCACACCACCTGCCACGCTTCTGCTGACCGACAACGTTTCGGAGAGGACCCCATGGTTGAACCCACGCGACACAAGGTCGGTCTGCTGCTCGGCATGGAGGAGGACTGGCCGCAGGCGTTCGAGGCGCTGACCCGGCAGCTCGGTGTCTTCGAGCATCAGGGCCAGTCCCACGTGCTGGATACGGACCGCGTCACGATCGAGCCGTTCAACCTGCGCGCCAAGACCAGTTATGACGTCGTGATCGACCGGCTCGCCCACTGGTACTACCACCCACGCGAGTGGCTGAAGAAGGTCGCGTTGATGGACGACGTGTACCTCCTGAACTCGCCTTTCACGTTCCAGTCGATGGAGAAGCACTCGGCGTACTGCGCACTCATTCGCCTCGGGATGAAGGTGCCCGACACCGTCCTCGTCCCTTACAAGAATCCGCTCGACAACGTCCGGTGGGCCTACACCGCGGATCGCTACAACGCGCCCTTCGACCTGCCGACGATTGCGCACGAGATGGGTTACCCGCTCTACATGAAGCCGTTCGACGGCGGGGCCTGGCGCGGGGTGTCCCGGATCGAGAACGACGCGTCGCTCGCGGCGTCCTACGACGACTCCGGCGAGATGCTGATGCACCTGCAGAAGGCGGTCGAGCCGTATGACGTCTTCGCCCGGGCGCTCACCATCGGTCCGGAGACCATGGTCATGAACTTCCGTCCCGACGAACCCATGCACAACCGGTACGCCGTCGACCACGGCTTCCTCTCCGAGGAGGTCGGGGCGGAGGCCGTGACGATCGCGCAGACCGTCAACGCGTTCTTCCGGTGGGAGTTCAACTCCTGCGAGATGCTCGTGCAGGGCACCGAGGTGCTGCCCATCGACTACGCCAACGCCTGCCCCGACGTCGCGGTGACCTCGCTGCACTACTACTTCCCCTGGGCGATGTCGCGTCTGCTTTCCTGGTCGGCGTACTGCGCCGCCAGTGACCGTCCGGCGCGTCCACACGTGGAGCCGACGGACTGGTTCGCGGTCGCCGACGATTCGGAGCTGTCCTACGGCGACAAGCTCCTGCGTTACCAGGCGCTGGCAGACGAGTACTTCGACACCGCTCGCTACCGCGAGTTCAAGCAGGCGTCGCTGCCGCATCTCGACGACCTGGTCCTGGACTGGGTCGGTTCACCGGCCTTTGACCAGCTGCTCACCGCCACGGTCGCGTCGACCTACCCTGCGCACGAGCAGGAGCAGTTCGTCGCTCACTTCCGCGGCCTGCTCGACCTCTGGATGCACGACCAGACGCGCCAGGTCGGCTGATTGGTGTCAGCTTTCGACGACGGCGCCACGCTTGCCGACCGGATGCGTCAACATGCAGGGGCGAACACTCACCTGTACGCGGAGCTCATGCGGAGCATGGCCGACGACTGGGAGGCCGGCGGCCCGGTGCGCGAGATCTGCCGCGGTTGGGAGACCGCTCCCTCCGGCAGCGTCATACAGCTCCGGCTGCTGGCCGGGGTCTTCAGGCTCGTCCTCACCGACCGGGCGCCTGAGCTTGTCCCGTTCTACCCGTGTCTGGGTGGAGACCAGCGTGCCGTCCGGGCATGGCCGGCCTTTCGGCGCGTTCTGGCCGCCCATGTCTCGGAGCTTCAGGACGCCCTGTCGGTCGCGCCTCAGACGAACGAGGTCGGCCGGTCCGGTGCGCTGCTCGCAGGGTTGTTCGAGGCGGTCCGGCGCAGCGGCCGCAACCGCGTGCGGCTGCTCGAGCCGGGTGCGTCCGCAGGCCTCAACCTCTTGGTGGACAAGTTCCGCTTCGAACAACCCGACTGGCGCGTCGGGCCGGCTCAGTCACCCGTCGTGCTGACCAATGTGTTCGTGGACCCACCGGCACCGCAGGACTTCGAGATCGTCGAGCGCCGCGGTTGCGACCTGTCCCCGGTCGATGCCGCCAGTGCGGAGGGCGAGCTTCGGCTCCGTTCGTTCGTGTGGCCGTTCCACATCGATCGCCACGAGCGGCTGGTGCACGCCTGTGCGCTGGCGCGACACCATCCGGTCCAGGTCGACGAGGCGCCGGCGGGGGAGTGGCTCGACGAGCAGCTGGCCGAGACGGCGCCTGACGACACGGTGACGGTCGTGTGGCAGTCGATCACGCGGATGTACTGGCCTGCGGAGGAGAGCGTACGGGTCGACGCAGCCGTTGCCGAGGCCGCGCAGCGGCAGTGTGTTGCACACGTGTCGATGGAGTTCACCTCGGGCGAACTGGTGCTGCCGGACCTGACCCTGGTGGGCATCGACCGCCAGGGCAGGCCGAGCACGGACGTCACGACGCTGGCCTCGGTCGGCGACCACGGCATCCCGGTCTCGATGGGCCGGAAAGGTTACCCACGCGCTACCAGCTGACGTTTGTCCACCTGACGTATGTCCCTGCCGAAGGAGGGTCGATGAGCTATCTCGAGGGGTTGTTCTCGCTGCGCAACCGGAGTGCAGTGGTCACCGGTGCCAGCAGCGGGATCGGCCGCGCGATCGCGGAGGCGCTCGCCAGGGCAGGGGCCGCTGTCGTCCTGGTCGCACGCGACCAGGGTCGCCTCCGTGTGGCCGAGCAGGAGATGACCGCGCAGGGTTTGGCCGTCATCGCGATGTCGACCGATCTCAGCGACCGTGGCTCACTTGCCGGCTTGTGTGAACAGCTCGAGGAGCGCGGCGTCGAGCCCGACATCCTCGTGAACTCGGCCGGCGTCAACTTCCGTCCTCGAATGGATGAGCTGTCGGACGTCGAGGTCGACCAGACCATCGCGGTCAACCTGTTGGCCCCGTTCCACCTGGGGCAGTTCGTCGGTCCACGCATGGCCGCTCGCGGTTGGGGGCGCATCATCAACCTCGGATCGCAGCAGTCCGAGCGCGCATTCGGCAACAGTGGCATCTACGGCGTCAGCAAGGCGGGCATCGCCGGGCTCTCTCGGTCGCAGTCGGAAGCCTGGTCCGCCGCGGGTGTGTGTAGCAACACGCTCGTCCCGGGATTCGTCCCGACGCGGATGACCGAGCACATGGTCGCAGAGCCTGGACGGTTCGAAGCGCTCGCTTCAAGGACCATGGTGGGGCGGAACGGACTGGCGACCGATTTCTGCGGTGCCGCTGTCCTTCTCTCGTCCGAGGCGTCGGCGTACATCACCGGCCAGCTGATTCATGTCGACGGCGGATTCTCGGTCACCTGAGCAGGCGCCCTGACCCGGGGAAGCGGACGATAACGGTTCGACACCACTGGGTCGGGTCGGTCAGGCTGCCGGCTATGACCAGCAGCGAGGTGTGGGACCAGGAAACGGCGCAGCGCTACGACGCGACCAGCGCCGAGATGTTCGCACCAGAAGTGGTCGACCCAGCTGTCGAGTTCCTGGCCCGGCTCGCCGGGTCGGGTCCGGCGCTCGAGCTCGCCATCGGAACCGGTCGCGTCGCCATCCCGCTGGCCGCCCGAGGCGTTCCGGTCACGGGGATAGACCTGTCGGCGCCAATGGTGGCCCAGCTTCGGCAGAAGGCCGAGGAGCACACGCTGCCGGTCGCACTGGGGGACATGGCCACGACGAGGGTGCCCGGCGCGTTCTCGCTCGTCTTCCTGGTGTGGAACAGCATCTCCAATCTGCGTACTCAGGCCGAGCAGGTCGAGTGCTTTCGCAACGCTGCCCGACACCTTGTCCCCGGCGGCCGGTTCGTCATCGAGCTGTGGGTGCCGCCCATTCGTCGGCTGCCACCTGGACAGTCGGCAGTGCCGATGAGCGTTGGCGAGGGGTACCTCCTCTTCGACACCTACGACCTGGTCACCCAGGAATGCACGTCGCATCACTACTGGCAGGAGGCCGACGGGGCCACGCGTTACGGTGCCGGTCGATTCCGGTACATCTGGCCCGCTGAGTGCGACCTGATGGCACAGCTGGCCGGCCTCGAGCTTGAGAACCGCTTCGCCGATTGGGCCGGCGAACCGTTCACCGCTGACAGCGAGAGCCACGTCTCGGTGTGGCGCAAGCCGTGAGCCGTGCAGGCCGACTGAGTGCGTGCCGGTGTGCATGCGCTGCCTCACGGGGGGATGACGCGGTCGGTACCGTTCCTCGGTGAGCCGGGATCGGATCGACGACGCCGTGGCAGAGGCCGAGCGCCGCCGGAGCATCTCCGATCGGGATCTCTCGGTGTCCGTCAAGCACTTCGGCGCGGTGGTGCGGAGCGTGTGCCATGACTGGGGGTTGACGGTCGAGCGCTGGCTAGAGGGTGGAGCGGGCACGCCTCCCCTGGGCGTGAAGCGCCCGGACGGCTCGGCGGCCGTCCTCAAGATCGCTGAACCGGGTGCCCTGGACGGGGCCGTGCGCGTCCTGAGAGCTGGTGCCGGTCACGGCTACGCGAAGGTCCTGGCGTGGGAGGCCGACCGTGGCGCTCTGCTCCTGGAGCGACTTGGCCACGATCTCTGCACTGAGGCGCCCACTCTGAGCGGCCAGGGCCAGGTTCTCGTGCCCTTGCTGCGGGAGGCCTGGCGAGTGCCCTTGACGTGCGGTCGGCCGTTCCAGAGCAAGGCAGCCGGTCTGTTGGCCATCTTGGCCGACCTCGGTCCGCGCTATGGGACCCACCATGAGGACGTGCTCGTGGTCGCGACCGAGTACGGCGAAGAGCTGGCGGCGTCTGAGAGGGCGGAGGTGGTGTGTCACGGTGACCCGCACGCCGGCAATGTGCTCCGTCGCGGAGAGGGCTGGGCACTGATCGACCCTGACGGATTCGTCGGGGAGCGCGCCTACGACCTCGGGGTCGTCATCCGGGACGCGTGCCGTGAGATCGCGGAGGCCGAAGCTCTCGAGCCAGGCGCGGCCCGACCCATGCTGCGTGAGCAATGTCGCCGCCTGGCGGAGCCCGCGAACGTCGATCCCGAGCGCGTGTGGCGATGGGGTTTCGTCGAGCGGGTCACGACCGGCCTGTATCTCCGTTGGTACGGCCACGCCCGCGAGTCCGCAACTTTCATGGACACGGCAACCCTCCTCACGAACTAGCAGCAGGGAGACTCACGCGCCGTCGTGATCACGGACGGTGTACGTGCGGCCATACGGGCTCGTCCAGTAGATGGTGTGGGGGTCTGTCGGATCGACGGTCGGGATCCAGTCCAGGTGGGTGCGGTACCGGTGATGTCGCCGGTCAAGGGGTTGACCTCTGCCGACCACCGTCTGACCGGGTGGATCCGCCGTGCCCGGCGGTCCGAAACGGTAGGGCTCACGGTGGTCGATGTCGCAACGGTCAGCCGGGGTCGTGACACCGGGGAAGCACGAGATCGGATGGAGCGACCGCACCGCTTCGGCTTGTCGCGCCGAGAAGCGGTAGGTGCGCGCGTCCATCGTCATCACGGTGCCGTCGATCGGATCGGTGAACAGCCGTCGCAGCATTGTGGAGCTGGACCGTAGAGCCAGCCGCCGCGCCTGGTCTGCTGTCAAGGGCCCGAAGCCGTCGAGCTCGCACGTCTCGTCGTCGAGGCCGAGCAGGGTGTCGGCTCCCATGGTGACCCGGATCTTTGTTCGGACCGGGAGGACGTCAGACGGCCGCGCCGGCGACAAGCCCACCGGGAGTCCGGGCAGGTCCATCTGCGGGGGAGTGGGGGAGAGCGGCGAGTCCGCGGAGGGCTCGCTGCGGGACGCCAGTAGGTCGGTGCCGGTCAGCGGGTGGCGACCGAGGAGGAGCAACGCTGCGGCATCGGCCCGGTGGGCGGCGAAGGGGGTCGCGGGATCGGCCGCCCGTCGGCGGCGGGCCCACGCCGTCAGCTGGTCGTCGATGACCACCGCCACGTCGAGCTGGTGGTCGAACGAGAAAGCGGCCACACCGTCACCGAGCGGGAAGATCGAGGCGGACCGCTCGGACATGGCAAGCTCGTGGCGCTTCGCGAGCCCGGCGGGATCGGCCGTGGCCACCAGTCGACGGGCGAGGACGCGCAGCCGGGCCGGAGTGCGGGACTGCGCCTCGTCGCTCAGTCTCTCGTCGAGCCGCTCACACAGGTCGAAGCTGAGTAGTCGCGTCGCCTCGGAGATGACCTTGGCGTGCGCGAAGGTGATACGGCCACCGCCGAACTCGTTGTTGGTGCACCGGAGCCGGTATCGAAGGTCGAGTCCGACCGCGATGTAGTCGCGAGCAGATCGTTCACTGCAGGACAGTGCCAGCGCGAGCTCGGTGACGATGCCCTCGGAGATGCGTGGGGTGTCGGAACCCGCGACCCGGATCAGGCAGCAGCCACCAGACCGCTCGAGCGCCTGCTGCACGATGGGTGACGAGAGGTCTTTCAGAGCGAGGCCAGAGGCTACCCGGCAGTGCGTCCAGTCGAGAACGGCCTTGCAGGCGACGGTCTCCTCGATCAGCCGCAGCTGATCCGCGGGGTCGAGTGCGTCCACTCGCGCGTTGAGCACGGCGCCGAACCGGTCCCGGTTGCTGCGCCACAACGCACTCGTTGGTGCAGGGGGAACGTCACGGGGATCAAGCTCCTCGCCATCCGGCGCAAACCGCGATACGAACATGTGTTCGATTATACACTCATGTCCCGACAAGGTCCAGATCCATGCAAGGGCCCGAGATCAGTCATGAAGCTGCGCCCGCGCATCTGGCCCCGAGAGGGTCCGACCGAGGCTTGGCTAAGGTCGGATCGTGTCGAAGACCGAGGGGACCGGGGGGATCCGGTGAAGCTGACCGAGCGGTTCTCCTGGCGTGGGCGCGAGGTGGCGTGGGGGAGCGGGGGAGCCGGACCGGCGGTGGTCTTCTGCCACGGCACACCGTGGTCGTCGCGGCTGTGGGAGCCCTACGCGGACGCGCTCAGCAACGGCTTCACGGTCTACCTGTGGGACATGCCGGGCTACGGCGAGTCCAGCATGCACCCAGAAGCCGCGGTCGATCTCGGCATACAAGGCGAGCTGTTCGCCGATCTGTTGGACCATTGGGGGCTCGAGCGCCCGCACATCGTGGCGCACGACTTCGGGGGAGCTGTCTCACTTCGCGCCCTCTTGCTGCACCAAGCGGCCTTCGCCTCGCTGGCACTGGTCGACGTGGTAGCCCTGCGCCCGTGGGGATCGGAGTACTTCCGGCTCGTGAAGGACAACGCCGACGTGTTCGCGACGCAGCCCTCCGGCGTACACCGTGGGGCGCTCGAGGCCTACGTGTCCGGAGCCAGCTATCGAGGTCTCACCACGGAACAGCTCGCCATGCTGACCGCTCCCTGGACGACACCGGAGGGTCAAGGCGCGTTCTACCGACAGATCGCTCAGGCCGATGAGCGTTTCACGGCAGATGTCGAGCCGAGGTATGCCGACATCGACATCCCGGTCGTCATCATCTGGGGGCGTGACGACGCCTGGATCCCCGTCGACCGGGCTCGCCGGTTGGCCGAGATGATCCCCCGCAGCGAGCTGCAGATCGTCGCGGAGGCAGGTCATCTCATCCAGCTGGACCAACCGGTCGCCCTCGCCACGACCCTGCACAGCTGGCTCGCTCGCCGGAGCGAGGCGGACCTGATCAGCCCGGCACAGGCTGCGCGCATCGCATCCGCTGAAGGTCTCGATCCCGCTCCGTTCATCCAGTCAGAGTCGGATCAGGTGGGTCGCCGAGCCGGGGGACCGTCCCTCGTGGTCGAGGCGCTGGGCTACCTCGGTGGCGTGATCATCGTGGTCGCCGGCATGCTGCTGACCGGGCTCTACTGGGACCAGGCCGGTACAGGCGTGCGGCTGATGCTCACCGGCGGAGCCGCAGCCTTCCTCCTGCTTGCCGGACAGCTCGTCCCAGAGACACGAGGGGCCGCCGGCCGGCTCGGGTCCGTGCTCTGGGTGGCGAGTCTCGTTGCTGCCGGCGGACTCCTCGCCCTGCTCGCGAACGAAGCCTGGGATTGGACTGGTGAGGACACCGCCCTGTTCGTCGCCGGCGGAGTCTCTGTCCTGGCCGGCTTGCAGTGGTGGCGCCGTCAAGTGCTGCTCCAGCAGGTGGCGTTCGTTTCCGCGCTGGTCTTTGTCTCGGTGACTCTTACCCTGCGGCTCGACGGTCCAGACCAGCTGCCGGGCGTCTCCGTCTGGGCTGTCGGGCTGGCGTGGTTCCTCCTGGGTGCCGGGTCCGTCGTCACGCCGGCTCGACCGGTCCTCGTGCTCAGTAGTGGGTTGACGATGCTCGGGAGCCTGACAACCATGGCTGCGGATGCGGGAATCGTCTTCGCGCTCGCGACCGCGGCGCTTGTGGTGGGCACCGCCCTGGTGGCCAGCGAGCTGATCGTGTTGGCCATCGGGGCAGCCGGGTGGCTGATTGCGTTGCCCGCAGCTGTCACGACGTGGTTGCCGGGACGTCTCTCGGCACCACTGGCGTTGCTCGTCGTCGGGGTCGCTCTGGTCGCCACGGCGATCAGGATCGCCCGACGCAAAGAACGTCGGACGACGTCTTCCAGTCGCTGGCCGGGGTACGGCGACCTGGCACCGGAGCTGGTGAAGCGCCTGGCTGGGGGAGCCGCGCTGGCCGCGACCGCTGTGATCGTGTTGTTGTCACTCTGACGGCAGCGCAAAAAGGTCAAGCCATGCCAAAGTGCCAATGGGACCGCGATACGGTCGTTGGCATGTACGAGACAGGGGAAGAAATCACGGCACTGCAGGTGCTTCTCGACCGGTCCCACGCGGGAGCGACCGAACATCTGCAGTCGATCATCAACGACGAGCGTGTGCTGTCCGCCGAAGACCTGGTCGCGCTGCTCACCGGTATGAAGGTGTTGGCCGTCGCGACTGTCACGGCAGCGGGGGAGCCACGGATCAGCGCTCTGGACGGTCACTTCCTGCACGGGACCTGGTCGTTCTCCACCAGCGGCACGGCGCTGAAGGCGCGCCACATGAGAGCGCGCCCGGTCGTCAGCGTGGCCCATGTCGACGGTGAGGAGCTCGCTGTGTTCAGCCACGGTCACGTCGCGGAGATGACCGAGGCCGATGCCGACTGGTCACCGACCTTGGAGCACTGGCGGCAGCACTACGGCAGCTCTCCGTTGGACTGGGGTGACGACATCCGGCTGTACCGGTACACGCCGACGTGGATGGTCGGCTACGCATTCCAGCGAGTCGAGCTGCTCAAGCAGCGCGGCATCCTGGTCTGAGGTCTGGCACGTGGGTCAGCCCATCCTGACGACTGAGCGTCTCGTCCTGGTCCCGCTCACCGACGACCACCTCGAGCACGAAGTGGAACTCGACTCGGACCCGGAGGTCCTGCGCTACATCTGGGGCCGGGCTCGTACGCCGGACGAGGTTGCCCAGTCTCATGCGACCAGGATGGCGTTGGGCGGCAAGGTCGACGGCCTCGGCTTCTGGATCGCCCTCGAGAACGACAAGCGCGCGGAGAGAAAGCTGGGCGACTTCGTCGGCCTCATGATGCTGCCGCCGGCGCACGGCCCGGACCAACCGAATGACCCGAGCGTGGCTGACCTCGGCTACCGCATCCTGCGCGAGCGGTGGCGCCGGGGATTCGCGAGTGAGGCGTCACGGGAGCTGCTGCGCCACGCGTTCGAGACGGTCGGGATGAGGCGAGTCATCGCCCAGACGATGTCGGTCAACACGGGTTCTCGGAAGGTCATGGAGTCGGTGGGACTCCGTTACGTCCGCACCTACTTCCCACACTGGGACGACCCGTTGCCCGATGCCGACCAGGGGGAGGTCGAGTACGAGATCACGGCAGACATGTGGCACGCGCGCCGGGAATGAGCAGGCGTCACGCTCCCGGCCGACCCCGCCTCGACGTACCATCTCACGTGTGAGCAACACATCGGCGCAGCAGCTGACTGATCTCGCGCGGCTCCGACGCGTCCGCGACCGGATCGACCGCGAGTACGCGCAACCGCTGGACGTCGAGGCCCTCGCACGGGACGCGCACATGTCGGCCGGGCACTTCAGTCGCGCGTTCAAGCTCGCGTACGGCGAGTCGCCCTATGCGTATCTGATGACTCGACGCATCGAGCGAGCCATGGCGCTGCTCCGCCGAGGTGACCTGAGCGTCACCGACGTCTGCTTCACGGTCGGCTGCGCGTCACTCGGCACCTTCAGCACCCGCTTCACCGAGCTCGTCGGTATGCCGCCCAGCACCTACCGACGCGAGGCGGCTCGCGCGGCGGGCGAGATGCCGTCGTGCATCGAGAAGCAGGTCAGCAGACCCATCAGGAATCGAGAAGCGCGGGTCGCGCTGCCACAACTAGCCTGACGCCATGGACCTCACCATTCACACCACCGTTCTCCCGCACGACGATCCCGACGAGTCCCTCGCCTTCTATCGCGACACCCTCGGCTTCGAGGTTCGCACCGATGTCGGGTCCGGCAAGATGCGCTGGATCACCGTCGGCCCCGCCGACCAGCCCGGTACGTCCATCCTGCTCGCGCCGCCTGCGGCTGACCCAGGCATCACCGACGACGAGCGCCGCACCATCGCCGAGATGATGGCCAAGGGCACCTACGGCTGGATCATGCTGGCGACCAAGGACCTCGATGGTGCCTTCGAGCGGTTGCAGACGGGCGACGCGGACGTCGTCCAGGAGCCGACGGAGCAGCCGTACGGTATCCGTGACTGCGCCTTCCGTGATCCGGCGGGCAACCTGGTTCGCATCCAAGAGCTGCGCTGAGACCGATGACGAGGACACAGATGAAGACCATGACGTGCAAGCAGCTGGGTGGAGCGTGTGATCTCCCGCTCCGTGGAGAGACGGCTGACGACGTGATCAAGGCGCAGGACAAGCACCTCAGGGACGTGGTGGCTGCGGGTGACGCGACGCACGAGGAGGCCCTGAAGCAGATGAAGGGGCGGTGGAAGCACCCTCTGAAGGGCATGGGCTGGTACAAGGACACCAAGCGGGAGTTCGCGGCGCTCCCCGAAGACTGACCGATGCGATCGTCTGAGCTGCACATTGCCGACAGTCACGGCTTGATCCGCGTGCACGGCGCGCGGGTGAACAACCTCAAGGACATCACCCTCGAGATCCCGAAGCGCCGGCTGACGGTGTTCACCGGCGTCTCGGGGTCGGGCAAGAGCTCGTTGGTCTTCGGGACGATCGCCGCTGAGTCGCAGCGGTTGATCAACGAGACCTACAGCGCCTTCGTGCAGGGATTCATGCCGACGCTGGCGCGCCCCGACGTCGACGTCCTGGAGGGGTTGACGACCGCGATCATCGTCGACCAGGAGCGAATGGGAGCCAATCCTCGCTCGACCGTCGGCACGGCCACCGACGCGAACGCCATGCTGCGCATCCTCTTCAGTCGGGTCGGGCAACCACACGTCGGCCCGCCCACCGCCTTCTCGTTCAATGTGCCCACCCGGACGGCGAGCGGATCGATGACCGTCGACAAGGGCAAGGGCGAGCGGATCGTGGTGCGGAAGGCCGTCTACCAGGGCGGGATGTGCGCACGCTGCGAGGGCATGGGCGCAGTCACCGATGTCGACCTGACCGCGCTGTACGACGAGAACCTGTCGCTCAGTGCAGGCGCCCTGACCATCCCCGGCTACAGCATGGACGGCTGGTACGGCCGGATCTTCAGCGGCTCCGGCTACTTCGACATGGACAAGCCGATCAAGAAGTTCACGAAGAAGGAGCTCAACGACCTGCTCCACCGGGAGCCGACCAAGATCAAGGTCGACGGCATCAACCTCACCTACGAGGGCGTGATTCCCAAGATCCAGAAGTCGATGCTGTCCAAGGACGTCGAGGCGATGCAGCCGCACGTCCGCGCGTTCGTGGAGCGGGCGGTGACCTTCACTACCTGTCCGGACTGCGACGGGACGCGACTCAGTGCGGAGGCCCGATCGTCGCAGATCGACGGCAAGAACATCGCGGACGTCTGCACGATGCAGATCAGCGACCTGGCCGACTGGATCCGCGACCTGGACGAGCCGCTGGTTGCGCCCTTGCTCGACGCGCTCGGGGAGACGCTCGACTCCTTCGTCGAGATCGGGCTCGGCTACCTCTCGCTCGACCGACCCGCGGGCACGCTGTCGGGTGGGGAAGCGCAGCGCACCAAGATGATCCGCCACCTCGGCTCCTCGCTCACCGACGTCACTTACGTCTTCGACGAACCCACGATCGGCCTGCACCCCCATGACATCGAACGGATGAACGAGCTGCTGCAGCAGCTCCGCGACAAGGGCAACACGGTGCTCGTCGTGGAGCACAAGCCCGAAACCATCGCGATTGCCGACCATGCCGTCGACCTCGGCCCAGGGGCGGGTGCGGACGGTGGCGTCGTGTGCTTCGAAGGCACGGTGGACGGGTTGCGGGGGAGCGACACCACGACCGGCCGCCACCTCGACGACCGGGAGACTCTGAAGGGCTCGCTGCGCTCAGCTGTTGGCGCGATCGAAGTCCGAGGCGCGACGACGCACAACCTCCAGGACGTAGACGTCGACATTCCGCTCAGGGTGCTCTGCGTGATCACCGGCGTCGCCGGCTCCGGCAAGAGCTCACTTGTCCAGGGCTCGATCGCCGGTCTCGACGACGTGGTGGTGATCGGTCAGGGTGCGATCAAGGGCTCGCGCCGGAGCAACCCGGCGACGTACACCGGCCTGCTCGACCCGATCCGCAAGGCGTTCGCCAGGGCCAACGGGGTGAAGCCGGCGCTGTTCAGCTCCAACTCCGAAGGCGCCTGCCCGGCGTGCAACGGCGCCGGCATCATCTACACCGAGCTGGGGGTCATGGCCACGGTCGAGTCCACCTGCGAGGAATGCGACGGGAAGCGTTTCCTGGCCGAGGTCCTGGAGTACCAGTTCGGCGGGAAGGACATCAGCGAGGTCCTCGCGATGTCAGTGAACGAGGCGGAGGCGTTCTTCGGTGACGGCGAGGCGAAGACGCCCGCTGCGCACAAGGTCCTTGAACGGCTCTCCGACGTCGGGCTCGGCTACCTGAGCCTCGGCCAGCCTCTCACCACGCTCTCCGGGGGTGAACGACAGCGGCTCAAGCTGGCCACGCGGATGGGGGAGAAGGGCGGCGTGTACGTCCTCGACGAGCCGACCACTGGTCTCCACCTCGCCGACGTCGCACAGCTGCTCGAACTCCTCGACCGGCTCGTAGACTCGGGCAAATCGGTCATCGTGATCGAGCATCACCAGGCCGTGATGGCGCACGCCGACTGGATCATCGACCTGGGGCCAGGTGCCGGTCACGACGGCGGGCAGATCGTTTTCGAAGGTACGCCCGCCGATCTCGTCGCCACCCGGTCGACGCTCACCGGCGACCATCTCGCGGCCTACGTCGGCAGCTGACCCGCAGCAAGTGATCAGGGAGCCGGAGCGGGTCGAGAACGCGGGAGAATTGCACGTTTTCTCGGCTCCCGACGCCTCCCCACCGAAGTCGCCGATAAGATATATTATGTCAAGTAGCCCGGATATCTCTTTCCTATGACCCGGGCCCACTACCCCGCCGGATCAGGTCGGAAGGTCTCCCACCCGTCACAGAACGGCGCGCCCCAATCGGCCACGATGGCTTCGATCTCCCGGCAGTCGGCCTCGATCATGGCGGCTGTGGCGACGTCGAACACGCCCTGAGCGACCGCGAGCTCGAGCTCATCTTCGTCCTTGCGCACCAAGCTCCGGTCCGGCTCGATCCAGAGATCGAGCACATGGTCACTGGTGTACACCGCGTGTGAGTCACGAACGTGCGGTCGCTCGAGATTCACGTACCACCCCGCGAACGTACCGGTGCCCTCAGCGAAGAAGGCCCACACCGACCAGGGTCGACCGGTGGGCGCCACCCGGAGCTGGTCATAGGAGGCGTGCACCCCGACGTCCTGCGTGATGGGCGCCGTGAACAACGTGCCCGGATCGGCGCGCTTGTCCAGTCCATCGACACGAGCAGCCCGGAGGACCTGTGTACCGGTCCGCAACCAGACCACCAGGGCTTCGGCGTCGTCACGCACGACGGTCACGGGTGTGGCGAAGTGTGGCAGCGAGGTGTCGACGACAGGCTCCCCCGTGCCCAGTGGTCCGCTCCCTTCCCGCCACATCACCTGGGTGCCGGGTTGCCAGTACGGCACCGAGCCCGACAACCGGCGGGTGGACTCACTCATGAGTGCCTAGGGTAGATGCAAGTGCCCACGAAACGGAGACGTCATGGCAACCTCCACCCGCCCTGATGAGCGTCAGCACGTCGAGTTCGTGGACGCGGACCTGCATGGCGCCCGTTTCGTCAGGACCGACCTGTCCGACGTCGTGATGCGCGCTGTCGACGTGGCGGGTGCGGACATCGACGCGCCCTGGCTCCTGGACGGCGAGAGCTCGCTGCGTGTCAACGGTGTCGACGTGGCACCACTGGTCGAGGCCGCGCTCAACCGCCGCTTTCCGGGCCGGGCCGACCGTCGTGCCGGCGATCCGGGTGGCCTGCGCGCGGCCTGGGCCACGCTCGAGCTCACCTGGGAAGCCGCGCTCCAGCGCGTAGCAGCGATGCCGGCGGGCACGGTCGACGTGTCGGTGGACGGCGAGTGGTCGTTCGCGCAGACGTTGCGTCATCTGGTCATGGCCACGGACACCTGGCTCCGGCGGGCGATCCTGGAGCTGGACCAGCCGTTCCACCGGATCGGTCAACCCAATGTGGAGTACGAGACCGACGGGAACGACATGTCGGTTTTCACGGCCGTCACGCCGTCGTACGCCGAAGTGCTCGAGGTCAGGTCAGGTCGCGTCGCCATGGTGCGCGACTTCCTCGCGTCGGTCACAGCGGACGAACTCGCGGCGACGCGCGCGAACCCGTGGGCTCCCGAATACCAGGAGACCACGCTGTCATGTCTGCACACGATCCTCGAGGAGGAATGGGAACACCACCGCTACGCCGTGCGCGACCTCGACGCCATCGAGGCGCAGCCCGACGGCTGAGCCCGGCCCGCACTCCCCCAGGTGCAGACTCGTTCGTTGAATACCGCCGAAGGCGTGGCAGCTTGTCATGGCACCCTAGACTCCCCTGGTGCCTCGTCTGATCCACGTCAACGGCCCGCCCGGCATCGGTAAGTCGACACTGGCCCGCTGGTACGTCGATGAGCGACCCGGCGTGCTGAACCTCGACATCGACCAGCTCCGCCCCCTGATCGGCGGTTGGCACCGTGACTTCGCTGCTTCCGGCGTTTTGGTACGGCCGATCGCCACGGCCATGGCGCGGACCCATCTCGAGGCGGGTCACGACGTCG
Source organism: uncultured Actinomycetota bacterium (assembly GCA_963742765.1). GTDB lineage: Bacteria > Actinomycetota > Actinomycetes > Propionibacteriales > Nocardioidaceae > JANLYC01. The sequence continues at coordinate 751,235 of CAVUMY010000002.1, forward strand.
TCATGCCGCAGTACCTGGGGCGCATCGACGAGATCGTCAAGTTCGCGATGGCGGCGCAGCAGTCCGACGCATCGTTCGTCGAGGTCGTGCTGATGGACGACAAGGACGCAGCGATCCAGCGTTTCTCCGTCCGCGGTGAGGCATCTGACCTGCCCTGGCACACGCATGTGCGCCAGGTTGTCGAGGAGAACGGCGGCATCGACCTGCTCTCACGCATGTACGACGAGCTCACCGCGGTCGTCACCGAACGTCCGCACGTCCGCGTCGTCCGCACCCAGCACGGCCTCATCGACCAGGCGTACGCCGACCTGGTGGCCGCTGTCGATCAGGACTGACCGTTCAGGCCAGCCGTTCGAGCAGGCCCGTGTCGACGTCGTACAGGAAACCGCCGACCATGACAGAGTCGCCGATCAGCGGGTGCGAGCGAACGCGGATGACGTCCTCGCGCAGCGTGGCCTGCTGGTCGGTGATCACCCCGACCGTCATCCAGGAAGCGTCCTCACCGCTGGCCTCCCCCAACCGACGCAACATGTCCTGCTCGGTCGAGGAGGCCACCGCGCAGCGTGTGTGCTGCACGATCATGATGCGATCGACCGAGAGGAGATTGACTCCGACGACGAGCGCTACGAGGGCCTGATCGGTCACGCGCCCGCCGGGGTTGCGCAGGATCTTGGCATCCCCCGGCTGGAGACCGATCATTCGCAACGGGTCGATCCTGGAGTCCATGCACGTCACCATGGCCACCCCTGCATGGGCGACGCCGTCGAAGCCAGCCAGCTCGAAGGTCTTCGCGAATGTTCTGTTCGCGCTGAGCAGGTCGTCGAACGCGTCGGCGTCGTCGGGTTGGGTCACGGCGGTCACGTTATCGCGCTGCCTGACGACGATGCCACGGCGCCACGCGATGGCCCGCGGACCGCATGGGACCGGCTAGAATGCCGCATATCGGACACACTCCCCCACCACTGGCGACACTCCGCGTGGGATCCGGGCACATTCCGATGGCCGCGTGACAGAGTGGCACGGCATGATGAACCCGCCTGAGCAGAGCCCGGCACGGGCATGCGGTAAGTGACGAGGGGGATCTGGTGTTCGGACTGTCCGCGGTCGTGCGTCGGACCGGGAGCTTGCTCTCGAGGCGTGCACTGCGCACTGTTGACCTCTCGACTCTGACGGCGGTCCCCGCCCCTCTGCAGTTCCCGCTGCAGCGGCACCAGCTCGACCCCGTGGCGCAACTGGCCGACGCGCGCGCCACCGGCCCGATCTACAAGCTGGCCTCGGTCTTCGGGCTGCGCGTGTGGATGGTCTCCGGAGTCGCCGAGACGCGCATGGTGCTCGCCGACTCGACGCACTTCAGTACCGACATCCGGCGGTACGTCGGAAAGCAGGACGCGTCGGGTGCTGCGGCCATCGGCGGCCTCGGTTTCACCGACCCGCCGGACCACACCCGGCTCCGGCGGCTGCTGACGCCGGAGTTCACCCGCCGGCGGCTGGCCCGCCTCCAACCACGAATCGACGCCATCGTGGCCGAACGACTCGACGCGATGGCCGAGCAGGCGCTACGGGAACCGACCAGGCCCATCGACCTCGTGGCCGAGTTCGCCTTCCCCATTCCGTTCGTCGTCATCTGCGAGCTTCTGGGGGTCGCGCCAGAGGACCGTGAATACTTCCGGCGGCTAGGGCATGCGCGCTTCGACGTGCGGCAGGGTGGCCTGGGTGTGTTCGGCGCCATGTCGGAGTCGCGCGACTTCCTCATCGAGACCGCGAAGAAACAACGTTCCGAGCCTCGTGACGGCCTCATCGGCGCACTCATCGCCGAGCACGGCGACGACATCACCGACGACGAGCTCGGCGGTCTGGCCGACGGCGTGTTCACCGGTGGTTACGAGACGTCGGCCAGCATGATCGCGCTGGGTGCACTCACCCTGCTGCGGTCTCCTGGCGAAGCTCGTCGCCTGCACCAGGATGATCCGGACTCCGTCGAGTCGCAGCGGGTGGTCGATGAGCTCCTGCGGTATCTCTCTGTCGTCCAGATCGCCTTTCCTCGGTTCGTGCGCCACGACATGGAGCTGTTCGGGCGGCACCTGCGGGCCGGCGACGTCGTCATCTGCTCGTTGAGCGGCGCCAACCGTGACCCGGTCTTCGCCGGCGGCAATCCCGATGGCTTCGAGGTCGACCGGGCCGCAGCCTCGCACCTCGCGTTCGGCTACGGCATGCACCGCTGCGTGGGCGCCGAGCTCGGACGGATGGAGCTGCGGTCAGCCATTCCGGCGCTCGTACGCCGGTTCCCCGACATGTCGCTGGCGGTCCCGCCCGAAGCGCTGCAGTTCCGCGACCTGTCGATCGTCTACGGCGTCGACGCGCTGCCGGTCTACCTCAGCTGACCGAGAAGCGAACCGGAGGATCAGTCGCGAGCCCGTCGCCGGAAGGCACGCATCGCCAGCGGAGCGAAGATCCCCGTGAAGATCGCCGTCCAGACGAACACCGAAAGCACCGGGTGGTGCAGCGGGAACTGGGCACTGTCCGGCGCGACGGGACCGTTGCCCCACAACTGTCGACAGGCCTGTGCCAGGGACGAGACGGGGTTCCACTCGGCGATCACCCGTAGCCAGGTGGGCATGCTGCTCGTCGGCGCGAACGTGTTGGCGACGAACGTCAGCGGGAACATGACGGTGAACATGAATCCCTGGACGGCTTCGACCGAGCGGAGCATCGAGCCGACCCAGATGCCGACCCAGATCATCGCGAAGCCGAACACCAGAAGCAGAGCGAACGCGACGGCCGCATCGAGGACGCCATGGCGAACGCGCCACCCGATCAGGAGCCCCGTCACCGACATCACGACGATGCCGATGCTCGAGTGGATCAGGCTCGAGATGCTGCGCCCGATGAGGACCGACGACCGCGAGATCGGCAACGACCGCATCCGGTCGACGATGCCCTTGTCGAGGTCGGCGGTGAGCCCGACGGCGACGACGAACGACGAGAAGACCATCGTCTGCACCATGATTCCGGGGAGCAGGAACTCGCGGTAGCCCGAGCCGGGAACGGCGATCGAGCCGCCGAACACGAACGCGAAGAGCACGACGAACATCACCGGCTGGATCGTGACGTCGAGCAGCATCTCGGGCATCCGCTTGATGTGCAGGAGGTTGCGCCACACCACCGTGAGCGACTGCTGGAAGACGTTGCGGTGCTCGAGCTCGAGTTGTTCGGGCTGGGGGTGCGTCCGCTGGGGTTGCGTCAGGGTCGTCATCGCAGTGCCTCCGCACGAACCGCTGCTTCACTCTCGCTGCGGCCGTCGCCACCGTCGCTGGCGCCGGTGTCGTCTCCGGCCGCCCCGTCCTCTTCGGCACGGTGGCCGGTGAGGTGCAGGAACACGTCGTCGAGGCTCGGCCGTTTGAGCCCGAGATCGTCGACCTCGATGGCCTCGTGGTGCAACAGCTCAGCGATCCGTGTCATGTCGGCCAATCCGTCTGCCGGCGCGACGATCCGCCGTTGCGACGCCTCGACGTGGACCTCTGCCGAGCACCGGCGCACGAGCTCAGCCGCCTTCTCGATGTCATGGCGGTGCGTCAGGGTGATCTCCACACTGGCGCGGCCCGCCTCATCCTTGAGCGCCGTCGGCGTACCAGCGGCGATGACCCGCCCGTGGTCGATGACCACGATCTGGTCGGCCAGCGTGTCGGCCTCCTCGAGGTACTGCGTGGTCAACAACAACGTCGTGCCACCGCGGACCAGGCCGCGCAGCACCTCCCAGAGCTCGACGCGGCTCCGCGGGTCGAGCCCGGTCGTCGGCTCGTCGAGGAACAGCACCGGCGGCGCGGCGACCAGACTCACCGCCAGGTCCAGCCGACGGCGCATGCCCCCGGAGTACGTCCTGGCGATGCGGTCTGCTGCATCGTCGAGCGAAAAGCGCTCGAGCAGCTCGTCGGCCAGCCCGCCGATCCGCCGCCTCGGGATGCCGTACAGACGCCCGATCAGCCGGATGTTCTCCCGACCTGTGAGCAGCTCGTCGACCGTGGCCGCCTGGCCGGTCAGACCCAGGCTCCGACGGACGGCGTCCGGCTCCGCGAGGATGTCGTGACCCGCCACCCTGCCGGTGCCGCTGGTCGGCGCGCTCAGCGTCGTCAGCATGCGGACCGTCGTCGTCTTGCCGGCGCCGTTGGGCCCGAGCAGGCTGAGCACGGTTCCCTCGGGGATCGCAAAGCTCACCCCATCGACTGCCACCGTCGGCCCGAAATGCTTGACCAGGTCGACCGCCTCGACCGCAACGTCAGTGCTCATGCGTTCACTCTAGGTCGACGCCCCGACACTCCCGCAATCCATCTCCCGCGAGGTAGCGTGAAGCATGGCCACCACCTCTCCGGGTCCCTACGGGCTCCGTCTCAGTTCGCTCGTCCGAGCGGCGGGCACGACCGCGACGATCCTCGCCGGCAAACCTTCCGGGCTGATCCGCACGGCCGTGCTGGCGGGCGGCGCCGACCTCGCGGCTCGCGAGATCGATCCGCGTGGCATCGAGGTCTTCTCGATGACGGCCGATTCCGGATCGACACCCACCGAGCAGGAGCAGCTGATCGCCACCGCGACGGCGACTGCGTCGTGGGTGGTCGCGAACCTGCTGCTGGCCAAGGTGGCGCGAGTGCTCCCGCTCCCCCGCCTGGTCACCGCCACCCTCCTCGGCGCCGGCGTCTACACGCTCGACAATTCTCTCGTCGCGGGTGCCGAGGAACGCCGGCACTGAAGGCCGTCAGCGACCGCCCGCCTGGCGGGTGATGTAGGTGAGCGCGACGAACGCGTCATACACCGCCATTCCATCGGGGTCGGGGCCCGCTCCCGTCACACGCACGCTGCGGGTCCCCGACCTCTCGACGCCCTTCACCCAGCTGGCGATCGCGGCCATGTCAGCGGTCTGCAGGTCGACCTCCAACGTCAGGTCGTCCGGCAGCGTAGGTGGACGCAATCGTCGGCGCCTCACCGCCTGCACGGCCGCCGTGGCGGCCTCCATGATCCGGACCCGGGCGGTGACCGGATGCACGTGATGGGCCGCGAAACGCGTGAGTGACTCCTTCACGACGACACCGACGTGGTCAGGCGCGAACCAGCCGGCTTCGGCGATCGTCACGTCATCACCGGTGATGAGCGCGATGGGCACCCCGTGGGCGTGAGCGACCAGCGCGTTGATGCCGCTCTCCCCCACGTACTCCCCGCCGAGACGTACGCCGCTGATGACCTCGGGGTTGTACGTGTGCGAGAGCACGGACGCCTCACCGGAGATGGAGCCGTGGTAGCCCACGAGGAACACCGCGTCGAAAGAGCCATCGAGACCCTGCATCATGTAGCCGGGCTTGTGTCGACCGCTGAGGTAGCTCGTGGGTGGCCCGCCCAGTCGACGATGCCTGCCACGCCTTCCATGTCGCAGGAGATGAACACCTTCACCGGGCTGCCTCCTTGTCGCTCAGATCAGGATGGGGTGTTGCTCCAACGGCCCGACGAGCTCGGCCTCCTCGTAGTCGAGGTGGGACAGCAGCCGAGAGGCCAGCAGGTCGACGAGGCGGTCGACCTCGTCGAAGGTCTCGACGCCGCGGGCGAGGTCGACACTGGCCTTGTCGAGGTCGACGAGGACCGCGTGAATGACCAGGTGTTCCTGCGCCAGCCGGTCCAGGACCGCGCTGAGCTCACCGTCCACGGTCCGCAGCTGGGGAAACAGATGGCGGTCCTCGATGGAGTGATGCATGGTGACCGCGCGACAGTACTGTGCGCAGAAGGACCCGAACTGCTCGTAGCCCCGTCGCAACGTCATCGCGTTGATCTGGCTCCGCAGCTCACCGACACCGGTTCGGCCGGCCCTGACGTCGTCCCGTACCTGCACGATCGCCGCCAGCTCGCGGCGGAACAGGTCGTGAATGAGTCGTAGGTGGGCGCCCTGCCCGGTGCCGTGACGAGCAGCGGCCTCGCGGTCACGAGCTGCGCGTGGTCGGGTCTCTTCATCCCAGCCGATCGCCTCTCCGACCGCCTCGCCGGTCGTCGCCGGCACCGCCTCACGTCCATCCACAGCGTGATCCTCGCACGCGATCAGGCCGGACCCCTACGGTGCCGGAACGTGGCTGCCTTGACCCGGTTCTGGCACGCGGTGCTGCAGAAGCGCTTCTGGTTGTTCCGGGAGGCGTCGACGTACACGCGGTCGCACGACGGCGCCGCGCACACACCGAGCCGCCCGGCGAGGTCGCTGCCGATCACCACGGCCAGGCCCGCGGCGAGGCCGGCGCTCCAACCGACCGGCAGGCTGTCGTCGAACCCGTGGAAGTGCAGCTGGAAGCCGCCGTCATTCGGGTCCAGCTGTGGACGCGTGCCGAAGCGCGCCAGCAGCTCGTTGACGGCCCAGGCCGCCTCGCGGTCACGGCCGGCCTGCACCAGCGCGAATACCGCGTGCAGCTGCGCTGCCGTGCTCGCCAGCAGAAGAGCGTCTGCCTGCGTGAGTCGCGGTGTCGGCCGGCCCTCCCCCCCGAGTGCATCCGCAACGGCCCGACGCAGCCCGGTTGTCGTCGGCGCTTCGAAGGGCCGACCGTGTTGCTCGCCCGCGGCCACGGCGTTCACCAGGCGGACCGCCACGTCCAGGACGTTGCCGAGGTGACTGTCGAATGACATTTGACCAGTGACTCCGATTTCGACTAGGGTGCTCCGTGATGACTGATGATAGCACTATGACCAGTGACGCTGAAGTTCTTTGCCCACTCGCCTCCCCGTCGCCTTCTCCTCTCCCCCGGATCGTGTGGTGGCTCGTGGCGGCCAGGACCGTCAACCGGATGGCCGCGTTCAGCCTGCCGTTCCTGGCCCTGCTCCTGGCGCAGGAACGGCAGTGGTCGACGGCCGCGGTCGGACTGACGATGACCGGCTTCGGGCTCGCGACGATCCCCTCCCGACTGCTCGGAGGCCGGCTCGCCGATCGACTGGGTCGCCGTACGACGATCGTGATCGGGCTGACGGGGTGCGCCGTCTCCCAGTTCGGGCTCGCGCTGACCGCGTCCGCAGTCGGGACGATCGCGGCAGTGCTGGCACTCGGGCTGTGCTTCGAGATCTACGAACCGCCGAGCCAGGCGCTGGTCGCCGACTGCGTGCCTCTCGAGGACCAGGCGGCCGCTCACAGTCTGTTGGCGACCGGCCTGGCAGTCGCTGGAGTGGCTGCCGGTGGCCTGGCGACGTGGCTGACCCACATCGACCTGCGCTGGTTGTTCGTCGCCGACGCCGTGAGCTGTCTGGCGTGCGCCGGCCTGTTGGCCATGACGCTGCCCCGCGAATGCCGATCGAGTGATGACGTCGACATCTCCCAGGCGGTGGAACGCTCGCCTTGGCGCGACCCGCGCCTGGTCATGCTGCTGGCGATGCAGACCGGCTTCGCGGTCGTCTATCTCCAGTCGACGTTCGCGCTGCCGCTGAGCCTGACGGGGCGCGGCTTACCCGCCTCGACACTCGCCGTGCTACTCACGGCGTCGGCGTTGACCTTCGTGGCCTGCCAACCGGTACTACGCCTGGATCGAGTCAGGCGGCTGGGGCGTCCGACACTGCTCAGGACCGGGTACCTGCTGATGGCCACGGGTCTGGCCGGCTATGCCGTGGCGACCAGCCTGTGGGCATTTGGGCTGGCGACCGTGGTCGTTGCCATGGGCGACGTGCTCGTGATCGGACACCTCATGACTGCGGTCGCCGCAGTCGCGCCCAGCGGCCAGCGAGCCCGCTACCTCGCGGTCTTCGGGACGAGCTGGGGAGTCGCGGCCGTCCTCTCCCCCGCGGTGGGTGCAGGGCTTTTGAGCCTGGCGGGCATCGGGGTCACCTGGGGTGTCCTGGCCGGCGTCTGTGCCGTCCTCGCGACCTTGGTCGCGCGCGTGCCTGCCTTGGCCGTTTAGGGTGGCGGGATGCGCAGTCTCACCGTCACCGAAGCCGCTGATCGCGCGGACGCGATCTCCGTCCACTCCTACGACATCGACCTGGACCTGACCCGGGGCCCCGACAACTTCGGGTCGCACACCGAGATCTCGTTCCGTAGCCGGGACGGGAGCGCCACGTTCCTCGACCTGCAGGCCACGGAGGTCTCCTCGATCACGCTGAACGGCCAACCGGTCGACGTCGGGTTGGTCGAGGAGGGGCGTCTGCAGCTGGACGGGTTGACCGAGGCCAACACGATCGTCGTCGACGCCCTGATGGCGTATTCACGTGACGGCGAAGGCATGCATCGCACGATCGACCCCGAGGACAAGCAGGCCTACGTGTACGCCATGGCGTTCCTGCCGGCCGCTCCCCGGATCTTTGCATGCTTCGACCAGCCCGACCTCAAGGCGGTCTACCGCGTCCAGGTCACCGCTCCCGCCGACTGGGTGGTGCTCGGCAACGGTGTCGCGACCCGGTCGGAGCCGGGCCGGTGGACGCTGTCCGAGACCCTGCCGCTCTCGACCTACTTCGTCACGCTGGTGGCCGGGCCCTACTACTCCCTGACGCGCGAGCACGACGGTATGACGCTCGGTCTGCACTGCCGCCAGTCCCTGGCACGCCACCTGGACAAGGACGCCGACGAGCTGTTCGCGGTCACCGCCCAGTGCTTCGACGAGTACCACCGGCTGTTCGGGATCCGGTACCCCTTCGGTGACTACCACCAGGCGTTCGTCCCGGAGTTCAACGCCGGCGCCATGGAGAACCCTGGCTGTGTCACCTGGACCGACGAGTTCGTGTTCAAGGCGCAGGCGACGGACTCGCTGCGCGCTACCCGCGCCATGGTGGTCGCGCACGAGATGGCCCATCAGTGGTTCGGCGACCTGGTCACGATGACGTGGTGGGACGACCTGTGGCTCAACGAGTCGTTCGCCGAGTACATGGGCTACCGGACCACGGCCACGGCCACGAGGTTCGACGACGTCTGGTCGGAGTACGCCCTCAAGACCAAGGCTTGGGGGTTGGCCGCCGACCAGCGATCATCGAGCCACCCGATCGCGGGCAACGGCGCGGTCGACGCCAAACAGGCACTCTCGGACTTCGACGGGATCTCCTACAGCAAGGGTGCAGCCGCGCTCCGTCAGCTCAATGCCTACCTCGGCGACGAGGCCTTCATCGCGGGGGTGGTCGACCACCTCACCACACACCGCTTCGGCAACGCGCGTCTCGACGACCTCCTCGACTCCTGGGACCAGGCGTCCGACAAGGACGTCCGTGCCTGGGCTGACGCCTGGCTACGCACCAAAGGGGTCGACACCCTGAGCGTCGAGGTCGTCGAGGGCAGCCCCGACGTCGTCATCCGTCGTCACAACGGCTCCCCCGAGCCGGTGGCACGGCCCCACGCGTTCACCCTCACGGCGTACGACGCCGAAGGACGGGGCAGGTCGACACCGGTCGTCATGGAGTCGGACAGCGTCACCGTCCGGCTCGGGCACCGCGACCCGGACGGGCTCCTGCTGCCCGACTCGGGAGACGACACCTGGGCCAAGATCGCCCTCGACGCAGCTTCTGTCGCACGCCTCCCCATCCTGCTCCCGAAGATCGAAGACCCGGTCGCGCGGGCCGTGGTGTGGGGATCGCTGCGCGAGGGCCTGTTCGACGGTCGGATCGACCCCGAGATCTACCTGAGCACGATGGAGGCGGCGCTGCCCGGTGCGGACGACCTGACGATCGAGTGCGTGCTCGGCACAGGCTGGCGCGGCGGAGCGGCGGGATTGCTCGGCCGTTACTTCGTCGCGAATGACGCCGAGCGCCTGGCCGCCGTGGCCGTGCAGGTGATGGACTCGGCCGCGCCCGGCAGCAACCGGCAGCTGATCGGCTCTCGCGCGTTGATCGGCACCACCCGCGACGTCGACCTGCTCACCGGCTGGCTTTCCGGCGACACTACGCCGCCCGGGCTCGTCACCGACGAGGACTTCCGCTGGCGCATCACCCACCGCTTGTGCTCCCTCGGCGCCGCGGGGCTCGACACGATCGCCGCCGAGCAGGACCGGGACCCGTCGTCCCAGGGCGTCGAACACGCCCTGCGCTGTCGTGCGGTTCTGCCTGACCCCGACATCAAAGCCTCGGTGTGGCAGTCCATCACGACCGATGACCAGCTCAGCAACGCCCATCTCGACGCGCTGACCGGGGACTTCTTCCACCGCGACCAGGTCGAGCTGACAGCCCCGTACGTCGAGCGCTACTTCACCGACATCCCGAAGACAGCGGACATCAGGACGGGCTGGATCGTGCAGGTGACGGCGACGCTCGGGTATCCGCGATACGCCATCGATGACGAGACGGTCCGGCTCGCCGAAGCCCGGTTGGCAGACGAAACTCTGGACAGTGCCGTACGCCGAGCGATGAGTGACCTGACCGACGAGCTCCGACGGGTGCTCAACAGCCGGCGCCAGTTCCCCCGCTGACCGTCTTGTCAGTGGGGTCACGGATGGGTCGGCGCCTCGTGGGCGGCGTGACCACGGGGCTCGACCTGGAACGTCGAGTGGTCGACGTCGAAGTGGGCACCAAGACAGGTCTGCAAGGCGTCGAGCACCTCACCTGACCGCCGCAGCCAGTCGTCGTCGACGACGACGTGGGCGGACATGACCGGCCGCCCGGACGAAATGGTCCAGACGTGCAGGTCGTGTACGTCGAGCACCCCGGGTATGTCGACGATGTGCCGGCGTACATGAGCCAGGTCCACCCCTGCCGGAGTCGCCTCCAGCAGGATCGTGACGGCCTCGCGTAGCAGGCTCCAGGTCCGCGGGACGATCAGGAGCGCCACCGCCAGGGAGGCGATCGGGTCGATGACCGGGGCGTCCGTGATCGCGATGAGAATGCCGGCCACCACCACGGCGGCAGATCCGAGCAGGTCGCCGAGCACCTCGAGGTAGACCCCGCGAACGTTCAGCGACTCCTGCTGGTCGCCATGCAGCCAGTACAGCGAGATCGCGTTGGCGACCAAACCGAGCGCGGCGACCCCGATCATCACGGAGGTCTGGATCTCGGGCGGGTCCCCGAGCCGACGGAGGGCGGACCAGACGATCCAGGCCGCCACGCCGAGCAACAGGACCGCGTTCACGGCAGCCGCGAAGATCTCCAGCCGGTACAGCCCGAAGGTCGACCTCGACGTCGTACGCCGCTCGGCGATGGTGATCGCGGTCAACGCGATCCCGATCGCCGCCACATCGGTGAACATGTGCAGGGCATCGGCCGCCAGAGCCAGGCTGCCGCTGATGACGGCGCCCACGACCTCGGCCACGAGCACCGTCCCGGTGACGCCGAGCACCGCCAGCAGCCGCCGGCGGTGCCCCGAGTCCGAACCGCCCTGACGGTGATGGTGATGGGGGTGGCCCGGGCGATGGCTGGTCATCACCAGACCACTGTTTCACGGCCGCGTTGTGATGCGAGGGTTTCCGAAGTCCGATCTAGGCTCTAGGCGTGACCCTCGATCGCCGACCAGGACCCACGACGCGCCGAACCGTGTCCGAGGTCGTCGACGGGGCCGCCCGCCGCCGCGCCGACACCGTGGTGACGGAGGAACCGCTCGAGATCCGTCTTACCTGGCCAGGACAACCAGCTCACCGTGTCGCCGTCACCATGCGGACCCCCGGCGCCGACTTCGAGCTTGCCGCCGGGTTTCTGCTCTCGGAGGGCGTGCTCGCCGCGACCACTCCCCCGCGCAGCATCGCGTACTGCACCGACGTCGACCTCACCCCGCAGCAGGAGTTCAACGTGGTGACGGTCGAGCTGAACGAGCTGCCTCGTCGGCACCCCGCCAGCCGGAGCACGACGATGTCGTCGGCATGCGGCGTGTGCGGCACCGAGAGCATCGACGAGATCTTCACTCCCGATGACGACCCGATCCCGGTCGGACGGGCGACACCGGCGGAGGTGCTCAGCTCACTCCCGGACCAGCTCCGCGAACGTCAGCGCGTCTTTGCGCGCACCGGCTCCCTGCACGCGGCCGGAGCCTTCGACCCGACGGGCAGTCTGATCGTCCTGCGCGAGGACGTCGGACGGCACAACGCTGTCGACAAGGTGCTCGGGGCACGGCTGCTCGGCGCGGCGACGTACGACGAGAACGTCCTGCTCTGTGTGAGCGGGCGGGTGGGTTTCGACATCGTCACCAAGGCGGTGGCCGGCCGGATCGGGACCGTGGTGGCGGTCGGCGGGCCGTCCAGCCTCGCCCTCGACCTAGCCGAACGCGCGGGCGTCACCGTCTGCGGGTTTGCCCGCGGGCGTCGGTTCGTGGTCTACACGCACCCGGAGCGGGTGCGTGCGGCGTGGTAGCGCCGAAGTGTCCCCTCGGCGACTTAGCGTTTTCCCATGCGCTTCCTGCACACCTCGGACTGGCACCTGGGCCGGTCGTTCCATCGTGAAGGTCTGCTCGACGCGCAGTCGGCGTACATCGACCATCTCGTCGAGACGATCCGGTCCGAACAGGTCGACGCGGTCCTCGTCAGCGGCGACATCTACGACCGCGCTCTCCCACCGGTCGACGCGGTCGCGCTGGCCAACGACGCGCTCAAGCGACTGCTTGCGACCGGGGTGCGTGTCGTCCTTTCGAGCGGCAACCATGACTCAGCCCAGCGGCTCGGCTTCGCCGCTGATCTGATCGACGCCGCGGGCGTCCACCTGCGCACTGACCCGTCCCGGGCGGCGAGCCCGGTCCTGTTCGACGACGAGCACGGCACCGTCGCGGTCTACGCCTTGCCCTACCTCGAACCCGATCTGGTCAGGGAGACGTTCGGCGTCAGTCGCCGAAGCCACCAGGCGGTGCTCGACGCGGCGATGGTGCGGGTCCGTGACGACCTCGTCGAGCGCGCCCGCGGAGGGCGGCATCGCTCGGTCGTGATGGCACACGCCTTCGTGACCGGGGCGACCGCGTCCCAGAGCGAGCGCGACATCTCCGTCGGCGGCGTCGCCAGCGTCGGGCTCGACACCTTCTGCGGCGTCGACTACGCCGCTCTCGGACACCTGCACGGGCGGCACACGCTGTCTGATGCGGTGCGCTACTCCGGGTCGCCCCTGGCCTACTCCTTCTCCGAGGCCAACCACCGCAAGGGCAGCTGGCTCGTCGACCTCGACGCCGACGGGCTCGCCACGGCGAGCTTCGTCGACGCCCCGGTGCCGCGGCCCCTGGCAACGGTCCGAGGCACACTCGAGCAGCTGCTGACCGAGCGTCGCTACGCCACCGCCGAGGCGAGCTGGGTCCAGGCGACGCTGACCGACGCGCGCAGGCCACGGGAGGCCATGGACCGGCTTCGCACGCGGTTCCCGCACTGCCTGTTGATCGCGTTCGAGCCACCAGGAGCCTCGCCCACCGAGTCCGGCCCGATCCGCGACCGCGTCGTGGGCCGCGCCGACACCGAGATCCTGGCGCACTTCTTCGCCGACGTCCGAGGCAGCGGGCCCGACGCGGACGAGCAAGCCCTGCTGCAGACAGCCTGCGAGGCCTGCCGGGTAGCCGAGGACGCCGCGTCATGATGCCCCGATGAGGCTTCACCGCCTCGAGCTGACCGCCTTCGGACCGTTCCCCGGCACGGAGGTCGTCGACCTCGATCGTCTCAATGAGGCTGGCCTGTTCCTGCTGACCGGGCCAACCGGGGCCGGCAAGACGAGCATTCTCGACGCCATCTGTTTCGCCCTGTACGGCGGAGTGCCCGGCAGTCGAAACGGCGCCAAGTCGTTCAAGAGTGATCACGCCGACGGAGACACGGTGCCGTCGGTCGAGCTCGAGCTCACGGTCCGCGACCGGCGCTTCCGGCTCCGTCGCCAGCCCGGCTGGCAGCGGCCGTCCAGGCGCGCCAAGGCCGGTTACGTCGACGAACGCACCAAGGCCTCGATCGAAGAGCTCGTCGACGACTCCTGGCGCGTCCACAGCACCCGCGTCGATGAAGTCGGTCACCTGGTCTCGACGCTGCTCGGCATGAACATGGCGCAGTTCTGCCAGGTGGTGATGCTCCCCCAAGGTGAGTTCCAGACGTTCCTCGGTGCCGGCGCCAAGGAACGTCACGACGTCCTGGAGTCCCTGTTCCACACTCACCGGTTCCAGGCCGTCGAACGCTGGCTGGCGGATCATCGCAGGTCCCTCGACGTGGCGTGCCACGAGGCCGAGGCCGAGCTCGATCAGCTGCTGGCCCGCGCCGCTGAGGTGAGTACAGGAGTCGACGGACTCGTGACGGCCACCCGACCCGAGACCAGCGAGCAGGGTGATGCGGGCTACTTCGACCTGATCACGGCGTTCGAGGCCCGCTCCGCTGACCTGGTTGCTGCTGCGTCCTCGGCGGCTGAAGCCCGGCACACGACCGCCGAGGGTGCCAAGCAGGCACAGCACACGCTCGACACCGCCCGCACCCTGCTCGAGCTCCAGCGACGCCACCGAGAGGCTCTCAACCGGCGCGACGAGCTCGTGTCCGCCGCGACAGAGGTCCGGCGCCGCGAGCGCGAAGTCCTCCTGGCCCGGCGGGCCGGCGCCTTCGAACCCCTGCTCGAGCTCGTGTCCGAGGCCGACCGGACCCTGCACGAGGCACACGGCGCCGTCGAGGACGCCCTCGAGCAGGTCTGGCGGCCCACTCCGGAGCACGACCTCTCGACCCAGGACGCGACCACGGCCCAGGTGCGCGAGCTCACCCAGCAGCTGGCTCGCCTCGAGGCCCTCGTCGGGGTGCAGGAGGAGCTCGACGGTCTCCAGGCCGAACTCGTGACGCTCGACGTGGAGCTGTCGTCGGCACGGGTCGAAGAAGCTGAGCTCGAAGCCGCGCTCGCGGAACTGCCCGATCAGCTGGACGTGGCCCAGCAGCGACGCACTGCCGCGCTGTCGGCCCACGACCTGGTGGCGGCCGTCGACCACGAAGTCCGCATCGCGAAGGACAGATGCGCTGCCGCCCGGCAGGTTGCCGCCCGGAACGTCGAGATCGACGACCTCGACGCGAGCTTGCTGTTGGCTCGTGAAAAGCGGGTGGCCGCACGAGAAGCCGCTCAGGACGTCCGCGAGCGGCGGATCGCCGGCATGGCAGGAGAGCTGGGCGCGCAGTTGCGCCCGGACGCTCCCTGCCCGGTGTGCGGAAGCGCAGACCATCCACAACCGGCCCTGCGCGTCGACGGCGCCAGCGATGCCGACGACGAGGCGGCCGCGTTGACCGTGCTCGACGAGACGGAGCTCGCCGTCGCGCAGCTCTCCCAACGTCGCGAGCGCCTGGTGACGCAACGCGCCGCTGCTGAACGCGCCTCGTCCGGGCACTCCACCGAACAGGCCGAGGAGGAGCTGGCTGCGGTGCTGAGTCGCCGGGACGACCTGGCCACGACCGCTGCAGACCTGCCGGCCGCGAAGACGCACCTGGCCGACCTCGAGGCCGCTCAGATCGACGTACGCCGCCGGCTCGAGGTCGTCCGCCGGATGGTCCACACCGGAGAGGCACGACGGAACGAGAAGACCCAGAGCGTCGCCAACCTGCGTCAGCGGCTCGACCGGGTCGTGGAGGCTGGGGCCACGGTGCAGGCACAACGCCTCGACGTCGCAGCGAGGCTGGCGTCGACCGAGCGGCTTACCGCGGCTCTGCATCAGCAGTCCGCCGCCCTCCGCGCCCGGCGCACAGCGATGGAGCGGCTGGACCGGCTGGTCGCTGACTCGATGTTTGCCACCGTGACCCAGGTCCGCGAAGCCGTGCGCAGCGAAGCCGACATTGCGTCCAAGGAGGCGCTCAACCGCGCCCACGCGGCCGAGAAGGCAGCCACAGACAAGCAACTGACTGACCCGACGCTGGTACAGGCGGCCACGTCACCCAAGCCAGACCTCGAACTGCTCGTCCGACAGACCGAGCAGGCTTCAGCCACCGCGGGGCTGGCCGCCACCAGGGCGGCGCGCCTCGAGGAGGCAGCCGGCCGCCTCGAAGCACTGGTAGCCGAGCTCGACCTGGCCGTGGCCCGGTGGCGACCACTGCGCGAGCGCCGTGACGTCGCCGACCACGTGGCCGCGATGGTTGCCGGCACGGCGAAGGACAACGTCTCCAAGACCCGGCTCTCGCACTATGTGCTGGCTGCGCGGCTCGAACAGGTCGTGGCCGCAGCGAACCTCCGGCTGCGCGGCATCTGCGCCGGTCGGTACGAGCTCGAACACACGCTGACGCGCGGTGTCGGCGACGCGCGCGGCGGCCTCGGACTCCGCGTCCTCGACAGCTACACCGGTGCCCGTCGCGACCCGGCCACGCTGTCCGGCGGCGAGACGTTCTACGTGAGCCTGGCCCTCGCGCTCGGACTTGCAGACCTTGTCAACACCGAGATCGGTGGGGCCGAATTGTCCACACTTTTCGTCGATGAGGGCTTTGGCAGCCTCGACGCCGACACGCTGGACGAGGTGATGGACGAGCTCGACGCACTCCGGACGGGTGGGCGGTCGGTAGGACTGGTCAGTCACCTCGCCGAACTGCGGATTCGCGTGCCCACGCAGCTATCAGTCGTTCGGTCACGACAGGGTTCCCGTTTGGATGATTCATGACAACCGGGCCATATATGCGAGACGGAAGGTAGGGAGCGATGCACACTGGTCGTGTGACAAGCGTATTGACAGGGTCGACCTGCACCCACCACCCGGCGTGTCCGTCCGCTGACGCCCTCGACCGGGAAGCCGCGCACACCGTGGTGACCTACCCCGAGCAAGGGTGGAGCCTGCTGTGCAACGGCGTGCTCCTTTTCGACGACACGGGAGAGCTTCTTCCCAACGGTGACGTGATCGCGCCGCACCGTCCCACCGACTTCCGTCCCGAGGGATTCGGCCACGTCGCGGTCTGACCGCAGCCCGACTGTCTGATGCCGGCGGCGCGGGTCGCGGCCAGGTTGGCGACACCCGCTGGGTAACATTCCCGGCATGCCCACGAGTCCCGGGATTGATGCCGAGTTCCTGGCCCTGCCCCTGTCGAAGCTGGCCTCTGTCGCGTTGCAGCGCGCGCAGGACTTCAACGCCGAGCATGCCGATTTCCGCATCGAGCGGATCGCGCATCAGCGGCTCGTCCTGCGCGACGCGAAGCTCGTCGACTCCTCGATCGGTGACGACATCGGCTTCGCTGTGCGGGTCATCATCGATGGCTGTTGGGGGTTCGCGTCCGGGGTCGCCCTGACCACCGACGAAGTCGTCCGCGTGACCGAGCAGGCAGTCCGGGTGGCGCTGGTCGCCAAGCCGATCACCACCGAGCGCATCGAGCTCGCCGCCGAGCCGGTGCACAAGGACACGACCTGGATCTCCGCCTACGACATCGACCCTTTCGAGGTGAGTACGAGCGACAAGGCCGAGCTGCTCGCGCAGTGGAGCCATGAACTCCTCGTGGCGCCAGTCGTCGACCATGTCAGCGCCGTCGCACACCAGGTGCGCGAGAACAAGTTCTACGCCGACTCCCACGGCACCTCGACCACCCAGCAGCGGGTGCGGATCAACCCCCAGCTCGAGGTGTTCGGCGCAGATCACGAGCGCGGATCTGCTCGACGGCATGCGGACGATCGCCCCGCCCGTCGGGCGCGGCTGGGAGTACCTGACCGACGGTCGGTATGACTGGACGACTGAGCTGGCTCAGCTGCCCGACCAGCTGGCCGAGAAGCTTGCCGCTCCCTCGGTCGACGCCGGGCGCTACGACCTCGTGATCGACCCGAGCAACCTGTGGCTCACCATCCACGAGAGCATCGGCCACGCCACCGAGCTCGACCGGGCCCTCGGCTACGAAGCCAACTACGCCGGTACGTCATTCGCCACCCTCGACAAGCTCGGCACCCTCCAGTACGGCTCGCGGCACCTGAACATCACCGGTGACCGCACGGCCGAACACGGCCTGTCGACCATCGGGTACGACGACGACGGGGTGGCCACGCAGCGCTGGGACATCGTCAAGGACGGTATCCTCGTCGGCTACCAGACCGACCGGCGGATGGCGGCCATGATGGGCTGGGACCGTTCCACCGGATGCGCCTTCGCGGACTCACCCGGGCACGTGCCGATCCAGCGGATGGCCAACGTCTCGCTGGCGCCTTCCCCTGACGAGGTGTCCACCGACGACCTGGTCAGCCAGGTCGACCGCGGCATCCTCATCGTCGGCGACAAGTCCTGGTCGATCGACATGCAGCGGTTCAATTTCCAGTTCACCGGGCAACGGTTCTATGCCATCGAGAACGGCGCTGTCACCCACCCCTTGCGCGACGTGGCCTATCAGGCCACCACCACCGACTTCTGGGGCAGCATGGATGCCGTCGGCGGTGCTGACACCTGGGTGCTCGGTGGGGCGTTCAACTGCGGGAAGGCGCAACCGGGCCAGGTCGCGCCGGTGAGCCATGGCTGCCCGTCCGCGCTGTTCCGCGACATCAGTGTCTTGAACACCACCCACGAGGCAGGCAAGTCGTGATGACTACTCCGCAGACTCTCGTCGAGCACGCGCTCGAGGAGTCCACCGCCGACCACTGCATCGTGATCCTGACCATCTCGTCGACGGCGAACCTGCGGTGGGCCAACAACACGCTGACCACCAATGGCATCGCGACCCGCGAACACCTGACGGTCGTGTCGGTCGTGGACGGTGCCGACGGTGTCCGAGCCGGCGTGCTGACGCGCACAGCCACGACGAACGCACAGGTCAAGGCGCTCGTGGCGGCAGCGGACGAGGCTGCCCGTCAAGCCGGGCCTGCCGACGACGCCCATCCACTCGTCGACGGCGTCGAGGCAGAGGAGTGGGAACAGGCTGCGGGCCAGACGAATATCGACGTCTTCACGGACTTCGCGCCGGCCCTCGGGGCGGCGTTCGAGCGGGCAGGGCGTGAGGACCGGCTGTTGTACGGGTACGCCGAGCACGATGTCACGACGACGTATGTCGCCACCTCGACCGGCGTACGACTCCGCCACGAACAACCGACCGGACACATCGGCATCACCGGCAAGCCGACCGACCTGACCACGTCGGCCTGGGTCGGCCAGGCGGTCGAACAGATCGACGAGATCGACGTGTCCGCGCTCGACGCCGAGCTGATCCGACGGATCGGCTGGGCCGGCCGTAAGGTCGACCTGCCCGCCGGCCGCTACGAGACCTTGTTGCCGCCGGCTGCCGTGGCCGACTTGATGCTCTACGCCTACTTCGTCTCAGGCGGTCAGGATGCCCACGACGGCCGCAGCGTCTACAGCAATCCGGACGGAGGCACGCGGGTCGGCCAGCAGATCGCCAGGTCCGGTGTACGCCTTCGCTCCGACCCGACCGCACGCGGACTCGCGACAGCGCCCTTCGTGGTGGCCACCGCGAGCTCGTCGGTGCAGAGCGTCTTCGACAACGGGCTCCCGGTGAGCACGACCGACTGGATCGTCGACGGCACCTTGCGGCACCTCGCCACGTCGCGCTACACCGCCGAGCAGACCGGGCTGACCGTCTCCCCCGCCGTCGACAACCTCAGCCTCGAGGTGGCCTCCGGCACCGGCTCGATCGACGACCTCGTCGCCCAGACCGAGCGCGGACTGCTCGTGACCTGCCTGTGGTACATCCGCGCTGTCGACCCGCAGAGCCTGCTCCTCACCGGGTTGACCCGCGACGGGGTCTACCTCGTCGAGAACGGTGAGGTGGTCGGTGCGGTCAACAACTTCCGCTTCAACGAGAGCCCGATCGACTTGCTCAACCGTTTCACCGGAGCCGGCGACACCGTGCGGAGCTTCTCTCGCGAGTGGGGCGACATGTTCCCCCGGACCGCGACTCCTCCGCTCCGCATCCCGGACTTCAACATGTCGAGTGTGAGCCAGGCGAGCTGATGGACTGCCCCGGCGACGCAGGCGCCGTGGCCGGCTCGGCAAGCCACCGTCCCCCTGGGGGCAAGGAGCTTCCACCGGAGCTGAGAACCAAGGGCCCGGTCTAGTCAGCGGCAGCGTCTCGGCGACCTACGGCTAGTACGGCATCAGCCGAACTGCTCTTCGACACGTGGCTCAAACGCTCCGAGGCCCTGTTCTCGTAGCGCTGCCATCGGGCTTCGCCGCTCTGGTAGCACGCACACCGCCATCGAAGACGGCCAACCCTTCGAGAGCCGACTCCAAGAATGGCAGGTCTACTCAAACACCGATCGCGCGCGCGGCCCCACCTCCGGGCGACGCGACACGGCTATCCGGGTCGGGGTTTGAAGCGTTGGTGGCGGCTGGGTCTTCGTTGCGGGTCGATACGGGTCGGCGGGATCACTTCGGTGATCCCGTCCGGTGCCAGGGTCAGTCCCCATTCGCCTTGGTGGATGAGGTGGTGGTGGAAGCTACACAACAGGCATCCGTTGTCGATGTCGGTCGCTCCGCCCTCGCTCCAGGGGATGCGGTGATGTGCCTCGGTCCAGGCGGGTGAGCGTTCACAGCCCGGGAAGACACAGCCTCGGTCCCTGGTGGCCAATGCGAGACGCTGGTGACGGTCGAACAGTCTCCGGCTGGTGCCGAGGTCGAGGATCCTCGACTCACCGGACAAGACCACGGGAAGAAGGCCGGCGTTGCAGGCCAGCCGTCGGGTCTCCCCGATCGAGAGGCTACCGCCGGTGTCCAGGGTGGCTTCCCCGGCGCCGGCTCTTAGTTTGTCCTCGCTGACGGTGACCACGATGGTGGCGTTCGCGACACCGTGCTGGGGGTGGCCGTCGGTGGGGAGGTGCTCGATCAGCTCACACAGCGCCCGACCGAGCCGGTTGCCATACGACAGGTCGTCCACCGTCGCCTCAGCCGGCGGAACAGTCGCTGCCTGTTCGCCGCCGGTGGCGACCCGGCCGGGTGAGGTGTGGGCTTCGAGGTGTTTGGTGAGCATGCCGAAGAACAGGTTCGGGAGCGCGAACCGGCCGCGGGCGATCCCGTCGGCTCCGAACTGGCCGGTGAACCAGGCTGACGCCAAAGCCTGGCGTTCCTGGGCGGCGAGCTGCTGCTCCAGGGTCTGGTCGACGACCTCGGGGTCGATCACCTCGACCAGATGGTTCGCCGCCACCTGCAGCTGCGTGAACGACAGCGTCTGCGCATGCTGCAACAGCTCGGCCTGAGCTGCGTCGAGGCGGTCCGGTTCGACGCTGGGTGAGAGCCGGTGGATCGCGGCAGCGACCACGACCCCTTGTTCGGCCGTCACCTGACCGGCGGCGACCGCGCGACGGGTGGGTTCGGTCAGCCCCGTCGTGCCGTGCAGCTGCTTGGCGGTCCGGACGGTGCGGGAGGCTTCACCAGCCGACATCCGATGAGCGGTCATCAGGTGCGTTCGGGTGGAGGGGGCACCATGCCGGTGGGGCAGGTTGCGGTCATCGGCCTCGGCGACCAGCCGGGCCACGACCTCATCCAGTGCCGCTTTGGCGGCCAACGCTTCACCGAGCCGGCGGTCGAGCCGCTTGTCATCCAGGGACCAGGTGGGGGTGTCGACCAGATCACCCAGGCACGACGCATGCCCGCGAAAGTCCGGCCGAAGGCATCGTCGATGCCCACGGTCGGTGGCGGTCCCTGCGTCGTACTCATGGAACCAACCTAGAACCCCCCACCGACAGTTTCCGAACGCCAACGACACCGGAACCCGTTATCCACAAGGGCTTTTCGAGAAAGTTTCGTTCGGGGTCTCGACAAGCTCGACCGCCGAAGCCCCGCTGATCGAGCCTGTCGAGATCAAGGGGCACGGCACCCGCGGCCCTGCCGGACTCTAAGCGCCAGGTGCAACCGGTGGCACCTAGGAGAACTCACCGACAGTCTCGGATCAGGGCCGAACGACGGAACCCGTTATCAACAGGGGAATTCGGAAGTTCCAGCTGGAACCACCCCGCTAGAACGGCTCCGGCGTCTTTCCGGGGATCGGCGCCAGTGGGTCGTAGGGCGCCCGCGTCAGGATGAACGTCACGACCTCGAGGTAGCGGGGCGTGCCGTCCCCGTCGCGGTGGACGCTGAGCAGCTCCCCCGCGTAGTAGTTGTCCAGTCCGCGGTAGCGGTCCGGTCCCTCGTGTCGGAACCGAGCGACATCCCCGTCCTCGATCAGGCAGAGTCCTTCCGCCGTGGCCACCAGCGCTATCGGGGTGTTGCCCCAGTGCCACCAGCCGGTGAGGTCGACCGCGGGCGAACTCGGATCGGCCACCGGCCCGGGAACCTCGACGTCTGCCGCCTCGTCGATCAGGGCAGCACACAGCTCCTCGGGGTCGAGGCCAGTGGTCGCGTTCGTGAGCACCACCGCTCCCACCCGGGTCGTCGCATCGACGAACATGCCGGCCTGAAAACCCGGCAACCCGCCCGTGTGTCCTGCGATGGTGGACGTCGGCGCCCAGTGCAGCCGCAGACCGAGTCCGTAGCCTCCGCGGTGCTGGCGCTCGGGGCTGCCCGACCTGATCGTGCGCATCTCGACAGCGGTTCCGGGGGTGAGGACTCCTGGGTGTCCCGCGACGAGTACATCCGCCCAGCGTGCGAGGTCGTCCACCGTGCTCCAGAGCTGGCCGGCCGGGGCCATCGCACCCTGGTCCTCGCTGGGCTCCCGCACCAGCCGGTCGCTGAGGGGGTCGCGCGAGGTGCCGATAGCCGCGCCGACAGGAGCGTCGAACGTCGTCCCCGTGAGACCGAGCGGCGTGAGGAGCCTGCTGCTGACCACGTTCCACCAGCTGTCACCGCGCAGACGCGCCACGAGCTCACCCAGCAGTGCGTAGCCCAGGTTGGAGTAGTGGTACCGCTCACCGGGACCGAAGACGTTCGTGCCGGCAGCGTTCGCTGCCGTCAGCTCCGCCCAGGTGCCGCCAGGGACCCGCTCCCACCAGGGCCCGGCCGGCTCGGCGGTCATGCCGGAGGAGTGGGACAGCAGCCGCCCGATCGAGTGTTCGGAGTACGGCGCGTCCGGCACGTACTGCCCGAGGGGATGGTCGAGGCCGATCCGTCCCTCGTCGCGGAGCTGGAGCACGGCCACCGCCGTGAAGGTCTTGGTGATCGAGGCGACCCGGTACGCCGTCCCGGTCTCCCCACGGGAGCATCGCCAGTCGACCTGCCCTGCGCGGAACGTTCCGGCGACGAGCCCAGGCAGCCGAGCCTCCTGGCTCGCTGCGTCGACCAGCGCTTCGCGGGGGGCGGCGGCTGTCACGTCTCGTCGGCGAAGGCCGATGGGTCGGGGCACGAACAGACCAGATGCCGGTCGCCATAAGCCTGATCGATCCGGGCAACCGGTGGCCAGTACTTGTCGGGTGTGCGCCCGGCTGGGAAAGCCCCGACCTCGCGGGAGTAGACGCGGTCCCACTCCCCCGTGACCACAGCGGTCGTGTGCGGTGCGTGGACGAGCGGGCTGTCCGACAGCGCAATGCGTCCGTCCTCGACGTCGGCGATCTCGCGACGGATCGCGGTCATCGCCTCGATGAAGCGGTCGAGCTCTGCGAGGCTCTCGGACTCCGTCGGCTCGATCATGAACGTGCCGGGCACGGGGAAGCTCATCGTCGGGGCATGAAAGCCGTAGTCGACGAGTCGCTTGGCTACGTCGTCGACACTCACTCCGCTGGCCTTCGCCAGTGGCCGCAGGTCCAGGATGCACTCGTGCGCGACGAGTCCGCCGTGACCCTTGTAGAGCACCGGGTAGTGCTCCTCGAGCCGCCGCGCGACGTAGTTCGCCGACAAGACCGCGACGGTCGTGGCCTCCGTCAGGCCGGCTTCACCCATCATCGCGATGTAGGCCCACGAGATCGGCAGGATCCCGGCCGACCCGTACGGTGCCGCGCTGACGGGCCCGATGCCCTCACGGCGACCCAGCTCCGGGTGCATGGGATGGCTCGGCAGGTAGGGCGCGAGGTGAGCCGCCACCGCGACCGGACCGACACCGGGGCCGCCGCCGCCGTGGGGGATGCAGAAGGTCTTGTGCAGGTTGAGGTGTGACACGTCACCGCCGAAGGCGCCCGGCTTGGCGAGGCCGAGCAGCGCGTTGAGGTTCGCGCCGTCGACGTAGACCTGACCACCGTGCTGGTGGACGATGGCGCACAGGTCGATGATCGTGTTCTCGTACGCGCCGTGCGTGGACGGGTACGTCACCATGATGGCGGCCAGCTCGTCAGTGTGGGCCTCACACTTCGCGCGCAGGTCCTCGAGGTCGATGGAGCCTTCAGTGGTCGCCTGCACGACCACCACGCGCATCCCCGCCATCACGGCGGAGGCGGCGTTGGTGCCGTGGGCACTGGAGGGGATGAGGCAGACGTCCCGACCGGCCTCGCCGCGCGCACGGTGGTAGCCGCGGATGGCCAGCAGGCCGGCCAGCTCACCCTGAGATCCGGCGTTGGGCTGGATCGAGACCTCCGCATAGCCGGTGACCTCGGCGAGCCACCGCTCGAGGCTCTCCACCAGCTCGACGTACCCCTGCGCGTCCTCGGCCGGGGCGAACGGGTGCAGGTCGGCGAACCCGGGGAAGCTGATCGGCTCCATCTCGGCGGTGGCGTTGAGCTTCATCGTGCACGAGCCGAGCGGGATCATGCCCCGGTCGAGTGCGTAGTCACGGTCCGAGAGGCGCTTGAGGTAGCGCAGCAGGTCGGTCTCCGAGCGGTTCTCGTTGAACACCGGGTGCGTGAGGAAGGGAGTACGCCGCCGCAGCGCGTCCGGAATCGCGTCGGCGGTCGCTGTGTCGAGGTCGTCGAGGTCGACGGGCGGTAGCCCGAACGAGTCCAGGACAGCCGTGAGGTGTTCACGTGTCGTGACCTCCGAGACTGCCACGCCTACCTGGTCTGGTCCGGCCGCGAGCACGTGGAGACCGTGCTCCGCCGCGTGCTGTCGGATGGCTTCGGCCTCACCGGGAGTGTCGACGGTGACGGTGTCGAAGAGCTGCTCGTGGCGTACCTGGCGGCCGCCGCGACGCAGGGCTTCGGCGAGCAACGCGGCGTATCGATGGGTCCGGCGGGCGATCCGGGTCAGCCCGACCGGGCCGTGGTAGACGGCGTACATCGACGCGGTCACCGCGAGCAGCACCTGCGCTGTGCAGATGTTGGACGTCGCCTTGTCACGCCGGATGTGCTGTTCGCGCGTCTGGAGCGCCAGCCGGTACGCCGGACGGCCCTCGGCATCGACCGAGACCCCGACCAGTCGGCCCGGGAGATGCCGTTCGAGGCCGGCGCTCACCGCCATGAAGCCGGCATGGGGTCCGCCGTAGAAGAGCGGGACGCCGAACCGCTGGCTCGACCCCAGCACCACGTCGGCGCCGAAGGAGCCGGGCGACTCCAACAGGGTCAGGGCCAGCAGGTCGGTGGCGACGACGGCCAACGCGCCGGCCGCATGGGTCGCCTCGATGATGGGGCGGGGGTCGACAACGCGACCTTCGGCATCGGGGTACTGGAACAACACGCCGGCCACGTCGTCGGTCGGCAGGTCGGTCACGACATCTCGCACGTCCACCGTGATGCCCATGGCGGCCGCCCGGGTGCGCACGACGGCCAGGGTCTGCGGGAAGACGTTCGCGTCGACGACGAAGCGGGTGGAGGTGTTCTTGCGGTTGGCGCGGCGGACCAGGGTCATCGCCTCGGCAGCGGCGGTCGCCTCGTCGAGCAGGGAGGCGTTCGCCGTGGGTAGGCCGGCGAGGTCACTCACCATCGTCTGGAAGTTGAGCAGCGCTTCGAGCCGGCCCTGCGAGATCTCCGGCTGGTACGGCGTGTATGCGGTGTACCAGGACGGGTCCTCCAGCACGTTGCGCCGGATCACGGCGGGCGTGACGGTGCCGGCGTAGCCGAGCCCGATCATCGGGACCTTGACGTTGTTGCGGCCCGCCATGGCCAGCAGGGCTTCGCGGACGCCGACCTCGCTCAGTGCGGCCGGCAGGTCGAGCGGCTTGTCGACGCGAATGTTGTCGGGCAGTGCGGCGTACAGGAGATCGTCGGTCGAGGCGTAGCCCAGCGCACCCAGCATGTGCTGCTGCTCGGCAGCATCGGGGCCGACATGCCGCCGTACGAAGGGCGCGGCCGTCTCCAGCTCACGCAAAGACGGGGTGATCTCATTCGAAGGCGAGAGTGACGGGGACCGATCGGTCATCGGAAGGCTCCTTCGGCGTCAGACGCATCGAGCCTCCCCCTCTGTCAGGTATCGAACCCTTCAGAGTGCCGGTACACACGGTCCGGTGGCCTGAGAGGTTCCGGGGAGGAATTGCCCCTTCGGCGCCGGGCCGTCCGAGGACGGTCCGGACTCTCCCGTGTGACTGTTGCGGCAGTCGCAACCTTACCAGCGCGCGAGGACCGCAGCCGTCGTCAGCCGGCGGTACGCGAGCGGCGCCGTGCCGCCAGCTCGTCGCTGGGGTCCTCGGCGTCGGTCCGAGCCGCACGCTCGCTGGGCAGCTCGGCCAGTGAACCCTCGATCTCCCGCCACACGCCACCGATCGCGATGCCGAAAACTCCCTGACCGCCCTGGACGAGGTCGATGACCTCGTCGGCAGACCGGCACTCATAGACGCTGGCACCGTCACTCATCAGTGTGACGCGGGTCAGGTCGTCGGTGCCGCGCTCGCGCAGGTGATGCACGGCGGTGCGGATCTGCTGGAGTGACACCCCGGCGTCGAGCAACCGCTTGATGACCTTCAGGAGCAGGACGTCGCGGAACGAGTACAACCGCTGGGTGCCGGAACCGCCGGCGGTGCGAACGGTCGGTTCGACGAGCCCGGTGCGCGCCCAGTAGTCCAGCTGGCGGTAGGTGATGCCCGCTGCGTTGCAGGCGGTCGGACCGCGGTAGCCGACGTCATCAGGCATCGGCGACACGTCGTCGTCGAACAGCAAGCCCTGCTGCCCTGCCGAGTTGGCTGCCTCTGCGGCAGCCAACGCGTCGTCGGTGGACGATGCCATGTCCTTGTCACCAGCCACTGCGACCTCCTGGTCAGTTCTCGCTGTCGGGGGAAGTGATGCGAGCCAGGCCGTTCGTCGAGAGGCACAAAACGGACAAGACACAGCGGTGAAGTTACAGCGAGGGTCTTCTCACCTGACGGTACGGGTGCCGGGGGGTCGGGTCAACGACTCCGACCTTTCCGCCCCGGCGTGTCGGAAAGTCTCAGGTAAAGGTTGAGGTTGAGGCTTTTGGGGGCCGGTGCGGCTATTCGCCGGGTGGGTTGCCGCTTTGGTCCTGTTCGGCGTCGAAGTCCTCGGGGTTGATCTGGTCGAGGAACTCGCGGAACTTCTCGACCTCTTCCTCCTGGTCGTCAGGCACCGCCATACCGGCTTCCTCGAGCACCGCGTCGCTGCAGACGATCCGGCTGCCGGTGCGCAGCGCCAGCGCGATCGAGTCGGACGGGCGAGCACTGACCTCGACTCCGTCGCCGAGCACCAGGGTGGCGTAGAAGATGCCGTCGCGCACCTCGGTGATCTGCACTTCGGCCAGCTCGTTGCCGGTCGCGTTGAGGAGATCCTTCATCAGGTCGTGCGTCAGCGGTCTGGGCGGCACCACGCCTTGTTGGGCGAACGCGATCGCCGTGGCTTCGACGGCCCCGACCCAGATGGGCAGGTAGCGCTCCCCCCCTGACTCGCGCAACAACACAAGTGGCTGGTTGGAGGGCATCTCGACCCGGACTCCGACGACATCGACCTCACGCACGTTTTCAGCGTACTCCGTAGGACCGCGTCGCAAAGGGCGGGCAGCACGCCGGGGATTCAGCGTGGTCGGCGCAACCCGGTTTTGACCAGGGCCGCGTGCAGCCGGACCGACAGGGCTCCGAGCTCGGCCACCGTGTCCGCCGCGCGTGCCGCGGCATTGTCGTCACGACCGTGCGACACGGGGTTGACGATCTGGTCGATCAGCCCGACCTCGCGATCGGCTGCTGTCTTGAACGCGCGGATGTGGCGGGGCTCGAGACCGAACTCGGTCAGCTTGGCGATCGTCGAGGCGACGACCAGGGCATCGGCGTCGAAGTAGCGGGTGCCCGGCCGCGGCCGCAACATCCCGAACTCCATCAGCTCGGTGAGCTGCTTGTCGGTCAGTCCGGAGCCGGCCAGCAGCTCAGCCCTCGACATCCGCAGGTCGCTGGCGGGGGTCGGGCCGAACTCAGACGCATCGACGCCGTCCTTGACCGCGTGCATCGAGCGTGGTGCCGGCGGAGGCTCCCCCGCCACCTCGGCCGGCTCGAGCCCACGCTCGATCGCAGCGAGGTGCTCCTTGATCACCTTCAGCGGGTAGTAGTGATCGCGTTGCGCGGAGAGGATGTAACGCAGCCGTTCGAGATCGGCGTAGGAGAACTTGCGGTATCCCGATGACGTGCGCTCGGGTTCGATGAGTCCTTCGGCTTCCAGGAATCGGATCTTGGAGATGCTGACCTCAGGGAAATCGGGCCGCAGGTGGTTGAGCACCTCGCCGATGCTCATCCGCCCGCGCCCGTGCATGGCGGCTGCGGATGAGCTCACCCGCGGTCGCCCTGGGCGCTGTTGAAGTAGACGAGGCGGTACTTGCCGATCTGCACCTCGTCACCGCCGGAGAGCAGCACCTGGTCGATCCGGTCGCGGTTGACGTACGTACCGTTGAGGCTGCCTACGTCGGCGACCAGGTACCCGTCCGACGTACGGCGGAAGACCGCATGACGACGGCTCACCGTCACGTCGTCGAGAAAGATCTCACTGTCAGGGTGACGCCCCGCGGTCACCTCATCGGTGTCGAGGAGGAACCGGCTGCCGGCGCCCGGACCGCGTTGGACGACCAGCAGGGCACTGCCTCGCGGCAGCGCCTCGACGGCGGCCTCCTCGGCCTCGGACAACCCGGCGGACTGCGGCTCACTGCGGTCGGGTCCGCCGAAGTTCATCGTCGAGGTCGACTCCGCCGGACGCTCCACCGGGGCCAACCGGTGCCCGCACTGAGCGCAGAAGCGCGACCCATCGGGGTTCTGGTGGCCGCATTCGGTGCAGAACGGCATTTTCCCTCCTCTGCCACGCCCGGCGTGGCTGGTGTCGGCCGAGGACCTCAACCTCTAGTTGGAGGTTACCGTGGCTTGGTAGTCGGTGGCAGACATGAGTGCATCGAGAGCCCCGGAGTCCGCCGTTTCGAGCTCGACGATCCAGCCTTCGCCGTACGGATCGGAGTTGCACAGCTCTGGGTTGCTGTCCAGCGCCTCGTTCCGGGCCGTCACCGTTCCTGCCACCGGAGCGAACAGGTCACTCACGCTCTTGGTCGACTCGAGCTCGCCCATGGCGGCACCCGCCTCCAGTGACTGGCCGACGTCGGGCAGGCTGACATAGACGATGTCGCCGAGAGCCTCCTGGGCGTAGTCGGTGATCCCGACGCGCACGGTCGAGCCTTCACCCGACCTGACCCACTCGTGCTCGGCGGTGTAGCGCAGGTTGTCGGGGTAGGCCATGTCAGCCTTGTCAGCCATGTGAGCGGTCTCCTTGGTGGGCAACCCGGCGGGTTACTGGTCGGTCGGCTGAGCGTACTCAGGCTGTCGGAGCTCGTGCAACGCCATCACATCCACGCTGTCGGCCTCGCGCACGGTAGCGGTCCCGCCCTCCCTGGCAACATCGTCGGACAGACCGCCACGGAAGACCATCGCGGTGCTCAACGTGTGCGAGGCGCCGATCGCATCGATGATGTAGGGCGGCCGCAGACTCACCTCGTCGACACGGATCTCGCCGTCGCCTTCGACGAACGCCGTCGACGCCACGACGCGCACTTGATCGTTGATCTCGATGGCCTCGGCGCCGGCGTCACGCAGCTCCTCGACGCCGTTGAGGACGGTGGCGGCGGTCACCGAGCCCCGGGGGTCCTCGATCGTGACCACGACGCCGGGCCCGGTGGCCGCGATGGTGCCGTTGAGGATGCCGAGCACCTCGAGCCGGTTCGTGGCCTCGTCGATGACGGCCGACCGGCGCTGCGTGCTGGACTCGAGATCGCTGCGCGTCTGCTCGAGCTCGTCGAGCTGTGAACGCGCGCGGTCCGTCGCTGACGAAAGCGAGTCCAACAGGTCCACGAGGTCCTCGCGCCGTTGTCCGGCGAAGTCGTTGGTGCTGCGCGTGAGCCGGATCTGGGTCGTGGCCGCGACGCCGAGCACGCACAACAGGACGGCCACGACGACCTGGGCCCGCGAGGCGCGCGTGGTCAGGGCCTTGAGCAGCCGGCGCAGCGCAGACTCCGGCTCTCCGGGACCTGAGGTGTCGGGGTCGTGGGGGGACCTTCGGTCGTCTGTCATGGTCAGGCGTGGAAGAGGTGGCGACGAATCGCGGCCACGTTGGAGAAGATCCGGATGCCGAGGACGACGATGACGCCGGTGGAGAGCTGACCGCCGACACCGAGCTGGTCTCCCAGATAGACGATGAGGGCCGCGATCAGCACGTTGGACACGAACGACACCACGAAGACCTTGTCGTCGAAGATGCCGTCCAGGAACGCTCGTAATCCGCCGAAGACCGCATCCAGGGCAGCCACGACCGCGATCGGCAGATAGGGCTGGAGCGATACCGGTACCGAGGGCTCCAGGAAGAGCCCACCCAAGATGCCGACGACGAGCCCGAACACCGCAATCATCGGGGGATCACCGTGCCTTCTCCGGCCGTGCGTACAGCAGGTACTCGTGCGGGTCGCCAGGCACGGAGATGTTCTCCCTCGTCTGGCGGTCGAACCTGATGCCGAAGTTGGCCTCGAGTCCCAACCAGGTCTGGCCACCACCGGTCTCGAGCAGCCGTGCAGGCAGCGTAGCGGGGTCCCCGATGGCATGGATGACATAGGGCGGGCTCAGCGAGACGTTGTCGACCGTGATCGCCGTTCCTGCGATCCGGATCGCGGTCAGGGTCGTCAGGCGGTGCCCGTTGATCGAGATGGCTTCGGCACCGGCGGCCCACAGACCGTTGGCCAGCGCCTGGAGGTCGGTGTCGAGGATCGTCCCCCCGAAGTCGGAGGCGCCCTGGCCGGCGTCGTCAGTCGTGATGACCAGACCGGGACCGACGACGGGGACCGTGCCGGCCACAGTGCTCAGCAGCTGCACCCGGGCAGCGATCTCAGCGCTGCGGGTGCTCTGGCCGGCAACGGTCTTCTGCAGCGAGGTCACGTCGTCCTGCACCTGGTTCAGCCGGGCAGAGAGAGCAGCCTGATCGTCCTGGCGATGGTGGATCTGGGCGATCAGCTCTGCACGCTCGGCCTGGGTCTGCGGTCGCTCCTGGTCGGTCTTGATCGCCGAGACACCGACCATCAGTCCGAACACGATCAGCACGACCACCAGGCCGAGGTTGCAGTGCCGCACTCCGGTCGGCGCGCTCTCCCCTGCCGCGCGGCGCTTCTCGGCGAGGGTCGCGTAGTCCTCGTCGAGGGTGTTCGTCATGACCTGAGTGAGCAGGCTGACGTACTCGCGAGGTGGTGGGCTGGGATCGTCGGTCATGGCGGGTCGGGATTCAGCACCGGTGGTGTCCGCATGAGCTGGGCCACCTGGTAGGCGTACAGGAACCCTGCCCACCAGTAGAGTCCGGTGCCCCAGATCGCAAAAGCCCACCCGAACACGTCGGCCAGGCTGGCCAGCGTGCCCTGCCCGTCACCGAGAAGCAGGAGCGGGAAGGCGTACAGCAGGTTGGCGGTCGCGGCCTTGCCCAGGAAGTGCACGGGCAGGGCGCTGTAGCCGCGGGTCCGTAGGAATGGCACCAGACCGAACAAGAAGACGTCCCGGAGCGGCAGCCCGACGGCCAACCACCACGGGATGATGTCGCGGATTGCCAGCCCGATGACGACGGCCAGGATGTAGCAGCGATCCGCCACGGGGTCGAGGATCTGCCCGAGCTTGGACGACTGGTTGAGCGTCCGCGCCAGCTTCCCGTCCAGCCAGTCGGTCAGACCCGAGATCGCCAGCAGCACCAGCGCCCAGCCGTCCCACTCCGGACCGAGGACGAGCCAGAGGAACAGGGGTACGCCGCACAGGCGCGCGATGCTCAAGATGTTGGGCAACGTGAAGACGCGGTTGCTGACGACCGACTCGTCGCTGCCGTGCTGGGTGCTCGGGGCCGAGTCGGCTCGGCCCGGCACGTCGTCCGGCACGCACGCCTCCACTCAGGACCAGAAGCGACCCCGCCGGTCGCTCACTACGACCTTAGTATGTCGCTCCGACCCTGAACCGAGACGTCAGGTGCCAGACCCGCTGGAGCTGCCAGACCCGTTCGAGCCGCCGGATCCGTTCGAGCCGCCGGAGTCACCACGCGGGAAGGTCCCCCACGGGTTCTGCTGGCCGGGAACGCCCTGTCGGTCCTGGCCGAAGCCACCGCGGCCGTTTCCATCGAATCCGCCGGGACCACCCGGACCAGTTGGTCCACGGAACCAGCCCGGTGCACCATCGCGGCCACCATGACCGTCTGACGAGTCGTTGGTCGCGATGCTGCCGATCGCACCACCGAGACCGGCAGCCAGGGCGACAGCGAGGATGGTGGCCACGGTCACGGTGCGAGGAGACCAGGGCGGCCTCGGTTCCCTGGGCGCCGGCGGCGGCGGGGCTACCACGGGAGGAGCAGCCTCGGAGGCTGGCTGGGTTTCGGGGGCAGGCTGAGTTTCGGGGGCAGGCTGGGTTTCGGGGGCAGGCTGGGTTTCGGCGGCTGCCTCTTGTGCGAACAGGGGTGCTGTGGCCGTCTCGTCGGACGCGGTTGCCGACGCGTCCTCGTCGGACGGCGGTGTCGTCGGTTTGTCTGTCATGCCCCCATCGTGAGCCCCGTTGCTGTGCCTACGCTGTGCGCCCGCTGGGAACGAACTGGCAACGCCGGAGCCCACGCCACCGCCGGTCGCACAGCGGGCGCACAGCAAACGGCTAGCCGACTCCCATGTCGAGCAGGGATGATCGGGCTATGCAGTCGACGCGCACCTCCTCTTTCGACGGTGCATCTTCCCCGGCCGACGACGACCACTCCCCGGTGCGGATCCTCGTGGTCGACGACGAGCCCAACATCGCCGAGCTGCTGGCGATGGCGTTGCGCCTGGAGGGATGGGAGATCCTGGTGGCGCATACCGGTGCCCAGGCAGTGACCACCGCCCGCCGGCACGCACCCCACGCTGTCGTGCTCGACATGATGCTGCCGGACTTCGACGGTCTCGAGGTGCTCCGTAAGCTGCGAGCCCACTCCCCCGACGTGCCGGTCCTCTTCCTGACGGCCCGTGACGCCGTGGAGGACCGCGTCTCCGGTTTGACTGCAGGGGGCGATGACTACGTCACCAAGCCCTTCAGCCTCGAGGAGGTCGTCGCCCGGCTGCGAGCGCTCCTCCGGCGTACCGGCGGCGCACGAGAACGGACGTCGCCGGCCCTGGTCGTCGGCGACCTGACGCTTGATGAGGACAGCCACGAGGTGACCCGGGGAGGAGACCACATCGCGCTGACCGCTACGGAGTTCGAGCTGCTGCGCTACCTCATGCGCAACCCGCGGCGGGTGCTGAGCAAGGCGCAGATCCTCGACCGGGTCTGGAACTACGACTTCGGCGGCCAGGCGAACGTGGTCGAGCTGTACATCTCCTACTTGCGCAAGAAGGTCGATGCCGGCCGGTCCCCGATGATCCATACGCTTCGCGGAGCCGGCTATGTCCTCAAACCAGCCGACTGACCGCCCCGTCGCACCCCCGCCGCCACCGGCGCGGTCGGCGCGGTCGGGGTTCCTACCGGCGACGCTGACCGGGCGGCTCGTGCTCACGACGATCGCGCTGGTGGCCGTGGTGAGCATCGGCGTCGCGGCCGTCACGACCCTAGCCCTGCGCAGCTTCCTCATGCAGCGACTCGACGACCAGCTGGCGTCGGCCGTCGATCGATCTGTCGGGGTGTTCTACGGTCCCGACGCGGGGTCGTTCCTGTGCCGGTCGGGTCCCCGCGGGGCCACGAACCGCATTCCAGGTCAGGGGCCGGGAACCTTGGACGGTGTGCTCGGCGGGCCTTGCGCCTATGCCCAGGTCATCACCGAGTCCGGGCGTCCCGAAGAGCTGTCCGACGAGGGTTTGTCGGCACTGGCTGCCGTCTCGCCGGACGCCGAGCCGCACACGGTGCGCATCCCGCGCTTCGGCTCCTACCGCGTCGTCGTGCGCGAAGCCCGGGGCATCACCGTGGTCACCGGACTCCCCACCTCACAGGTGGACGCCACGGTCGGGCGGTTGATCGGGTGGGAAGCCCTGGTGGCCCTGCTCGGCGTAGGACTGGCCGCGGTCGCCGGCCGCACGCTCGTGCGCCGTCAGCTGCGGCCGCTGCGGGAGGTCGCAGCAACCGCGGCGGCCGTGACCAGCACTCCGCTCGACACCGGAGCGGTGGGCACCACGGCGCGGGTGCCGGACGAGTACACCAACCCCGACAACGAGGTGGGACAGCTCGGCGAGGCGCTGAACCTCATGCTGGGGCACGTCGAACGAGCCCTTGACGCCCGGCACGAGAGCGAACAGCAGGTGCGTCAGTTCCTGGCGGACGCGTCACACGAGCTGCGCACGCCGCTCTCGACGATCGTCGGGTACGCCGAGCTCAGTCGTCGCCCGGCGACCGGTGGCGACGAGCACGAGCAGATCACCGCGCTCCGGCACGCGATGGGCCGGGTCGACGTCGAGTCCATCCGGATGACCGCGCTCGTCGACGACCTGTTGCTGCTGGCCCGGCTGGATGCCGGACGGCCGCTGGAGTCCGAGCCCGTCGACCTGAGCCGACTCGCGGTCGAGGCATTGAACGACACGCGCATCCTGGCGCCAGACCATCGCTGGCGCCTGGCGATCCCCGATGAGCCGGTTCTCGTCCTCGGCGATGACCATCGGCTCCACCAGGTCATCGCCAACCTCTTGTCGAACGCCCGTCGTCATACTCCGCCGGGCACGGAGGTCTCGCTCGAGATCGCGGAGACCGGGGCCGCCGCCCTGCTGACGATCCACGACGACGGTCCGGGACTGCCGGATGCGCTGAAGGACCAGGCTTTCGAGCGCTTCACCCGCGGCGACGGCTCACGCACGCGTGACACCGGAGGCTCCGGCCTCGGTCTGCCCATCGTGAAGGCCATCGTCGAGGCCCACGGGGGTGCGGTGTCGGTGCACAGCGAGCCGGGCGACACCACCTTCCGCGTCCTGGTTCCGCTGGCAGCTGGGAGCCCGAGCCCAGCCGCTCCCGGCATCCCGGTCTGACCGCACCTGCATCCACAGGACGGCCACAGAGCTTCCAAAGCGGCGCGACAGCGGCCCACTGCAGCGTGGCGGCATGAGCACACAGACGCTTCCACCCGCACCCTCGGGGACCGACGCAGCGACCCCCACGACCACCACCTCGATGCCCCACCGGCGAGACTTCCCACTCCGCCGGGTGTGGCGTGGCCCTGCCGACGATGCGCCGTGGGTACGACCGGCCCTTCTCGGACTGTTGGGTGCCACGGCCTTGCTCTATCTCTGGGGGCTCGGCGCATCGGGGTGGGCCAACTCCTTCTACTCCGCGGCGGCCCAGGCCGGATCAGCGTCGTGGAAGGCGTTCTTCTTCGGCTCGTCCGACGCCGCGAACGCGATCACGGTCGACAAGCCTCCGATGGCGCTGTGGGTCATGGCGACCTCGGTCCGGATCTTCGGGCTCAGCTCGTGGAGCATTCTCGTGCCGCAGGCGTTGATGGGTGTCGGTTCGGTCGGGCTGCTGTACGCGACCGTACGACGGACCACCCGTTCCCCCGGGGCCGGACTACTGGCCGGTGGCATCCTCGCCACCACCCCGGTGGCTGCGCTGATGTTCCGGTTCGACAACCCCGACGCGCTGCTTGTCTTGCTGCTCGTCGGGTCGGTTGCCGCCACGTTGCGCGCGGTCGACGAGACGAGCGTTCGCGAACGGATGGGGCACCCCGTGCGCTGGCTCGCGATCGCGGGCATGCTTGTCGGCTTCGCCTTCCTCACGAAGATGCTGCAGGCCTTCCTGGTCCTGCCGGGTCTTGGCCTCGGCTACCTGCTCGCCGCGAACACCGACGTCGTACGGCGGCTCAAGCACCTCGGTGTCGCCGTCCTTGCGATGGTGGTCAGCGCCGGCTGGTGGGTCGCCATCGTCGCGCTGTGGCCCGCATCGAGCCGGCCCTACATCGGCGGCTCGCAGAACAACTCGATCCTGGAGCTGACGCTCGGCTACAACGGCTTCGGTCGGATCACCGGTGACGAGACCGGCTCGGTGGGTGGCGGCGCCGGCTGGGGCGAGACCGGCCTGCTGCGCCTGCTCGACTCCGAGAGCGGCGGCCAGATCGGCTGGCTGCTGCCGACTTCGGTCCTGCTCCTCGTGGCCGGGCTGTGGGCCACGAGGTCGGCGTCCCGCACCGACCGCGTCCGCGCCGGGCTGGTCGTCTGGGGTGCCTGGTTGATCGTCACGGCGCTCACCTTCAGCTTCATGCAGGGTATCTTCCACGCCTACTACACGGTGGTGCTGGCCCCGGCGATCGCTGCCCTCGTCGCGATCGGGGGCTGGCTGCTCTGGACCCGCCGGAGCTCCGACGCCGCAGCAGTGACCCTGGCGGCGGCAACGGCCCTGACATCAACGCTGGCGTTCTCAATGCTCGACCGGACACCGTCGTACCATCCGTGGCTGCGGTGGATGATCCTCCTGGTCGGCCTGGGTGTCGCGCTGCTGATCGGCGTGGTCCGTCGACTGCCCCGGCGAGTCGGCCTGGCGCTCGCCGCACTCGCGGTCGTCACCGGACTCGCAGCCCCGGCGGCGTACAGCCTCACCACTGTCGCGACTCCGCACGCCGGTTCGATCCCGACGGCAGGGCCGACCACCGCCGGCGGCCAGGCGGGCGCGCAGGGAAGGTTCGGTGGCGCCGGTCCGGCGACCGCGACCGGTGGCCTGCTTCGGGCCAGCACGCCGTCGGCCTCGCTCGCCCGGTTGCTCACGACGAACGCTGCGGACTACGACTGGGTGGCCGCTGCCGTCGGCTCCAACGCCGCCTCGGGCTACCAGCTCGCCACGACGAAGCCAGTGATGGCGATCGGCGGGTTCAACGGCAGCGACCCGAGCCCCACGCTCGCTCAGTTCCAGGAGTACGTCGCCGGGGGCCGGATCCACTACTTCATCGCCTCCGGAGACGGTGGCGGTGCTGGAAACGGTGGAGGTGGAGGACCATCGGCGAGCGGGAGCACGTCGTCGGAGATCACCAGCTGGGTCACGTCGACGTTCACCCCGCAAACCGTGGATGGCGTGACAGTCTACGACCTGACGGCGGGGTCATGACGACGCTCGACGGGCTGCCGCTAGCGACAGCCCCCGAAGCCGACGTCGCTCCCGTCGCCACGGTCGAGATCGTCGTGCCTGTGCACAACGAGGAGCGAGACCTGGAGACGTCGATCCGGCGGCTGGTGGCGTACCTGCGGCTGCTGCCGTTTTCCACCCGGGTCACCATCGCCGACAACGGGAGCACCGACACCACCGCCGAGGTCGCCGGGCGGCTGGCCACCGAGCTCGCCGAGGTGGGCGCCATCCACCTGGCCCGGCCAGGTCGCGGTCACGCGCTGCGGCATACCTGGTTGCGGTCGACATCTCCGATCGTCGCCTACATGGACGTCGACCTGTCGACTGACCTCAACGCCTTGCTGCCGCTGCTGGCACCGCTGCTCAGTGGGCACTCCGACCTGGCGGTGGGTTCGCGGCTGAGCCGCGGCTCCCGGGTGCGTCGGGGCCGCAAGCGGGATCTGATCTCCCGTAGCTACAACCTGCTGCTGCATGCCACGTTGCGGACGGGCTTCGCCGACGCCCAGTGCGGCTTCAAGGCGGTTCGACGCGACGTCGCGCTGCGGCTGGTGCCCCTGGTCCGCGACGACGGTTGGTTCTTCGACACTGAGCTGCTCGTGCTGGCGGAGCGGTCCTCGCTGCGCATCCACGAGGTGCCGGTGGACTGGCGGGACGACCCGACGAGCACGGTGGACATCGTGCAGACCGCCATCGCAGACCTGCGCGGCATCGCCCGGCTGGGCTGGAGCCTGGCCACCGGGCGGATCGCACTTCAGCCGCTCGCGTCCGGCGCCGCCCCGGTGTTCTTGGCCCAGGACCAGGCGTACGCGCCGTCATCGCTCTCCTGGCCTGCCTCGCCGAGCTCGAGCGGTCGGAACGTGTCGACCATGACGGCCAGCTCGTCGAAGTACTCCACGCCGATCGAACGTTCGTAGGCGCCGGTCTGCGGCCCGTGGGCGTGGCCGCCCGGGTGGACCGTGATCGACCCCTTGCCGATGCCCGAGCCCTTGCGTGCCTCGTAGTCGCCGTCGACGTAGAACATGATCTCGTCGCTGTCGACATTGGAGTGGTAGTACGGCACCGGGATCGACAGCGGGTGGTAGTCGACCTTGCGCGGCACGAAGTTGCAGACGACGAAGTTGTAGCCCTCGAACACCTGGTGGACCGGCGGTGGCTGATGGACCCGGCCGGTGATGGGCTCGAAGTCCGACACGTTGAAGACGAAGGGGTACAGGCAACCGTCCCAGCCGACCACGTCGAACGGGTGGAACGGATAGGTGAAGACCGTGCCGACGACTCCGCTCGGTCCGTTCCCGCGATGCTTGATGTAGACCTCGGTGTCGCCGTCGGCCTCCGCCCCGATGTCGGCCGCCAGCAACGGACCGGCGGGACCACGCAGGTCGCGCTCGCAGTACGGCGCGTGCTCGAGCAGCTGGCCGAACTTCGAGAGGTAGCGCTTCGGCGGTGAGATGTGGGAGTTGGCCTCGATGCAGTACACGCGCAACGGCTCTCC
The DNA here is from genome assembly GCA_963742765.1 of uncultured Actinomycetota bacterium. GTDB lineage: Bacteria > Actinomycetota > Actinomycetes > Propionibacteriales > Nocardioidaceae > JANLYC01. Next base: position 789,767 of record CAVUMY010000002.1, read on the forward strand.
CTCACCTGAGGGGATCCACCGGTGCGTGGTGGCGCGCGGGAGCACCACATAGTCGCCCTGGCCGACCTCGAAGGAGCCGAAGATCGTCTCGACCCTTGCACTACCCCGCTCGACGTAGCAGCACTCGTCGCCGATGCCGTTGCGGTACAGCGGCGACGTGGCGCCCGCCACCACGTATGAGATCCGGACATCGGCGTTGCCGAGCACCAACCGACGCCCGCGCACGACGTCGACGTCGGCGACGTCGTCGGCATCGAAGAGGTCGTGCAACTTCAGGTGCAGGGGCTTGAGCGGATGGTTGGGCTGCGTCGACAGGTCGGGGACCTCCCACGGATCGGAGGCGATGATCCGCGACGGCAGGTTGCGGTGATAGAGCAGCGACGAGTCCGACGAGAAGCCCTCCTCGCCCATCAGCTCCTCGAAGGCCAGCTCCTCGCCGTCGGGTCGATGCTGTGTGTGCCTCTTGGGTGGGACCGAGCCCACGGACCGGTAGTAAGCCACGTTCCAACCCTGCCACACCCATCAGGTGGCGTGCAGTACGGTGCTGACGTGCCGCCCGACGACGCTCCGCCCGGCCTGTTCGACCGGCTTCTCGACGACGCGGCGATGTTCCCTCCCGGCAACGCCGACGCCGGCACCGCCATCGTCGAACACCTCGACTATCGAGCCGGTGCCCTGGATCGCTATGTCGGTCCCCTCCTCATGCACGCCGACCGCTGGCCGGAAGTCGGAGCCGCGCACGCCGCCGCCGGGTCCCCGCCGCTCGAGGTCGTCGTGCTGGGGGTGACGACACCACCAGGGCCGGTACCCGGCCTACGGGTGGTGGGCGCTGAGCTCCCCGTGCCCGCGCTTCCGCTGCCGTCGTCGCCCGAGGGCCTGCCGGTGGCGTGCGAGGTGACCGCCGACGACACCGGGCTGGCCGTGCTCGAAGCCATCGCATCCTCCGGCCGGGGCGACTACGTGGGCAAGTTCCGCACCGGTGGCACGACGGCGTCGGCCTTTCCCGACGAGGCGCGGCTCGCCCGCATCGTGGTCGTGGCCGCGCGCGCGGGTACGCCGATGAAGTACACGGCCGGCCTGCATCATGCGGTGCGGTTCCGCGACGCCGTCACCGGGTTCGAGCACCACGGCTTCCTCAACCTGCTCGTCGCGGTCCAGGCCGCACTCGACGGGGCATCCGAGCGCGACGTCGCCGACATCCTCGCCCGACGCGCCGCCGCCACGCTGGTCGATGCCGTCCGTGGCTGGTCCATGGACCAATCCGCGGCGGTACGCAGGTCGTTCGTGTCGTTCGGGTGCTGCGGCGTCGGTGACCCTGTCGATGACCTCGTCGCCCTCGGCCTGGTCACGTTGGTAAAGGAGGCCTGATGTCCTGGCTCGCCGAGTCGCTGGACCTGAGTGATGACGCGCCGTACGGCGTACACACGCTGCCGTACGGGGTATTCTCGGTCGGCGGTGCACCCGCCCGCGTCGGCGTCCGCGTAGGCGATCGAGTGATCGACCTCGCGGAGGTGTCGGGGGCGCTGACGCACCCGCACGCCGACGTCTTCGCTCGCTCCTCGCTGAACGCGTTGCTGTCTCTGGGACCGCGGGAGTGGGGCGACATCCGTGCCTGGGTCACCGCTCTGGTCCGTGACGACACCCATCGCGCCCTGGTCGAGCAGCACCTGCTGGACGCCGGTTCCGTGACCATGCAGCTGCCCGTCGAGGTCGCCGACTACGTCGACTTCTACGCCAGTGAGATGCATGCCACCAATGTGGGCAAGATCTTCCGGCCGGACTCACCGGACCTGCCGCCCAACTGGAAGCACCTCCCGATCGGCTACCACGGACGAGCCGGGACCGTGGTGGTCAGCGGCTCGAACGTCGTACGTCCGACCGGTCAGCGACGCCCGGGTGCGGACGGGGTGCCCCCCTTCGGTCCGAGCACCATGTTGGACATCGAGTGCGAGGTCGGCTTCGTGGTGGCCGGCGCGACCCGGCTCGGGACCTCGGTCTCGGTACGCGAGGCTCGGCAGCACCTGTTCGGTGTCGTGCTGCTCAACGACTGGAGCGCACGCGACATCCAGGCATGGGAGTACGTCCCGCTCGGCCCGTTCCTCGGCAAGTCGTTCGCCACGAGCATCTCGGCATGGGTCGTCCCGCTCGAAGCCTTGGCCGCGGCAGAGGTACCGCTCCCGGGACAGGACCCGGCACCACTCCCCTACCTGCAGGGTGAGAGCGAGCGGGACACCTTCGGGCTGGACCTGCACCTGGAGGTGCGGATCAATGGCTCGCTCGTGAGCTCCCCCGAGTTCCGGGACATGTATTGGTCCCCGGCACAGATGCTGGCGCATCTGACCGTCAACGGCGCCAGCATCCGTGACGGGGACCTGTTCGCGTCAGGTACGGTCAGCGGAACTGAGCGTACGACGTTCGGCAGCTTGCTGGAGCGCACCTGGAACGGCGCCGAACCCTTCATGCTCGACGACGGCAGCGAGCGCGGGTTCCTCCAGGACGGCGACGTGGTGACGATGACTGGCTGGGCACCGGGAGCGAACGGCGCTCGGGTGACGTTGGGCGAGGTGGTCGGGCGCATCCTGTCGGCGCCGGCCGCCGGCACCGCGATCTGACCCACCCAGACCCTAAGGTGACGCGGAAGGCCCCGCCCACACCGCACCTGTGAGGACTTCCGCCATGACCGAACCTCGTTCGGCACGCCGCGACACCACCTCGACGCGCGTGCCCCATCTCTCCCGCCGCGCCCTCCTCCGCGGAGCCCTGACTGTCGGCGCGGCCGCTGCTGTCGGGGGCGTCGACCTCGGCTGGGCCTCGACCGCTCGGGCCGTCAGCATGCCCAGCATCGCTGCTTGTGACACGTGGGGAGCACAACCGCCCACAGGCACGATCAGCATCAACGCCTACCGCCCCACCAAGGTGGTCATCCATCACACCGCGAGCGCGAACTCGACCGACTACTCACAGGCGCATGCCTACGCCTTGTCGCGAAGCATCCAGCAGTCGCACTTCGACCGTGGCTGGATCGACACCGGGCAACACTTCACCGTCAGTCGTGGCGGCTTCGTCACCGAAGGACGACACAGGACGTTGGAGACCCTGGTCGGTGGCTCCAGCTTCGTGTTGGGTGCCCACTGCACCGGGCAGAACTCGTACGCGCTCGGCATCGAGAACGAGGGCACTTACACGAGCACGACGCCCCCGAGCGCACAGTACGACAAGCTCGTCGACCTGGTCGCCTACCTCTGCCAGACCTACGCGATCCCGACGTCCGAGATCTACGGGCATCGAGAGTTCGTCGCCACCGAGTGTCCCGGCGACGCGTTCTATGCGCAGCTTCCTGCACTGCGCAGCGCGGTAGCCGCGAAGCTGGGCACGCCTCCGCCGCCCGCCCGGAGCTGGCCCACACTGCAGCAGGGCACCGCCGGCTTCCGGGTGACGACGGCGCAGTACCTCCTGCGTCAGCACGGATCGTCGATCAGCGCCGACGGTGACTTCGGGCCGGCCACCGCGTCCGCGGTCTCATCGTTCCAGTCCGCCAACGGGCTCGCGGCCGACGGCGTCATCGGTGCGCAGACCTGGGAGCGCCTCGTGGTCACGGTCGCGGAGGGTTCCAGCGGAGAGGCCGTTCGCGGAGCCCAGACGGCGCTGACAGCCCGTGGATACTCCGCCAGGGTGGATGGTGTGTTCGGTAGCGGGACCAAGTCCGCCGTCGTGTCGTTCCAGCAGTCCCGAGGACTCAGCGCAGACGGCGTGGTCGGGCCTGACACGTGGGCTGCGTTGGTCGCCTGACGCCACCGGGTCGGGGCCCTCTCCAGGGCCAGGCGAATCTGAGATGTTGCAGGATTCAGGCGGACCCGCGACGACTCAAAGCCGTCGACGCAACCGCAGCTCGTCCCGCAGAGCCGGGGGAATGGGCAGCCGACGTTCGGCCAGACCAGCGGCGTAGGCCTCGAGACACGAGAGCAGGTGTCTTCGCTGGATCTCGCTTCGGCCGGGCTGGCGCTGGGTGTTGCGGCGTTCGGCCTCGAGGGCGTCCCTGGCTGAGGCCAACCGGCGAGCGAGGACAGACAAGTTCGGGGACGGCGAGACGTGTGACTCGATCAAGGACATGTCGGCTCTCTGCCCCGGTGAGCCGGGCCGCGGGCTTCGGCCGTCGTACCGGATCAAGCCAACCTACTGCATCAGGCGAGGGTCGCGCTGCCACTCAGTCGGGGTCGACCGCGAGCTCACCGAGTTCGGACCAGTCGTCCTGGTCGACGCTCTGCGACACGATGCGGGGCGTCGACACGAGGTGCGGAGGCAACGTCTGCCGCGCCTGCGCGAAGTGGTCGGAGCTGACATGGGCGGCCCCCGCCTCCCCGTCACGAAACGCCTCGACCAGGACGTACACATCGGGGCTGTCAACAGCGCGGGACCAGTCGAACCACAAGCATCCTGGCTCGGCCCGGGTCGCGGCCGTGAAGTCGGCAGTGATCTGCGGCCATCGATCGGCGTGCTCGTGCTTGACCTCGAACATGGCGGTGATGAAGATCATCGGTCTCCTCACGTCGGTGCCTGTGTTGCCATCGCGGCCTGCCAGGCTTGCTGCGAGCGTAAAGCCTTGGCCAGCCGCGCGCCTGCCGCCTACGTGGCCTTCGTGCCCTTACGAGCTCCGCTCGCCCGAAGCGGCGAGTAGGGTCCGGCCCGGCCGGGCACACGAGTGAGGCCATCACAGGTGCGACTGTCGGATGTCCGTGACATGGTCCGGGCCATGACAAAGATCTGGACATCGATGCTGGTCGACCAGCTCGACTTCTACATGGCGGCCCACCTTCTCCCCCGGCTGGGCGGACTGACGGACGATGAGTTCCGCTGGGAGCCCACCGACGACTGCTGGTCCGTGCGCCCCGACCCCACCGGTGGGTGGATGGTAGAGGAAGGCCCTGACGACGGCCGCGAGCACGTCACGACTATCGCGTGGCGGCTGGCGCATCTGGCCGTGGGCAACCTCGGCACCCGGTCGCTGTGCTTCTTCGGTCCGGACTCCCCCGACGGTACCGACATGTTCGATCCTCGTTACCAGCCTCCGGTTCCGGGCACCGCCGACGCCGCGGTCAGCCTGCTCGAGGAGACCTACACACGCTGGAGGGACGGCATCTCCGGGCTCGACGACGCCGGACTCGCGGCACCTGTGGGTCCCCGAGGCGGACCGTTCCGCGACGACCCCATGGGCGCCCTGGTGCTGCACGTCAGCCGCGAGACCATGCATCACGGTGGCGAGATCGGCGTCCTGCGCGACCTCTACCGGGAGCGGTCCATGCGCTGAGCGCCGACGGCTCGGAATGCCGACCGTCTCCATGGCCACTAGGGTTTCGTCCTGTCCGTCGCGCCCGGACTCCTGCGGTGTCCGTTCGGAGGTGCGATGAGGCTCATCAAGGTCAGTGTCGCCTGCGCGCTGCCCGCACTCCTCGTGGCTCCGAATCTCGCCGCCATGGCACCCACCGTCCCAGCACCAGTTGCCTGGACCTCAGCAGTCCGGATCCCAGGCACCGGCGGTATCGCCGGTGGGTGTCGACGCCTACCCGGTGGTCGCGCGCGACGGGGCCACCACCGTGCTGTGGGCACAGCGCTCGGCGGGCGAGCTCGTCCTGTGGGCACGCCAGCTCGTGGCGTCCACTCTGGATACCCCCGTCCAGCTCACGCCCAACGGCTTCACAGCGACGCTGGACACGTGGCGGCTGCTACCCGACGGGACCGCTGCCCTGCTGTACCAGCAGTTCACCCTGAGTCCGCTCACGCCGTACGGCCTGCGTTTCGTGGGCCTGCTCGGCGCCAGCGCACAACCCGTGCAGACCCTGACCGACGACTCGGCTCCCAACGCGAACGGGGTGGCGATGGGCTTTGACGCGGCCAGCCGGGCCACGATCATCTGGACTCGTGGCGACTACCCCGACACGGACTTCGCGTGGTTGGGGCAGCGGCCCCGACGTCCGCTCGTGATGACCAGCGCGTACTCCGGTCGGCCTGTCCAGCACGCGCGCCCGCGCGGGAACGCGCGCGTCGGCCATCGCCTCACCTGCGTCTCGGGAGTGTGGGTCGAGGCGCGCACCCTCGGCTATCGCTGGCTCCGTGACGGCCACCGCATCACCGGCGCGGACTCGCGGCGCTACCGACTCACCGGACGCGACCGCGCGGCCGCCACGATCTCGTGCAGCGTCATCGCTGACAACATCACCGGCAGAACCGCCTACCTCGACAGCACCGGCCGCTCCGTTCCATGAGGTCCGGTCGCCCGGATGCTGTTCCAAGGGGTCCGGTCGCCCGGATGCGGACGGTCAGCCGGCCGGCACGAGGGTGAAGCGTCGGCCGAACAAGCGACCCGCCTGCCGGGCCCTCAGGGTGCCGTTCGCGGCGGCCGTGCCGGGAGCTGCGCCGGCCTTCTGCACCTGCCACTTGGAGACCTCGGCCCGGGTCAGCTCGAGGTAGTTGCCGGTCACCGGCAGCTCGACTCCGTCCTCGAGCGGAATCTGGTTGAGTCGGTGCTGGAGCAGGCGCACGCTGTCGGAGTCCATGCTGCCGAACCTCAGTTCCGACAGGACCACCCTTCCCTTGGCCAGCGGATGCGGCGGCTCCCTGGTGTACACGAGGCTGGGCGGGAAGATGCAGATCCTGTTCGACGCGAAACCATCAGTGGGCGGACCCTCGGCCGGTCCGATGCCGGTGAGGTACTGGAAAGGGTCAGAGAAGCGGTGCTTCGTCATCACCGCGACGTGGAGGTGCGGGCCGGTCGAGTGGCCGTTGTGACCGCTGAGAGCTATCTGCTGCCCCGCCGTGACCCGATCACCCTTCTGCACAGGCACCTTCGGTGATACATGCAGGTAAAGGACAGTCGCCAGATCACCCTTGTAGGTGATCCCCTGCATCACCCAGTTCGCCTCCTGACCAGTCACCCCTTCCTGGTCCGGTGCCATGTTCGGCTGGTCGTCGTTGACCGCGAGGATCACGCCGTTGCGCACGGCGAAGACCGGGGTACCGATTCCCACGCCGTAGTCGAAGCCGGCATGCAAGCTGCCGCTCGAATACCGCCACGTAGTGCCCAGACTCATCTTCTTCGGAGATAGCGGCAGGCTCATACCTCGGTCGTACGCCCCGTCGGCGCGATACGTCATAGTCCTTTCGGACCATTTTGCGCCTCTGTTCCCCGCGTAGGTGTTGTGGCAAGGTGGCAATCGGCCCCGCTCCGATGGGCGTCGCATCCGGGCTTCAGTGCAGGCAGCCGTGCGCACCCAAGAACAAAGGAGCCAGGCATGTCAACGCAGCAGCAGCTGGACCCGTCCCACATCATGCAGGTAGGCGCCGGCTTCTGGGCGTCCCGGACGTTGCTGTCAGCCGTCGATCTCGAGGTGTTCACGCACCTCGCGGACACGTCGCTGACCGGCGCGGAGCTCGGAGCCCGGTGCGGTCTCCATCAGCGTGGGATCTTCGACCTGTTCGACACGCTCGTAGCCCTTGGCTTCCTGGAGCGGGACGGCGACGGACCGGCCGGCAGGTATCGCAACGCCCCTGACTCAGCAGCATTCCTCGACAAGGACAGCCCGACGTACATCGGCGGCATCCTCGAGATGATGAGCGCGCGGCTCTACGGTTTCTGGGGTGGCCTGACGGAAGCGCTGCAGACAGGGCAGCCCCAGAACGAGATCAAGCACACCGGCAAGCCGATGTTCGCCGAGCTCTACAACGACAGCGCCCGGCTCGAGCAGTTCATGAACGCGATGTCGGGAATCTCGCTGGGCAACTTCCACGTGTTGGCCGACACGTTCGACTTCTCGCCCTACCAGACCGTTTGCGACGTCGGCGGCGCCACTGGTCAGCTCAGCACGATCCTCGCGGCCCACCACCCGCACCTGCAATGCACCTCGTTCGACCTACCGGTGGTCGCGCCGATCGCCGAGAAGAACATCAGCGCCGCTGGGATGGCCGACCGGGTGCGGACCGCGTCGGGTGACTTCTTCGCAGACTCGCTGCCGACCGCGGACGTCATCACGATGGGCATGATCCTGCACGACTGGAACCTCGACCGGAAGATGCAACTGATCAGGTCGGCGTACGACGCACTTCCGGACGGCGGCGTGTTCATCGTCATCGAGAACCTCATCGACGACGCCCGCCGCGAGAACGCCTTCGGGCTCCTGATGTCGCTGAACATGCTGATCGAGTTCGGCGACGCGTTCGACTACACGGGCGCCGACTTCGCCGGATGGTGTCGCGAAGTGGGCTTCGGCCGGGTCGAGATCCTGCCCCTGGCGGGCCCTGCGAGCGCCGGGATCGCCTACAAGGAGCGCTGAGGCAAGCTCAGGGACAGGGCGATCAAGCCAGGTCGTCCAGGTCGGTGCTCAGGTGGGAGGCGCGGCTCAACCAGTCCGGGTTGATCTCGACACCCCAACCGGGTCCGGTCGGGATCTCCACCTGGCCGTCGGTCACCGTGAAGGGGTCACCCGTGAACAACCCGGTCTGCCAGGGGTAGTAGTCCGGTCCTTCGATGGACAGCTCGAGGTACTTGCCGGCGTTGGAGATGGAGCCCAGCAGGTGCATCGTGCAGATCGTGACCAGCGACAGGTTGGCGCTGTGCGGAGTGCACGGCAGACCGGCGGCGGCAGCGAGCTCGACCACCTTCAGCGTGCGCCACAAGCCACCGAGGTACATGACGTCGGGTTGGACGACGTCGACGGCACGCAGGTCGACCATGCGCTGCCAGGTGGCCAGATCCCAGTCCTGCTCGCCACCGGTGACGTCGATCGCCAGCGCTTCGGTCACCTGCTTCGTGTCGTCGAGACGCCAGTAGGGACACGGCTCCTCGAAGTGGGTGACGCCCTCGGTCTCGAGCAGGTGGCCCACCTCGATCGCACGTGACGGGGAGAACCCGCTGTTGGCGTCGACCAGCTTGGCCACGCGGTCACCGAGGGCACGCCCGACGGTCGGCACGATCTCCTCGGTGCGTCCGGGCCATTCGTCGATGTCGTGGCCGCATTCGGCCCCGACCCGCCATTTGAAGGCATCGAAACCGGCGTCGTCGCGCAGCCGACAGAGCCGGGCCGCCTCCTCTCGCGGGGTGATATCACGTCGCATCGACGAGGCGTAGGCACGCAACCGGCCGGCTTGCCCGCCGAGAAGCTCCACCACCGGTCGGCCCGTCACCCGTCCGCGTAGGTCCCACAGTGCCGTGTCGATACCGGCCAGCGCGCGGCAGCGGTAGCTCCCCGGGAACTTGTGCTCCCGTTCCTCGACGCGTGTCACGATGTCACCGATCGACCCGGCATCCATGCCCAGTGCCCAGGGGGCCACTTGCCGATGGAAGACCTGAGCCGTGATGTCCGCGTTGTAGGTCGAGGTCTGGCCCCAGCCAACGAGCCCCTCAGACGTCGTCACCCGGACGAAGCACACGAACGCGTCGTGAAAGGTCTCCACCGAGGTCAGGGTGCCGAGCTCGCCGGTCTCCATCAGCCGGTCTCCATCAGCCGGTCTCCATCAGCCGGTCTCCATCACACGGCCCGGGAGTCGGGCAGCTTGATCATGACGTGCTTGGTCCGGGTGTACTCCTCGAGGGAGTACACCGAGCGCTCCTTGCCGTGTCCGGACTGCCCGAAGCCACCCCAGGGCATCTCGGCGGTGACGGCGCCGTGGTCGTTGATCCAGACCGTCCCGAACGTGAGCCGTCTGGCAGCGTCCATGGCAACGCCGACGTCGCGGGTGAAGATCGAGGCTCCCAGTCCGTACTCGACGTCGTTGGCGAGCTCGAACGCATGCGTGTCGTCGTCCGCGCGCTGCACCGTCACCACAGGTCCGAACACCTCACGCTGCACGATCTCGCTGTGCTGGTCGACCCCGACAACGACGGTGGGTTCAACGAAATATCCGTCGCCCGCGGCGCAGCCGCCGCCGGCCACGATCTGGCCACCATCCGTGACGGCGCGGTCGAGGAATCCGACCACTGCGTCGCGGTGACGCTCGTGTGTCAGCGGCCCCATCTCGACTGCCGGGTCGGCCGGCGACCCCACCCGCAAGGTGCCGACCTCGTCCAGCAGGGCAGCGACCACGGCGTCATACGAACGTTTGGTGACGATCACGCGAGCGGCGGCGCTGCAGTCCTGCCCGGCATTCCAGAACGAGGCAGCTCGCAACGAGCGGGCCACCCCGGCTGGATCGGCGTCGTCGAGGACGATTGCGGGCGCCTTGCCGCCGAGCTCGAGGTGAACACGTTTGAGCGACTGCGCTGCCAGCTCGGTGACCTCGCGGCCGGTCTGGGTTCCGCCGGTCAGGGAAATGATGTCGATGCCCGGGTGTCGCGCCAGAGCTGCGCCGGCTCGTCCCCCGAGCCCCGTGATGACGTTGAGCACCCCCGGCGGCAACACGTCGGCCGCCAAGGCGGCGAGACGCAGCGTGGTCAGCGGGGTTTGCTCAGACGGCTTGAGGACGACCGTGTTTCCGGCCGCCAAGGCGGGCGCGAGCTTCGTGACGGCCGTGAGCAGGGGGTAGTTCCATGGCGTCACGAGGCCCGCCACACCGATCGCCTCGCGCCGGATGAGGGAGGTGTAGCCAGCTGAGTACTCCCCCGCAGCGCGACCCTCGAGGCAGCGGCCGGCACCGGCGAAGAACCGCAGTCGGTCCGCCGCGCTGTGGATCTCGCCGCCCACCACCGCGGCGGGGTGCCCGGCGTTGTGTGTTTCGAGCCGGCTCAGCCGCTCGGCGTCCGCGTCAAGTCGCTCAGCCAGCTCGATCAACAGGCCAGCCCGCTCCCGCGGCGGTCGCCGACCCCATGGCTCACTGGCCCGGCGCGCCGCGGAGACGGCGTGATCGACGTCGACGTCTCCTGCCGAGGGCACGCGCGCCATGACCTGAGCGGTGGCTGGGTCGACGACCTCGAGCTCGGCGCCGTCGGCGGCTTCCACCCAGGCGCCATCGACGTAGTTGCGCGTCTCGAGCTGCTCGGTCGCCGGTGGTTCAGTCAAACGTGAGGACACTGCGGGCTCCCTCTCCGTGTCGGAGGTGATCGAAGGCTTCGTCGAGCTCGTCGAGGTCGACCCGGCGGCTGATCAGCTCGTCGAGGAGCAGCTCGCCGGTGAGGTAGTGGTCGACCAGCAGCGGCACGTCCTTGACCAGGTTGGACGAGCCGAAGTAGCAGCCCTTGATCGACTGCTCGTTCACGAATGGAGCGGCATCGATCGTGAGCTGTGCGCCGCCCCCCAACAGGCCGACCAGCACTGCCTGGCCGCCGACGTCGAGACTCCCCCACGCCTGCTGGATGGTGCCCTCCCGACCCAAGGCCTCGAACGCATAGTCGGCACCTCCGACGAGATCTCTGACAGCGATGCAGGGATCGTCGGTACGGGAGTCCACCACATCGGTCGCGCCGAGCCTTCGCGCGAGGGCGAGCTTGTCGACGTTGACGTCCACGGCGATGATGCGCGCCGCACCGGCAAGCCGGGCACCCTGGATGATGTTGAGGCCCACTCCCCCGCATCCATAGACCACGACGCGCGACCCGGGTCGGACAGCCGCCGTGTTGTGCACGGCACCGAAGCCGGTGAGCACAGCACAGCTGAGCAACGCGGCCGAGTCCAGTGGCATCGCCTCGGGTATGACGACCGCGCCGGACTCAGGCACCACGGCGTACTCCGCGAATGACGACACGGTGAGGAAGTGATGGAGTGGCTGACCGCCCGTACTGAGGCGGCTGGTCCCGTCCATGAGGACACCGGACGACATCGCCGCGCCCGCGGTGGCGCAGTAGTTGGGACGACCGGCCTGGCAGTCCGCACACGCGCCGCACGACGGGACGATCGACATCACCACCCGGTCTCCCGGCCGAAGCCGCGTCGCGTCGGGTCCGCATTCGACCACCACGCCCGCCGCCTCGTGACCGAGCACCGCCGGGAACGGAACCAGGTCCCGCTTCCCGTCGATGGCGTTGAGATCGCTGGCGCAGAGGCCACTGGCGGCGACCTTGACCAGGACCTCGCCCCTGCGCGGTCCCGCCAGCTCCACGCGTGTCGTCTCGAACCGGGCGCCGACCCCGGCCAGCACGGCCGCCTGTATCTGCACGCGGCTACCTTCTCGCGTTTGCTGCTATCGTGCAACTACCGTTGCATGATGGCGTCGGATCTGGCTGGAGCGGATGCCGAGCCGGCGGGACACCAAGGAGGCGTGGGATGGCTCAGCAGGTGCAGGCAGTGGCACGCGCCCTGAGCCTGCTCGACGCGATCGCGTCCAGTCCCGAGCCACCCACGGTGGCCGAGCTGGCCGACACGGCGGGGGTCAACCGGGCCACCACCTGGCGACTTCTCAACACCCTCGTCCACTACGACCTCGCGCTCAGGGACGAGCACTCCGGGCGCTTCACGGTCGGGCACGGCGCCCTCCGGCTCGCGGCTGCGACCGACGCTTCGACGATCACGCGCCGGGCGCGACCCCTGCTCGAGCAGACAGCCGACGAGGTCGGCGGCAGCGTCTTCCTCGAGGTCTACGCCCATCGTGGCCTGATCGTGCTGGACGAGTGCCGGTCTGCCAGCCCGATCCAGGTCGACCTGTCCGGGGTCGATGTTCCCCTGCACTGCGGTTCTGCCGGCAAGCTCTACCTTGCCTCGTTGCCGGACGACGAGCTCGAGACGTTCCTCGCCGGTGACCTGACCGCCGAAACGACGTACACGTGCACTGACCCGGCCGGGCTGCGCCGTCAGCTCGAGGCCGCACGCAGGTCGGGCGTTGCCTACAACTACATGGAGCACCGCAACGAGTGGTGCGGGATCACCGCTGCGGTGCGCGACCGAGCCGGACGCGACCTGGCGTACCTCAACGTGACGCTCCCGACCTTCAACACGACCGAAGGGGAACTGCACGCGTTGACCGACATCATGCGCGGCAACGCCGCGGCCATCTCCGAGCTGCTGGCCTGAGCTCAGCCGGGGGCCTCACGTCCCAGATCCATCGTGTAGCAGACGGCCGTACCCTCCAGCACCACGACACCGTCCTGTCGGACCACCCTGGTCTTCAGCTCGGTGATGGGCTTGTCCGATCGAGCCGTGGCGACTTCCACCTCGCCCCGGATGGTGTCCCCGGGACGAACCGGGGCTTTGAAGTCCCAGTTGACGCTGAGGAAGACCGTGCCCGGTCCGGGCAGCTTCTCCGCCACCAGCGCGTTGAGAATGGCACTGGTCACCCCGCCCTGCACGACGATCTCCCCGAACCTCGAGGCGCGGGCGGCTTCCTCGTCGTAGTGCAGCGGGTTGCGGTCGCCACTGATCGCAGTGAAGTGGACGATGTCCTCGCCACTGACCGTACGGGTGAGGCTGGCGGTGTCCCCGGGCTTCCATGCCGTCATGACTCCTGCTCCTTCTCGCGAAGATCACGCTACCGGCCGACCAGACCGTGCTGGCCGACTAGCCTGTGACGATGGCGACGCGAACGAAACTGCTCCTCGCCACCGGGTCGGTGGTGGTGGTTGTCGCGGTCGCCATCGCGCTCACCACCGGCCTCTTCGACCGCGCCTACTACGCCTCCCGTGGTCTCGATGTGGGCACCCCGACATCTACGTGGGGTGTGGACGAGCCGCCGGCCGACGCTGCGCGAGCCGTCCGGGTCGCCGTCGTCGGTGATCCCGGCACCGGTGGAGCCGGCGAGCTGGAAGTCGCTCGGGTCGTCGCCGACCAGCACGAGGAGAGTCCGTACGACGCGCTGGTTCTCCCGGGGGACCTCATCTATCCCGACGGCGACGTCGACCTGATCGACGAGGCCCTGCTCCAACCCTTCGACCCGCTGCTCAGTGACGGTGTGGAGCTGCTGCCGGCACTGGGCAACCACGACTACGTGAGCGGTGAGTCGCGCCAGATCATGGATCGACTCGACCGCCCATCCGACTGGTACGCACAGGCGGTCGGCTCTGCACTCTTCGTCGTGCTCGACTCCAACCGGGTCGATGACCCGGAGCAGACCACATGGCTTCGCGAGACGTTGCAGCAGTCCACGGCGACCTGGGTGCTGGCGGTCATGCACCACCCGCCGTACTCAGCCGGTATGCACGGGTCATCGCTCGACGTCCGTAGCGCGTGGTCGGGCCTGTTCTCGCAGTACGGCATCGACCTGGTGCTGGCCGGGCACGACCACGACTACCAGCGGTCACACGTGATGGGCGGGGTTCTCTACGTGGTCAGCGGCGGCGGCGCCAAGACACGCCCGACCGGCCACGAGTCCTTCACGGTGTTCTCGGCCAGCACCCTGCACTATCTCGACCTGCAGATAAGCCCTGGCCAGATCCTGGGGCAGGCCATCGACTCACACGGTCACGCCTTTGACGACTTCGTCATCACGGGTGGTTGAGGGCAGGCTGCCTGTCCGCGTCCGTCGGCGTCACAGCGTCCAGGTCGGCCACGTCTGCGCTCATCACCTCGAGCGGGTCCGCCATCAGCGGAGCGAACGCAAGCTCGGCCGCGCCGATCATCGACGAGTCCTCGCCGAGTGCTGCCACGCTCAGCTGCACCTGGCGACCCGGTGGCATCAACGTTTCCATCCCAAGCCCCTCGAGGAGCAGTTCGCGGCGAGCCTCCAGGACGTGGCCCAGGCTTCCCCCGAGCACGATCACCTCGGGGTTGAAGATGTTGACAACACTGCGGAGGCCGAACCCGGTCCAGGCAGCCACGTCGTCGAGGGAGCGGGCCGCCCTCGCCTCGCCGGCGTTGGCGGCAGCGATCACCTCGGCCACGGCTGGCGGGCCGCCACCACGAAGCCGGCCCGCGCCGGTGAGGAGCTCGTTCTCGCCCACTTTGGTCTCCCAGCAGCCGATGGCTCCGCAGCGGCACTCTCGTCCGTCACGGTCAACCGGCAGATGACCCACTTCGCCGGCGTACCCCTCAACTCCGCGCAGCAACTGGCCTCCGACGAGGAACCCACCGCCGATGCCGACGCTGCCACTGATGTAGGCGACCTCGGACATTCCTCGCGCGGCACCGCGCACATGCTCGGCCAGGACGCCCAGGTTCGCGTCGTTCCCCGTCACGACGGGCATACCCAGCTCCTGGCTGAGCAGCGCCGTGAACGGTTGGTCGACCCAGCCCAGGTTCGGTCCGAAGCGGACCAGCCCGTCGGTCGCGCGGACGGCTCCCGGCACCGAGACACCGACGCCGATGCACGTATGCGGCTCGTCCTGGCTCAGGAGATCGCGTGACAGCTGCGCCACCGACTCGACGACGTCCTCGACCTCATGAGATCCACGTTCGTGCAGGCGGGTACGCCGGTCGAGCACCACTCCCCCCAGACCGACGAGGGCCACGGCGATGCGATCGACGTCCAACGCGATCGCCAGCACGGACACGTCGGACCGAGCGGAGACGACCAACGAAGGGCGGCCCAGCCGCCGTCCACCGGCGGGAAGATCGTCCGTCGGAGGCCCTTCGTGCACCAGCCCCAGCGCTTCGAGCTGGCCCGTGAGGTCGCCGATCGTGCTGCGGTTGAGGCCGAGCTCGCTGGTGAGCTGGGCGCGGGTGGTCGGCCCTTGGGTGTGCACCCTGCGGAGCAACGCCGACAGGTTGACCCGGCGGAGCTCCTCCTGGCTGATGCCCGAGCGCGTCACCACGGAGCCGCTCTCCCAGGTCCCGATCCGCCGCTCATAGTCTCCCAGTCGCCGCGGCTCGTCGTCTGCTGATGGCGTCGACACTGGCGGCGAGCAGCAGGACGCCGCCGGTCACCATGAATACTCGCCCCGGGGGCTGGTTCAAAAGCGCCATGCCGTTGTCGATGATCGCCACGACGGCACCACCGATCAAGGCACCCACGACCTTTCCCTTGCCACCGAAGAGGCTCGTGCCACCGATGACGGCAGCACCCACGGCGAACAGCAGGGTCTGTTGCCCGCCGGTAGAGGGTGAGACCGAGTTGGTCCTGCTGGCCAGCAGGATGCCGGCGATGGCTGCCAGCGTCGAGCACATGATGAAGCACGACAGCTTGACCATCGGCACGTTGATACCGGCTCGACGGGCGGCCTCGGCGTTGCCACCGACGGCATACACGTGCCGGCCCCACGCCGTACGGCTGAGCAGGAACGTGAGGATGACCAGGAGGGCAGCCACGACGACAACGACGATCGGGATCCCCTTCAGCGAGCTGAGCGCAGGGTTGCGGCTCCGCTCACGGCTCAGGTAGGCCGTCGCGGCGATCAAGATCGCCGCCAGCGCTCCAGCCTTGGTCGCCCAGAGGATGAAGGGGTCCGCCTGCAGTCCCTTCTTGCGTCGGGCCGTCGTGTTGCGCAGCGAGACGGCTGCGTAGATCGCCAGCCCGGCAAGGGTCAGCACCCAGCCCAGCCACAGCGGGAGCTGGTTGTTCATGATCGCGAGGATCTTGTCGTTGCGGTAGGGAATCGTTCCGCCGTCACCGATCAGCACCAGCATCAGGCCCTGGAGGGCCAGGAAGAAAGCAAGCGTGACGACGAACGAAGGGATCTGGAGCCGCGCCACCAGCAGGCCGATGGCGGTGCCGATGACGACTCCCGTGGCCAGGCAGATGACGATGGAGAAGACCCAGTTGAAGTCATGTCGGGTCATCCAGATGCCCATGACACTGGCGGCGGTGCCGGCCGTATAACCCGCGGAGAGGTCGATCTCGCCCAGCAGCAGGACGAAGACCAGGCCCATGGCGAGGACGGTGACCGCGGCGCCCTGGTTGATCAGGTTGGCGAAGTTGAACGCGTTGGTGAACTGCTGCGGCTTGAGAATGCTGAACACGACGACGAGGGCGACGAGTCCCAGGATCGCGGGAAGTGCGCCCACATCTCCGCCACGGATCCGGGTGACGTAGTCACGGATGATGGCGCCGATGGAGTTGTCCACCTGTTCCAGCTCGCTCGGACCGCTGGACGTCGAGGGCGTTGTCATCACTGGCTCCCTTTCGTGTCGCTGCCGGCAGCCGATCCGGCGCCGTCGGCGTTCCCGAGGTCACCGGACCGACCGGTGGTGATGAGCTCGATCACCTGGCTGTTCGTGACGTCCTTGGTGTGTACCTGCGCGGCCATCTCGCCGAGGTACAGGACCGCGATGTCGTCGGCCACCGCGAACACGTCGTTGAGGTTGTGGCTGATGAGCACGACGCCGAGCCCGCGGTCGGCGAGCCGCCTCACCAGCAGGAGTACCTGCTCGGTCTGCGCGACTCCGAGCGCGGCCGTGGGCTCGTCCAGGATCACGATCTTGGAGTTCCAGAGCACGGCTCGCGCGATGGCGACCGTCTGTCGCTGGCCACCGGAGAGGCTTGCCACGTGGGTCCGCACCGACTTGAGCGTGCGCACCGAGAGTCCGGTGAGCGTCTCCCTCGCGCGGCTCTCCATCGTCTCTTCGTCGAGGCGACCGCCCTTGGTCAGCTCTCGACCGAGGTACATGTTGTGGACGACGTCGAGGTTGTCGCACAGAGCGAGGTCCTGGTACACGACCTCGATGCCGAGGGCGTTGCTGTCCTTGGGGCTGCTGACGTGGACGGCCTTGCCGTCGAAGAGGTACTCGCCCTTGTCGAATGCGTGGATGCCGGCGATTCCCTTGATCAGGGTGCTCTTGCCGGCCCCGTTGTCGCCGACCAGGGCAGTGACCCGGCCAGGGGTCACGTCCAGGCTGACGCCCTGCAGCACTTGCACCGCCCCGAAGCTCTTGTGGATGTTTCGCAGCGACAACAGGGGCTGCTGCGAACCGACGGCGGGCGTCGGCTCGGTGGTGATCGTCGACATGGTATTTCTCCTGCCGGTGGTAGCACGGAACGGTGGAAGACGTGAGCGTCCCTGGTTGCGGTGGGCGCCCGCCTGACGAAATTGTCCAGGCGAGCACCCACCGCGGCCGAGGGATGGGGTGCACCACCAGAACCTAGGCCCTACTGGTGCACCCGTGCTGCTAGTTGACGCCGTACTTCTTGCAGAGAGCGCCGTACTGACCCGTGCACACGTCGGCGGCGGTCTGGTAGCCGTCCGAGATGACGGTCTTCACGTCGTTCTGGAAGATCGCCTGCGGTGTCGCGAACACAGACGGCACGTCCTGGCCGGTCACGCTGTCAGGAACCGTGTCGGTCGCCATCGCGTCTGCGGCGGCCTTGTCACCATTGATAAGCGCGATCGCGAGGTCGGAGGCTGCCTTGGCCTCGAGCGCGGTGTTCTTGTAGACGGTCATGCACTGAGTGCCGGCAAGGATCCGCTGCAGGCCCTCGACGCTGGCGTCCTGGCCGGTGACCGGGATCTTGCCGGCAAGGCCGTTGGCCTTCAGTCGGGCGACGATGCCCCCGGCCATCGTGTCGTTGGCCGAGATGATCCCGTCGATGTCGCCGTTGTTCGCGGTGTAGAGACCGTCGAAAGCGTTACCGGCCTTGGTCGCGTCCCAGAAACCGCTTTGGTCACCGACCAGCTTGTAGTCGCCGGAGTCGAGCTTCGGCTTGAGCGCCTCGACGTAGCCCTGCTTGAACAGCGCCGCGTTGTTGTCGGTCGGGTCACCGTTGATGTAGATGATGTTCGCCTTGGTCTTGCCTGCATCGGTGAGGCACGTCTCGAGACCCTGGCCCATCAGCTTGCCGACCTCGACGTTGTCGAACGACACGTAGTAGGACGCGCCGCCACCCAGCGTGAGTCGGTCGTAGTCGATGCTCTGGACGCCGGCCGCGGCCGCCTTCTTCAGACACGCACCACCCGACTCCGAGTCGAGGTTGACGATCATCAGGACCTGGACGCCCGAGTTGATCATGCTGTCGCAGATCGTGCCGAACTTCGCGACGTCTCCGCCGGCGTTCTGGATGTCGGACTCGATACCGGCGTCGCTGAACGCCTTCTCCAGGCTCGGCCGGTCGTTGGCCTCCCAGCGTGGGGAGGTCGTGGCGTCGGGGAGGATGACGCCGACCTTGCCCTTGCTGCCTCCGTCGGTGCTGCCCGATCCGTCGCCTGAGCTGTTGTCGTCGCTGCCGCACGCGGCTACCGCGAGCAGCAGCACCACGCCGACACCGGCGACGGCTGCATGGTGCGCACGTCTGCTTCTCAGCATCTGAGTTCCTCCTGATTGTCTGCGCCGGCTGTCCGAACCCTGTGCTGTGACCGCCATCACGCTTATTGTTGTCAGCCACAACTTAACAGGGCTATGGTTCCCTGTACAGGCATTCGTGGGCCAGTTTTGTTGGCGGCCCAAACTAATCGCGACGAAATGAGACACCGATGGACGATCTGACGCCCTCACCAGCTGACGCCTTCACCTTTGGTCTGTGGACCGTGGGGTGGCAGGGCGTCGACGTCTTCGGCACCGCGGTCCGGGAGCCGATGGACCCGGTGTACGCCGTGCACAAGCTCGCTGAGCTCGGTGCCGCCGGCATCACCTTTCATGACAACGATGTGTTCCCCTTCGACGCCGACGCCGCTACGAAGGAGTCTCACCTGGCTCCCCTCCGCAAGGCGCTCGAGGAGACCGGGCTCGGCGTCCCGATGGTGACGACCAACCTGTTCTCTCATCCCGTCTTCCGCGATGGCGGCTTCACCAACAACGACCGCGACGTGCGCCGGTTCGCGGTCCGCAAGGCACTCGACAACCTCGACCTCGCGGCCGAGATGGGTGCCAAGGTCTTTGTGGCCTGGGGCGGCCGGGAAGGTGCCGAGTCCGGCGCGGCGAAGGATGTCCGGTCTGCGCTCGACCGGTACGCCGAGGCGTTCAACATCCTGGCGCAGCACGCTCTGGACGCGGGATACGACATCCGGTTCGCCATCGAGCCGAAGCCGAACGAGCCCCGTGGCGACATCCTGCTGCCCACCGTGGGGCACGCACTGGCCTTCATCAACGAGCTGGACCACCCCGAGCTCGTTGGTGTCAACCCGGAGGTCGGTCACGAGGAGATGGCGTCGTTGAACTTCTCGCACGGTCTGGCGCAGGCCCTCTGGCACGGAAAGCTGTTCCACGTCGACCTCAACGGCCAGACCGGTCCGCGCTTCGACCAGGACCTGCGCTTCGGTGCCGGGAACGTGCGAGGCGCCTTCTGGACCGTCGACATCCTCGAGCACGGTGGCTACGAGGGCCCGCGCCACTTCGATTTCAAGCCGCCGCGCTCGGAGGACGACGACGGTGTCTGGGCGTCGGCCGCCGGGTGCATCCGCAACTACCTGATCCTGCGCGCCAAGAGCCGAGCCTTCCGAGCTGACCCCGAGGTCGTCGAGGCGCTCAGCGCGGCTCGGGTCGACCAGCTGGCAGTCTCGACACTGGGTGCGGGTGAGTCGATTGCAGCGCTCCGGGCCGAGAGCTTCGACCCGGAGGCTGCGGCAGCTCGTGGGATGGCGTTCGAGCGCCTCGACCAGCTCGCCCTGGAGCACCTGTTCGGCGTCAGGGGGTAACTGTCGTCAGGGCCTAACTGTCGTCAGGAGTGGCGCTCGCTGAGCCGCGCGCTGGCGAGCAGGACAAGGCCGCCTTCGACGAAGAGCGAAGCGAGGCCGAGAGTCTCCCACCAGTTGCCGACCTCAGCACCGCCCTCACCGGGGAGGCCGGTGGAACGGCTGAGGACGTAGCCGACGATCGTTGCCCCAGCGACCGCAGCGGCAGCGAGCCAGACCAACGGGTCGTCGGATCGGACCAGGAGCAAGGCCAGGATCAACGAGGCCGCGATGAGGGCGAGGAAGAGCACGCCGAGGTACGGCACTTCCTCGAACTTGTCCTTGACGTCGAGCACGTGGATGAGGGAGATGCCCAGCAGCAGCATGGCCGCTACTGCGCGACGAACGACAGAGAGGTCCGAGATCGACGCTGTCGTAGGGGCGTTGCGTGGATGAGATCGAACAGACATGTTGCCTCCTTGACGAGTCCCCCGGTGCTCGAAAGGTACGCGCGACCACTACCCCCCATGAGATTCGTGGCACGACTGTCATGCGTTTGTCATCAGCGCTGGTCAGCGGCTCAATCACCGTCAGTGATGGAAGCTGTCGGGCCGGTCATGGTCCCTCTGGACATCATGAGCCTGAAGATGACTCCGGCACACCGAGCGCTACCGACAGATCGCCATGCTCCTGGTGCGCCACGGGCGTGCTGACCTGGTGCGCTCGGCGGGCATCGACTCGTTGCTCGAGGAGGAGCCGTCGGACGGGACCACCGACGCGGCGGAGCGACTCGCGGCCGACCTGGAGGCCATGGGGCCGACGTTCATCAAGCTGGGTCAGCTGATGTCCTCACGAGTCGATCTGCTCACCCCCGCCTACATCGACGCACTGTCGCGCCTCCAGGACGACGTCGCGCCGTTTCCCATCGAGGAGGTCGAGGAGATCATCTGCAGCGAGCTCCAGGTGCGGCTGTCGAGCGTGTTCCCGCCGCCTGGATCGCCTTCCACAGCAGGAAGGTACGCACGAACCGACGGAACTGAGGCTCCGGCCAGGACTCCTCCGGCCGGCGAGGTCAGCCCATCTCGTCGTAGGGGATCGCCGTGACCGGCAGGTTGAAGTGCTTCAACCGGTGCTCGAGGTCCTGGTGGAGCCACGTGGCGACGCCGTGGGAGGGGACAGCGAGCATGATCTCGTGGATCGGCTCGTTGTAGATCGTCTCCTCGATGGCGTCCATCGGGTCGTGCCGCACCGACACCGAACCGATCACCCGATGTCCTGCCCAGCTCTCGATCTCGGGCAGCGCCCGCAGGAGGACCAGCTCCGCCTCGAGTGCCTTGTCGTGCCGTTCCGGATGCAGCAGGTGTACCTCGGCGCGGGCTGGGTTCAGCACGACCAACCGGAACCGGACCTTGCCCTCGGCGGCCCGTCGCGTGATGGCTGCCTTCAGCCCCGGTCCGGGATCGGCCTGGTCCGTCACGAGGAGCAAGCGAACGAGAGGTTCGTCCGTGGTCAGGAGGTCGGGTGACACTTCAGGCTCCGGTGGAGGTGTGATCGACGCGTCCCGGGTTGATGACCTCGGGTCGGTCCCGGTCTGTCCTGGTCAGGAAGACGACGACCGCGAGGATCGTTCCCAGGAAGACCAGACTGGTGCCGAAGGTTCCCAGTCCCATGCCCCCATCACTGCGCGGCGACGCCAGGTAGTCGCCGATGTTCGCGCCGAGTGGCCTAGTGAGGATGTAGGCGAGCCAGAAGGACAACACGGGACCGGCGCCGAGCTTCCACCCCGCGAGGACGGCCACGATCAGCGCCAACGGCAGCAGGACAGACTGGCCGGGCGACCATCCGGTGAGCTCCAGCGTCCAGTCACCGACCGCCGTACCGAGGGCAAACGTCACGAGGACTGTCAGCCAGTAGAAGCTCTCACGTGGCGTCGTCACGATGGTGTGGATCGAGAGCGTGTGCTCGCGGGCGTACCAGATCCCGAACACCGCCGCGAGCAGGATGCCGAAGACCGTGCTGCTGATCCACAGCGGCACGCCCTGGCCGTCGGTCAGGTTGTCTGTCAGCAACGTGCCGACCACGCTGATCAGCACGACGGCCAGCCAGTACGCACTGGGGACGTAGCGCCTCAGTCGGAACTGCACTACCAGCGTCGCGATCAGTGCGGCCGAGAAAACCACGGTGGTGTTGGTCAGCCCGAAGCCGAGAGTCTCGTTGATGTAGTCGGCAAAGCTCTCCCCCACTGTCGTGCACAAGATCTTGATGACCCAGAAGTACACGGTCACTTCAGGGACCTTGTTCAACATCTGTCGGGGCAGGCGGGTGCGTTGGATCGTCGTCATGACGGCAACGGTAAAGCGGACAACCTGGTCACAACCTGACTGCGGTCGGGAGCCCGATCTTTAAGGATCTCAGGAACGTTGACAGTTCAACGGCCGCGGAGCACTGTGCAATGTCGGCCGACTGTCAGATCCGAGCATTGCCACCAGTTATCGCCACTCGGGACGGTGGACAGTGACAGTGCATGCCCCGAAGGAGAGCGCATGTACAGGAAGACAATGGGTGTCGCGACGGTCGCGGCACTCGCGGTGAGCATGTCGTTGAGTGCGGGAGCACAGGCCTCCACGGCCTCAACGGCCTCATGGTCGATCAAGCCGGTGATCACGGGGCTCAACGAGCCACGCGGTCTGGCCTTTGACGGGACCGGTGCCCTTTACATAGCGGAGGCAGGGACCGCTGGATCCGGCACCCAAGGGATCACGCACACGGGCGCGATCTCCAAGTACGACTGGAACAGCGGCTCGTTCACGCCGTCGTGGTCCACGCCGTTCACGTCCATCTATGTCGCCGAGGGCGGGGACACCTCGGTGCTCGGTCCGGCCGCTGTCACCACGACCGGCACGGGCTGTCTTCAGCACGACCCCGCCGAGCTCTCGCACTGTCGGGTATTGGCGATCCTCAGTGAGTCCCACGACGGACTCAAGGCCCAGAGCGGCATGAACATCCCGCAGATGGGCCACCTCTACCGGCTTAACAGCAGGACCGGAACGTACACGAGCCGCAGCAATGTCGGCGACCAGAACTATGCCTGGACCGGCGACCACAAGAGCCTGTTCCCCTCCGACTTCCCGGACGCGAACCCCTATGCGGTCCTGAGGACGCGAGGTCCTGATGGCCTGCGCACCTTCGTGGCCGATGCAGGCGCCAACGCGATCTCCGAGAACCTGCACGGAGGTGAGTCTCGCGTGATCGCCTACATCCCGAACGAGACCTCTGGTGCCTTCCGCGACGCCACCCCGACGTGCATCACGCAGGGTCCCGACGGGTGGCTGTACGTGGGTGCCCTCGACCTGGCGTCGAACTTCATCGCCCCTGGGGCTTCGAACGTCTGGCGCGTGAACCCCAACTCGACCGACTGGCAGCACAACGCGACCCTGTGGGCCACGGGATACACGACGATCGATGGCTGCGCCTTCGACCGTCAAGGCAACTTCTGGGCGTCCGAACTGTTCTACCCGAACGCAGCCGGACCTCCTGGGGACCTGGCCATGGCACCGTTCGAGCACCCGAGCAACATCACACACATCGGGGGCGGCTCCATACCGCTGCCCGGCGGGATCGCTCAGGGGCGGGACGGCGCGATGTACGTCAGTGCCGGTGTCGCGGACACGACCGCGAACTCCGGCGCGATCTTCCGGGTGGCCCGGAACTGAGCTGGAGGGGCAGTGGCAGGTCGGCCTCCACACAGGGCCGACCTGCCTGCTGCTGCCCAGGGCGCGACGCCGAGTCGAGATCACCCACCCTGCGCCATACTTCGGACATGGACGCCGTCGTGGTCACAGCCGCACCTCTGCCGCCCCCGCTGGGCCGGAGAAGCTGAGCCGTGCCGACGTGGACCTGCGCCAACTGTGCCGGCGAGAACCCGGAAGCCATGCGCTTTTGTGGCCACTGCGGGACACCACGAGCGGCCGCTCCTGCTCCTGAAGCCGAGACCGCTCCGGTCCCTGACGTAGCCAGCACGCTGCGCAGTTTCGTCTCCGGCCAGGTTGCGGATCGTCTCGAGGAGTCCGAAGGACTGCTCGCTGAGGAACGCCGCCTGGTCACAGCCGTCTTCGCCGATATCTCCGGGTTCACCGCGCTCGCGGAGCGGTACGACCCCGAAGAGCTCTCCGAGGTGATCGACCCGGTCGTCGGGGCCTTGTCCGACGTGATCGCGAAGCACGGTGGCTACGTCGAGAAGTTCGCCGGCGACGCGATCCTTGCCCTCTTCGGCGCACCTATCAGCCACGAGGACGACCCACAGCGAGCCCTGTCAGCCGCACTGGAGCTGCACGAGGAGCTCGCCCGGGTACGCGAGACCCTCCCGTATGAGCACGACCTGGGTCTGCACGTCGGCGTGAACTCCGGCCATGGAATCGCCCGCGTCTTCGGCAGCGACGCCCGGATGGACTACGCCGTCCTGGGCGACGCCGTCATCCTGGCCCAACGACTGGAGTCAGCGGCACCCACGGGCGACACGTATGTCGGTGAGACGACATACCGGTTGACCAAGGAACGTTTCGAATTCGCGAGAGTTGCCGACCTGACGGTCAAGGGCAAGCCGGATCCGGTGCCCGCCTGGCGCTTGCTCGGAACGCTGGTCGCCTCCGCCGCGGCGGCCCCGAGGTCCGGCGTGGAGCGACACCGGCCGCTGGTCGGTCGGGAGCACGAACGTGCCGCCGCCCTGGCGTGCCTGGACCGCGTGTTCGCCGAGGTCGGCGGAGGCGTCGTGGCGATCGTGGGTGAGGCGGGCGTCGGAAAGTCCCGGCTCACCCAGGAGCTGGCCGCCGAGGCTGCGCAGCGGCACGCCACCTGGATGGAGGTGCACTGCCTCCCCCATGGCGCGGCACTGACGTACTTCCCTTTCGCGCAGCTGCTCCGGGCCTTCGCAGGGATCGACATCGAGCTCCCGGCCGAACAGGCAGCCGCCACCGTGGTGGCCTCGCTCGGAACCGTCGGAGCCGCGGACCGGGCTCCTTACTTCCTCCGGCTGCTCGGGCTTCCGGCTGCTGCTGACCCGCAAGGAATCGAGCATCTCGAGCCGGCCGCCTACCGCCGCGGTCTGCACGAAGCGTTTGGCTTCTGGTTGGGACGGCTTGCCTCGGAGAGGCCACTCCTGATCATGGTCGAGGACTGCCACTGGATGGATGCCACGTCGCGTGCGCTCATGCAAGATCTCCTCCGCAACCCGGCAGAGCACAGGTTTCTGCTGCTCCTGACATCGCGACCGGAGGGCGCAGGCGACCTCGACGAGATCATCGCCTCGGCTCAACAGCATCGGACCGAACGCATCATGCTCGAGCCGTTGGGCAATGCTGACGTCGATCTGCTCCTGCACACTCTGCTCGGGGCGCCTCCCCCCAGCCGGTTCTCCGCGCTGGTCGCTGAGCGTGCAGGGGGTAACCCGTTCTTCGTCGAAGAGCTCGTCCGCGCACTGCGCGATGAGGGAGCGCTGGTGCAGGCTGAGCAGGGGTGGCAGTTCGCGAACAGCTGGGAGGAAGGTTCGGTCCCGCTGAACCTCGAAGGTGTCCTGTCAGCCCGGATCGATCTCCTCCCGCCGGCTGCGCGAGCCAGCCTGCTCGAGGCCTCGGTCATCGGGCGGCGCGTTCCCGTCCAGCTCCTCGCCGGTCTCTCGCCCACGTCTGCCTCGGGAGTGGCCGTCCTGGTGGAAAAGGGTTTCCTCGATCGGGTCGCCGACGTACCCGACGAGCTCCAGTTTCACCATGCACTCGTCCAGGATGCGGCGTACGCCCGCCTGCTGAGGCGACAACGTCGAGCGCTGCACCGCAGGGTGGCCGAGCTCGTGGAGGACCTCTACGGGGTCGGCGACGAGGTCATCGACCTGCTGGCGCGTCACGCGTACCTGGGAGAGATCGGCCCGAAGGCGATCGACTACCTGATCCGCGCCGGTGAGCGCGCTGCTCGCCTCTTCGCCAACGAGGCCGCGATCCTGCACCTGAGCCGTGGACTCGAGCTGGCCCGCGACGATCCCGGAGCTGAAAGCCTGGCCGACCTCATCCTCAGCCTTGCCGATCTGCACGAGCTCATCGGCAGCTACGACGAAGCCTTCACCCTCTACGGCGAGGCGGCCAAGCTGCCGGACGAGGTGCGCGCCTGGCGAGGGATGGCATCGGTACGCCGCAGGCAGGGGCAGTACGCCGATGCGGAGCGCATCATCGACGAGGCCTTCGCCAACGTCACCGCAGACCAGAACACGTCGCTGTGGCTCGAACGCGCCTGGACCCTTGCGGTCGAGGGCAGAACGACGGACACCATCGAAGCTGCTCAGGCAGGCCTGCTGACGGCGTCGCCTCACGATCCTCTTCGTCCTTACCTCCTCGTCCAGCTCGCTCGGGCCCAGCACAGCCAAGGCGCTGAGGAGCCGGCCCTGGCCAACTCGATCCAAGCCCAACATCTATTGGAGGAACAGCGCGACCAACGTGGCCTGGCGACTGCCCTCCGGCTCACCGCCGGTATCCACCTTCGCCTCCACGACGCCGACAAGGCTGAGGCGGCGCTGCAGAAAGGGCTCGCGGTCGCGGAACGGGTGGGGAACGTGGAGGAAATGGCCGGCTGTCTGATCAACCTCGGCATGCTCGAGCACCAGCGCGGCAACCTCGATGCTGCGATCGACTACGACCGCCGGGCCATCGCAGAGTTCGAACGGATCGGGCACGGCTCCGGACGTGCGATCGGTTACTCCAACCTCTCGGAGAAGCTCATGGATCGCGGCGATCTCGATGACGCGCTCCGGAGCTCAGAAACCGCCCTCGCGATCGCGCGCGCCATCGACCACACGCCGACCGTGGCCGACGCGCTTCAGATGATGGCGACGATCTACCTACGGCGCGGTGAGTACGAGACCGCGGCCGATCATGCCGAGCAGGCCGTGCAGGTCAACCTCGACGTGGACGCACGCAGCTATGCCGCTGACGCGGCAGAGGTGGCAGCCCAGGCGTGGACGCTGGCCGGTGACGACGCACGAGCCAGCGCGGCCCGCGCGCGCTTCACCGAGCTGAGCGACTGACGAAAGCCGGCTGCCCTCGACCAGCCGTTTCGCAAACCGTCAGTGGAAGTCCCGGCTCGGCGATCCGCACGTGTAGGCGTCGTCGAAGAACTGCGCGTAGCCCGCGTCCGGCGCCCGGTCGGCAATGACGGTGCGGACACGCCGCTTCTGGCGGGCGTCATCGCCCCCGTGCTCGTGCTCGTGCCTCTTCTTCGCCTTTACGGTCGTTGTTCCGTAGACGTCCACGATCGTGCAGAGCGTGGCCGAGTCTGGGTCAGGAACTGCGAGTGAGAAGTAGAGACTTCCCGTCGACGGATCCACCGTGTAGCTGCTGGTGCTGTAGACGGTGCCGTCGCCGCCCTCCGTGACGGCGTACAACGTGTAGGTGACCTTCTTGCACGCAGGCGCAGCCAGCGAGAAGTAGAAGTTCAATGTGCCTTCATACCAGTCCCCACCGCCGTCGATGATGTCGGAGCAAGCGGGGCCGTTCGCATCACCGGTTGCCTCAGCGGGCGCTACCACCAGGCCGGCGGTCATGACGGCGGCGCCGAGAAACAGCGCGACCGGTCCTCTGAAATACCTCGTAGTCGTCACTTCTAGCCCTTCTTGATGGTGATGGTCCCGGATCCGCTGAAGGTCCAGGCGGGCACACTCGAGAACCCTGACACGGTCAGGGTGAGCTTCTGGTTCGGCTTGAACGTCTTCTTGATGAAGTCGCTGAGGGCCTGTCGATCGAACGTGGCGTCGCCGTCCTGGTCCTTGCTGTTGCCCGAGATGCGCCACGACGTGTTCGGCGAGAACGCCTCGTTCGTGACCTGGACGGTGAGGGGTGACGAGCCCACCAGCGGCACTCCACGGATGCTGCTGATGTGCACGCTTCCCGGCACGATGCTCAGCAGGCTCGGCATACCGTGGTCCTCTTCGACCTCGACCTTCACCGACTTCCCCTTCGCGGAGAGGTTGAGTGTCCGGGGGGCGAACTCCACCGAGGGAGCGAACTGCTGCGACCCCGGGGTCGCCACACAGGGCGTGGCATCCTGGCCGTCCGGGATCCCGTCGCCGTCGCTGTCGAGGTTGATGCTGTCCCCGTTCGATGCAGCCCCGTCGGGGAAGCAGCGCTGGGAGTTCTCGAAGGCGTCGGGCAGACCGTCGTGATCCCCGTCGGCAAGCACATGGATCGTCGTCGATGCCACACTCATCAGTCCGGTGTCAGGATCCGTGGCCGTCAACGTGACGGGATAGTCACCAGCAGGCAGCGAGTGGAAGTCCACGGTGCTCCCGAGGGCGGTGCCCCCGTTGATGCTCCACGACAGGTACAGGTCGGGCAGTTGCCGCAGGCGTCCGTCGGTGCCCTCTCCCTGGAGTGCGATGGTCTGCCAGTCCAAGAAGGTGGCGTCCTGCACCGGGTCCACGATCGAGGCGACCGGGCCTTGCGAGGAGTTGCCCACAGGCTTGTTCTGCACAGGCTCGTTGAAGCCAGGCTGGCCGGGGAACGGAGCGCTGCTGAAGAAGTCGCTCAGCACCCCCGTAACGGTTCCGCCGCCCGACCCACCACAGAGCTGCGACTCGTCGAAGGTCTGGTCGAACAAGGCCCGAGCGTCCGGCGTACCGACCCCGGTGAAGCCGGTCGGTTCGAGCGCCAGCCCGAGCACGGAGCGCTCGGGACTGCCTGGGCACTGGTAGTACAGCGTGAGACGAAGCCGCTCCAGGCTGGCCTGATCAGTGTTCCCGTCCACGATGCCGCCCGCAGCCGTCACCGAAACGCCGGCAGCGGTCGACTGCTCCAGCATGATGTCGGTCTGGAGGCCGTAGGGATCCTTCAAGAAGTCGTCTTTGAACGCGGAGATGCCACGACGGACATAGGTCGGATAGGTCGGATTGAAACCGCCTGCCCCGTCGATGGCTGGAGGGTTGGGCGGCGGGGTCGGATCTGTGGACGTGTCGTCGATGCCGTACGCAGGGTCCAGCGTCCGTAGGCTTCCATCTGCGTTGTAGGCGATGACCCCGTCGGTGCCCCAGGACGGCTCACTCCCGTAGTCATTGCTGAAAGCAGTGGTCGCGCCACCGGCATGGGGGTCAACGCCGATGATCCCGTTGAAGCCCGTCATCGAGTCGTGCCCACCGAAGGCGATGCGGTCGTCCCCGGGTGTCTGGGACCAGGACGGATCAGATCCGTACGTCTCGCCATCCGTGATCTGCGTCGGCGTACCCAGTCCGTCGGAGGGCAATGTGAAGATTTGGGGAAGGTAGGGATCGGCGTCGTCGAAGGCGATCTCGGTCCCGTCGGCAGAGTACGACGGGTTGTCGGCCGGGCCGCCGAAGATCATCGTCTCGGACCCGATCTCCGGGGTCCCCCCGGGGGCGGCGAACGGCACTGTGTAGAGGGAACCGTCCTCACCGGCAAAGACGATCCCGCTGCCATCGGGCCGCCAGGATGGATGCTTGGGGTACGGCGCTCCGAAGAACGTCGCGCTGTGGTTTGGATCGGACGTCGACGTCACGCTCATCGCCGCCGCGTCGAGGTCGCTGATCCAGGCGATCCACCTGCCGTCTGGGCTGAGCGCGGGGTCTCGCTCGTCGAGGTCGTTGGTGTTCGTGTACCTGATGAACGCAGGGCCACCACCACCCGAGGCGCTGGTGACCGCGAGCTGGTCCAGCGTGGGCTGACCGTTCTGGGTCGAGCTGAACAGCACCACCGGACTCCCCGTCGGGGGCTGGTAGACGAGCCGGATGTTGTTGCGGTCGACGTCGAGCGGGAACGGGACGGCCAACGAGATCAGTCCGACCGGTGAGGTGTGGTCGGCGGGTTGCTGCCCGACGTGCTCCGACTCGTCGAAGACGACGGCGACCTTGGTCGCGGTGGCGACCGTCGTACCCCGCAGGAACTGGAGCGTGTAGCGGCTGGTGGCAGGTGGCGTGGTGAACGCGGCGGGCGGGCCGCCATAGCTCTCGACGATGTGCGTCCCGGCTGGAGTGTTGTCGGTCGTCCCCGACAGCAGGAAGGTCGGTCCGGCGCCGACGCCGTTGATCGTGCCCACCGTGCCCGTGGTCAGGCAGTCCGCGTTGGGGCGGCCGCCGAGGCGGCAGGTCAGGAACTCGTAGTCACGCTTCTCGTAGACCGTGGTCTCCTGGTTCCAGCCGGCGGACTGGCTGCGCATGACGGTGCGGTCGTCGGTGAGGAAGCTGCGGGTGGTGATGTTGTACGCACGGTTGGTGCCGGCATCGGCCTCCGTGTTGCGCGAGTGCGTGGGGTTGAACGGATCGGCCCATGGGCTGTTCGAGGGGCCTCTGCCCTCGGCTCCGAAGGTATGGGCGATCTCCATCGCCATCACGTTGCCGGTTGCGGACGGAGCGGTGGTGGCCGGCACGAGCCGGACCCACGCCTCGGGGCTGTTCGTCGATGCCATGCCTTCAGCGCAACCTTGCGAGCCACTCATGGACTGGGCGCTAGAGACCACGCCGAGGACGATGTCGGCGGTCGGGTTCGCGTCGGGGTTGGTCGTGTTCGCGGAGTTGGCAGCATTCCAGTCGTTGCGGTACTGCGCCAGCTGGGCCTTGATGGACGCAAAGCTGTTCAGGTTGCCACAGAACTTCTGGGTGGTCGCGTCCAGCGGTACGGGTGCCACACCGGCGTTGATTGCGTACCTGATGCCTCCGACGGTGGAGGCGGCGGTGAGCGGCCCCGTGAGCTGGCCCCCGGTCTTCGGGACCGGGAGCATGCGGGACAGACTGTTCAGACCTGCTTGCAGTGTGCTGCTGTCGGTGCTGGTGAGCGCCGCACCCATGGGCACGACCAGGATGCGCAGGGCTCTCGTCCGCTGCTCGACTGTGGTTGCAATCGGACCGCCGCCGCCAGAGATGGCCGAGAACGTGACGGGTGACGGTGACGTGTTCAGCGTCAGTGTCGCCGTGAACGTCGCCGTGAACCGCGTCGAGGGGTCCGACGACACGAGGTCAGTGCCCGGGATGATGAACTTGGGATCTCCTGCGGCGTCCGGGGCAGGCGCGGCTGTGTACGCGGTCAGCGGCGCCGGCGATGCCGTACTCACCGGATTGAACGTGGGGTAGGTCTTGCTCGGTGCACCGGGAATGTTCATCGTGAGGGTGGCACCGGTCAACCCCATGGCCTGATTGGTGGCTGCACAGCTGGGCTTGCTGAGATACAGCCTGACCTCGGTCTCCTTGCCCCGCGTCAGGACGGCGTAGTTGCCGACGCCCTGGTTGATGGTGAAGTCGCGCAGCTGCGGTGTCAGGGTGCAGGCAGCCGCGGCACCTGCGGACTGGAGGCCCGCCTGGGGCAGGCACAGCACCACGCCGAGCACGAGGGCAAGCAGTCCTGGTCGTCGAAGCCGAGCCTGGGCGAGTTTCACCGGCCGTTTGCCGTCGGCGCGCTGTGAGCTCACGTAGACCCCCTGATAGCACCATCGAAGTGACCGACGGGGGTGGCCGCGAGTCGATTGACGCTATCCCTCCTGGGGCGGCCATGCATACCCCTTTTGCACCGCAAAAGCGCCCCGGCAACGCACTTTGACGGAATGTGATGGCAACCTCGCGCAGAGGAACCGCGGAGGTGGCTATGCTGGCTGCTCTGCGCACCCCAGGCCAGAGCCGGCCACCTGCCTTCCAAGGGGAGCGCCATGACCGAACGGGCAGCGATCGACGAGCTCATCGACGTGGCCCGCACCGGACTCGACCGGGTGCAGCCGGGGGATCTCGTGGCTGAGCTCGAAGCCGGTGCGCTGCTGGTCGACACCAGACCCATCGAACAACGGCAGCGAGACGGCGACCTGGTCGGTGCCGTGGTCATCGACCGCAATGTCCTCGAGTGGCGTCTCGATCCCACCTGTCGGCACCACATCCCACAGATGACCGACGCCGGACGCCGCGTCATCATCGTCTGCAACGAGGGCTACAGCTCCAGCTTGGCCGCCGCGACCTTGCGTCGCATGGGCCTGACCAGGGCCACCGACCTCGTCGGTGGCTATCAGGCGCTGCTGTCATACCCCGCTGCCACGAACCCGTCGACGACACAGCCTCAGGTCAGCGGATGAGGTCATGCTGCATCACCCAGAGGCGGGCGGCAGCTCTCGTCGACACACCGATCTTCGTGTAGACGTGCTGGATGTGGTGATCGGCCGTCTCCGTCGTGCGATTGCCGACTCCTCGTGCGCGGCCGCCACCAGAACCGCGGACGTGGCGTCGCGGTCGAGGATGCCCTCGGCAGCAGGTCGTCGGAGCTCACCCGCCGCGCTGTCAGCGCAGAACGAGGGACGATCCGCTCGGTCCGCGGTCAGTCCCACGTAGATATCGGCTGCGGGGAGCACCGGCGCACTGTGGTCGACCGCGTCGACGCGCAGCCCCTTGTGGTAGCCGGACCCGTCGGTCTTCTCGTGATGTCGTTCTCGCTGAACCCCATCGCACTGGCCGCTGTGGCCGCCAGCTCGGCACCGGTGAGCAAGCGGCGGGGTAGCGGCTCCACGTCGAGCACGGCTTTCCACGGCTCAAGGTGGTCAAGGCGTTGGAGCCAGTCCAGTCCGCGGGTCGAGAACAGATCTACCAGGTCGGGATCGTAGGTGCGGCCGCTGCGCTCCCGTGCAGCGTCGACGGCATGAGCAGGTGAGACGTGCCGGCTGTTGGCCTCCTGGCTGGCTACATGTCATACAAGAGCGCTTGTATAGCTCGAGGGATCAAGTGTGGGAGAGGCATTCTCGTCGGCTCCGGCATGATGGAACCAACGTCCGGCCGGTGGAGGGAATCGGGTGTGAGCGACCAGGCCCAGCTGCTGCAGCTGGCTCGCGCTGCACACGCCGAGCACCGGTTCGGCGCGGCGAATGAGTCGTTCGCGCAGGCCCACGAGCAGGGCGAACTCTCCGCCAACGACATCCTCGCCTGGCACGACGCATCCTGGTGGCTCGGCCACGCAGAGCAGTCGCTGGAGCTCGCCGAGCTCGCGCACCGCCGGCTCGTCGAAGCGGGCCAGACGACCAGGGCCGCAAAAGAGGCGATCGGCCTCGGTTTCCTGCTCATGCTCCGCGGCGATCTTGCAACGGGCTCAGGTTGGCTGCAGCGCGGCCGTTCCATGCTGGAGCAGGTCCCCGAAGAGCCATCGCACGCGTACGTCGTCTATCTCGACGCGCAGAGCGCCCTGTATGGCGGCGACCTCGCCAAAGCGGTTGGCCTGGCCCATGAGGCGAGCGCGACCGCCCGCAATGCGGCGGACTCGACGCTGCTGTCGCTCGCACTGATGACGGAGGGAACCGCACACCTGCGCGGCGGTGCCGTGGCCGAGGGCATGGCCCTGCTCGACGAGGCGATGCTTCCCGTCCGGACTGGGCAGCTCTCCCCT
Source organism: uncultured Actinomycetota bacterium (assembly GCA_963742765.1). GTDB lineage: Bacteria > Actinomycetota > Actinomycetes > Propionibacteriales > Nocardioidaceae > JANLYC01. Next base: position 823,484 of record CAVUMY010000002.1, read on the forward strand.
GAGGTCACCGGAAACCTCTACTGCCAGATGATCGCGGTCTGCTGGGAGCTCGCTGACCTGCGCCGGGCTCGTGAGTGGACGGCCGCCACCGAGCGATGGTGCGCTGGGTTCGAGAGCTCAGTCATGTTCTCCGGCATCTGCCGCATGCACCGGGTGCAGCTGCAGCAGGTCAGCGGGGCATGGGACGCTGCGGCCGCCGGCGCTCGCGTGGTGTGCACCGAGCTGGTCGGCATGAACACCTCCGTGGTCGCCGAGGGCCACTACCTCCTTGGCGACCTGCTGCGGCTGCGTGGCGCGACCGCCGATGCGGAGGCGGCCTACGTACGAGCTCATGAGTTGGGTAGGGATCCCCAACCGGGCCACGCCCTCCTGACCTCCCAGGCCGGCCACACGGGCAACGCCCTTGCCTCATTGAAGACCGCACTTACGGCCCACCAGGGCGCCGACTACGCACGTGTTCCTCTGTTGCGAGCGATCGTCGACCTCGCGCTCGAGATGGGCGACCAGGTCGCCGCCCGCGACGCTGGGGCCCAGCTCACCTCGATTGCGGAACGGTGGCCCTCGGACGGGCTGGCCGCCGAGGCCGCCCACGCACGCGGGGCACTACAGCTGGCGAGCGGGGACTACGCGCACGCCACATGGACGCTGCGGGAGGCGATCCGTCGCTGGCAAGAGCTGGACTCGCCGTACTCGTGCGCTAGAGCAAGGATGCTCCTCGCCGAGGCCTGCTCAGCTCTCGACGACCAGGCCGCGGTGGCTCTCGAGCTGGACGCCGCCGCCCGGATCCTGGCCGGGCTGGGCGCCGTGGTGGATCTCGCACGTCTCCAGCGCCTGCGTTCCGGGCCGGACCGGCTCTCGGGCCTCACTCCCCGGGAGGCCGAAATCCTCAGCAGGGTTGCGGAGGGAGGCACCAACAAGCAGATTGCCGCGCACCTGGTGATCAGCGAGAAGACGGTGGCCCGCCACCTCGCGAACATCTACCTCAAGCTTGGAGTGTCCACGCGAACTGCGGCGGTGGCGTGGGCACGCCGGGCGGGACTGCCACCAAGCTAGTTGTGCTGCACGAAATCATGCACATGGGCCTGACGGGAAGTTGCACGTTCTGCCCGATGTCAGCGCTGCCGGGCGCTCCCTAGGTTCGAAACACCGGCGGCTGTCCGAGCCGGCCGACCAGACCAGGGAGTCACGATGACCATCACCCAGCCCACAGGCCTCGAATCCGTGAACGGACCCGACACACCGGACAGCCCCGCCATCGATGTCGGCGCAGTCGAGGCTTTCGCCGGCAAGGTTCTGGACATCGTCGCCACGGCGTCGACCGCCCTGACTGTCAGCATCGGGCATCGCACCGGTCTGTTCGATGGCATGGCTGGGCTGCCACCTTCGACCTCCGATGAGATCGCTGAGGCGACCGGACTCCAGGAGAGATACGTGCGGGAGTGGCTGGCGTCGATGTTGGTCGCCGGTGTCGTCGAGTACGACCCCGCCGCGGGCAGCTGGTTCCTCCCGCCCGAGCATGCCGCCGTCCTGACCCGACACGCAGGCGCGGACAACCTGGCCAAGCTGGCACAGTTCATCGGCCTCCTCGCGAGCGTGGAGCAGCAGGTCGTCAGGTGCTTCCGCACAGGTGGCGGCGTCCCTTACACGGCCTACACGGAGTTCCACGCCCTCATGTCGGAGGACAGCAAGGACATGGCCGAGCAGCTGTTGGTCGACGCGGTCGTGCCGCTCATCGACGGGCTCGGGAACCGACTGACGCAGGGGATCCGGGTGGCGGACATCGCCTGTGGCAGCGGCCACCACCTGAACCTCCTGGCCGCCACCTACCCAGCCAGCACCTTCGTCGGTTACGACTTCTCCGAGGAGGCGATCACCCAGGCCCGGTCAGTCGCTGAGGCAAAGGAGCTGCGGAACGTCCGCTTCGAGGTCCGCGACGTCGCGGACCTGTCCGGAACCGGACCGTTCGAGTTCGTGACCGCCTTCGACGCCATCCACGACCAGGCTCACCCGGCGGAGGTTCTCGCCGGAATCGCGCGCGCGCTCGCGCCCGACGGTGTGTTCCTCATGGTCGACATCCGCACCTCCAGCCACCCGCACGAGAACGTTGGGATGCCTGGTGCCGCCTTCATCTATGGGGTCTCGCTGCTGCACTGCATGACGGTGTCCCTGGCCCAGGGCGGTGCTGGCCTCGGCACCGCATGGGGGGAACAGACCGCGGTCCGGATGCTGACCGCCGCCGGCTTCGAATCGATCGTGGTCAGGTCACTGGACGGCGACTTTGCCAACAACTACTACGTGGCTCGCGCGACCGATCAGAGCCCATCCGGTTCCGGCTGAGGGCGCGTCAACTGATCGTGATGTAGTCGACGAAGCCCTTGGTGAAGTCGTCGCCGGGCTTGGCTCCCAGCATGATCGGCTGCGTGTTGGAGATCGAGCCGATCTGGACCGACTTGCTCGCTTTCGAGGATCCATCGACGTACAGCGAGACCTTGCTGGCCGTCTTGACGCACTGGATGGTGTGAGTGCCGGTGCCCAGGCTGCTCCCACCCGAGACCGTCGCGACCTTCGAACCGCGGAACCGGCAGAACGCCTTGCCGCCGGGCAGGATCTCGACCTTGAAGTCACCGCCCTTGGTGCCGGCCAGCCCCTTGCGTAGGAGGTCATAGTCATCGCCGGATGCTGGATTGCCCTCGAGCGTGAAGCTGATCGTGATCGTGATGTCAGCGGCGCCGGGGTTGAGGGACGCGGAGTTCGGGACGCTCACGTAGCCGCTGTGCCCGTCGAACGTGTATCCCGTGCCGTCGCGGGTGATGCCACCGTGGATGACGCCGTCGTTGTGGTTGCCCGACGAGTCGAGGGCCTTGCCGGTCTTCTCGTTGAACTGCCAGCTCGCCCCGAACGTCACGGCGTCGGCGCTACCTGCTCCCACGAGTCCGATGGCGCAGGCGAAGACAACGGCACCCACCATCTGCCGTTTACGCATGCTTGTCTGCATGACCCCTCCGCCCCGTCCTGGCACAGGTAGCCCATCTCGTCTCGACATTGAACCACCGGCGGCAAGCCGGGGAGAGGTAAAGCGCGAATGCCGCATCCTGACCCAAAGAGCAAAACGTCCTATTCAGGGGCAATCCAGGTGACCACGCAGTCCTCGCAGCAGCGTCGTCGTCGCACATGTCGGGGTTCGACGGGTCGGCCAGCCCGCGTCGGTCCTCAGATCTCGACAGTCCAGCGCACGGACGCTTCGTTGCCCACAGGGTCGTACGAACACCGCACGCCATCGACCACCTCGCTCCGTATGACGGACGGCGTCAGTCGCGGATGTGTCCCGGTGGGAGGGCGTCTTCGTCAGGGCCGACGGGACGGGCGTTGACTCCCCCATGCCGCTGCAGCGCCCTGATCAGCGGCACGGTGCCTCCGATGTCGGTCCAGGTGTCGTCCCAGAGGGCGGAGACGAGCCAAGAGCGATCGGTGGGGAAGATCAGGTCAGGAAGCGGTCCCTCGCCACGCATGTGACCGATCCTCCAGGACAGCGCTTGCGACGGCCCCGCCTCGACCAGCACATAGGGCCAGTCCCAGTACAGCAACACCTTCGGCGCGGCTGGGAACACGATGTCGTGTGCACCGGTGTCGAGGTAGCCCAGCCACCAGGGCTGGTCAGCGGTGTGGGCGGTGAGCACCTCGACCACGGCGCGTTCATGCGCCTCGAGGCTGACACCGTCGGGAGGGTGGAGCGTGGCGTAGGCGTCGAACACCGGCGGGATCGCGGTGGTGATCGAGAGGCCCTCCGTGGTCTGGCCAAGGATCCAGGCGACGTCGTCGTGCCCGCCGACCCGCCAGCTACGCCCGTCCTTGGTGACATCTACGGGCCCATCAACGCTGACATGCCGATCTCGTGGCGCGGCCAGGCCCGGTGACGGGGCCCAACCAGGTGCCCCCGGCCCTTCGCTCGCGGTGTCCATGACGCCATCAAAGCCGATGACGACCGCGAAAGGTGTCCCTATGAGTCGTTGGGCACCAGCTGAAGATGTTGACCCCGCTCCGCGGCCACGTCGTGCACGATGGCGATCAGGATCAAGGACGCATCGTCGAGCAGGTCCTCGGTGCGGATCGCATTGATCTGGTCGAGCTTGATCTCAGGGACGTCATCACGTCCGACGAGCTCGAGGAGTTGCTGGAGATCGCAGGCCCGGACCAGCTCTTCGAGGCGGGTCAGGTAGCGCTGTGTTCGAGGACCGGTCACCGAACCTCGTTCCTCCCACTCGCCCGTCCGGTTGTCTGCGCTTGCATACCCACATCCGGGCTTTTCCACACCTGTCATCCGGATCAGCGCACGGCGGGCCCAACGCGGATGTGCTCGGTGCCCGATGACGACCGACGCCGGCGTACACGATGGTCACCATCGGCTCCCGCATCTTCGCCGTCTACGACGCATTGCGGGTAGTGGTGGCGCTCCGCACCCAGTCCCGGAGAGCGGCGCGACCTGAGCATCGCGTCACGAGCACCCAGGGCGGCGGCTGGGGGCCAACCGAGGAGGTCGATCCAGCGCTCTACGCGAGATCGTTGACCACGGCCTCCCTGTGCTGCGAGGTCACCTGCGCCCCGCTGGCCCATGCCACGAACGCACTGAAATCCGGCCAGGTCTCTGCGCCGAGCTTCCAGTGGTTGGCAATTCCGGCCTCGGACTCGTAGACCTCGTCGAGGGCGCGGCTGCGCCGGCGAGGATGGGTCAAGCCCCCGCTGACTCGCACTTCGGTCAGCTGAAGTGCTGTGCTTGGACGGTTGCGCCTCAGCTGTCGTCGGCGAGGGCGGCGAAGGCCGCCGCCAGCCGGCGCCCGGCATCGTCGGCGACCCCCGTGTCTCTGCGTGGGCAGCGGTAAGTCGGACAGCCCATCGCAGCCTCCGTGGCTCGCTCGGCACGCCGCTTGTGTCATGGTGTGTTCGTGTCCTATTCCGACGACGACGTCGAATGGCTCCTAACGCCCGCTGAGCGCGGCAACGGGCAGACGAGGCTTGATGATGCCCACCAGGGCGTGGCGTGGTCTGAGGGAAACCTGGTGCGGCCGCTGATCCATGGCACGACCTACTTCGCCGAGCTCCACGAGCGGATCGAGGCCACCGATGCTGGAGATTTCATCGTCTTCGCCGATTGGCAGGGCGACGCCGACGAGCGACTCACCGGTGAGCCTGGCAGCGAGGTTCTCGCGGTGCTGGGTCGGGCCGCCGCCCGCGGGGTCGATGTCCGGGGGTTGGTGTGGCACTCCCGCGCCGCAGCGGTGGCCGACGCCGAGGGCGACAACGCCGAGTTCGGGGCGCGGTTGCGGGCGCTCGGGGTCGAGGCGTGGCTCGACATGCGGGTCCGGACCCGAGGCTCCCACCACCAAAAACTGGTCGTGCTGCGGCACCGGGACGACTCGACGCGCGACGTTGCGTTCGTCGGCGGCATCGACCTGTGCCACTCCCGCCGGGACGACGCGACCCATGGCGGCGACCCGCAGTCCGACGGGATGGCCGAGGAGTACGGCGCCACCCCCCCGTGGCATGACGTTCAGGCCGAGATCTCCGGTCCGGCAGTGCACGATGTGGAGACAGTGTTCCGGGAGCGCTGGGAGGATCCGGCTCCGCTGGACGGCAGCCCTCGTCGCTGGTGGGGACTGCGGCGGCGCAGCACACCTGCCGCCCCGAGTCCGATGCCGAGCCCGCTGCCGGCACAATCCCCTCCGCCGCCTCGTGTCCCCGGTGGTACGCACGTGGTACAGCTGCTGAGGACCTACCCCAAGCTGCCGTCCAGCAGGGACTACCCCTTCGCCCGGGGCGGGGAGCGAAGTGTCGCGCGCGGGTACACGAAGGCGATCGAGCGCGCCCGTCGGCTGGTCTATGTGGAGGATCAGTATCTGTGGGGGCGTCATGTCGCTCGGATGTTCAGCGCGGTCCTGGACCAAGACCCTGACCTGTTCATCATCGGATTGGTGCCCCTGTACCCCGACCTGGAAGGCGTGCTGGGTCGGTTGCCACAGCTGGAGGGTCGGCGCCGAGCGATGCAACACCTGCTGCGGAAGGCTCCCGACAGGGTCGCCATCTACGGCCTGGAGAATCATGCGGGCACCCCTGTCTACGTGCATGCTAAGGCGTGCGTCATCGATGACACCTGGACGACGATCGGCTCTGACAACTTCAACCGGCGCTCCTGGACCCACGACTCCGAGCTCTCCGCGGTCGTCATAGACCGGGAGGGCGTGTACGGCCGCCGACTACGACTCACCCTGGCCGCCGAGCACCTGGACCGAGACCCCGGTGATGTGGCTGACGCGATGGCCGACTGCCTGGCGCCAGCGGACATGTTCGAGACCTACGCAGCGAGTGCGGCCCGCCTGGACGCGTGGTGGGATGGTGGCCGGACCGGTCCGCGACCGGCGGGGCGCCTTCGCAGGATCGAGCCCCCTGAGCTCGGACTGCTGACTCGCGTGGTCGCCACAGCGCCATACGCCCTGTTGCACGACCCCGACGGACGGCCGCGTCGTCTGCGACGCACAGACGACTTCTGAGTCCGCTCGAGGGTCGCCGCACTTCGGGGTCTAGCAGTCCCGATCGAGCGATGACGGTCTGTCGCTCCCGGGTGCCGTCGTGGCGGCATCTGCCCAGCCCACTTGCTCGCTTCACCGGAGCGCCGGCCGCAGCATTACGCTCTCGTTAGTATCCGCGGCGCCTCTGTGCCGGACGCCACGTCCCGCACTTGGCCGGGGGCCGAAGACTTGCATGGAGAACTGAGGACAAGTTGAACATTCTGGTGACAGGTGCAACCGGCTACGTCGGCGGTCGACTGGTGCCCTTGCTGCTCGAACGTGGCCATGAGGTGCGCACCACCACGAGCGACCCCGACCGCCAACAACCGTGGTGGGGTGAGCGAGTAGAGACCGTCGTGATGGACGCCCGCGACTCCGACCAGGTCGCGGCGGCGTGCGAGGGCGTGGACGCCGTCTACTACCTGATCCACGGGATGAGCGGCGACGACTTCGTCGAGGCCGACCGCCAGGCAGCCACCAATTTCGCCGAGGGGGCACGAACCCACGACATCGACCAGATCATCTACCTGTCCGGACTCGTCCCGAACGTCGCCGATTCCGAGCTCTCCGAGCACATCTCATCCCGACGGGAGGTCGAGGAGATCCTCAGCGAGGTCCCCGCGACCGTGGTCGTGTTGCGCGCGGCAGTGCTCCTGGGCAGCGGATCCACCTCGTTCGAGATCATCCGGCAGGTCAGCGAACGGATGCCCATGCACACAGTGCCGTCCTGGATGGACTCCCTGGTGCAGCCGATCGCGATCGTCGACGTGCTGGAGGCGCTGGTCGGCGCGCTCGAGTACGCCGGCCCGTCCCGATACTTCGACGTGGGCGGACCCGACCAGCTGCGTTACGGGGCGCTGCTGGAGGCCTACAGCGAGCATGCCGGCCTCGAGCGACCGCAGGTCAAGGTGCCGCTGTTGCCGACGGCGCTGGTCGGCACGCTGGTCGGCAGCCTCACCGACGTGCCTCGACCGACGGTCGAGGCACTGGTCGAAAGTCTTCACCACGACATGGTGTCGGCGGATGACGACTTCAAGGAGCTGTTCCTTCCGGAGGGACACAGGCTGGTGGGACTGGACGAGGCCTTGCGCCGCTCACTCGCTCCCAGCGCGACCGTGCCCGAGCATGCAGACCCGATGGGACCGCTACCCCAGGACCCGGCCTGGGCCAGCGGCGGGGACGACCGACCACCACTTGCCAAGGTGATTGACGCAGTCAAGGACGTTCTGCCGGGCTCCTGAGCGCCGTCCGCAGCCGCCCAACGGAAGCTCGAGCCAGATGCAGCGTCGAAGGTCGCGACCGGGGATCGGCAGGGTCGTCCGAGGCAGCATGCAGGACCTCGGCCCTGGCCGCCGGTCTGCACACGGCAAACTGGACCCCGTGCAGACGTTCCTTCCCTACGCCGACTTCGAGCGCTCGGCGCGCGCGTTGGATCGCAAGCGGCTCGGCAAGCAGCGCGTAGAGACGATTCAAGTCGTCCGCGCGCTGACCAGGCCCGGCTACGGATGGGGCAACCACCCGGCTGTCCTCATGTGGAAGGGATTCGAGGAGGCGCTCGGCCGATACGGATTCACCTGCTGCGATGCCTGGACGGAGCTCGGCTTCGGCGACACCTGCGCGCTCACGATCGCGACGGACCTGCGTGCGGCCGGCATCGACGCCGTGCGCACGCAGCCGGAGCTAGCCGCCGCGGGAGCGCTGCCTGCATGGCTCGGCGACGAAGGGTTGCACCTCAGCCACCAGTCCGCGCTCATTCGCAAGGATCGAGAACATTACCGCCCGCTGTTCCCAGGCGTTCGCGACGACCTGCCGTACGTCTGGCCGGTCCGCTCCGCTTCAGCCCTTGCAGCGGAACAGCGCAAGGCCGACAACGAGAAGCGGCGACTTCTGCGGGCCCGCGAGCGAGCGCGACTGGAGACCGATCGGCTACATCGCCGACGCAGCCGTGCTGCGAAGAAGGCGTGGCAGAACAGGAGACAGAACTCCGCCGTAGCGATCCCTGAAGTGACGCAGATCGAGGATGAGGGGTAGCAACCGCGCCTTGCCGCACGTTCTGGCCTGGACCTGGCCGAATTGACCGGCTCCTCGGTGATGCCGCTGTGCATGACCACCGAGTCACATGGTGCCCCCGGGCGCGTGCACTTCCCGACCGCGGCCGGGCGCAACTCCCAAGGCCAGCATGCCCAGACCGAGGAGCAGCTGAAGCCAGTTGTCGGCTGAGTTGACGGGGATGAAGTTCGCCATGCTTTCCTCACCGACCACGAGTCCGTACACGAACAGCTGCCGTCGACTCAGAACCCGGGTCGAGGGGGTTCGACAGTTGGGGACCCTTGGACACGCTGTAGGACAGCAACGCCAGCTCGCCCGACCTCGGGCGTCCTTCGATCCAGGACGCGTGGCTCGCGACGAGCCGATCCCCCTCAGCGACTTCGTCCGGTCCCACCGTCAGAACCAGGAGGACCTGTGCTTTTCCGTGCAGACCCATCACTCTCTCCGATCGCTCGTCATTGCGTCACGAGAACTCGTTCAGCGCCCGATACCGAGAGTGGCCTGGTGAGCGGAGCACCGCGGAGTCCCCCTGGGCGCGGTTGCGCCGGCGAGGATGGGTCAAGCCCCGCTGACTCGCTCCTGTCGGTCAGTTGAAGTGCTGTGCGTCCGCCGGTTTGCGCGTCAGCTGTCGTCGCCGAGGGCGGCGAAGGCCGCTGCCAGCCGGCGCCCGGCATCGTCGGCGACCTCGTGGAGGGAATCGCTGTCGGCCAGACCCAGCATCGCCTCGGGGTCGAACGCCTCCACCAGTGTCGTTTCCTCATCGAGGGAACGGACCACGACGTTGCACGGCAGGACCGCCGCGATCGAGGGTTCGGCCTGGATCGCCTCGTAGGCCAAGGGCGGTCGGCAGGCACCCAGGATGACTTGGGGCGCCACGTCGACACCGAGCTTGTCCTTCAGCGCGGCGGCCAGGTCGACTTCGGTCAGGATCCCAAAGCCTTGCTCGTCGAGCGCGGCTCGAACCGAGTCGACGGCTTGGCCGTACGGCTGGTTCAACGTGGTGGTGATGGTGTAGCTGCTCATGAGCTGCTCCTCGTCGCGCAATCCGGGGGCGGCACCACGGAGCCCCGATGCCGAGGCACCACCCGTGGTGATCGTTGAAGGTGGACGTGGTGACCTCGTTCCCATCTCCGGGTCTCTGACACGCGAGCGGTAGGCGGCGGTCCCGAGATGGTCAACGAAGAGAAGCGTATGGAAGACTCCATGGCCTGGAGAACAACGTGAACGGAGCCCGATGACAGGCCCGATGGACATCTGGCAACAGGTCGCCGACCGGTGGACCGAGGTGTATGCCCAGGTCCGCGACGACCAGTGGGACAACCCGACGCCGTGCGCGGACTGGACGGTGCGCGAGCTCGTCGACCACCTGCAGTGGCATGCGCAAGCTTTGCGGATGCTCGGCGCTGACACCAAACCCGGTGGTGGGTGGAAGCAGACCCGTTCGGCCTTCGACGAACTCCTCTCTGACCCGTCCGGACTGGACGGAGACACGCCGGAATTCGGGGGCATGCCCAAGCCCGGCCTGGCCAGCTTCCTGATCGGTGACCGGCTCATCCATACGTGGGACCTCGCGCGGGCGATCGGCGTCGACGACACGCTCCCGCCTGCCGCCGTCGCGGCGACGATGGCTGGTCTCCAGCACGCGCCCAGCGAGTTCCTCCGGCATCCGAACCCGCTCGGCATCCCCATGATGGGGCACGCCGTCGATGTGCCCGCTGCTTCCAGCGACCAGGACAAGATGCTGGCCTTCACTGGTCGCCAGCCCTAGCAACCAGACTGCGGAGTGACTGCTCTGCTTGCTGTGGAGACAGGCGTCGCCCCCAGGGCCGTGTGCAAGACTCTGGCTCGTGAGCGGGGACCCGAAGCCCGGGAACCTTCCGATCGCGGCCACGTCGCTGGTCGGGCGTGAGGGAGTGCTGACGGAGGTCGCCGACCTCGTGCGTGCAAATCCGCTCGTGACCCTCAGCGGTGTCGGTGGCGTTGGCAAGACCAGACTGGCACTCGCTGTCGGTGCAGAGCTTGCGACCGAGTTCCCCGACGGCGTGTGGATGGTGAGGCTCGCTTCGATCGGTGATCCGGACTCTGTACCGGCGGCAATTGCCACGGCACTCGGCGTCACCCCCAAGGGCGATGCCGACGTCATCGACACTGTCGCCGAGGCGGTCGCAGGACGACGACTACTGCTGGTGGTCGACAACTGCGAGCACGTGCTCGACGCTGCCGCCTCGGCCATCCGCGAGATCCTCGCAGTCGCCGGCACCGCGAAGATCCTGGCCACGTCGCGTGAGTACCTGTGGACGGCTGGGGAAGCGCTCATGTCCGTGTCGCCCTTGGCGCTCGACGGCGGCCTCGCTTCCGATGCCGTCACCCTGTTCGTCGATCGGGCCCGCATGGTGCGACCGGGCTTCGGGGTGGAGGAGCCGGAGACGGCCGCGGCGGTGATCGAGATCTGCGAAACCCTCGATGGCCTCCCGCTGGGGATCGAGCTGGCCGCGGCCCGGATGGCCGCCATGAGCGCCGTCGAGGTCAGGGACAGGCTCGGCAGCCGCTTCCGACTGCTGACCGGGCCGGAGCACGGGCCGGAGCGGCAGCTCACCCTCCACCATGCGGTGGGCTGGTCCTACGACCTCCTCACAGAGGACGAGCGTGAGCTGTTATGCGTCGCGTCGGTGTTCTCCGGCGGCTTCGACCTCCCTGACATCCATGCGGTGGCCGACGGCGCCGATGAAGTGGAGGTACTCGCCCGGCTCGACTCGCTGGTCCGCAAGTCACTCGTCGTCGCCGAGCACGCCGTCGCGCGCACCCGGTACAGCCTGTACGAGACGATCCGGTTGTTCGCTGAGGATCGGTTGTCGGAGACCGGTGAGCGAGATCTGATCCGCGATCGGCATGCGGACTACTTCGCGCGGGAGACCGCGATGCATTGGCAGCAGTGGAACGGGCCGGGGTGGCGTGACGCTGTCGACTGGGTCGAGATCGAGCTCGCCAACCTACGCTCCGCACTGGGTTGGAGTATTGCGCGGGACAACCTCGTCGCCGCGACCGACATCGCCGCGCATGCCGCGTTGCTGGGCTTCTCGGTCGAGCTGTTCGAGACCGTTGGCTGGGCTGAGGACCTCCTGGACGCAGCAACGGCGGCCGACGTCCCTCGGCTTCCGCGCCTGTACACGGCGGCGGGCTATGCCTGCTTCGTCGGACGCGCGCAGGCGGCCGTCGTCCATGCGCACCGGGCGACAGAGCTGGAGAAGAAGGCGGGCTATCAGCCGTGCGGCCCCGGATACGCCACCTTCATCGAGGCCCTCGGACACGTCTACTGCGGCGATCTCGATCGATACGTGGAGCTCACGAGCTCGGTGGCGGCCTTGCCGGGGCCATCGCGGGCCTTCGGAATTGCTGCCTACGTCGACGGCCTCCAGTCGGCAGGTCGAGTCGAGGAAGCGCTGGCGCTGACTGAAGAGGCCATCACGGCCGCCCGCGAGGTAGGAAACCCCTACTGGATCGCCTACGCGCTGTGGATAGTGGGGCTGACATTCTCGAAAGTGGACGCACAGCGCGCGCTGTTGGCCTGGGACGAGGGCGTCGAGTTCGTCGCTGAGCATCGTGTCGGGTTCTTCGAAGGCTTCATGGCGCGCGACGCCGCGCGCTTGCATACGTCCGACGGGGAGCTCGAAGCTGCCCTCGACCTGTTCGCTCCCGCAGTCGAGGCCTTCCGCCAGGCACGCAACCTGCCACAGCTGGTCATCACGCTGGCCAGCGTGCCGGCGTTGTTCGAACGCCTCGGCCGTCTGGAGGCGGCTACGACCCTGCTGGGCGCGATGTCCCGTGAGCCGTCGAGCCAGCAGCACGTTCCCGAGCTGCTCGACCTCGGTAGCCGTCTCGCCGGGAAGCTCGGCGACAAGAAGTGGTCGCGGTTCCACTCCTTCGGCGCCTCGATGGATCTGAACACCGCCGCCGCCTACGCAACAGAACAGATCGCGATCGCACGCCGTCAGCTGGCCCCCGACACACAACGCGCCCGCCCTGGCGGGCTGACGCGACGCGAGATGCAAGTGTTGCGCCTGGTCGCTGACGGCGCCACGACACGTGAGGTCGCGGAGCAGCTCTTCATCTCGTCGAAGACCGCTGATCACCACATCCAGAACATCTACACCAAGATCGGTGTCTCCAACCGTGCGGCGGCGACCCGCTGGGCGCTCGAGCAGGCGGTTGTCGGAAGCAACGCCGCCGGCTGACGCTGCCGCACAACCACCGTGCCCGGATCGCAGTCTCCGATCCCCCGCCGCTGACTTTCTCAGGTCGGGCCATCGGAAATAGGGAGGTCTCCCGATGCGCCACGCGCCCAGGTCCACGCAGGCTGTTGTTGGGCCAGCGACCTGGACTGGCGACCACAGTGATCCACCGAGATCACGACGAACGGAGACGCAGATGTTACTCGCCACGACGACAGTGAAAGACCTCGACCAGTTTCTCGCGGTGTTCGGGGAGAAGGGCGCAGCGAAGCGCGAAGAACACGGATCCAAGGGTTCGACGGTCTACCAGGACCCGAATCAGGAGGACCGGGTCTGGGCGATCTTCGACTGGGATGCAGCGGGCTGGGCGAACTTCGTGTCCGACCCAGAGGTCCCTCCGATCCTCGCCGACGCGGGGCACAAGCAGAAGCCCGAGGCAGCGGAGATCGTCGGCACGTACCGCGCCTAGTAGTCCATCCCCGGCCGTCCCGTCGGGCCGGCTCAACCATCGCCAACTCGTGGATCCGGGACGAGCGTTGACTCCGACCGCCGGTCGGACTCAGCGCTCGTCCTCGATCTGCACTGAGAGGAAACGCCATGACAAGCACAACGGACCGGCCGGCGCGCGTCGGCATCGTCACCGACCAGACTGGCCCACTGTCGTTCATGGGCATCGCCAACACCAATGTCGCCAACCTGGTGATCGACGACATCAACACCCACGGCGGACTGCTCGGCCACCCGGTCGAGCTGTTCGTCGAGGACAGCCGAACGGAGGACAGTGCGGCCGAGACCGCCGCCGCCAAGCTCGTCGAGCAGGAGCACGTCGACGTCATCCTCGGCGGCATCTACAGCTCCACGCGGCAGGCCATCAAAGCCCCAGCGGTGGACCAGGGCAGAACGCTGTACATCTACCCGGAGCAGTACGAGGGTCAGGAGTGTGACCCTCTGATCTTCTGTACCGGGCCGGTGCCCGCGCAGCAGGTCGATCCACTCATTCCTTGGCTGATGCGGCAGACCGCGGCCAACAAGTTCTACCTTCCGTCAGCTGACTACATCTGGCCTCACGTGATGAACAAGAAGGTCAGGGACGTCGTCGCTGCCGAAGGCGGGTCGATCGTCGGCGAGGAGTACTTCCCCATGGATCACACCGACTACGACCGGACCGTCGACGACATCATGGCCAGCGGTGCCGACGTGGTCTTCAACACGATCGTGCCACCGGGGCTGACGCCGTTCCTCGAGCGGCTACACGACGCCGGGTTCACGAAGCGGGGCGGACACATCGTCTGCACCTACTTCGACGAGAACTTCCTGAACCTCGTGCCCGCAGATCATGTCGAAGGACTCTACGGCTGTCTCGACTACTACCGCGACGTGACCGATCCGTTCAGTGCAGCACTGCTCGACACGTACGAGGAGCGCTACCCCGGCAGTGCGATGTTCACCGCCGGCAGCGCCTGCACCGGAATGTACCGCGGTTTGAAGCTCTGGGAGGCGGCTGTCAACGAGGCGGGCTCGCTGCAGCAGGATGCGGTCATCAAGGCGCTCGACCACGCCAGGATCGAACAGGGTCCGGGCGGGCCCGCGGAGATGGTTCCTGGTCAGCACCACGTGCGGTTGAACATGTACATCGCGCGGTCCCAGGGGGGCACCTTCAAGGTGGTCAGGAACCTCGGGGCCATCGACCCGCAGGAGTGCGCAGTCGGCGCGTGACAGCGCGCCGCCGACTCATCCGGGAAGGCCTGTCTGGGCGGGAAGCCGTGGGTCGGAATCTCCGGCCCACGGCTGTCCGGACTTTGTGCCCTGGCCCTGCCGACAGCACAGCGGTCCAATGGACAGGGAGGTGGTCGCTGTGTCCGTCGAGTCCGACCTGTCCCGCCCGTCCTTCGTCGACCTGTACTGGTTGCCGTTGGGAGCCGGCGGCCGCTTCGTGCGTCTCAACGGTCGCGCCGTCGAGGGCATCGATGCCGCCCTGCACCGACGTCGCCCGTGCGACCTCTACCACTCGGCGCTGGAGGTATGTCTCAGCGGGGATCGGTACGTCATCGAGCAGGGACCGATATGGAACACCCCGGACCCTCGTCGCGGCGTGGTGTGCGAGGGTCCCGTCGGATCCGCGTGGCTCGGCCGGAGCCGGCTGTTCCGCTACGAGATCCGACGCTGACGCGACGGGATCATCCCGGACGTGGCCGAGGCCGTCGCCAGTCCCCTCCGCCTCAGCTACGACACCGAGCGCGCGACAGTGCTGCTCGACCTCGTGCCGGCGGTGCCCCAGGCGACCTGGGGTCGCGACGAACAGCAGGCGGGCGAGATGTGGAACTCCAACTCGGTGATCTCCTGGCTGCTTGCTCGTAGCGGCCATGACACGCGCTCCATCGCTCCGCCGACTCATGGCCGGGCGCCCGGGTGGAAAGCTGGGCTGATCGTCGCTGCGCGTCAGCTGGAAGAAGCTCACTGCGCCGAAGAAGGCCGTCCGGTGGCGAAGTCAAGCTGAAGTCGGCGCCCGGCTCGTACTCCCCCAGGTGGCCGTGTCGTCCGTGCGGGCCAGATACAGGATCAGGGCAAGCGCGGGGATGCACCACATCCAGATGCCGAACCCGAAGAGCATCAGCAGTACATGGAACGTGACGACGCCCACCCACCCGACTATGGCGAATCGTCCCCCGAGTAGCAACAGAATGCCCAGCATCATCTCGCCGGTCATCAGCATCAGCCCGAAGAAGGCCGGGTGCGCCATGAAGATGTCCCGCCAACCGTCCCGGACGAACAGGAACAGCCCCGCGTCCGCGAAGTGGCGGTACGTCTCCGGATCAGCTGCCACCAGGCCCAGGTGGACGCCGCCCATCGCCAGGTAGAAGCCACCGACGACGGGGCCGCCCCAGTGTCGGAGTGGTGGCGCGGGATAGCCCCGCTGAGCGGGCTGTCGGGCATCAAGGGCCGAATGCGGAACCGTTACAGGGGCTTCAGTGGGCCGAACGTCCATGCATCTCACCTTCCTGGCCGGGGCGCCGTCGTCGCCTCAAGACTGACCAGGCACGGCCTGGTCCGATCAGGGGCGAAAGGCCCGTTCACGGGGGGCCGGAGATCATCCGCCCCGGCTCAGCGGAGAGAGAACGGCGGGTATCGGTCGGTGACGAGAAGGATCGCGTACGCCTGGACGCGCAGCCACCAGCGTCCGACGCCGACCACGTAGTCGAACAGTCCGCGAGGATAGTTTCCGGTGAACAGGATCGCGAACCAGGCCAGTACGACCGAGACGACGGCGCCGATGGACAAGAAGATGAGCACGAAGAAGTGCGGGATGGCCAAGAGCCACTTCACCAGCGGCAGCCAGCGGTTCAGATCGGCGTCGACGTCGGGGTAAGCGATGTCGAGGTGGACACTTTGCTCGTCGACCGTGGAGGGGTACTCGTCCGTGAGCAGCGCAATGTAGGCCCAGACGCGGGCGCTGAAGCGGGTGAGCTCGAGGGCGAAGTCAAACCACCAGCGCGGGTACCGGTGTCGGAACAGGATCATGAGCAGGGTCGCCGCAAACAGGCCAGCGGTGATTCCACCGCTCGAGGAGGTGACCGCCTCACCGCTCTGGTCATAGACCGTCCGGGTCGCACCAGCGGTGAGGGCTCCGATGACGATGACGATCGGGATGGCCATCAGCAACCGGAAGAACGTTGTCACCCGGTTGTGCTGATCTGGGTAGTCGACCTCCAGGCGTGCGGGGTAGACGGCCGGGGCCATGGGCATGCTCATAGGTCCTCCAAGCGGGCTGTGCATTGAGCTCACGGCCAACGGGCGACCACGCACTCCTGAACTGCATGCTCTCGGAGCGGGCTTGACGGCGTACAGGGCAGAAAGGCCCCCGCCCCCCGGGGGCCCTTCGACCCGAGTCTTGATCCCGAAGCGTCGGGTCAGCTGGGTCGGGCTCCTGACGTCAGCGTGAGGTCCGGGACTCGTCGGGGATCATCCAGCAACGCTCGCGCCACTTCGCCGAGACGCTGGCCCGAGGCGCGCGCGTAGGTGCGCATCAGGACGAACGCCTCGTCGACGTCGACCCCGCGAAGTCGGGACAACGCCCCTTTGGCCTGCTCGACGACGATTCGCGCGTTGAGCGCTGCCTGCAGCTGCTCGATGAGGCTGCCGTCACGGGCCAGCGTAGGTTCATGCAGGATCGCCAAGGTGGCCACGTCGGCCAGTGCCTGGACCAGCCGGACCTCGCTCGCCTCGAAGGCCAGCGCCTCGTTCCCGAAGATGTTCAAGGCGCCGATCACTCGCTCCCGGACCCGCATGGGGAAGGCGTGCACAGACCCGAAGCCGTACTCCAAGGCTCTCGGAGCAAACCGTGGCCATCGCTCGCCGGCCCGGGCCAGGTCTGAGTTGACCACCGCGGCACCGGTGCGAAAGCAGTCCAGGCAGGGACCCTCCTCGTTCTGCAGCTGAAAGAGCTCCAGCAGCCGCATGCCCAGGGAGTAGCCCCCCACGCGCCGATCCGCGTCGCCCCTGGGCTGGGGGATCCAAGCCTCCTGCGTAGCACCGACGACGCTGATGCGGGCTACGGCTTTCGCCGTTCTCCTTCCATCGGGTGGGCTCCCTCAGCCAGCGTCGATCCGGAGCGAGTTGATCAGCGCCTGTTGCTGGGCGTGGTGGCGGTTCGTGCCGTCCAGGTCCCAGCTGGCGACGAGCATCGAGGCGGGCTCTGGTCCTGGGAGCACGACGTGCCACACGTCGAGCTGGTGCTGTCCGCCCCACCCGGGCTCGGCGGCGGCACCGTTGACATCGACGCCACCGCCGAGCTGCAGCGGGTGAGACAACCCGGCGTCCGGACATGTGCCGTTCGTCTGCAGGCGAAGGTGCACAGCATCGCCGCCGAACGCAGTGACAACCCGGGGGGGCTCCAGCACGGTCGCATGGGCGAGGTCGAGCAGAGGTGCCACGTTGGCGATGAGCTCGTCCGGGTCGGATCCCAGTGCCCGGACCTGATCGCTGCTGCACGGTTGGAGCCGCGCGGTGGCGTTCAGCAGGAAGAACACTGCCGCGCCGTAGTTATCGGGATCGTCAGCAGTGCGCCGCAAACCCATCCCCACGTCCCACCACTCCCAGCGCTTGCCCGGAACGTCGAAGCCGACCTCGATACCCTCGTACGTGACGGCCGAGGGCCCGGGCAGGAGGACCGACTCGCCTCGGTTGATC
Source organism: uncultured Actinomycetota bacterium (assembly GCA_963742765.1). Classification (GTDB taxonomy): domain Bacteria; phylum Actinomycetota; class Actinomycetes; order Propionibacteriales; family Nocardioidaceae; genus JANLYC01. Next base: position 841,509 of record CAVUMY010000002.1, read on the forward strand.
GAGGTGCGGACGTCTTTGGCCATCGGCGTGCTCGGCGCCGGCGAGGGTCGGGTGGTCGGGACATGAGTGGCGTCGGTGTCGTCCCTTGCGATCTCCGCAATCCCGCCTCCTGCCATGAGCGCGACCGCGAGGAAACCAGCCGCTGCTGCGACTCTGCGATGACGGAGACTACGACCCTGCCGCTCGATGACAGCCAGGTCGGGCAGGTCGAGACCGCGCTCGGCGCGCTCGATGAACTCGCCGATTTTCAGATCAGACATGGCCGACCTCCTCATTGAAACCGAGGGCTTGCGCCAGTGCCTCACGGCCCCGGCTCAGACGTGATTTGACGGTGCCGAGCGGCAGTCCGAGTTCATGGGCGATCTCGGCAACCGGGAGGTCCGCGAGGTGGTGCAGAGCGACGACCTCCCGCTGGGCAACCGGCAGAGACCGCAACGCCTCGATGACGTCCAGCCGGTCATCCAGGCCAGGAATGTCCTGTGGCGCTGCCAAGCGTTCCTTGAGACGAGAGAAATTCCGCAGCTTGCGCCATCGGCTGCGATGGAGGTTGATCGCGGTCGTCCGCAGCCAGGCCTCCGGATTCTTCGTTCGGGTGAAGCGCTGACCTGCTGCCACCGCGCGGACGAAAGCCTCCTGGACGACGTCCTCTGCCTCAGCCCGGTCCCCGACGACACCGTAGAGCTGGATCACCAGCCGCCGGTAGCTGCCGTAGAAGACCTGTTCCAGGCGCAGGGTCTCACCGAAGCTGAGCCTCTCAGGGACGGGTCTTTCCATGTCGTGCCCCCTTTCCTCGGGGATGACGACTCCCGAGCGGCTACTCGGGTTCCGGAGCGCGACAGGCTTCTTTTTCCGGCTAAGGCACCCGCCGTTCTTCTCTTGCTTACTCCGACAGCTCGTCGCTGTACATCTCGACGAGCACGGAGAGACCAGGTCAGGCTCGACCGGCACAGCGAGCGGTTTCACAGCGCCTGCTGGAACGCTCCGGCTCCTCGAGCGAAAACGGCGTTGGTCTGGTGACTTTTCGCGCGATCTGGAGGATGACATGCTGACCTTCACTGAAGGAGCCCGCCGTGACCCCCAACACGCTCACGCCCTGCGACCGGCTGTGGTCTGCGGCGCAACGCAGCCGCCTGGTACGGCTGTGCAACGCGATGGTCGGGGATGCCACCGTCGCAGATGACCTCGCGCAGGAGACGCTGCTCGAAGCGTGGCGGCACCAGACGCGCTTGACCGAGCCGTCCGGCGCGGACGCATGGCTGGCTGCCATCGCCCGCAACGTGTGCCGGCGGTGGATGCGGACACGGGGACGTCTGCCTGTACCGGTGGACATCCCGGACGATGTCAGCGACACCCAAGACCTCGACTCGGTTCTGGAGCGCGAGGAGCTCGTAGAGCTGCTGGAGCGCGCGCTTGGCCTGCTGCCTGCGGCCACCCGGGACGCCCTGGTCGGACACTATGTCGAAGAACTCAGCCACGCGGAGATCGCTGACCGCGCCGGCACGACCCCTGACGCGATCTCGATGCGGGTGAGCCGGGGCCGATCGCGTCTGAGGTACCTTCTCGAGACCGAGTTTGCCGATGACGCCGTTGCCGAGGGCTGGGCGAGCCGCGCGGACGCGGGGTGGCGAACCACCAGGCTGCGCTGCGCCGACTGCGGGCGCACCGGCACCCGGTTCCGACACACTGGGGCTGAGGTCGCGTTCCGGTGCCCGGCCTGCGATCCATCGAACGGTGTGTCGGTGCGGCTACCGCTGGACGCCCCGGCGTTCAGCACGTTGCTCGGGGACGTCCGCCGCCCCAGCGCCGTCTTGCAGCGGGTCGCCCACTGGACCTCGGACTACTGGGCGTCGGAATCGCCGCAGTGCGTACGCTGCGACCGGCCGGTAGCACCGCGTCGCTACACGCGCGAGGACCTGGCCACCTCACGCGGTCGATGGTCCACCCGGCACGGGTGGTTCGCGACCTGCTCTGGATGCGGCGAGGAGGTCTGTAGCTCGGTGGCCGGACAGGCGTTGGCCCTGCCGGAGGTGCAGGCCGCGCGCCGACGGGACCCACGGTTGCGGGCACTGCCGGACCGAGACGTCGTACGCGACGGGGCGGGTGCCACGGTCGTGGGCTTCGGCGACGCGAACGGCAACGCGGTCGTCAGCGCCGTGTTCCTGCATGCCTCCTTACGGCTGGTCCACGTCGACACTCGCGCCGCTGGATAGCCCGTGCTCGCCGTCTTCCGGCGACGCGACTTCTCCCTCCTCTGGCTGGCCGGCCTAGTCTCGGTCGCCGGTGACTGGGTGCTGCTGACCGCGTTGCCCTACTTCGTGTACGTCCAAACCGGCTCGACCCTCGCGACCGCAGGCATGACCGTGGCCGAGCTCGCGCCCGCGACCGTGCTCAGCTCCGTCGCTGGCGTCTTCGTCGACAGGTGGGACCGGCGCCGGGTCCTTGTTCTCTGCAACCTCGTGCAGGCCGCCGTCGTGTCCGCTCTGCTGCTCGCGACCCAGGGCCAGCTCTGGGTGGTGTACGTCGTGGCCGCGACGCAATCGGTGGCTGCGTCCTTCGCTGGCCCCGCCGAATCAGCGCTGCTGCCCACGCTGGTGCCTCGGGACCTGCTCGTCGAGGCCAACGCGATGAACGTCTTGAACAACCGGCTCGGCCGGCTGGCCGGCGTGCCGCTCGGCGCCGCGCTGCTGTCCTGGCGGGGCCTGGATGTCGTGGTGGTCGTCGACGTCGTGACCTTCGTGGCCGCGGCCACGCTCGTGGCTCCCATCGCCGTGCCTGGGTCGTCGGGCACGGCCGCGGAGGCGGTTACCACTGCAGAGTCGGCGTTCGCCCGTTTCTGGCAGGACTGGGTGGCGGGGCTACGGGTGGTCCGCGATGACCGGACCATCGCGGCTCTGTTCGCGGTGTTCGGGCTGATGACCTTCGGTGGGACGATGCTCGACCCGCTGTACGTGCCCTGGGTCCGCGACCTTCTCGACGAGGGCGTGGACGTGGTCGCGCTGCTGACCATGGCATCCTCGCTGTCAGGGATCGCAGGCTCCCTCGTCGTCGGCGCCCTCGGCAGCCGCGTGTCGGCACGCTCTCTGATCGGGTGGGGGTCCCTGCTGGCCGGAGCGATGTTGTTGATGAAGTTCCAGACGCCCGTGCTCTGGGTGGCCCTCGTCCTGTCCGTACTGGGCGGCATCACGGCGGTGGCGTCGTCCGTAGGCGTCGAGACCTTGGCCCAGGAGCGTACGAAGGAGGCCATGCGGGGCCGGGTGTTCGGGTCGCTGCAGGCCTCGATCTGGCTGTGCAGCCTGCTAGGTGCTGGGCTGGGCGGTCTACTCGGCGAGCTGGCCGGATTGCTGCCCACGCTCGACCTCGCCGCGGTCCTGGTTGGCGTCTCCGGCGCGGTCGCTTTGCTCCTGGTGGGGCCGGATCGCGCAAGCAGTCCATCCCCTCGCCGAGCCGGTCGCTGACCCCGTCGCCGAGAGTGAGCCGCACGACGGCCCGGGACAAACGTCAACAGCGTCGCGACGGCCGGATGAATCGCCGCAGCACCACAAGAGCGGAAAGGACGACGAGCGCGATCGGGGCGATGACGAGCCAGCCGGCCGAGTGGCCCCGTGCGCTGGCGACGAAGGGCGTCACGAGGATGGGCAGCTGGGCAACGCCAAGAAAACCAGCTGAGCAGCAGCGGCTGCGTAGCCGAACCAGTGACGTCGGAGACGCCAACTGGTGGCTGCCTGCCTGGCTGGACCGGCTGTTGCCGACATGGGACCTGGAGGGCGCCGGTGACAACCTTCCCGCTCATGTGGAGCCCGACTCGAACCGGCGGGCTCCACAGCTCCCAGTACGGACTGGGTAGGTCCGCGTAGGCAACGAGCCGGCGGACCCGGCCTGTTCGAGGGTGGTCACCCCGGACCACTACATCGCCAAGACGCCGGTTTCGCGGACCTCTCCGAGCTCCTCGAGTGGCTCGCTGAGAGCGACGATCCGAACTCGGATCCGTAGGTCGCCACACGGTTTACGACGAGAAAACGACCACCCTGCGGTTCCACGTCAAAACCAGAACCGGCTCTGACTGGCGTTTCCGCAGGTCAGAGCCGGTTTTCCGTCGGGCTGACAGTGTGCTGGTTCAGGACATCGGCGACAGATGTCTCACGACATAGGCGACACCTGTCTCAGGTCATCGGCGACAACTGCGAGCCGATCGATGCTCGGGCATGCCGCAGTCCACGTCGAAGGCCCGCCTGGTCATCACCGCCCTGTTCGTCGACCACCAGACCCCGCCCGAGGTGGCCGCCCGCTACGGCGTGCACCGCGCCTGGGTCTACAAGCTCAAAGCCCGCTACCAAGCCGAGGGCGAGACCGCCCTGGAGCCCCGCTCGCGGCGCCCCAAGACCTCCCCCGCCGCCCTCGCACCCGCGGTGGTCGACCTCATCGTGCGGGTCCGCAAGGAGCTCACCGACGCCGGCCTGGACGCCGGCCCCGAGACCATCGCCTGGCACCTCGAACACCACCACGGCCACCGCGTGGCCAGATCGACCATCAGCCGCCACCTCACCAAGACCGGCCTGGTCACCCCCGAGCCGAAGAAGCGACCGAAGTCGTCCTACATCCGGTTCCAGGCGTCGATGCCGAACGAGACCTGGCAATCAGACTTCACCCACTACCGACTCACCCGCCCCGACGGCCAACCCGGCACCGACGTCGAGATCATCAGCTGGCTCGACGACTGCACCCGCTACGCCCTGCACGTGTCCGCACACCAACGCACCACCACCCCGATCGTGGTCACGACATTCCGAGAAGCCCTTGCCAGGCACGGGATCCCCGCCTCCACGCTCACCGACAACGGCATGGTCTACACAGTCCGACTCGCTGGCCACGGACGCCAGGGAGGCAAGAACTCCTTCGAGGCCGAACTATCCCGCCGCCACATCGTGCAGAAGAACTCCCGACCCGGTCACCCCACCACCTGCGGCAAGACCGAACGGTTCCAGCAGACGATGAAGAAGTGGCTGCGCGCCCAACCCGACCAGCCGGCCACGATCACTGAACTGCAGGCGCTGCTCGACCGCTTCGTCGACGAGTACAACCATCACCGTCCCCACCGATCCCTGCCCCACCGGGCCACCCCGGCAACGCTCTACGACTCGATGCCCAAGGCGCTGCCGGGACCGACCACCGACCCCGTCACCCACGACCGGGTCCGCCACGACCGCGTCGACAAGGCCGGATCAGTGACGCTGCGGCACAACAGCCGCCTGCACCACATCGGCATCGGACGAACCCACGCCGGAACCTGCGTCATCATGCTCATCCAGGACCTCGACATCAGGGTCGTCCACGCCGCTACCGGCGAACTCCTGCGCGAGCTGACCCTGAACCCCAACCGCGACTACCAACCCACAAGCGCACCGAAAGGACCCACCCGAAAGACCCGAAATGAACGACACCCGGACCTGCAATCGCAGGTCCGGGTGTCGCCGATGTCTTGAGACATCACATCCGTCGGGCTGACAGGATTTGAACCTGCGACCCCTTGACCCCCAGTCAAGTGCGCTACCAAACTGCGCCACAGCCCGATGCCGCCCCAAACAGCGCCAACGACACGCTCCGGAACGGCTGCGACAGCCTACCCCAGCGGTCTCTCGCCAGGCCAAACGGCTCCAGCTGCACGAGCTTTCCACAGTCGCTGATCCGGACCTGGCGTACTGTCGGCACTGTGCCCTATATTCGAACACATGAGCGAGGCACCACGCATCCATCCTCCGGTCAGGCGGCGGCCCGGTGAGTCCATCGTCGACCCCGACGTCTGGCGGGCCCACCAGGACGCGATGGGCGAGCGGCTGGACCGGATCGCTGACCTCGAACGACAGATCAGCGCACTGCAGGCGGCACAGCTCGAGGAGACCGCGGCGTTCGTCGCAGACCGCGTCAACTTCGACCAGGCGCACGGGTTCCTGGCCGATCAGATCCAGTACCGCGGCATGGTGGCCGAGATCGCGATGGCCAAGCGGGTCTCCGTGATCACCGCGGGCCGCTTCATGGATGACGCCTGGGGCCTGACCGCCGACCATCCCTGCACGATGGCGGCCCTCAAGGCCGGCACGATCGGTCTGCATGCCGCACGCATGATCGCGCTGGAGAGCATCGTCCTCGACGACCCAGCTGCCAAGGCGCTGGCAGATCGGGTGATCTCCGAAGAGGCGGTCGACCTCCTGCCCGGCAAGGTGCGAGCCCTGGCGGAGCGCCGGGTGTGCGAGATCGACCCGGACGCCGCCGAGCATCGCACACAGCGCGAGCGCGCCGACAAACACGTGCAGCTGGACCCGGCCGGATCAGGGATGGCCTGGATCAACGCCTACCTCCCGGCGGAGCAGGCGCAAGCCGCGTGGACGAGCGTGCGCGACCACGTCAAGCGACTTCGGGCTGCCGGGGATCCCCGCACGACGAGCCACCTCATGTGCGACATTTTCGTCGAGCGCCTCACGGGCACCAGCACGGACTCACTTCCCTCTGAGATCCACGTCGTGATGACCGATGCGACCCTGCTCGGGCTCTCCGAGGACCCGGCTCATCTCGCCGGCGTCGGACCCATGGCCGCGTCTGTCGCGCGCGACCTGGCGACCAACGGCAACGCCTGGCTGCGTCGCTTCCTCACCGATCCCGTTGACGGATCCCTCACCCACGGCGACCCGCGACGACGGAAGGCCGACGGCAGCCTCAGAGCCTTGGTCATCGCACGCGACCAACACTGCCGGGGCATCCAGTGCGCGAGTCCGATCACCGACCTCGACCACCTGTTGGAGCATGCCAAGGGCGGACTCACCACGCTGGAGAACCTGCAGGGCGAGTCCGAGAACTGCCACACCACGCGAGACGACCCGCGCATGCACGTCACCCGCGACCACGACACCGGTGTGGTCACCTGGACTACCCCCAGCGGCCGGGTCTACCGCTCGCTGCCACCACCAGCCATGGTCGGTGGCTCCCGCAGGCAGCGCTTCCTCCGCGGTCTGCTCGTCCACCCGCCCGATTCAGGGCTCGAGGCAGATCTCGTCCGTCATACCGTCACCCAGCTCCGCACCCAGCGACGTAGGTGCTGAGGCATCCGCACCAGAGCACCGTCCAACACCCGAGCACCGTCCACACCCGAGCACCGTCAACACCCGAGCACCGTCAACACCCGAGCACCGTCCACACCCGAGCACCGTCAACACCCGAGCACCGTCCACACCCGAGCACCGTCCACACCCGAGCACCGTCCACACCCGAGCACCGTCCACACCCGAGCACCGTCCACACCCGAGCAATCAGCCGTGCCCCAGCGACGTCAGCGGCGTTTGCGCTTCTCTCGTGGCTTCACCGTGAGGTGAATCGGCGTGCCCACGAAACCGAACTCCTCGCGTAGCCGACGCTCGATGAAGCGCGTGTACGCCGGATCGAGCAGGCCGGTGGTGAACAAGATGAACCGCGGCGGCGAGGTGCTGGCCTGGGTCGCGAACAGGATGCGCGGCTGCTTGCCCGAGCGCACGGGGTGCGGTTGTGCGGCGATCAACCGACCCAGGAACGCGTTGAGCGTCCCCGTCGGCACCCGGGTCTCCCAACCCTCGAGCGCCCGGTCGAGGGCCGGCACCAACCGGTCGACGTGCCAGCCCGTCAGCGCCGTCACGTTGATGCGCGGCGCCCACTGCACCCGGACCAGCTCCCGCTCGATCTCCCGGTCGAGGTAGTGGCGGCGTTCCTCGTCGACCTTGTCCCACTTGTTGAAGGCGATGACGACGGCGCGGCCGGACTCCTCCACGTTCGCGATGATCCGCTGGTCCTGCTCGGTCAGCGGTTGGCTGCCGTCGATCACCACGACTGCCACCTCGGCCCGTTCCATGGCGCCGGCGGTGCGCAGACTCGCGTAGTACTCGTGTCCGCTCGCTTCCCGGACACGGCGACGGATCCCTGCCGTGTCGATGAACTGCCACACGCGCCCACCGAGCTCGATGATCTCGTCGACCGGGTCCACCGTCGTACCGGCGACGTCGTCGACGACCACCCGGTTCTCCCCCGCCAACTTGTTCAGCAGGCTCGACTTGCCGACGTTGGGCTTGCCGACGATGGCGATACGGCGCGGCCCGCGCGGCGCGTCGAAATCCTCTGGAGGAGACTCCGGCAGCGCTTCGATCACGGCATCGAGCAGGTCACCACTCCCCCGGCCGTGCAGCGCAGACACGGCATGCGGCTCTCCGAGACCGAGGTTCCACAGCGCGGCGGCATCAGCCTCAGCGCGCAGGTCATCGACCTTGTTGGCCGCCAGGATGACCGGCTTGCCCGACCGGCGCAGGATCTTCACCACGGTCTCGTCGGAGTCCGTGATCCCCACCCCGGCGTCGACGACGAACATCACGGCGTCCGCGAGCGAGACCGCGATCTCGGCCTGCAAGGTGATCTGCTCAGCCAACCCTCGAGCGTCCGGGTCCCAGCCGCCGGTGTCGACCACCGTAAACCGCCGCCCGTTCCACAGCGCGTCGTACGACACCCGGTCCCGGGTCACCCCCGGCACATCCTCGACCACCGCTTCCCGGCGCCCGATGATCCGATTGACCAGCGTCGACTTGCCCACATTCGGGCGACCTACCACCGCCAGGACGGGCACCGGACCCGACGGCTCGTCGTCGCCGGCCAGGCCCCCCGGGCCAGGTTCGGTGGTCGACAGGCTCTCGTCGGACGTCATCGGACTGCACTACCTCGAGTTTCGTGGGGCAGCCCTGGATGGCGCGGCCCGGTCATGGCGAATGCCGCTCCCGTGGAGCGGCAAGCCTGCTGAATCGCAGACAAACAAGCACTGTATCGACCTTGTCGCCAACTTCCCGCATCCGCGGGGTCGATGTGGCCGCTCACACGGGGCTGGTGCGGGCCTTGGCGAGCTCGACGATGTGCGCAATGACCTGTTCGAGCGTCATGTCCGTCGAATCCAGGCGGACGGCGTCCTCGGCCGCGCTCAACGGGGCGGTGACTCGGGAGGAGTCGTAGGAGTCGCGGGCGACCAGCGCCTTCTCCACCGCCGAGACGTCCCGGGGCTGATCCGGCGACAGCTCAGCGGCCCGACGCTTTGCGCGCGCAGCCGGATCCGCGCTCAGGTAGATCTTCAGCGCGGCATCGGGGGCCACCACGGTGCCGATGTCTCGCCCTCGACGACGATGCCGCCGGCTCCGATGATCCGCCGCTGCTGAGCGGCCAACAGCTCGCGCACCCGCGGTACGGCGCTGACCGGGCTCACCGCGACGTTGACCTCACCCGTGCGGATCTCACGCGACACGTCGCGGCCGCCCAGAGTGATGGTGGGGTGAGCCGGATCAGTGCCCGGCTCGATCATTGCGGTCTTGGCCTTGGCCGCGACGGAGTCGGCGTCGTACACATCAACCCCGTCGAGCAGCATCTGCCACGTCATCGCGCGGTACATGGCCCCGGTGTCGAGGTAGCGCAGACCCAGCGCCCGGGCTACGCCGCGGCTTGCACTCGACTTGCCCGAACCCGCCGTCCCGTCCATGGCGATGACCAGCGTGTCGACCACCGTGCCCGCTACCACCTGGCTGCCGCCCTTCGTCCGATCTTATGAACCGCCTCAGAGGCTACCGGTGCGCCGCCCAGCCACGCGCAGCCAGCGCCTCGAGCAGCCGGTCCGCGGCGGCCGCGGAGACGTCGAGCTCGACGAGACCGTACGCCCGCGCCGGGTCGTGGTCGATCCGGATGTCCTCGATGTTGACCCCCGCCTCCCCGGTGTCGGCGAACAACCGCGCCAGTGCGCCCGGCTCATCAGGAATGGCGACGGTGACCTCGGCCAGCTTCATCGCGGGCCCTCCGTGCTTGCCCGGGATCGCTGCCGTGCCGGCCACCCCAGCCGACAGCACAGCCTCGACGCGGGTCTGATCGCCGGCGGCCAGCGACTCGACCAGCTCATCGATCCCGGCCCGCACGCCGAGCAGGAGCTCCGTCAACGGCACGGCGTTCGCCGCCACAATCTGTCGCCACAGCGCCGGGTCGCCGGCGGCGATCCTGGTCACGTCGCGGACACCTTGTCCGCTGAGTGCCAGATGCTCAGCCGGTGCGGAGCCCAGCTGGCCCGCCGTCAGCGCCGCCACGAGGTGCGGCAGGTGCGAGATGCGTGCCACCGCGAGGTCATGGTCGCCCGCCGACATGTCGGTGGCCACAGCACCGCACGTCCGGGCCAGCCACCGTACGGCGTCGATCGCCGCCTTGCTCGAGCCGGCATGCGGCACCACAGCCCAGGCGCGCCCGTCGAACAGGTCCGCGGCCGACGCCAGCGGTCCTGATCGCTCGCTGCCGGCCATGGGGTGGCCCCCGACGTAGCGGGCCGCGTCGACGCCAGTGACCAGCAGGTCGGCCAAGGGCCGCACCTTGACACTTCCGACGTCGGTCACGATCGCGTCGGGGTATGCCGTCAGGACGCGGGCGATCTCGGCACCCAGCTCGTCGGGCGGAGTGGCGACGACCACGAGCGCGAGGTCGTCCGGTGGAGGTTCGTCCGAGCCTGCGCCGCGGGACGCAGCCACATGAGCCGCCGTCCGGTCTGCGTCCTGAAGATAGGCCTTGACGCCCGCGCGCGACAACGCCATGCCGACCGAGGCTCCGATCAGGCCGGCGCCGACCACGAGGACCGGACCGACGAGTCCCTCCTCGGCTGCTGGCTGCGTCATAAGCCCAGCGTAGTGACGCGGAGCGGCCGTCCCGGCGCTGGTCTCACAAGCCCACGAGGTCGAGCAGCGTGCCGAGCTCCTCGGAGTCGAGCTCACGCACCTGCCCCGAGCGGAGGTTGCCCAGCCGGATCGGGCCGATCGCCGTGCGCGAGAGCCGTAGGACCGGATGCCCGACTTTGGCCAGCAACCGACGCACGACCCGGTTGCGTCCCTCGTGGATGACCATCTCGACGAGCGACTTGTCACCCTGACTGCTCCGGATCGTGAACGAGTCGACCGCGACCGGACCGTCGTCGAGCGAGACCGTGTCGAGCAGCACCCGGCGCACGGCGGGTTTCACGACACCCTCGACCTGGGCGAGGTAGGTCTTCTTCAGCTCGAAAGAGGGGTGAGCCAGCCGATGTGCGAACTCGCCGTCGTTGGTCAGGACGATGAGCCCGTCGGTGTCGGTGTCGAGTCGGCCAACATGGAACAGTCGCTCGGAGCGACCCTCGAGCAGCGACCGCAGATCTGGACGACCCTGCTCGTCAGCCATCGAGCTCACCACGCCGCGCGGCTTGTTGGCCACGAGGTACACCTTTGAGGCGGCCACCGGCAGCCGCTTGCCGTCGACCCGGATCACGGCAGTCTCAGGGTCGACCTTCGCGCCGAGCTGGGTGATCACGCTGCCGTCGACCTCGACCCGGCCGTCGGCCATCAAGGTCTCGCACTTGCGACGGCTGGCGATCCCCGAGGCTGCCAACACCTTTTGCAGCCGGACCAGGGAGGTGGGCTCGTTCACGCCTGTTCAGGGTCTGTCACAGGTGCTGATCGTTCGCTCGCGGCCTGGTCGGGCGGGGCCGCGAACTCCTCAAGCTCGCCTTCGATGTCGCCCATCTCGGGCAGGAACGGGGCAATCTCTGGGAGTTCGTCCAGGCTGCTCAGCCCGATCCGCTCGAGGAAGTAGCTGGTCGTGCGGTACAGATGAGCGCCGGTCTCGGCGTCGTTACCCGCCTCCTCGACCAGGCCGCGCGACACGAGCGTGCGCACCACGCTGTCGACGTTGACGCCGCGGATCGCCGACACCCGGGCGCGGCTGACGGGTTCGCGGTAGGCGATGACAGCGAGCGTCTCCAGGGCTGCCTGGGTCAACCGGGCCTGCTGTCCGTCGACGACGAACTGTTCGACGATCGGCACGAACTCCTCGCGCGAGTAGAACCGCCACCCACCGCCGGTGTTGCGCAGGTCGAAACCACGGCCCTGCTCGGTGTACTCCGCAGCCAGCGCCTGCAGCGCCTCGGCTACCTCGGCAGGTGGTGCACCGACGGCCTGCGCCAGCAGCAAGTGGTCCAGCGGCTGGTCAGCCACCATCAGCACGGCTTCCAGGCTCGGCCGCAGCGGCAGCGTCGCGCGATCGGCACCGGGGTCCAGCTCGTCAGCCGTCTCGTCTGCCATCGGCTCAGTCGCCTGTGTTGTCGTCATGAGTCGTTCCTTTGTGCATGGTCTCGATCAGCTCAGGGGAATCGGTGGATTCGATGCGGTCTTCCCGCTCGACGAGATCATCGTCACCTGTGTCGGACTCGGCGGCCTCGTCGTACTCGTCGGCCACCTCGATCTCACCGTCGTCGGAGCCGGTCCAGCGGATGCTGAGCTCGCCGAGCGGGGTGACCTGGTCGAACGACACCGCACCTTCACGGAACAGCTCCAGCAACGCCAGGAACCGGGCCACCGTCGTGAGCGTGTCGGGAGAGTCGGCCACCAGAGCGCGGAAGGTCGACGTGCGCGTACGCCGTAGCCGCTGGACGAGCACCGTAGCCTGTTCGCGGACGCTCACCTGTGGCGCATGCATGTGCGCGAACCCCATCACCTGAGGTTGCTTCGGACGTAACGCCTCCTCGGCCAGCCGGGCGAACTCGTCGACTCCGATCGTGATGAGGACGTCGGGGAGGACGGATGCGAACCGCTCGTCGAGGCCGACCGAGCGCGGAAATCGGGTGGACTCCTGCGCCATCCGCGCCTCGATCACCGCAGCGACGTGCTTGAACGCCCGATACTGCAGCAGCCTGGCGAAGAGCAGGTCACGTGCCTCGAGCAGCGCCAGATCGTCCTCGTCCTCGATCTCGGCCGAGGGCAGCAGCCGCACGATCTTCAGATCGAGCAGCGTCGCCGCCACGACCAGGAACTGGGTCGTCTGCTCGAGCTCCCACCGGGACCCCATCGCCTTGATGTGGGCGATGAACTCGTCGGTGACACGAGACAACGACACCTCGGTGATGTCGAGCTTGTGACGTGAGATGAGCTGCAGCAGCAGGTCGAACGGCCCCTCGAAGTTGTCGAGGTGGACCGCAAAGGCAGCGCCGACGTCCACCGTGGCGTCGGCACTGTCCGGACCGTCATGCATGGGCCGCTCGTCGACGGCGATCGTCACGTCTCGTTGAGCCGTCGCACGAGCGCGCTGTCGGCTCCGAGGTTGGCCGCGTCCTCGAGGGCGAGATGGATCGCCTCCCGGACGAGCCGACCGCGGTCGACCGCGAGTCCGTGGTCACGGCGTAGGGCGAGCCGGGTGTGCTCGAGATCGATCAGCTCATCGGTCGAGACATAGACCGTAATCTTCTCGTCGTGACGCACCCGGCCGGAAGGCCCGCTGGAGGCGGGACCGGTCCCGGTCGCAGCGGGCTTCCCCACACGCTGCGACCGGGCCGACTGAGGGGCCGAGACCGCCGCCGGCGCCGGCGCTCGGGCCGCGTCTGGCTGTGTCTCGGTGGGCCGGAACAGCTCATCGGCCCCCGGGAGGCTTACGCGTCGTGACACCGGGTGAGCACCTCTCGTGCGAGCTGCCGGTATGAGTCCGCTCCTCCGGAGGCACTCGCGTAGGCCGTCAAGGGCTCTCCCGCGACCGTCGCCTCCGAGAACTTCACGGTCCGTCGGATCACCGTGTGGAAGACCGCGTCGCCCCAACCGTCGACAAGCGTCTGGAGCACCTCGCGACTGTGCAGCGTCCGGCCGTCATACATGGTTCCGAGCAACCCGACGATCTCGAGCTTCGGGTTGAGCCGCTCCTGGACCTTGTCGATCGTGCCTTTGAGGAGCGCCACGCCGCGCAGCGCGAAGTACTCGCACTCGAGCGGAACGAGCACACCGTCCGAGGCCGCCAGGGCGTTGACCGTGAGCAGGCCGAGCGACGGCTGGCAGTCGATCAGGATGACGTCGTAGGCGTCCAGGTAGGGCTCGATCGCGCGCGCCAGCACCTGCTCGCGGGCGACTTCGTTGATGAGCTGCATCTCAGCACCGGCGAAGTCGATGTTGGACGGAATCAGGTCCATCCCCGGCACGCTCGTGTGCAGCACGACCTCTTCAGGGGCGATCTCGTTGTCGAGCATGAGGTGGTAGATCGTCGTGTCGAGATCGTTGGGGTTGACGCCCAGCCCCACCGACAGCGACGCCTGCGGATCGAAGTCGATGAGCAGCACCTTGCGGCCGTACTCCGCCAGGCTCGACCCGAGGTTGATGGTCGTCGTGGTCTTGCCTACGCCGCCCTTCTGGTTGCACATCGAGATGACGAGGGCCTGGCTGTTCTCGTTGACGGGCCCGGGGATCGGGAAGTCCGGTGTCGGGCGCCCGGTCGGACCGAGCACGCCGGTTCGGGCCAGCGGATCGACGTCATGTCGATGCAGCCCCGGCGCTGGTGTGGGCGCCGCCTGGGTCGGCATCCGGAGCTCGGGCGTGGCGACCGCTGCGGTCTCGGCCAGCCGTTCGCTCATCCGCTCCGTCATCCGCTCGGTCACGCTCTCGGCGGTGCGCTCGCCGGTGCGTTCGGTAGGACGCTGGGTAAACGGCTCGGCTACCGGCTGGGTCACCGCGTGGGTCACCGCGTGGGCGCTGGCTTCGGGCAGGTCCGGTGCGGGGTGGTCGGGTGCGGGCAGGTCGGGTGCGGGGTCCGGCGAGGTCTCGAAGACCGGGTCCGGCGCCGGCTCCGTGATCGGGTTGGCCGGCGGACTGACTGGCACGGTGGTGAAGGCTCCCATCGACAGGCTCGTGGTGATGCTCGAGATGGTAGCGGGGCCGGATTCGCTCTCTGGCTCGGGCTGGAGCCGGTGGGCCAGAGGGTTCTTCGGCGGCGGTGTGAAGGTAGGCTCGCTCACGTCAGGCCTCTCCCATTCCTCTTCTACGCGTCGGCGCAGCACCGGCCGGTGGGCCGCTGGGCGGTGGTCTGCGACGACCGTCGAGGCGACACCGGAACTGTGCATGCCGTGGGCACGGTGTCCACTCGTAGTCGATCACGCAGGTCCGGCGCAGAGCCGCACGACACGCGGTTCCCAGGAGATTTGTCGACACTTTCTCATGGTGCTGTGCGGCTCATTGAGTTGCTGTGCCGATCGCGTGAAGTGTTGCTGTGCCGATCGCGTGAAGTGTTGCTGTGCCGAGCGCGCGAATGGTTCAGCCCAGTGCGCGAATGGTTCAGCCCAGTGCGCGAATGGTTCAGCCCAGCGCGCGAATGGTTCAGCCCAGTGCGCGAATGGCTCAGCCCAGGGCGCGGGGATGCGCCGTCGCATAGACCTCACGCAGCTTGTCGACGGTGACCAGCGTGTAGATCTGCGTCGTGGTCACCGAAGCGTGACCGAGCAGCTCCTGGACGACCCGCACGTCAGCTCCGCCGTCGAGCAGATGTGTGGCGAACGAGTGGCGCAGGGTGTGCGGCGACACGTCCGCGGTGATCCCGGCCCGGTCGGCTGCTTTGCCGAGCACGGTCCAGGCGGACTGGCGCGACAGCCGCCCGCCCCGCGCGTTGAGGAACACCGCCGGCGTTGCCGCGCCGACCGTGCTGAGCTCGGGCCGGGCGCGGACGAGGTATGCCGACAACGCGTCCTGGGCGTACGAGCCCAGCGGGACCAGCCGTTGCTTGCCGCCCTTGCCGACCAGCCGCACGATGCTCTGGTCCAGGTCGAGGTCGTCGACATCGAGCCCCACCGCCTCGGAGATGCGTGCTCCGGTGCCGTACAGCACCTCGAGCAGGGCTCGGTCGCGCAGCGCCAGCGTCGTCCCGGCGGCACCGGCCGCGCCCAGGATCGCCTCGACGTCCGACAGCGGCAGGGCCTTGGGCAGCCGTTTGGCTGGTGCCGGTGGCTTCACCGCTGCGGCCGGGTCGATGTCGACCAGTCCCTCGCGTACCGCGAACCTGTGGAAACCGCGAACAGCAACGACTGTGCGGGCTGCGGAGGCGGCACTGAGCGCGGGATGGTCGGCGTCGCCCTCGCGCAGGTACATGAGGAACTCGCTCACCGTGGTCTCGGAGACGTCCCCGAGACCTTCCACGCCGCGACCGCCGAGGAAGGAGAGGTAACGCCGGAGATCACGGCGGTAGGACGCGAGCGTGTTCGGAGCCAGACCGCGCTCGACCCCGAGGTGGTCGAGGTACGTGCGCACGGCACGAATCAGGTCGGCCGCGTCGTCGGTCACGGGACCGTCATCGCTATCCCCGGAGCACGCCTCACTCCTCCACGCCTCACGCCGCCACGGGCTCAGGCCAGGGCCGAGTCGAGGCTCCGGTAGTCGAGGCCATGCGCCGTGGCCACCGGCTCGTAGGTCAGCTCGCCCTGGTGGGTGTTGAGACCGAGTGCGAGCGAATGGTCGTCGATCAGCGCCTGCTTCCACCCCTTGTCGGCCAAGGCCGCGGCGTACGGCAGGGTGACGTTCGTCAGGGCGTACGTCGAGGTGTGCGGCACGGCTCCCGGCATGTTCGCCACGCAGTAGAACACCGAGTTGTGCACCTGGTACGTCGGATCGGCATGCGTCGTGGGACGTGAGTCCTCGAAACAGCCACCCTGGTCGATGGAGATGTCGACGAGGACCGAACCGGGCTTCATCCGTGACACGAGCTCATTGGAGATCAGCGTCGGCGCCTTGGCTCCTGGCACGAGCACGGCACCGATCACGAGGTCGGCGTCGAGCACGGCCTGCTCGACCTCGAAGCGGTTCGAGGCCACTGTCTGAAGGTGACCCTGGTAGATGCGGTCGGCCTGCCGCAGCCGCTCGATGTTGCGATCGAGCAGCAGCACCTCGGCCTGCATGCCGAGCGCGATGGCGGCGGCGTTCATGCCGGACACTCCGGCGCCGATGACGACGACTTTCGCGGCATACACGCCGGAGACGCCGCCCATCAGCACGCCACGACCGCCCCCCTGACGCATGAGGTGGTAGGCCCCGCACTGCGGGGCGAGTCGGCCGGCGACTTCGCTCATCGGAGCGAGCAGCGGCAACGCTCCGTCCGGCGTCTGCACGGTCTCGTAGGCGATCGCGGTGACGCCCTGCTTGAGCAGCGCGTCGGTGCAGTCGCGGGACGCGGCCAGGTGCAGGTAGGTGAAGAGGACCTGACCGTCACGCATCCGGTGGTACTCCTCGGCGATGGGCTCCTTGACCTTGAGGATCAGGTCGCCGGTCTCCCACACGTCGTCCGCCGCGGGCAGGATCGTTGCGCCCGCCGAGACGTACTCGTCGTCCTGGATCGAGCTGCCGAGGCCAGCGCTGGCCTGGACGTACACGTCGTGGCCACGGGTGGCCAGCTCGTGCACGCCGGCCGGGGTGATCGCCACCCGGTACTCGTGGTTCTTGACTTCCTTGGGTACGCCGACCTTCATGTCCCTCACTCTTTCCGACGCCGGATCTCCGTTGAACCGTGCCTGCGCAACCTACTGCATCGAGACCGGCTGTCTCCACCGGGTCGACACCACGATATTCGAAGTTACGAAGGGTCTCTACCCCAGTTTTCGTGGCGCCGTGCCCACAAGGCGAGCGATCCCGACACTGTGAGACCGTCTTTGATGTCGCCGGCCAGGATGCCGGCCACCACGTCGGACAGCGGCATCCAGTGCCGACTCATGTGTGCTTCCTCGTGCTGGGCCACGAAATCGTCGGGCGGGTCGATCTCTCGGAGGTCCTCCGCCAGGTAGATCCGCACCGCCTCGTCGTGGATCCCGGGCGAGGTCAGCAGGTCGATGAGCACGCTCCAGCGCCGCGCCGCCAGGCCTGCCTCCTCGGCGAGCTCACGCTGGGCCGCCACCTGCGAGTCCTCGCCCGGCACGTCGAGCAGCCCTGCCGGGAGCTCGACCAGTCGCTGGCCCACGGGGTGCCGGTACTGGCTCAGCACCAGCACCCGCGCCTGCTCGTCAAGGGCGACGACGGCCACGGCGCCGGGATGACGGACCACCTGGCGAGTGAACGTCTCACCGTCCGGAGTCTGCACCACCTCGGAGTACACCGAGACGATCACACCCTCGCTCTCGAGCTCACGGGACACCACCGGCCAGGACTCGTCGACGTCGAGGAGCCTGTCCGCGGGACCGCTCATTCGACCGGCTCAGGCACGGCGCCCGTGGCCACCTGCGCGTCGGCATCTCGGATCGCACGCCGCAGGCCACTGTCGTCCACAGGCAGCCGCATCTCGCGCTGCCGCTCGATCGCCGCCGCGACCAGTCCTGCGAACAATGGGTGGGGACGCGTCGGCCGCGAACGCAGCTCGGGGTGCGCCTGGGTGGACACATAATAGGGGTGGACCTCACGGGGCAGCTCGACGAACTCGACCAGCTCGCGGTCGGGGCTCAGGCCGGAGAAGACGAGTCCGGCGGCCTCCAGGTCACCGCGGAACTTGTTGTTGACCTCGTACCGATGGCGGTGCCGCTCCTCCACGCGGGTGGCGTCATACGTCGTCGCGACCACTGAGCCGGGCGACAGGTCCGCCGGGTAGAGGCCGAGACGCATCGTGCCGCCGAGATCACCGTCTCCGTCGACGATGTCGAGCTGCTCTTGCATCGTGGCGATGACCGGTTCGGCCGCCTGCGGGTCGAACTCGGTGGAGCCGGCGTCCGTCAGCTTGGCCACGTTGCGGGCGTACTCGATCACCATGCACTGCAGCCCCAGGCACAGTCCCAGCGTCGGGATCCGGTGCGTTCGGGCGTAGGCCAGCGCGCCGACCTTGCCCTCGATGCCGCGTACGCCGAAGCCGCCCGGCACGCACACCGCGTCGACATCGCCGAGGAGCTTCGCGGCGCCCTCCTCCGTCTGACAGTCGTCAGAAGCGACCCAGCGCAGGTTGACTCGAGCAGAGTTGGCGAAGCCACCGGCGCGCAGCGCTTCCGCGACCGACAGGTACGCGTCCGGCAGGTCGACGTACTTGCCGACGAGCGCGACCGTGACCTCCTCCTCCGGCTGGTGCACCTGCTTCAGCAACTCGTCCCAGCGCGTCCAGTCCACGTCACGGAACGGCAGATTGAGACGGCGGACGACGTACGCATCGAGACCCTCGGCGTGCAGCACCTTGGGGATGTCGTAGATCGACGGCGCATCGACAGCAGCGACCACGGCTTCGTCGTCGACGTCACACATCAGCGAGATCTTGCGCTTGATGCTGGTCGGGATCTCTCGGTCGGCGCGGCACACGATGGCGTCGGGGGCGATACCGATCGACCGCAAGGCCGCGACCGAGTGCTGGGTCGGCTTGGTCTTCAGCTCCCCGGACGGCCCGATGTACGGCACGAGCGAGACGTGCAAGAAGAAGCAGTTGTCGCGGCCGATGTCATGGCGCACCTGACGCGCCGCCTCCAGAAAGGGCAACGACTCGATGTCGCCCACGGTCCCGCCGATCTCGGTGATCACGAGGTCGACATCAGGGCCGGCCATCGCCCGGATCCGTTCCTTGATCTCGTTGGTGATGTGCGGAATCACCTGGACCGTGTCACCCAAGTAGTCGCCGCGACGCTCCTTGGCGATGACGGTCGAGTAGACCTGCCCTGTGGTGACGTTGGCGTGCTGACCGAGGTCGACGTCGAGAAAACGTTCGTAATGACCGATGTCGAGATCGGTCTCGGCTCCATCGTTGGTGACGAACACCTCGCCGTGCTGGAAGGGGTTCATCGTGCCCGGGTCGACATTGAGGTAGGGGTCCAACTTCTGCATGGTCACCCGCACACCGCGCGACTTGAGCAGTCGGCCCAGGGACGACGCAGTCAGCCCCTTGCCCAGAGAAGAAGCCACCCCACCGGTGACGAACAGATGCTTGGTCGGCGTCGAGACGGCCAACTCACTCTCCCGCGGGTCGATGTACGGCGAAGAACCTTCGCCCTTCCACGGGGTTCCAGTCTACCCATGCTCGACGGATCGACGCCACGCCACGCCCGGCCGGTGGGATTGCCGGTGGGATTGCCGGTGACCCCGAGCCTCGCTGACCGGGGTGCGCGACCCCCGCCTCGATGATCGGGGTGGGCGATCCGCTCAGTTGCCCTTGGCCGCCAGGCCAGGGGGCAGGACGGCTTCGGAGTCGATCACACCGAAATGACCCGGTGCACCCGACGCGGCCGCAGCCAGCGCGTACACGAGCGCCGTCGGCCCCGCCGCCGAGTCGATCACGTTCACGGTCGACACACGTTTGCCAGCCATGGCCGCGTTGTCGGTGAGCTCGGAGATGAGACCGCCACTCTGCGAGGAGGTCGGGGTCGAGCCCACCACGAGCGCGTCGCTGCCCTTCACGAGCCCCGTGATCAGATCCTGGGCGATGACCATCTCCGCCTGGGTGAAGCTGTCGGAGCCGTGCTCGCCGGAGTCGAGGATGACGACGAACGTGCCGCGTCGGATCGGTGCGCCGTTGCTGGACACCAGCTTCGCGCCCTGGAGCTCCGCATCGATCTTCGTTGCTTCGGCGTCGACGTTGGCGTCGCTGCCCTTGCCGACATACGCCCGAGCCAGCAGGGCACCGGCCCGGACATACGTGCTCTCGCCCTTGAGGTTGGCGAGGTCGGGCGCCCCCTTCAGCGAGCTCGTCACGACGCTGTCGACGTAGGTCTTCTTGCCTGGGTCGATCAGGTCGGCCGCGAGGTTCGCGACGACCGGTACGTCGGCGCCGGCGAGCTTGAGCGCCTGCTGGGTCTCCGACACCGTCTCGTCGGGCACGCCCGGGAGTGAGAGCAACGTGATGCCTCGCCCGGCCAGTCGGCCATCAAGCAGCTTGGGCGAGACCGCCCGGTTGACCCCCTGCTCGAAGACGGCACTCGCTCTCAGAGATGTCACCTGGTTGGTCAACGTGGCGTTGTCGGCGCGAAGGGTCTTGGTCTGGTCGCCTTCGTCGGCCTGGAGCGGTCCGCCACCCAGCGCGATTCCGACGGCGAAGGCCAGGCAGCCGATCAGGATCGGGAAGATCAGGCGTCGCAGGCTGTTCACGAGCGCAGCCCCTTGATCCACCCGACGAGGTCGTCGTACCAGTTCGCGATGTGGTCCCACCACTCCTGGCCGACCGGCGTGGTCGCGATCGCAGCGGCCACTGCGATCAGCCCGACGAGCAGCGCGAGCAGGACGACCCAGGACCTGATCCGGTGATGGTAGAGCCGGGACACGGCTTTCGCGTCGACCAAGGTCGAACCGACCGTGGCCCGCGTCAGGAACGAGCTCGCCATCCCCGAGCGGCCCTTGTCGATGAACTCGACCAGGGTGGCATGTGACCCCACCATCACGATCAGGTTGGCCTTGTGGACGTGCGCGAGCAGGATCGCCGCATCTTCGGCTGTGACGCTGGCCTGGAAGGTGACGTGCTGGATGCCCAGCCGTTCGACGCGCTCTCCGCCTCGGATCCGCCCGTCGGCACCGGCATGGACGACGATCTCTGCCCCGCAACGCAGCGCCTTGTCGGAGATCTCGTCAGCGTCCGTCACGATCAGGTCGGGGCGGTAGCCGGCTTCGATCAGCGCATCGGCTCCGGCGTCCACACCGATCAGGACCGGTGTGTTCTCGCGGATCAAGGTCCTCAGCGAGCGCAGGTCGGCCTCGTAGTCGAACGCGCGCAGCACGACGAGCACCTGACGGCCCCTGATCGGGGTCTTCAGGGCCGGTACGCCCTCGCCGTCCAGCAGCAGTCCACGTTCGCGGCGCAGGTGCTCGATGGCATTCGCGCTGAACGCCTCGAGCTGGCTGGCCATCCCGTCCTTGGACTCCTCCATGGCGGTCGCCACGGTCTCCGCGTCGTGGCGGACACCGGTGCCGATCGCGGTGCTGCCGCGGTAGATGGTGTCGCCGTCGATCCGCACGGTGTCGCCGTCGTTGATCGCCTGGAACACAGCCGGTCCCACGTCATCGACGAGCACCACACCGGCTTCCACGAGCAGCTCGGGCCCGAGGTTGGGGTAGCGACCGGAGATCGACGGGGCGATGTTGATCACGGCCGCGACCTCGGCCTCCACGAGGGCCAGCGCCGCGTGCCGGTCGATGTCGACGTGGTCGATGATCGCGACGTCACCCGGCCGTAGGCGCTTGGTGATGTTGCGGGTACGACGGTCCAGGCGGGCGGGGCCGCTGACCCCGGACGCGCTCGTGGTGCGGGACTTGCGCAGGGATAGTTTCATCGTGGCCCAATCCTGCCAAATGAAACGGCCGATTTCGGGAGGCAGGCCGCGCTAGTGCTCGCGTTCCCCGCGCGCCAGCGCCACGAGCTCGTCGGCATGGGCCAAAGCGGCCTCGGAGTCCTCGAGCCCAGCCAGCATGCGCGACAGCTCGCTGCGCCGTCCGGCCTCGTCGAGGGCGGTGACGCCACTGGTCGTCACGCTCCCGTCGTCGCTCTTGACCACGACGTAGTGCTGGTCGGCGAAAGCGGCCACTTGCGGCAGATGGGTCACCACGACGACCTGGACGCCGGTGGCCAGCCGCGCCAGACGTCGTCCGATCTCGACCGCGGCCTTGCCTCCGACGCCCGCGTCGACCTCGTCGAAGATCATCGTGGGCACCGGTTGGGTGCCGACGAGGCACACCTCGAGGGCAAGCATGACCCGCGACAGCTCGCCACCGGAGGCGCCCCGTTGCAGTGGTCGCGGCGCGGTGCCGGCATGTGCTGCGAACAGGAACGTGATCTCGTCGAGTCCGTCCCGCAGCGGAGCCGACGCCGGGGTGACCTCGACAGTGAGCACAGCCTGCGGCATCGCCAGTCCCGCCAGCTCGACGGTGACGCGGCGACCGAGGTCGGCGGCCAACTGCTGACGGGCTGCCGTGACCTCGGATCCGAGTGCAAGCAGCCTGGTCTCGAGGTCGGCCTCCTGGACGCGAAGCGCCTCGAGCAGGCTGTCGTCGTCCTCGAGCGCGAGCAGCCGCGCCGCTGCCTGCTTCGACCATGCCAGCACCTCATCGATGGTGTCGCCATACTTGCGGGTCAGGCCACCGAGGACGGCGCGCCGCTCCTGCACCCACTCGAGCCGACCCGGGTCGGCGTCGAGCGACGTGGAGTACGACGTGAGGTCGGCGGCGACGTCGGTCAGGGCGTACGACGCCGAGGCGAGGGAGTCGGCGATCGCCGCCAGGGACGGATCGTGGTCGCGTTCGTGCTCGAGACTGCGCCGGGCCGCCGCTACCTGGGCGAGGGCGTCACGCGAGTCCACGCCCGTCTCGTCGCCGCTGAGGGCGAACCGGGCTTCATCCGCAGCCTGCCGGAGTCCTTCGACGTGGGAGAGCCGAGAGGCCTCATCGGCCAGGTCGACGTCCTCGCCGGGCCGTGGATCGGCGGCTTCGACCTCGCCCAGCCCGAATCGAAGCGCGTCGGCCTCCTGAGCCCGCTCACGTCGTCGCGCCACGATGTCGTCGAGGTCGCCGCGGACCACCGCGAGCTGGTCGAACGTGTCGCGGTACGACGCCAGCAGCTCCGCCTGCCCGTCGCCTCCGAAGGCGTCGAGCATCTCGCGCTGCCGCGCCGGCAGCAGCAGCCGCTGCTGGTCGGCCTGCCCATGGATGATGACGAGATCGGCAGCGAGCTCGGCCAGGGTTCCCACCGGCACCGACGCGCCTCCGACGTGGGCGCGGGACCGGCCCTCCGCGGACACGGTGCGCGCCAGGATCAGAGTGTCATCGTCGAGCTCACCTCCTGCCTCCTCGGCGCGTTCACCGACCGTCGAGCCGGGGTCGACCCGGACCCGTCCGTCGATGCGGGCCCTGCGCGCTCCGGCGCGCACGACGGTCGCGTCCGAACGGGATCCGAGCAGCAGACCCAGCGCGGTGACCACCATCGTCTTGCCGGCACCGGTCTCACCGGTCACGACGTTGAAACCCGGGCCGAGCTCGAGCGTGGCGTCGTCGATGACTCCGAGCGACCGGATCGACAGTTCCTCGAGCATCAACGTCCTCGCCAGGCGCGCCGGTCGGAGCCGCCGCGCCACCCCGTGACCGGCAAGTCGAACTTCGCGACCAGTCGGTCAGTGAACGGCGCCTCGTGCAGGTGGGCCAGCCGAACCGGCCGGCTGCCACGGCGTACCTCGACGCGGGCGCCGGCGGGCAGCTCCATCGAACGGCGGCCGTCACACCACAGCACCCCCCCGGCACGCGTGCGCGGGAGGACCTCGACGGCCAGGATCGAGTCCGGCGAGGCGACCATGGGCCGGGCGAACAGTGCGTGGGCACTGATCGGCACCAGCAGCAGCGCCTCCACCTCCGGCCAGACCACCGGTCCGCCGGCACTGAACGCGTACGCCGTCGAGCCGGTCGGGGTCGCGAACACCACACCGTCACAGCCCCAGCGCGACAGCGGCCGGTCATCGATCTCGACCACGACCTCGAGCATGCGCTGCCGGGCCGCCTTCTCGACACTGGCCTCGTTGAGTGCCCAGCCCGACCCGAGCAGTGCACCGTCGTGCAAGACCCGCACGTCGAGCGTCATGCGCTCCTCGACGAAGTAGCGGCTGCCGATGATCGCGTCGACCGTGCTGTCGAGGTCTTCGCCTTCGGCCTCGGCGAGAAAGCCGACGTGTCCGAGGTTGACCCCGAGCAACGGGGTCCCGGTGACACGTACGAGCTCAGCCGCCCGCAGGATCGTGCCGTCGCCGCCGATCACGAGAGCCAGCTCACAACCCTGTGACGCCTCGTCGTCGGCGTCCACGATCGTGGCCCCGGCAATGGGCAGGTCGGGGGCCTCCCCACCGAGCAGCCGGACCGCGATGTCGGCGTCCATGAGGCGCTTGGCGACCGCGGTCGCCACCTCGACCGCCTCGGTACGCCCGGTGTGTGTCACCAGGAGGACGGCCCGGGGGGCGGCGGTCTTGTCGTGCGTCACCGCTCTAGCCTCTCACCCTGGGCCAGCATCGACGACCGACCACACCCGTGCGGGGTCGATCGATCCAGCACCGTGACGCATCCATAGGAAGTACTCGACGTTGCCGGAGGGTCCTGGCAGCGGGCTGGCGCAGACGTCGACGACGCCCAGACCCTGGCCGGCCGCGCTGCCGGCCACGTCGAGAACGGCGCGGACGCGCAGCTCGGGTTCGCGGACCACGCCGCCCTTGCCCAATCGTTCCTTGCCCACCTCGAACTGCGGTTTGACCATGAGAACGAAGTCGGCGCCGGGTCGGCTGACGCTGAGCAGCGCGGGCAGGATCTTCGTCAGTGAGATGAACGAGACGTCACCGACGACCAGGTCCGGAGCGAACGGGAGAGTCTCGGCGACCAGATCCCTGAGGTTGGTGCGATCGAGCACGTGGACGCGGGCGTCCTGCTGAAGGCTCCACGCCAACTGGCCGTAGCCCACATCGACGGCGATCACTTCGGCGACGCCGGCGCGCAGCAGCACATCGGTGAAGCCACCGGTCGAAGCGCCGGCGTCCAGCACGTGCCTGCCGGCCACCTCGAGCCCCTCGGGCGCGAACGCAGCCAGCGCGCCGGCCAGCTTGTGACCGCCCCGCGACACGTAGTCCGGCGCGGCCGGGTCGGCGCGTACGACGAGCGCGGCGTCTGTCGAGACTGCGGTCGCGGCCTTGCTGGCGACCGTGCCACCGACCGTCACCCGCCCTGCGGCGATGAGGTCTGCGGCATGCTCCCGACTCCGTGCCAGCCGACGACGTACGAGCTCGGCATCCAACCGCAGCCGACGCGTCACGACAGGCCTCGGTACGGCGGCGTCATCGGACTCCCTGGATACGGCTCAGGCCGACGACGGGGGCGTCCCGGCGTCATCGAGGACGTCGGCCAGGTCGCGATGGACCGAGTCGTAGACCTCGACGTGCTCGTTCAGGTCGCGCTCGTCGAGACCCTCGAGCCTGGCTACGGCGTCGTCGACCCGGGTGTCTCCGGTGGACCAGCCGCTGCCGGCTCGGTCCGTCGCCCCGGAGTCGTCCGACTGTGCATCCGAATGGTCCTGGGACCGCTCGTCCTGGTCCAGGGGGTCATCGTGTGTCTGATCCGTCATCGCCATCTCCTCGTCGGTGCTCGCGGTCAACCTAGCGGTCCGTCCACAGCCCGTCCACGACCGACAGATCAAGCTGTTGACGTGCCGCGTCGGGATCGTCCTGACGGTCCAGCCAGTCCCAGCACGCCGCAGTCACGGTGGCGAGGCCGGCGTCCGGGTCGCTCCCCTGCGCCGTCACGGCGAGACGACCGTGATCGACACCCGCACGCCAGCCCGAGAGCGACCAGGTGACCGGTGCGTCGGACTCAGCGTCGCTCCGGCCATCGTCGCTCTGGTCATTGCTGCCCTGGTCATTGCTGCGCCGGGGCGTCTGGTGGAGTCGCATCAGCCCGTCCATCGTCCAGGCGACGTACGACGGCCTGCGGCGTGGCTCGGCCCGGCACAACTCCGACACGTCGGTCACGCCCGTCATGACCAGCAACGAATCGGCCCCGCAGGTGACCGCGCCCTCGATGTCGGTGTCGAGCCGGTCCCCCACCACGATCGGACGCGTGGACGCGATCCGGCGTACGGTCTCGTCGAACAGCGGCCGGAACGGCTTGCCTGCCACCACATCGGGTCGGCGGCCGACCGCCGTCGCGACCACGTTCACGAGCGTTCCGTTCCCCGGAGCGGTCCCCCGCCCAGTCGGGATCGTCAGGTCCAGGTTGGACGCGATCCAGGGCACACCGGCGGCGATCGCGTAGCTGGCTTCCGCGAGCAGTTTCCAACCGACGCTCGGGTGGAAGCCCTGCACGACCGCGGCCGGCGAGTCGTCGGCTGACGTCACCGGCACGAGACCGAGCTCCTGCAGTGGCAGCACCAGACCGTCGCCACCGACGACAAGCACGCGCGCGCCCGGCTCGACGCGGGCAGCGACCTCGCGAGCGGCCGCCTGGCCCGACGTCACGACATCGGTGGGTGCCGCCTCGACACCGAGGTCGGTGAGATGCGCCGCAACCACCTCCGATGGGCGTGCCGCGTTGTTGGTGACGAAGGCCAACGTCATCCCGCGTGCGCGCGCATCGGCCAACAGCGCCGGAACGCCGTCGACCGCGTGCGCACCCACGTAGACGACACCGTCGAGGTCGAGCATGGCGCAGTCGTAGGCCGAGACCAGCGGCTCCGTCGATGACTTGAGCCCACGTGGCGCCTCACTCACTGCGAGGCACCGATCCCGGGCAGCGGACCGCCTGCCGATGCCCGCTCGCTACCATGCAGCGTGAGCGAACAGCGGGAGCCGGACCGGCACAAGCCCGGTGCACAGCTGCGCCTGCGTCCGTTCCCAGCCATGCGGTTTGATCCGGCCGTGGTCGGAGACATCAGTGAAGTCACGTCGCCACCGTACGACGTGATGGACCGCCGGATGATCGACGACCTCCTCAACGAGCATCCTCGTAACATCGTCCGGCTCATCCTGCCCCGGATGGTGAGCGATCCCGTGCGGGCCGAGAACCCCTATGCGCGCGCCGCGAAGCTCCTGCGTCGCTGGCGCGAGCACGGGGTGCTGCGTACCGACGAGCAGGCCGGACTCTACGTGTACGAGTACGGCGACGCGGTACATCGCGTCTGTGGTCTGGTCGGTGCCCTCGAGCTGCGCAAGCGTGGCGCCGGCGTCGTCCTTCCGCACGAAGGGGTGATCCCGCAGATCGTCGCCGATCGCCTCGCGATGCTGGTGTCGTCCCGTGCGAACCTCGAGCCGATCCTGCTCGTGTACGACGGTCAGGGTGCCACCCGCGACATTCTGCACAAGGCCCAGCAACGACAGCCGCTGATCGACGTCCACGCCCAGGACGGCACCTTCCACCGGGTGTGGGCGATCACCGACCGCCCGTCCATCCAAGCGATCAGGGTGGCCATGGCGCCCCATCAGGCCTTGATCGCCGACGGGCATCACCGGTACGCGACCTACATGCAGCTGCGCAAACGGCACCGTTCGATCGGCGACGGGAACGGCCCCTGGGACCGCGGCCTGGCGCTGCTCATCGATCAGTCGGAGTACCCGCTCCAGCTCGGCGCGATCCACCGCAGCGTCTCGGAACTGGCTCTGAGTGACCTGACCGCGCCGGTCGGCTTCGAGCTGTCACCTCCACACGCGCTCGACGGCCTCCCCGCGGCACCGGATCGACCCGGACTGTTCGTGCTCAGCGACGGGCAGGTCACCCGGACGGTGCGGTTGACCGCCGCCCGCGACCACGCCGTGAGCGACGCTGAACTGCTCCATGCGCGACTGTTGCCCGCCTGGGGCAGCAGCGAGGACCAGGTCGGCTACCACCACACGGTCGAACAAACCCTCCACAATGCCCACCAGGACGACGGCATCGCCGTGCTCCTGCATCCGACCACAGTGGCGGAAGTGATGGACGTGGCCCGCGCCGGCAAGATGATGCCGCGCAAGTCTACGTCGTTCGGCCCCAAGCCACGGATGGGGCTCCTTATGCGCTCCTTCGACGACGAAGCCTGACCAGCGGACCTTGGGCGGCGATCTGCCGCGTTGGCGTCGTCGCCGATACGCTCCGCTTCCAGTATCGGCATCCTCCGCCGCCTCGCAGCTCATCCACCCCAGCCCCGCTGGACCCCCGACCACAACCCGATGACCAGAAGATGACCATCGGCGATCTGCCGCGTTGGCGTCGTCGCCGCTGCGCACAGCTCCCTCGGCAACAACGTCATTCAGGCTTCGCGCGACGTCGAGGTTTGTCGAGACGGCGGGTGGAGCGGATCTCGACCTCGACTCGGCTGACCGGACCGGTTGCGCCCCGGAAGAACCGCCGGCGAATCGCGCCGGAGACCTCGACGTGCTCACCCGCCTGCCAACCACGCATGGAGCGTTGGGCCTTGCGCAACCAGGCCACGCAGTCGATCGTGTCGACGCGCTGGCTGGACCTGCTCAAGGCGACGGCGTCGCGGTCGACGATGAGGCGCGCGGTGATGATCGTGTCGCCGCTCGGCAGCTGTCGCTCGTCGACCGGTGCTGCGACCCGGCCCCGCAGGATCACGTCGTTGCGAGCGACGACCGGTTCGCCGCGATACGAGGGGGATGCCGTCCCCTTCGCTGTGGCCGCCTCGATGGTGGGGACCGGGTGCGTGCTCCCGGCCGGTTCTGTCGGTTCGTGCTGGGCTCGGGTCATGGCGAACCTCCTTCGCCCGCCAGCCTCGCCGTCGAGGCCGACGGTCGGCCGCCGGCAGCCCTCGGCTGTGGACAGCCGCCCGGTGCGGTCGTGGAAGGGGAAACGCGCCTAGCGGAGCGGCTTCCCGCCCTCGAGCTCGGCCAGCCGCTCTGCGGCATCGGTGTAACCCTCGGCGTCAACGCCGGCCGCGCGTTCGAACCACTCGCGCGCCTCGTCCGGTCGGCCGTCTGCCAGCAGCGCCTCGGCGTACGCGTATCGCAGCCGTGGTGCCCAGCTCGCCCTCGACCGACTGCGTAGCTCACGGCCCTCGAGCGTGCGCACCGCGGCGGCGGCGTCTCCGAGGTCGCGACGAGCGCCGGACTCTACGATCTTCATCTCTATCTGCCCGGCTTCGTCGAGGTCGACCACCGCGGGGTCCTTCGCCAACGTCAGCGCCCGCTCCGGACGACCGAGACCACGTTCGCAGTCAGCCATCATCGGGAGGTAGATCGGGTTGTGGTTGAGCCGTCGGGCGGCCTTGAACTCAGTGAGCGCGTCCTTGAACTGCCCCGACGCGTACGCGGCCTCCCCACTGGCCTCCCGGACGATCGCTACCCGCGAAGCTCGAGCTCGGGCCGCCAGCGTGTGCTTGTAGGCCGTCTCGGGGTCGCTGTCGAGCAGCCGAGCCGCCGCCACGAGGTGTCGGGCCACCCGCGCGGCGAGCTTTTCGGGCAAGGACTTCAGCTGTGCCATCACGGACTTGTCGAGCTCGCTGCCGGTGATGTCCTCGGGGATCTCCGGACCGTCGTACTCCGCCTGGACGGCTGTGCGCTTGACCTCCGGCAGCTCGTCGCGACGCCAACGCCCAGCGGTACTGCGTGTGCGGTCCTTGCTGCGGTCACGGTCCGGACGTGCCCCCTGCTCGCGGTCCGGACGGGATCCGCGGCTGTCCGGCTTGCCGCCGCGTGCAGCAGGCTTGCCGCCACGTGAGTCCGGCTTGCCGCCACGAGCAGCAGGCTTCCCACCACGCGAGTCCGGCTTCCCACCGCGTGAACGGTCACCTGACCCGGATGGGGGGCGCCGGCCCGGGGTGTTGCTGTCGGCGGACGACATGATCAGTGCACTCCTCGTCGGTGCTCGTTCAACGTGGTGATGTCCTGCTGGTCTCACGCTAATGACCGGCCCCTGGACAAGCAAAGCTGCCTTGTCAGACAAGCAAAGCTGCCTTGTCAGACAAGCAAAAGAGGGCCGCCCGGGGGCGACCCTCTTGTGAAAGAATGTCCGGCGACGTCCTACTCTCCCACACGCTCCCGCGTGCAGTACCATCGGCGCTGAAGGGCTTAACTTCCGGGTTCGGAATGGAGCCGGGTGTTTCCCCTTCGCCATGGTCGCCGAAACTCTATGGAGATATAGCCGGCGGGAACCCAAACGTCAGGTTCAAACCGGACCCGACCGTATCTCGGGAACCGCATAGTGGACGCGAACACAACAATTAAGAGTGAGAGAAGACAAGCCCTCGGCCTATTAGTACCGGTCGGCTCCGTGCATTACTGCCTTCCACCTCCGGCCTATCAACCCAGTGTTCTGCTGGGGGCCTTACCCGGTTAACCCGGTGAGAAACCTCATCTTGAAGCGTGCTTCCCGCTTAGATGCTTTCAGCGGTTATCACTTCCGAACGTAGCTAACCAGCAGTGCTCCTGGCGGAACAACTGGCACACCAGAGGTTCGTCCATCCCGGTCCTCTCGTACTAGGGACAGATCTTCTCAAGTTTCTTACGCGCGCGGCGGATAGGGACCGAACTGTCTCACGACGTTCTAAACCCAGCTCGCGTGCCGCTTTAATGGGCGAACAGCCCAACCCTTGGGACCTACTCCAGCCCCAGGATGCGACGAGCCGACATCGAGGTGCCAAACCATCCCGTCGATATGGACTCTTGGGGAAGATCAGCCTGTTATCCCCGGGGTACCTTTTATCCGTTGAGCGACGCCGCTTCCACATGCCAGCGCCGGATCACTAGTGCCGACTTTCGTCCCTGCTCGACATGTCTGTCTCACAGTCAAGCTCCCTTGTGTACTTACACTCAACACCTGATTGCCAACCAGGCTGAGGGAACCTTTGCGCGCCTCCGTTACATTTTAGGAGGCAACCGCCCCAGTTAAACTACCCACCAGGCACTGTCCCTGATCCGGATTACGGACCTAGGTTAGATATCTAATACGATCAGAGTGGTATTTCAACGTTGGCTCCACATGAACTGGCGTCCATGCTTCAAAGCCTCCCACCTATCCTACACAAATCGAATCAAACACCAATACCAAGCTATAGTAAAGGTCCCGGGGTCTTTCCGTCCTGCCGCGCGTAACGAGCATCTTTACTCGTAGTGCAATTTCGCCGAGTCCACGGTTGAGACAGTGCCCGAGTCGTTACGCCATTCGTGCAGGTCGGAACTTACCCGACAAGGAATTTCGCTACCTTAGGATGGTTATAGTTACCACCGCCGTTTACTGGCGCTTAAGTTCTGCGCTTCGCCACCGAAGTGACTAACACGTCCCCTTAACGTTCCAGCACCGGGCAGGCGTCAGTCCGTATACATCGTCTTGCGACTTAGCACGGACCTGTGTTTTTAGTAAACAGTCGCTTGGGCCTGGTCTCTGCGGCCATCTCCGCTTCGTAGAGCAAGTCTACTGACGGATCCGGCCCCCCTTCTCCCGAAGTTACGGGGGCATTTTGCCGAGTTCCTTAACCATGGTTAACTCGATCGCCTTGGTATTCTCTACCTGACTACCTGTGTCGGTTTAGGGTACGGGCGGCTCTGAAGCTCGCTAGAGGCTTTTCTCGACAGCATAGGATTACCCACTTCGCCTAAATCGGCTCGGCATCAGATCTCAGGCTCATGAGACACGGATTTGCCTATGTCTCGCCCTACATCCTTACCCGCGGACTACCATCGCCGCGGTTGGGCTACCTTCCTGTGTCACCCCATTGCTTGACTACTACCAGTTCGGGTCGTGCGCTCCCCCGAATCCGTCCGAAGACATCATCAAGTTCGGGCACTTAGCATCACTAGGTTCGTCATGGTCGCGTCAGCGCCGGTACGGGAATATCAACCCGTTGTCCATCGACTACGCCTGTCGGCCTCGCCTTAGGTCCCGACTTACCCAGGGCAGATTAGCTTGACCCTGGAACCCTTAGTCATTCGGCGGAGGGGTTTCTCACCCCTCTTTCGCTACTCATGCCTGCATTCTCACTCGTGTGGCGTCCACGACTGGGTCACCCCGTCGCTTCACTCGCCACACGACGCTCCCCTACCCATCCACGCACCTGGACAGCGCCCGAAGGCGTTGCCGAGTACACGCGTGAATGCCATAGCTTCGGCGGATAACTTGAGCCCCGCTAAATTGTCGGCGCAAAATCACTTGACCAGTGAGCTATTACGCACTCTTTCAAGGGTGGCTGCTTCTAAGCCAACCTCCTGGTTGTCTCTGCGACTTCACATCCTTTTCCACTTAGTTATCGCTTAGGGGCCTTAGCTGATGGTCTGGGCTGTTTCCCTTTCGACTACGGAGCTTATCCCCCGCAGTCTCACTGCCGCGCTCTCACTTACCGGCATTCGGAGTTTGGTTGATTTCAGTAAGCTTGTAGGCCCCTTAGACCATCCAGTGCTCTACCTCCGGTAAGAAACACGCGACGCTGCACCTAAATGCATTTCGGGGAGAACCAGCTATCACGGAGTTTGATTGGCCTTTCACCCCTATCCACAGCTCATCCCCCAGGTTTTCAACCCTGGTGGGTTCGGTCCTCCACGCGGTCTTACCCGCGCTTCAACCTGGCCATGGATAGATCACTCCGCTTCGGGTCTAGAGCGTGCGACTGATTCGCCCTGTTCGGACTCGCTTTCGCTACGGCTTCCCCACACGGGTTAACCTCGCCACACACCACTAACTCGCAGGCTCATTCTTCAAAAGGCACGCTGTCACAGCCCCGCCAAATAAATGACGAAACCGCTCCAACGGATTGTAGGCACATGGTTTCAGGTACTATTTCACTCCCCGCCTGGGGTACTTTTCACCTTTCCCTCACGGTACTTGTCCGCTATCGGTCATCAAGGAGTATTTAGGCTTAGCGGGTGGTCCCGCCAGATTCGCACAGAATTTCAGGGGTTCCGTGCTACTCGGGATGACACTCGAGAGCCACTGCCTTACGTTTACGGGGGTATCACCCTCTACGCCGGGACTTTCCAGTCCTCTTCAACTTCAGCAATGGTTTCTTACTCTCTGTCAATACGGCAGTATCGACCAAGTGGTCCCACGACCCCGCATAGGCAACGCCTGCCGGCTATCACACCTACACGGTTTAGCCTCTTCCGCTTTCGCTCGCCACTACTCACGGAATCACTGTTGTTTTCTCTTCCTGTGGGTACTGAGATGTTTCACTTCCCCACGTTCCCTCCGAACGCCCTATGTGTTCAGGCGACGGTAGCTGGACATAACTCCAGCTGGGTTTCCCCATTCGGACATCCCCGGATCACAGCTCGGTTGTCAACTTCCCGGGGCTTATCGCAGACTCCTACGTCCTTCATCGGCTCTTGATGCCAAGGCATCCACCATGTGCCCTTAGTAGCTTGTCAAAAACTCTCAACAAAAAATTGCTACAAAGATGCTCGCGTCCACTATGAAGTTCTCAAGGTACGGGCGGTCCTCATCTCGAGTCATCGCTGGGGCGCCGAGGGCGCCTAGTTCGATGGGGAGATGAGTCCAGAGGAATGGCCGCCGAGATTGCTCTCGGAAGCGCCCGATCCCTCAGGACCCAACAGTGTGCCTGATCTCGCCGTCGTCTCGGTGCGGGTTTCCACTCCAGCAGAGCTGGTTGTACTTGCGCGACCGTCGCGACTGCGAAGCCAAATAGTCGACGTTCCACTTAACGAGCAGTGTCGCCTCGAGACATTCGCTCGAGAAACGACACATGGACACTGCGATCACCGCTTGACGCGGTGGACAGTGCCAACTGCTCCTTAGAAAGGAGGTGATCCAGCCGCACCTTCCGGTACGGCTACCTTGTTACGACTTCGTCCCAATCGCCAGCCCCACCTTCGACGGCTCCCTCCACAAGGGTTGGGCCACCGGCTTCGGGTGTTGCCGACTTTCGTGACGTGACGGGCGGTGTGTACAAGGCCCGGGAACGTATTCACCGCAGCGTTGCTGATCTGCGATTACTAGCGACTCCGACTTCATGGGGTCGAGTTGCAGACCCCAATCCGAACTGAGACCGGCTTTTTGGGATTCGCTCCACCTTGCGGTTTCGCAGCCCTTTGTACCGGCCATTGTAGCATGCGTGAAGCCCTGGACATAAGGGGCATGATGACTTGACCTCATCCCCACCTTCCTCCGAGTTACCCCGGCAGTCTCCTATGAGTCCCCACCATTACGTGCTGGCAACATAGGACGAGGGTTGCGCTCGTTGCGGGACTTAACCCAACATCTCACGACACGAGCTGACGACAGCCATGCACCACCTGTATAGGACCCTTACGGACCTGCTATCTCTAGCAGATTTCCCTATATGTCAAATCCAGGTAAGGTTCTTCGCGTTGCATCGAATTAATCCGCATGCTCCGCCGCTTGTGCGGGCCCCCGTCAATTCCTTTGAGTTTTAGCCTTGCGGCCGTACTCCCCAGGCGGGGCGCTTAATGCGTTAGCTGCGGCACAAAGGACGTGGAATGTCCCTCACACCTAGCGCCCAACGTTTACGGCATGGACTACCAGGGTATCTAATCCTGTTTGCTCCCCATGCTTTCGCTCCTCAGCGTCAGGTAAGGCCCAGAGATCCGCCTTCGCCACCGGTGTTCCTCCTGATATCTGCGCATTTCACCGCTACACCAGGAATTCCGATCTCCCCTACCTACCTCTAGTCCACCCGTATCGGAAGCAGGACTGGGGTTGAGCCCCAGCTTTTCACTCCCGACGCGATGGACCGCCTACGAGCCCTTTACGCCCAATAATTCCGGACAACGCTTGCACCCTACGTATTACCGCGGCTGCTGGCACGTAGTTGGCCGGTGCTTCTTCTGCAGGTACCGTCACTTTCGCTTCGTCCCTGCTGAAAGAGGTTTACAACCCGAAGGCCGTCATCCCTCACGCGGCGTTGCTGGATCAGGCTTTCGCCCATTGTCCAATATTCCCCACTGCTGCCTCCCGTAGGAGTCTGGGCCGTGTCTCAGTCCCAGTGTGGCCGGTCACCCTCTCAGGCCGGCTACCCGTCGTCGCCTTGGTAGGCCATTACCCCACCAACAAGCTGATAGGCCGCGAGCTCATCCTTCACCGCCGGAACTTTCCACCATCGAGGATGCCCTCGATGGTCGTATCCGGTATTAGCTTCGGTTTCCCGAAGTTATTCCGATGTGAAGGGCAGATTGCTCACGTGTTACTCACCCGTTCGCCGCTCGTGTACTCCCGAAGGAGCCTTACCGCTCGACTTGCATGTGTTAAGCACGCCGCCAGCGTTCGTCCTGAGCCAGGATCAAACTCTCCGTTGAAATTCTTTGACGACCGCACACCCGAGGGTGCCACGTTCGCCGAATCATTGGAGTATCCCGGCAAGAGTGTCTCCTCGGTCCGAGGACCAGAAGACGTGTCTTACCAAAGGAACCGTCAGACATCACCGGACCAGCAAGCTGGTCCGAGCTGCCGACGGGGCGTTAAATTAATTCGTCGTCGACTTTTGGCACACTGTTGAGTTCTCAAGGATCGCGCGCACACCGTTGCCAGGCCTCACGGCCAGGCTCAGGGGCACTCGCACTAACTTACCGGGTGAGTAGGGGACCGTCAAATCGGTTCCCAGGCCCAGATCCCGCCTGCATCGACGCGTTCCGACGGCCGTTTGAGCACGTCGGATCAGACCTACGAAGTGGGGGGTTCTCGCTGGGCCGGCCGCCCGATCTCCGGTGTTTTGGAGGTCTTGCGTCCCGTCGCTTCCGGCGAGGCAGGTAGAACACTACGTAGCGGGGCCGAACACGTCAAATCGACATCGTGTGGCGGCGGTCACAATCGCATCGCCGCAGGTCAGACCGTGTTTTCACCCGTCAAACGAGCCGTGCCGCGATGGCCGAGGTGGGGTCAGAACCACACTGGTGTCATTTGAGCGCGCGGGCCGAGACCACGAGGTCTGGACCCAGGTCCCGGATGTGCGGGCATCCCGCAAGCGTCATGGCCTCGCGCAGCTCGCTGTCGAGCTCACCGAGCAAGCGGGTGACACCAGCTGAGCCGTCGACGACCAGCGCCCACAGGCTGGGTCTGCCCACGAAGGCGGCGCGGGCGCCCAGTGCACACGCCGTGAGCACGTCGACGCCGCGCCGCAGGCCTCCGTCGACGTACACCTCCGCGCGGTCACCGACTGCATCCACCACCTCCGGCAGTGCCCACCGGGTGGACACCGCCTGGTCGAGCTGCCGGCCGCCGTGATTGGACACCCAGACGGCGGCTGCGCCGGCTTCGACGGCGTGGACCGCATCGTCACCTCGTACGACGCCTTTGACGACGACCGGCAGTTTGGTGACCTCGGAGAGCCAACCGATCACGTCGGGTGTCAGGTCGTCTGCCTTCGTCAGGTCGGCGCCGCCTGGTTCCCCGGCCGCGTGCACGTTCGTGTGGCTGAACCCGTCGGGCGTCGACTCCCAGACCGATGGTCCGTCGTCGTACTTGGTGCCCGTGATCGGCGTGTCCACCGTGACCACGACCGCTCGCGCTCCAGCAGCTACCGCTTGATCGAGCATCCGCTGGGTCAGCGCGCGATCTCGCAGCACGTACGCCTGGATCCACCAGGGCGCGCCGGCAGCTCCAATCGAGGCGAACGACGCTCCGGCGTTGCTCGACACCACCACCAGCGTCTGCGCGGCGGCCGCTCCTGCCGCCATCGCGACCTCACCCTCGGCGGCGGCATGCCGCTGGAGGCTCGTCGGTGCCAGCGCGAGCGGAAGCGCGACCGGCGTTCCGAGGAGGGTCGTCGACGTGGTGATCGTCGAGACGTCTCGGAGCACACGCGGACGCAGCCGCACCTCCCGCCAGCTCTGCTCGGCCTCGGCGGCGCTCAGTCCGTCCCGCGCACCCTGGCGGTAGTAGGCGGCGACGACCTCGGGCAGCAGCCGACCGGCCGCTGCCTCGAGGTCGTCGATCCACCGTGACATCTCAGCCGACTCGCTGTGACATCTCAGCCGTCGGTGCCTACGCGGACGCCGGCCAGGTTGCGCTTGCCCTTTCGCAGCAGGAGCCACCCGCCCGGCAGCAACGCTTCCTTGTCCACGCGAGCGTCTGGATCGGTGATCCGTTCGTTGTTGACGTAGGCGCCGCCCTCAGCGACCGTCCGCCGTGCCTCGCTCTTGCTGCCGACCAGTCCTGTGTCGGCGAACAGGTCGACCAGCAAGGGCAGTTCCGGTGTCAGAGGAATCTCGACGTGCGGTGCCTCGCTGAGTGCGGCGGCCAACGTGGCTGGGTCTAGATCGGACAGCTCTCCCCCACCGAACAGCGCCGCCGAGGCCGCCTTGACCCGCTCGGTCTCGTCAGCACCGTGCGTCAGTGTGGTCATCTCTTCCGCCAGGGCCCGTTGGGCCGCGCGAAGGGACGGCTTCTCCTCCACGAGCCGGCCAAGCTGCTCGATCTCCTCGTGGGACTTGAACGAGTAGTACTTCAACAGCGAGACGATGTCGCGGTCGTCGGTGTTGAACCAGAACTGGTAGAAGGCGTACGGAGAGGTCATCTCGGCGGAGAGCCAGATGGAGCCCGACTCGGTCTTGCCGAACTTCGTGCCGTCGGCCTTGGTGACGAGTGGCGTCGCGAGCGCGTGCACCCGCTCGCCATCGGTACGCCGCACCAGCTCGACGCCGGCCGTGATGTTTCCCCACTGGTCGCTTCCACCGGTCTGCAGCCGGACGCCGTGGTCCCGGAACAGATTGAGGTAGTCCATCGACTGCAACAGCACGTAGCTGAACTCCGTGTAGGAGATCCCGGCCTCGAGACGAGACCGCACCACATCGCGCGCCAGCATCCGGTTGACAGGAAAGTGCTTGCCGATGTCTCGGAGGAAGTCGATCGTCGAGAGGCTGGCCGTCCAGTCGTAGTTGTTGACCACGAGGGCGGCGTTGGCGCCTTCGAACGACAGGAACCGCTCGAGCTGTTCGCGGATGGTCTGGGTCCACTCCTTGACGACGTCGAGGGAGTTGAGCCCGCGCTCCCCCGCTTCCTTCGGGTCACCGATCATGCCGGTGGCGCCACCGACGACTCCCACCGGGCGGTGCCCGGCGTGCTGCAGCCGCTTCAACGTCAGGATCTGGAGCAGGTTGCCCATGTGCAGGCTCGGTGCCGTCGGGTCGAACCCGCAATACGCCGCGATCGGCCGCTCCGACAGTTCGGCGCGCAAGGCGTCGATGTCGGTCGAGTGCGCGATGAGGCCGCGCCACTCGAGGTCGTCGAGGACGTGCTGGTTCACGATGTTCCCTTCGTGTCATGGGCCCGCCCCTGAGGCGGTGCATGCGGACAGCCTGCCCTATCGCGAGCGGGGCCGGGCAAGCGGTTAACTCATGGGCCTGCAGGGGACCCACGTCTCGCCTCAGGCCGGGGGCAGGGACACGCCGAACCCGGCAACGGCCAGCCGGAGGAGTACCTGACCTGGCCGCAGCAGGTCCGCGATCCGTGCCGCGCTGAGCACTTCCAGCTCAGCCAGCCGTCGGTCGTAGGCAGCCGGGCCGTCCAGCCTGGCCCGCTGGAGCTCTCCCACGTTGTGCCAGACCTTCTGACGCGACTCCCGCAGGAATCGCTTGGAAGCCAGCCTGTTGAGCGGCGTGAGCACGGTGTCGAGCCAGGACCGACCGCCACCCAGGGCCGCGTCCTCCGCGGAGACGCGGGACGAGAGCACCGTGTCGATCCGCTCGTGGTCGCGACGCCGACGGTCGATGATGACCGTGTCTGTGAAGTCCTCATCGCTGATGACAGCCAGCATCGCCTGCGGCAGGTCGTAGTTCACGTGTGCGTTGATCCCCAGCAAGACATGCACCAGTGCAGGCAGCCCCGGATCGGCCGCGAAGGCGAGCCGCCAGGGCCTCGGCACGTGGGCGGTGTGGCCCGCCTCGTGCGCATCGTGGGCGTCGAGATAGAGCTGGGCGAAGACCACGTCCCAGCGCTCGACCCAGCGCGGGTCCTCGAACCGGGCATCGGCGATCGCGGTGCCTACTGCCTGGGTCGTGCGCTGATAGGTCTCGAGGAAGATCCTCCGGTGGCTGTCCCCCTCCTGGAGCGCGTCGATCCGTTGCTGCAGCTGCGCCACCACTGCCTCGATGGTCTCGTCGTGGCTCATCTCGGACTCCCGCTCCTCCCCTTGCCGAGATCTTCTTCCCCTTGCGCGCTCCTGTCGAGATCACCCACCGGCCAATCGAGCCCGGCGAGATCACCGGGGTCTCGACAGGCTCGACCAGCGGAACGGGGTCTCGACAGGCACGACCAGCAAACCGCCCTCTCGACAGGCACGACCGGCCGCAGCGAAGATCAGTCAGGTGACGACTTTCAGCGCGCCGCCACAGGGGACGTGGGCCTTCGATCCGGTGGCGTTGGGCCACCACGAGTGCAACGCGTGGGTGGCGTACTACAGACATGAGTGGCGCCATTTCCTCCGAGCGGCCGTCGGGATGGTCAGCACGGGTTTCGGCATGGGACCTCGCCGCAGCGTCCTGGGCGCCTGGCACGTGTTGCGGGCCAACCGAGCCTGGGCACCGTTCCCCGACAACGACCCCCACGCTGCAAGGGCAGGGATGCGCCACTTCTACGCCTTGGTCCGGTCGTCGGGGCGGCATGCCGTCGAGCCCGACCGCGCGGCCGCACTCGAGGTGGCCTGGTGGGACGTGCACCGCCGCCATCAGCACGACGAGGGTGTCACGAGCGGGCAGCTCGTCGACACGCTCAACGCTCTCTACGCGTACGTGTACGGGGCCCTGCCCGAGCTCACCCGGCCGGCGGCTGAGCATCGGGTCGCGGCCATGGACCTGTCGGACGCCTGGGTACGGGCCGGTCGGCGCCTCGACGATCCCCTCATCGCGCAGGAGCGGCTGGCGCTCGTCGCCTCCTACACCGCCTTGCGGGACGCCAGCGACCGAGGCCTCTCGTGACCGTCCGCTCCGATCCGCGGTCGGTGCTCGGCTGCCAGGCCCCGGAGGCCGCTCCGGCCGTGCTCGGGTGGCGGCTCACGCACCGCACGCCGGACGGCTTCGTGACGGTGGAGCTGACCGAAGTCGAGGCGTATGCCGGTGAGACCGATCCGGCGTCGCATGCCGGCCGCGGCCGGACGCCTCGAAACGCGATCATGTTCGGGCCGCCCGGCCGCCTCTACGTCTACTTCTCCTATGGCATGCACTGGTGCGCCAACCTCGTCGTCGGACCCGAGGGCACCGCCTCCGCGGTCCTGTTGCGCGCCGGCCGGGTCGTCGAAGGAGTCGAGCTGGCTCGGTCCAGACGCGGATATCGTGTCTCGGATCGTGCGCTGGCACGTGGCCCGGCCTGCCTGACCCAAGCACTCGGCATCGGCCATGACGACAACGAGGTCGACCTGCTCTCGGACCCCGCCTTCGCACTCGACCCGGCGACTCCCTCGACAGCTGTGGCCAGCGGCCCGCGGGTCGGCATCCGGTACGCCGCGGACGTGCCGTGGCGGTTCTGGCTGCGCGATGACCCGTCCGTGTCGGCGTATCGGCGCAGTCCCAGGGCACCGGCCGATCCAGCCTGACGGTCTACTTGGTCCGGGGGGTCAGTCGGACAAGGGCGGACCGCAGCTCCTCGATCTGCTCCGCCACGCGAACAGGCGCGGTCCCACCCCGACCGTCGCGCGAAGCCAGCGAGCCCTCCACTGTGAGGACCGTCCGAACGCCCCTTTTGAGGTGCGGTGAGATCGCGGCCAGGTCTACGTCCGAGAGGTCCCAGAGCTCACAACCGAGCTCTTCACAGCGGCGTACGCAGGCGCCGGCGATCTCGTGGGCGGCCCGGAATGGCACACCTTCGCGCACCAGCCATTCCGCCACGTCGGTGGCCAGCGAGAACCCCTGCGGGGCCAGCGCTGCCATCCTTGTCGTGTCGAACCGCAGGGTCCGCACCATCCCCGTGACGGCCGGCAGGAGCACCTCCAACGTGTCGATCGCGTCGAAGACCGGCTCCTTGTCCTCCTGCAGGTCACGGTTGTAGGCAAGGGGCTGGGCCTTCAGCGTGGCCAGGAGCCCGGTGAGGTCACCGATGAGGCGTCCAGACTTGCCGCGGGCGAGCTCGGCGATGTCGGGGTTCTTCTTCTGCGGCATGATGCTCGACCCGGTCGAGTAGCCGTCGTCGAGCTGCACGAACCCGAACTCCCTCGTCGCCCAGATGATCAGGTCCTCGGCGAGGCGCGACAGGTCGACACCGATCATCGCCGTGGTGAAGGCGAACTCCGCGACGAAGTCTCGGGCAGCCGTGCCATCGATACTGTTCGCCACCGAGCCCGTGAAGCCGAGGTCATGTGCCACCTGTTCCGGATCGAGCCCAAGCGATGAGCCTGCCAGCGCACCGGAGCCGTACGGCGACTCGGCGGCGACGCGCGCATCCCAGTCGCGAAGCCGGCTCAGGTCTCGGAGCAACGGCCAGGCATGGGCCAGCAGGTGATGACCGAGCACCACTGGCTGGGCGTGCTGCAGGTGGGTGCGGCCCGGCATCGGGTCGCCGCGGTGCTGCTCTGCCTGGTCGGCGAGAGCCCCTGCCAACGTCGCGACCAGCGCACCGATCGTGGCGGCATGGTCGCGCAGATACAGCTTGAACAGGGTCGCGATCTGGTCGTTGCGGGAACGGCCCGCGCGCAGCCGACCACCCAG
Organism: uncultured Actinomycetota bacterium; assembly: GCA_963742765.1. GTDB lineage: Bacteria > Actinomycetota > Actinomycetes > Propionibacteriales > Nocardioidaceae > JANLYC01. The sequence continues at coordinate 883,333 of CAVUMY010000002.1, forward strand.
CTCGGGGCCTGCCGTCTCGACCAGCCCTCGCTCGAGCGCCGAGTGGACGTCCTCGTCATCAGGGGTGGGCGTGAACCGTCCCGCTGTTACAGCCGCACCGAGCTCGTTGAGGCTGGCGAGCAGCCGGGTGAGCTCCGTGTCGGTCAGCAGGCCGGCCCTGTTCAGCGCGCGGGCGTGCGCACGGGACCCGGCCAGGTCGTACGGCGCGAGTCGCCAATCGAAGTGCGTCGACCTGCTGAGCTCGACCAGCTCAGGGGAAGGGCCGGACGCGAAGCGCCCTCCCCACAGCCGCGAGCCGGAAGCACCCGTAGCCTCAGGCATCGTGGTGCTCGGAGCGGGTGGCCTGTTGAGCCGCTCCCCGCAGCTCCGGTGCCGGGATACGTCCATCACGGCGAGCCGCGATCTTGCTGGGCAGTCCCCACAGCTCGACGAAGCCCTTGGCGAGCGACTGGTCGAAGGAGTCGCCCTCGTCATACGTGGCCAGGTTGAAGTCGTACAGGCTCGCCGGTGAGCGCCTTCCGGTCGGGACGGCCCGACCGCCGTGCAGCGTCAGCCGGATCTCGCCGGTGACATGCTGCTGGGTCGACGACACGAACGCGTCCAGTGACCGCCGCAACGGAGAGAACCACAGGCCGTCGTACGCCAGCTCGCCCCACCGCTGGTCGACAGTCCGCTTGAACCGGGCCTGGTCCCGCTCGACGGTGACGCTCTCGAGCTCTTGGTGCGCGGTGATCAGCACCATGGCTCCTGGGGCCTCGTAGACCTCGCGACTCTTGATGCCGACGAGACGGTCCTCGACCACGTCGAGCCGCCCGACGCCCTGGGCGCCACCGCGTTCGTTCAGCTCCTGGATGGCCTGCAGGACCGTCACGTGTCGGCCGTCGATGGCGACCGGCACACCAGCCTCGAACGTGACGGTGACCTCGTCGGCCTCGCGAGGCGTCGCCGGGTCGGCGGTGTAGGAGTAGAGCTCCTCGATCGGGGGGTTCCAGATGTCCTCGAGGAAGCCGGTCTCGACCGCCCGGCCCCAGACGTTCTGGTCGATCGAGTACGGCGACTTCTTGGTCACGTCGATCGGCAGGTCGTGCTCCTCGGCGTACGCGATGGCCTTCTCTCGCGTCCAGGCGTAGTCGCGTACGGGCGCGATGACCTTCAGGTGCGGCGCGAGGGCTCCGATGCCGACCTCGAAGCGGACCTGGTCGTTCCCTTTGCCCGTGCACCCGTGGCTGACGATCGTGGCGCCGAACTCACCGGCCGTGTGGACGAGGTGCCGGGCGATCAGCGGCCGCGAGAGCGCGGAGACCAAAGGGTAGCGATCCATGTAGAGCGCGTTGGCCTGCAGGGCCGGCAGGCAGAAGTGCTCGGCGAACTCGTCCTTCGCGTCGATCACCACGGCCTCGACCGCGCCGCACGCGAGCGCACGCTTGCGGATGCTCTCCATGTCCTCGCCACCTTGGCCGACGTCGATCGCGACCGCGACCACGTCGGCGCCGGTCTGGTCCGCCAGCCAGCCGATGGCGACCGAGGTGTCGAGTCCGCCGGAGTAGGCGAGCACGATCCGGTCCTGGCCGGCCGGTGCGGGTAGTGCTGAGGTGGTCACGACGCTCTCCTTGTGCTGCAGGCTGTGGTGCTGTCGTCTGGTGCTGTGGTGCTGTGGTCTGTGGTGCTGCGGGTGGTTGGTGCTGCAGGTCAGGTTCGCTCCCCGCCGCTGTCGGCGAGTGCGAGCAAGCGGGCGGCGAGCGGGCCGCCACCGTTGGCGTCGCGCGTGATGACAAGGACGGTGTCGTCCCCGGCGATCGTGCCGAGTACGCCGGCGAGCTCGGCCTTGTCCATGGCCGACGCCAGGAACTGCGCGGCACCGGGAGGCGTGCGGAGGACGACGAAGTTCATCGAGGCCTCGGCGCTGACCAGGAGCTCGTTGCACAGTCGCGCCAGCCGGCTCTCGGCCACAGCGGACTCGGTCGCCGGGCGGGGAGTCCGGTCGCCGCCCTCACCGGGGACGGCGTAGACGAGGACACCTCGGCCGTCGCGGACCCGGACTGCGTCGAGCTCGACCAGGTCACGTGAGACCGTGCCCTGGGTGACCCGCTGCCCGGACCTGGCGAGCAGGTCGGCGAGCTCCGCCTGTGAGCGAACCTGGTAACGGCTGAGCAGCTCCACGATCTTCGCGTGCCGGGCCGCTTTGGTGGTCGCGACGGTGATGGCCTTCATCGTTCCCCCGCACGGGCGAGCAACCAGGTGAGCAGTGCCTTCTGCGCGTGCAACCGGCACTCGGCCTCGTCCCACACGATGCTCTGCGGGCCGTCGATGACGTCGGCGCTGATCTCCTTGCCCCGGTAGGCCGGCAGGCAGTGCAGCACGACGGCCTCGGGATCCGCCAGTGCCATCGCCTCGGCATCCACCCGGTAGGCGACGAACGGCGACGACCGGTCGCCCGCCTCGCCTTCCTGCCCCATCGAGACCCACGTGTCGGTCACCACCACGTCGGCCCCCTGGACAGCGGCCTGCGGGGAAGCCTCGTGCAGCACCGAGCCACCCGTTTCCGCGGCCTGCCGGGCGGCGGCGGTCATCACCTGGGGATCAGGTTGGTACTCCGCGGGAGAGCCGATCCGGACGTGCATCCCGGCCAGCGCGCCGCCGAGCAGGTACGAGTGCGCCATGTTGTTGGCGCCGTCACCGAGATAGGTCATCGTCAGGCCGGCCGTCCTGCCCTTGTGCATCCGCACGGCCTGCAGGTCGGCGAGGATCTGGCACGGGTGGAACTTGTCGGTCAGGGCGTTGACGACCGGCACCCGCGAGACCGCCGCCATCGCGGCAACCCGGTCCTGCCCGAAGGTCCGCCACACGATGGCGCTGACCTGCCGATCGAGCACTCGCGTGGTGTCCTCGATGGGTTCGCCGCGCCCCATCTGGGACGACTGTGCGTCGATGACCAGCGGGTAGCCGCCGAGCTCGGCGATCCCGACCGCGAACGACACGCGAGTCCGGGTCGACGGCTTGTCGAAGAGCACGGCCACGGCGTGCGGACCCGAAAGCGGTTGCTGGTGGAACCGGTCGGCGCGGAACTTGTCGGCGAGGTCGAGGATCTCGGTCTGCTCGGCCGCCGTGATGTCGTCGTCGCGCAGGAAGTGTCGGATCATGGGGACTCCACATCGTCGGTCGGGCGGTGGCCAGGTGCCGCGACCGAGGAGGCGAGGGCCGCTGCCAACACAGGGACAGCCTGCTCCATCTGTGCCGTCTCGATGAGCAGCGGCGGCGTCAACCGCAGCGTGTCGGGAGTGCAGTCGTTGACGATCACGCCGCCGTCCAGCGCGGCGAGTGCAGCACCGTTCGCTGTCCCGGGGGCGATGATCACGCCGACATGCAGTCCGCGGCCCCGGACTGCCAGGACTCCGGGTACGCCGGCCAGGGTCTGCCGCAGGTGCCGACCGGTCTCGACGGTGTGCGGCAACAGGCCGTCGCGCTCGATCACGTCGAGCACAGTCGAGGCGACGGCGGCCGCGACCGGGTTGCCGCCGAATGTCGTCCCGTGGTGACCGGGACCGAGCAGGTCGCCGGCAGCGCCGAGCCCGACGCATGCACCGATCGGGAAACCGGCGCCGAGTCCCTTGGCCAGCGTGACGATGTCCGGGCGTGCATCACCGAGACCTGTCGAGGGATCGGTGAAGGCGAACCACGACCCGGTGCGGCCGATCCCGGTCTGCACCTCGTCGAGCCACAACAGCGCATCGTGCTGGTCAGCGATCCGACGGGCGGCACCGAGATAGCCGTCCGGGGGTACGACGACGCCGGCCTCACCCTGGATCGGTTCGAGCACGATGGCGGCCGTAGCGTCGTCGACCGCCGCCTCGAGCGCTGCGACGTCGCCGTAGGGCACCCAGTCCACGTCACCCGGCAACGGTTCGAACGGCTCGCGGTAGGCAGCCTTAGCCGTCAAGGACAATGCGCCCATCGTGCGACCGTGGAATGCTCCCTCGGCGGCGACGACCTTGGTCCGACCCGTGCGACGGGTGAGCTTGAGCGCGGCTTCGTTGGCCTCGGCCCCGGAGTTGGTGAAGAACACCTTGCCCGGCGACCCGAGCAGGTCGAGGAGGCGTTCGGCCAGCTGGATCTGGGGCGTGGTCGCGAAGAAGTTCGAGACGTGTCCGAGCGTCTGGGCCTGCTCCACGAGGGTCTGCAGCACCGCCGGGTGAGCGTGTCCGAGGGCGTTGACCGCGATACCGCCGAGCAGGTCGAGGTAGCGGTTGCCGTCGACGTCCCAGACGTAGCAGCCCTTCGCCACGACTGAGCACCCGGCGCGGCGGTCCGAACGTGTTCATGAGTGCCCCGGCGTACCGACCGGTGAACGTCGAGGCCTGCGTCTCGTCAGCGCTCGCTGTCGTCGTGGGTGTCGTGGGTGTCGTGGACGTGGTCATGACGTCACCTCGTCGCGCGCCCGGAGAGCGGTACGGATCTTGGTCTCGGCGGCCGGCAGCACCTGGGTGCCGACACCCTCGTCGGTGAAGATCTCGAGCAGCACGGCATGCGGCTCCCGCCCGTCGACGACCGTTGCCCGGGGCACTCCTTCGCTGACGGCTCGCAGGCAGGCGGTCATCTTCGGGATCATCCCGCTGGCCAGACTCGGCATCAGCTCACGCAACGCGTCCACCCCGATCTGGCCGATGATGTCGTCGCTGGCGGGCCAGTCGCGGTACAGGCCCTCGACGTCGGTCAGCACGAGAAGCTTCTCGGCGCCGAGAGCGACCGCGAGGGCCGCGGCCGCCGTATCGGCGTTGACGTTGTGGACCTGCCCGAGCTCGTCGGGCGCGACGGTGGACACGACGGGGATCCGCCCGGCCGCGATGAGGTCGAGCACTGCTGCGGGGTGTACCTCGGCGACCTCGCCCACCAGGCCGAGGTCGACGTCCTCGCCGTCGACGACCGTGCCGGTACGGGTCGCACGGAACAGGCCGGCATCCTCACCGGAGAGCCCGACAGCGAGCGGACCGTGCGCATTGATCAGGCCGACCAGTTCCCGACCGACCTGGCCGACGAGCACCATCCGGACCACGTCCATCGCCTCGGGCGTGGTCACCCGCAAGCCGCCGCGGAACTCCGACCGGATGCCGAGGCGGTCGAGCATCGAGCTGATCTGCGGGCCGCCGCCATGGACCACGACCGGCTTGAAACCGGCGTAGCGCAGCCACACGATGTCCTCGGCGAACGCCCGCTTCAGGCTGTCGTCGGTCATGGCGTTGCCGCCGTACTTCACCACGATCGTCTTGCCGTGGTACTTCTCCAGCCACGGCAGCGCCTCGGCGAGCGTGGCCGCCTTCGCGGTGACCTGCTTCCAGTCGACGCTCATGACGCGTACGCCGAGTTCTCGTGCACGTAGGCGTGCGTGAGGTCGTTGGTCCAGACGGTGGCGGTGCAGTCGCCGGACTTCAGGTCGACCGTGACCGTGACGTCGCGTCCGGACAGGTCCACCAGCTCGCGGTCCGCGCCGAGTCCACTGTTGCGGCAGACCCACACGTCATTGAGCGCGACGTCGAGGTCCGTCGGGTCGAACTGCGCATCCGTGGTCCCGACCGCGGCCAGGATCCGGCCCCAGTTCGGGTCCCGACCGTAGATCGCGCACTTGAAGAGGTTGCTGCGGGCGATGGAGCGCGCGACGGCGACTGCGTCGTCCTCGGTGGCCGCCCCCACCACGGTGATGGCGATGTCGTGCTCGGCACCTTCGGCGTCACGCAGCAGCTGCTGGGACAGGTCATGACAGAGCGTTCGCAGGGTGTCAGCGAACTCGTCGTATGACGGACGCGCTCCGCTGGCACCGGACGCCAGGAGCACGACCGCGTCGTTGGTCGACATGCAGCCGTCGCTGTCCAACCGGTCGAACGTCACTGCCGTCACCTCGCGGAGCGCCTTGTCGGCAGTGGCGTGGTCCACGTCGGCGTCGGTCGTGAGGAAGACGAGCATCGTGGCCAGGCCGGGCGCCAACATGCCCGCCCCCTTGGCCATCCCGCCGATCGACCAGTCTCCGGCGCTGACCACCGCCTGCTTGGGGACGGAGTCGGTGGTCATGATGGCCGCGGCCGCAGCAGGACCGCCGGCCCCGGTGAGAAGCGCCGCCGCGCGGTCGACGCCGTTCAGCAGGCTGTCCCGGTCATTGAGAACGCCGATGAGCCCGGTCGAGCACACGATCACCTCAATCGGCGCGACGTCCAGGACCGCAGCGGCGTGCTCCGCCGTGGCGTGCGTGTTCTGGAAGCCCGCGGCGCCCGTGTAGCAGTTGGCTCCCCCGGAGTTGGCCACCACGACGCGGGCTCGTCCAGTCGCGGACACCCGCTCGCTCCACAGCACCGGGTTGGCCTTGCACCGGTTGCTCGTCCACACGGCTGCCACGACGTCACGCGGCCCGTCATTGACCAGCAGGGCGAGATCCTCCGCCCCGCTGGACTTCAAGCCGGCTGCGACACCGGCTGCCCGGAATCCCCGGGGATGGGTGACGGTCATGGCGCCGTTCCGACGGTCGTGAGGCCGGCGTCCTCGGCGTACCCGAGAGCCAGGTTCATGCTCTGCACCGCGGCGCCAGCGGTGCCCTTGGTGAGGTTGTCGAGCGCGCCGACCGCGACGACCCGGCCGACCCGATCGTCGAGGGTCGCCTGGACGTGAACGGCGTTCGACCCGATCGTCGACTGCGTCTGCGGCCACTGGCCGGGCGGCAGCCGGTGGACGAATGGCTCCTTCTCGTACGCCTCCGTGTAGGCCGCCTCGACGTCCTCGACCGTCACGCCGGGCCGAGCCGGCGCCGAGACGGTGGCCAGGATGCCGCGCGGCATGGGCGCGAGGACGGGAGTGAACGACACACTGACCGGACCGCTGGTGAGCAGGCGCAGGTTCTGCTCGATCTCGGGAGTGTGCCGGTGCAGTCCCCCGACGCCGTACGCCGAGGCTGAGCCCATGACCTCGGAACCGAGCAGATGTGTCCTGGCGGCCTTGCCGGCACCGGACGTGCCGGACACGGCGACCACGACCAGGTCGGTGGTGTCCACCAGCCCGCTGCTGACGGCTGGTGCGATCGTCAGCGTCGCCACGGTCGGGTAACACCCCGGTACGGCGATCCGGGTTGCGCTGCTGAGCACCTGCCGTTGGTCTGCCAGCTCGGGCAGTCCGTAGGGCCAGGCGCCGGCGCGCGACCCGCCGTAGAACCTCGACCAGGCGTCATCGTCGGTCAGGCGGAAGTCGGCGCCACAGTCGATCACCACGGTGTCGGTCGCCAGCTGCTCGACCAGGGCGGCGGACGTGCCGTGCGGCAGAGCCAGGAAGACCACGTCATGTCCAGAGAGGGACGCTCCGTCGGTCGGCGCGATCACCCGGTCCGCGATCGGTACCAGGTGCGGATGATGAGATCCGATGGTCGTGCCGGCAGACTCTCCCGCCGTCACGGCACCGATCTCGACCGACGGGTGAGCCAGCAGCAGTCGGAGGAGCTCTCCCCCGGCATATCCACTGGCGCCGGCTACGGCTACGGTGACGGTCACCAGCATGATTATTCTGGTTGCGGAAGATATATGCAAGTTCGGCGCTGGGTGAACCATGCGGGTTCCGCGTGCGTTGTGCAGGCATGAGGGTGGTGCCCGCCGGTTCGGGGCCGCAGCCGTTGCCGGCGGGCGATGTGCTCGTGGCCGAGCTGTTCCGCGAGCACGGGCGGGTTCTGCTCGCGTACGCGCGGCACCTGACCGCCGGTGACACGCAGCGGGCGGAGGACGCAGTCCAGGAGACACTCCTGCGTGCCTGGCGGCATCGGGAGGCGTTCGCCGACGGACGAGGCTCGGCACGCGCGTGGCTCATGACCGTGCTCCGGCGCGTGATCATCGACGACGCCCGGGCGCGAAGCTCCCGGCCGCACGAGGTCGGCGGCGACCAGGTCGAGCTGGCCGCCGATACGCGCGACGACATCGAGGAGGCGCTGCGCTCGTGGACCATCCTCGAGGCGCTCACGTCCCTCAGCGCTGAGCACCGTGCTGTCATCATCGAGACGTACTACCGCGGGAGCAGCGTGGCCGAGGCAGCCTCCCGGCTCGGCATACCTCCGGGAACGGTGAAGTCGCGCGCCTACTACGCCCTGCGCGCCCTGCGCCTGGCCTTGAACGAGCGAGGTGTCACGTCATGACGACCGACCATCGGAACGACTGCGCCGACATCCGACCCCTGTTGGGTGCCGCTGTCCTCGGTCTGGCCGATCCCTCCGAACGACGCGCCGTCGAGACCCATGTCGCCTCCTGCTCGGATTGCGCGGCCATCCGGGCCGAGCTGATCCCACTTCCCGACCTGTTGGGCAGTGTCGACGCCTCCGACGTCGCTGACGACCTTCCTCCGCTGCCGGCGGCTCTGCTCCGTCGAACCCTCGACCAGGTCGCCGAAGCCGACCGGGCGGCCGCGACCCGGCACCGCACCCGCAGGCTGCGCCTCAGCAGCGCTGCCGCCGTGGCCTCTCTGGCTGCGACCGCCGTGATCGTGCTGGGTCCGTGGAACGGCACACCGGACACAGGCGGTGGTGCGGGTCGCGTCGTGGCCGCGGTCTCAGACCCCACGACCGACATCCGCGGCAGCTTCGTCATCACCGCCGTCGACACGGGCAGCCAGGTGCGCGTCAGCCTCTCCGGCGTCCGACCGGGTGAACGCTGCCGGCTGCTCGCCGTCGCGACCTCCGGCGAGCCCGAGGTCGCCGCCACCTGGGTTGCCCGGTACGACGGCACGGCCGTGGTCACCGGCAATACCGGCCTGGCCCCCACCGACATCACCGGCCTGCAGGTGGTCACCGAGCAGGGCCGGACGCTGTTGCGCGCGAACGCAGCAGACCTGCGCCCGGGGGGCTGACCCACCACGTGCTACCGCTTCAGCCGTCCGGAAGACGGCGACCGGCCACCGTTTGAACCATCCGGGTCTCCAGCACGTGTCCATGACGGACAACGAGATCGGAGATCACCATGACCAGACAGACGACGTATCGGGTGTTGGGGCTGGCCGCCCTGCTCACGCTCACGGCCTGCGCAGGCGGCAACAGCTACGGCGGGTCGGGAGACGGCGGCGCCACCAGCCCGCAGTCCGGACCCGGAGTCGGCCTCCGCACCACGTCCACCTCGCTCGGCACGATCCTCACCGACTCCGCGGGCAAGACGTTGTACGCGTTCGCGGCCGACTCCCCCGGCACGTCCAACTGCTCCGGTTCGTGCCTGGTCTACTGGCCGCTGGACCGGGCCGGGCAGGGCACGCCGAAAGCGCCGCCCGGTGTTACCGCACAGCTCGGCGTCCTGGACCGCGTCGACGGGACCAGGCAGCTGACCGTCGACGGCTTCCCCGTGTACACCTACGTCGGCGACCAGGGCGAGGGTGACATCACCGGCCAGGGCCTGAACCTGTCCGGCGGCCTCTGGTGGGTCCTCGGCACCGATGGCCACTGGATCAAGGGCGGCTCGTCGTCGTCCGCGGCGTACACGACCTCGGGTGGTGGCGGCTACTGACAGCGCCCCTCGACACCCCATGGCAGGCGCGAGCAGTCAGTAGTCGTCCTTGACGGCGTGCACGAACTGACCGTGCAGGTGGTCGAGCTCTCCGGCAGCGAACCGCCGTACGAAGGTCTCGACCGGCTCGGTCGACCCGAACTCGATGGCATCGGACTCATCCCACATCTCCTCGGTCATGTCGGTACGGACCACGCCCGGACTGACGTTGACCACACGCACCGGCGAATCGGCGCCGAGTGCCGTGGCGACGTTGTCGAGCCAGCGATAAGCGGCGGCCTTGGAGACCGAGTACGCGGAGTAGCGAGGCTCGGCCCGGAACGCGATGCCCGAACCGAGGTCGACGATGTGACCGCGGCCGCGGGCGATCATCCCTGGCAGCACGGCCGAGGTCATCAGCATCACGCCACGGACGTTGACCTCGAGGGTCCGCCACCAGTCGGCCGGGTCGGACTCCCACGGCCGCGCACGATGATCGCGGACCCCCGCGGCGTTGACGAGCAGTTCGATCGGGCCAAGACGCTCGGTCACCGTGGCGACGACCGCCTCGACCTGAGCCGGATCCGTCACGTCGGCCGCGACCCCCAGAGCACGACCGGTCAAACCGGCCGCCACCTGTTCGGCCCGCTCCGCGTCCCGGCCGCAGACAGCCACGGCGTACCCGTCCTCGGCCAGCATCGCAGCGAGGCGGGCGCCGATGCCTCGACTGCCTCCCGTCACCAGTGCGACCGGCCCGCGCTCGCGCTCAGACACGTTGGACAGCGCCGGTCCGCTCGGCAGCGCAGGCCACGGCCAGGTCCCGGGCCGGCCCGATCTCGGCTTCGGTCAAGGTCCGATCTGCCGCCCGGAACCGCAACGAGAACGCCAGCGACTTCTTGCCGGGCTCGATCTGATCTCCGGTGTAGACGTCGAAGAGGCGTACGGACTCCAACAGCTCACCCGCGCCATCGCGCAACGCCATCTCGACGTCGGCAGCTCTGACCTGAGCGTCCACAACGAGCGCCACATCCTCCTTGGCCACCGGGAACGTCGAGAAGGACTGCGCGAACGTCAGATCGGGTGCCTGCAGCATGAGCGCATCGAGGTCGAGCTCCAACGCTGCGGTCCGGGCGGGCACGTCGTACGCCGTGCAGACCTTGGGATGCAGCTCACCGGCGTAGCCGACCGGTGTCTCGTCGACGAGCAGCCGCGCACATCGACCGGGATGCCAGGGCGAGTGCTGCGCCGACTCGACCTCGAGCGTGAGACCGATGGCCCGGGCAATCTCGCGGGCCCCCTCGACTGCATCGGCCCAGGTCGCTGGGCGGCCGGCGCCCCACCAGCCCGGCTGACCACGCAGCCCGGACAGCACGACACTGACATGCAGCGGCTGGTCGGGCAAAGCAGCCTCCAGCTCCTTGAGCTCTTCCTGCGTCGGTGCCCGGTCGACCCCGAGGCGTGGTGCGGCCGGGCGGCGGGCCACGCCGGGCAAGAACACGCTGCCGAGCTCGAAGAGCCCGATGGCGTCCTGGCCACGGCTGACGTTGCGGGCCAAGCGTGCGCAACAGGCCCGGCACCAGGGTCGTGCGCAGGAGCGGCTCCTGCTCCGACAACGGATTGGCCACGCGCAACGCACTGCGTCGCTCGTCGTCAGCAGTCAGGCCCAGGGCGTCGAGGTCACGGCCGCCGATGAACGGGTAGCGAGAGCTTCGACGTACCCGGCCGCCGCCAGCGCGATACCCACGCGGCGTCGCAGCCGCTGGTGCTTGGTGAGCCCGCGGCCGGCTGGTGCCGCCGGCAGCACGCTGGGCACCAGCGGGTAGCCGACGATGCGGAGGACCTCCTCGACCAGGTCATTCGGGTCGTTGAGGTCAGGGCGCCACGCCGGTGGCCTTGCCGTGATTCGCCCATCTGCCACCTCGACCTGGCACCCCACGGTGCGCAGCGCTTCGACAGCGGTGTCGTCGGCGATCGCGAACCCGGCGACGCGGGCAGACAGCTGCGCATCGATCGTGATGGACTCCCGCGCTGCCGGCTTTGCCACGACAGTCGCGGTGGCAGCGACGTGGCCGCCTCCGTGCTCGACGAGCAGGTCGGCGACGCGTCGGGCGGCCACCGATGCGATCGTCGGGTCGATGCCCCGCTCGAAGCGCTTGGACGCCTCACTGGGCAGCTTGTGCCGACGTGCTGCCCGGGCGATCGTCACCGGCTCGAAGTGCGCCGCCTCGATCACCACGGATGTCGTGGCGGCGCTCATCTCGGTCTCGGCCCCGCCCATCACGCCGGCGAGTCCGATGGGGCCTCGGTCGTCGGTGATGAGCAGGTCCTCGCGGTCGAGCGTGCGCGTGGTCCCGTCGAGGGTGGTGAGCTTCTCGCCCGCGGTGGCCCGGCGTACACGGATCGATCCCTGCAGCCTGGCCTGGTCGTAGCCGTGGATGGGTTGACCCAGCTCGAGCATCACGTAGTTGGTCACGTCGACGGCGAGCGAGATCGGCCGCATCCCCGCCAGCTGGACCCGGCGCGTCAGCCACCTTGGTGACGGTCGGGCGGCGTCGAAGCCGTCGACCGTGAGCGCAACGAACAGGTCGCACCCGGCTGGGTCGTCGACCTCGATCGGGTAGCCCTCTCCCGCCGGTGCCGCCGGTAGCGTGAGGGCGGGATCGCGGAACTCGAGCCCGTACGCCGTCGCCGCCTCGCGGGCGACGCCGCGTACGGACAGGGCGTAGGCCCGGTCGGGGTTGATCTCGAACTCGATCACGTCGTCGCGCAGATGCAGCACCGGCGCCGCCTCCGCGCCGACCTCCGCCGAACCGAACGGGAGCACGATGATGCCCGTGTGGTCGTCGCCGAGCCCGAGCTCGCGGGCCGAGCAGATCATCCCGTCCGACACGTGGCCATAGGTCTTGCGCGCCGCGATCTCGAACCCGCCGGTCAGCACCGCTCCGGGAAGCGCGACCACGACCAGGTCGTCGGTGGCGAAGTTGCGGGCACCGCAGACGATCCCCCGCGGCTCGCCCTCGCCGACCTCGACCTGGCACCACCGGATCGTCTTGCCGTTGGAGTGCTCCTCCTCCTCGAACGCCAGCACGCGGCCGATGAGCAGCGGGCCGGTGACGTCGGCACCGGCAGCCTCCAGCGCTTCGAGCTTGAGACCGAGGAAGGTGAGCCGGTCGGCAAGCTCCTTCACGTCGAGGTCGGCGGGCAGGTCGACGTAGTCGCGCAGCCACGACACGGGGACGCGCATCTCAGAGCTCCATTCCGAAGGGCTGCGTGAACCGGACGTCGCCCTCGACCATGTCGCGCATGTCCTCGACGCCGTTGCGGAACATCAACGTGCGCTCGATGCCCATGCCGAAGGCGAAGCCGGAGTACACCTCGGGGTCGATGCCACCGGCGACCAGGACGCGAGGATTGACCACTCCGCAGCCGCCCCATTCGATCCAACCCTCACCCCGACAGGTGCGGCAGGTCTGCACGTCCGGTTCGGTGCCGCGGCAGACGAAGCAGACCAGGTCGACCTCGGCGGAGGGCTCGGTGAACGGGAAGTACGACGGCCGGAAGCGTGTCGTGATGCCCTCCCCGAACATCGCGGTGGCGAAGTGGTCGAGCGTGCCCTTCAGGTGGGCCATCGTGAGTCCTCTGTCGACCGCGAGCCCCTCGACCTGGTGGAACACGGGGGTATGGGTCGCATCGAGCTCGTCGGTGCGATACGTACGCCCCGGGCAGATGACGTAGATCGGCAGGTCGCGACTCAGCATGCTCCGCGCCTGGACCGGTGAGGTGTGGGTGCGCAGCACGACGCCCGCGTCCTCGGGCTCGAGGAACAGCGTGTCCTGCATCGACCGGGCCGGGTGGTCCGGACCCAGGTTGAGGGCGTCGAAGTTGAGCCACTCCGCCTCGACCTCCGGCCCCTCGGCGATCTCCCACCCCATCGCGATGAAGACGTCGCCGATCCGTTCCTGCAACGTCGTCAAGGGGTGGCGAGCGCCGCGCGGGTCGCGGTCGTAGGGCAGCGTGACGTCGACGGTCTCCTCGACGAGCATCCGCTCCTCCTGCTCGGCCTCGAGGGTCGCGGTACGCCGCGAGAGTGCCGCGTTGACGGCACCGCGCGCCTGGCCGATCCGTCGGCCGGCGTCCTTGCGAGCCTGCGGTGGCAGTGCGCCGATCTCACGGTTGGCGAGGGCCAGCGGGGAGCGGTCCCCGGCGTGGGCGAGACGGACGGCCTTGAGCTCGGCCAGGTCGGCGGCGGCCTCGATGGCGGCCACGGCCTCATCGCGCATGGCAGCGACCTGGTCGGCGTGAAGGGGAGTGACCTCGACGGGGTCGTACTCCTTGTTCGGACCTGACATGGGTCTGGCTCGCTTGCTCTCGACTGTCGGACGACGGCTCGGACTGCCCGGGTGACGTTGCAGAGTCTAGGAAGTCGGCGCCGTGGACCGCGAACCGGTTTCCCTGACGGGCACCCGACGTCGGCGTCCGCGTCTCAGCTGAGCACGTCCGGGCGTCCGTTGGGCAGCATGATCCGCATCCGCGCGCCCCCGTCGGGCGACCCTTCGACGTGGACCTCGCCCTCGTGCGCGTCGACGAGTCCACCCACGATGTACAGGCCGAGGCCGGACCCGCCGGTCGAGCCGTGCTTCCAGAACTTCGTGAAGATGCGGGGCCGGATCTCGGGGCTGATCCCGTCGCCGGCGTCGTCGACGAGCAGCTCGGCGCCACCGTCGTCGGTCTCCATGACCGTGACGGTGACGTCGCCATCACCGTGCTTGACCGCGTTCTCCACGAGGTTGGCGACGATCTGCGCGAGCTTGTCCCTGTCCGCCCAGACGTGGGGCCGCCCCGAGTTCACGAACGAGATCGTCCGGCCGCTGGACATGCTGATCGGCTCGAGCTGAGCAGAGACGGCCTCGACGAGGTCGACGGGCTCCTTGCGCACGGTGAGTCGGCCGGTGTCGATCCGGGCTACGTCCAGGAGCTCGCCGATGAGCCGGGTCAGGCGGTCGGCGTCGGCGTCGACCGTGCGGAGCATCAGCTGCTTCTGTGACTCGGTGAACCGATCCCACTTCGACAGCAGCGTCGCGGTGAACCCCTTCACTCCGGTCAGGGGTGAACGCAGCTCGTGGGCCACCGTCGCGACCAGGTCGGAACGTTCCCGGTCGACACGTTGCCGCGACCGCGCATCGCGGATTCCCCACGCGGTCGAGACGACCTTGCCTCCCGGTCTGTCACGGTGGAGCTGGCCGGTGACGAGCAGCTCGACTCCCGACGACGTCAGCCAGGGCGACTCGAGGAGTCGGCTGCGGAGGGACAAGCCGTCGTACGGACGCACCGAGCTGAACCAGTCCGCTCCCCCGAGGTCCTGCAGCGCCATCACATGCGTCAGGTGGCGCCCGACCGCCTCTCCGTCGACCGCCAGCAACCGCTTGGCCGCCCTGTTGACTGTCGTCACGTAGCCGTCGGCGTCCGCGAGCACGACGCCGTCTGGAAGAGCGTCGAGCACGCCAGAGCTGGGAGCACCGTCAACCACGCGCGCCTCCCCTTCGGGTCTGAGACCAGGCCGCTCACAGACTAGCCCGCGAGCCGTGGGACGTGCAGCCACGACGCGGTCGCAGCAGAAGTTCGGCGGTCGGGCGGAAACCAGCGCCACCCGCCGCGGGCCTCCGCTGATCTGACCCATACGTACGGCACAATTCGGGCGATGGGGACGGAGTTGTCAGATGACAGGGTTGCGCAGGCTGGGAGGCTCGCAGCCCCGTGGGGTTTCGTGGTCGGTCACACCGTGTTGGCCGGGCTGCTGTCCGTGGTGCTCCTGGTAACCCAGGCGGGCGGCGCCACGTACGACGCCAACGTGGGTGCGGGGTTCGCGAGCGTGTCCGTCGCCGCCTTGGGTTTTCCGTGGTCCGTACTCATGCCTGGACACGTCGACCTGGGCAGCTACCCCTACGACGCGCTCCTCATCGCCACCGCGGTGGTGAACGTGGCGATCCACTGGTCGATCATCCGGCTCGTCAACCGTTCCGGCGGGTCGAGTTCATCCCCCATCTGACCTCCCGACAGCACGGTGTTTCCGGTCGGGCCGGATGCGACGTGTTGACGACCCACACGTGCTCCAGCAGCTCATGGAACGTGGGTCATCGGAGATGAGGGTGCCTGGTCAGGCAGGTGGGGCGTTGGGGCGGTTGTTGCCGGCGGTTGGCTGGTGTTGAGCGGGGGTGAAGTGGATCGCCACCTCGGCCTCGATCCGGCGTCCCGGATCAACCTGGTCCGCCGGAGCACCCGGCGGCGTCGCTACGGTTGCCTCGATCGTGCCCATACCGTACAAGTGTTCGATGCCCATCTCGACCCCGCAACCGAGCCTGTGTACGACTGGAACGGAGCCTGTGGACAGCCGCCTGCTGGACGGCGGCCCGGCCGGGGCCGATTGATGGTGAGTGCAGGCCGTCAGCCGCGTCGTTGAGCGCGGGCTGAGGTGTAGAGGCAGATGGCGGCGGCTGCCGCAAGGTTGAGGCTCTCGGCCCGACCGTAGATCGGAAGCCGCACGACCTGGTCGGCCAACGCTGCAGTGTCGGGCTCGAGGCCCCAGGCCTCGTTGCCGAACAGCCAGGCCGTACGCCGGCTCAGCTGACCGCTCTCGACAAGCTCGTCCGCGTCGACCGGGCCGGCACCGTCCGCAGCCAGCACCTGCAGACCCGCGGAGCGGATCGCGGCCACCGCGTCGTCGACACCGACCCCTGACACGACCGGCAGGTGGAACAAGGATCCGACGCTGGCTCGTACGGCCTTGCCGTTGTAGGGGTCCACGGACTCCCCTGCCATCACCACGAGGCCCGCTCCGGCAGCGTCGGCGCAGCGAATGACGGTCCCTGCGTTGCCGGGGTCGCGGATGTGCGCGCACACGACGACCAGGTCTGGCGCAGCGGCGAGGGCGGTGTCGAGCGAGCCGTCGAGGAAGCGGCATACGGCGACGACGCCTTGCGGGGTCACCGTCTCGGTGAGCGATGCCAGCCCGGCGTCGTCGACCTGCTGCCAGGCCACGCCTGACGCCTCCGCGGTCGAGCGCAGCTCCGGATGCCGTTGCGTTGCTTCGACGGTCGCGAAGATCTCGACAACACACGGACCACCGGGTCCGTCATACGCCAACGCCTCACGGACGGCCTGCGGCCCTTCCGTGAGGAAGCGCCGAGCCGTAATCCGCCCGGCTCGGCGCTTCAGTGCGCGAGCGGCTTTGATGCGAGCCGACCGCGAGGTCAGGACTGTCAGGCGGATGCCTTCTCGGCCTGCGCGGGAATGTGTGCCCGGGCGACCTCGACGAGCGCCACGAACGCGGCGTTGTCGTTGACTGCGAGGTCAGCGAGGATCTTACGGTCGACCTCGACTCCGGCCTCACGCAGACCCTGGATGAACCGGTTGTAGGTCATGCCGTTGGCGCGAGCGCCGGCGTTGATGCGCTGGATCCACAGCCGACGGAACTCGCCCTTCTTGGCCTTGCGGTCACGGTAGCTGTAGACCAGCGAGTGGGTGACCTGCTCCTTGGCCTTGCGGTACAACCTGGACCGCTGACCGCGGTAGCCGGAGGCCTTCTCGAGGGTCTCCCGGCGCTTCTTGTGGGCGTTGACCGCCCTCTTGACGCGTGCCACGTGTTACTCCTTGAACTCTGTTGTCTGCGGGGGCCTCAGAGGCCGAGAAGCTTCTTGACCTTCTTGGCGTCGGCGGGCGACACCTCGGTGGTACCGGTCATCCGGCGCGTCATCGTCGACGGCTTCTTCTCCAGGTTGTGACGCTTGCCTGCCTTCTGGCGCAGGAGCTTGCCGGAGCCCGTCACTTTGACGCGCTTACGGGTTCCTGAGTGGCTCTTCATCTTCGGCATGGCTGCCGTCTCCGTCCCTCATGCTTGCTTGGCTGTACTGGCGTGCTGGCGGTGCTGCTTACTGGGTGATGCTGCCTCTGCTTGCTGCCGGCCGGTGACCGGCCGTGACCGGCCGTGACCGGCGGGCACTGGTTACATGTCCGGGTCGAGGTTCTCCGAGCGGCGCGGCACTCTCTTCGGCTTGTCCGACACGGCTTCGGAGTGCGCGACCCGTTCGGCCCGCTCGGCATCCCGGTCGGCTGCACGCAGTGCGGCGCGCTCGTTGCGTTCGGCCTTGGCCTCTGCCTTGGCTTCGGATTTCTTCTTGTGCGGTCCGAGCACCATGATCATGTTGCGACCGTCCTGCTTGGGCGAGGACTCGACGAACCCGAGTTCCTCGACATCGCCGGCCAGACGCTGCAGCAGGCGGTACCCGAGCTCGGGTCGGTGCTGTTCGCGACCGCGGAACATGATCGTGATCTTGACCTTGTCGCCCTGCTTCAGGAAGCGCACGACGTGACCCTTCTTGGTCTCGTAGTCGTGAGCGTCGATCTTGGGGCGGAGCTTCATTTCCTTGATGACCGTGTTGGTCTGGTTGCGCCGTGTCTCGCGTGCCTTCTGGGCGTTCTCGTACTTGAACTTCCCGTAGTCCATGAGCTTGCACACCGGCGGACGTGCCGTCGGTGCGACCTCGACGAGGTCGAGGTCGGCCTCCTGGGCCAGACGCAGGGCGTCGTCGATACGAACGATGCCGACCTGCTCACCGTTCGGCCCGACCAGACGTACTTCGGGAACGCGGATACGGTCGTTGACGCGCAACTCCGTGCTGATGAGTCCTCCTGTTGTTGGTTCAGTGGTCCTGACCCGAACGCCTTGCCTGTCACCCGCTCACCTGGAGCCGGCCAACAAAAAAGGCCTCCGTGCCTACGCACGAAAGCCACATCCTCGCCGCCGGAGCGACGCTGGGCGATCCACCGCTGCTCGTGCTGAGCTTCATCAGCAACGCTCAAACTGCTTCTCGCGACCGGGACCCGACGACCTCGCGGTCGTTGCGGGTGGGAGGTGGCCTCCGCTTGTGCATCTGTCATAACGTCGGACCGCGGTCTGACGATTCCCAGGATCAAACAGCTGCGGACAGCCGACGACAGAATGGTCAGGAGCAAGACTAGCAGCCGGTATGTCCGGCCGTCACATCACGACGCGGCCGGCTAGCTGTGATGCCCAGCCAGGTTGTCCAACCTGCTGATGGGTGAGCACTTGCCGATGGCGGAGTGGGGCCGGTGGTGGTTGTACTCGTGGATCCATGATGGCAGAGCGGCGAGTCGGGCGGATTCGGAGTTGTAGAACTTTTTGAAGGCCCAGCCTTCGGCAAGGGTTCGGTGGAAGCGCTCGATCTTTCCGTTGGTCTGGGGTCGGTAGGGCCGGGTCCATTTCGGTGTGATGGTGAGCTCGATGCAGGTGTCGCGCCACAGGTTGGAGCGGTAGCAGCTGCCGTTGTCGCTGAGGACTCGCTGGACGGTGACGCCCCGTTCGGCGAACCACGCGACCGCGTTGCGCAGCACCTCGGTCGCGGTTTCCTTGGTCTCGTCGTCGCGGGCTTCGACGTAGGCGACGCGTGAGTGGTCGTCGATGACGGTGTGCAGGTAACAGGTTCCGATCACCGGGTTGCGCGACCTGCTGCGCGCAGCGCCGGTGCGAGTGACCGTTGCCGATCGGTTCTTCTCGCCCTGTTGGCGCCCGACATAGCGCCAGCCGCCGCCGTCTGGGACCTTGCCGAGCTTCTTCACGTCGACGTGGATCAGATCACCGGGCCGCTCATGCTCGTATCGGCGGATCCGCTCTCCGGTGTTCCGGTCGATGTGGGTGAGCCGGTTGAGCCGGCACCGCACCAGGACTGCGTGCACCGTCGAGGACGACATGCCAAGCCGGTCGCCGATCTCGACCGGTCCCAACCGCTGCTTCCAGCGCAGGTGAACGATCTTGCGGACCATCGGCTGGGGTGTGCGATGCGGTTGCCGGTGCGGCCGGGACGAGCGGTCGCTCATTCCGTCCGGGCCTTCCTCGCGGTAGCGGGCAGCCCACTTTGCCGCGGTCTTCCACGACACGTCGTAGCGCTCTGCTGCACGTGCCAGCGGCCAGCCGTCATCGACGATCAGGCGTGCCAGCCTCAGCCGGGCGCGAGAGGTCAGGGCAGCGTTGGGGTGGGTAGCGTGGGACATGAAGACCTCCTGGTCGTGGAGCGGTTCCTAGGTAGCTCCACTCCACATCGGGAGGTCTTCACCCGTCTACTACGTCAGACCGTCTCATCACACGATCTCGACCAACGTCTCTGCTCATCACAGCTAGCCACGCGCGACCCACGCATAGCCGTGAGGCGTCGCCGCGAGGCGGTGCCCCTGCGCGAGCTGCTGCAGCTCCGGCGTCTCGACCACGAACATGGTCGGTCCGGCTACGTCGATCAGCAGCGCCGAGGCACCCTCCTGGAGCGCCGAACCGGCGGCGTCGCGGATCGTCACCGGTACCGGACGCGCTTCCGGATTCCACGTCGTCAGCGCACTCAGGCTGGTGAAAGCCAGCAGGGCGGTCCGACCGTCGCGTCCGCGCATCAGAACGGTCGCGATGTCCGCGCTCTTGTCATGCGTCAGGCCGGTGTCGTCGAGCTCGGCCTCGCCGAGAAGAGCGACCACCGGGACGAGCAGGCGGGCGCGCGACAGCGCGACGAGAACCGGGGAGTTGCGTCCGTCCACGGTGTACACCCGCAGCGCCGCGCACAGCGGCTCATCGGCAGCGCCGGAATCCCCCGCGAACCCCGGATCCGGTAGCGACCTTCCCACCCAAAAAACCTACCGCCTCCCCTCTGCCCACAGGGGCCGTCCGTTTGCCTAGTGCACAAGCCGGAAGGATGGTTCCCTAGGCAAATGCGCCTAGGGAACAGGGGAACTGCCTTGGTCACCTCGACCGTCGGGGGCCCGGACGACCTCGCGAACGTCGCGCCGCGAGATCTCGTCACGGCCTTGCTCGACCGCCCGCCACGATGTGGCGCGACCCGGCTCCTCGCCCTCGACGGGCCGGCCGGCTCCGGCAAGACCACCCTCGCCGAGCGCGTGCGCGCCGAGGTCGCCCGCCGCTCGGTCGAGGTCGTGGTGCTGCACATGGACGACCTGTATGCCGGCTGGACTGGCCTCGACGACATGCTGGCGCCGCGCGTGGAACAGCAGGTGCTCACACCCGTAGCGGCCGGGCAACCAGCTCGATGGCAGCGCTACGACTGGGCCGCCGGGCGATTCGCTACCTGGGAGACCTTCGGGCCGCCCCAGGTCCTGGTGCTCGAAGGCTGCGGCTCGGGCGCCCTCCCCCTCGAGGCCTACACCAGCCTGCTGGTGTGGCTGGAGGCCGAACCGGACGAGCGGATCAGGCGCGGCGTCGCCCGCGACGGCGAGCAGGTGCTCCCCCATTGGCTCGCCTGGACCCACCTCGAGTCTGTCCACTTCGCGGCCCACGACACCCGCGCCCGGGCTGACCTACGGGTCACGGGCGATTGACCACGCCGGCTTTCAGGCAGCCGTGCAGGTGGCTGTCCCAGCGGACCCCGTCGTCGTCCCGAAAGCCGCCTCGCTCGGTGCCTTCGAGGCCATAGCCGGCCTTCTCGGCCACTCGGCACGACGCTGGGTTCGCGGCCGAGTGCAGCAGTCGCATCCGTTCCATGCCGATGACCTCGAACGCATAGGCCGTCATGGCCCTCAGAGCGGCCGTCGCCACACCTCGACCCCGTGCCCACGGCGCGGTCCGATACGCCACCGAGGCGTCGAGCTGCTCGGGATCGATGCTGAACACGTACGCCTGCCCCACCAGAGAGTCCGCCTCGTGCACGGTCCACACCGCGGCGGAGCCGCCGGACCAGTCGCGACCCCGCTCCAGCCAGTCGCGAACCGAGCCCAGCGTGAGCGTCGCCGGCCCGGGATGCCACTGCCGCACCTCGGGATCGGCCAGCATCGCCAGCGCGGCTCCGGCATCCTCGGGACGCGGCGGCCTGAGCTCGAAGTCGCCTGCTGCAAGCGTGACGAGCTCGAGCGCGTTCATCGTCCGGGCAGGGTCAGCTGGTACGTCGCCGTGCGCCGCTCGACGGCGTACCCGTGCCGCTCGTACAGCCCGAAAGCGCCAGTCGGGTTGTTGGTGTCGACGTCCAGTGACGTCTCGTGGAAGCCGGCCTCGCGGTACGCCGACAGAGCGTGACGCAGCAGCCCGGAGGCGATCCCGCGGCCGCGCATCTCCCGGCGAACGCCGATCTTGGCCAGGTAGGCCTCGCGGCGGCCGGTCACCTGCTCGAACGCGTCGAACTCACTCGTGAGCACATACCCGACGACGAGCTGGGGATGGTCATCGGGGACCAGCGCCCAGGACAGGTCGAACCGTGAGTTGCGGGTCCCGTCGACCCACTGCTCCCACATCGCCGGCGTCCAGGGGACGAAGCCCCAATGGTCGAGGAACGCGGCGTTGTGCGCGTCCCGGGTGGCCGTGCTCAGAACGCGGCCATAGGTGCGCAGGTGATGGCCGTCGGGCCACGTCACCTCGGCTCCGTCCTGAACCTGGCCGGTGTCGAGCTGGGCCCGCATCGTTGCCGACCAGTTCACGGCGGTGAAGCCGGCCTCCTCGAGCAGCGCAAGCTGATCGGTCCGGTCCATGGACGCCGTCACCTGCAGCCGCGTCTCAACGGTCGGGTGGCGCTCCTGCTGGAGCTGCCGCGTGCGGCTGGCGGCCCACTCGACGCCGTGCCAACCCAGGCCCTGCCCGCGATGCACGGGGTCGACCACGCCTTCCCCGTGGACGCGCCAGTGGTCGGTCACTGCCTCGCGTGGCATCAGTCCGGCGAAGGCAACCATGGTGTCGTCGACCCAGCCGGCGGTCCGGTCCTCGGGGCCGGATGCGGGATCGGCGAGCTCTTCGGCGAGGTCGGCCTCGTTGTAGTGCTCGCCCGTGCGGTCCACTCCTTCGGCCCGCGCGAGCAGACCGTTCCATGCGGGGATGTCGTCGACCGTCACGGGTCGCCAAACGACAGCGGCATGCTGGGCCGGGTCGGCCATCGACGTAGTCTCCATGTGCTGCACCTTAGGGATGCCGTGGTGCTACTTCACCAGGTTTTCTTCACTAGGTTTTCCTGCCCCGACCGCACGCGTGAGCTTGGCACGACGCACGACGTCCGGTCTCCGCGCCGGTCCGAGCCGTTCGAACAGCGTCGTGGTCAGCTGTTGCCACTCGTCGTCAGGCACCGCATCGATCGGGACCACGAGAAAGTGCAGTCGCTGACGGCCCACGTGCCGGACGAAGATCAGCGAGTTCCGTCGCAGCGACCAGGCCGTGAAGTAGTCCCAGCCGAACGAGACCGCAACCAGCCCCTGCGCCATGATGCCGTCGGGTGAGAACGTGATGACCCGGTGCAATCCCTGGTTGGTCGCATAGTTGCGCCGGAACCGGCGTACCTGGACCGCGATCAGCATCGGCACCTCGATCAGGAGCAGCAGCCCGAAGAGCACGAACCAGACGGAGTGAGATGCCAGCCCGGATCCGATGGAGAGGAGGCCGCACAACGCCACCGACGCGGCCAGGTAGAGCAGTCCGCGCCGTAGCCACAGGGCGGTCCGAACCACCTCGTCCACGTTCAGGACGTACTCGTAGCGGAACACGCCCGCTCTGTCGTTCACTCCTGGAGGGTACGCGCTGAAACACCCACAGCGGCGCAAAACCGACCTGGAGTCCCTCGAACGGTCAGGGCACCCGACCGCCGTCCCCGGTCGTGCTGATCAGGGGCGATAGCCGGTGGGCTCGTCGCCGAGGTCGACGATCGCGGCCACCGGGCCACCACCGTCAGGTCCTTGGTGCGCGGCCGAGACGGACACGAAAACGGCCGGGTCGCCGGTCACCGCTGACGCCACTCCGCCGACGCACGCCTTGATCTGGCGGTGCCAGTGCACGTCGGAGTCGTCGAGCATGGCGTTGCGGCGACCGTGCACCTGGCCGTCCTGCGAGACCTCACACTTGAGGAACACGTTGACCAGCCGGCCGTCGATGTCGGTCGGATGTGGCCGGTCCGGGAGGTCGAGACCCGCCTCCCTGATGGCTGTCCAGATCCCGTCCTGGTCGAGCGCATCGGTCATCACGGAGTGACCGACGCGGTAACGGCCCCCGACCCCTCGAGCATTGCCGACCACGACGACCTGAGCCTGGTCGAGCTCGACACCGGACGAACATGACGCCACCGCCGAGTACAGGGAGCGGTCGTGCATGACGTCGGCGTCCGTCGGCATGTCGATCTCGCCCAGGGCGACGGCGATGCCCAGCGCGGTACAGCCGTTGGACAGGTCCATCGAGAGATGGGTCTCTTCGGTCCAGACCGTCTTGCCTCTGGCCTTGGCGTCGCGAATCGTGTGGATCGTGAGCAGCGGCGTCTTGGTCTGGACGTAGTGCACGTCAGCCGTGTCTGTGATGCCGGCCCGCTCCATCGCCACCTTGACCGCGTCAGCCACCTTGCTCACCATCGCGGTCCGCCCGATGTCCTCCGGGTAGAGCTGCTCGCTCATCGCGAAGCCCACAGTGAGGCGAGGCTCGTCGGTCGGCGGCGCCTGCTCCCGCGGGACCGTCGCGAAGATCGTGGCGTGCGGGCTGATGACGCCGTCGGTGCCGCCGGACCACACGATCGGCACCTCCTTGGCTTGTTCGGCCGTGCGGGTGCCCTTGTCGACCAGCACCTCGCGGAAGGCACGGTCGGCGATGATCCGGGTGTAGTCGTTGACTCCCCCGTTGCCCTCGGTCTTGCCGATGACCGCGACGACCCGGTCGGCCTCGATGACTCCGGCGTCGATCAGGTCGGACAAGCCGCTGGCGTCCGACACGTGCTGGATGGGGACCTTGCGGACCTCGATCGGCTCCGGCATGGCTCAACTCTCTCTCTTCGTATGGTGCAGGTGGTCTGGGCTAGGACTGACCATCGGGTACGACGATCGTGCCGGCCTCGCCGCGGACGCCGTCGACGATCCGGGACAGGCTCGTGATGACACCGATCTGGCCGGAGGCTTCGACGAAGCCGCAGATGGCATCCACCTTCGGCCCCATCGAGCCGCTGGCGAACTGCCCCTCTGCGGCGTGGACGCGCATGATCGATGTGGCCACGCGCCCGATGGGTCGGGCGTGGTCGGTGCCGTAGTCGAGGATCGCGTGGTCGACGTCGGTGGCGATGACCAGCCGATCCGCTCCCACCGACCGGGCCAAGGCCGCGGCGCCGAGATCCTTGTCGATCACCGCTTCGACGCCGCGCAGCCGGCCGTCCGGCCCACGTACGACGGGGATTCCGCCGCCGCCGTTGGCGATCACGACATACCCCTGCTCGGCCAAGGTGGAGACCACGCCGGCGTCGAGGATCTCCTCCGGCTCGGGCGATGCGACGACCCGGCGCCAACCGCGGACGCCACGATCCTCGAAGTTCTGGCCGTGGTCGATCAGGACGGCCGCCTCCTCCTTGGGAAGGTAGCGTCCGATCGGCTTGCTCGGACGCTGGAAGCCGGGGTCGTCGAGGTCGACCAGCGTGCGCGTGACGATGGCAGCGACGGGTCGGACCGCGTCGCGTCGGGCCAGCGCCGGCTCGAGCGCGTTCATCAGCACGAACCCCAACGTCGCCTGGGTCTGTGCACCGCACCAGTCCAGCGGCACGGGCGGTACGACGCCGGCGGAGAGCTCGTTCTTGACCAGCAGGTTGCCGACCTGGGGGCCGTTGCCGTGGGTGATGACGACCTCGACTCCCGAGGCCACCAGGTCGGCGACGGCCTCCATCGCGGTCTCGGCAGCGGCGATCTGGTCCTCGACACGCGCGCTGCCGTCGGGACCCGTCATGGCGTTTCCGCCGAGCGCCACCAGTACGCGCACGCCGCCTCGCTCTCGTCGCCGGTCCTCGGGCCCACCGTCGCGAGCCTTGTGCCCACCCTAGGGACCACACGGGGCGCACACGCTGGCACCTGTCGCCCAAGCCGACAATCCGGTTCGGGCAGAGGTCGCCACCTCGGCCGGTCGCCGCCCGAAGCCCGGTGTCGCGGATCAGCGCCAATCGGAGAGATCGAGGTCGAGCCTGCGAGCCATCAACGTGCGGGCGCGAGCCGCCGCCCGGCGTACGGCCGGATCCTCGTCCTCAGCGCCGTCGAAAACGACCGGAACGTGTTCGGTGTCGCCGACGACGCCAAGGCACCGGACCGCGTTCGTCCGTACGCGCGGCAGCTCGTGGGTGACGAGACGTACGGCGCCAGGCCCCGCCTCGCCGATGTCACGCCTCGAGGCGACCTTCAGGCACATCTCGGCAGGCCGCCAGTGCTCGTCCGCGAGACCGGCGACGACGGCGTCGGCAGCCGCGTCGGCCCACACGTACAGCAGGCCGCGGGCCCCCCACGTGCGATGCCAGTAGTCGTGCCAACCTGGGTCGAACGCTGCCGTGGCGCAGTTGCGACCGAGATAGGCCAGCATCCCGGCGTAGTCATGCACATCGGCTCCGGCCAGCAGGTCGGCGCACCACATCGCCGCGGTCGTCTCCCCGACCCGGTCGCCCAGCTCGGTGACGAGGTCCGACGGCGTACCGTCCGGCTCGCTCGGCGGGGGCAGGGACGGAACGGGTGGTGTGGACCGGATCGGAGGCACCATCCGATGGTCGCATCCGGTACCGACAGGCGCCCTCCCTCCCGGGGGCGCCGCGTGCCTCTGAGGTAGCGACAGGCCGGGCACGCGGTGCAGATAAGGCATTCTCCCGATGCCGGCGGCTGCCTCAGAACGGCAGGTTGATGGTGTCGGTGCAGCCTGCACCGCGAGAGGAGGACCATCGTGTTGAACCCCCTGGACATTCCCGCCCCGTTCATCGCCTCGGAGCTCGACTTCCACCGGCAGCGGATTGCCGAAGAGGTGGCCAACGCCGAGCTGCGCCGTCGTTACCGCCTGGCTCGTCGCGAACGCCGACAGGAGCTCGCCGCCAAGCGCAGCCAGCGCCGGAACGCGCCGCGGACGGCCTGACGCTCGTAGGCCTCCGCGAGCGCACCCGAGTCGTTGAAACCTGAGCCCCCGGAGCGTTGGATGACCACGACCGAACACATAGCGGACACCGACATTGCAGTGTCGGCGCGACCCGCGATGATGGACCCCGTGCCTTCGCCCGCGCTGCGCCCGATGATCGGACGCGTCGACGAGCTCCGCCAGCTCATCGACCTGACGGGGTTGCCGAACGATCCGCCGCAGAGGCACCCCGCAGCGCGGGTGGGTGTGCCGGCGGTGATCGTCTCCGGCGACGCCGGGGTGGGCAAGAGCCGTCTGTTGGCTGAGCTGCGCGAACACGCGACCGCGGCGGACTGGCAGGTCCTGATCGGCCACTGCCTCGACTTCGGCGACAGCGTGCTGCCCTACCTGCCCTTCACGGAGGTGTTCGCGCGGCTGAGCAGCGATGAACCCGAGGTCGCGGACGCCCTTGCCCGCGCGCACCCGGCCGTACGACGGCTCATGCCCGGCCGGCGCGCGACCCTTGACGCAACCGGCGGCGATCGCGATCTCGATGTCGAACCGATGGACCGGGCCGACCTGTTCGCTTCGGTGCTCGTCACGCTCGACGAGCTGTCCGCCAGCCGCCCCGTCCTCGTCCTCCTCGAGGATCTGCACTGGGCCGACCAGTCCACCCGTGAGCTGCTGAGCTTCCTCTTCGCGCGGCGACTCGGCGATGACGTCCACATCGTCGCGACCTACCGCAGTGACGATCTCCATCGCAAGCACCCGCTCCGGGCATCGGTGGGCGAATGGACCCGGTTGCCGTCCGTCGCGCGACTTCAGCTCGACCGCCTCAGCGACGCTCAAGTGCGCACCCTGGTGCACGCGATCCATCCCCGCGCGCTGCCCGAGTCGGCGATCCACACGATCGTCGAGCGGGCCGAGGGCAACGCGTTCTTCACCGAAGAGCTGGTCGCAGCCACCGACCGCTCCAGCCTGACCTCGAGGGCCATCCCCGACGACCTCGCCGACGTCCTGCTGCTTCGTCTCGACCAACTCGATGATGCCGGCCGACAAACGCTGCGTGCCGCGTCGGTCGCTGGTCGCCGGGTCTCGCACGAGCTGTTGTCTCGTGTCGTCGACCTGCCGGCGGATGAGTTCGACCGGGCGGTCCGAGCGGCGGTCGACAGCAACCTGCTGTTGCCGGTCGGCGCCGACGGGTACGCCTTTCGCCACGCCCTGCTGGCCGAGGCGGTCTATGACGACCTGCTGCCGGGCGAGCGGGTCCGGCTGCACCGGACCTACACCGCGGTGCTCAGCGAGCCCGACGTGACCAGCACAGCTGCCGAGATCGCCCGGCACGCGCGCGCCTCGCACGACCTGCCGACTGCCGTCCGCGCGAGTGTCGCCGCCGGCGACGAGGCCATGGCCGTCGGCGGTCCCGACGAGGCAGCCCAGCACTACCAGATCGCGCTCGAGATGAGCCAGCAGGCAGGCGATCCCATGCTGTCGCCCTCCGCGCTCGTCGACCTGTCGATCAAGGCGGCCGACGCCGTCACCACGGCCGGGCACGCCCTGCGCGGCGCACAGCTGCTCCGCGAGCAGGCGGCCTGCCTCGATCCACTCATCGACGACGACGACCGGGTGCGCCTCATGCACGCGCTGTCGAGCGCCGCGCTCGTCGTCGACTCCGACATCGACGTCCTCGGCATCGTCGACCGCGCTCTGTCCCTCGTTCCCGCCGAGCCGCCGAGCGCGATGCGCGCCCAGCTGATGGGCATCCGCTCGCGAGCCTTGCTGTCATGGAGCCGCGACGAGGAAGCGATGGCTGCCGCCAACGAAGCCCTCGCCATCGGTCAGGAGCTCCGGTTGCCCGGGGTGATCGCCGAGATCACGACCACCATGACGAGGATGGACGAGCGGTCCGGCGACCCGGAATCCTCCCGGCGCACCTTGCTGGCGATCATCGAGAAGGCCCGTGCGGCCGACGATGTGGTCGGCGAGCTGCGAGGCCTGCACAACATCGGTGGCGTGCTCTTCGAGGCCGGCCGGGTCGGTGACGCCCGCGCGGCGTACGAGCGTGCCTACCGCCGGGCGGTCGAGCTCGGCCGACCATGGGCACCGTACGGCCTCGACGCGCGCGTCATCGCGGGCATCACGGCCTATGTGTCCGGAGACTGGGACGGCGCGCTCGGCATCCTCGACGCGACGGGAGAGGCGCCACCCGAGCCCGCCGAGGCAGCGCTTGCCGCGGCTGCGCTGATGGTGTCGGCGTCGCGGGGTGACCTCTCCGCGCTCGAGCGAACGGCGCACGTGCGCAGCCTGTGGGACTCCGACGGCATGTTCGCGATCCTGTCCGGCGGTGCGCTGATCGACCTCTACGGCGACCAAGGTGATCTCGCCGGCGCGCAGGCCGCCCACGACCATGTTCTCGAGGTCATCCGCAAACACTGGGACAGCCAGTACTTCATGGCCCGCATCCGGCTCAGCGCCCTGATGGTCGGCCAACTGGCCACCGCTGCTGCCACCGCCAGCGCAGACGAACGCGGCGAGTTGGCGGCGCGGGGTGTCGAGCTGGCGGCTGCGGCCGAGGAGACGTTCAACCGGGGACTGCGGCGCTGGAAGGTCATCGGCCCGGAGGGTCAGGCCTGGCTCTCTCGATGTCGGGCCGAGCACGCCCGACTGGGGTGGATCACCGGACAGGACGCGCCCGACCAGACTGCCCTGGTGGCGGCGTGGTCCCAGGCAGTCGGCGACTTCGCGAGCTTCGGCCACGTCTTCGAGACGGCCCGGTCTCAGGCCCGCTTTGCCGCCGTCCTGCGCGCTCTCGGACAGGTAGCCGACGCGCGTCCACTGCTCGAGTCGGCTCGCCGAACGGCCGAGGTGCTCGGGGCCGCGCCGCTGCTGGCCGAGCTACGGGCCCTTGGCTCCACCGCACCGCGGCGTACCGACAGTGCCGGGCACGACACGCGCCTCACGACCCGCGAACGCGAGATCCTCGCGCTGGTGGCACAGGGACGTAGCAACGGCGAGATCGGCAAACAGCTGTTCATCAGTACCAAGACCGTAAGCGTCCACGTGTCGAACATCCTTGCCAAACTCGGAGCCGCAGGTCGCACCGAGGCCGCTGCGATCGCCCGCCGCGACAGCCTCCTCGACTGACCCGAGCCGTCCGGCCTCCCGCGAATTGCGGGAAGGTGCATGGCGACACGCCGCGCGGCACCTGCACTTTCCCGCAATTCGCGGTGGGGGTCAGGTGAGGAGGTCGACATCGGCGAACGGGGCGCCACCAGCCAGCGCCGCATAGCCAGGGCCACGGTCGAAGAACGGCTCACCGTCGGCGGCCCACCGCTGGGAACGCCGGGCCCGGTCGGCCTTGCGCAGTGCGTCTGAAGCAGGCTCGTCCACGCGCACCGCGTCGACCAGGTCGTCAGTGCGGGTCACGACGACGCCGTAGTCGTCGCGCGCACCCCTGACGGACACCTTGCCCCAGGCCACGTCGCGCGCCACGTCGTCGTAAGGCCGCTCCAGCGGATCTCCCCACCCGCCACCGCCGGTGGTGCGGATCCGGATCACCTGACCTGCCGCGACGAACTCCGCATCGGCGAGTGCGTCGACGACTCGTTCGTCCGACCCACCCACGTCGATGGTCACCTCGAAGGAGCGACCGGCGTGCCCGCCCTTGACGCCCCAGCACGCCAGGATCGACCGGTCGGCGATCGACATGAAGTGGGCGTCCTTGAGCATCCGGATCTGCTTCTCGTAGCCGCAGCCACCGCGGTAGCGACCGGCCCCACCGGAGTCGACGGCCAACCCGAGCCGCTCGACGACGAACGGAAAGCGGCTCTCGCTGAACTCGGTCGGCAGGTTGCGTGAGTCCGGTACGACGTGGATGGTGTCCTCGCCGTCGGCGTAGTAGCGCCCACCGGACCCGCCCCCCAGCACCTCGCGCATGAGATAGGGCTTCCCGTCGAGATCGTCGCCGTACACCCCGGTGTAGCGGATCGTCTCCTGGTCGGCCGGCATCCGACCGTCGACCGCCTTCGCCAGCACGCCGGCCAGCACCCCCAGCAGTCGCAGGATCACGAACGTGCGCGCGTTCGTCGGCGCAGGAAAGATCGGCGTGAGCAACGTACCCGGCGGCGGGAACCGCATCTCGATGAGCGGCACGACTCCTTCGTTGACGTCGAGCTCGGCCATCCGCTCGGGGGTGTCGGCGAGGTTGCGCAGGATCGGTGCGAGCCACTTCTTGAGGAAGTTCCCGTCGGCGTAGTCGCCGCAGTGGTTGATCGGCCCCTTGGCCTGCGGCCCGGTGCCGGTGAAGTCGATGATGATGCGTCCGCCGTCGTCGGGCAGCTTCGTCAGCGTGATGCGCTGGGCGTGCAGCCGCGGCTCGTCGACACCATCGTGCTCTGCGTAGTCCTCCCACACATAGCTGCCGTCGGGGATCTTCGCCAGGATCTCGCGGCGAAAGGTCTCGGTGGTCTTGTCGAGGATCGCGTCGAAGCAGGCCTCGACCTGGTCGACGCCGTAGCGGTCGAACAGCTCGGCCATCCGCCGCGCCCCCATCAGGCAGGCCGAGCACTCGGCGTCGAGGTCCGCCGCCAGCGACTCCGGCATCCGGGAGTTACGGGTCATGATCTTCAAGGCCTGCTCGCATGGGACGCCTTCGTCCCAAAGCTTGATGGGCGGCACCATCAGACCTTCTTCGAACACCGATGTGGCGTTCGAGGGCATCGATCCCGGGACCGCTCCCCCGATGTCGTCGTGGTGACCGAACGCCTGCACGAACGCGACCACCCGTGGGCCGTCGCCGCCGTCGTGGAACACCGGCGCGGTGACGCAGAGGTCGGGCAGGTGGCCGATGCCCCCCTCGGAGCGGTAGACGTCGTTGTGGAAGAACACGTCGCCCGGCTTCATCTCGTCGATCGGATAGTCCCGCGCCACGGGATGCACGAGAGCGGAGTACGACCGTCCGGTGAGCTTGCGCAAGTGCCGGTCGTGGATGCCGGCGCGATAGTCGTGGGCGTCGCGGATCATGGGAGACCGGGACGTTCGTCCAATCGCGGTCTCGACCTCCATCTCGACCGACGCGAGGTAGCCCTCGACGATCTCGACGAGGATCGGGTCGACGTCGGTGACATCGGTGAGCCGGTACGGCGCGGTCTTGTCCGCCTCAGACATGCGACACCACCAGGTTGCCGAAGGGGTCGACCTCGGCCCCGAACCCGGGATGCAGCGGCACGGTCGACGAGAACTCCTCGAGCACCGCCGGTCCGGTGAGCACGTCGCCGTGTCCCAGCCGGGATCGGTCGTAGATCGTCGCCTCCACCCAGCCGTCGAAGTACACCGGCCGGGTGCCGGTGACGGCGACGTCGGCACCAGACCCGGCCGCGACCTCGCGCACCTCGGGCTTCCGGATGGGTCCGATGCCCGTGACCCGGATGTTCACCCACTCCACCTCCTGCCGGTCGTCGTCGCGGAAGTCGTAGCCGTACAGGGACCGGTGCTCGTCGTGAAAGGCCGCCACGACCGTCTCGGTCAAGGCGGCGTCGATCGGACCGCCGGGCACCGGAATACGCACCTCGTAGGCCTGACCGAAGTACCGCAGGTCCGCCGACCGCTCGAATCGTCGGTGCTCGGCGGGGAAGCCCTCCCGGCCCAGTGCCTCGTCCCCCTGGATCGTCAGGTCGTCGACGATGCGGGTCAGCTCGCCGACGTCCAGCGCGGCGTGCTTGGTGACGGACGTCTGCACGTAGTCGTTGCGCACATCGACGGTGAGCAGGCCGTACGCCGAGAGGTTGCCAGGGTTGAGCGGTACGACGACGCCCTTGAGACCGAGGATGTCGACGAGTCGGCAGGCCAGCAGCGAGCCGGAGCCGCCGAATGTGACCAGGTGGAAGTCGCGGACGTCGAGCCCACGCTTCACCGTGATCTGACGCAGCGCGTTGGCCTGGTTCCACGCAGAGATCTCGAGGATGCCGGTCGCGGCCTTCTCCCAGGACAGCGCGAGCTTGCCGGCCAGGTCCTCGACGCCACGCTTGGCCAGGTCGACATCGAGGGGGACCTCGCCGCCGAGCAGGTGCGGCGGGATGCGGCCGAGCAGCACGTGGGCGTCGGTGATCGTCGGCTCCTGCCCCCCGTGGCCGTAGCAGAGCGGCCCCGGGTCGGCGCCTGCCGACTGCGGCCCGACCTTCAGCGTGCCCTCCGGCGTGATCCAGGCGATCGAGCCTCCTCCCGCACCGACCGTGACGACGTCGATCATCGGGATCTTGCTCGGGTACGCACCCACGGTGCCCTCGGTGGTCAGCGCGGGACGACCACCGATGACCACGGTGACGTCCGTTGAGGTGCCGCCGCCGTCGCAGGTCACGACCTGCTCGAAACCGGCCGTGCTCGCCACCACCGCCGCCCCCAAAGCGCCCGCCGCCGGTCCGGACAGCACGGTCGAGATGGGCTGGTTGACGACCTCCTCGGCGGACAGCACGCCACCGTTGGACTTCATCACGTAGAACGGCACGGTGCGCGGTTGGTCGGACGCACTCGTGGTGTAGGCGTTGAGGCGATCGGTGATGTTGGCGACGTAGCGGCGGATGTTCGGCTTGACGGCAGCGTCGACCAGCGTCGTCACGGACCGTTCGTACTCGCGGTACTCGCGCAGGACATCGGAGGAGATCGACACGACGGCCTCGGGGTAGACCTCGTCGATCACGTCGCGCATCGCGCGTTCATGACCGGGGTTGGCGTACGAGTGCAGGAAGCAGACGCCGATCGTGCCGATGCCGGCGGCCTTGAAGAACGCCGCTGCCGTCCGCGCGGACTCCAGGTCGAACGGACTGATCTCGGACCCGTCGACCGCCAACCTCCCGCGCACCGTCTTGACCCGGTCGGCAGGGACGATGCGGGGCGGCTTGACCCAGAAGTAGGAGTTGCCGTAGCCGTCCGGGACCGACTGGCGGGCGATCTCGAGGACGTGCTCGTAGCCCTCGGTCGTGATGAAGCCGAGGTCCTCGACCTTGCCTTCGAGCAGCTTGTTGGTGGCGACCGTGGTGCCGTGGGACACGGCGGTCAGCGCATCGCCGCCGACGCCCAGCGCGGCGAGCACCTTGTCGACGCCCGCCATGAAGCCGATCGCCGGGTCGGCCGGGGTCGACGGTGTCTTGGTGGTGACGAGCTCCCCGCTGTCCTCGTCGACGGCGACCACGTCGGTGAACGTGCCACCGGTGTCGATGCCGACCCGGATCCGTCGGGTCACTGGATCTCCTCGGCGTGGTTGTGCTCGTGCACCACCGCGGGGTCCGGATCCGGTCGCGGGGCACCCGCGCGCCGGTAGTCGAACCGCGTGGCGCCCGGCGCGGACAGGGTGTCGGTGTGCCTCTTGAGCAGGTCGAGGTTGCGGTCGGCCAGGTGATCGAAGCCCTGGCGGACGCTGCTACCCGGGGTCAGCGATTGCAGGGCGGTCGTGGGGTCGAGACGTGCGACGACCCACTGCTCGTACGTCGAGCCTCGGGCCACCACCTCGGCCACTGGTGTGACGATCATCGAGTTGCCGAAGTAGAGCACACCCGCCGGGTCGACCCCGGTGGCGTTGGCACCGATGACGTACACGTGGTTGTCGTAGGCACGCGCCCGGTTGGTCAGCTCCCAGATGTCAGCACTGCGCAGCAGCGCGGAGGGGCGCACGATGATCTCGGCCCCTTGCAGCGCCGTGATGCGGGACAACTCCGGGTAATCGCCGTCGAAGCAGATGATCAGGCCGATCGTGCCGAGCTCGGTCTCGACCACGCACGTGTCGTCGCCAGGGGTCACCCAGCCGCCGCCGGTGACGATCTCGGTACAGAACGGGTGAGTCTTGTGATAGATCCCGTGAGCCGACCCATCCGGCCCGACCAGAACGGCCGAGTTGTAGACCAGGCCGCGTGTCAGGCCCCGCTCGTATGCCCCGTAGACGAGGTGGATGCCGAGCTCGGCCGCCACATCATGCAGCGGCTGGCACTGCACACCGGGGATCTCGTCGACGAGGTCCCACAGCTCCTCGGGTCCGACCCCGGGGGTGAAGCCCGTCGTACAGGTTTCGGGCAGCACGACCAGGTCGGAGGATGTAGCCGCGACGCAGTCCCGGACCCACCGCACGCAGTGCGCGACGTTCGCCGCGATCGATTCCGGCGTCAGGGGACCAGGCTGCGGCTGGACCTGGAGCGCGGCAGCAGTGAGGGCGCGCATCAGTTGCGCCGCCGCCTGCCGGACAGCCAGCCTCCGACGAGCACACCGACCAGGGCCGCTGCTGCGCCGACCAGGGCACCCTGGACGAAGCCGGCTCCGGTCTGGGCGAGCGCCGCCTCGGCGCCTGGAGCCTCGAAGACCGTCGGAGACGCGGAGGGCGTACCATCCCCCGTCGGCACGGCCGGGACCGATGCGACCCTGCCGTTGATGACGTCGTCGACGGCGGCGAAGAACTCTCCAGCTGTCTTCTTGGCCACACCGCTGAGCATGCGTTGTCCGACGCCGCCGATCATGCCGCCGACGATGGCGTCCGCGTCGTACGTCAACGTCGTGGTGCCGCCGTCGGCGGCGGCGAGCCGCACTTTGACGTCGGCGCTGACGGTGCCCGGTCCGCCGGCTCCGGACGCCTTGAGCACGAACGTGTCCGGCGGGTTCTGGTCGGTCAGCCGGACCTGGCCCGTGTAGACGCCCTTGATTGACGCAACGCCGGCGGTGACCGTCATCGTGTACTCGTCCTCGCCCACGGCCTCGAGCCGCTGGCACCCGGGGATCGTCCGCACGAGCACAGCGGGATCGTTGAGCGCCCGCCAGACCGCGTCCGGCGGCGCGTTCAACGTGGCCGAACCAGAAACCATCATGGCGTGCCCTTCGTTCGCGTCGGTCCGTCGAGAAGACCCTACGAACCCTACGAAGCAGCCTAGGGCAGTCGTACGGCGACTCTCGCCCAAGAACCATGCGATCTCTGGGCGAGACTCGTCAGGCCCCTGCCCCGGCTAGGTGGAAGGGAACGGCAGGACCGCCGCGCTGCGGAAACCAGCCCGGCTGACCGCGCGTACACCGAAGATCACGTTGTCCTTGGACAGGTCGACCGTCACGGTGTCCACGTCGCCGACCGGGATGACATGGGTCCAGAACGGCGCGATCGTCGGTCGCCACACCACCTCGTAACCCGCCAGCTCGGGATCACCGCCGTGCGTCCACCGCAGCGTGGTGTCGTTCGTCAGCGCCGAGGTGTCGACGACGACGTCCTCCGGGAGACCAGGAGCCTGGGCCATCGACCACAAGGCAGCCCCGTTCACTCGCGCCACCCGGGCGATGTAGTCGTAGTCGAGGAACTGCGGAAGGTCGCCGTACTGCACCCCGTCCTCGACCCGGACGTCCTGGTGCTGGTGGGCGAAGTTCTCGTTCGGCTCGGTGAAACGTGCGGCCGGGAAGCCGGCCGCCAGGAACCCGGTGTGGTCCCCGCCGCGCAGGTAGCGGTCCAGCCGGTAGATCACTCGGACGTTCATGCCCGTGGTCGTGGGTCCAGCCACCTCGGCCACCAGCCGGGCGAGCTCACGTGCGGGTGAGTCGTTCTCGCCTCCGATGGTCAGTCGCCGCGCTCGTGTCGCGTCGTCCTCGCTGGGCGGTGGTCCCTGGGCGAACAGTCGCACGCTTCGGTCGTCACGGGTCCCGTCATCGGCTCGGCTGCTCCCGACGATGTCGTTGGTGAACATGCCCTGGACGTCGACGCCGGCGTTCTTCAGCTCGTTCGCGAGGAAGGTTGATCCGTAGAGGCCCTGCTCCTCCCCCGCCACGGCGGCAAAGATGATGGTGGCGTCGCTGCGGTGGCGTGCCATGACGCGCGCGAGCTCCATCGCGACGGCGACTCCGGATGCGTCGTCGTCGGCACCGGGCGCGTCGCTGGTTGAGTTCATGACGTCGCTGACGCGGGAGTCGTAGTGCCCGCTGACCAGGTAGGCCCGGTTCGGGTCCACGGATCCCTCGATCGTCGCCACCACGTTGCTGATCCGGGTCGGCGCCGGGATGCGACTGGCCGGCTGCTGGATGTATGACGGCACCGTGACCGTCATGCGGCCACCCGATGTGGCGGCGTACCTGCGCATCTCGGCAGCGATCCAGTCGCGGGCCGCCCCGATACCTCGATGCGGATCGTCTTGTGAGGACAAGGTGTGCCGGGTGCCGAACGAGACGAGCGTGCGGATCGTCGCATCGATGCGCTCGGGATCTACGGCCGCCAGGATCTCGCGGAGCTCCCGTTTCGGTCGCTGCGGACGGACTGTGCGGCCGGGACCGTCCGGCCAGTCCAGATCGGTGAGCCCATGACGGTCGGCCGCTGACGCGGGCATCGACGCGAAGGTCGCGCCGACCGTACCGGCTGCGAGTGCACCCGAGCCGGCCAGGAATGCTCGCCGGCTGGGCGACACCGAGGCAGATCGGGACGTGCGGGGGTCGGACATGGCGCCTCCTTGGGGATCGTTGAGGGTGCGTTGCGCCTTTTGTCCACCTTGCCACGGCTACCGTCCGCGTGCATGTGGTCAATGGGGGGGTCGCCTCAGTCGCGGTAGCCGTCGCGGATGCGCACCGCGACCCGCACGTTGTTGGTCGTGACCAGCCAGCAGCGCGGATCTCGCAACCACCGCCGCAGTCCGCGTCGGTCATCGACGGTCCACACGAGCAGTCGCAGACCGTGACGGTGCGCCCACCGGGCCACCCCGAACCTGGCGAGCCACTTGTTCACCGCCAGCACGTTCGCACCAGTCGCCGCCACCCGCCGAGCCGGGAAGAACTCCGACCAGCGCCCGGCAACCTGCCGTCGTAGGGACCAGTCGGAGCGCGATCCGCCGAGCGACAGGCCCACGAGCAGCTCGGGACAGGCCGTCCTGGACCAGCGGACCAGTGCGGCTACGGCCCGGTCCTTTCCGGTCGTGACCACGATGCGGTCGGCGCCGAGCGCCGCCACGGCGAGCGCGGTCGCCTGTACCTCCCACGTCTGTTTGTCCGGGCCGTCGTACGTGCGCGCCGGGGCGGACAGCTTGAGGTCGATGTGCGCCGAGGCGTGTCCGTGCAAGGCGTCCAGGGCAGCGGCGTAGGTGAGCACGTCCTGCCCATCCGCGTGCAGCTCGTCAAGGGTCACGGTGTCGATCCGCCGTTGCTCGCCGCCGACGAAGATCTCCCGGTCGTGCCGGACGACGAACACCCCGTCGGCGGTACGCCGGACGTCGAACTCCACGAAGTCGGCACCCAGAGCCAGCGCGTCGGTGAACTGCACGGACAGCCTGCCATCGGCGCTGCCGAAGCGCGCCCCGTACTCGTGGGCTGACACCATGGCCATCCGCGGCCTCCGTCAGCCGTCAGCGGACTGGCCACGCAACGTGAACAGCTCGCTCGGAGAGATCGGCATCGCCCGGATCACGATCCCCTCGGCGTCCTCGATCGCTGCAGCGATAGCGGCGGAACCCGGGATCACCCCGGCCTCCCCGGCACCTTTGACGCCGAGCGGGTTGAGCGGAGACGGGGTCTCGAGGTGGTCGATCTCGATCGTCGGCACCTCACTGGCATAGGGCATGAGGAAGTCCATGTACGACGCGTTGAGCAGTTGGCCGGAGGCGTCGTACTCCATCCGCTCGTAGAGGGCGCCACCTACGCCCTGCGCCACTCCCCCGTGCACCTGTCCCTCGACGATCATCGGGTTGATGATCGTGCCGCAGTCGTGCACGACGCAGTACCGCAGGATCTTGATGTCTGCCGTCTCTGGGTCGGTCTCGACGATGACAGCGTGCATGCCGTTCGCGAACGTGGATCGTGACGGCGAGTAGTAGTCCGTGCCTTCGAGACCTGGCTCGTCATCGTCATCGACGGGGGGCTTGTCGGGATCCGCCGGTGCAGCGAACTGGGTCGCCCGGGCCGAGGCCTCGTCGAAGGCGTACCGCAGGGGGTTGGAGAGCACGGCCACCGCTCCGAGGTCGATCTGCGCACCGGGGCTTCCCTTGACCTGGACGTGCCCGTCGACGATCTCGAGATCGTCGACCGATGCCTCGAGCGCGTTCGCGGCGATCCGCAGCGCCTTGGCCCTGACCTTCCGAGCGGTGAGAGCGACCGCACTGCCCGACATCACGGCGGTCCGCGACGCGAACGTCCCGACGGCGTACTTGAACCGTCGCGTGTCACCCGTGGTCACCCGCACCTTGTCCATGGGTACGCCGAGCTCGTCCGCCACGATCTGCGCGAGCATCGTCTGATGGCCCTGCCCCTGGGTGGTCAGACCGGTGGACACGACCACGGTGCCGTCGGTCTCGACGCGGAGGTGGCCGCCTTCGTAGGGCCCGACGCCCGTGCCCTCGACGTAGCACGCCAGCCCGATGCCCACCTGTCGCCCCTCGGCTCGAGCCTGTCGCTGGAAGGCGGGGAAGTCGTCCCAGGCCACCAACGCCTTGAGCTTGGCCAGCGAGGCCGGGAAGTCACCCGAGTCGTAGATCAGGGGCCGGCCGTCCTGGAAGATCAGCCCGTGGTCGTAGGGCATCTGGTCCGGCGTGATGAAGTTGCGCTCGCGGACCAAAGTGCGGTCGAGGTCGAGGTCGCGCGCGATCGCGTCCATGACCCGCTCCATCACGAAGCAGCCCTGCGGCCGACCGGCACCCCGGTACGGGGTCACGATCACCGTGTTCGTGTAGAGGCTCTGGAACTCGACCCGGTAGGCGCGCGGCTGGTAGGGCCCGAGCAGCTGGGTGGACGTGATGATCGGGACGATAAGCCCGTAGGGCGTGTAGGCGCCGTTGTCGTGCCAGAAGCGCACCGACAGGCCGAGCAGGCGGCCGTCGTCGTCATACCCGAACTCGACCTCGTGGAGCTGGCCGCGCTCGTGGGCGGAGGAGATGAAGTGCTCGCGGCGGTCCTCTGTCCACTTGACGGGCCGGCCGAGCCGGATCGCCGCCCAGGGCACCAGGATCTCCTCGGGCCAGGGGTGCACGATCTTGACACCGAAGCCACCGCCCACGTCCGGGGTGACCACCTCGACGCGGTCGACCGGCAGCCCGAGCTTCGCCGCGATGGCCTGCCGGACGCTGGTCGACGTCTGGGTCGAGGTGTGGACGAGCAGGGACTCGTCGTCAGGATCCCACCGGGCGAGCACCCCTTTGCCCTCCATCGGCATCGAGGCACTGCGCTCGATCGACAGCGAGAGCGAGCCCTGACGCGGCGCCGACCCGATCGTGGCTGCGGCGTCGCCGACCTCCTGGACCATGGTGGCGGCGACGTTGCCGGGCACGTCCGCGTGGACCAGCTCGGCGCCGTCGCGAGCGGCTGCGACGCCGACGACGGCCGGCAGGAAGTCGTACGTCACCTCGATGAGCGCCACGACGTCCTCGGCGACGTAGCGGTCCCGGGCCACCACCATCACGATGGCCTCGCCGACGTGGTTGACCTCGTCCTTGGCCAGCGCGTGCGGCGTGCGCCCGTGGGTGAGCATCGGGTGCGGGATCAACAACGGCAGCGCCTCACTCGTGCGGCCGTCGAGGTCGTCGAAGGTGTAGATGGCGACCAGCCCGTCCACGTCCAGGGCAGCGCTGACGTCGATGTCGACGATCCGCGCGTGGGCGTGTGGGCTGCGCACGAAGGCTGCGGCCAGCGCGTCGTGGCCGAGGTCATCCAGGTAGCGGCCCCGACCGCTCAGCAGCCGAGGGTCCTCCACGCGCGGAATGCGCTGGCCGAACAGCTTGGTCGTCACCGGGCCTGCTCCACACCGTCGTGCGCCGTGGTCTGCGGCTCACGCCGCAGCTCGGCGGCGCGCTGCACCGCGGCGACGATGTTCTGGTAGCCGGTGCACCGGCACAGGTTGCCCCCGATCGCCTCCCGTGCCTCGGCCTCGGTGGGGTCGGGGTTGGTCTCGAGGAAGGCGGTGATCGTCGTGATGAAACCGGGCGTGCAGAAACCACACTGCAGGGCGTGGCAGTCGCGGAACGCCTGCTGCACGAACCCGAGCTCACCATCAGGCCTCAGACAACCCTCCGTCGTCGTGATCCGGGCCCCCTCGGCCGACACGGCGAACATCAGACAGCTGCGCATGGGCGCGCCGTCCACCAGCACTGTGCAGGCACCACAGACGCCGTGCTCACACCCGACGTGAGTGCCGGTGAGTCGAACGTCGTGGCGGATCGCGTCGGACAGCAACCGCCGGGCGGGAACGCGTATCTGGTGGGGCACGTCGTTGATGACGAGCGTCACGTCATGGAGCTGCTCAGGCAGATGTTCGGTCATCGACTCCCCTGCCCTCCGACGTGATGCTGTCGGCCGTCGCCTGCGCGAGTGCACGGGCGGTCAGCACGCGGGCGAGGTGGCCACGGTAGGCCGCGCTGGCATGGATGTCGCCTTCCGGGTCGATCGCCGCCGTGACCAGGTCGAGCGCCTCGCCCCAGTTCAGCTCGGAGTACGCCGATCCGCGGACGGCCTCGGAGAGGTCGACCAGCACCGGTGTCAGTCCCACGCTGATCAACGCAACTCGCGCCTCGGTCATGACCCCGTCCACGACGGTCACGAGGGCGCCGACACCGACCATGGCGTAGTCGCCGTGACGCCGGGCGAGCTCGACCCACGAAGATCCGGACCCCTGCGGCGGATTCGGGAAGAACGCCGACACGGCGACCTCGTCGTCGACCAGCGATGACTCGAGTGGCCCGACGAAGAAGTCAGCGGCCTCGATGCGACGTGCCCCCCGGTCCCGGCTCAGCACGTCGACGTGTCCGCCGAGCAACCTCAGCACGGCCGGCATCTCCGCAGCCGGGTCGGCGTGCACGAGGCTGCCGAGCGTCGTGCCTCGGTTGCGGATGGTGGGATGTGCGACGTGGCGCAGCGTGCGTCCGAGCAACGGGTTGACGGCAGCGGCAGGCCCGTTGTGCTCGAGGGCGGCATGGCGCACCAGGGCCCCGATGCGTACACCACCGCCGCCGACCTCGATCGTGTCGAGCCCGGGCACGTGGTTGAGGTCGACGAGCGCGCTCGGCGCCGCGAGCCGCATCGACATGACGGGCACCAGGCTCTGACCGCCCGCCAGCACCTTTCCCCCGGTGGCGGCCAGCACGTCGACAGCATCGTCGAGGCTGGCCGCTCGGTGGTAGACGAACGGCGCCGGCTTCACGCGTGGAGAACCTCCCAGCTGGTCGGGCTCGGCTACGGAGCCTTGTGGGACCCCGTGTCCCCGGGTCCGTCATCGTCCGCCGGTTCGTCCTCGAGCTTGTGCGCTCCGGAGTGACCAACGGCGAGGATGGTCCCGTCGTCCTTGAGGTTAGCCGGAGCGACGAACCGGGCGAGGTGATACCCGACCAACGTGACGATCGTGCCGAGCGCGATGCCGGACAGGATGAAGTTGTCGCTGATCTTCAACGACGTGTCGCCGATCGCGATGACGATGCCGGCAGCCACCGGAACGAGGTTGACCGGGTTGGCGAAGTCGACGTTGTTCTCCTTCCAGATCTTGGCTCCCAGCAGGCCGATCATGCCGTAGAGGATGACCGTGATGCCCCCGAGTACCCCGCCTGGCGTGGCCGACACCAGCGCGCCGAACTTGGGTGAGAACCCGAAGAAGATGGCAACGCCCGCCGCCACGAAGTAGGCCGCTGTCGAATAGATCCTCGTGGCCGCCATGACGCCGATGTTCTCGGCGTACGTCGTCGTCGGCGAACCACCGACCGACGATGCGATGACGGTTCCGACACCGTCGGCCGCGATAGCCCGGCCCATGACGGGGTCCAGGTCGCGCTTGGTCATCTCGGCGACGGCCTTGACGTGGCCCGTGTTCTCGGCGATCAGGGCGATCACCGCGGGCAGCACGAGCAGGACGAACGTGATCGAGATGTTCGGGCCGTGCCACCCGACCGAACCGAGGTTGCCGAGCAGAGTCTGATTGCCGACGAGGTTGTCGGGCGTGTGCGGGGGGAGGCCGAACCAGTCGACGGCCTTGACGTTGTCCCAGTTGACGCGGTCGTGCGTGGTGATCTTCCCGGAAGCGGCATCCAGGGCCGTGATCTGGCCGAAGACGCCGTCGAAGATCCAGGACAGGATGTATCCGAAGACGAGTCCCAGGAAGATCGCAATCCTTCCGATGAAGCCGCGAGCTCCCACGGCGACCAGGATGACGAACGTCATCGTGAGCAGAGCTACCCACTGGTCCTGCGGCCAGTAGATGTTGGCCACCACCGGAGCGAGGTTGAACCCGATCAACATCACCACTGCGCCGGTCACCACCGGCGGCAGCACTGCATGCAGGATGTGCGAGCCGAGGAAGTGGATGAGCACACCCACGACAGCCAACACGGCACCGGCCACGAGAATGGCCCCCGTGACGTCGTCCGGGCCACCGTTCTGGGCGTAGATCGCGGTGGCGCCGCCGACGAACGACGCGCTGGTGCCGAGATAGCTGGGCACCTGGCCCTTGACGATCAGCAGGAAGCAGATCGTGGCGATGCCGCTCATCATGATCGCGAGCTGTGGGCTCAGGCCCATGATCACCGGGAAGACGAAGGTCGCGCCGAACATCGCGACCACGTGTTGGGCGCCGAGGCCGATCGTCCGGTCCCAGGACAACCGTTCATCGGGCGCGACCGCCTCGCCCGGTGGTGGCGTCTTGCCGTCGTACACGACTTTCCAACCCAAGCCCAGCGCCATGATCGCTCCCTCAGTCAGAGATGGTGGCGGTGCCATGTGCGGCCACATGACCACCATGCCCGAATCCAAGACCGTTGCGGACCCGACGCGCAGGCCACAACTTTGCCAAACGACGCGGTCCGTCGTTGGCACATCCTGACGGACACCGGGCAAGGTCTGCCGGATCGTCCGATCCGGAACTCAGTGGGAGGGAGTCCGGTCGGGCAGGGTCAGAGCCCGCGCATCTGCATGACGCGCAGGGCGAGTGAGAGGTCGAGTTGCAAGTCGGGGTCCTGCGTGAACGGGCCGACGATCCGCTCGAGCTTGGTGATCCGGTAGCGCAGCGTGTTGTAGTGGAAATGCAGCCGGCGCGAGGTCTCGGCCACGTTGAAGTTCGTGTCGAGCAGCACGCGCAGAGTGGCCCGCATGTCGGCCGCCTCGGGCTTGGACTCGTGCGCGAGCTCGCCGAGGACCTCGTGCACGAACGTGCGGAGCTCGCTGACGTCCTCGATGAGGCTCAGCAACCGGAACGCCCCGAGGTCGTCGAAATGGGCAACTGCGGAACTTCCCTGGAGCTGCCGCCCGACATGCACCGAACGTCGTGCCTGCTCATAGCCGGCGGGGATCCCCGTCGCATCGGTGATGAGACGGCTCACGCCGGTGCCGAAGGAGCGCCGTCCGCCGCCTCCGTCGCCGCGGACCGCTTGGATGAGCGCGTCCACGACCTCGCGCGGGCGCTGACCGTCGGGTACGCCGACCAGGGCCACCACCTCCTGCGCGAAGCCGACCGCCGGAGCCGTCCGGTCATGGCGGCCGACCACCTGGATCCAGGCGTTGGCGAAACGGTCCTGCGCCGTACGCCCGACCGGGGTGTCGCCGTTG
This sequence comes from uncultured Actinomycetota bacterium, assembly GCA_963742765.1. Taxonomy (GTDB): domain Bacteria; phylum Actinomycetota; class Actinomycetes; order Propionibacteriales; family Nocardioidaceae; genus JANLYC01. The sequence goes on from CAVUMY010000002.1 coordinate 927,184, forward strand.
TCGGCGGCCGTCTGTTCTTGAACCGGGTCGAGGGCGGCGACCACCACGACGAGCGGTCGGGCCACGTCCCAACCGAGGGACTGGAAGTGCTCGATGACTCCCCCAGGGGCGCCCGCTCTGCCGATGAGGACGTCCCGGACGAAGTCGCCGCGATACTTGGCCTCGACCGCCTGAACGGCGATCGACTTGGTGATGGCGAGCGCGAAGACGGTCGCTGCGCGCCCGAGGACAGCCCGATCGGCGAGCGGGATGTTGCCCCGCCGACGCACATGCACGAGACGGCCGTGGTCGGCCTTCCCTGCCAACACGGCGACGACCGACAAGGCCACCGACCCGCTCCTGTGCGTGCCCGGGGCGAACCGCTCGGAACGGAACCGGCCCGACGCGGAGAACAAGTCGGGAAGATTCAGATCGTCGCCGCCCTCGACACCGTGCGCGGCCAGTACCCGGCCGTCGGTCGTGGTGACGAACGTCTGGCCGTCCAGCAGTCGGCCCAACGTCCCGACGAGTTCGTCGAGGCCGCCACCGTCGAGGATGACCGACACCAGCGTGCGATGGACCTCCTCGCTGCGGTCCTGCACCGGTGCCTGACGAGCGATCGTGTCACTCAGCACCGCGCTGATCAGGTCGTCGAAGGCCACGCCGTCATCGACCAGGAGCAGCGGAAGACCCAGCCGGTCGGCCTCCGCCAACATGTCCTCGGGGAGCTCGCGCAGGTAACGGCGCAGCTTGACGGCAAGGGCCGACACGCCGGCTCGATCCAACGTGGACACGAGCGAGGCCAGGCCCTGCGGGAAGTCTCGGAGGGGGTAACCGGTCGTGATGAGAAGTTGATTCGGTTTGACCCAGGGTTCGATATCGGGGACTTCCATCACGTTGGCACAGGTCACGACGCGATCAAGCCCAGCGTGACCAGCGACCACTTGCGCACCGGAGAATGCAGGGAGTGACAGCAGGTCGGCCACCGACAGTCCGACAGGCTCTGACAACTCACCGTGCAATAGCCGGGGATCGTTGGCAACTTTGCCCATGCGAGGGACCGTAGCGCAGCGACTACCGTCGCACCTAGTGTCTGGACCACTTCGTGAGGTCGCGTCGGATGGTCCCCGCTCCCGCGGCCGGTGCCTGCGGACGATGCGACCGCGAGACCAGGGAGGCTGAGCGTGACCACGGCCCCGGTGCGACCGATGGTTGCGAGCGTGTTGGTCGCGCCGCTTCTCGATGGCCCCCGCCGCCGGCTCACCGTCGTCCACCGCTCCCGCCACGCCCTGCAACTCGCGGATGAGCAAGGCCATGTCGTCTTCTGCGTCATGTTTCCCGGTGCTGTGCGTCTCCCCTACGGATGTGCGGTCGCCCCATCAGCCAGTACCTCGTCCTCGCTCTCGGTCGGAGACGGTGTCCTGACCTGGGGCGACGACGTCTACACGGTGGCGCGCTGGTGGCGGCCGTCTCGGCCACGCCACCGCTCGCTCGCCGCAACCGTCGATGCGGACGTCGTGCACCGGTTTGTCGACCAGTGGCGCCGGCTCCTCGGTCGTGGACCCGGTCTGACGCCCTACGGCGACGACGTCCTCTGCGGAGCGCTGGTGATGCTGCACGCGGTGGACCACCCCGCCCTGCCGGCCCTGCGCAGATCCATCGTGACCACCGCGCTCGAGACGTCGACCACAGCCACCTCCGCGTCACTGCTCCGGGCTGCGTGCGAGGGTTGGTGCATCGACGAGCTCGCCGACCACCTCGCCGCGCTCGCCCGCGGTGGCGAAGCGGCGGCGTCCACACGGGCGGCACTGATACGGGTGGGGTCGTCGTCAGGAGCGGGGTTGCTCGAAGGTCTGGCCCTCGTCGCGCCGACCATCGATCGACAGGAGGCGGCATGACTCGAACGGTTCAGGTACGTCGAGGCGCTTACCAGGACTCCGTCAGCCTGATGCTGATCAGCCGGGAGCTCAGTGACCGACCCGACGTCTCGACCGTCCAGGTTGCGATGGCGACCGGGCTCAACCTGGACCTGTTGAAGCAGATGGGCTTCGACGTGCCCACCGACGCCTCCCCCAACGACATGGTGATCGCGATCGACACCGACGACCCGGCTGCAGCGGAGGCAGCCAGCGCGGCGCTCGATGAAGCCCTCACTCGCCGACCCGCCCGTGGTGGCGCGCTCGACCCCGGCACTCCCCCGCCCGCGACCATCGGCGCGGCTGCCCGACGCGTCGACGCGTCGTTCGCCCTGATCAGCACACCCGGTCGCACCGCGGCCATCGATGCGGCCGATGCACTTGCCGCGGGGCTCGACGTCATGATCTTCAGCGACAACGTCTCCATCGCCAACGAGGTGGCGCTGAAGTCCTGGGCCGGCGAGTCGGGCTTGCTGGTGTTGGGACCTGATTGCGGTACGGCCGTGGTGGGCGGCGTCGGGCTCGGGTTCGCCAACGTCGTACGACCCGGGCCGATCGGCATCGTGGCGGCCTCGGGGACGGGCGCGCAGCAGCTCATGGCGCTGCTCGACGGTGTCGGGCTGGGCGTGACCCACTGCCTGGGCGTGGGCGGACGCGACCTGTCGGCCGACGTGGCCGGCCGGTCGACACTCGCGGCGCTCGACCGGCTGGACGCCGACCCGGACGTCGAGACCATCGTGGTGATCTCCAAGCCACCCGCCGACGAAGTCGCCCTACGAGTGACCGACCACGCCCGGACTCTCGACACACCGGTCGTCATGGGCTATCTGGGCGTCGGCCAGCCCGATCTGACGGAGACGGCACGCCGGGTAGCAGAGGCCGCCGGAACCGGCTGGCAGGTCCCACGTCGATCGGGAGGCGAGCGGCCCCCGTCACGACAGGGCTACCTGCGCGGCCTTTTCGTTGGCGGCACCCTTTGCGACGAGGCGATGATCCTGGCCGCGGCGACGCTCGACCCGGTGGCATCGAACATCCCGCTCGCCGGACAACCCCGGCTCGATGCCGCACTGACGAGCCTCGGCCACACGTTCATCGACTTCGGTGACGACCAGCTGACGGCTGGGCGACCCCACCCGATGATCGATCCCAGCTTGCGCCTGGACCGGCTGCGTCGCGAGCTCGCGGACCCCGACTGTGCCGTCGTCCTGCTCGATGTGGTGCTCGGTCACGGCGCCCACCCCGATCCGGCAACCGACCTGGCGGCCGTCATCGATGGCGCCTCGACCCCGGTGGTCGTGTCACTGACGGGCACCCGAGATGACCCGCAGGGGCTCGACGGTCAGGCAGCCCGGTTGGTGGAAGCAGGAGCCATCGTGCACGCCTCGAACGCCGCCGCGACCCGTGAAGCCCTGTCGCTGCTGGAGGTGACCCGGTGAGCCCGAGCCCCAACGCGACCCGTCCGCTCTCGGCCGCAACCGTCGTGACCGCTGGAGCGCAGCTCCTCGACGACGCGCTGCTCGCCCAGGGCGTGACAACTGTTCCGGTGACGTGGTCGCCACCGGTCACCGGCACGGAGGATGCCCTGACGGCAGTGATGCTCGATCACCGCAGGACCGCGGCCAACGCCGAAGCCGTCAGGCGGATGACGTCGGCCCGTGCGGCTCTCGTGGACGTCCGCCCGGCCGGGGAGGTCCTGGGCCTGGAGCCTGGACAGTTCCTGCACGCCGGTCCCCCGGTCACGTGGGAGCGGGCCAGCGGACCGATGCGCGGCGCCCTGATCGGAGCGGTGTTGTACGAACGTCTGGCGTCCTCCCCCGACCAGGCGGAGACGCTGCTGGCGTCGGGAAGTCTCAGCTGGGAGCCGTGTCATGCGCGGGGAGCGGTCGGGCCGATGGCTGGGGTCGTCTCGTCCTCGATGTGGATGTTCGAGCTCGTCGACGACGTCCATGAGCACACTTCCTGGTGCTCACTCAACGAAGGCCTCGGCAAGGTGCTGCGCTACGGCGCCTACTCCCCTGACGTGATCGAGCGACTGCGGTGGATGACCGATGTCCTCGGTCCGGCGCTCCAACAGGCCACCCGCGCCCGCGGCCCGGTCGACATCACCGCGATCATCGCGCAAATGGTGCAGATGGGCGACGAGGGCCACAACCGCAATCGCGCCGGCACGTTGATGTTGCTCAAGGAGTGGCTCCCCGACCTGATCACGTCCGGCCGCGACCCGGCCGAGGTGGCCGAGGTCGTCCGCTTCATCTCCGGCAACGACCACTTCTTCCTCAACCTGGTGATGCCGGCGTGCAAGCTGATGACCGTCGCGGGCTCCGGCATACCGGGCAGCACAGTGGTCACGACGATGGCACGCAACGGCACCGACTTCGGCATCCAGGTCTCGGGGACCGCGGACCGCTGGTACGTCGGCCCGGCGCAGATCGCCGACGGGCTCTACCTCGGCAGCTTCGGCCCGGACGACGCCAACCCCGACATCGGCGACTCGGCCATCGCCGAAACCGCCGGGATCGGCGGCTTCGCGATGGCCACGGCCCCGGCGATCGTCCGCTTCGTCGGCGGATCCGTACCAGATGCCCTCGCTACCACTCTGCGGATGTACGACCTGTGCGTCGGCGAGAACCCGGGCTGGGCGCTCCCGATCATGGAGTTCCGCGGCACCCCCACCGGTATCGACGTCACGTCGGTGCTCCGATCGGGCCAGCTGCCGCAGATCAACACCGGCATGGCCGGGAAGGTCGCCGGCACCGGCCAGGTGGGTGCGGGTCTGGTCACCCCACCGCTCGAATGCTTCGTCGCGGCCATCGAAGGGCTGGCCGAAGAGCTCCGTTGAGTCCGATTCGTGACCACGCTGACGGCGACCGATGCGCGTCCAAGGCCGGTTGGGGGCTACCGTAGGTAGATGGCCCACGTCAGCATGATCTCGTCCAGTCAGTCCCGGGCTCGTCAAGCGGCAAAGGAACTGTCCGCGCAAGGCTGGAGCTCGCGGCCCGGCCAACGGCTGTCATCAGCGCTCATCACCATCACCTGCGACGAAGCCGACCGTGATCGGGCGCTCGCCGCCATTCGCGACGTCGACCCCGAGGCCACCCCGAACAACGACCCTGCCCCGGCGCCTCGACGCTGACATTCCTGCCGGCTGAGGCCTGCTCACCTGTCGTGGTCCGGCCGGGATCTGATCGCGATCACTCGCGCGACCTCCCTCGCTGACCTGGTGGCCCGCTTGCCGTCTGCACTCTGAATGGCCATGACCGCGAGCGTCGTACCGTCATCGAGGTCCAACAGCGCCCACGGGCGGTTGGGGGTCAGCGAGATCCGCACCAGCTGACCCCATTCGAGCTCGTGATGTCGGTAGCCGTTCACCACGGTGAGACCGTGGTCCGTGGCCCGTGCTGAGGTACGGAAGATGCCGTTGAGCACCACCAGGACCGCCACGAAGAAGCCGATCAACGTGAGGCGCTGGCCCACGGAGAACTCGGCCTGCACCTCGCTGGGAAGCATCAACCACAGGAACGCCACCGAGGCCACGATCGTCGCCGCAGCGACCGCGGTGGCGATCCGGGCACCGCGGGGGCGGTAGGTGTGCGGGAGCGCCACGCTCGGCGGTGGCGCTGCGCGGTCCGGCCCTGCGGGGCCAACGGGGCCGTCAGAGCCGGCAGGCATGGATGTCGGTGACGAGGATTCCGCGGGCACCGAGGTCGAACAGCTCGTCCATGACCTGCTGTGCCTCGTCGCGCGGAACCATCGACCGGACAGCGACCCAACCGGCGCGGTGCAGCGGTGACACGGTCGGAGACTCGATGCCTGGGGTGAGCGCGCAGGCCTGCTCGACCTGCTCGACGCGGCAGTCGTAGTCCATCATCACGTAGCTGCGGGCGACGAGCACGCCCTGGATCCGTCGCATGAAGACGTCGAAACCGTCGGGGTCGGGCGTGTTCTCGCGCGTCACGAGAACCGCCTCTGACTGCAGGATCGGGTCACCGAAGATCTCCAGCCCGGCCTGGCGCAGGGTGTTGCCGGTCGAGACGACGTCGGCAATCGCGTCCGCGACCCCGAGCCGCACGGCCGACTCGACCGCGCCGTCCAGTCGGACAACCTTGGCGTTGACAGCGCGCGCCTTGAAGTAGTCCTCGAGGATCCCGGAGTACGACGTGGCGACGCGTACGCCGTCCAGGTCCTCGGGTGTAGCGAACCGGCCGACCGGCGCGGCGAAGCTGAACGTCGACTCTCCGAACCCGAGCGTCGACCTCTCGATCACCGGCGCTCGTGAGTCGAGCACGAGGTCACGACCGGTGACACCGATGTCGAGCGTGCCCTCGCCGACGTACACGGCGATGTCACGGGGTCGGAGGTAGAAGAACTCCACGTCGTTCGCGGCGTCCGTCATCACCAGGTCACGAACGTCCCGACGCTGGCGGTACCCCGCTTCACGGAGGATCTGAGCGGACTCGTCGGACAGGGATCCCTTGTTGGGGACGGCGATCTTCAGCATGGTGACCGACTTCTAGAGGTGTGCGTAGACGTCATCGAGGGTCAATCCGCAGGCGATCATCATGACCTGGGTGTGGTACAGCAGCTGGCTGATCTCCAGGGCTGCGCGCTCCTTCGACTCGTGCTCGGCCGCCATCCACGACTCGGCGGCCTCCTCGACCAACTTCTTGCCGATCGAATGGATGCCTGCGTCGAGGGCAGCCACGGTGTGCGAGCCGTTGGGTCGCTGCACTGTGGTCGTCGTGAGCTCAGCGAACAGCGCGTCAAAGGTCTTCATCGCGTACCAGCGTAACGGGGTCGCTGCCTGGTCATTCGTCGCGTCTCGGCGGTCAGGGGCGTCGCAGGGCCCGGATGGTCAGTGCGGTGGACAGCGCGGCGTGGGTCGCGTCGTAGCCCTTGTCCTCCGGGGAACCCTCGAGTCCCGCCCGATCGAGCGCCTGCTGCTCGGTGTCGCAGGTCAGGACGCCGAAGCCGACCGGGACCCCGGTGTCGAGGGCCACGCGCGCCAAGCCGTCGGTGACGGCGTTGCAGACGTAGTCGAAGTGCGGAGTGCCTCCCCGGATCACCACACCGAGTGCGACGACAGCGTCGTGGCCCTCCTCGGCCAGCACCTTCGCGACGATCGGCAGCTCGAAGCTTCCTGGCGCACGGACCAGCATGCTCGAGCCGACCTTGGCATCGGCGAGGGCTCGCTCGGCACCGGCGATGAGGCCGTCCATCACGACCTCGTGCCACTGGGCGGCCACGACGGCGACACGCAGGTCGCTCGCGTCGAGACTGGCAAGGTGGGGTTGTCCGGCGCCACTCACGCGAGGCCTCCTTCGGTCTGGCGGGCCGGGGTAGCGTCGATCGGGTCCTCGTCGGGTTCGAGTACCCGCTCGAGGTCGAGGTGACCGAGCTCGTGACCCATCCGGTCCCGCTTCGTGGTCAGGTAGCGGCGGTTCTCGTCGTGCGGGGTGCCAGGCACCGCGATGCGTTCGGTCACCGCGATCCCGAAGCCCTCGAGCGCGGTGCGCTTCTCCGGGTTGTTCGTCAGCAGCCGGACCGACCGGATACCGAGCTCGTGCAGGATCTGCGCCCCGGTTCCGTAGTCGCGGGCGTCGGCTGGGAGCCCGAGGTCGAGGTTCGCGTCGACGGTGTCGAGGCCGCCGTCCTGCAGCGTGTAGGCCTGCAGCTTGTGCAGCAGGCCGATCCCCCGCCCTTCGTGGCCACGAAGGTAGACGACGACCCCACGACCCTCGCGGCTCACCGCATCCAGGCACGCGTGCAGCTGGGGACCGCAGTCGCACCTCCGCGAGCCGAAGACGTCACCCGTCAGGCACTCCGAGTGCACTCGGACGAGCACATCGGAACCGTCGGAGATGTCACCGTGTACGAGCGCGATCTGCTCCGACCCGTCAACGACGTTGCGGTAGCCGAGCGCCCGGAAGGTGCCGAAGTCTGTCGGCAACCGGGTCTCGGCCACCCGTTGCATCTGCCGCTCGTGCTGACGCCGGTAGCGGATCAAGTCAGCGATGGAGACCAGTGCCAGCCCGTGCTCGTCGGCGAAGAGCCGCAACTGTTCACCGCGCTTCATGGTTCCGTCGTCGTTGACGAGCTCAGAGATCGCCCCGGCGGGTGTCAGCCCGGCCAGTCGGGCGAGGTCGACCGAGGCCTCGGTGTGTCCGGGACGCACCAGCACTCCGCCCTCGCGGTAGCGCAGCGGAAACACATGCCCGGGCTGCACGACCTCGAAGGGTTCGGTCGCGGAGTCGACCAGTACCCGGATCGTGTGCGCGCGATCGGCCGCCGAGATCCCGGTCGTGACCCCGTCGCGCGCGTCGACCGAGACCGTGTAGGCCGTCCGCATGCGTTCCCGGTTGTGCGGCGTCATCAAGGGGATGTCGAGCCGGTCCAGCGCAGAGCCCTCCATCGGCACGCAGATCACGCCGCTTGAGTAGCGGATCATGAAGGCGACCAGCTCCGGGGTGGCCTTGCCGGCGGCGAAGATCAGGTCGCCCTCGTTCTCGCGGTCCTCGTCGTCGACCACCACGACGGCGCGGCCGCCGCGGACGTCGTCGATCGCTCGTTCGATGGTGTCCAGGCGCACGGTCACAACGCCACCGCCTCTGCTGTCGGTTCTGAGATCGGCTCCTCGCGGGCGATCCGCCGCCAGGCGAAGAAGCCGTAGATCACGAGCACCCCGTAGACGCCGTACAAGAGGGCCGAGGGATAGAGCTTGAAGTAGATCAGCTCGGGGACCCCGACCAGGTCGACGGCGAGCCAGCACAACCAGAAGTCGACCCAGCCGCGCGCCATGGCGTACGTCGCCAGGATCGAGCCGACGAAGATCCAGGCGTCGGCCAGGAAGTACCACGTCGGCGCCGGCCACACCGCGCCGATCTGCTTGAACGCGAAGAACAGCACGAGCACCGAGGCCGCTGCACCGGCGAGGTAGACGACACGTTCCTGGCCGGTGGCCCACCGTGGCGCCACGGCGGGAGCTCGCTCGACACCGGCTCCGGCGCGGGTCTGTCGCCACCGTTGCCAGCCGTAGATGCTCACCATGATGAAGAAGATCTGCCGGCCGGCCTGCCCGAGCAGCGGAATGTGCTGGTCGCCGACCACGGCGGTCCCGACGAACACGGTGAACAGCACGATGTTGCCGACGATCCCGACCGGCCACGCCCAGACCTTCCGGCGCAGGCCGCCGATCGCGGACGCGAAGCCGAAGGCGTTGCCGATGATCTCGCGCCAGGTGATCTCATGACCGCTGATCGTGAGATGGGCGTCGTAGGCGGACTGGAACAGGCTCACGAGCCCTCCTGGCTGTCGAGACCGAGCGCACCCGAGGATGTCGGCCCCGGGACGGGTGTGGCGGCCGAGGTGAGCAGCCGCTCGACGTACTTGGCGATCACGTCGACCTCGAGGTTGACCGGATCGCCGATCCGTTTGAAGCCGAGCGTGGTGAGCGCGAGCGTGGTCGGGATCAGGCTGACGTCGAAGGTGGGAGCCGGGCCGTCGACCAGACCACTCACGGTCAACGAGATGCCGTCGACCGTGACCGAACCCTTCAGTACGACGTAGCGGGCCAGCCCCGCAGGCAGCGAGATCGTGACGACGTCCCAGTGCTCACTGTGCACACGCTCGATGATCGTGGCGACCCCGTCGACGTGTCCCTGGACGATGTGACCACCCAGACGGGCGTGTGCCAGGACCGCCCGCTCGAGGTTGACCCGACTTCCGGGAGCCAGCGCCCCGAGCGAGGTCTTGTCGAGGCTTTCGGCCATCACGTCGACGCTGAACTGCTCGTCGTCGATGGTCACGACGGTGAGGCAGCAGCCATTGACCGCGATCGAGTCGCCGTGTCCGGCGTCGCTCACCACCCGCGGGCCGCGCACCGTCAACCGGATCGAGTCGTCCAGCGGGGTGATCGCGACGACCTCGCCGAGCTCTTCCACGATGCCGGTGAACATCAGCTCCGCACCCCCTCGTCATCTGGTTCGTGCGAGGGACGCATCGTCAGCCGGACGTCATCGCCGATCCGGATGGCCTCGAGCAGCTCCAGCCGACTGATCCCTTCGATGGAGGTGATGCCGAGGTCACCGACGCCCGCGATCCCGGCCCCGAGCAACGCAGGCGCCACATACGCGACGACCTCGTCGACCAACCCCGCCCGCACGAAGGCGGCCGCCAAGGTCGGACCACCTTCGAGGAAGACATGCTGGCGGTTCTGGGCGTACAGGGCCGCCAGGGCCACCGCGGGATCGTGGGTCGGCAGCCGTACGGTCTCGGCCGCATCATCACAGACGCGTGCGGATGAGGGGAGGTCTCGTGTCCCCATGACGGCACGCAGCGGCTGGCGCGCACGGGGCCAGGGCACGCCGCTCTCGTCGCGCACGGTGAGCTGCGGATCGTCGGCCTCGACCGTGCCGGTGCCGACCAGGACGGTGTCGCACACGGATCGCTGTCGGTGGACGTCGGCGCGCGCCTCCGGCCCCGTGATCCACCGCGCCGACCCGTCGGCGGCTGCAGATCGCCCGTCCAGGGTGGTCGCGAACTTCCACGTGACGTAGGGCCGCCGGTGACGCAGCACGAACGTCCACACCTGGTTGATCGTCTCGGCCTCGTCGGCCAGCACGCCCCCCTCGACGTCGATACCGGCCGCCCGCAGCGCCTCGGCGCCGCCGTCCGCGACGGGGTTGAGATCGTCCTGGGCGAAGACCACGCGGCCTACGCCGGCCTCGATGAGGGCCTCGGTGCACGGGCCGGTGCGTCCGGTGTGGTTGCAGGGTTCGAGACTGACCACGACCGTGCTGCCCCGGGCGCTGTCGCCCGCGGCGGCCAGCGCGACGACCTCGGCGTGCGCGGTCCCGGCGCCGCGGTGGTAGCCCTCAGCCACGACCTGGCCGGTGTCGTCGATGACCACTGCGCCCACCCGTGGGTTGGGGCCGGTGGGTACACCGGGCGTGCAGGCCAGCGCGAACGCCTGCGCCATGCCCTGCAGCTCGCTGTCGGTCGCCACGTCGTCTCCCGTCGTCAGCCTCGTCCTCACGAACTCCGGGGCTGCGACGCGTACCGCGGCAGACACGATTGCGGCGCCACGACAGGCGCGGCCGCGCAACCGCCGCCTGCGGGCGACGTGCGTGCATCCTCCCATCCGGACTTTCACCGTCGGTTCCGGAATTTCACCGGATCAACCGTCCGCCTGAGCGGCCGGGTCGCGGACTTTCACCGCCGGCTCGGACTTTCACCGACCCCGGAGCACGCAAGAGTTGTCACTCTGCGCCTCCAGTATGCCACCCCGTTCCCGCGGCGGTGCCACCCTGTTCGGCGAGCGGCGCGCCCGCTCAGCTCGCGGCCGAGGCGAGATCCCGGAGGTGGGCCACCATCGCGTCCGGTTGGTCCGCCCCGAAGACGGCCGACCCCGCGACGAAGACATCCGCGCCCGCGCCGGCGCAGCGCTCGATCGTGTCGGCCGTGACGCCGCCGTCGACCTGCAACCACACCTCACCGCCGAACCGGCTGATCAGAGTGCGAGCGCGTTCGATCTTCGGCAGGCAGATGTCGAGGAAGGTCTGACCTCCGAACCCGGGCTCGACCGTCATGATGAGCAACATGTCGAGCTCGGGCAACAGCTCCGCATACGGCTCGACCGCCGTCGCCGGCTTGAGGGCCATGCCGGCACGGGCCTGCTTGGCCCGCAGCTCCCGTGCCAGTCGCACCGGGGCTGCGCAGGCTTCGACGTGGAACGTCACGCTGGCGGCGCCGGCCTCGACGTACGCCGGAGCCCAGCGGTCCGGGTCGTCGATCATGAGGTGGCAGTCCAGTGGCTGCTCTGCCACCTTCGCCAAGGACTCGACGACCGGCAGACCGAGCGTCAGGTTGGGGACGAAGTGGTTGTCCATGACGTCGACATGAAGCCAGTCCGCGCTCCCGACGGAGCGAGCAGCGGCTTCGAGGTTGGCGAAGTCGGCCGCCAGGATGCTCGGCGAGATCTGAATTCCCATGGTTGGAGGAGTCTAGAGGAGGGTCGGCGGCAGGCTCAGGCGCGGCGCAGCAGGGCGAGGAACATCGCATCGGTGCCGTGGACATGCGGCCACAGCTGGACATGCGGACCCGAGCCCAGGTGATCGACCTCCGGCAGCAGCTCACGTGCGTCTTCCTCGTTCACGTCGCTGCGAGCGGCGAGTGCGGCGTCGACCACTCCCCGGGTCTCGTCGGCATGCGGGGAGCAGGTGACGTAGGCGACGACTCCTCCGGGGCGAGTCGAGTCCAGCGCAGCACTGAGCAGCGCACGCTGCAACGGCACCAGGTTCACCACATCAGCCGGGGTGCGGCGCCACCGCGACTCAGGACGCCTCCGCAGCGCGCCCAGGCCGCTGCACGGCGCGTCGACCAAGGCCCGGTCGAAGGTGTGCGGACGCCACGATGGGTGCCTGCCGTCGCCACAGACGACGGTCGCCGGTGGACCGTATCCGCTCAGCCCGGCCCGCACGAGCGCCGCCCGGTGCGGGAGACGCTCGTTGGCGATGAGGGTGGCTGCACGCTCGCGAGCCAGCCCGGTGAGCAGGGTCGCCTTGCCGCCAGGTCCCGCGCAGAGATCGAGCCAGTGGGTATCTCGGCCGACGATGTCGGCTCGGGCCAACGCCAGCGTGACCAGCTGGGAACCCTCGTCCTGGATGCCCACTCGGCCAGCCCGTACTTCCTCGAACCCGCCGGGGTCACCCATCTCGAGGATCACGGCGTAGGGCGACCATCGTCCTTGCCGGACCTGCGTGCCGTGCCGGGCGAGCAGGGCGGCCGGATCGGACAGGCCCGGTCGCGCCACCAGCGTGACCTGGGGGGCGACATTGTCGGCCGCTAGCAGGGCGGTCACCTGATCGACGTCATCGAGCACTCGCAGCAGCTCCTCGACGATCCACCGCGGGTGCGCATGCGTCATGGCCAGGTGGCCGACCGGGTCCTTGTTCTGATCAGGCGCGAGTCGAGACATCCAGGTCGCCAGGTCGAGCTCGGCAACCCGCCTCAGCACTGCGTTGACCAGGCGGACCGGGCGTTCGCCGACGTCGGCCCGCACGAGCTCCACCGTCGTACCCACGGCCGCGTGCGACGGCACTCGCATGCTGACGAGCTGGTGGGTGCCCAGCCGGAGTGCGGTCCGCACCGCAGGTTGCAGGGTGGCGGAGCCGGCCGTCACCAGCGTGTCGAGGATGGCGTCGTAGCTGCCCTGGAGGCGCGCAGTGCCGGCCGCGAGCTCGGTGGCGAAGGCCGCGTCCCGACCACTCAGGCGGCGTTCGGACAGCAGCCGGGGCAGCACCAGGTTGAGGTAGGCGTCGTCAGTGTCCACCGCCCGCAGCACGTCGTACGCCGCCTGCCGTGGCGGGTCGACTGCCGTCCGTGCACGGGCCCTGCGTGGAGCCCCGGCGGTCACGGTGTCAGCTGCCCAGCCGGAGCGGGGCCGCACGCAGCCCGCGCGCCCAGTCGGCCGCGCGCATCCGCGGCTTTCCCTCCGGCTGGACGTCGCCGAGCACGACGGCGTGACTACCTGTGCCGACCAGCACGGCCGACTTGCCGACGGCCAGGTCACCCGGTGCGAGCTCGGTGCGGTCCGAGCGAAGCTCCACCGGGCCGATCTTGAGACGAGCCCCCTCCAGCGTGGTCCAAGCGCCCGGCGCAGGGGTACAGCCGCGGATGTGACGATCGACGGCGAACCCCGGGCGGCGCCAGTCGATTCTCGCGTCGTCCACGGTCAGCTTGGGTGCGTAGGACACGAGCTCGTCGTCCTGCTCCCGCTCCTCCAGGACGCCGTCCTCGATACCGTCGAGCGTGGTGACCAGCAGCCCGGCCCCGTACTCCGCGAGGCGCTTGAGCAAGGTCGCCGCCGTGTCGTCGTCACGGATGCGTTCGGTGAACAGCCCGTAGGTGGGACCGGCGTCGAGCTCCTTCACGATGCGAAACGTCGTCGCGCCGGACACCTCGTCCCCGGCCATCAGCGACCGCTGGACCGGCGCTGCTCCACGCCAGGCCGGCAGGACAGAGAAGTGCAGGTTGACCCAGCCGCGCGGAGGGATCTCCAGTGCAGCAGGCGGCAGCAGCGCACCGTAGGCCACAACCGGACAGCAGTCGGGCGCGATGTCGCTCAACCGTGCAAGAAACTCAGGATCGCCGGCCTTGACCGGCTTGAGCGCCTCGATGCCCTGTGCTTTCGCCAGCTCGGCGACTGGTGACGCGGTGAGCGTACGACCGCGTCCGGCGGGTGCGTCGGGACGGGTCACGACGGCCACGACGTCGTGGCGTGAGTCCAGCAAGGCTTGGAGCGAGGGCAGCGCCACCGCGGGGGTACCGGCGAACACGAGACGCACGGCTACATGCCCCTACCGAACATCGGGTGCGGGCTCTCCTTGACGGTCGGCGCCTGCAGGCCGTTCCAGTCGGCCTCGCGGATCGCCTTCATCGCCGCCTTCCGCGTGGCGGCATCGAGCCGGTCGACGAACAAGATGCCGTCGAGATGGTCGGTCTCGTGCTGGATACACCGCGCCAGGGTCTCGGTGCCCTCCAGGACGACCGGTTCGCCGTACATGTCGAAGCCGTGGGCGACGACACCGGAGCGCACGGGCGCAGTCGAACGTCAGGCCCGGGATCGACAGACAGCCTTCGTCTCCGGACTGGGTCTCCGCGCTCAGCGTCAGCTCGGGGTTGATCAGGTGACCGACGACGCCGTCGACGTTGAAGGTGAACACCCGCAGACCCACGCCGATCTGCGGGGCAGCCAGGCCCGCTCCCGGAGCCTCGAGCATGGTGTCGGTCAGGTCCTGCACGAGCGCGCGGAGCTGAGCGTCGAAGTCCACCACAGGGGCGGCCATGGACCTGAGCACGGGATCGCCGAACAGCCGGATGTCACGGACGGCCACGAGCACTCCAGAAGGACGAGACGGCGATGGTGCGGCGCCAGTCTAGAGCGTGGGCAGAGCCCGTGGAGCCTCGGCCGACCCGGGCCGGTCCGTCACGCGGGTGGCACTATCCGCCGCTGAACAGGGCATCGACGTTGGGTAACCCCTCGAAGCAGGAGAAGGTCCCCGCGGCGGCGATCTCCCGAGCCGCCCCGAGGAAGCCCGCCCAGGCCGTGCGCGCCAGAGTGCCACCCACACTGATGCGTCGTACCCCGAGCGAGGCAGCCTCCGCCACCGTGGTGAACGGGGCGTTGATCAACAGGTTCACGGGCTTGGGCGCGATCGCCTCGACGACGGCGACCGCGTCGGCGGTACTGCCGAGCCGTGGGGCGTAGAGGCAGTCCGCGCCGGCGTCGGCGTACGCCCGAAGTCGTCTGACCGTCTCGTCGATGTCGGGACGGCCGACCACGAAGCCTTCGGACCGGCCCGTGAGCAACACACCGCTGCCGCTCTCATCGATCGCGCGGCGGGCGGCCCGGATTCGCTCGACAGCCAGGTCGAAGGGGTGCAGCGGATCGGCGTCGTCCCCGGTGGAGTCCTCGATCGACAGCCCAGCGATCCCGGTCTCGACCGCCAGCTTCACGTTCGCGTGGACCTCGTCGGGATCGACGGCGAAACCGCCCTCGAAATCGGCGTTGACCGGCACACCGACGGCTGCGCTGATCGACCGCAGGTGTTCGAGCGCCTCATCGCGGACGACGGCGTTGTCCGGGCGTCCCAGCGTCCAGGCGAAGCCGGCGCTGGTCGTCGCCAGCGCCGGGAACCCCAGCTGTTCCAGCGCCCGGGCACTTCCGACGTCCCACGGGTTTGGCATGACGAAGCAGCCCTGCGCGTGCAGTGCATGGAAAGCAGCGATCCGTGCATCGTGGGAACTCATGGCACACCTCACCGGGACATGGCCGACGGCCCGACTCTAACGGAACGCGGAACAGCCCGGTCAGAACTCGAAGTCGCGGGGCGGGTCCTCGCCTGTGCGGCCGTCGACGGCCTCGCGGAGCAGGTCGGCGTGGCCGGTGTGCCGGCCGAACTCCTCGATCAGGTCACAGAGCATCCGGCGCAGGCTGGGCTCGCGCCCGTCGGGCCAGCCGAAGTCGATGACCTGGTCGAGACCGCCGTCGGCGATCGCGGCGGCGAGATGCTCGCGCGACCGCGTGACAGCCCCGTCGTACAGCGCGTAAAGCTGCGCCGGGCTGTCGGAGGCCGCCGACGACCAGTCCCAGTCGGGCTCGGCGTCCCAGTCGATGTCCTCCCAGGGCTTTCCCGGGGACGTCTGTTGCAGCCGTGCGGTGAAATAGAAGTCCTCGACGAAGGCCAGATGTTTGAGCAGCCCACCGAGCGTCATCGTCGAGGCGCCAACAGTGAGAGCGAGTCCGGCGGAGTCGAGGTCGGCTGCCTTCCAGCGGAAGGTCGTGCGCTGGCGCTCGAGCGCACCGATGAGGTGCTCCCCTTCGGTGCCGGCCACAGGTGGCTGCCACCACGGGTCTTGCGGTTTCACGGTTTCGGTCATGGCGACACCGTAGAACCGTATCCGGACGGATTCCTGCCGTTGTCGGCTAGATCGTGGCCGGATCGGGACATCGACTGCCACCCGCGGCCGCCCCAACCCCCGCTGAGCGTCCGGTCAGAGCAGGTCGGCGGGATCCACCTGGACGCGGACCGGTGGAAGCTTGCGGCTGCTCCGGCCCGCCTGCAGGTGCTGGAGCGTCTGTGCCAGCGCCGCTCCCTGCGCGCGGGTCGTGCGGACGACGACACGGACCTGGTCATCGTCGACCGGCACCGGCCCGAGCAGCTCGGCGCCACGCGGGAGCTGCAGTGCCGCCAATGCCTCGGTGACCGCCTCCGGGGAGCCGGTGATCGTCGCGAGACGGGCTGCCGGCGTGAGATGGGCCGAGGTGCGCTCGGCCAGCTCGCGGGTGGCGAAACCGGCCGGATCCCACCGCACGAGTGCCTGGAGCGCGGGCTCTGACGGTTCGCCGACGGCGACGACGCGGCCGCCGTCGCCGGCCGGCCGGACCAGGCTGGCGATGTTGATCCAGCGGCGCAGTGACTCCTCACCTGCGCGCATCCCGGGTCGGCTGAGCGACAGCCACGTGTCGAGCAGGACGGCTGCTGCGTACCCGGCAGCAGCGCGGGGTTCGGCGCCCGGCGTGGCGACCACGATGCCCGGGGCGTCCGGGATCTCGTCGTGGACGTGGTCGCCGCCTGAGGTGGTCACCGAGGTGCCCGGGAAGCTACGCCCCCACTCCTCAGCGGTCCGCAGCGAGCCGACGACAGGTGCGCGCACCGTGGCGCCACTGCAGTGGGGGCACTGCCACGGGTCGGCGGGCAGGCCGCACCATCGGCACGACGGGGGCGCGCTCGAGGACGCCCGCGCCAACGGACCGTGACAGCGCGAGCAACGGGCTGCGCCGCGGCAGTCTCCGCACGTCAGGGCGGGGTGGTAGCCGTAGCGGGGCGTGTGGACAAGCACCGGGCCGGACGTGAGCGCCTCGCGCACGACTTCGAACACCCGCCGCGGCATCCGGCTCGACGTTCCGGGGATGTCGCGCTCGCGTTCACGGTCGGTCTCCCCCGCCACATGTACCTGCGGCGCCACGGCGCGGATGGTCTCGCGGCGCGCGGCCAGCCCGGCTGCCCAGCCGCTCTCGACCAGTGCCTGTCCCTCGACGGAGCGGGCGTGCCCGGCCAGAAGGAGAGCCGCCGGCCCGTGGTGCGCCCGCAGGAGCAGCACCTCGCGAGCATGGGGGTACGGCGCGCGCGGCTCGGCGTAGAGATCGTCCCCGTCGTCCCAGAGGGTGACGAGCCCGAGGTCCCGCACCGGCGCGAAGGCCGCGGCGCGGGTGCCGACGACGATCTGCACCACACCGCGGGCAATCGCGAGGAAGGCGCGGTAGCGGGCCGCCGGACCGAGGTCGGCGCTGAGCACGACATGGCGACCGGGCCCGAGGCGAGCGGTCAGAGCGCGGTCCAGACGAGCCACGTCGCGCGCATCCGGCACGAGCAACAGGGCGCCACGCCCGGTGAGCGCGGTCGCCGCAGCGCTCGCGGCCAGGCAGCCCGCCCAATCCTCGCCGGGCAGGGCGGACCAGACCGCGCGGGGCGACTCGCCTGTCGCCAGCCGGCGTACGAGCGCCGCTCCTCCGGTGTAACGGCGCCACGGCTCGATGAGCTCGTCGACGGCGGGGTCGGCAGGCTCACTGACCGGGACCACGGGCTCTCCCTCGACCCGAGCGTGTCGGGGCGGCACGGCGAGGCGGAGTACGTCGGCGAGCGTGCCGGCGTACCGGTCCGCCACCAGTCGAGCCACGGCCCGGATGTCTGGAGCAAGGACAGGCTCGCTGGAGACGACGCGGCGCAGCGGCGCCAGCCGGCCGACGTGGTCGGTCTCGTCCGCGCGCGCGATCAGAAAACCGTCGACGTCGCGGCCGGCGAACCGCACCTTGACGCGGCAACCCGGCACCGCCTGCTCGTGCAGGGTCGCCGGAACCGCGTAGTCGAACGGCCGGTCGAGGTGAGCCAGCGGCAGGTCGACGAGGACCCGCGCGATGGGCTGCTCAGGCGCAGGTCCTGGTGGCGGCTTGGGTCGCTTGCCACGGACCTCACTGCGCAGCAACGCCAGCTGCTCCCCATGCCCGTCCATCGTGTGTCAGTTGTATCAGCCGCCCAGGACAGCAGCCCATGCGCCAACCCGGGCGGGACCGGGCTCAACGCCCCCTGATGAGGGCGGCGGAAGGGCTGTTCGTCCCGGTCAGCCTGCGCTCTGACTCAACGGGAGACGGCAGCCTTCAGCTCGTCGGCGCGATCGGTGCGCTCCCACGTGAACTCGGGCAGCTCGCGACCGAAATGCCCGTAGGCGGCGGTGAGCGCGTAGATCGGGCGCAACAGGTCGAGGTCGCGGATGATCGCCGCCGGCCGGAGGTCGAACACCTCGAGGATGGCGGTGCGGATCTGAGCCACATCGACCGTCTCGGTGCCGAAGCACTCGACGTAGACGCCGACCGGCTGGGCCTTGCCGATCGCGTAGGCGACCTGGACCTCGCAACGCCGGGCCAGACCCGCCGCGACCACGTTCTTCGCGACCCAGCGCATCGCATAGGCGGCTGACCGGTCGACTTTCGAGGGGTCCTTGCCGCTGAACGCTCCACCGCCGTGGCGGGCCATGCCGCCGTACGTGTCGATGATGATCTTGCGACCGGTGAGGCCGGCATCACCCATAGGCCCACCGATCTCGAACCGGCCCGTCGGGTTGACCAGCAGCGTGTAGTCGCTCGCGTCGATGTCGAAGTGGGACAGCACGTCGTCGACGATGTGCTTCTTCACGTCGGGAGTGAGCAGGCCCTCGAGGTCGATGTCGGCCGCGTGCTGGGACGAGACCACCACCGTGTCGACGCGCACCGGACGATCGCCGTCGTACTCGATCGTGACCTGGGTCTTGCCGTCGGGTCGCAGGTAGGGCATGGTGCCGTCCTTGCGGACCTCGGTGAGCCGCTCGGCCAGCCGGTGGGCGATCGTGATCGGCAACGGCATGAGCTCGGGAGTCTCGTCGCAGGCGTAGCCGAACATCAGCCCCTGGTCGCCGGCGCCCTGCCGGTCCAGCGGGTCGACGGAGTGATCGTGTCGTTCCTCGTAGGCGTCGTTGACACCCTGGGCGATGTCCTGGGACTGCGAGCCGATGGCGACCTGGACGCCACAGGAGGCTCCGTCGAAGCCCTTCTTGGACGAGTCGTAGCCGATCTCCAGGATGCACCGGCGCACGATGTCGGCGATGGGGGCGTAGGCGTCGGTCGTGACCTCACCGGCGACGACCACGAGCCCGGTTGTCAGCAAGGTCTCGACGGCGACCCGGCTCTTCGGGTCATCGGTGAGCAGTGCGTCGAGCACGGAGTCGCTGATCTGGTCAGCGATCTTGTCGGGATGACCCTCGGTCACCGACTCCGACGTGAACAAACGACCTGACAACGCCTTTTCTCCTCCGTTGAGCGGTCAACCATGTCGACCTGTCCGTGCTCCGAATCACCACCAATGTAGCCGGAGCGTGCCTCGATACCTTACGCCGTCCGGTGTGGCCCGCCGTCCGCGTGCCACTTGAGGACGAGATCCCAGACGACGTGCGCGAGCGCGATCTTCGAGCCACGTGGCACGGATCGTTCGGTCCCGTCCGCGCCCAGGATCACGGCTTGGTTGTGCTCCTGCCCGAAAACCGCGCCATCGCTGACGTCGTTGAACACGAGCAGGTCGCATCCCTTGCGGGAGAGCTTGGTCCGCGCGTGGTCGAGCGCCGAGCCCACGCCGTCGCCGGTCTCGGCCGCGAACCCCACCAGCACGGGCGTCGTGCGGGTGGCGCGACGGGCGACCAGATCGGCCAAGATGTCCGGGTTTTCGACGAGGACGAGGTCCGGCACCGCCCCACCTGGCTGCTTCTTGATCTTGTGTCCGACGCGACCGGCGGGGCGGAAGTCGGCAGGAGCAGCCGCCATCACGACCACGTCGGCATCGGCAGCAGCCGCCAGTACGGCTTCCTGGAGGTCACGGGTGGACACGACCGGGACGACCTTGACTCCGGCCGGGTCGGGAAGGTCCACATTGGCGGCGATCACCGTCACGGCCGCACCGCGGGCAACTGCCGCGCGCGCCAGTGCATAGCCCTGTTTGCCCGAACTGCGATTGCCGAGGTAACGGACCGGGTCGAGGTACTCACGGGTCCCTCCGGCGCTGATGACGACGGTGCGGCCACGCAGGTCCTGACCGAGGCCGCCCTGGCCGCGCCGGAGTGCGTCGACCGCGATCTCGAAGATCTCGTTCGGCTCGGGGAGTCGCCCCGGCCCGGTGTCCGAGCCGGTCAGGCGCCCGTAGGCCGGATCGATCACGAGCACACCCCGTTCGCGAAGCGTGTCGACGTTGGCCCGGGTCGCCGGGTGCTCCCACATCTCGGTGTGCATGGCCGGCGCGATCACCACCGGGCAACGTGCGGTCAGCAAGGTCGCCGCGAGCAGGTCGTCCGCGCGGCCATGCACGGCTCGCGCCATCAGGTCCGCTGTCGCCGGAGCGATGACGACGAGATCGGCGCTCTGGCCGAGGCGCACGTGCTGCACGGTGTCGACGCGGGAGAAGATGCCGGTGGCGACCGGATGCCCGGACAACGCCTCCCAGGTGGCGGCCCCGACGAATCTCAGGGCCGACTCGGTCGGGACGACTGTCACGTCGTGGCCGGACTCGGTGAACCGACGGAGCAGCTCACAGGCCTTGTACGCAGCAATGCCGCCACTCACGCCGAGGACGACGCGAGGGCGGCTGGTGCTCATGACTGCTCGAGCGGACCGGTGCAGGCGGTCAGGCCTGCTCGGGCTCCGGCTCGATGTCCTCGCAGGTCAGGAGGTCGGCGTTGATCTCGCGCAGCGCGATCGACAGCGGCTTCTCCTGGACATGGGTGTCGACGAGGGGACCGACGTACTCCAGCAGGCCCTCGCCGAGCTGGGAGTAGTACGCGTTGATCTGGCGCGCGCGCTTTGCGGAGTACAGCACGAGCTTGTACTTCGAGTCGGTCTTTTCGAGCAGGGAGTCGATCGGAGGGTTGGTGATCCCCTCGGCGACGGGCAGGGTGCCGGACACGCGTGATGCCTCACTCAGTGGTTGGGTGGAGATGCGAACCGGTACGACGGTCGTCCGTCGAGTCGGCCGGGTCTTAACTCATCAAGGATACCAATTCCGCGGCGGCAGCACGAACTTCGGTGTTGACGACGGTCACATCGAACTCCTGCTCGGCGGCGATCTCCTCGACAGCGGTCGCCAGGCGTCGGGTGCGTTCCTCGTCGGATTCGGTGCCTCGCCCGACCAGTCGACGGACGAGTTCTTCCCACGAGGGGGGTGCCAGGAAGACGAACAAGGCCTCGGGCATGGACGCACGCACCTGCCGGGCACCTTGCAGATCGATCTCGAGGAGGGCGAGGCGACCCTCGCGCAAGGCGTCCTCGACCGGGGCTCGCGGTGTGCCGTAGCGGGCTGATCCATGGACGACGGCCCACTCGAGGAGCTCGTCGTGGCCGATCATCGCGTCAAAGGTCGCGTCGTCGACGAAGCGGTAGTGCACGCCATCGACCTCGCCGGGGCGCGGCTTGCGGGTCGTGCACGACACGGAGATCCAGACCTCGGGGTGGTCGACGCGGATCTGCGCGGACACTGATCCCTTGCCCACGGCCGTCGGGCCTGCCAGCACGGTGAGCCGGCTGTGCCTCCGGCCCGAAGGTTCACCCGGCGCTTCGTCAGGAGCGGTGTTCAAACTCGCGCTCGAGAGCGGCGATCTGGTTGGCGCCGAGGCCGCGGACACGGCGGGACTCGGAGATGCCGATGCGCTCCATCAGGTTGCGAGCGCGCACCTTGCCGAGTCCGGGTACGGCCTGCAGGAGGTCGAGGACCTTCATCTTGGCCACGACCTCGTCGTGCTCTCCGCTGTGGAGGACGTCGGTGAGCGAAGCGCCGGAATGCTTGAGGCGGTTCTTCACCTCGGCTCGCTGCCGACGTACGAGAGCTGCCTTCTCCAACGCAGCTCGACGTTGCTCGGCGCTCAACTCCGGCACAGCCACAGCTTCCACCTCAGTTGGTCGACGGTCTCACCCAGGTGCCTGGGCGGTGCTTGAGACAACGTAGCGCGGCAACCCCCCTTGTTCGCAAGGAGAAGCCTTCCCATTTGCCGACGACAGAGTAACGAATACTGCGACGTAGTAGAAGTCGCGGTCGGATGTCCTTCACCCCGCCCCTCCAGGTGGCCACACCGTGACCCGAGCGGGTGGTTGCTAGATCAACGGAAGGCCGAGATCGAGCTCGCAGTTCTGCTTCGCATCGGTGGCGATCACTCTCAAGGAGTTGAACGCCGTCAGGGCCTGCGCCATGTCGGGAGAGCCACCCTGGGCCTCGTACGCGATGGACATCAACGTCGACCAGTCATCTGCTACAGCGCCCGGTGCCACCTGCTGCACCTTGTCGAGCTGGCCGAGCGTCTTCGCGTTCGCGCCCTCGACAGCAGCCATCAGATCTCCGCCCTGGGTCAGGTCGCGGAGTGCGCTGCAATAGGCCTGTCGGCTGCCCTCACCGTCGTCGCGCATCACCAGGTAGGCGACACCGCCTCCCACCACGAGTGCAAGGACGAGGACCAACCCGATCACCAGCGATCGGCGGCTCCGGCCAGGCCTGATCTCCTGAGGCAGCAGCTGTTGACGGGGGTAGGACGGCTCGGGCTGCCGCTCCCACGGCCGCGGGTTCTCCTCCGACATGCGTGCTCCACTCTGTCAGCCAGGTCGACCGCGCTGAGGGTGCTTCCCGGGCCAGCCGGCCGACGTACACGGCCGGGACGCAGTCTTGGTGTGCAGTCTGCCTCACCGGGTGGCGTTTGCCATCTGAACAAGCCAGGTTCGGGGCTGAGGTCAGTTGTTGCTGGGGTTGGTGTAGGTGACGTCGCAGGTGCTCTCGTCGTACTTCTGGATGTTGTCGATGGCCGTGCTGACCTTGGCGGACGCGTTCGCCGGGTCCTGGAACGCCTTGACCACCTCGGCGTAGTCGTCCTTCAGGTCAGCGGGCGCGTCGGCCTGGAGCTTCTTGGCCTCGTCGATGAACGTCTGCAGGTCTTGCGGATTGCTGGGGTCGAGCTTTTCCAGCGTCTTGTTCTTGATGCCGTCCTGGACACGGTTGCAGTAGGCGCTGCCGTCGCCACCGCCGCCGCAACCACCGAGGAGGGTCACGCTCAGCACTGCCGCCGCAGAAACCGCGATCCGACGCTTGGTCATCGTGTCTCCTTCAGGGGAGGCAACCCAGTCGCCTCGTGTCATTGCGCACGTCACCCTCTCATGCAGGGGCGGCGGGCAGCCGAGCGGCTCGCTGGCGTGCGAGACAGTGTGGCCGACCAGCCGGGCTCGATCCTCAGCCGAGCGGCTCGCTGGCGTGCGAGAGACAGTGTGGCCGACCAGCCGGGCTCGATCCTCAGCCGCCCAGCGCGACCCGCACGGCATCGATCGACCGTCGCGCTGCGTCGCGCAGCGCGGTCGCGGACGGACCCGCCCCGAGCACCTCGCGGGACGTGCTGGGCAGGACCGCACGTTCGACGCCGGCGAAGATCCGGAGCAGGTCGTCCGGGCCCCCACCCTGGGCGCCGTAGCCCGGCGCCAGCAGCGGCCCGTTGACGGCGAGGTCCTCGGTACAGTCCGACAGGTTCGCAGCCACGACGGCCCCGGCCGAACCCATCGGTTCGGCGCCGACGTTCTCCTTCGCGATCGCGGCGAGCATGGCCGAGGCCACCGAGCCAGCGGGGGTGGCCGCGCGCTGGACCTCGGGCCCCTCGGGGTTGGACGTGAGGGCCAACACGAAGACACCGGCGCCATGAGTGCGCGCCGTGTCGAGCACCGGCCGCAACGATCCGAACCCGAGGTACGGGCTCACGGTCATCGCGTCAACGGCCATCGGTGAGGACTGGTCGAGGTACGCCTCGGCATACCCCTGCATCGTCGAACCGATGTCACCGCGCTTGGCGTCGAGCAGCACCAACGCGCCGGCATCGCGCGCGGCGGCCACGGTCTTCTCGAGGACAGCGATACCGGCGGCGCCGTGTCGTTCGAAGAACGCCGACTGCGGCTTGAGCACTGCCACGTCCGCCGCCAGCGCCTCGACGCACGTGAGCGCAAACGCTTCGAGCCCGGCCGGGTTGTCATCGAGCCCCCACGCGGACAGCAGGGCTGCGTGCGGGTCGATCCCGACGCAGAGCGGACCTCGACGGTCCATGGCCTGGCGCAGACGAGCACCGAAGGGGTGCATTCTCAGCCTTCCAGAGAGGTCGCGGGCGGCGAGCCCACGTCGGACAGGTCGTTGACGATCGTGGCGCCATGGGGGCGATGTGCGAGCCCGATCGCTTCACCCATCTTGCCGATGCCGCGACGGGCGAGCTCCTCACGGAGCTCACGGACGACGCGGATGGGCGCGCTCGGGTCGTTGAAGATCGCCGTTCCGACCTGGACGGCGCACGCGCCCGCGGCGAGGAACTCCAAGGCATCGGCTCCGGTACGGACACCGCCGACGCCGACGATCGGAACGCCCGGCAGCGCCGCCGCCACCTGCCACACCGCACGTACCGCGACCGGACGGATGGCGGGACCGGACAGCCCGCCGGTGACGCCGCCCAGCTGCGGTCGCATCGTGTCGAGGTCGACGCGCAGGCCGAGCAGCGTGTTGATCAGCACGAGGCCGTCGGCACCCGCCTCGACGACCGACTCGGCGATCTCGACGATGCTCGTGACGTCCGGAGACAACTTGGCCAGGACGGGTACCCCGCGCGGCGTGTCGCGGCGTACGACGTTGATCACCCGGGCCGCCTGCACCGGATCGCACGCGAAGACCAGGCCGCGGTTCTCGACGTTCGGGCAAGAGATGTTGACCTCGATCGCCGCCACCCCGGGCGTGTGCCCGACCCGGCGCGCCAGTTCGGCATACTCCGCCAGTGACGAGCCGGCGATGGACACGATCGGCCGCGCGTCCTGCTGCAGCAGCCACGGCAGGTCCCGAGCCAGGAAGGAATCGATGCCGGGACCCTGGAGACCGATGGAGTTGAGCATCCCGGACGGGGTCTCGGCCATCCGCGGCGTCGGCCGCCCCGAGCGCGCATCGCGCATGATCGACTTGGTCACGACCGCCCCCAGGTCGCGCACGTCGAAGAACTGCTGCAACTCTCGGCCGGCCCCGGCGCACCCGCTCGCGGTCATCACCGGGTTGACCAGGTGGGCGTCCGCGAGCACGGTCGAGAGGTCGACGTCGGTGGGGTCCAGCGGCTGTACGTCAGGCATCAGTGACCGCCTCCGGTGGGTTCCCCGAACGTACCCGGTGGGATCGTTCCGACCGCATCCCACTGCACCTTGTCGCCGCCGAAGACCGGACCCTCGACGCAGGACCGCACCATCTTGATCACTCCGTTGTCTCCTTCGACGGGCAGGACGCAGGTCATGCAGACCCCGATCCCGCACGCCATCGACTCCTCGACCGCGGTCTGGCTCCAGGCGCCCAGCTCGACGGCGACGTCCGTGACCGCCTTGAGCATGCCCATCGGACCGCACGAGTAGACGACCTCGATCTTGTTCCGGGTGATGAGGCCGGGGAGGGCGTCGGTGACGAGACCCTTGATGCCGACCGAACCGTCCACGGTCGTGACGGTGACCGACTGGGCAGCCCGCCTGGCCTCGAGCGTGCCGAACAATCGCGTTTCGGTCGCCGCTCCCAGCACCATGTGGACCGCGCACTTCCGCTCGCGCAGCCGCTCGGCGAGGCCGAACAACGGGGCGGATCCGTAGCCGCCCCCCACCAACGCGCAGGCCACCGGCTCCTTCGGCAGGGCGAACGGGCGACCCAGCGGTCCGACCACGTCGACCGCGTCATGCGGTTGCAGCCGCGAGAGCCACGCCGTGCCGGGCCCGCCCGCGGCGAAGACGATCTCGACGGTGCCGCCGTAGATGCCCGCCGGGCGGGCGCGGTAGATCGAGAAGCAGCGGCGGAGCAGGTGAGCCGACGTGTCACCACCGACGGCGAGGGCGACGAAGTTGCCGGGTCGGCTCTGTTCGCCGATGCCGTCGGCGACGATCGTCAGGTGGAAGTAGTCCCCTACCCGCTTGTTGGAGAACACCTCCCCCACGACCTGGAGCGGCCGGCGCTCGGTGCTCAGCGGCGCGAAGGTGCTGTCTGTGGAGGTCACGCGTTGCCTTCCTCGTCCAGCTCGGTGGCGTCCGTGGATCCCCGCCGCCAGCTCTGCAGCGATCGCACGCCGAGATTGCCCGCGCGCAGCGCCTCGATGCCCTGCACCGTGGCGCCGAGGCCTTGGACAGTGGTGATGCACGGGATGTTGGTGGCGACGCACGCCGTACGGATCTCGTAGCCGTCGAGGCGTGGTGAACCCCCGGAAGTCGTGCCGTGTGGTGTGTTGATCACCAGGTCGACCTCGCCGGCGAGGATGCGGCCGACCGTGGTCAGCTCACCGTCGGGGCCGACACCGGCTGAGTGCTTGCGTACGACGGTCGCGGGCACCCCGTTGCGGCGCAGCACGGCGGCGGTGCCCTCGGTCGCCAGGATCTCGAACCCGAGGTCGGCCAGCCGCTTGATCGGGAAGATCATGTGCCGCTTGTCGCGGTTGGCCACGGACACGAAGGCCCGGCCCTTGACCGGTAGTCCGCCGAAGGCGGCGGTCTGGGACTTCGCGAACGCGGCGCCGAAGTCGGCGTCGAAGCCCATGACCTCACCTGTCGACCGCATTTCCGGACCCAGCACGGTGTCGACGTTGCGGCCGTCCTCGGTGCGGAAGCGGTTGAACGGCATCACGGCCTCCTTGACCGCGACCGGCGCGTCGGGTGGAAGCTCGCCGCCGTCGCCCACGGCGGGCAGCAGACCCTCCGTCCGCAGGTCGGCGATCGACGTACCGAGCATGATGCGGGCGGCCGCCTTCGCCAGCGGCGTGGCGGTGGCCTTCGACACGAACGGGACCGTGCGCGATGCTCGCGGGTTGGCCTCGAGCACGTAGATCACGTCGGACGCCACCGCGAACTGGATGTTGATCAGGCCGCGCACGCCCACGCCCTCGGCGATCAGCCTGGTCGACTCGCGGATCCGGGTGACGTCCTCGGCTCCCAACGTGATCGGCGGGAGCGCGCAGGAGGAGTCGCCGGAGTGGATGCCGGCCTCCTCGATGTGTTCCATCACTCCCCCGAGGAAGAGGTCGGTCCCGTCGTACAGGGCATCGACATCGACCTCGATCGCATCGTCGAGGAACTTGTCGATGAGAACGGGGCGGGCCGCCGACACATGATGGTGTCCGTCGCCGAGACGCTGCAGGGCCCGTTCGAGCTCGGCCTCGGCGTACACGATCTCCATGCCACGCCCGCCCAGCACGAACGAGGGACGCACCAGCACGGGGAAACCGATCTCCTCAGAGATCAACCTGGCCTCGGCGAAGGAGGTGGCGGTGCCGAACTTCGGAGCGGGCAGCCCGGCAGTGGCGAGCACGTGGCCGAAGGCCCCGCGGTCCTCGGCCAGGTGGATCGCTTCCGGACTCGTGCCGACGATCGGCACACCGGCCGCTGCCAGGCCCGCCGCGAGCCCCAGCGGGGTCTGGCCGCCGAGCTGCACGAGGACTCCGGTGATCGGGCCTGCGGCCGTCTCGGCGGCGACGACCTCGAGGACGTCCTCGAGGGTGAGCGGCTCGAAGTACAGGCGGTCCGACGTGTCGTAGTCGGTGGAGACCGTCTCGGGGTTGCAGTTGACCATCACGGTCTCGTAGCCCGCCTCGGACAGCGCCATCGCGGCGTGGACGCACGAGTAGTCGAACTCGATGCCCTGACCGATCCGGTTCGGTCCGCTGCCCAGGATGATGACGGCCTGCTTGGTCCGGGGCTGCACTTCGGTCTCCTCGTCGTACGACGAGTAGTGGTACGGCGTGCGGGCCGCGAACTCGGCAGCGCACGTGTCGACGGTCTTGTAGACAGGGCGGACGCCCAGAGCGTGCCTGACCCCGCGCACGACCTCGTCGCTGTTGCCCGTCAGCTCGGCCAGCTGGACGTCGGAGAAACCGTGCCGCTTGGCCATGCGCAACAGCTCGGCGGTCAGGGTGGGGGCGGTGCGCACCTGCATGGCCACCTCGTCGATGAGCAGCAGCTGGTCGAGGAACCACGGGTCGATCCCAGTGGCGTCGTAGACCTCGGAGACGCTCGCGCCCGCCCGGATGGCGTCCATCACGACGCGGAGGCGCCCGTCGTGCGGGACGGCTGCACGAGCCAACAGGTCGGTGACGTCCCCGGGCTCCTGCGCCCAGCTGAAGACGGCGTCGGCCTTCTCCAGCGAGCGCAACGCCTTCTGCAGCGCCTCGGTGAAGTTGCGGCCGATCGCCATCGCCTCTCCCACGCTCTTCATGTGCGTGGTCAGGCGAGGGTCGGCAGCCGGGAACTTCTCGAACGCGAACCGCGGCACCTTCACCACGACGTAGTCCAGTGCGGGCTCGAAGCTCGCCGGCGTGCTCTGCCCGTTCTCGCGGGTCGTGATGTCGTTGGGGATCTCGTCGAGTGAGTAGCCGAGCGCCACCTTGGCCGCGATCTTGGCGATGGGGAAACCGGTGGCCTTCGACGCCAGCGCGCTGGAGCGCGAGACCCGCGGGTTCATCTCGATCACGATCATCCGGCCGTCACGCGGGTCGATCGCGAACTGGATGTTGCACCCACCCGTCTCGACGCCGACGGCGCGGATGACGCGGATCGCCATGTCACGCATGGCCTGGTACTCGCGGTCGGTGAGCGTCATCGCCGGTGCCACCGTGATCGAGTCACCGGTGTGCACGCCCATCGGGTCGAGGTTCTCGATCGAGCACACGATGACGGTGTTGTCGTGCCCGTCGCGCATGACCTCGAGCTCGTACTCCTTCCACCCGAGGATCGACTCCTCGAGGAGCACCTCCGTGGTGGGGCTGGCGTCGAGGCCGGCACCGGCGATGCGACGCAGGTCGTCGACGTCGTAGGCCATGCCGGAGCCGACTCCACCCATCGTGTACGACGGCCGGCACACGACTGGGAGCCCGAGCTCCTCGACCGCGGCCTCGCAGTCGGCCAGCGAGTGGCACACGACGCTGCGGGCGACCTCGCCACCCAGTGACTGGACGATGGCCTTGAAGGACTCGCGGTTCTCGCCCTTCTCGATCGCCTCGATCGAGGCCCCGATCAGCTCGACCCCGAACTTCTCCAGGGTGCCGTCGTGAGCCAGCGCCACCGCGGCGTTGAGCGCGGTCTGACCGCCCAGTGTGGCCAGCAGCGCGTCGGGACGTTCCTTGTCGATGACCTTGGCGACGAACTGCGGAGTGATCGGCTCGACGTACGTCGCGTCGGCGACGTCGGGGTCGGTCATGATCGTGGCCGGGTTGGAGTTGACCAGGATCACCCGGATGCCCTCGGCCTTGAGGACGCGGCAGGCCTGGGTGCCGGAGTAGTCGAACTCGCACGCCTGCCCGATCACGATCGGACCCGACCCGATGACGAGCACGGACGAGATGTCGGTACGGCGCGGCATCAGTCGTTGTCTCCCTCGGTGATGGCTGAGTGCTCCTTGGTGGCTGCACCTGGTTTGTTGAGCCGGTCCCCGCGGCTTCGCCGCTGGGGACCGTCCATCAACTCCACGAAGCGGTCGAAGAGGTAGCCGGCGTCGTGGGGTCCGGCGGCCGCCTCCGGGTGGTACTGCACGCTGAACGCCGTCAGTGCACCGTTCTCGTCGGTCAGCGCGAGGCCTTCGACCACGTCGTCGTTGAGGCACACGTGGCTGACGGTGGCGTCGCCGAACCGTGTCGGGGTGCTACCGGTCAGCGGCGCCGCCACAGCGAACCCGTGGTTGTGGGCGGTCACCTCGACCTTCCCGGTGGTGCGGTCCATGACCGGCTGGTTGATGCCGCGGTGGCCGTAGGTGAGCTTGTAGGTGTCGAAGCCGAGCGCACGTCCGAACAGCTGGTTGCCGAAGCAGATCCCGAAGTAGGGGATGCCGCGTTCGAGCACGCCGCGCAGCACCGCGACCTCGTGGTCCGCCGTGGCCGGGTCACCGGGACCGTTGGAGAAGAACACACCGTCCGGCTCGACCGCAAGCACGTCGTCGAGGGTGACGGTCGCGGGCAACACCGTGACCTCGATCCCCCGCTCGGCCATCCGTCGCTGCGTCATGGTCTTGATGCCGAGGTCGACGGCCGCGACGCGGAACAGCCGTTGCCCGACGGCCGGCACCGTGTACGGCTCCGCTGTCGAGACCTCAGCCGCCAGGGCGGCGCCGGACATCTGCGGGGCAGCTCGCACCCGGCCGAGCAGGTCGTCCGCACTGCTCCCGTTGGACGAGATTCCCACGCGCATCGCGCCGCGTTCGCGCAGGTGACGGGTCAGGGCGCGGGTGTCGATGCCGCTGATACCGACCACGCTCTGCGCGACCAGCTCGTCATCGAGGCTGCGACGTGACCGCCATGAGCTCGGCTGCCTGGCCGGGTCGCGCACGACATACCCGGCGACCCAGATGCGTCCGGACTCGCCGTCCTCGTCGTTGACGCCGGTGTTGCCCACGTGCGGGCTGGTCATGACGACGACCTGCCGGTGGTACGACGGGTCGGTCAGCGTCTCCTGGTAGCCGGTCATCCCGGTGGAGAACACCGCCTCGCCGATCGTCTCTCCCACGGCGCCGTACGCCGCGCCGCGAAACGTCCGCCCGTCCTCGAGCACGAGCACCGCGTCAGTCACTGGAGCTTTCCGTCCAGGACGGTGCCGCGGCCGCGCAGGAAGGTCGCGACCACGCGCCCCGGCAGCTCGAGTCCGGCGTATGGCGTGTTGCGCGACAACGAGGCTGACTCACGCGGGTCGATCACCCGGGTGGCGGCCGGGTCGACCAACGTGAGGTTGCCCGCACTGCCGGGCTCGAGGCGACCACCGTGGTCGGACAGCCGCCCGATCGCCGCCGGTCGGACCGACATCCGGTCGGCCACGCCGGCCCAGTCGAGCAGCCCGGTGTCGACCATCGCGTGCTGGACGACCGAGAGTGCGGTCTCGAGGCCGAGCATGCCCATCGCGGCTGCGGCCCACTCGCACTCCTTGTCCTCCGTGGGGTGCGGCGCATGGTCGGTGGCGACAGCGTCGATGGTGCCGTCGGCAAGACCAGCGCGCAGCGCCTCGACGTCGTCGGCGGTCCGCAGCGGCGGGTTGACCTTGTAGATCGGGTCGTAACTTGCTACCAGGTCGTCGGTGAGCATCAGGTGGTGAGGTGTCACCTCGGCGGTGACGTTCCAGCCTTTGCTCTTGGCCCAGCGGATCAGCTCCACGGAACCCGCGGTCGAGACGTGACAGACGTGCAGCCGCGAGCCGACATGGGCTGCGAGCAGGCAGTCCCGCGCGATGATCGCCTCCTCGGCGACCGCCGGCCAACCGCGCATCCCGAGGATCCCGGACATCGTGCCCTCGTTCATCTGCGCGTCCTCGGTGAGCCTGGACTCCTGCGCGTGCTGGGCGACGACCCCGTCGAACGCCTTGACGTACTCCAGGGCCCGGCGCATCAGCACTGCGTCGGAGACGCACTTCCCGTCGTCGGAGAAGACCCGCACCCGGGCCGCGGAGTCTGCCATCGCACCCAGCTCGGCCAGTCGCTGACCGCCCAGCCCGACGGTGACCGCACCGACCGGGCGCACGTCGACGTAGCCGGCGGCCAGACCGAGGTTGAGCACCTGCTCGACGACGCCCGCGGTGTCGGCAACCGGATCGGTGTTGGCCATGGCATGAACGGCGGTGAACCCACCCAGCGCTGCCGCTCGCGAGCCCGACTCGACCGTCTCGGCATCCTCCCGGCCCGGTTCGCGGAGATGCGTGTGCAGGTCGACGAGTCCCGGCAGGGCGACCAGCCCGTCCGCGTCGACCGTGACCGCCCCGGGCGGCGCAGCCCCGGCTTCGCCGATCACCCCGTCGACGAGCGCGATGTCCGTGGGCTCACCACCGAGCGGGCGAGCCCCCTTGATCACATACGCCGTGCTCATTGGGCGTCCTCCTCGTGGGCCGGCGCTGCATCGACTGTCCCTGAGTCCGGATCCGCGCCCGACAGCAGCAGGTAGAGCACCGCCATGCGGACCGCGACTCCGTTCGTGACCTGTTCGACGATCACCGAGCGAGCCGAGTCCGCCACGTTCGCCGAGATCTCCATGCCACGGTTCATCGGGCCGGGATGCATCACGATCGCGTGCTCAGGCAGGCGGGCGAACCGCCGGTCGTCCAGGCCGTAGCGACGGCTGTACTCGCGTGCGCTCGGGAAGAACGCTGCGTTCATCCGCTCGCTCTGGACCCGCAGCATCATCACCGCGTCGCACTTGTCGAGGGCGCCGTCGAGGTCGTACGACGTCTGTACTGGCCAGGTGTCGATCCCGACCGGCAGCAGGGTCGGGGGCGCGACCAACGTCACCTCGGCGCCGAGGGTGGCGAGGAGCAGCGCGTTGGAGCGCGCCACCCGACTGTGCAGGACGTCACCGACGATCGTGATGCGACGCCCCTCGAGGTCGCCGAGGTGGCGGCGCAGGGTGAACGCGTCGAGCAGGGCCTGGGTGGGGTGCTCGTGCGTACCGTCCCCAGCGTTCACGACGCTGGACCGGACCCAGCCGGAGTTCGCGAGCCGGTGTGGTGCACCCGACGCGCCGTGGCGGATGACGACGGCGTCGGCGCCCATCGCCTCGAGGGTCAGCGCGGTGTCCTTCAGGCTTTCGCCCTTGGACACGCTCGACCCCTTGGCCGAGAAGTTGATCACGTCGGCCGACAGCCGCTTGGCGGCTGCCTCGAACGAGATCCGGGTGCGGGTCGAGTCCTCGAAGAAGAGGTTGACCACCGTGCGCCCGCGCAGGGTCGGCAGCTTCTTGATCGGACGGTCCGCCAGCGACAGCAGCTCCGCCGCAGTGTCGAGGATGTTCAGCGCGTCGTCGCGGGTGAGGTCCGCAGCAGACAACAGATGCCGCTTCATGAGGCGCTCCTCTCCGGTGTGGAGATGACCACGGCATCGGCGCCACCGGGGGTGGTCGCTTCGGCGCCGTCGAACTCGGTCAGCGAGACGTGGACCCGCTCCGCCAGCGACGTCGGCAGGTTCTTGCCGACGAAGTCGGCTCGGATCGGCAGCTCGCGATGGCCGCGGTCCACCAGGACGGCGAGCTGGACGGCACGCGGCCGGCCCACGTCGTTCAGAGCGTCGAGGGCGGCCCTGATGGTGCGGCCGCTGAACAGGACGTCGTCGACCAGGACGACGATCGCTCCGTCGATTCCCCGCGCCGGGATGTCGGTGGCACCGAGCGCTCGCGCGGGCTTCATGCGCAGGTCGTCGCGGTACATGGTGATGTCGAGCGAGCCGGCCGGCACCTCGGTGCCTTCGACCCGGCTCATCACAGCCGCGATCCGGTGGGCCAACGGCGTGCCGCGCGACGGGATGCCCAGCAAGATCACGTCGGCCGAGCCCTTGTTGCGTTCGAGGATCTCGTGCGCCACCCGCGTCAGGGCGCGGTTGATGTCGTTCGCGTCGAGGACGACACGGGAGACCTCGGCAGAGGGGGTGGGAGCGGATCCAGGCGGATCAGCGGGGGAACCAGAGGCGGAGTCGGTCCCAGGGGATGCTGCTGATGCGGTCGTGGCGGACGAGCTGCGCTGCGCAGACGACACGGCTTCGACCTCCTTCTCCGCCTCACGGGACGGCTCGTTAAAGGATGTCTGTCGGTCGTCACCGTATCAGGTGCCTGGGATCACCCCCACGAACGAGTTTTCGAATACACAGAGTATTTTTGGCAACTCTGAGTAACCAAGGCCGTTTCCTCGGTACGCTTTTCATCTCGGTGCAGGACGATCCCTACCATTTTCGTCCGCAGAGAAAGGGACGAAACATGACAGAGAACTACGCCAAGGCCCTCGGAATGCGCCTTCGCGCCATCCGACAGCAGCAAGGTCTCTCGCTGCAGGGCGTCGAGGAGAAGTCGGACGGCCTCTGGAAGGCTGTTGTCGTCGGCTCCTACGAGCGCGGTGACCGAGCGGTGACTGTCCAACGACTCTCGGAGCTGGCTCAGTTCTACGGCGTCCCCATGAACGAGCTCCTGCCCGGCGCGCATGAGCTCGGGGCGGCCCGCGAAGCGCAGCCGAAGCTGGTCCTCGACATCGAGCGCCTGCACCAGCTCGACCTCAACGACGCAGCGCCCCTGTCCCGGTTCACCGCGAGCATCCAGTCGATGCGCGGCGACTACAACGGACGGGTGCTGTCGATCCGCCAAGAAGACCTGCGCACGCTGGCGGTCATCTACGACGAGCCACCGAGCGCGCTGGCCGAACGCCTCATCAACTGGGGCGTCATGCGCCCCGACAGCAGCCGCGAGGTTGTGGAGTACTAGCCACCCTCACGTGGCTTGTTGAGCCGACCGCGGCGACTCCGTCGCCCGCGACCGTCCCTTCGCCGACCGTCCATCCGCGATCTTGGCCAGCAGGCCGTTGACGAAGGCCGGTGAGTCGTCGGTCGACAGCTCACGTGCGAGAGCCACGGCTTCGGAGAGTGCGACGGCGTCGGGCACCTCGTCGACGTGCTTGAGCTCGAAGACCCCGATCCGCACGATGTTGCGGTCAACAGCGGGCATCCGCGCGAGCGGCCAGCCCGACGAGTACGCCGTGATGGTTTCGTCGATCTCGGCGCGATGCAGATCGACGCCTTCGACCAGGGTGACGGTGTAGGGGTTCAGCGGCGTCTCGGCCGCCTCCTGCCGCGCGGTCAGCGTCTCCTCGGCCGCGAGCCCGCGTAGCTCGGACTCGTAGAGGATGTCGAGAGCGCGCTTGCGCGCCTTGTTGCGTGCACCCATGAGCGTGCTCCTGACTCAGCCGGTTAGCTGGTGACGCGGCCGAGGTAGCTGCCGTCGCGGGTGTCGACCTTGATCTTCTCACCGGTGGTGATGAACAACGGAACCGCGATCTGGTGGCCGGTCTCGAGGCGTGCGGGCTTCGTGCCACCCGTCGAGCGGTCACCCTGCAGGCCTGGCTCGGTGTACTCGACCTGCAGCTCGACCGAGGCCGGAAGCTCGATGTAGAGCGGTGTGTTGTCGTGCACCGCGACGATGGCCTCCTGGTTCTCGAGCATGAAGTTCGAGGCGTCGCCGACGGTGTCCGGCATCAGGTGTGTCTGCTCGAACGTCTCGGCGTCCATGAAGACATACGAGTCGCCGTCGTTGTACAGGTAGGTCATGGTTCGCTTGTCGACGTTCGCGACGTCGACCTTCACGTCGGCGTTGAACGTCTTGTCGACGACCTTGCCCGACATGACGTTCTTCAGCTTGGTACGCATGACGGCACCGCCCTTGCCAGGCTTGTGGTGCTGGAACCAGACGACGGACCAGAGCTGTCCTTCGAGGTTGAGCACCATGCCGTTCTTCAGGTCGTTCGTCGTCGCCATGAGGGCTTCCTGTGTCTCGTCGTCGCACTCGTGGTGCCGGAGTCGTCCTTGGCCGTGCTCGTCCAGGGAACGATCACGGGGTTGACGTGTCAGTCTAGCCGCAGGCACGCTGCCCGCCCCAATCGACGGCGCCACGGTGATGTCAGCGACGCCAGGTGGAACCGGTCGGGGAGACGACTAGCGTGGAGACATGGGCTTTTGGATCGTGCTCGGAATCATCGCGTCGATCATCGTCGTCGGACGAATCCTGCGGTGGGCAGCGGTCCGCGCCCGAGACCGTGCCGTCGTGGCCCTCAACGCCCTGCCGCCCCGGCCCAGCACGCCCGCGGAAGCCGTCGCCATGCTGCCGGCGGCCGCGGCGGCACGCACGCCCTTCTGGCTCGCACAGCCCCCACAGCTGTCCCAGGTGGACCCCATCGTCCAGCTCGAGGTCGAGGAGGTCGACGTGGTCGGACCCGGGGACGAGGTCGAGGTGGCCGGGTACGGGTCGATCCCGGACTCGCCGTCGTCCGCCCCGACGAGGTCGTTGCGGGCAGGGTCGACCGCCTCCGAACCGACCCGCGACCGTTATGTCGGGTCGGCGGCGCTGGAGAGCACCCTGGACTCGACCATCGAGAGCAGCCTTCTGGGCGTGCCCAGCGGACCGGTCACGGCGGCGCTGCTCCCCGGAGCCTCCGTGGTGGAGCTGCCCTCCCGGCTCCGTGGGCAGGTGATCACGTTCCTGACCGACGGGCACGAGGTGGCCGCGGTGCAGCTGCTGTGCGACGAGCTGGGGTGCAGCATCCTCGAGGCCGTGCAGACCGTCCGCAGCGTCAGCTGACGCCTCGGTCGCCGGCCAGCGCCTGGAGCGCCAGCCGGTACGAGTCCAAGCCGAACCCCGCGATGGTGCCGCGCGCCACCCCCGAGACGACGCTGGTGTGCCGGAACTCCTCGCGCGCCATCGGGTTCGACAGGTGGACCTCGAGGAGGCGTCCGTCCAGCTGGGCACAGGCATCGCGCAGGGCGTAGCTGTAGTGGGTGAACGCGGCCGGGTTGAGGACGACCGTCGCTCCCCCGTCGACGGCTTCATGGATCCAGCCGACCAGGGTCGCTTCGTCGTCGGTCTGGCGTACGTCGATGTCCAGCCCGAGCTCGTGACCCCAGCGGCGGCAGGCGGCCACCAGGTCGTCGTACGTCGCCGTGCCGTAGACCTCGGGTTCGCGAGCCCCGAGGCGGCCGAGGTTGGGCCCATTGAGCACGAGGACGGACTGGCTGGCTTCCACGCGGCGGAGCCTATCGCTGTCCGGCCGGCGAGACCGCTGCAAACGCAGCGCTGAGCAGGGTCGGATCGGGCGACTCGAGGACCGTCGGTCGACCTTGTGCCTCGAGGACGACGAAACGCAGTCGGCTGCCGCGCGCCTTCTTGTCGATGCCCATCGTCGCCCGCAGCGTCTCCCAGGGCGCACCGTCGTACGTCGTCGGCAGGCCGAGTGACGCCAGGATGTCCCGGTGCCGCGCGGTGGTCTCCTCGTCGAGGACACCCGCCTCGCAGGCGAGCTCAGCGGCGTACACCATGCCGACGGAGACAGCAGCCCCGTGCCGCCACGTGTACCCCTCGGCTCGCTCGATCGCATGCCCCAGCGTGTGCCCGTAGTTGAGCACCTCACGGCCCAGCCCTGTGGACGCCCGCTCGTGCAGGTCGTCCGCCACGACGACCGCCTTGACGCGGATCGCCCGCTCGATCAGCTCGCGGCATACAGCGGATTCTGGGTCCTGCGCCGCCGAGGGGTGCTGCTCCACCAGCGGCAGGATCGCCGCATCGGCGATGAAACCGCACTTGACCACCTCGGCCAGCCCGCTGACGAGATCGGCCGTGTCCAGGGTCGACAGCGTCTGCAGGTCACACAGCACACCGGCCGGCTCGTGGAATGCGCCGACCAGGTTCTTGCCCTCCGCGGTGTTGATACCGGTCTTGCCGCCCACCGCAGCGTCGACCATGCCGAGGAGCGTGGTCGGCACCTGGACCACGCGTACCCCCCGCAGCCACGTCGCCGCCACGAACCCGGCGAGGTCGGTCGTCGCGCCGCCGCCCACCCCGACGATGGCGTCTGAACGGGTGAAACCGGCCCGGCCGAGCGCCTCCCAGCAGGACGCGGCGACATCGACGGTCTTGGCCGCCTCGGCATCGGGGACCTCGATCGACACGGCCTCGAACCCCGCTGCAGCCAGCTCGTCGTGGACGCGCTGCCCCTGCCCGGCCAGCGCGGACGGGTGAATGACCGCTACCCGCTGTGCCTGGGGGCCGACGAGCTGGGCGAGCTGGCCCAGGATTCCGTCCCCGACCACCACGTCGTACGGCGCTGCAGTCTCGACGTGGATCCGGGTCGATGCCGTCATCAGGGTGCGCCGATCAGCTGTTCGACCGCGGCCGCCACCTGGTCGACCACCTCGTCGATGTCGAGGCCGTCGGTGCCCACGGTGACCTGGGCCACGCCGGTGTACAGCGGGCGGCGGGCGTCGAGCAGCGCCTTGAGCTGGCTGCGGACGTTTCCGAGGAGCAGCGGGCGGGTGACGCCCAGACCGACCCGCGACGAGGCGTCGGCTAGCCCGACGTCGAGGAACACCACGCGATGCCCGTTCAGCCGCTCCCGGATGGTCGGGGTGGTGACCGCACCGCCGCCGATGGCGAGCACACCTGGATGGTCGGCCAGGGCGGCCGCCACGGCTGCCGCCTCGAGCTCGCGGAAGTAGCCCTCGCCCTCATCGACGAAGATCTCAGCGACGGGCTTGCCGGCCACCGCCTCGACATCGGCATCGGTGTCGCGGAACTCCACGTCCCAACGGTGCGCGAGCGCCCTGCCGACCGTGGTCTTGCCCGCACCGGGCGGACCGACCAGGACGACGCGCGGACGACTGGCGTCCGTTGCGGTCATTGCGTCCTCAACGAAGCGAGGTAGCCGTCGCAATTGCGCCGGGTCTCGGCCACCGAGTCGCCGCCGAACTTCTCCACGGCAGCCTCGGCCAGGACCAGCGCCACCATGGCTTCGGCCACGACGGCCGCTGCGGGAACGGCGCAGACGTCGGACCGTTGGTGGTGTGCGACGGCGGCCTCGCCGGTGGCGACGTCGACGGTGCGCAGGGCGCGCGGGATGGTGGCGATGGGCTTCATGGCCGCGCGCACCCGGAGGGGCTCACCGGTGGACATCCCACCCTCCGTGCCGCCGCTACGGCCCGACGTCCGGCGAGGACCGTCCGGACCTGGCTCGATCTCGTCGTGGGCGGCCGAGCCCGGTCCGCGCGCGACGTCGAAGCCGTCGCCGACCTCGACCCCCTTGATCGCCTGGATGCCCATCAGTGCTCCGGCCAGCCTGGAGTCGAGCCGACGGTCCCAGTGCACGTGTGACCCGAGACCTGGCGGCACGCCGTACGCCAGCACCTCCACGACACCGCCCAGCGTGTCACCGTCCTTGTGTGCCTGGTCGATCTCGGCCGTCATCGCCGCGCTCGCGGCCCGGTCGAGGCAGCGCACGGGGTCGGCATCGAGCGCGGCCACGTCCGCAAAGGTGGGGATGACGCCGGGCGGCGCCTCGGACTTGCCGATCGACACCACATGGGCGACGAGCCGAACGTCGAGGGCTTGGTGCAGGAACGCGGACGCGACGGCACCCAGCGCCACGCGCGCAGCGGTCTCGCGGGCGCTTGCGCGCTCGAGGACCGGCCGCGCCTCGCCGAAGCCGTACTTCTGCATGCCGACCAGGTCGGCGTGCCCGGGGCGCGGTCGCGTGAGTGGGGCGTTGCGGGCGAGCCCGGCCAGCACGTCGGGGTCGACCGGATCGGGGGCCATCACCTGCTGCCACTTCGGCCACTCGGTGTTGCCGATGGTGAGGGCGATCGGGCTGCCGATGGTCCGACCATGCCGGACTCCGCCCAGGAGGGTGACCTCGTCCTGCTCGAACGACATCCGGGCACCGCGGCCGTAGCCGAGCCGGCGGCGCGCGAGCACAGCGACGATGTCGTCGGTCGTGATCTCGACGTCGGCGGGCAGTCCTTCGAGCACCGCGACGAGGGCAGGACCGTGCGACTCACCAGCCGTCAGCCAACGCAGCATGGCCAAAGTCTGTCATGTGCCTGGCCTCGCAGGGCCGCGCCCGCGGCAGTGCGGACGGCCGAACCACGCCGTTCGGTCAGAATCCGGTGTACCAGTTGCCGACCGCGACGCCCCAGGCGAGCCCGACCAGGGATCCAGCCAGCATGAACGGCCCGAAGGGGTAGCGCTTCCGGTCGACGATGCGCAGCAGTGACAAGAGACCACCGCCGATCCCGCCGAGGAGGAACCCGGCGTACAGGCCGACGAGCACCGGGCCCCAGCCGAGGTAGCCGAGCGCGAGGCCGAGGAGACCGGACAGGCGGACGTCGCCATAGCCCAGCCCCTTGGGGTAGACGTACCACATCACGAAGTAGAAGCCCCCGAACACCAACCACCCCAGACCGGCATGCACGAGGCCGTCGGTGTCACCGTCGATCGCCGCCGCGAGGAGGATCAGCACCACGAGCACCGCGTACGACGGGGCGATGATCCGGGTGGGCAGCAGCCGCGTCTGGGCATCGACGTAGCCGAGCACCACACCGACTGCTGCCAGGAAGACCCAGGCGAACAGGATCGCGTCGCCGGCGAGCACCCAGCCGGTCACGAGACCGACGAGTGCCCCGACGACGGCCAGCTTCGACGACAGGCCGGGACGGGCCGCGAGCGTGGAGTAGGGCACCTTCTCAGCAGCGTCGATCGCGAGCTCCGGCTCGGGCAGCCGGGCCAGCACGGACGGTCCCAGCGCACACAAGCCGGCCACGGCGAGCACGGACAGCACGACGATCAGGGCCTCGGACACAGCGCGAGCCTAGTGTCGCCGCCGGCGTGCGAGGGGATGCCACGCGGAGCCTGTCGACGGTCCCGCATACGAGGTCGCGCGGGCGTCAGACCGTGTAGGCCGACCGGAAGAACCCGCCAGGGTCGTGCTGCTGCTTGATGCGACGCAGCCGTGCGAGGTTGGCACCGTAGTAGTCGGCAACCGGTCGATGCGGCTCGAGATAGTTGACGTAGCCGCCGACACTCGCCGAGCCGATCGCATCGTGCGCGTCGCTGATCCAGGTGTACGCCGCCGAGACTTCGGCCGCGGACGGATGCAGCGGTAGGCCGACGTACCACTGGATGTCTGCGAGGTGGCGCCGCCACGGGAACGCAGTCGCGCCGACGCCGAGGTCACGCACCGCGCCGGTCAACGGGTCGAGGATGACCGCTGCGGCGCGGTGGTTCGCAGCCCGGGCGGCGACGACGGCCGGCAGGGCACGCGACAGGCCCTGGGTCATGTCGGCGACGACATCACTGCCGGCGGCGAAGGCCTGACGGGCCGACGTGGTCCCGCCTCCGAGGAAGGAGATCCCGTCCAGGAACGCCTTCTGGAAGGTCGAGACGCTGGTGCCGTCGACGCCGGCCGCCTGTTGCACGGCGGCCGCCTCGGCGTCCTCGTCGCCGGCTCGGCAGACACCGACCACCCGGACGCGCGTCGAACCGTCGGAGCCGGCCTCGAGGTGCAGGTTCATCCACGAGCTGCGTGGCATCTGCTTGATGCGACGTCCCCACCCGCGCAGGACGCGGGACGCTGCCGACCACGGGAACGTCACGAGGAAGAACCCCATCCGGCGGGCCGGGTGGGTGGTGAAGGTGAACGACGTCACGATGCCGACGTTGCCGCCTCCCCCACCACGGCAGGCCCAGAACAGGTCGCCGTTGCGGGTCGCGCTGGCGGTCCTGATGACCCCGTCCGCTGTCACGATCGTCATCGATCGGACCCTGTCGCAGGTGAGCCCGTAGGCGCGGTTGTCCACGCCCAGACCGCCGCCGAGCGTGAGGCCGGCGGCGCCGACGGTCGGGCACGTGCCGGTCGGGATCGACCGGCCATGGGCGGCCAGCGCGGCGTGGACACCGTAGAGGCGCGCCCCCGCGCCGATGGTGGCGAGCCGGCTGCCCGCGTCGTAGTGCGTGGCCGTCATCCGACCGACGTCGATGACCAGCCCGTCGGTGATCGTGGACGCACCGACGTAGGAGTGCCGGCCGGCGCGCGGGCGCGCCGCCAACTCGAACCGCTTCGCGAAGACGATCGCCTCCTTCACGTCGTGTGCCGATGCTGCTTCCACGATGGCTTGGGGGCTGATGTCGTCGAAGCGCGGGTCGAACAGCTGCCTGACCTCGTCGTAGTCGCCGGCGTTGCGCCGTACGACGTCCCCATCGATGGAGGCGGCCAACGCCTGCCAGTCGGCTCTGGTCGGTCCGCTGGGCTGAACCGTGACGCCGGTCGCCTTGGCCGGGCTGGACGGCGAACTGCTGGTGACCCCCATACGGGAAGTGGCGTCGGGTTTCGCAGCCGACGTACAGCCTGCCGCCAGCAGCCCCGTCGCTACTACCGCCGACTGCAGCAGCGCGCGACGGGACAACCCTGCTGGCTCGGCAGCCGTGTCGGCCATACCCGTCTCACGCAGGACCGGGCTCCCAGGTTGCCTGGCCGGCCCCGCCGCGTGGCTCACCGGCTCAGCATTGCACCTCCGGCGGGGGCCCCTCTGGTCTTCATCGGCGTCCGCGACAGACACGT
Organism: uncultured Actinomycetota bacterium; assembly: GCA_963742765.1. Classification (GTDB taxonomy): domain Bacteria; phylum Actinomycetota; class Actinomycetes; order Propionibacteriales; family Nocardioidaceae; genus JANLYC01. The sequence continues at coordinate 969,592 of CAVUMY010000002.1, forward strand.
CAGCGCAGTGCGTCGTGCATAGCCCCGATCGGCGCCTCCGCGGCGCCGGTCATGAGCACGACCTGGCGAGCCGCCTGGCGCAGGAGCAGCTCGAGCCCGCCTATGCCGACGGCGCCGGCCCGCTCGGCTGCCACCAGCAACGGTGTCGACACCGGGTCGTAGACGACGTCGAGGACGACGCTGCTCCGACGCGCGAGATCGTCGGCGTAGGTCGTCTGCGCCGCAGCCGGGATGGTCGAGACGAGGACGTCGACCCGGTTCCCGCCGGTCGGGCCATCCGGTGTGGCCGCAGCCCCGAGCTCGGAGACCTCGACCGTGATGTCGAAACCACGCCCCAGTGACACCAGGGCACCAGCGCGTTCGACCGACCGTGCCAGCACCTCGACCCGGGAGGCGTCGAGCTCTGCCAGCGCGGCGAGCGCCGACGCGGCCGTGGCGCCGGCGCCGACGATCAACGCCGTCTCGGCCCGGGCGACTCCAGCATTCTGCAGCACGTCGACGCAGCCGCCGATATCGGTGTTGAAGCCCTGCCAGCCACCCTCATCGGACCGCACCAGCGTGTTGACGGCGCCGACCCGTGCGGCCTGCGCATCGACCATGGAGCACAACGGGATGGCGGCCGCCTTGAGCGGCATGGTCAACGAGAGCCCTCGCCACTCCGGACCGAGACTCTCGACGAAGTCGGGCAGCTCTTCAGCCGTGACTTCGATGGCGTCGTAGCGCCAGGACAAGCCGAGAGCCGCGTAGGCCGCGCGATGCAGCGCAGGCGACCGCGAGTGGGCGATCGGGCTGCCGAGAACAGCACACCGTCGCTGGGGTGGGGCTGAGTCCGGCTCAGCACTCATCCGAGGTCTCGCAGTACGTCCTGTACTCGGCGACATTGCGGTTGTGCTCGTCGAGGCTCGACGCGAACTTGGTCTCACCGGTGCGAAGGTTGACCGTCACGAAATACAGATAGTCGGTCTGCGCAGGATCGAGCGCGGCCTTGAGAGCTGCCTCGCCGGGCGAGTCGATCGGCGTCGGAGTGAGGCCGGTGAGCTTGTACGTGTTGTAGGGCGAGTCGAGGTCACGCAGGTCGCTGCCGGCGAGGACCTCTCCCCGACTGTCGACGGCGTAGTGCAGCGTCGAGTCGAACTGCAGCGGCATGCCTGCGTCCAGCCGGTTGTAGACCACGCTGGCGACCTTGGACATGTCATCGGGCGGCGACTCAGCCTGCACGAGGCTGGCGATCGTGACGATGTCGGTCGGTGACTGTCCAAGGGCCGCGGCCTTCTGTTCGAGACCGAGCGCGTCGGCTTCGCTGACGAACTTGGCCACCATCTCGTGCAGGAGGTCTGCCGCTGTCGTGTTCTTCACGTCGTACGTCGAGGGGAAGAGGTACCCCTCGGGGTCGCCCTTCGCGTAGTCGGGCAGCCCGAGGGCCGCCGTGTCGTCGTACGCCGCCTTGAGCGCCTTGGGAGTGAGGCTGGACTGCTTGGCGATGGCCGCCAGGATCTCCTCGGCCCGCAACCCTTCGGGGATGGTCACGGTGGGCGTCTTGACGATCGAGGCCGGGTTGACCAGGACCTCGAGCGCGCTCTTCGCGGACATCTTCGACTTCAGCAGATAGGTGCCGACCTGGATGGTCAACGACCTCTCGTCGGCGCTGGCCGCGTCGGTGAACGCTCCGACAGACTTCACCACGTCCTTGTCATGGAGAGTGGTGCCGATGTCGGTGGCCGTGTCGCCTTCCTTGACCTCGATCTTGACGGCCGGTTCGACTCCCGATCCCGAGTAGTCGGCAGGACCGGAGAGCTGGTTCTTGATGAAGTCGACGCCCTTCACGTACGCGAAGCCGGCCAGCACCGCGACCACCACGACCGCGATCAGGACGGGCACGCAGCCGCGCCCACGCCTCGACTTCGCGCGGTGGCCGCTGGCGCGCAGCCCTCCAACTCCCAGGTCGTCGCTCACTGACCTACTTCCTGCCCAGGCGGTCTCCCCGTGGACCGTTCCGTGTCGATGGCGTGCTGCAGGATCACCACGGCGGCCGCCTGGTCGACGACCGATCGTTGGTGCGAGCCCTTCCGGCCTCGTTCGCGCAGCACGCGTTCCGCGCTCACCGTAGTCAATCTCTCGTCGAAGAGGCGAACCGGGATGCGATCAGGCGACGACGCCCTACCTGCCCCGGTCGTCTTCGGGTTGAGGATGGTGAACAGGTCGGAGGCGAACGCGCGGGCCTTGACCGCCGCCGGTCCCGCGCGTCCTGACAAGGACACCGGCAGTCCGACCACCACCTCGATCGCCTCCTCCTCGGCGACGATCGCCACCAGTCGCGCCAGGTCACCCGAGCCACGGCGCACGGTCTCGACCGGCGTCGCGATCAGCCCGTCGGGATCGCACCGCGCAACCCCGATGCGGACGTCGCCGACGTCGATGCCGAGCCGAACCCCACGCCGGGGTCCGGGGGTACCGGGCTCGCGTGCTGGGCCGTTGTCTGGTCTCATCGCCGGGGTGGTCAGGCGCTCGTCACCCGCTGGCCGATCGCGCGCTCGACCTCGTCGAGAGCCTGCGGGGCGGCCGACGCGTCCGTGCCGCCACCCTGGGCGACGTCGTCCTTGCCACCACCACTGCCACCCAGCGACGTCGCTGCGACCTTCACGAGCGCCCCCGCGGTGAGCCCCCACTCGCGTGCCAGGTCGTTGACGGCGATCACCACGGACGGTTTGCCGTCACTGGAACCGATGACGGCGACGACGGTGGGAACGCCGTTGCCGAGGCGGCCGCGAACGTCGAGCGCCAGGCGACGTACGTCGCTCGCTCCGGCGCCCTCGGCGACATGACCGAGATAACGCACGCCGAACACGTCATGAGCGCCCTCGGCAAGCTCACCGGCCCGCGACAGCAAGGATGCCACCCGAACCCGTTCGATCTCCTTCTCGGCCACGCGCAAGCGCTCGATGATGTCGTTGACGCGCTCGGGAAGCTCGTCGGGGCGCACCTTCAGCACGTCGGTGAGCTGTGCGACGAGCACATGCTCGCGCGCGAGGAACGTGTAGGCGTCGGCGCCGACCAGCGCCTCGACACGCCGGACGCCGGCACCGATGGACGACTCGCCCAGCAGCTTGATGACGCCGAGCTGCCCGGAGCGTCCGGCATGGGTGCCCCCGCAGAGCTCCCGGGCCCAGTCGCCGACCGAGATCACGCGGACCTCGTCGCCGTACTTCTCACCGAACAACGCCATCGCCCCGATCGCCCGAGCCTGTTCCTGGGACATGAGATCGGCCTCGACGGCGAGATCGGACAGCACGAGGTCGTTGACCCGTGCCTCGACGTCGTGCAGGACGGACTGGGGCACCGCGCCGGTTGCGGAGAAGTCGAAGCGGAACCGGCCGGGGGCGTTCTCGCTGCCGGCCTGGGTGGCGGTGTCGCCGAGCGCTTCACGGAAGGCCTTGTGCACCATGTGGGTCGCCGTGTGGGCGCGGCTGATCGACTTGCGGCGTTCGACGTCGACGACGGCGTGCGCGCCGGATCCACGGAGCACCTCCCCCGAGAGCACCGACACCTTGTGCACGATCACACCCCGGGCAGGTGCCTGGACGTCGAGGACTTCGAGCCGGGCACCGTTGTCGAGCGTGATGACGCCCTGGTCGGCGAGTTGTCCGCCGCCCTCGGCATAGAACGGTGTGCGGTCGAGCACGAGCTCGAAGGTCCGCCCTTCGCCGACCTGCTCGACCGTGCCCTCATCAGTCACGAGCCCGGTCACGGTCGCCTCAGACGCCACCTCGTCATAACCGGTGAACGTGACCGCCCGGCCCATCGCGTCGGCGATCTCACGGTACGACGAGGTGTCGCTGTGCTGGCCCTTCTTGGCCTGGGCATCCGCCTTCGCCCGCTGCCGTTGCTCGGTCATCAGGGTGCGGAACCCGACCTCGTCGACGGTCAGGCCCTGCTCTGCGGCCATCTCGAGCGTGAGGTCGATGGGGAAACCGTAGGTGTCGTGCAGCTGGAAGGCGCGGTCGCCGGAGAGCTCGTAGCTGCCCTGCTGCCGGGTCTCCGTGGCCGCCAGGTCGAACATCGAGGTGCCCGCCTTGAGCGTGTGCCGGAAGGCGTCTTCCTCGGCGTACGCGACGCTGGAGATCCGCGGCCAGCCGGCGTCCAGCTCCGGGTAGGACAGCCGCATCTTGGCCAGCGCGACCGGGAGCAGCTCGGGCAGCGTGCGGTCCTCGACCCCGAGCAGGCGCATGGACCGGACCACCCGGCGCAGGATCCGGCGCAGGACGTAGCCACGCGCCTCGTTGGACGGGGTGACGCCGTCGCCGATCAGCATCAGCGCGCTCCGCACGTGGTCGGCGACGACCCGCATGCGTACGTCGTCCTCGTAGACGTCGCCGTACTTCTTGCCCGAGAGCTCGGCGGCCGTCTCGAGCACGGGGTAGACCTCGTCGACCTCGTAGATGCTCCCCTTGCCCTGGAGGATCATCGCCATCCGCTCCAGGCCCATCCCGGTGTCGATGTTCTTCTCCGGCAGGTCTCCGAGGATCTCGAAGCTGTCCTTGCCCGTGCCGGGACCACGCAGGTTCTGCATGAACACGAGGTTCCAGAACTCCATGTAGCGGTCGGCGGCCTTGACGAGGTCGCCTTCGGGTCCGTAGTCGGGACCACGGTCGTAGAAGATTTCCGAGTCGGGTCCGCACGGGCCGGGGATGCCCATCGACCAGTAGTTCTCGGACATACCGAGCCGGTGGATGCGGTCGTCCGACAGTCCGGCGACGCGTTTCCAGATCGCCACGGACGCGTCGTCATCGAGGTACACCGATACGTGCAGGCGCGACTCGGACAGCCCGAACCCACCCTCGGACTGGGGCTTCGTGACCAGGTCCCACGCCATCTCGATGGCGCCGTCCTTGAAGTAGTCGCCGAAGGAGAAGTTGCCGTTCATCTGGAAGAACGTGCCGTGCCGGTCGGTCTTGCCGACCTCTTCGATGTCGAGGGTGCGGATGCACTTCTGCACGCTGACAGCCCGTGCGTACGGCGAAATCTCCTGCCCCAGGAAGTACGGCACGAACGGCACCATGCCGGCGTTGACGAACAACAGGTTGGGGTCATCGAGCAACAGCGACGCACTCGGCACCACCGTGTGATCGTGCTTCTCGAAGTGCGCCAGGAAGCGGCGGCGGATCTCAGCGGTATCCATGAATGGGGGCTTTCTGGTCGACCGCCGCGGTGGACGGCGGAGGCTGGGCGGGTCTAGGCGCTCGCGCGGTGCGAGTCGAAGGCGGCGGACGCCGCCTGGGTAGCTCGCTTGTCGCCCGGTCGCCGTCCCTCTTCGAGAAGTCGCCGTGAGCTGTCGCCTGCGCTCAGCTGGTCGCGCAGCTCCTGCTCGCGGTCGGCCATGCCCGTGAGCACCTCATCCTTGAACATCCGCGCGCCGAGATTCCAGGCCGCGAGCCGCGCGGCGACTCCGTCCGGTGTGAAGTTCTGCGCGGTCCGCTTGGCCTTGACGAGGGTATAGACACCCGAGGCCGCGCCCGCAGCGAACCAGAACACGCGGCTCATCGCATCCATCCCTTCGAGGGTGCCTGTTCGTTGCGCCGCCGTCGACGCAATTTCCGTTGCCGCCGCAGTTCCTTGCGAACGGCGTACGAGATGCGCATCCGCTGCTCCTCGTCGAGAGCCCGGCGTACGCCGTGGGAGAACGCGGCAACCTTGATGAGGGGGCCGCCCAACGTGACGGACGCGATGCGGGCCGTGGTCAGGTCATCGGCATCGGCATCGGCCCGACGGTGTGAGATGTCGGTGATGAGCGGCACGGCGGCCGTCGCCTCGTCGGGTTCGTCCGCCACGTCGGGGGCCGGGGGCGGCGACTCCTGCAGCACCAGCTCGACCGCGTGGAGGGTGGCGCGTTGGTCGCTCGCCACGTCGTCGAGTCGTCGAAGGGTGGCATCGTACTGGCGGGCGCTGTCCTGAAGTCGGCTCCGCAGCTGGCGAACGAGCCGGTGCAGCCGGAGCACCAGCCACAGCAGGACGAGCGCGAGCAGCGCGGCCGCCGAAGCCACCGCGATCGCGACGTTCGCCGTCATGGCTCTCCCTTGGTGTTCACCGTGGTCACCGTCAACGTCTGATGGTTCTTCCCACCAGGGCAGCAACCCTACCGCGCAGCACTGTTCGGCTCCTCCCCTCCCAAGATGGCCTTGATGCGCTCCAGCCTGGCGGCGTACTCCGCCTCAGCGCCGCGGCCGGTGGGGCGGTAGTAGCTGGCGTCCTGGACCTCTGCTGGGGCATGACGCTGCGGTGCGACGCCGCGGGGGTCGTCGTGCGCGTACAGGTAGCCGGCCCCGTGGTTGATCTTGCCCGCGCCGGCGTAATGTGCGTCGCGCAGATGCGCCGGCACCGTGCCGAGCCTGCCCGCAGACACGTCGGCCATGGCTTCGTCGATGGCGGTGATGACGGCGTTGGACTTGGGCGCGAGGGCGAGCGCGATCACTGCCTGTGCCAGGTTGAGGCGCGCCTCCGGCATCCCGATCAGCTGGACGGACTGCGCGGCCGCCACCGCCGTCGGTAGCGCCGTGGGGTCTGCGAGCCCGATGTCCTCGCTGGCCAGGATCACCAGCCGGCGGGCGATGAAGCGAGGGTCCTCCCCGGCCGCGATCATCCGGGCGAGATAGTGCAGGGCGGCATCGACATCGCTGCCACGGATCGACTTGATGAAGGCACTGATCACGTCGTAGTGCTGGTCGCCCTGCCGGTCGTAGCGGACCGCGGCCCGGTCCACGGCTGACTCGAGCGTCTGCATGGTGATCGTGACGCCGCCGGTCGACCCGGCGCTGCTGGCGGCTGCCTCCAGGTAGGTCAGCGCTCGTCGGGCATCGCCGCCCGCGAGCCGGACCAGCTGGTCGAGCGCGTCGGCGTCGATCGTGACCGCGCCACCGAGACCACGTTCGTCCGTCAGCGCGCGGTCGACCACCTCGCGTACGGCATCGTCGGTCAGCGGCTCGAGTGTCAACAACAACGACCGGGACAACAACGGCGAGATCACCGAGAAGAACGGGTTCTCGGTCGTGGCCGCGATCAGTGTGACCCACCGGTTCTCGACGCCCGGGAGGAGCGCATCCTGCTGCGCCTTGCTGAACCGGTGCACCTCGTCGACGAACAGCACGGTCTCCGGGCCACCGCGGGCCAGCTCGCGGCGAGCACCGTCGATGACCTCGCGCACCTCTTTGACCCCGGCGGAGACGGCGGAGACCTCGACGAACCTCCGCTCTGTCTGTGACGAGACGATGCCCGCGATCGTGGTCTTCCCCGTGCCGGGAGGGCCCCAGAGCATCAGGGCCGTCGGTTGGTCGGCCTCGACCAACCGGCGCAATGGCGAGCCGTCGACCAACAGGTGATCCTGACCGGCCAGCTCATCGAGCGTGCGCGGTCGCATCCGGACGGCGAGCGGCGCCCCAGCGTGCTCGCGGTCGGTCAGGCTGCCCCCCTTGCCGCGCGGGGGCGTGGGCGTGGCCACGTCGAACAGCGCGTCGTACGGCAGCGAGTCGCTCACGGCGTCACCTTACGTCGTACCGCTGCCGCAGGGGCGATCTGTGCATGGCACATGCACGGTTCCCCAGGCGCGTTTGCGTTGTTCACAAGCCACCCGGCTTGTTCACCAGGCAAACGCGGAGGGCCAGTGGTCAGCGGACCTCGAGCTGGGGAGAGCCTTCGCCGTCGGTCTGGGCGGCGATGTCACCCTCGACGGCTGCCACGACCTGCAGCGGCTCGGCAAAGTGACACGCGACCTCGCGTCCACCGATCTGTAGCAGCGGCGGCTCTTCCCTGGCGCAGATGTCCTGTGCCTTCCAGCACCGGGTCCGGAACCGGCAGCCCGAGGGCGGGTTGATCGGGCTGGGCACGTCGCCCTCGAGGCGGATGCGTTCGCGCCGCCCACCGATGGCGGCCTGCTTCACGTCGGGCGCGGCAGACAGCAGCGCCTGCGTGTAGGGGTGGTGCGGCGTCTGGTAGATGGCGTCCCGGCCGCCCTTCTCGATGATCTTGCCGAGGTACATCACGGCGATCTCCGGGCAGAAGTGCCGCACGATGGCCAGGTCGTGTGCGATGAACAAGAACGCGATGTCCATCTCGCGTTGCAGGTCCTGCAGCAGGTTGACGACTTGCGCCTGAATGGAGACGTCGAGCGCCGAGACCGGCTCGTCGGCAACGATCAGCTTGGGGTTGAGCGCCAGCGCGCGGGCGATCCCGATGCGCTGCCGTTGACCGCCGGAGAACTCGCTGGGGTAACGGTTGTAGTGCTCGGGGTTGAGACCGACGGTCTCGAGCAGCTCCTGCACGCGCGGCAGGATCTTGTCCTTCGGCATCGTCTTGTGGATCGCCATCGGAGCGCCGACGATCGTGCCCACGGTGTGGCGCGGGTTGAGCGACGAGTAGGGGTCCTGGAAGATCAGCTGGATCTGCCGTCGGTACGGCATCATGTCCTTGCGCGAGAGCGTCGCCAGCTCGTCGCCCTCGAACTTCATCGACCCCGACGTCGGGTCGTACAGGCGCGTGATGACCCGCCCGGTGGTCGTCTTGCCGCAGCCGGACTCACCGACCAGACCGAGCGAGCTCCCCTTGGAGATCGAGAACGAGACACCGTCGACGGCCTGCACCTGGCCGATGGTGCGGCGGATGACGCCGGAACTCTTGACCGGGAAGTACTTGACGAGGTCGGTGACCTCGAGCAGCGGGGGTCCCGTCGTGGTGTCCTGCTCGGTCACATGACCACCTCTTTGACTTCCGACTCGAAGACTTGGTCCGGATCGCTCAGATGGCAGCGCAGATAGTGGTCCTTGTAACGACCCTGGCGCAGCTCGGGCAGCTCGTTCTCACACCGACCCGCGGGAACCTTGTCCTTGTGCGGACAGCGGGGGTTGAACGCGCAGCCACTCGGCGGGTTGAGCAAGCTCGGGGGCGTCCCCGGAATCGGGATGAGCGGCTTGGTGACGTCGCCCACCACGTCGGCGATGCTCCCGAGCAGACCCCAGGTGTAGGGCATCTCGGGATGGGTCAGGATCTGTTTGCACGGACCCTTTTCGACGCACCGGCCGGCGTACATGACCAGCACGTCGTCAGCGATCTCGGCGATGACGCCCAGGTCGTGGGTGATCATGACGACCGCGGAGCCGAACTCCTTCTGCAGATCCTGGATCAGGTCGAGGATCTGCGCCTGCACCGTTACATCGAGGGCCGTGGTCGGCTCGTCAGCGATCAACAGGCGCGGGTTGTTGACCAGCGACATCGCGATCATCGCGCGTTGGCGCATGCCGCCACTGAACTGGTGGGGATAGTCGTCCACCCGGCGGTCAGGCTGCGGGATGCCGACTCGGTCGAGCATCTCGATGGCGCGCTTCTTGGCAACCGACTTCGACACCTTGTTGTGCAGTCGGTAGGCCTCGGTGATCTGCCGGCCGATCGTGTAGAAGGGGTGCAGCGCCGTCAAGGGGTCCTGAAAGATCATCGCGACGTCGTTGCCCCGGATCCGCCGCAAGTTGCTCTCCGACGCACCGATCACCTCGGTGCCACCCACCCGGATCGACCCGGTCATCCGGCTGCGCTTGACGTCGTGGAGCCCGAGAACCGCCATCGACGAGACGCTCTTGCCCGACCCGGACTCGCCCACGATGCCCAGAGTCTCGCCCATCCGGACCGTGTACGACAGGTCGGTGACCGCCTGAACGAGACCGTCATACGTCGGGAACTGTACGGTCAGGTTCTCGACCGTCAGGAACGGGTCTTCGTCGTTACGGTTCGGATCTTGGTACCCAGACGCGGTGTCGGTCAGGACCCCTGTCATGCAAGTCTCACTCTCGGGTCGATGAAGCTGTACACGATGTCGACGATCAAGTTAGCCGTGACCACCAGAATGGCACTGACCAGCACCGTTGCCGAGATGATCGGGAAATCTGTCGGTGACAGTGCGTCGATGGACCACTTCCCGATCCCGTCGAGCCCGAAGATGTATTCCGTGAAGATCGTACCGGCGAGCAGGCCCGCGAAGTCGAGTCCGAAGATGGTGATGATCGGCACGATGGCAGCGCGCAACGCGTGCTGGAACACGACGCGGTTGGACGAGATGCCCTTGGCTGCGGCCGTGCGCACATAGTCCTCCCCCAGGACCTCGGCCATCGATCCGCGCGTGAACCGCGCGTACTGCGTCGAGTTGGCGACGCCGAGAACCAGCCAGGGCAACAGCAGCGCGCCGAACCAGGCGGACGGGCTCTGCGTGATCCCCTGATAACTGCCTCCGTCAGGGAAAATCCCCCAGCTGTTAACGAGGTAGATCCAGGCGATCAGACAGACGACGTAGTACGGGATAGCGCTCAGCAGCAGGCTGCCGGTGACGAGAGACTTGTCGGCCACGGTGCCACGCCAGCGGGCAGCGAGTGCGCCCATGATGACACCTACGGACAGGAAGATGATGGAGCCGCCGACGGCCAGCGAGATCGTGAGCGGATACCGCTTGACCATCTCTTTGCGGACTTCCTGCTTGCTCAGGTAGCTGATGCCCAGGCACGGGGCGTCGCACTTGTAGCTGGCGCCTGCCTCGATGGTCCGGTCGACGAACAGGCCTTTCACGAAGGCGCCGTACTGCGTCACGACGCTCTGGTCGAGGCCGAGCGCGTGCTCGAGCGCCTTCTGCCGCTCCGCCGTACAGCGGCCGTTCTGGTTGCAGATGCTGTCTGCAGGGTTGCTCGGCCCGAGGAAGAAGAGTGCGAACACGAACATCGACGTCATGACGACGACGAGAAAAGCCGCCACCAGACGGCGGACGATGTAGCCGAACATTTCAGCTCCCACTTCCTCGAGTTCCCCGACGACCGTGTGGCGCGCCTCGTTGAGGACTACCAGCGCCTGACCCGGGGATGTGGGGTGGGCTCTCTGAGCCCACCCCACACTTGCTATTCAGCCATGACCGAGGTCACGGATCAGCTGACCCAGATGTCCTTCCAGGTCGGCATGGCGAACACGTTGTCGTCTTCCACGTTGTTCAGCTTCGAACCGTGCATGAAGGCGACGCCGTCGTAACCGGTCGAGAACGTCGGGAAGTACGTCTCAGCGATGTACTTGTCCAGATCGTTCCAGGCTGCCGGCTGCTCATCCACGCTCATCGCCTGGATGTCGGCGATCTTCTTGTCCACATCCGGCTCGGAGAACACGGCGTAGTTGCTGCCGAGGCCTTCGGCCTTGAGGTCGGTGGTCTGGAACAACGGCGGGAACCAGGACCCACCGGTGGGCCAGTCAGAGCACCAACCAGCGGAGCGGACGTTGATCTTCGTTTCGGGGTCGGCACGCAGCGTGGAACCATCCGCGATGGTGGTCGCGTACGGCTGCGGCGTGAACCCAGCGGCCTTGAGGGCCTTGACGATCGTGTCCTTGACGTCGGTCGAGATCGGGTCGTCCTGGGCGTACAGGAACTGGATCTTGTAGCCGAGGTTGCCCGAGTCCTTCAACAGCTGCTTGGCCTCATCGGCATTGGTGGTGCCGGGCTCGTGGTCAGGCAGCGGGTTGTACTCGACACGACCGGGGATACCCGGCGGCATCATGTTCGTGCCCGGCTGACGCGTCACACCGACGATCTCGCCACCAGCGTTCCAGGCATCCTGGTACGGGTAGGCGTAGGCGAGGGCTTTGCGGACCTCGATGTCGGTGATCTTGCGGTAGTCCGGCGCCCAGTAGAACGAGCAGGGCGAGGAGCCCAGGACCAGGCGGTCCGACGCGTTCTGCTTGGCCTTGATGAAGTTCGACGCCAGAAGGTTGTCGTACGTCAGCGTCGTCTGGCCGTCACCCTGGTCGCTCAGCATGATCTGGTCGACCTTGGCGCTGGGCACATCGAACGTCATGTCGAACTCGTCGGCGTACTGGTGCCGGCCGGGGTCGGTGTTCGGGTCCCAGTTGGGGTTCTTGACCAACGTCAGAGACTTCTCCGGCGTGTAGTCCTTGAACATGTACGGACCGGTCGCCCACGGGTGCAGCGCGTACTTGGCCGGGTCACTGGCCTTACCCTCCGGGATCGGGCCGATGGCCGGGAACGCACCCCAGTACGGCATGTCGGGGAAGGGCTTGGACATCTGGATCGTCAGCGTGTTGCCGGCGACCTTGACACCGTTGTAGTTGCCGTTCGAGGAGTAGGGACCCTTGTACTTGTCGCCGTCCTTGAAGTAGTCGTTGCTGTAGGCAGCGCCCTCCGGGAAGGTCGCCCGGTCGAAGGACCGCTTGATGCCGAAGGCGACGTCCGCGGCCGTGACCGGGGTGCCGTTCTCGTACTTCACACCGTCGCGGATGGTGAACGTCCACTCAGTGAAGTCATCGTTGGGAGTTCCGAGGTCGGTCGCCAGGTCGGGGATGAGGATCATCTGCCCGTCCTGGTAGACGTACTGGGTCAACGAACGGACGACGAGGCTCGACAGGATCGATGCGGTGTTGATGTAGTAGGCCTCAGTCGGGTCCATCGAGTTCAGACCAGCGACACTGATGACCTTGACGGTGCCACCCGCCTTCGCACCGGGGATCTCCGGAGCAGGACCTTCTGTACGGTTGGGGTCGGTTCCCGCGCCGGCGTTGCCTCCCGTCTGGAATGTGTTGTCACCACTCACTCCGGGACCGTCGCTCGAGCCGCCACAGGCGGCCAGAGCCATCAGTCCCAGAGCGGAGACGGCAATGATCGGTTTCTTCAACCGCATGTCCTACCCACCCTTTCGTTGGTTGGTTGTGCTTCTCTCGCCGACCGGCGAACGGTCAGCGACGAGTCTTGGGGTCGAACGCATCTCGGATCGAGTCGCCCAACAGGTTCAGCGCCACGACGAGGATCGTCACGGCGAACACCGGTGCGTACAGGTACAGCGGATAGGTGTCGTAGTACGGCGATGCGCGCAGGATCGTCTGGCCCAGTGACGGGAAGCCGGTGATGCCGATACCGAGGAAGGACAGTCCTGCCTCAGCGGCGACGTAGCCGGGCAAGGTCAACGAGATCGAGACGACGATCGGCGCGATCAGGTTCGGCAGGAGCTCCTTGAACAGGATGCGGCTCGTAGGTGCGCCGAGTACCTGCGCCGACTGCACGAACTCCCGCTCGCGCAGCGAGAGCACTTGGCCGCGGACGAGTCGGGCGAGGTACATCCAGCCGAAGATCACGAGCACCGACATCAGTGAGAAGAACTGCACCCACTTGAGCTTGTCCTCCTGGGTGGCGAACTTCGAGGTGATGATCGGCGCCAGCGCCAACGCGCCGAGGATGAAGGGGAAGGAGAGGAACAGGTCGATGATGAAGGAGATGATGCGGTCGAGCCACCCGTGGGCGAAGCCGGCCACGAGCCCCATCACGATCCCGATCATCGTGCTGAAGACGGTGGCCCCCAACGCGATGCCGAGCGAGACGCGCAGGCCGTAGACGAGCCGGGCCAGGTTGTCGTACGCCGTACTCGGCGTGAGGCCGAGCGGGTGGGCCCAGGTGAACCCGTGGAACGGGGGGCCGACGTTCGGATAACCGAACTCGAGGTCGGCCGAGCCGTTGGTGGCGTAAGGGCCGTCGATGCCGAAGGCCTTGCAGATCAGCGGGGCGAAGATGGCAGCAAGGACCAGCATCATCACGATCGAGCCCGAGACCACTGCCAGCTTGTCCTTGCGCAGCCGCTCGAGCGCGATGCGACTCGGAGAGCGACCGGTGATCTTCTTTCCCGACGGGTCCGTCGGAGGCTGGACTTCTTCATCTCCGGGACCGAGGGTCTCTAGATCGGCAACGGTCATCTTGGCCTGTCCTTGCCCTCTCGTCGGCTGCTCGGTGGCAGGTCTTGCCGGGGCCACACAGTGTGCAACCGAGAGGACTCTAATCCACCCCCTGTTTCCTTACGGGCCCCACGAGGTAACGGTTTGGGAACAAGGCGTTTACCCGAGGTGCCCGATCAGCCCCTTTTGTCCGCGCTACTTGCCTGTTCGCCCTCCGGCGCCGGTACCGCGTCCACTCCCGCCTCCTTGCGCTGCGCGGCCGTGATCGGGCTGGGCGCACCCGTCAGCGGGTCTCCGCCCGAAGCGGTTTTGGGGAACGCGATGACGTCCCGGATGCTGTCGGCGCCGACCAGCATGGCCACGAGCCGGTCGATGCCCAGCGCGATGCCGCCGTGCGGCGGGGGTCCGAACGCGAACGCGTCGAGCAGGAAGCCGAACTGGTTGCTGGCCTCCTCGTGTGACAGGCCGATCACGTCGAACACCCGCTGCTGCATCTCCGAACGATGGATACGGATCGAGCCGCCACCGATCTCGGAACCGTTGAGCACGATGTCGTAGGCGCGCGACAGCGCCTCACCAGGTCGCTGCTCGAAGTCGGCGGCGTGGCCGTCGATGGGAGCGGTGAACGGGTGGTGGATCGCGGTCCAGCCGGTGCCTCCGCCCTCGATCTCGACCCGCTCGAACATGGGTGCGTCGACCACCCAGACGAACCGCCATGCGTCGTGGTCGACGAGGCCGCAGCGCTCCCCCACCACCAGGCGAGCGGCCGCGAGCAGGCCCAGCGCGTCCGCTCGCTTGCCCGCGGCGAAGAAGACGCAGTCGCCGGGTTCGGCGCCCGCGTGCGCGGCGAGTCCCGCCCGTTCGCTCTCTGAGAGGTTCTTGGCCACAGGGCCACCGAGCTCACCGTCGTCCTGGATGAGGACGTAGGCCAGCCCCTTGGCTCCGCGCGAACGCGCCCACTCCTGCCACGCGTCGAGCTCCTTGCGGGCCTGCGAGCCACCACCGGGCATGACCACGGCACCGACGTAGTGGTCGTCCGTCGATGGCTGGAACACCCGGAACGGCGTTTCGGCGAAGTACTCCGTGAAGTCCACGAGCTCGCAGCCGAACCTGAGGTCGGGTCGGTCGATGCCGAAGCGTCGCATCGCCTCGTCGTACGTCATCCGCGGGATCGGCAGCGGCACCTCATAGCTGTGGACGTCCCGCCACAGCCGGACGAGGAGCTCCTCGATGAGGGACTGGATGTCCTCGGGCTCGCAGAAGCTCATCTCCACGTCGAGCTGCGTGAACTCGGGCTGCCGGTCGGCCCGGAAGTCCTCGTCCCGGAAACACCGCGCGATCTGGAAGTAGCGCTCCATCCCGGCCACCATCAGCAACTGCTTGAACAGCTGCGGAGACTGCGGCAGCGCGTACCAGGCACCAGGCTGCAGCCGGACCGGGACCAGGAAATCTCGGGCACCTTCGGGAGTCGAGCGCGTGAGGTATGGCGTCTCGATGTCGAGGAAGTCATGCTCTGCCATCACCTCGCGGATGATCCGCGTGACGGCCGACCGGAGTCTGATGTTGCTCGCCATGCCCGTACGTCGGAGGTCGAGGTAGCGGTGCTTGAGGCGGACCTCTTCGTTGACCGGGGTGGTGTGGTGCTCCTCGACCGGGAACGGAAGTGCCGCAGCCTCGCTCAGCACAACCACGTCGTGCACCACGACCTCGATCTCACCGGTGGGTAGGGCCGGATTGGCGTTGCCCGCCGGCCGCGCGGTGACCTCGCCAGTCACGGCCAGGCAGAACTCGTTGCGCAGCGGGCGTGCCGCCTCCTCGTCGCGGATGACGACCTGCGCCAGTCCGCTGCCGTCGCGCAGGTCGATGAAGGCCACGCCGCCGTGGTCTCGTCGTCGAGCCACCCAGCCGGCCAGGGTCACGGTCTGTCCGACGTGCTCGACACGCAGGCTTCCTGCGTCGTGGGTGCGGATCACGAGGTCTCTCCTTGGGCCGCGCGATGCGCGGGATTGATGATGTGAGGTCGGAGGTCCTCAACCGGTGGGCTCCAGGTGCCGGCCTCGGCCGGCTGTTGGTCTCCGGACCGGATGTCGCGTACCTGGTCGCTGACGCCGCTGCCCTCGTCGGAAGGGAACCAGACGAACGGGATGCCCCGTCGGTCGGCGTGCCGGATCTGCTTGCCGTACTTGGCCGGGGTCGGCGCGACCTCGGTCGGGATACCGCGCGCTCGTAAGGCTCGCGCAACAGCCCTGACCCGGACCCGGGCGCCTTCGTCGGGGAGCGCCACCAGGACGGCCGACGGCACCGAGCGATCCGCGTCGAAGAGGCCACGCGCCACCAGCGGTGCCACGAGCCGCGTGATCCCCAACGAGATCCCTACACCTGGATAGGTCGAGCGACCGTCAGAGGCCAATGCGTCATACCGTCCGCCCGCGCAGATCGAGAGCGAGCCCAGGAGGTCCATCCGACCCTCGAACACCGTGCCCGTGTAGTAGTCGAGGCCACGCGCGATCTGCAGGTCGGCCACGACGCTGAACTGCTCTGAACGGGTGTGCGTGGTCGACTCCACGGCCCTGACCAGGTCGGAAAGTCCCTCCTCGAGGAGCTCGTGCTCGATCCCGAGGCTGCGCACCTCGTCGGCGAATCCGACATCGGTGCCTTTGATGGAGGCCAGGGCCAGGCACTGATCGGCCTGGTCGCTGCGCAGACCTTGAGCGAGCAACAGGGTCCGGACACCGTCAGGACCGATCTTGTCGAGCTTGTCCATGGCCCGGATGACGTCGATCACCGGAGCACCCTCGACGATCCCGAGCCCCAGGTAGAAGCCCTGGATGAGCTTGCGGTTGTTGATGTGCAGGGTCAGCGGCGGCACCGGGAGGCGGCTCATCGCCTCGGCCATCACCTCGAGCACCTCGATGTCGGCGTCGAACCCCAGCGTGTCGCGCCCGATGATGTCGATGTCGGCCTGGGTGAACTCGCGGTAGCGGCCTTCCTGGGGCCGTTCGCCACGCCAGCAGCGCTGGATCTGGTAACGGCGGAAGGGGAAGGCGAGCTGACCTTGGTGCTCGACGACGTAGCGCGCCAGCGGGACCGTCAGGTCGAAGTGGAGCCCGAGCCCAGGTCCACTCTCGTCGTCCTCGTCGGCGTGCAGGCGGCGCAGGACGTAGACCTCGTTCGATGTCTCGCCCTTGCGCAGCAGCTGGTCGAGCGGCTCGACGAAACGGGTCTCGAGTGACGCGAACCCGTGCAGCTCGAAGGTCTCGCGCAGGCTGTCGATGATGACGAGCTCCGCGGCGCGCTGGCTCGGGAGAAACTCGGGGAAGCCGCTCAGGGCGGAGGGACGACTCATGACGACGTGCCTGTCGGACGGGTAGCCGGCTGCAGGTCCAGCAGGTATGGGTTGGTGGCGCGTTCGCGCCCGATCGAGGTCTGCCCGCCGTGGCCGGGCAGGACGACGATGGCGTCGTCGAGCGGGAGCACCTTGGCTGCCAGGCTGCGGAGCATGGTGGGGTGGTCGCCGCCGGGCAGATCGGTGCGTCCGATGGAGCCGGCGAACAGCAGGTCGCCGGAGAACATCACCTCCGGCACGTCCTCCGGTCCCTGATAGGGCGCACGGAACGTGACGGAGCCCGCCGTGTGGCCTGGCGCGTGGTCGATGAAGAACTCGAGACCGGCCAGGCTGAGGTTCGCTTCGTCGGTGAGCTCCCGCACGTCGTCGGGCTCGGTGAACGTGTGCTCCCCACCGAGCATCCCGCTGAGCATCGCTGCTGTCTCGGGTGAGATGCCCGCGCCCGGATCGGTCAGCAGATGCCGGTCGGCCGGGTGGATGTAGGCGGTGGCGTCGTACGCCCCCGCTACGGGCGTGACCGACCAGATGTGGTCGATGTGCCCGTGAGTCATCAGCACGGCCGCGGGCCGAAGGCGGTGCTCGCGAACCAGGTCGGCAACCCCTGAGGCGGCCTCGTAGCCTGGGTCGAGGACGACGCACTCCTCGCCGGGGCCTGGGGCGACGACGTAGCAGTTCGTGGCCCAGGGGCCGGCTGGGAACCCGGCGATGAGCACGGACACACCTCTTCCCTCGGTTTCCTGCGTTCCCGCTGACTCGTGCGGTTGGCGAGCCCAGGCAGCCTATCGAGCGCGAACCGATCGCTGGCCCCCGCTCCCCGCGGAGCAGCAACACATGGGTCACGATCGGCACGGCGTGCACGGCCCCTGATCCTGTCCTCTTAGACTGGTCCACCGGTCGTCCGGGTCGCGGAGGTACGTGTGGTTACGAGCAAGCAGCGTCAGCGTCAGCTGGCGCGTGCAAAGTGGCAGCGTCAGCAGTATCGACGCCTGCGGATGGCCAGCCGCCAACGCAAGATCGCGGTGGGGGCCGGGATCGTCGTCGGACTCGTGGTCATCGTGTTGCTGGGGCTGCTCGTCAAGAACATCATCTCCGACGAGCAGGCTCGCTCGCCGGGAGTGCCGACCGATACGTTCAACACCAACCTGCTGACCCCATCGCAGAACACCGGGAGCCCGACCGCGACGAAGCCGACCGCGTCCACACCGACGAAGCCCACCAGCACCAAGACGTCCAAGACCGGGGGGAACTGATGACCGAGGCACCCGAGCCCGCTGACTTCGGCCGGGTCGACGCTGACGGAACCGTCTATGTCCGGACGGCCGACGGTGAACGGGTGGTCGGACAGTGGCCCGACGGTGACCCGGAGGCTGCGCTCACGTTCTACCGGAACCGCTACGACGGACTCGTCGTGGAGGTCGACCTGCTCGAGCAGCGCATTGCGGCCGGCGCACTCACTCCCGAGGACGCCGCCACCACCGTCAAGAAGGTGCGCGCTCTCGTCGTCGACGCCCAGGCGGTCGGCGACCTGGCCAGCCTCGCGGCGCGCTTGGACGCCCTCGCCCCGGTCATCGCCGCCAGGCGCGATGCCCGCCGCGCTGAGCGCGCTGCCAAGGCCGACGAAGCGAAGCGCGAGAAGCAGCGGATAGCCGAAGAGGCCGAGCGGCTGGCAGCGGGCAGCGACTGGCGCAACGGTGCCAACCGCCTCCGTGAGCTGCTGACATCGTGGAAGGCGCTGGCGCGCATCGACAAGCCCAGCGACGATGAGCTGTGGCACCGTTTCTCGTCCGCCCGAACGACGTACACGCGCCGGCGCAAGCAACACTTCGCCGAGCTCAACGAACGTCGCGACGGCGCCCGCGTGATCAAGGAGAAGCTCGTCGTCGAGGCCGAGTCACTGGCTGACTCGACCGACTGGGCTGCGACGGCCCGGGCCTACCGGGACCTAATGGCCCAGTGGAAGGCCGCCGGACCGGCTCAGAAGGACGTCGACGACGCCCTCTGGAAGCGGTTCCGCGGCGCCCAGGACACGTTCTTCGGCGCTCGCGACGCGGCCAACACAGCACTCGACCAGGAGTACGCCGCCAACGCAGAGGTCAAGCGGACTCTGCTCGTGCAGGCCGAGTCGCTCCTGCCGATCCAGGACCACAAGGCAGCACGCGAGCAGTTCCGCGAGCTCGCCGAGAAGTGGGACGCCGCCGGCAAGGTGCCACGACAGGACATGAAGGACCTCGAGGGGCGCTTCAAGACCGTCGAACAGGCCGTGCGAGGCGCCGAGGACGACCAGTGGCGCCGGAGCAACCCGGAAGCTTATGCCCGGGCGTCGGACACGGTTGCCCAGCTCGAGACCTCGATCGCCACGCTCCAGTCGAAGCTCGAGAAGGCGGAGGCGGCAGGCAAGGACAAGGCGGCCACCCAGGCCAGGGCGGACATCGAGGCCCGTCAGTCCTGGCTCGACGAAGCCCGCAAGGCCCTCGCCGAGTTCTCCTCCTGATCGAACGTCGGCGCTACTGCGTCACGCGGTAGGCGGCATGCCAGGACCGGAACTCTGCTCGCCTTCATCAGCAACGTGCTCCCAGGCTCCTACAACGTGAATGGGCGAAGAGAACGCGTGACCTTGCGTGCCTTGAAACCGGCAGACGCCGATGTGATCGCAGGGTGGGCAACAGACGCAGAGTTCTGCCGCGAGGCTGACTGGACTGCAGACCTCCCTTCGGCCGAGTATCAACGGTTCCACCGGGCTCTCATCGAATCACCGCCCCCGGACTGATCAGACTGGCGGCGACCCAAGCAGCCATCCTCGTCGGCTATGTCGATCTGCCCGGCGAGGAGCCCGACCGACGCGAACTGGGGTTCCTCATCGTCGAGCGGGACCGCTGGGGTCAGGGGCCAAGGACTGGTTGGGGCGAAACCGCCGAGTGCCCCTTCGGTGCACTCCGGTGGGACGACCGCACGAGACCCGAGCGGCAGGGCGCGACGCTGGTTCCCTGCCGTGACAGGTGGCGCAGCCGAATCGCGATGCACGTCACCTGCAGCGAGCCGCTCGCCGAGGTGGGCGTTGTGCGGGCATCAGCCGCAGTCACCCCACGGTCCACCAGGACAAGCTCCGGCTGACCGGTGACGCCACAGGCTGCGACAGGGTCCACTGCTCGCCAGTCAGGTCACTCGACACGCCATCCCTCGCACGGTGACCACCGCCCTCTGCAGGGCAGCAGGCACACGCCCAGTGGTAGCCGGCACGGAGTCAATCTGCGGAACCTGCGGCCTCGGTTGCCGCGCTGTCCACAGCCCTGGTTTAGGGCTGCTTGGCGAGTGTCGGCGGGTAGACGTATATTCGAACGTATGAGCGAACAAGTGGTGGAGCGGGAGGCGGGTCCGTCGATGGGCCGCGTCACCGACACCGTCGAGCTGGCTGAGTGGCGGGCTCACCAGGACGCGATGGCGGCCCGGTTGGAGCAGATCGCCGCCGTCGAGCGTCAGATCGCTTCCCTGCACGCTGACCAGCTGCAGCTGACCGCGTCGTTCCTCACCGACCGCCTTGAGTTCGACCAGACCCACGGGTTCGCCTCCGACCAGGCCCAGTACCGCGGCATGGTCGCGGAGGTCGCGATCGCCAAAGGTGTCTCGGTCATCACCGCCGGGTCGTTCATGAACGACGCCTGGTCGCTCACCACGTCACATCCGCACACGATGGCCGCCCTGCGCGCCGGTCGCATCGGCCTGTCGGCAGCCCGTGCCATCGCCGGCGAGACCTGCGTCCTGGACGACCCAGCGTTGAGGGAGCTGGCCGACCAGGTCATCGCAGCCGACGCCGAGGACGTCCTGCCCGGCAAGGTCCGCGCCCTGGCCGAGACCCGCGTCGCCCAGATCGACCCCGACGCAGCACTGCGCCGCCGCGTCCGCGAACGAGCCGACCAGCACCTGCAGCTCCACCCCGCCGGGTCCGGGATGGCCTGGCTGAACGCCTACCTACCCGCCGAACAAGCCGTCGCCGCCTACAACGCCGTGCACGAACACGCCCGCAGCCGCTACGCCGCCGGCGACCGCAGCGACGACAACAGCGACGACAACAGCGACGACAACAGCACCGTGTCGCAGCTGATGTGCGACACCCTCGTGCAACGCCTCACCGGCACCACCACCGACTCGATCCCCGCCCAGGTCAGCGTCATCATGACCGACGCCACCCTGCTCGGCCTGAGCAACGACCCAGCCCACCTCATCGGCGCGGGACCACTCGACGCAGCCACCGCCCGCAAGCTCGCCACCAGCAGCACCAGCTGGCTGCGCCGCTTCCTCACCGACCCCGTCGACGGATCCCTCACCCACGGCGACCCCCGCCGTCGACGCTTCGACGGCACCCTGCGCGACCTCATCGTGGCCCGCGACCAACACTGCCGCGGCATCCAATGCGCCTCCCCCATCCGCGACATCGACCACATCGACCCCCACGCGTGCGGCGGACCCACCACCGAAGCCAACGGTCAAGGCGTCTCCGGCAACTGCCACACCACCCGCGAAGACCCCCGCATGCACGTCCACCAAGACCCCACCACCACCGTCGTCACCTGGACCACCCCCAGCGGCCTCACCTACAACACCCTCCCCCCACCAGCCCACGCACCAGGCCTCACCCGCACGCAACGCAACCTCCGCAAACAACTCCTGCACCCACCACCGTCCAAACTCGAACAACACCTCACCCGACACCTCACCACCCACCTCCGCACCACCCAGCAGCGCAGATGCTGAGGCAGAGGTGGAGAAGGTCGCAGATCGCCGCCTGGCGGCGCGGGGTTATTGGGTGACGCGGTAGGCGTCAAACACGCCATCGACGGTGCGAACGGCCTTGAGGACATGGCCGAGGTGCGTGGGGTCGGCCATCTCGAACGTGAAGCGGCTCTTGGCGATCCGGTCGCGGGTCGTCGCCACCGACGCCGACAAGATGTTGACGTGGACATCGGACAGTACCCGGGTGATGTCCGACAGCAGCCGGGCGCGGTCGAGCGCCTCGACCTGGATGGCGACCAGGAACATGGACTGCGCGGTCGGCGCCCACTCCACCTCGACCATCCGGCCCTCCTGGGCCGACAGGCTCGCGATGTTGGTGCAGTCGCCGCGGTGCACCGAGACACCGGCGCCCCGGGTCACGAAACCGACGATGTCGTCACCCGGCACGGGCGTGCAGCAACGCGCGAGCTTGACCCAGACGTCGGTGATGCCCTTGACGATCACGCCGGCGTCACCCCGCGGTGAACGCTTGCGCCGCTCGCGCTCGGTGGTGATCTTGACCGTCTCGGCAGCCTCGTCGGCCGCCGCGTCGTCGCCTCCGAAGAGCTCGAGGATCCGGCGTACGACGGTCTGCGCGGTCGTGTTGCCCTCCCCCACGGCGGCGTACAGGGCGGTCACGTCAGGGTGGTGAAGGTCGGAGGCGACCGCAGCCAGCGTGTCGTGCGTCAGCATCCTCTGCAGCGGCAGTCCCTCGCGGCGCATGAACCGGGCAATGGCTTCCTTGCCCTGCTCGATGGCCTCTTCGCGGCGCTCCTTGGTGAAGAACTGCTTGATCTTGTTGCGGGCACGCGGGCTCCGGACGAACGTCAGCCAGTCGCGGCTGGGCCCGGCGCTCTGTGCCTTGGACGTGAAGACCTCGACGACGTCACCGTTGTCGAGCTCGGACTCCAGCGGCACCAGCCGGCCGTTGACGCGTGCTCCGATGCAGCGGTGGCCGACCTCGGTGTGGATGGCGTACGCGAAGTCGACCGGCGTGGACCCGGTCGGCAGCGCGATCACCTCACCGCGTGGGGTGAAGACATAGACCTCGGACGAGTTGATCTCGAAGCGGAGCGAGTCGAGGAACTCACCGGGATCCTCGGTCTCGCGCTGCCAGTCCATGAGCTGACGGACCCAGGTCATGTCGCCGCTGCCCTCGTTGGGGCCACTCTGATCGGTGTCGAGACCGGCGCGGCCGTCCTCCTTGTACTTCCAGTGCGCGGCGACGCCGTACTCCGCGCGACGGTGCATCGCGAACGTCCGGATCTGCAGCTCGACCGGCTTGCCGCCGGGACCGATCACGGTCGTGTGCAACGACTGGTACATGTTGAACTTCGGCATCGCCACGAAGTCCTTGAAGCGACCGGGAACGGGGTTCCAGCGTGCGTGCAGGACGCCCAGTGCGGCGTAGCAGTCCCGCAAGGTGTCGGTGAGGACACGGATGCCCACGAGGTCGTAGATGTCGGTGAACTCGCGGCCGCGGACGATCATCTTCTGGTAGATCGAGTAATAGTGCTTGGGGCGGCCGGTGACCGATGCCTTGATCTTCGCGCCGCGGAGGTCCTGCTGCACCTGGTCGATCACGGTAGCGAGGAACTCGTCGCGGGCCGGCGCGCGCTCGGCGACCAGCCGGACGATCTCGTCGTAGACCTTCGGGTGCAGGGTCGCGAACGAGAGGTCTTCGAGCTCCCACTTGATCGTGTTCATACCGAGCCGGTGTGCCAGCGGCGCGTAGATCTCGAGCGTCTCGCTGGCGATCCGTTCCTGGGTGACCTGGCGCAGGAAGCGCAGCGTGCGCATGTTGTGCAGCCGATCGGCGAGCTTGATGACGAGGACCCGGATGTCCTTGCTCATCGCGACGATCATCTTGCGGATGGTCTCGGCCTGGGCCGAGTCGCCGTAGCTCACCTTGTCGAGCTTGGTGACACCGTCGACGAGCTGGGCCACCTCATCACCGAAGTCGAGCCGGAGCTGGTCGAGGGTGTAGGGAGTGTCCTCGACCGTGTCGTGCAGCAACGCGGCGCACAACGTCGGCGGGGTCATGCCCAGCTCGGCGAGGATGGTGGTGACCGCGAGGGGGTGCGTGATGTAGGGATCGCCGCTGCGCCGGGTCTGGCCGTGATGGTGGAGCTCGGCTGTCTTGTACGCCTTCTCGACGATCGCCAGGTCAGCCTTCGGGTGGGTCCCCCGGACGATGGCGAAGAGCGGCTCGAGAACGGGTTCGGACCCGCTCGTACGGCCGATCCGGGCCAGCCGCGTGCGCATCCTCGTCGGTGCTGCCGTGCTCTCACTGGCTACCGGTTCGTCGGTGGGGGGAACGAGAACCTCGTCAGCCACGCAGTGCTCCTGCCCATCCGCCGTATGTCGCTGTCCGAAGGATCAGTCTACGGGGTGGCCGTCCCCCTTGAGAACGCTTGCGTCAGGCAGTCATGAGCGCGGTGAAGGCGCGACCGACGAGCTGGTCACGCCCGTGCAGGAACCCCAGCTCGATGAGGACCGCGATACCGGCCACCTGAGCTCCGCTGCGTTCGACGAGGGCGATCGTCGCCATGGCCGTGCCACCGGTGGCCAGCACGTCGTCGATGACGAGGACCCGCTCCCCCGGACCGAACGCGTCCTGATGGACCTCGAGGGTCGCTTCGCCGTACTCCAGCGCGTAGGACTCGTTGTGGGTGGCGCCCGGGAGCTTCCCCTCCTTGCGCACGGGTACGAACCCCGCACCCAGCAGCAGCGCCACCGGAGCGCCCAGGATGAAGCCGCGGGCCTCGATGCCGACGACCTTGTCGACGACCACCTGTCCGGTGTCGTCACGTCCGGCCGCGGCCAGCGCCTCGACCACCAGCGTGAACGCCTCGTGGTCGGCCAGCAGCGGTGCGATGTCCTTGAAGACAACCCCAGGCTCGGGGAAGTCCGGGACATCACGGACCAGGGTCGACAACGCCAGCTCGAGATCGGAGCGGACCGGCGTCGTCACCGCTTGCCGCGCCTGGATCGCGTCTGGCGTTTCGGCTGCGCGCGCTTGCTGGCGTTGCTGCTCATCGGACGCGCGGCGGTCTTCGCCACGGCGACCGGCGCTGGTCGGTCGACGGCGGGATCCGCACCGGAGTCTCCGACCGCGGCCGGTGCCGGCTCGACATGACGTTGTTCGGATGCGCGCCTGGCGAACACCCGCTTGGCCTGTGCCTGCATGGCGGGCTCGCGCATCTTCAGCTGAGCCAGGATGGGGGTCGCGATGAAGATCGACGAGTAGGCACCTGCCGCCATACCGACGAAGAGCGCCAGCGCGAGGTCCTTGAGCGGTCCGGAGCCGAGCTGGAACGTGCCGACGTACAGGATCGCTCCGACCGGCAGCAACGCCGCCACCGAGGTGTTGATCGACCGGACCAGAGTCTGGTTGACCGCCAGGTTGGCGCCCTCGGCGTACGTGCGCCGCGTCGAGGCGACGATGTTGCGCGTGTTCTCGCGCACCTTGTCGAACACCACGACGGTGTCGTACAGGGAGTAACCCAGGATCGTGAGCAGACCAGTGACGGTCGCCGGTGTGACCTCGAAGCCCGTCAGGGAGTACACGCCGATCGTGATGGTGAGGTCGTGCGCCAGCGCGACGATGGCGGCTACTGACATGCGCCACTCGCGGAAATACGCCCAGATGAAGATGACCACCAAGATCACGAAGACGACCAGGCCCGTGAGCGCCTTCTTCGCGATGGCCTGACCCCAGGTCGGCCCGATCGAGGAGGAGCTGACCTCGGTCGAACCGTCCTTGGTGAGCGCCTGGGTGATGACATTGATCTCGTCGAGCGTCAGCGGCTTGGTCTGCACCCGCACTGAGTCGTTGTTGGACGCGACCACGACCGGGTTCTGCGCGGCCGTGATGCCCGTGTCGACCACGGAGGTCGAGATCCGCTCGACCTGGGCCGACGGGTTCGCGATGTTGGCCTGGAACTCCACGCCGCCCTTGAACTCGAGGCCGAAGTTGAGCCCCCGCCACAGAAGCGACGTGACCGCGATCGCCAGGATCGCCAGCGAGATGAGGTACCAGGTCTTGCGGCGGTCGACGAACTCGATCTTGACCTTGCCCTGGTAGAGCGCGGCGCCGATCTGCGCGAACCTGGACATCAGGCTTCCCCTCCCGTAGCGCGCGGGGTCTTCGCCAGCGCGGGCATTCCGAGGTGCTGTCGATCAAGTCCCGACCACTTGTGGCCCTGACCGAAGAACTTGGTGCGCGCCAGCATCGTGACCATCGGCTTGGTGAAGAAGAACACCACGAAGATGTCGATGAACGTCGTGAGCCCGAGTGCGAAGGCGAAGCCCTTGACGACTCCGATGGCGAAGATGAACAGCACGATCGCGGCCAGCATCGACACGCTGTCAGCAGCCAGGATCGTCATCCGGGCGCGCGCCCAACCGGTCTCGACCGACGTCCGCAGTGTTCGTCCGTCGCGCACTTCGTCGCGTAATCGCTCGAAGTACACGATGAAGGAGTCCGCGGTGATACCCACAGCGACGATCAGACCCGCGATACCGGGCAGCGTCAGCGTGAAGCCGTAGGCGTGGCCCAGCAGCAACACACTGGCGTAGGTGATGAGTCCGGCGATGAGCAGTGACGCGATCACGACGAGACCGAGCCCGCGGTAGTAGAGCAGGCAGTACACGACGACGAGGATGAGGCCGATGATGCCGGCGACGATGCCGGCGTTGAGCTGGTTGCTGGCCAGCTGTGGCCCTTCGTCGGATCGGCCCTGGACGATGAACGACAGTGGCAGCGCACCGTACTTCAGCGAGTTCGCGAGGCTCTTGGAGGAGTCTTGCGTGAAGCCGTTCGACCCGCCGCCCGAGATCTCGGCGCGGCCGCCGACGATCGGCTGCTGGTTGGTCGGTGCGGAGAGCACCTTGCCGTCGAGCACGATGGCGAGCTGCTGACCGATGCCGGCGATCCTCGTGGTGACGTCGCCGAACTCCCTGGTGCCCTTGCCGTTGAACTCGACGTTCACGACGTACTCGACGCCCTGCTGCGGGATACCGTAGCTGGCGTCTTTGACGTCGGTGCCCTCGACCATGGCGGGACCGAGCAGGTACTTGTTGCCGTCGCCGTCACAGGCCAGCAACGGCTGGCTCGGAACGTCGATCTGGGGGGACGGTTGCCCTTGCCCGGGGCACTGGAACTGGGAGAGCTTCGCCAGCCAGTCCTGAGGCGGGTTCTGTGTCCAGGCGTAGGGGTCGGTGATGTCGACGAGGTCGGGTGGCTGCAGGACCGCCGGCGGCCCTGTGGTCGGTCCGCTCGGCGAGGTCGGCTCCGTCGTACTGCTGCCCGTCGTGCTGCTGCCGGTGGTCGGGGATGTCGTCGTCTCCTCGAGCCAGGGCGCCACGGCACGGTTCTTGCTCGGCGATGTCGAGCTGCCTGACGTCGAACCCTTGGTGCCTTGACTGAGCGTCGGACCCGTCGACTGCGATGTGGACGACGGACCTTGGGTGGCGCCACTGCTCGGCGACGTCGTGGACGGCGCGGTCGGGAGGCTGGTCGGCGCGGGTGGGGTGACAGCGGGCGGCGTACCCGGGATCTCCTGAGCCACGAGCCGGAACCGCAGCTGTGCCGTCGACCCGATGGTGCGCTCGAGGTTCTTGTCGACCTTGCCGGGGATCTCGACGATGATGATGTCGCTGCCCTGGGTGGTCACCTGGGCTTCGGAGACACCGGCACCGTTGACGCGGCTGCTGATGATGTCGACGGCCTGGTTGAGCTTGTCGCTGGTGATGGACCCACCACCGCTGGACTTGGCCTGCAACGTGATGCGCGTGCCCCCCTGGAGGTCCAGGCCGAGCTTGGGCTTCCAGTTGCCGATCGCCGCGGTGGCGCCGTACATCACCCCGATGATCAGCAGGAAGATGACCAGGGTGCGCCCCGGTCGTGACGTCTTGGTCGCCACGTCAGTTCGCTCCCGTGTTCGTGCTGTCGGGGCCGCCCTCGGCCGCGTTGCGGTCGGTGTCGGTGTCGGTGTCAGTGTCGGTGTCGGTGTCGGTGGTCCCGTCGACTGAGCCCGGTACGTCGCGGACGATTTCGCCGATGGCGCCACGGTGGACCGTGAGCACGACTCCGTCGGAGACGGTCACCTGGGCGCGGTCGCCGTCGAGCCGGGTGATCGAGCCGAAGATGCCGCTTGTCAGCATGACATCGGCACCGACCTGGAGCGAAGCCTGCAGCGACTCGACCTGCCTGGCCCGCCTGCGGGCGGGCCGGATCACCAGGACGTACACCAGCACGATCATCAAGACGATGAACAGCAACTGGAATTGGGCGTCAGGACTCACCTGTTGACTCCTTGTTGCGACCGGCGCCCGCTGGGCGCGCTGATCGACTCGGGGACATGGCACGAGGGGGCCGGTTCACGGCCAAAGGCGGAGTCTAACTGCACCACGGTCATTCTCCGAGTCGGAGGCACCCGCGTGTCCATTTCGTGACTCCCGCCGATCGGCGTCCGCGGCGTCAGTCGTCGGCGTCCTCAAGAGCCTCGTCAGGCTCGAACAGCAGGTCCTGCCCTGCCATCGCCGCGCCTCTGGGCACCGGCAGGCGCAGATGCTCCCACGCCGCCGTCGTCGCGACTCGGCCACGAGGCGTCCGGGCCAGGTAGCCGCACCTCACCAGGAACGGCTCAGCGACCTCCTCGACGGTCTCACGCTCCTCGCCCACAGCCACAGCGAGGGTGCCGAGACCCACTGGACCGCCACCGAAGCGGCGGCACAGGGCGTCGAGCACTCCACGATCGAGGCGGTCGAGTCCGGCCTCGTCGACCTCGAACAGGGCCAGGGCGTCGCGTGCCAACACGCGCGTGACGCTGCCGTCGGCACGCACCTCGGCGAAGTCACGGACCCGACGCAACAGTCGGTTGGCGATCCGCGGCGTACCGCGAGAACGCGAGGCGATCTCGTGCGCGCCATCGGCGTCGACCTCGACCCCCAACAACCGCGCGGACCGGTCGACGATCTGGTGCAGCTCGTGCACCTCATAGAACTCCAGGTGCCCGGTGAACCCGAACCGGTCCCGCAGCGGCCCCGGAAGCAGCCCGGCCCGCGTCGTTGCACCGACCAGGGTGAAAGGCGGGATCTCCAACGGGATGGCTGTGGCTCCGGGGCCTTTGCCGACGACGACATCGACACGGAAGTCCTCCATCGCCATGTACAGCATCTCTTCGGCGGGTCGGGACATCCGGTGGATCTCGTCGAGGAACAGTACTTCGCCCTCGGCGAGTCCGGACAGGATCGACGCCAGGTCACCCGCATGTTGGATGGCGGGGCCACTGGTCACCCGCATCGGCGCATCGAGCTCAGCAGCGATGATCATGGCCATCGTGGTCTTGCCGAGTCCGGGTGGGCCGGAGAGCAGCACGTGGTCGGGGCTGCCGCCGCGACCGCGGGCCGCTGCCAGCACGAGCCCGAGCTGTTCGCGCACACGCTCCTGACCGATGATCTCGTCGAGGGTGCGTGGGCGCAGCGCTGCCTCGACCGCACGTTCGTCCCCGTCGGCAGAAACGTCGATGAGGTCGCGCCCGTCGAGCCGGGCCTGCAGATCGTCCACGTCGCTCACGCCCTCGACAACGACCGGAGTGCGGCACGGAGCAGCTCGGCCACCGGCGCCGGCTCACCATCGGACAGGGACTCGGCAGCCATCGGCGCGATCGAGTCGACGGCAGCGTCGGCCTCCTTCGTCGACCAGCCGAGCCCGAGGAGGCCGGCGCGGACCTGCTCTCGCCAGTCGTCACCGCCACGCATCGAGTCATGCACCGGTCGTCCGTCGCCGACGGGCGCACCGATGCGGTCCTTGAGCTCGAGCACGATGCGTTGCGCCCCCTTGCGCCCGATGCCCGGCACCCTGCACAGCGCGACCAGGTCCTCGGTCGCCACGGCACGCCGGAGCTCGTCCGGCCCGTGGACGGCAAGCATGGCCTGGGCGAGCTTGGGTCCGACGCCGCTCGCGGTCTGCACCAGCTCGAACAGCCCCCGCTCGTCGTAGTCGGAGAAGCCGAACAGGGTCAGCGAGTCCTCGCGAACGACCATCGACGTGGCCAGCGTGGCCTCCTGGCCGACCCGCAGCGTCGCGAGTGCGCCCGGGGTGCACATGACAAGCATGCCGACGCCGCCGACCTCGATGACAGCCGAGTCGACGAAGACGGCCGAGACGGGGCCGCGGACGAAAGCGATCATCGGACAACTCCTCGGGCGGCCCGGGCGAGAGCGGCGTCGATGCGGTCGGTCGCGGCACCGCGCCAGATGTGGCACATCGCGAGTGCCAGCGCGTCGGCGGCGTCCGCCGTCGCCGGGCGGACATCGAGCCTGAGAAGTCGGGTGACCATCGTGGTCACCTGATCCTTGTTGGCACGTCCGCTGCCTGTCACGGCGGCCTTGACCGCGCTCGGGGTGTGCAGCGCCACCGGCAGACCGCGCCGGGCTGACACCAGAATCGCGATCCCTGACGCCTGGGCGGTGCCCATCACGGTGCGGACGTTGTGCTGGGAGAAGACCCGCTCGACCGCAACGGCGTCGGGGCGGTAGGTGTCGAGCCACTCCTCGAGGGCGACCTCGATCGCGACGAGCCGGTCACCGAGGTCGGCGTCAGACGGCGTACGGACGACGTCGGCGGCCACGGCCCGCAGCGGACGGGAGGGCTCGCCCTCGACGACCCCCAGGCCGCAGCGTGTGAGCCCCGGATCGACGCCCAACACCCTCACGTCGTCCTCCTCCGTCGCAGTGAACAGGACCGAACAGATGTTCGACCGCCACCAAGGTAGCCCGAGAGGACTGCGCGGTGCGGCAGCGACGCGCCCGGCGCCGCGATCGGGTGCGGCGGGTCAGACCAGCTGAGCCAGGACCTCGTCGGACACGTCGAAGTTGCCGAAGACATTCTGGACGTCGTCAGAGTCCTCGAGCGATTCGATCAGCCGGAACACCTTGCCCGCAGCGTCCTTGTCGACCTCGACGGTGATGCTCGGGACGAACGACGCCTCCGCCGACTCGTAGTCGAGCCCGGCGGCCTGGAGCGCCGTCCTCACGGTGACCAGGTCGGTCGGCTCGCAGATCACCTCGAAAGAGTCGCCGAGGTCGTTGACCTCCTCGGCACCGGCGTCGAGCACCGCGTCCAGGACGCCGTCCTCAGTGGCCTCGACACCGGTCTCCTCGTTGAGCATCGGCACGATGATGACGCCCTTGCGCGTGAACATGTAGGAGACCGAGCCGGCGTCGGCCATGGACCCGCCACCGCGCGTCATCGCCGTGCGGACCTCGCCCGCAGCCCGGTTGCGGTTGTCGCTCAGGCACTCGATGAGCAGCGCGACACCACCGGGGGCATATCCCTCGTACATGATCGTCTGGTAGTCGGCTCCGCCGCCTTCGAGGCCGGAGCCGCGCTTGACGGCGCGGTCGATGTTGTCGTTGGGGACCGAGGACTTCTTGGCCTTCTGGATCGCGTCGTACAGCGTCGGGTTGCCGGCCGGGTCACCTCCACCGGTGCGGGCCGCGACCTCGATGTTCTTGATGAGCTTGGCGAACAGCTTGCCGCGCTTGGCGTCGACCACCGCCTTCTTGTGCTTGGTGGTCGCCCATTTCGAGTGGCCGGACATGCCTGCGGAACTCCTTAGCGGTGGCGTACGAGGTCGACGAAGTACCGGTGCACCCGGCCGTCGTGGGTGATCTCGGGATGGAACGAGGTGGCCATGATGGCGCCCTGGCGCACCGCGACGATCCTACCGGCGGCCGGACCGGAGGCGACGGTGGCGAGCACGTCGACGTCGGCGCCGACCTTCTCGACCCACGGCGCACGGATGAACAACGCGTGGAAGGGCTCGTCGAACGGGGTGAAGTCGACGTCGCTCTCGAACGAGTCGACCTGGCGCCCGAACGCGTTGCGCCGCACCACGACGTCCAGTCCGCCGAGGGTCTGCTGCCCGTCGACGCCACCCTCGATGCGGTCTGCGAGCAGGATCATCCCGGCGCAGGTGCCGAGAGCCGGCATGCCCGACCTGAGCCGCTCCTGCAACGGCTCGAAGAGCTGGAAGACCGTCGCGAGCTTGTGCATGGTGGTGGACTCACCGCCGGGCAGCACCATCGCATCGACACCCGCCAGCTCGTTGGGTCGGCGTACGGGCACTGCGGTCGCGCCGGCATCGGTCAACATGCGCACGTGTTCGCGCACATCTCCTTGCAGGGCAAGGACGCCGATCGTCGGTGGGTAGGTCACGGATCCATCGTATGCGGGGCTGCTGCCGCCGTCGAAACGGTCACTGCATCGTGAAGTTCACCACGTACACACTCACGTTTCCGGCGACGTCGGTCGTCGTCAGCGTCGCGGTGTAGCCGGCCGGACCCAGCCCGCCGGCGTTGGTGTCCTGGGCCCAGTCGGCCTCCGGGGTCACGTGGAGCGGCGAACCGCAGGCTGCCGGTGTGAAGGTGCCGCTGGAGTCGAGACAGCTGGCGCCGGTGCGCAGCTCGAGCGTGAGGGTGCTGAGTCCGGACGTGTAGGCACTGACCGCGTCGACCGCGGTACCGCAGATCGAGTAGTCGCGCCGACCCGCGCAGGTACGACGGAAGGAGGCGTTGGAGTACGTCTGCCCCTCGCTGAGCGACGTGATCTGCCCGTCGGGGGCCGTCGTGTCGAGTGAGACGACGAGGTCGGCAGATGCCGGTGAGACGTTGCCGGCGAGGTCGACGGCTACCGCGAAGAACGTGTTGCTGCCGTCCTCGAGCTTGAGGTCGAACGAGAAGTCACCGCTGCCGCTTGCCGTGGTCGTGCCGCCTCGCGATCCGTTCTGCGCCAGCGTCACCGTGCTGCCGGCTTCGGCCTTACCGCTCAGCGTCTGGTTCACGGTCCGGGTGATCAGGTCACTGGACGAGACGCCGGTGTCGTCGCTGATACTCGTCAACACCGGAGCCGCCGGCGCGACGGTGTCCAAGGTGACGGTCAAGGCCGCCGACTGGGTCGAGACGTTCCCGGCGACGTCCGTGGCCATGGCCGTGAAGCTGTTCGTCCCCTCGAGAAGGGTGACACCGGCACCGAAGGTGCCGCCGCCGTCCGCGGTCACGGTCGCCACGGTCGATCCACCCTTCTTGAGCGTCACCACGCTGCCCGCTTCGCTCGTGCCGAAGACCGTCTGGTTCGCGTCCTTGGTGACCAGGTCCGTTGCCGAGGCGCCAGTGTCGTCGCTGATGCCCGTGAGGACCGGGGCCGCCGGCGCTGTCGTGTCCAGGGTCACCGGCCACGGCGTCGACGTCACCGAGTTGCCGGCGACATCGCTGCTGGTGACGGTGAAGTTGCTGGTGCCGATCGGAAGCGTCGTCGCGAGCGAGAACGTACCGGTTCCACTCGCGGTCAGCGTGGCGATGGTCGTACCGCCTCGCTTGACCACGACGGTGCTGCCGGCCTTGGCGGTGCCCGCGATCGTCTGGGCGGCGACGGTCGTGATCTGGTCGCTGCTCGACGAGCCGGTGTCGTTGCTGATGCTCGTGAACGCCGGATCCGCCATGGTCGTGTCGAGAGTGACCGCCAGGGCGGTCGAGGCGGCGGACACGTTGTCTGCCGCGTCGGTAGCCGTCACCGTGAGCGAATTGACGCCTTCCACGAGCGTGAACGGGATCGCATAGCTCCCCGTACCACTGGCGGTACCGGTGGCGATGGTGGCGCCACCGCGGATGACCTTGACCGTGCTGCTGGCCTCGGCGGTCCCCGACAACGTCTGGGCGGGTGCATTCGTGATCTTGTCCGTGTTGGACGTACCGGTGTCGTTACTGATCCCGGTGATGACCGGCTTCGCGGGAACACCGCTGTCCATCTTCACGACCACGCTGCCGGAGTCCCCGACGTTGCCGGCCTTGTCGACTGCGTAGTACGCCACGGTGTTGTCGCCCTGCACGGCTGTCGTCACTGACACGCTCCTGCTGGCTGTGGTCACCGAGGTGAACGCCGCAGCGTTGAGACGCGTATAGAGCTTGTCCGTGCCACCGGTGCCGGTGTCGGTCTGGCCGATCACGACCGCGGTCGTTGCCTTGTTCCAGCCCGCGGCGTTGGGTGCCGGGGTGATCGAGTTGACTGTCGTGGTCGGCGCGATCTGGTCGACCTTGACGACCAGGCCGGTGGAGACGGTCGAGGCGTTGCCGGCAAGGTCTGTCGCCGTCGCGGTGATGGTGGTGGCCTGGTTCGCCGTGAAGTCCATGGCAAAACCAAAGGCCCCAGAGCCGTCGGTGTTCGTGATCCCGAGGGTGGCCGTTGACGGCACGGTCTGCTTGACGGTGACCTCACTGTTTGCCTCGGCGGTGCCGGAGACGACCTGTGCGGCCACGTTGGTGATCTCGTCGGTGGTGGAGACCCCGGTGTCGTTGCTGATGCCGGTGAGAACCGGCTTGGCCGGCGCCGTCGTGTCCAGCGTGACGGGGAACGTCGCTGACACCGCCGAGATGTTGCCGGCCGCATCGGTCGACGTGGCCGTGAAGCTGTTGACTCCGGCGACCAGGTTCAGGCTCGTCGTCGTGAAGATTCCGGACGCGTTGGCGGTCACCGTGGACATCGTCGTCGTCCCGCGCTTGACGATCACGGTGGTACCCGGTTCTGCCGTGCCGGACAGCGTCTGCGCCGTCGTCTTGGTGACCTGGTCGGATGACGATGCGCCGGTGTCCGCGCTGATCGACGTCAAGGTGGGAGCGACCGGTGCCGCGGTGTCGATCTTGACCGTCAACGACTTGGCGGTCTCCACGTTGGTGCCGTAGTCGCGGGCGTAGTACGTAATCGTGTGCGTGCCGTCTGTGCTCACGGCGAAGGAGGTCGAGGCGCCGTTCGCGACGACGCTCGCAGCGCCGTCGACGGAGTACGTGATGTTCTTGACACCGGAACCGCCGGTGTCGGTCGCGGTGAGCGTGACCGTCACGGCCGCGGAGTTCCAGCCGGCACCGTTCGGTGTTGGTGTGACCGAGGCGGTGGTCACCGGCTTGACCTGGTCGGAGACGAAGGACTTGGTTGCGCTTTCGGGACCGATCCAGTGCAGCCCCTTGCGCGCGACGACTCCGTAGGTGACGGTCCCGACGAGGGGGTTGTCGTCGGTGCAGGTGGTACTGGGAGCAGTGGCGGTGCAGACGACGAGCGTGTTGGCGCCGACATGGCGGATGACGTCGTAGCTGTCCACTGCGGCGCCGTCGGGCATCGTCACGGCGGACCAGGTCACACGCACGGCCCCGGTGTCGTAGACGGCCGTCGGTGCTGGGGGGGCCGTCAGGCTGGCTGCGGCGGCGGAGCCCGAGCCGGTTCCGGCGGACAACCAGGCCGCCAGTGCAGCCGTGGCGGCAAGCACCGGCACGGCGCCGGCCAGCACGAGACCACGTCGGGTGAGACGACGTGCACTACGACGGGCGTGGCGATGCGTCGGTCTCGTGGACACCGGATCGGCCGCCACCACTGCCGGAGCAGTGGTGACGGCCGATCTCATCCGGCGTGTTCTCACGTGACGTGTTTCCTCATCCAGGAGCAGTGTTGGCGGTCAGGCCCGCTCAGTTGCTGCTGTCGGCCGTCGCCGTGAAGTTGACGGTGAAGGCGGCACCCTGGCAGGCGTTGTCCGACGAGGCGGACAGCGAGACCGTGATCGGCAGTGCAGCCGAGTTGCCACCGGCGGCGATCACCGGCAGGGCGTTGATGACCGCGGCGCTCGGTGCGGTGGCGCTGGCGCCGCTGACGGCGACGGTGCAGCCGGCTGTCTCGTGCGTGGCATCAGCCTTGACCGAGTTGACGCTGACCGTCATGAGCTTGACGGGGTAGGTGTTGCCGTTGGTGACCGTCGGGTTGAGCACGACGCTCTTGGTGGGGTACAGCCCGGTGACGGCGGCCCCGGCGTTCACGGTGAGACCGGTGGCGGTGCCGGCCGTCGCGGTGTTCGTGTCGCCGGTCCCCGTGGAGGTCCAGGCGGCGAAAGCCACACCGGCTCCGATGAGACCGAGCACGACGACTGCGACGGCGGCTGAACGACGAGTGAACTTCTTCATGAGGGCCCGAGCCCCTTTCGTGATCGAAAGAGGACGGCCGGTTTCGCCATTAGCTCGATGCGGCCCTCTCAGGCGACCAACTCAGTCCGCATGTCATCGCTCCGTCCTGGAACTCTTCGAGCATGGGGGTGGTTGGTACACGGTTCAACGATTCCGGGCCTCTTCGGACCCTTCGTCGGCCAAGCGTGACCAGATGACGCTCCGTGATGGGCCTGGGGGTCTCCTGGGCATAGCCCGAACGGGTCATGGCGACCTAGTCATCGTGAACATCTGAGCAGGTCAAAGGTCCCGTCGAGGCAGCGAACACGTCATATATCGGACACCGAGGACTGCTCGACAGACTACGCAGCGTAAGGAAGGTCAGGCCTGGCGGCGTTGCCAGGCGATCGAGACCTCGATGCGGCCTTCGTCGAACCGCGAGTCGAGACCGTGCCGGGCGAACGTCTGCTGCACGAGCTCGAGGAGAGCGTCGCCGGTCGCGACGTTGGCGCTGGTCGCGTGCCAGACGTTGAGCTCGAGCATCCCGTGCTCGACCGCGTGCCACACGTCCGCATGCGTGAAGTAGGCGATGCCGGTCGGTGGCGCGCCGTCGGCCGCCGCTCGCTTCAGCGCCGAGTCTGCAGCCCAGTGGTCCTCGCACGCCTCGAGCACGATCACTCCGGCGGAACGCAGATCGACGATGGCGGCCTGCAGGTGGTCGAACTCGGTGGTCGACGGCCAGTTCACCGCGGCCTCGGCGCGCTCCCGTTCGGCCTGCACGACGTACTCGGTGGCCAGGCTCGCAGCCTCCGCCGGCTCCTTCACCTCGTCGAGGACGGCCTCCAGGACATCGGCCCGGACCTCGGCAGCCGTCTTGTAGCCGGACCAGACCTGGACACGCGCGAAGGTCTTCAGCTGCTCGAGACGGCCCGCCTTGTCGAGGCTTCCGATCGCCATCGGCAGCCGACTACCAGCCGCGCTCGGCGAGCCGGTGGGGCTGCGGAATGTCCTCGACGTTGATGCCGACCATGGCCTCGCCGAGACCACGGGAGACCTTGGCGACGACGTCGGGGTCGTCGAAGAAGGTGGTCGCCTTGACGACCGCAGCGGCACGCTGAGCCGGGTTACCGGACTTGAAGATTCCCGAGCCGACGAAGACGCCCTCGGCACCGAGCTGCATCATCATGGCGGCGTCGGCAGGGGTAGCGATGCCACCGGCAGTGAACAGCACGACGGGCAGCTTGCCCAGCGCTGCGACCTCCTTGACCAGGTCGTACGGCGCCTGCAGCTCCTTGGCAGCGACGTAGAGCTCGTCCTCACTGAGCGACTGGAGGCGTCGCATCTCGGCGCGGATCGTGCGCATGTGAGTCACGGCGTTCGACACGTCGCCGGTGCCCGCCTCACCCTTGGATCGGATCATGGCGGCGCCCTCGGTGATCCGGCGCAGGGCCTCGCCGAGGTTGGTGGCACCGCAGACGAACGGCACGGTGAACTGCCACTTGTCGATGTGGTGGGCATAGTCGGCCGGGGTGAGAACCTCGGACTCGTCGATGTAGTCGACGCCGAGGCTCTGCAGCACCTGTGCCTCGGCGAAGTGACCGATCCGGGCCTTGGCCATCACCGGGACCGACACCGCACTGATGATGCTGTCGACCATGTCGGGGTCGCTCATGCGCGACACGCCACCCTGGGCGCGAATGTCGGCGGGCACCCGCTCGAGTGCCATCACGGCGACGGCGCCGGCATCCTCGGCGATCTTGGCCTGCTCGGCTGTGACGACGTCCATGATGACGCCGCCCTTGAGCATCTCGGCCATACCGCGCTTGACCTTGCCGGTGCCTGTCCGGGGCGACGAGGCTGAGGTCGGGTTTTGCGATTCGCTGGTCACACTGCGCCTTTACTGGAGAACTTCGGGGGTACGTCGAGTCTACGACCTGGACGTCAGGTGCGACAAAGCGTGTTGCCTCTGTCACGTCGGGGGCAGCTCATCGTCGAAGGCGATCATCGCGACCGGCGGCGCATGGCCGGCCAGGCGGAACCAGCGCACCCGCCGACGCTCGCGCAGAGCGAGGGTCGTACCGACGAGGTCGTTGTGGATGCGTCGGGCCATGGTGACCCGTTCCGCGGCCAGCGCGAGCTCCGCCCAGGCGTCGTCGGAAAGTCCTGACGATGCCTCTCTCCCGGCAACGACCGCTCTGAGCACCGCGGACAGGTCGGACTCGCGCTGCCAACGGTCGCGTTCGTCGTCTCTTTCCAGCGGCCGCGTCGCGGCGTCAGCCAGCAGCATCGCTGAGGCCGGATCGGCGAGCCCGCCGGCCGATAGCTCGATCGCCACAGCGCGACGACGGGCCAGGGCAGCATCCAGGGCTGCCCGGGCACCGTCGACCCGCAGATGCATCCGGTCGAGTCGACCGGCGGTCCAGCTCAGCCAGCCGGCGACGACCAGGGCGGCGAGGAGAGCCGCCAGGCCGACGGCGCCGACCACGTTGACCACCTCGTTCATCGGGGCACCGGCCGCGTCGCTGCCTGGACGGCCGTGTCATAGACCGCCAGGATCGTCGGGACGAGGTGGGACCAGTCATACGCGCGTACGGCGTCGGCCGCCCGGTCTTGCAGAATCGCTCGAGCCTCATCGTGGGCGACTAGGGCGATGACCTGCCGCGCCAGGTCGTCCGCGTCGCCGGTACGGAACAGCCGTCCTGTCTCGCCGTTGGCGAGCACGTCGCGAAACGCGGGCAGATCGCTCGCGACCACCGCAGTTCCGGCGGCCATCGCCTCGACGAGCACGATGCCGAAGCTCTCCCCCGAGATCTGCGGAGCGACATACACCGTGGCGGACCGGAGCAGCCGCCCCCGCTCGTCGTCGGTGACCGTGCCGAGGTACTCCACCCCGCTGGGTGACTCCACGGCATCACTGGGCGGGTCGCCCCGCCCAGCAACCAGCAGCCGGCACGTCGGCACCTGTCTGCGGATCCCGGGCCAGGCTTCGAGCAGGACGCTGAGGCCCTTGCGTGGTTCGTCGATCCGGCCCAGAAAGGCCACCGTCGGGCCGGGTTGCTGCCAGCGCGGCTCCACCTCCGCGGCCTGGAAGGTGTCGCAGAAAAGCCCGTTGGGGATGACGACCGGCTCGCCACCGAGATGCTGCACGAGCGTGGCGCGGGCTGACTCCGAGACAGCGATACGCGCCGTCACCTTCTCCAGTGCGGGCCGCACCAGTGCCGAGAGCGACGTCATCGCGCGTGAGCGGAGGTTGGCGGTGTGGAACGTACCCACGACCGGGCCGTCGCTGGCCCACAGTGCGAGCAAGGACACACTTGGCGCCAAGGGTTCGTGCACGTGGAGCACGTCGAACCGGCCGTCACGCAGCCACCGGACCGTGCGAGCGGAGGTACGAGGACCGAAAGCCAGGCGGGCGATCGATCCGTTGTAGGGGACGGGGACCGCCTTGCCGACGAGCGTCACGTAGTCCGGCAGGTCTGTCGTCTGCTCCCCTGGCGCCAGCACCCCGACGTCGTGATCGCTCTCACGCAGGGCGACGGCGAGGTCGCGGACATGGTTCTGGACGCCACCGGGGACGTCGAAGGAGTAGGGGCAGACGAGACCGACCCTCATGCTCGCGCCCCGGATCCCTTCGACGTGCCGGGCCCGCTGGACGGAGTCCTATGGGGATCGAGATCCGCGACGAAGACACGCTGCAGCATGTGCCAATCCTGCGGTGTGCGCCGGATGCCGGTCGAGAACACGTCCGCGATGGTCTGCGTCATCGCCCGGACGCCGTCCCCGCCGCGCACGACAGGCACCGGATCGCTGAAGTCGATCCGCAGCAGGGGGCCGGCGTAGGACAGGGTGGCCGCCACCAGCGGTGCCCCGGTCATCCGCGCGAGTACGGCGGGTCCGCCAGGTAGCCGGGCCGCCTCGCCGAGCAGATCGACCTCGACTCCCGACCCGGACAGATCGCGATCGGCGAGCAGGCAGACGAGCCGCCCGCGCTGCAACGCCGCCCGCATGGCCTGCAGGGGGTGGACCGAGCCTGAGAGCGCCACGATCTCCATGCCGAGACTTTCGCGGTAGCTGACGAACCGGTCGTACAGCGACTCCGGTCGCAACCGCTCGGCCACGGTCGTGACGGGCATCCCGGTCAGGCAGGCCCAGGCTCCGGCCAGGTCCCAGTTCGCCATGTGCGGCAGCGCCACGATGGCGCCGCCACCGTGGCCGAATCCCTCGCGTAGCGGCTGCTGGTTCGTCGTCACGACCGAGTCGACGATGCTGCTGCTCCGTCCAGGACTGCAGCCGGAACGCCTCGTGCCAGTAACGGAAGTAGGACCTCACCGCGCGCTGCGTGAGGGCTTGACGATCGGCGCCGCCCAGGCCTGGTGTGGCCCGCTCGAGGTTGCGCTCCAACCGACGGACCCCGGCCCCGTGCCGGCGCAGGACGACGTCGCCCGCGCCGCCGAGGAGCCTCTTCGTCAGCGGCTCGGGAGTGTGCGCGCCCAGGGTCCACGCGAGACCGAAGGCATGGTCGATCACGTGGTCCCGCAGAGCTCGCGGTGCGCCAGTGACCGTCACGCCGTCATACCGCGGGTCAGGACGGGACGCCCGGGTCCGCGAATGCCTGCCGGCGCACCAGCACCATCCGCTGGAACACGGTGACGGTGCTGGCAACAGCAAGGACCCACAGCACCAGCGTCAACAGGAACGGAACGTTGAGCATGTCGGACAGCCCGGCCATCACCAGCACGGACACGAGGCGGTCGGACCGCTCGGCGATGCCGCCCTTGGCCTGCATGCCGAGACTCTCGGCCTTGGCCCGCGCGTACGAGGTCACCGATCCCGCCACGAGGCACCACAAGGCGACATACGCGAGCAGGTGGTCGTCGCCGCCCTGGAACAGCCAGATCGCCAACCCGGCGAAGATCGCGGCATCCCCGACGCGGTCGAGCGTGGAGTCGAGGAAAGCCCCCCACTTCGACGAGGTCCCCAGCGTGCGCGCCATGTAGCCGTCGACCAGATCGGAGAAGACGAACAGCGTGATGACGATGACGCCGACGAGCAGCTGACCTCGGGGAAAGAAGATCAACGCGCCCGAGACGACGCCGAGCGTGCCCACGACGGTGACGGCGTCCGGGGAAACCCCGAGCTTGATCAGGCCATGCGCGACGGGCCGGAAGACCTTCGTCCAGAACTGGCGGAAGCGCTCGAGCATGCGGAGGTGGAGCCTTTCCGGTGGGACGCTGACGTCAGCGCGTCAGTTCGAGCCCCGATCGTACCGGGGCGACCGTCGCCACTGAGTCGGGTCCGTCCCGAGGTCTTGTGCGCTCGGCTCGATGGGTGAAGGGTGGGACCACAGTCGAGATCGGCGACAGGAGCGGCCCCATGTCAGGCAAACCAACAGGGGCGGGTGCAGCCGAGGTAGCGGCGCACCAGCCCACCACCCCCGATGCCATTCGTAACGTCGTCCTGGTGGGGCCTGCGGGCTCCGGCAAGACGACGCTCGTCGAGTCCCTCCTCCACGCCACCGGAGCGCTGAACCGGGTGGGGCGTGTCGAGGACGGCACCACCGTCTCTGACTACGACGAGGCCGAGATCCGCCAGCAACGTTCGGTCGGGCTGTCGCTCGTCCCGTTGCTCGTCGGACCTTCGGACAGGGCGATCAAGATCAACCTCCTCGACACCCCCGGTTACGCCGACTTCGTCGGTGACATGCGGGCCGGCCTGCGCGCGGCCGACTGCGCGCTCTTCGTGGTCTCCGCCAGTGACGGAGTCGACGGTTCGACGAAGGCCCTGTGGCAGGAATGCGAGTCCGTCGGTATGCCGCGATGCGTCGTGATCAGCAAGCTCAACCACCCGCGGGCCGACTACGCCGAGGTGCTGCGCGCCGCCCGGGAGGCGTTCGGCGACAAGGTCGTCCCCCTCTACGTGCCGGTCCACCACTCCGGCGATGCCGACGCCGACGGTGTGAGCGACGACCTGGTCGCGTTGCTGTCTCAGACCGTCTCTGACTACTCCGAGTTCAGCAGCAAGGGCCGCGTCGTCCGTCAGCCGACGGAGGACGAACAGCTGCTGATCGAGGAGCATCGCGGCACGCTGATCGAGGGCGTGATCGAGGAGTCCGAGGACGAGAGCCTCATGGACCGCTACATGGGTGGCGAGGAGATCGACTTCGACCTGCTGGTCGATGACCTCGAGACCGCCGTCGCTCGTGGCTCCTTCTTCCCCGTCGTACCCCTGTGCGCCCTGAGCGGGCTGGGCCTGGAGGAGCTGCTCGAGATCATCACGCAGGCGTTCCCGCCCCCGTCGGAGCACACGTTCCCCGAGGTCTACACGACCGCCGGGAAGTCCGTCGACCACCTGACCTGCGACCCGGCAGGACCACTGGTCGCCGAAGTGGTCAAGACGACCTCGGACCCTTACGTCGGCCGGATCAGCCTGGCCCGGGTCTTCTCGGGCACGGTCCGTCCGGACGCAACCGTGCACGTGTCAGGTCACTTCAGCGAGTTCTACGGGTCCGAGCGCGGCCACGAGGACCACGACGAGGACGAGCGGATCGGTGCCCTCTCCTCACCCCTGGGCAAGACCCAGCGCCTCGTCGACATCTGCATTGCCGGCGACATCTGCGCGATCGCCAAGCTGTCGCGTGCCGAGACGGGCGACACGCTCAGTGACAAGGACGAGCCGCTGGTGATGGAGCCGTGGTCGATGCCCGAACCGCTGCTGCCGATTGCCGTGGTGGCACACGCCAAGGCCGACGAGGACAAGCTGGGCCAGGCGCTGCAGCGGCTGGCGGCCGAAGACCCGACGGTACGCATCGAGCACCAGGCCGAGACCTTCCAGCTGATCCTGTGGTGCATGGGTGAGGCGCACGCCGACGTACTCCTCGACCGGCTGTCGAGCCGGTACGGCGTCCAGGTCGACCAGGTTCCGGTGCGCGTGCCGCTGCGTGAGACGTTCGCCGGGCCGGCCAGGGGCAAAGGCCGGCACGTCAAGCAGAGCGGTGGCCACGGCCAGTACGCGGTGTGCGACATCGATGTCGAGCCCACCGGTGCGGGCGGTGGCTTCGAGTTCATCGACAAGGTGGTCGGCGGGTCGGTTCCGCGGCAGTTCATCCCCAGCGTCGAGAAGGGGGTGCGTGCGCAGCTCGACAAGGGCCTCAGCGCCGGCTACCCCGTCGTCGACATCCGGGTCACGTTGTACGACGGCAAGGCGCACAGCGTCGACTCCAGCGACATGGCGTTCCAGACGGCCGGGGCACTCGCCCTCAAGGAGGCGGCGGCGGCCGGCGGGGTGGCGCTGCTCGAACCGATCGACGAGATCGAGGTGCTGATCGACGACGACTTCGTCGGCGCGGTGATGGGTGACCTGTCGACCCGGCGAGCCAAGGTGCTGGGAACCGAGCCGGTAGGGACCGGACGAACCCTGGTCAAGGCCGAGACGCCCCAGCTCGAGCTGATCAGCTACGCCACCGAGCTGCGGTCGCTGAGCCACGGCACCGGGACCTTCACCCGTAGCTTCGTCGGCTACGAGGCCCTCCCCGGCCACGTCGCAGCCAAGGTCCTCGCCGCCCCCTGACCCGCCGCCCCCCTGACCCGCCAACCCCTGACCTCCACGTACCCAAGGCAGACCCCCTCTGGCCGTAGCGCGTTTGCCTAGTCCTCAAGCCACCTGGCTTGTTCACTAGGCAAACGTGCGGCTGGCAGTGGGAGTTTGCCTAGGGGGCTTGGGTCTGCGTGGGTGGCGGGGCCGGTCCGGGTATGGCGTCGGGCCAGGCGTCGACGAGCATGGCCCGCGTATCGCGGAGGAGTTGCGGGAGCACCTTCGTCCGACCGACCACCGGCATGAAGTTGGTGTCGCCGCCCCAGCGCGGGACCACGTGCTGGTGCAGGTGTGCGGCGATCCCGGCACCTGCCACCGATCCCTGGTTCATGCCGACGTTGAAGCCGTGCGCGCCCGACGCCGCCCGGACGGCCGTCATCGACTGCCGCGTCAGCTCGGCCACCTCGGCCACCTCTCCGGGCTCGAGGTCGGTGTAGTCGGCGACGTGACGGTACGGGCACACCATCAGGTGGCCCGGGTTGTACGGGTAGAGGTTCAGTACGGCGTACGACGTCTCACCCCGGCGCACGATCAGGCCCTCCTCGTCACCGAGGGACGGGATGACGCAGAAGGGGCACTCCTCTCCCTCCCCCGAGGCGCCAGGCTTGTTCTCCCCCAGGATGTAGGCCATCCGGTGCGGAGTCCACAGCCGCTGGAACGGGTCGGACTCCCCCGCCCCGTGCTGCGGCTCGAAGAGCGTCATCCGCGTGGGCGACGACTGCCGACAGA
The DNA here is from genome assembly GCA_963742765.1 of uncultured Actinomycetota bacterium. Lineage (GTDB taxonomy): Bacteria > Actinomycetota > Actinomycetes > Propionibacteriales > Nocardioidaceae > JANLYC01. The sequence goes on from CAVUMY010000002.1 coordinate 1,013,753, forward strand.
CCCGCCACTCGCGCCTGTCATACCTGGACCCGCTTCTCGACCGCCTCGACGATGCGCGCGATGGCCTCGGCCACCGGTACGCCGTTGTCCTGGTCGCCGTTGCGGTAGCGGAACGACACCGCACCGTCCTCGATGTCGCGGTCGCCGGCGATCACCATGAACGGCACCTTCTGCAGTTGCGCGTTACGGATCTTCTTCTGCATCCGGTCGTCGGACTCGTCGACCTCGACCCGCACCCCCGCCTCACGCATCTGGGCAGCGACCTGGTGCAGGTAGTCGTGGTGTCGCTCGGCGATCGGGATGCCTTGCACCTGCACGGGCGCGAGCCAGGGCGGGAACGCTCCGGCGAAGTGCTCGACCAGGACACCGAGGAACCGCTCGATCGACCCGAACTTGGCCGAGTGGATCATCACCGGCTGCTGCCGCGTGCCATCCGCCGCCTGGTACTCCAGACCGAACCGCGCCGGCTGGTTGAAGTCGTACTGGACCGTCGACATCTGCCAGGTACGGCCGATGGCGTCGCGCGCCTGGACGGAGATCTTCGGGCCGTAGTACGCCGCACCACCCGGGTCCGCCACGAGCTCCAGACCCGACTCGGTCGCCACCTGTTCGAGGATGGCGGTGGCGGTCGCCCAGTCCTCGTCAGACCCGACGAACTTCGACGAGTCCGCATCGCGAGTGGACAGCTCGAGATAGAAGTCGTCCAGGCCGAAGTCCTTGAGCAGACCCAGCAGGAAGGCGAGCAGGTGCTTGATTTCAGCCGGCGCCTGCTCGGCGGTGACGTAGGAGTGTGAGTCGTCCATGGTCAGCCCGCGCACCCGGGTGAGCCCGTGGATGACCCCCGACAGCTCGTTGCGGTAGACCGCACCCAGCTCGAACAGGCGGAGGGGAAGCTCCCGGTAGGACCGCCCGCGCGACTTGAAGATCAGGTTGTGCATCGGGCAGTTCATCGCCTTGAGGAAATAGTTGCTGCCCTCCATCTCCATCGGCGGGAACATGCCGTCGGCGTAGTACGGCAGATGCCCCGACGTCTCGAACAGACCCTGCTTGGAAATGTGGGGTGTGGCGACGAAGTCGAACCCCTCGTCGATGTGCCGCTGCCGGACGTAGTCCTCCATCACCCGCCGGATCACGCCGCCCTTCGGGTGGAACACGGCCAGTCCGGACCCGAGCTCGTCGGGGAAGCTGTACAGGTCGAGCTCGCGTCCGAGCCGGCGGTGGTCACGCCGCTCGGCCTCCTCGATGCGGTGCAGGTGCTCCTCGAGCGCTTCCTTGGACTCCCAGGCGGTGCCGTAGATGCGTTGCAGCTGCTGGTTCTTCTCATCACCCCGCCAGTACGCCGCGGCGCTGCGCATGAGCTTGAACGCCGGGATGCGTTTCGTGCTCGGCAGGTGAGGGCCCCGGCAGAGGTCCTTCCACGCCGGCGACCCGTCGCGCTTGAGGTTGTCGTAGATGGTCAGTTCGCCGGCACCGACCTCGGCACTTGCGCCCTCGGCGGCGTCCGCCGCTTGACCCGAGCCCTTGAGCCCGATCAGCTCGAGCTTGTACGGCTCGTCCTTGAGCTCGTCGATGGCGTCACCGTCGCTGACTGCACGACGGGAGAACTTCTGCCCCTCCTTGATGATCTTGCGCATCCGGCTCTCGATCTTCTCGAGATCCTCCGGCACGAACGGGGTGGCCACGTCGAAGTCGTAGTAGAACCCGTCGCTGATCGGCGGCCCGATGCCGAGCTTGGCCTCGGGGTAGAGCTCCTGGACTGCCTGCGCCATCACATGGGCGGTCGAGTGCCGCAGGATGTCGCGACCGTCAGTGGAGTCGATCGCCACCGCCTCGACGACAGCGCCGGCCCCGAGCTCGTGGGACAGGTCGCGCAGCTCCCCGTCGACGCGAGCCGCGATGACGGTGGGCTCGTCGGCAAAGAGCTCCCAGGCCTTCGTGCCCGTCGTCACGGTCCGCTCAGCACGATCGGCTGCGCTGACGACGGTGACACGGAGGTCGGACACGGAGACTCCTGGAAGACAATGCCGCCGAAGCGGCGTACGGGCGACACATGGTCGCGGACCCGTCGATCGTATCGACCGGGTTCGACCCACGTCGCGGCAGTTTCCCCTGGGTGTCGGCGCCCAACGTGAGGAAGAGTCCATCGGCACGACCAGCAGGTCCAGACGGCCCTGGCCGGACCAGGCCTCGCAGGTACGTTGGAGAATGTGGAAGCGGCGATCGAGGTTCACGGCCTGCGCAAGCGCTTCGGGAGCACGGTGGCGCTCGACGGGCTCGACCTGGTCGTGCGACCCGGCGAGGTGCACGGCTTCCTCGGACCCAACGGCTCGGGCAAGTCCACGACGATCCGCATCCTGCTCGGCCTGCTTCGTGCCGACGGCGGGCAAACCCGCCTTCTCGGCGGCGACCCTTGGGCCGATGCCACTCGACTGCACAGTCGGCTCGCCTACGTGCCCGGTGAGGTCGCGCTCTGGCCGAACCTGACCGGAGGTGAGGTCATCGACCTGCTGGGCCGGCTCCGCGGCCGGGTCGACGGCCAACGACGCGACGCGCTGATCGATCGCTTCGAGCTCGACCCGCGCAAGAAGTGCCGCAGCTACTCCAAGGGCAACCGTCAGAAGGTCGCCCTGGTCGCCGGCCTGATCTCCGACGTCGAGCTGCTGATCCTGGACGAGCCGACGTCGGGGCTCGATCCACTCATGGAGGAGGCGTTCCAGGCGACCATCAAGGAAGCTCGCCGCGCCGGCCAGACCGTGCTGCTGTCAAGCCACATCCTCGCCGAGGTCGAGGCGCTGTGTGACCGCGTCAGCATTATCCGCGCCGGGCGCAACGTGGAGACCGGCACGCTGACCGAGCTTCGTCGGTTGACACGCACGACCATCGTCGCTGAGACGGCACGACCCGCGGAGAACATCGGACAACTGAGCGGCGTGCACAACCTGACCTCGGTCGACCATCGGGTGCGTTTCGACGTGGACTCCGAACATCTCGACGAGGCGGTGCGGCACCTCTCGGCCGTCGGGATCACCTCACTCGTGAGCCACCCCCCGACGCTCGAGGAGCTGTTTCTCCGGGCTTACGGCGACGACAGGCATGCTGCCGCCGGCCAGGAAGTGCAGCGGTCGGTGACCGATGCCACCACCCACGTCGTACGCCGATGAGGAGCGCCGAGTCGTTCAGGGGGACGACGACGCTCGTGCGCCTCATCCTGCGTCGGGACCGCATCCGCCTGCCCGTCTGGCTGGTCAGCATCATCGGGCTGCTCGGGGTCTCCGCCAACGCGGTCCAGAGCGTCTACGCGACACCACGAGACAGACTGATCTACGCCGAGACGGTGGGCAACAGCACCGGTTCGGTCGCACTCGCCGGCCCACCCGTCGGGCTGCGCACGATCGGCGGAGTGACGGTCTTCGAGACCAGCGTGAGCGGGCTCGTGGCGATCGCGTTGATGGCGGTGTTCCTCACCGTCCGGCACACCCGCGCCGAAGAAGAGGCCGATCGCACCGAGCTCATGCGTGCCGGACGGCTCGGCCGGCTGGCCGCCTTCGCCGCCGCCGGTCTCACCGTGGGAACTGCCTGCCTGCTCGCCGGAGTGGCGGTTGCCGCCGTCTTCGTGGCGCAGGGGCTTCCCGCCGCGGGCAGCTGGGCGTTCGGTGCCTCGATCGCCGTGTTCGGCATGTTCTTCACGGCGGTCGGCCTGCTCACTGCTCAGGTCAGTGAGCACGCCCGCGCGGCGACGGGCGGCGCCACCGCCTTCTTGGCCGTTGCCTTCGTCCTCCGCGCGGTGGGTGACGTGGGCTGGGCGCCGCTGATGTGGAGCTCACCGATGGGGTGGTCGCAGGCCGTGCACCCCTACGTCGACGACCGCTGGTGGCCCCTGCTGTTCTCCCTCGCGGCCAGCGCGGCGATCGGCATCCTGGCAGCGGCCCTTCTCGAGCGGCGCGACCTCGGTGCAGGTCTGCTACCCAGCAAGCTCGGTGCTCCCGCAGCCGGACCACATCTGGCGAGCGCCTGGGGCCTGGCCGTACGGCTGCAGCGCGCGTCGGTCGTGAGCTGGGCCGTGGGCGTGGGGCTGGGCGGGGTCGCGTTCGGCTCGATCAGCGGCGACCTGAACAAGCTGATCGAGGACCGCCCCGAGCTGCGGGACGCATTGGTGCCGGGCGGCGGCGACATCACCGACGGCTACCTGGCCACAACGGCGTTGGTCCTGGCGCTCATTGCCGGCGGGTTCACCCTGGCCTCGGCGCTGCGTCTGCGGTCGGAGGAGACAGCAGGCCGGGTCGAACTCCTGGTGGCGACCCGACTCAGCAGGCTTCACTGGGCCGGAGCCAACATCGCTTTCACCGCAGCAGGCACCGCGGCGGTGTTGGTCGTGGGCGGCATCGGGCTCGGTGCGAGTAGTGCCCTCGCGACCGGCGACGCCGGGCGTTTCGCGGACGCAACGATCAGCACCGTCCTGTATCTGCCTGCCAGCCTGTTCCTCTCCGCCGTCGCTGTGTTCCTGGTGGGCTGGCTACCGCACGCCACGGCAGCCGCTTGGGCTCTGCTCACGGCGTCCTTCGTGATCGGCTACCTCGGAGGCTTGTTGAAGTTCCCCACCTGGGTGCTGGATGTCTCGCCGTACACGCACACGCCCTCGGCGCTCGTCGGTAGCCTGACTCCGACGGCCCCGCTGATCCTGCTGAGCCTCGCAGCCGTCACCACCGCGGTCGGCCTGGTGGGCCTACGACACCGCGACCTCGGCTAGCCGGCTGACCGATGGGGCTGGCGCTCAGGTCGCGGCGAACGCCATGACCCGGCGCCAGGAGTCGCGGCACTCGTCAGCCCAGTCGGCGTACGAGCGGTCGAAGAAGCTGTGCGGTGCATCCGGATAGAGGTGCAGGTCATGTCCGATGCCGGCCTCGGACAAGCCGTTGTCGAACCGCTCGATGTCCTCGGCCGGGATCGACGCGTCTGCGCCGCCGTACAGTCCGAGCACCTTGCACGCGAACTCGTCGGCACGCTCGATGACGGACGGCAGTTTGTCTCGCCAGGCCGCGGGCGTGCCGTAAAAGCTGACGACGCCACTGAGGTCGTGCCCGGCCAGGGCCTGCCGCAGCGAGAAGGCTCCACCCATGCAGAAGCCCACCGTCATCACACGGGCCACACCACGTTCGGTGCGTAGATGACGGACTGCAGCCGCCACGTCTTCGCGGACCTGGTCGGGCTGGATCTGAGCGACGTGCGGCATGGAATCCCAGTCGCCGGCACGGGCGTCGGTCCCCGCGGTTCGCCCGAAGTAGTCGAGCGCGACGGCGTCGTACCCCGACGCCGCGAACGCCTCGGCCAGCCGCTCGTAGAAGGAGAACAGCCCTCGGATGTCGGGCAGGACGACGAATCCTGTCCCGGTCGGTTCGGCCGCAGCCGCGACATGGGCCGCAAAAGGCGTCGAGTCGGCCGAGGTCAGGACGACGCGCTCGCCTAGCTCAACGGGGAACGGCAGACCGAGACCGGGCAGCTCGGCATCAGCGGGCACGCACACGTGTACTCCTCGGTCGGAGACGGGTCTACGACGGCGAACCTACCCGGCACGGCCAGGGAATCGCGGTGACCCGCGGCTGGATCGGCGTGAGCACCTCGGCCCCACCGGAAGGGCGCGAGACCGCCAGGAGCTCGAGGACGTTCGGGTGGGCGATACTGGGTTCGAACCAGTGACCTCTTCGGTGTGAACGAAGCGCGCTACCACTGCGCCAATCGCCCGTCGCCGTGACGGCGGGGTCTCCCCGAGCCGTCCGGGGAACGTCGGGAAAGGCTAGCGCACCGTGGGGGCCATGACGACATGGCCCTACCTATCCGACATACCGCTGAGTGGCCCCTCAGCCGTTCGTACAGATTGCCCCGCCCTTCCTCCGTGAACGTCCCATTTTGCCTGCCACAGGCGCGATGTCTCGCGTAATTCCTTTCAGTTACCGCGTCACGAGTTGGGCACTCCCGCGTTATCCATGTGACCGGCTGAAGGAAAGGCACATGTCATGGACATCGCACCCGTCACCGTGAGCCACCAGCTCACATTGGAACTCATCGACACGAACGGCAACGCCACCCCGCTTGCCGCGGAGCTCAGCTACGACAGTGTCGACCCGTACGCCGTCTCGGCGAGCTTCGACACCGGGGATGCTCGCGTCCGCTGGGTCTTCGCCCGTGAGCTGCTGGCCTCAGGCCTCAACGAGCCGACGGGCGACGGCGACGTCCACGTCTGGCCGTGCCTGGACGCACAGGGCCGCGCCGTGACGATCATCGAGCTCTCCTCACCCGACGGCGAGGCCCTCATGCAGGCCCGCAGCGTCGATGTGACGGAGTTCCTGCACAGCGCCGAGATGCTCGTGCCCGCGGGCACCGAGGCCGACTTCGTCGACGTCGACGAAGCCATCTCCCTGCTGCTCGCCTGACCTGCTGAACCGACGGCCACTGGCCTCGGTGTCTACCCTGGTCCCGTGACCTTCAGCCATGACACCGAGCTGTCCCTCCTGGTGGTCGTCGATCTCGTCAACACCAGCGCCGAGTGTGGCGGCACCGAGCTCTTGCCCGACGAGGCCGCCCTCCGCGAGTGGGTGAGCAAGCATCATGTGTCCGGTGTCACCCAGGCCGACTTCAGCGATGTCGAGTCGGTCCAGCGAGTTCGTGAGCGCTTCCGGGCCTGCTTCGGCCTCGACGATGCGGCCGAGCTGACCCACCGCATCAACCGTCTCGTCGCCGAGGCGCCGATGCGACCGCGGTTGACCGACCACGACGGCCACGACTGGCACATCCACTACTTCGTCCCAGGCGCAACCCTCGCGGAGCACCTGGCCGTCGACGGCGGCATGGCCCTCGCGCATGTGGTCGCCGCCGACGAGATCGACCGCCTCCGCGTGTGTGAGGCGCCTGACTGCGACGCAGTCCTGCTGGACCTCTCGCGCAACCGGTCGAAGCGTTACTGCGACGCCCGTACCTGTGGGAACCGCCTCAACGTCGCCGCCTATCGCGAACGGAAACGTTCTGCCGCGTCCACCTCCCGCAGCTGATGGGCCCGCGATGAGCTTCGAGATCACCCGGCGAACGACTCGATCAGCAGCCGACGCCTGGGCGCGGCTGACCGACTGGGAGCGGCACACCGGGCTGATCCCCTTCACGACCGTGTCGCTGACATCGGGTCCGGCCGAAGGCGCCGGGTCGCGCTTCAACGCGCGCACGGCGGTCGGGCCGATCCGGTTCGACGACGAGATGGAAGTCACCCACTGGACGCCCCCGACCGACAGAGGACCGGGCGTGTGCCGCATCGTCAAACGCGGCCGCACCGTCGTCGGGTGGGCGGTGCTCACGGTGACGCCGGACGGTTCGGGGTCGGTCGTGACCTGGCACGAGGAGGCGAACTTCCGGTTGGCCGGACCGTTCCTCAACTGGCCGAACGCACTGGCCGGCAAAGCAGTGTTCGCGAAGCTGGTCGACGGGCTGCTCGGGGACTGAGCCGCGTTAGGGGTCGATGTCCTGGGGCTCGCGCGACCGCCACTCCGCCGCCACCTTCTCGGTGACCGCGTGGGTGTCGAGGGCCCGGTCGTCGATCGCGTGGACCGCCTGGACGTCACGGGTCGTGGACGTGAGGAACACCTCGTCGGCCGTCTCGAACTCGGCCATGCTGATCGGCCGCTCGTGGACGTCGTACCACTCGATCACCAACGCTCGCGTGACGCCGGCCAGGCAGCCGGCCTCAAGCGGGGGCGTGACCACGGTTCCGTCGAAGACGCAGAACACGTTCGTCCCCGTGCCCTCGCACAGGTTGCCAGCGGTGTTGGCGAAGATCGCCTCACTCGCACCGCGCTCGGCCGCGTGCGCCAGGGCGATCACGTTGTCGGCATACGAGGTGGTCTTGAGCCCGGCGGTGGCGCCGTGTTCGTTGCGCGGCCACGGGACCACGGCGGCCTTGGTCGACTCGGGGAAAGGGGCGGCGGCCGCGGTCACCACGGTCAACGTGGGGTCCTGGGTGTCCCGGTTGGAGCCCAGCGGCGAGATCCCGGCGGTGTAGGTCACTCGAATCCGACCGTGCGCCAGCCGCTGACCGTCGATGGTGGCGGCGATCGCCTCGCGCACGCGATCGGTGTCGGGCTCGGGAAGACCGAGCCCGGTGGCCGACCGGGTGAGGCGCTGCAGATGCCGGGTGAGCGCGAACGGCTCGTTGTCGACCACCTTGATGGCTTCGAAGACGCCGTCGCCGACGGTGAAGCCGTGATCGAGGACAGAGATCGCCGGACCGGACGGATCGACCAAGGAACCGTTGCACCACGCACGCATGTCGCCACCGTAACGTCGAGGCGAGCGTCGACGCGAGGACGCGAGACCCCGGATTTGTCCGATGGCGCAAATCGGCTAGTCTTCTCTCTCGCAACGCCACACGGCCTGACAGGCTGGTGGGGTGCTGTAGGCGGACGTAGCTCAGTTGGTAGAGCGCAACCTTGCCAAGGTTGAGGTCGCGAGTTCGAGCCTCGTCGTCCGCTCGGAGAGGGTCGCAGGCTTACCCATCCAACGGTGGAGTGGCCGAGAGGCGAGGCAACGGACTGCAAATCCGTCTACGAGGGTTCAAATCCCTTCTCCACCTCGACACACTCTGCGAGAGCAGGTGCAGCAAGCAGGACCCGGGCGATTGGCGCAGCGGTAGCGCGCTTCCCTGACACGGAAGAGGTCACTGGTTCAATCCCAGTATCGCCCACCAGGAACATGCAGGTCAGAGAGCCTTTGCACGAGAATCCAGTCTGCCTCGTGCGTTATGCATGCGAGGCGAGCAGGCGAGACCTCAGCGCAACGGGCCAGCGCTTGAAGTCCCATGCGATGAGACGTGCGGGCAAAACTCTTTTGCCCGCTCACCGTTCCAGTGGCAGGGTCCGATCGTGAACAACCAATGGGACCTTCGGGTTGGAGTGGACGAGCAAGCCGAAAACGTGATCACGAGCGGACTGGTCGACTACAACAAGCAACGGTCAGACATAGTTCGCGAACGCTTCAAGCCCGAGAACTTTCCGCCGCGTCCGCTGGCTGTCTACGCCTACGACGGTGACAGTCTGGTAGGAGGCTGCTCTGGATCGACAGTCGACCTGTGGAACTGGCTCACCATCGACACGATGTGGGTCGATGAGAGCTTTCGCCGGCGCGGACTAGGTAAAGCTCTGCTCTCAGCAGCTGAAGAAGTGGCGCGCGGGCGCGGCTGTCGTTGGTCGAAGCTGAACACGTGGGACTTCCAAGCCCCCGCCTTTTACGAACGGTCCGGTTACATCGAGTACGGCCGCGAGGTCGACTATCCGCCCGGCCACACAAACTTTCTGATGAGCAAACACTTGCTTTGAAAGCGAGGCGACGTGCGAGCGGGCTTGATTCACTTTCAGTAATTGTCAGAAGGGCGGCTCCGACAGACCGCACAGGGGGAGGCGGAACTGCCGAAGCCTGACGGATCTCCCCTGTTGAACAGATGGCCATCCGCTAACGCCCAGCGTACGTCGCACAGCGAGCAAGGAGGCACCAGATAGCCCCGGCACCAGTGGACCCTGGTGAAGGAATGCCGGGGCTATCTCGCCCGGTGAGGGCGTCCCCTGCCTCGTCCTCACCGGCTAACGGCACTTGTACCCGCCACGACGGCATTTATTCATCTACTGCGGTCTCGCCACGCCTTGAACTCCTCCCCCCTCATCGCCGTACGGGCCACCGCGCCGGCCCGCCATCTCGCATCCCGACTCGCCGTCACGACCTATACTCCAGCCTCGACCGGCCATCACACAGCGCCCGCATCCGCGACAGCGAATTCACCACGCCGTACGCCCGCAGCGACGCCGCCAACAACGCCGACACCGCGTCGTGGTCCTCCGGGTCGAAACCGGCTCGAGCAGCCACACGGCCCGCGCAGCGGCGTGCACGACCGAGGACTCGTACGGTCCGAGTTCAACGCCAGGTCCAAGGGCAACAGCGGACCCATCGGCGACGCCGACTCCCGCACGGCCACCCGCTGCCTCGCATCCCGACGCGCTGTCATTGCACGATCCCCAACGCTGCCAACGACCGCGGTGTCAGCCTCAACGCCTCAGCTGCACATCTGCATTCTTGGGCGTGCCAGGCCTACGCCGACCCCGAGGAGATCAAGCGTTCTTAGGCGACCAACACGGCAAACGACGCCGCGGCACGTGTCATTCTGTGTGGCTTGCGGTGACTCCCACAGCTCGACCCATCGGGCCTGCTCATCCGATGACCAATCGCGACCTGCAGGCAACGGCGGCACCGGATAGTCACAACCGGCAGCCGCGAGATCGACCAGCGCTGCCCGCTGCGCCTGCGACACCGGACGACGATGCGCCCTCGAGTGTGGCTTCATTGCGTTGCGCGGCGCCGGCATCAGCGGTGCATACCGGGGTGGGGCATGTCTCTTTTCGCCTGTTTCCCGGCTAGACCGCGGTACCGGTGCGCGCTGTCCGGCGTACCGATCAACCCGAACGGCGTGCGGGGCAGGTTGCGGTGTGAGCGTCGCGGCAGGAGGCTTCGGCCATGGGAATCCTGTGGACCATCGTCATCGTCGTCGTTGTTGTTGTGATTGTGTTGGCGGTGATGCGTCGTCGCTGATCGTCGGGCACGCCGAGCCTCTTTTGGTGGAGGCGCGACGTGCCGTGCAGCGCGAGATAGCATGGCGCGCCTTCGTGGGTGGGGTCAGGCCGTCGGTGTCGGATTGAAGTCCGGCTACGTCGCACGAAAGGCCGCCGCGCGCTCTGCTTCGGCTCTCGCCTGGCGGTCCGTTGTCACGCGTTGTCGTTCGCGACGACAGCGGCAGCTTCTCCGGCCGTGTTGAGCCGCAGTTTGAAGCCCTCGGATGCGAGTCGATGGAAGGCATCGCCGGCGGCAGCGTAGGCCCGCTGAGCCCGTTCAAGAGAGAGGGCATCGTCTGCCTTGGCGATCCACCACGACACCGACTGTTCGGGTTCGCCGCAGCCTTACTCCGCCAGCGTGGCGCTCAAGGCTCGGATGCGACCGAGGATGACGAGAGCGTCGTCGATCTCCTGTCTGGCAGCGTGACCTTCCAAACTCAGCTCGAAAATCTCGTCCTTCGTCGCATCGGGTCCAAAGTGCTGCTCTGCCCTCTGGACGATCGCGGCAGCCTCGTCGAAGGCCGGTCGCAATGCCCGATGACGCCTTCGGCGTCGTCGCGGACGGCATCACGGATGGTCCTCAGCGGCGCGGACTCGAGTTGCATCGTCACCGGCCGTACGTTGGCCTGAGCCGTGACCGCGGCGGCGATGTCACGGACTCGCTGGGCCACATTCTTCGGGGTGATCTTGCCGGCGGAGTACTCAGTGAGCAGTCCGTCGGTGGGGACGTAGTTGGCGGCTTCGCGGGCAGCCTCGAGGATGTTTAGCGGCTCGGCGGCGGCCGGTCGTTGAGGTACGCCGAAAGCCACGAGCTCGGCGGCGGTCCTGGTGTAGTCGAGCACATGCTTGTCCAAACCCGCCTTCTGCAACGCCTTGGCAACGACAGTCTTCACGAGCTTGGCCACGATGTAACCGATCAGCAAGATGACAAGGAATGCCATCAGGTTCGGCAGAAAGTTGAAGAACGTGTCCAACGACTGCTGGAGGCTCTGACTCACCTGGAGCCGATGCGGCTCGGATCTGCATGGTGCGTCGGATGACGCCACCTGCCAGGAAGGAGGCGGGCGCCGGTGGCGGCGACGATCGGTGATGCTGGGGGCATGGAAAGCCCCGGCGCTGTTCGGTGTCAACGCCGGGGCCCGACACGCCCTGCAGGTGCTGCGCACGCGCGTGCCGTTTCACCCTTCGTGCCCAACAATGGCGCGGTCTAACCGGCCGGCTCCTTTCCGAAGAACGCGGTTACAGCACAGCCGGCTCCCAACTGGGCGCTTGGGGTCTGTTACGAGTCGCCAAGGTTTTCCTGCGGCACGGAGCTCGCCCGGTCATCGCGGTGATCGGGCATGCTCTCATGCCCGCCACTCCTGCTGCCTCCGTCCTCGGGCGACTCCGAGTCGGCGTCTCGGTGATCGTCGTCGTGATCGGCCGGACCGAGGCCAGTGCCCTCGTAGCCCTGCTCCTCGTGGTCGTGGGGTTCAGTTGTCATGCCAGCCTCCGTCGTCTTCGTAAGTCCATGGAAGACAGGTACCCCCCGTTGAGAGGTTCAACCTTCGTGTTGAGGCGGCCATTGGGCCCAGAGTTCCCGAGCGAGCGTCTTGCGGCCGAGGCGAACAGCGTCGTGTTGGCCCTCGGCGATGTAGCGACGAATGGTCCGCGTCGACACAGCGAGCGCGTCGGCATCGTCGACGAGCGAGACGGGTCGGCGGCTGAAGGTGGCCGTCATGATGTCCTCCTGGGTTCCCGCCGTCCCGCCGACGGCCTCACTCCCCAAGGCCGCGGTCTGTCCGCGAGTGGTCACGCATGGCTCGCCTTCAGTCTTGAGGTAGATCCCACCGTCTTCGCCCCGGAGGTCATGGAGCCCGTGCTCGCGCGAATGAGACCGGACAGCAACGTTGCTCATCCGCACTCCGGACGGGGGCGGGCCGGGCTGTCGACGGGCACATGGTCACCGCCGGCGCGCCAGCCATGGCCCGAATGTGTCATGTCGGCCGTGCCTCCTCAGGAGCAGGCTGAGCAGTGCCGGGTCATCGATCGGGTGACCCCACGACGCCTGGCCCGCGAGCGGCCACCAGCATCCGATCCGTCACCGGAGGACCCTATGACCGACAAGCAGAACATCGACAGCCCGCACGAGCGGCGCGAGTTCAAAGACCATGGCCACATGGACGTCGTGACCCTCGGCGACTTCACGATGGGCCGGGCCGTCTTCGAGCCGGGCTGGCGCTGGTCCGACGACATCAAGCCCATCGCTGGCACCGACTCCTGCCGGGTCCACCACACCGGCATCTGCATGTCGGGACAGATGACCATCCGTTTCGACGACGGGAACGAGATCACGATCGGCGCGGGCGATGTGATCGATCTCGATCCAGGGCACGACGCCTGGACGTTGGGTGACGAGGCCTGCGTGATCCTGGACACGGGCGTGAAGGGTTACGCCAAGCCGGCCTGATCGCAGGACAGCCGCACGCTGACTTCGCACGGTTGATCCGGAACGGTCTTGCGGTTTGGGGACCGGTATGACGACAACCACGTTCCGAAGCGTGCCGAAGCGGGCAGGACCGGCTCAGGACTGGGCGTGCTCCTGGTTGCGCACGGTGGCCCAGTCGGTGCCCGGCCGCGAGTCACGCTGACGAGGGAGGCCCAGCGGGTCGGCACCGACATCGGAACAATCCACACCTGCTGGCTCGACCCCCAGGATGTCGTCGATGCGGGCCTGCGAAAGCTGCCCGATGTTGTTCGTGGCGGCGATCACGAGCTCGGTGAGCAAGTGGATCTCGTCCAGGAGATTCTGATCGTGCGCGTAGGGTTCCAGATCGTCGTCCATCGGATGACAGGCCCCTTTCCCCCGGTCGCCTCGCTTTACCCGCAAGGTCCGGAGGCTGAACCTCTACGGTACGACGCGCGGCCCCTCAGGGGCATGACACGTTCGAGGGGCACGCGGGTAACCGTATGGGGGATGGTCCAGCCGCCGGCACGGCTCGGGGGCCGGGGGCAGGGCCGTCTCGTGGGGCGAGGCAGAGCCGTCGAAAAATGCATAGGAACCGGGCTTGACCAGCGGAGACGCGGGGCCGACACTATTCCTCGACAGGATGCTCACAGGAAGTTTGGCAAACCCCTGGGAGGTGTCTCATGAACATGTTTGCGCGGGCTGACAATCACGAGGCGATGTCCAGCATGGCCGCTTCGCTCCGTGAGGCGACGGACCTCGACAAGGTCCTCGAGATCCTGACGCACGGCGCCGTCGAACACCTCAACGGGGTCGACTTTGCAAGTATCACCATGGTTGACGGCGACAGCCGCGGCCAGACCGTGGCCGAGACCCATCCGATCGCCTTCGACGCCGATGGCCTGCAATACGAATTCCGTGAAGGTCCCTGCTTCGACGCGGCACTCGGCGAGCGCGTGCTCAGCTCGTGCGACATCGGAACCGACCTCAGATGGCCGAGCTACGGTCCGCGCGCGGCCCTGCTCGGCATCGGGTCCCAGGTGTCGTTCTTCCTGGGGGCCATGTCGGAGCGCCGTACGTCGTTCAACCTGTATGCGAAGCGGCCCGGTCCGCTTCGGACGCAGCCAGAAGACCTCGAGCTCTTCATCGCCCACGCCGCCTACGCCACGGGCGCGACTCTCGCCGAATCACAGATGAGCGAGGCCCTTCGGTCCCGCAAGGCCATCGGACAGGCGCTCGGGATCGTGATGGCGCGCTACTGGCTCGATGAGGACCGCGCCTTCCAGTACCTCGTGAGGCAGTCGCAGAACCGGAACATCAAGTTGCGTGACGTGTGCGCCGAGGTGGTCACCGAACACCACGATCGCGTCCAGCGAGCGGACGCCGGACCCGGAAAGCCCTGAGGGGGCGCCGCCGCCTTCCCCTCGCGGCGGACGACGCCCTGCGGCAAATCTAGGACCCGGCCAGGCGTACCGTCACTGGCCCGAACGAGCCATCTCACCACCGTGTCCACGCAACGTGCCGGTGCGGTCACCCGATCGCTCTGGCGACATGTCCCACAAGGTCGTCACACTTCAACCCAAGAGCTCGCGCAGGCGCCCTGTCCCCTCGGGGCCGCGCGAGCACAGGCTCCGTCGGCCGCACCGCGGTGAGCGCGGCTGACGGAGCCGACCCCCTCCTCGGTCACTGTGTCTGTCGATCGACCCCGGACACTCAGTTGGCCGGTGCCCTATGGTCCTCCCCATGACTGAAGACCTCGACCCCGCGACCACGAATCCGGATCTGTACCGGGTGATCCTGGAGAACGAACGCGTGCGCGTGCTCGAGTACGTCGACAGGCCAGGCGAGCGGACCACCCCTCATGCTCATCCCGACAGCGTCATGTACACCCTCAGCTCGTTCCGCCGGCGGCTGCACGTCCACGGTCAGCAACGCGACGTCGAGCTTGAAGCCGGTGAGGTCTTCTGGCTCCAGGCGCAGCAGCATGCGGGGGAGAACATCGGTGACAGCGAGACCCACACGATCTTCGTCGAGCTCAAGGAACCTGCGCCCACGGTGGGTCCGGGGTCGGCGTCAAGCGACACGATCGGGCCCAGCTGAGAGCCCGGCAGCAGATCAGGCGGACAGTTCTGCCTGCGAGAGACGTACGCCCAGTACTGCGTCGATCTGAGCTTGGGTCAAGGTCAATGCGGCGGAGGCCAACAACATCAACTCCGCCAAGAGGTCGATCTCCTCGAGCTGCTGCCCGTCATGCAGACTGACGTCGTACTCGTCCATGGACCATGCCCTTTGACTCGGTGCCGCGACTCTCCGCGCGCAGGGGCGCCGATACGGCGCCCCACGTCCTAAGGTGCCGTACGGCGGCCGGCTTCGCTCGCCGAGCGGCCAAAGATGACACGAAGTGACCATGCATCGCCATCCCGTTCGGGCGCAGACGTGCCGCGGCCCTGGCGCAGTTGTGGTCGACGCCAGGGCCTGGGAGCGGCCGGCGTCCGCGGCGTTCGACCACCCCTGGTGACCGTGTTCCCAGCCGGAACGCGTTTACTCGTCCGATTTGTACGCGATTTGACAGGTCGCGCGCGCGCGGCGCCCTGGTCCCCCCGCGGCCCACGCACCCCCTCGGCGTCGGATGGAGGGGATGCAGGCGACAATGGATGCCGCCAGGATGTGCGCAGGACCGCGCAGCATCCTGGTTGGCGCACCTGATCACCCGCCGGACCTCGCGACCGTAGCCTTCGAGCTGCGGCCGAGGCCCGATCCCTGAGGAGACCGATGGAAGTCTGGCCAGGCGGCCCCTATCCGCTCGGCGCCACGTACGACGGCGCCGGCACGAACTTCGCCCTCTTCTCCGAGGTGGCCGATTCGGTCGAGCTGTGCCTCTTCGACGCAGACGGCACCGAGACTCGCGTCCCCATGACCGAGCGGGACGCCCTCGTGTGGCACATCTACCTGCCGAGGGTCACACCCGGCCAGCTTTACGGCTACCGCGTTCACGGCCCGTACGAGCCCCAGAACGGGCACCGCTGTGACCCGAACAAGCTCCTCATCGACCCGTACGCGAAGGCACTCGAAGGCGCGATCGACTGGGCGCCCGCGTGCTTCTCCTACAACTTCGACGACCCGAAGAAACGCAACACCGACGACTCCGCGGCGCACACGATGAAGTCGGTCGTGATCAACCCGTTCTTCGACTGGCAGGAAGACCGCGCACCGCGGCACCCGTACCACGAGACCGTCATCTACGAAGCCCACGTCAAAGGCCTGACCCAGACCCACCCGGACATCCCTGACGAGATCCGCGGCACGTACGCCGCCCTGGGCCACCCGGCGATGATCGAGCACCTCACCCACCTCGGTGTCACCGCGATCGAGCTCATGCCCGTGCACCAGTTCGTCAACGACTCCGGCCTGGCCGACCAGGGCCTCGCCAACTACTGGGGCTACAACACGATCGGGTTCTTCGCCCCGCACAACAGCTACAGCTCATCCGGCCAGGTCGGTCAGCAGGTTCCCGAGTTCAAGGCGATGGTCCGCGAGCTCCACCGCGCCGACATCGAGGTCATCCTCGACGTCGTCTACAACCACACCGCTGAAGGCAACCACCTGGGTCCCACCCTCGGGTTCCGCGGGATCGACAACAGCGCGTACTACCGCCTCGTCGACGACGACCCGTTCCACTACTACGACACCACCGGCACCGGCAACACCTTGCTCATGCGCAACCCGCACGTGCTGCAGCTGATCATGGACTCCCTGCGGTACTGGGTCACCGAGATGCACGTGGACGGGTTCCGGTTCGACCTTGCCGCCAGCCTCGCGCGCCAGTTCCATGAGGTCGACCGACTGAGCGCGTTCTTCGACCTGGTGCAGCAGGACCCGATCGTCTCGCAGGTCAAGCTGATCGCCGAGCCCTGGGACGTCGGCCCCGGCGGCTACCAGGTCGGCAACTTCCCACCTCGGTGGACCGAGTGGAACGGTAAGTATCGCGACACGGTCCGCGACTACTGGCGCGGCGAGCCGGCTTCCCTCGGCGAGTTCGCGGCGCGCCTCACGGGGTCCAGCGACCTCTACGAGAGTGATGGCCGTGCGCCGTACGCGTCGATCAACTTCGTGACCGCCCATGACGGGTTCACGTTGCGCGACCTGGTGTCCTACAACGACAAGCACAACGACGCGAACGGCGAGGGCAACAACGACGGCGAGAGCCACAACCGGTCGTGGAACTGCGGTGTCGAAGGCCCGACCGAGGATCCCGAGGTGCTCGCCCTTCGCACGCGGCAGCAACGCAACTTCCTGGTGACCATGCTGCTGAGCCAGGGTGTGCCGATGATCCTGCACGGTGACGAGATCGGCCGGACCCAGCAGGGCAACAACAACGTCTACTGCCAGGACAACGAGCTGTCGTGGGTCGACTGGGACGACATCGACGAGGAGCTTCTCGCCTTCACGAGCAAGGTCCTGGAGCTGCGGGCCGAGCATCAGGTCTTCCGGCGCCGGCGCTTCTTCACCGGCGACGCCATCGACGGCGGCCTGCCCGACATCGCGTGGCTCAGCCCCGACGGCACTCCCATGGGCGCCGACGACTGGGACCAGGCCTCGGTCCGGCCGCTGACGGTGTTCGTCAACGGCGACGGCATCACCGAGCCCGGCCTGCGCGGTGAGGAGATCGTCGACGACTCGTTCCTGCTGCTCCTCAACCCCGGCCACGAGGATGTCGAGATGACACTCCCCGACGGGCCGTACGGCGACCAGTGGCAGCTCGTCCTCGACACGACCGCCCCGGTGGACGCGGCCGCCAGCGAGGACGACACCAAACCCGATCAGGCCGGGACGACTCGGCAGCTGCCGGCACGGTCGGTCGTCGTGATGCGGCGTGTCTGACCGGCCCATCACGGCGACGTATCGACTGCAGCTGCACGAAGGGTTCACGTTCTCCGACGCGCGACGGATCGTGTCCTACCTGGCTGATCTCGGGGTGTCACACCTCTACCTGTCGCCGGTCCTGCAAGCAGCCCCGGGCTCGATGCACGGCTACGACGTGGTCGACCACAGCGTCGTCTCGGTCGACCTCGGCGGTCGTCAGGGACTCGAGTCGCTGGCCGACCACGCCCACCAGCACGGCCTCGGAGTCGTCGTCGACGTCGTGCCCAACCACATGGCGATCCCCCAGCCCGAGCATCTCAACTCCCAGCTGTGGGACGTGCTGACGCATGGCCGCTCCTCGGCGTACGCGCACTGGTTCGACGTGGACTGGGAGCTGTGCGACGGGCGGCTGGGACTGCCGGTCCTCGGCGACACCCTCGACGTGGTGCTGGCTGCCGGCGAGCTGACCATCGAATCCGCCGTCGAGCAGGGCGGCGCACCAGTGATCCGCTACCACGACCACGTCTTCCCGGTGGCACCTGAGACCGTCGACGACACCTCCGACGTCGGAGCAGTCCTGGCCCGACAGCACTACCTGCTCGCATCGTGGCGCGACAAGGACGCGGTGCTGGACTACCGACGGTTCTTCGACGTGGACACGCTCATCGCGGTGCGCGTCGAGCTCGACGACGTGTTCGACGCGACCCACGCGGTCCTGCTCGACCTGCATGCGAGGGGCGTGATCGACGGCTTCCGGATCGACCATCCCGACGGGCTGGCAGATCCGGAGGCGTACCTCGAACGGCTGGCCGATGTCAGCGGCGGCGCCTGGGTCGTGGTCGAGAAGATTCTGGTCGGCCGGGAACAGCTCCCTACGCGCTGGGCCACCGCCGGTAGCACCGGCTACGACGCCTTGAGTGCCATCTCCACGGCGCTGGCACCATCGACCGGCCACCGACTCGATGCCACCTGGCGCGCGCTCGGTGGAGACCCATCGCTCCACGACACCGAGCTGGCTGCCAAGCGCCAGGTCGTCACCACGATGCTGGCGCCGGAGGTGGCCCGCCTCACCCGCCGTGCCACCGAGTTGTCAGAAGTACAGGCGGCGATGGCCCGCCCCACTTCTGACAACTCGGTGCGGGAGGCTTTCGAGGCGCTGTTGTCACACGTCGAGGTCTACCGTGCCTACCTGCGACCCGGTACGCCGGCTGACCCGCTGTCGCTGGAGCGGCTGGACACCATGGTCGCGGCAGCGAGCGCTGAGCGCCCTGACCTGACCGACATCCTCGACGTGCTCCGCCGCGTGCTCGCCGACGTCGACAGCGAGGTGCCCGCGGTCCGCGACGTGGTCATCCGCTTCCAGCAGGTCTGCGGGCCGGCGATGGCCAAGGCGGTCGAGGACACCACGTTCTACCGCTTCAACCGGATGCTGGCGCTCAACGAGGTGGGCGGCGATCCGGCGGTGCTCGGCGAGCCCGGCCCCGAGCACCTCCACGCCTGGGCCCGCCATCAGCTGCGGCACCA
Source organism: uncultured Actinomycetota bacterium (assembly GCA_963742765.1). Classification (GTDB taxonomy): domain Bacteria; phylum Actinomycetota; class Actinomycetes; order Propionibacteriales; family Nocardioidaceae; genus JANLYC01. The sequence goes on from CAVUMY010000002.1 coordinate 1,033,220, forward strand.
CCCGCGTGGGCTGACGGCACTGTCGACGCACGACACCAAGCGAAGCGAGGACGTGCGGGCTCGCCTGCTCGCCCTGGCCGGAGACGTCACCGCCTGGGATGCCCTGTGGGGCGAGGTCGCCGGCCGTGCCGCCGAGCACGTGGTCGACGGCCCGACCGCGTACTTGCTCTTCCAGACGATGCTCGGCGCCTGGCCGATCGACGGGGAGCGGCTGGCCGCGTACCTCGTCAAGGCGATGCGTGAGGCCAAGCGACACACCAGCTGGAACGACCCGGACGAGACGTACGAGCGGCGCGTGCTCGACCTCGCGGAGGACTGTCTCCACAGCCAGTCATTGGCCCGACGGATCGCCGAGACCCTCGACGAGCACGACGGCGAGATCGCCGCCATCACGCTGGGGGCGAAGCTGCTGCAGCTGACCCTGCCCGGTGTGCCTGACGTCTACCAGGGCTGCGAGACCGTGGCGCTGTCCCTGGTCGACCCCGACAACCGTCGCCCCGTGGACTTCGACGGCCTCATGGAGAGGCTGGACCGGATCGACGAGCGGCAGCCGAGCGGTGGCGCGACTCATCGCCGCGCCCTGTCCGACGTCAAGCTTTACCTCACCGCCATCGCGCTCCGGCTCCGTCGTGACCGGCCAGAGCTCTTCGGGCCCGGCTCCACCTACACCCCACTCCCCTCCTCCCCTGATGTCATCGCCTACACCCGCGGCGGCGACGACGGACTCGTGGCCACGGTCGTCCAGACGACAGACGGGGGGCCAGGATCTGCCACTCTGGAGCTGCCCGGCGGGCGTTGGGTCGACCTCCTCTCCCAGCGGGTGCACCGCGGAGGCGTCCTCACCGCCGAGGTGTTCGGCGACCACCCGGTCGCCCTTCTCGTCCAGGAGGTCAGCTCGTGAAGTTCAGCGTCTGGGCGCCCAAGGCCGAGCGGGTCGACCTGGTGATCGAGGTGGACGGCCAGTCGTCGTATGCCATGGCACCGACGGAGAACGGTCAGTGGGAGCTCGAGCACGACGCCACCCCGGGTACGCGCTACGCGTACTCACTCGACGGTGGCGAGCCGTTGCCCGATCCGCGCGCCTTGCGGCTCCCGGACGGGCCCATGGGCATGGGCGAGGTGGTCGACCTCGACGCGCTTCCCTGGACCGACACGGCATGGCGCGGGGTCCCGCTGCCGGGCTCGGTCCTCTACGAGCTGCACGTGGGAACGTTCACCGCTGAAGGCACCTTCGACGCAGCGCTCGCACGGCTGGACCACCTCGTGGACCTCGGCGTCGACATCATCGAGCTGATGCCGGTCGCGACGTTCCCTGGCCGCTACGGATGGGGATACGACGGGGTCGGCCTGTGGGCGGTCCACGATCCCTATGGCGGACCCGACGGGCTCGCCCGGTTCGTCGATGCCTGTCACGCACGCGGACTCGGGGTCGTGCTCGACGTGGTCTACAACCACCTCGGGCCCAGCGGCAACCGGCTCAGCGACTTCGGCCCCTACTTCACCAACCGCTACGGAACCCCGTGGGGCGACGCACTCAACCTCGACGACGCCGACAGCGACCCGGTCCACCAGTTCATCCTCGACAATGCCGCGATGTGGTTGCGCGACTTGCACATCGACGGCCTGCGCCTCGATGCCGTGCATGCGTTGTACGACGACCGGGCGGTCACCCTGCTGGAGGAGCTGTCCGCCGAGGTGAGCGCCTTGTCGGCCGGGCTGGGCCGGCCACTCTGGTTGATCGCGGAGTCCGACCGCAACGATCCCAACACCGTCACCCCTCGCGAGGGAGGCGGCATGGGGCTCCACGCGCAATGGGCGGACGACGTCCATCACGCGCTGCATGCTGCGTTGACGGGCGAGACCCAGGGCTACTACGCCGACTTCGCCGAGCCCGGTGCGTTGACCAAGGTGCTCGAGAGCGTCTTCCTGCATGACGGCACCTACTCCAGCTTCCGGCGTCGCACGCACGGCCGGCCGGTCGACCGGGCCCGGACCCCCGGGTGGCGCTTCGTCGTTTCGCTGCAGAACCACGACCAGGTCGGCAACCGCGCGACCGGCGACCGGCTGTCGGCGCAGCTCTCCCCCGGCCAGCTGGCCTGCGGTGCGGCGCTGCTGCTCAGCGGTCCCACCACGCCGATGCTGTTCATGGGCGAGGAGTGGGGTGCGACGACGCCCTGGCAGTACTTCACCGACCACACCGATCCGGGCATCGCGGTCGCAGTGCGACGCGGACGCCGCGACGAGTTCGCTGCCCACGGCTGGGACCGCGCAAACGTCCCGGACCCGCAGTCGGAGGAGACCGCGATCAGGTCCCGACTGAACTGGGACGAGGTCACGCAGCCACCGCATGACCGGTTGCTGGCGTGGTACCGCACCCTGATCCGCCTGCGGCGTGAACGTCCCGACCTCGGCGACCCCCGGCTGGACCTCGTCCAGGTCGAGCACGACGAGGAGGCGCGCACGGTCGTGGTCCGACGCAACGCTCACCTCGTGCTGGTCAACCTGTCTGATGAACCGCACGAGATCGCGGTCGCGCCCGAGCCCGCACTGGTCGTGGTCGCGGCCTGGGAGCCGGACGCCGGCATCGGAGAACAGGTCGAGGAGCGGGTTGTCCTGGCTCCGCACAGTGTCGTCATCGTCGGCCCCGAGAGCTGACGCACCGCGGCACACAAGGAAGCGGCCCCTGGTAACGGGGCCGCCTCTCGTCTCACGGTCGGTTCAGTTCCGAGCCGATCCGCATTGCTTGGTCGGTGTGGGCGCCTGGACTAGTCGTCGGAGCCGGACGAGCCGCCGTCTTGGTCGCCCGAGCCGTGTCCAGAGTTCTCGTCACCCTGGTCGGAACCGCCACCCCGCTCGTCGTCGCCGTCATCGGACTCGTCGCCGTCATCGGACTCGTCGTCGGATTGGGAGTCGTCGTCCGCTGAGTCGCTCCCGCCGTCGGAGCTGTCGGACTCGTCGTCGGCCGTGTCGGACTGGTCGTCGGCCGTGTCGGACTGGTCGTCGGCCGTGTCGGACTGGTCGTCCGCTGTGTCCGTGCTGTCGTCGGCCGTGTCGGACTCGTCGTCCGCAGTGTCGGTGCTGTCATCGTCCGATGCCTCGTCGTCGAGGACGGCGGGCCGTGGGTCGAGGACCAGGACCGGGGCGATCTGCTCCAGTGGATCGTCATCGAACTGACCCTGCGAGGTGGCCTTGTCGTGCCCGATGACGTGCCGTGCTCCGTCCTTGGCCGGATCCCCCAGCGCACCGGCGTAGGCGGCACTCGACAACAACACGACCGTGCTCGAAGCAACGGCTGACCACCGGAGAACGGTGGATCCACGCCGGCGGTCGGGAGCGGTCGTCGGTACCGACTGGGAGGCAACGAGTCCCAGGTTGTCGAAGAAGCTGTCGGGCTGCTCAGGGGCGGGCGCTGTGGCGGCCAGCCGGCGCGTGATCTCGTCGCGGTTGTCTGTCGTCATACCTGCTCATGTCGCATCGGCCGTGATTCGTTACGGCAGTCCGCCAAGAGGTCCGAAGGAAGCGGGATCTCCGGCCGCTTCAACAAGGTTCTGTTAAGCGACCGCCAATTTTGTCGCCACCTAGGCCACGGAACCGGTTTCCGGCATATCCTGCTCACCGTAACGGTACGACTACATAACGTAATCAGATTTACGTACCGTGACTGCAGCGTGGAGGAGTGTCGATGACCCGCACCAGCGAGCAACCCGACCTGGTGGCCCGCGCCCGTGCCGCGGACCCGGCAGCCTGGCGACAACTGCACGAGCAGATCGGCGGCCGGTTGCTGATCTGGCTCCGGACACACCCGCTGCTCGACGCCTCGATCGGGCACGAGGACATCGCGAACGAGGCCTGGTGCACAGCGGCAGCCAGGATCGCGGACTTCGCAGGGGACGCGGACTCCTTCGCCGGCTGGATCTTCGGCATCGCCCGCAAGCACCTGCTGAACTCGAACCGGCGCGCCGGCCGACGCGCAACCACACCCACCGGCGAGGACCCGCGTCAGCTGCTCAGCGGCTCAGGTGCCTTCGGTGACGACGCGACACCGCTGGCTGTTCAGCTGGCCTGGATCCACGCCCTTCTTGCGCAGCTCCCGTCCCGCGAGGCCGAGGTCGTTGCGTGTCTGGACGTCGTCGGGCTTGATGTGGCCGGCACCGCCTCGGCGCTCGGCATCAGCTCGAACGGGGTCCGGGTGAGTCACCACCGCGCCTTGCGCAGACTCCGGCACATGCTCGCCGAGCCAACCACCATCCCGGCGCCGGCCACGCCGATCACGCGCGCAGTGCGCCCGACCGCCCACTGACGTCTTTTCGAGCCACCTGATGTCGCTTGACCGTCAGCGACCTCGGCGCGGCGTCCGGTGCTGCTGGGTGAGCTTCTTCCACTTCTTCACCTGCTCGGAACGCAGGCGGGCGTCGGAGCGAGCCGCCACACGAGCAAGCTCTCGCTGGAGGCGGAACCAGCTGTCGAGCCGCCGCTCAGCCAGCTGCCCCTCGGCGATGGCCGTTCGGATCGCACACCCCGGCTCACCACCGTGACTGCAGTCGCGGAACTTGCACTGAGCAGCGAGCTCCTCGATGTCGGGAAACGTCGCTGCCAACCCCTCCGGCGCGTCCGTGAGACCGACACCCCGCAGGCCGGGGGTGTCGATCACCGAGCCACCACCGGGCAAGGGCACGAGCTCCCGGCGTACAGACGTGTGCCGACCCTTGCCATCGTCACGAATCTGCTTGGTGGTGAGTACCTCGGCGCCGACCAACGCGTTCGTCAGCGTGGACTTGCCATGGCCCGACGCCCCGATGAGTCCCATGGTGCCGGTAGGACCCATCAGGGCACGCACGTCATCGAGACCCTCCCCGGTCACGGTGCTGCACGCGACGACGTCGACCCCGGGACATGCAGTGCGCACCTCGGCGGCGAGCCCTGCACCGTCAGGGACGAGGTCGAGCTTGGTCAGGACGACGATCGGTCGGGCACCGCTCTCCCAGGCCAGAGTCATGAGCCGCTCGATACGCGACATGTTGGGCACTGGGTGCAGCGCCACCACCACGGCGATGAGGTCGACGTTCGCCACGAGCACTTGCCCGAGCGATGTCCGGGCGGGGTCCGCCCGGACGACCGCCGTACGCCGGTCGAGGACGGACTGGATCGTGACCGGGCCGTCGGGCCAGCAGCAGAGCACGCACCAGTCGCCGGTGCAGGGTGCCGCCGTCGGGTCGGTCGCGGCGGCGTCGAGAAGCGCCGCCGACCAGGACGCGCGCACCGGTCCGTGCTCGGTCATGACCGTGCACACGCCACGGTCGACCCGCGTCACGCGACCGGGCAGGCCCGGCCTGGGACAGGCGGCAGCGAGCTCGGCCCAGGCATCGTCCCAGCCGAGCTCGACAAGCTTGTCCGAGGCTGCGGTCACGCCTTGAGCGTAAGTGTCCGTTCGCTGCAACGCACCGGATTTATGCCCGCCGCCACCTGGCCGGCCCATGCCGTCGGTTCAGATGTCGTCGACGTCGGTCGGCCGCTTCGGCAGATCGCCGGAACGCCGACCAGTGAGCCTGCGCAGCACCTCGAGCCGCGCGCCACTGGTGGACGCCTCAGGGAAGACCCGGTCGATCGATGCGTTGAGCGCGGCTCCGATCAACACCGCGAGTGCCGTGAGGTAGAGCCAGAGGAGCACGGCGATCGGCGCTGCCAACGGACCGTAGATCGAGGTCGTCGCAGACTCCAGCACGAGTCGGAGCAGGTAGCTGCCGAGGACCCACATGGTGAAGGCCAGGACAGCACCAGGGATCTCGTGCCGCCAGGATGTCCGGACCGGCACCGAGAGGTGATACAGCGTCGTGAGGAAGGCGATGCTGAGCACGACCACGGTCGGCCAGTACAGAGCGTTGAGCGCGTCCGCTCGCTCGGGGAGCAGCTGGTGTACCAGTCGCGGGCCGGCCAACACCAGCGGCAGCACGATGACACCGACGAACAAGCCGATGACGTACAACGAGAACGACAGCATCCGGGTGCGGACGATCCCCCGCCGTCCGCCGAGGCCGTACATGATCGTGATCGTGTCGACGAACACGTTCAACGCCCGTGACCCCGACCACAGCGCCAGGATGAAGCCGACCGACACCACGTCGAAGCGAGGTTCCTGAAGGACTCGGTTGACGGTCGGGACGACGACCTTGTGGACCGACTCCTGTGTGAGCACCTGGGCGGAGAGGTCGATGATCTGCTGGCGTAGGAAGACGATCTGTTCTGGGTCCACGCGGCGGACAATGAAGTAGATGCTGCCGGCGAGCCCGAAGACGAGCGGCGGCAGGGACAGCACGGCAAAAAAGGCCGCCTCGGCAGCCAGGCCGGTGACCCGGTAGCGGAAGCACGCTCCGACGGTGGCGGTCAGCAACCGCCACGAGACGTCGCGGACGGCCGGCAGCGACAGGCGGGGCGTCGCGCGCGCAGGCTTGCTGCCTACCGAGTCGGACGCCATGGCCCCTACGGTATCGATATGCGCGCTTCATCCTCGGCAGCCACGAACCAGCCGGCGCCTCTGATCGGACACGACGTCCTGACCACCGACGCCGGCCTGCTCGACGCGGTGCGCCGGGTCACCTCGACGGGGTCGGAGCCGGACGGCGCCGCAGAGGAGGTGCTCGGCTCCCTCAAGGACCTCGGCCGGCTCGCCGGCACGGCCGAAGCGCGCGAGCACGCGATGCTCGCCAACCGCCATACCCCCGAACTGGTCCCCTTCGACCGCTATGGCAACCGCGTCGACGAGGTGCGGTTCCACCCGTCTTGGCACTGGCTCATGGAGCGCGGGATCGCGTTCGGTCTGGCGGCGGCGCCGTGGACCTCCGACGACGCGCACGCGCACCTGCGCCGGGCGGTCGGCTTCTACGCCTGGTCTCAGGTCGAGAGCGGCCACGGCTGCCCGATCTCGATGACGTACGCCGCGGTGCCGGCACTGCGACGAGATGCCGCACTGGCCGAGGAGTGGGTGCCCCGGCTGGCCTCGACCACCTACGACTTCGGACTCCGCTCCCCCGTCGACAAGGACGGCTGTCTCGCCGGGATGGGCATGACCGAGAAGCAAGGTGGCTCGGACGTGCGCGCCAATCTGACGGCGGCGACGCCGGACGATGACGGCTACCTGCTCGAGGGGCACAAGTGGTTCACGTCGGCGCCGATGAACGACGTCTTCCTCGTGCTCGCCCAGGCACCCGACGGGTTGACGTGCTTCGTCGTGCCGCGCGTGCTCCCCGACGGCAGCCGCAACCCGTTCGCGCTGCAACGGCTCAAGGACAAGCTGGGCAACCGGTCCAACGCGTCTGCTGAGCTGGAGCTCCACCGGACCCGCGGTTTCCGGCTCGGCGACGAAGGACGCGGTGTCGCCACGATCATCGAGATGGTCGCCGCGACCCGGCTGGACTGTGTGCTCGGGTCCGCGGCCTTGATGCGCCGTGCCGTCGCCGAGGCAGGTTGGCACGCGAGCGGGCGCTCGGCCTTTGGAGGACGCCTCGCCGACAAGCCGCTCATGCAGAACGTCATCGCCGATCTCGCGGTCGAGTCCGAGGCGGCGACGGCGCTGGCGATCCGGTTGGCTGCGGCCGTCGACCGCGATGATGACGAGCATGAGACCGCCCTGAGACGGATCGCGTTGCCCCTCGCCAAGTTCTGGGTCTGCAAACGCACCCCCGCGCTGGTCGCCGAAGCGCTGGAGTGTCTCGGCGGCAACGGGTACGTCGAGGAGTCCGGCCTACCGATGCTCTTCCGGGAGTCACCCTTGAACTCGATCTGGGAAGGTAGCGGCAACATCAACGCCCTCGACGTCTTGCGTGCCCTGTCGTCAGCACCCGGCGCGCTCGATGCCTGGCTCACGGAGATGAGCCGGGTCCGCGGCGACAACGCGCACCTGGACGCAGCGGTCCACGACGTCCTCACCGGACTGGCCGACCTGAGCGGTGCCGAGGTCTCGGCCCGTCGGCTTGCGGCGCGGATGACGACCTGCCTGCAAGGAGCGTTGCTCCTCGGAGGGGGCGATCCGGTGGTGGGTGATCTGTTCTGTGCGTCGCGGTTGGGCGGTGACTGGGGTCAGACGTTCGGCACCTTGCCCGCAGGGCCTGAGCTGGCCGAGCTCACGCGTCGTACCACCCCGTGGGTCTAGCGACGCGGGATACTGCGGCCATGCGCGCCTACGTGTCGGAACTGCTGGGCAGCACCCTGTTCGTGATGGCGGTGCTGACGGCCACGCTGTCGGGGTCCGACCTCGCGCCGCTCGCGGTCGGCGCGGCCCTGCTCGCGCTGGTGTACACCTGCGCTCCCATGTCTGGGGCGCACCTCAACCCGGCCTTGTCCCTCGCGACCGTGATCAGGGGCACGCTTCCGGTCGTCGAGCTCGTGCCGTACCTGGCGGCGCAGCTGCTCGGCGGGCTTGTCGCCTATCTGCTGACGGCGGGCGTCTACGGCGACCAGATCGACGCACTTCCCGGTCCGATCGACCTGAGCGGCCTCGTGGTGGCAGCGTTCCTGGTCGAGCTCGTCTTCTCCTTCGCGCTGGCCTGGGTCTACCTCGGCACGCTCGGCCGGCTCGCCGGACCCGACGCGACCGTCGAGGCACGTGACCCCCAGCTCGGACCGGCCGGTCTGGCCATCGGTGGGATCGTCGCGGCCGGCACGGTGGCAGCCGGTCCGATCTCGGGCGCGGCTCTCAACCCGGTCGTGACCTTCGCCCTGGGGTTGACCGGAATCCTGGACTGGACATGGGTGCCGATCTATGTGCTGGCCCAGCTCCTCGGTGCGTTGTTGGCCAGCCTGATCACTCTCGGCACCCTCCCCGCCCGACCGGACGCCCCCACTCCCCCGAATGTGGCGGGTTGACGGGCTGGAACGGGCAGTTCGGGGTGTCCGGTGCGGTGGGTCTGGTTGACCGATGCCGCCCGCCTCTAGGCTGACGCCATGACCTCCTCCCTCGACGCCGACGCCGTCACCAAGACGGCCAGCGCGGCATACCAGTCAGCCCTGGAGGTCATCGCCTCCGTCGAGCCACGGATCGCCGAGGCCACCCGCGCCGAGCTCGCCGACCAGCGCGCCTCGCTCAAGCTGATCGCCAGTGAGAACTACGCCTCGCCGGCGGTGCTGCTGACGATGAGCAGCTTCCTGTCCGACAAGTACGCCGAGGGGACGATCGGGCACCGGTTCTACGCCGGCTGCCAAAACGTCGACCAGGTCGAGTCCATTGCGGCCGAGCATGCCCGCGAACTGTTCGGCGCCCCCTACGCCTATGCGCAGCCGCACTCGGGCATCGATGCCAACCTCGTCGCCTTCTGGGCCATCCTCGCCACCCGGGTCGAGGGACCTGCTCTCGAGCGGCTCGGGGCCAAGAACGTCAACGACCTGAGCGAGGGCGACTGGGAGACGCTGCGCCACGAGCTCGGCAACCAACGGATGCTCGGCATGTCGCTCGACGCAGGTGGCCATCTCACGCACGGCTTCCGGCCGAACATCAGCGGGAAGATGTTCCACCAGCGCAGCTACGGCACGGACCCCGAGACCGGCCTGCTCGACTACGACCGCGTCGCCGCCGCGGCGCGGGAGTTCAAGCCGCTCGTGCTCATCGCCGGCTACTCCGCCTATCCCCGGCGGGTGAACTTCGCGAAGATGCGCGAGATCGCCGACGAGGTCGGCGCCACTCTGATGGTCGACATGGCACACTTCGCCGGACTGGTTGCCGGCAAGGTCTTCACCGGCGACGAGGACCCGGTGCCGCACGCACACGTGACCACGACCACCACGCACAAGTCGTTGCGCGGCCCTCGTGGTGGCCTGGTGCTCGCGACCGCGGAGTACTCCGACGCCGTCGACCGCGGTTGCCCGATGGTGCTCGGTGGCCCGTTGTCCCACGTGATGGCCGCGAAGGCGGTCGCCCTGGCCGAGGCGCGACGGCCGGAGTTCCAGGAGTACGCCGGTCGAGTTGCCTCGAACGCGAAATCGCTCGCCGAAGGCTTCTTGAAGCGTGACGCCAACCTCGTGACCGGGGGCACGGACAACCACATCGTGCTGCTCGACGTCTCGTCGTTCGGACTCACCGGCCGTCAGGCCGAGTCCGCGCTGCTCGACTCCGGTGTCGTCACCAACCGCAACTCGATCCCGTCCGACCCGAACGGCGCGTGGTACACCAGCGGGGTCCGGTTGGGTACGCCGGCGCTGACCACCCGCGGCTTCGGCCATGACGAGTTCGACCGGGTCGCGGAGATCATCGTCGAGGTGCTGTCCCACACGAGCGCGAACGCCGGGAAGAACGGACCGTCGAAGGCGCAGTACACCCTGGCCGACGGGGTCGCCGGTCGGGCCAAGGCCGCGGCCTCGGAGATGCTCGAGCGCTGTCCCCTCTACCCCGGCCTGGAACTCTAGCCAGCGCTCCGCCCCTCCACCTCGGAGTCCAGACTGGGAAATGTCGTCTCACCAGTCGGACGCCGGACGCGAGAAGTGCCGGACTACGCCGCTCAGGGTCTCGTATCGTGGACGTTGATCTCACTAAGTAGGATAGTAGCTTGCGGGTAACGACCTCAGGTCGTCACGCTTTCTGCCATGACATCGTTCGCTCGCCTCTCCGTACGTCTCGTGGCACGCCGCCATGTGGACTTCGGCAAGACGCGCAGCGCGATGTGTATGTCGGCCTGACCTCGCCCGCCAGACTCTCAGTCCGGCCGCGATCGCCGCCCGACGACCCTCACCGTCGAGACTCGTCAGCGTCGACCGCGTGCCCCTCCCTCGAGGACACGCATGACACCCACCACCGCCACCCAGGTCCGCCCTGCGGCTGCCCGCCCCACCCGGGGCGAGGGCCAGTGGGCGCTCGGCTATCGCGAGCCGCTCAACGCCAACGAGCAGGCCAAGAAGGACGACGACGCACTCAATGTCCGGACCCGCATCGAGAACATCTACGCCCACCGTGGCTTCGCGTCGATCGACCCCTCCGACTTGCGCAACCGGTTCCGCTGGTGGGGGCTCTACACCCAGCGCCGGCCCGGCATCGACGGTGGTCGGACCGCTGTTCTCGAGCCGCACGACCTCGACGACGAGTACTTCATGCTGCGCGTGCGGATCGACGGCGGCCAGCTGACGACCGAGCAGCTGCGAACGATCGCAGACATCTCCACGACGTACGCCCGCGACAGCGCCGACGTCACCGACCGTCAGAACATCCAGCTGCACTGGGTCCGGGTCGAGGACGTGCCGGCGATCTGGGACCGGCTGGAAGCGGTCGGCCTGTCCACACAGGAAGCCTGTGGAGATGCCCCACGCGTGATCCTGGGGGGTCCGCTGGCCGGGATCGCCGCCGACGAGCTCATCGACCCCACACCTGCGATCGACGAGATCGTCCAGCACTACATCGGCTCGCCGGAGTTCTCCAACCTGCCGCGCAAGTTCAAGACCGCGATCACCGGACACCCGAGCCTCGACGTCGCCCCGGAAGTCAACGACCTCGCCTTCGTCCCGACGGTTCACCCCGAGCGCGGTGTCGGGTTCGACGTCTGGGTCGGTGGTGGGCTGTCCACCAACCCGCAGCTGGCGAAATCGCTGGGGGTGTGGGTCCCGCTCGACGACGTGGCCGACGTATGGCGCGGTGTGATCAGCGTCTTCCGCGACTACGGCTACCGCCGACTCCGCGCCCGGGCCCGCTTGAAGTTCCTGGTAGCCGACTGGGGCGTCGAGAAGTTCCGGGCCGTGCTCGAGGACGAGTACCTGCACCGCAAGCTCGTCGACGGCGAATCGCCGGTGAAACCCGTCGGCAACGGCGACCACGTCGGTGTGCACCCGCAGGTCGACGGTCGGTCCTACGTCGGCGTCTCCCCCGTCGCCGGCAGGATCTCGGGCACGACGCTGGCCAAGCTGGCCGACATCATCGAGTCGCATGGCTCGACCCGGCTCCGGACGACGCCCTACCAGAAGCTGGTGATCCTCGACGTCCACGCCGAGGAGGTCGCCTCGCTGGTCGCCGCGGTCGAAGACATCGGGTTGTCGACACGACCGAGCCAGTGGCGTCGCTCGACGATGGCGTGCACCGGCATCGAGTTCTGCAAGCTGGCGATCGTCGAGACCAAGGGCCGGGCCGCCCTGCTCGTCGCCGAGCTCGAGGAGCGGATCCCGGAGCTGGACATCCCGATCACGGTGCACCTCAACGGCTGCCCCAACTCATGCGCCCGCATCCAGATCGCCGACATCGGGTTGAAGGGTCAGCTCGTCCTCGACGAGCACGGCAACCACGTCGAGGGCTTCCAGGTCCACCTCGGTGGTGGCGTCGGCCTCGAGGCTGGGTTCGGCCGGAAGTTGCGCGGCCACAAGGTCAGCTCGGCGAGGTTGACCGACTACATCGAGCGCGTCGTCCGCGGCTACCTCGCCGGACGACGCGAGGGCGAGCGGTTCGCGGCCTGGGCCCTGCGGGCAGAGGAGGAGGAGCTGCGATGAGTGCGCACAGTGTGCCCCTGCACTGCCCCTACTGCGCCGGGGAGAACCTGCACCCGCACGGCGAGGTCCACGGTGCCTGGGAGTGCCGCGAGTGCCTGCGCGCGTTCAGCGTGAAGTTCATCGGACTGCTCGCCGCGAGCGGCAGACCAACAGGCAAGCCCGGAGAGGGCGCGTCATGACAGTCACCACGACATTGCCCGACGCCGAGGAGCTGCGGGAGACCGCACTGATCGCGGGACCGGAGCTCGAGCTCGCCCCGGCCGAAGCGGTCATCGAGTGGGCCGTCGAGACCTTCGGCAGCCGGTTCTGCGTGACGTCGTCGATGAGCGACTCCGTGCTCGCCCATCTGGCCGGCCGCGTCGCACCCGGCATCGACGTCCTGTTCCTCGACACCGGTTACCACTTCGTCGAGACGATCGGGACCCGTGATGCCGTGGCCGCCACCCATCCCGTCAACGTCGTGACGCTGGCGCCCACCATCTCGCTGCGGCAGCAGGACGAGGAGTATGGCCCCGACCTGTGGTCTCGCGACCCCGACCTGTGCTGCTCACTGCGCAAGGTGCAGCCCCTCACGGACGGCCTGGCGGCGTACGACGCGTGGGCCACGGGGCTGCGGCGCGAGGAGACACACAACCGCGTCATCACCCCCGTCGTCGGCTGGGACGCCACCAAGGGAAAGGTGAAGGTCTCGCCTCTCGCGCGCTGGACACAGTCCGATGTCGACCGTTACATCGCAGAGCACGCCGGACCTGGCGGGGTCCTGGTCAACCCGCTGCACTACGACGGCTACCCGTCGATCGGATGCTGGCCCTGCACCCGACGTGTCGCTCCTGGCGAAGATGCCAGGAGCGGACGTTGGACCGGGACCGGCAAGACAGAATGCGGAATCCACTCATGAACGCTCCAGCCCTCATCGCCCTCGCGCACGGCAGCCGTGACCCGCGCGCTGCCCGGACCATCCGGCAGATCGTGGCCACGACGAAGTCGTTGCGACCGGACCTCAAGATCGAGCCGGCTTTCCTCGACCACGCCCGCCCCGACGTGGACTCGGTCGTCGACCGGTTGGCTGCGCGTGGCCATGACGAGATCGTGGTCGTGCCGCTGCTGCTCACCGAGGCGTACCACGCGCGCATCGACGTCCCCGAGGTCGTCGCTCGCGCGGCCGAGCGGCACGACGGACTGGCCATCCGGGTCGGAGACGTGGTCGGGACCGACGCTGCCCTTCTCACGATCCTGGACGAGCGACTGCGCGAGTCGCTCAAGGAGTCCCGCGTCAGGGAGCTCGATGCGCTCGTGCTGGCCGCCGCCGGGACGTCCGACGCGCTTGCCAACGCCACCGTGGCGCGGCTGGCGCGTCTGTGGGGCAACCGACACCGACTGCCCACGAGCGTGGCTTTCGCGTCCACGGCTCCCCCGTCGACGGGTGAAGCCGTCCGGGATTGGCGCCGCCAGGGCCGCCGGCACGTCGCCGTCGGATCGCTGTTCATCGCACCAGGTCGGCTGCCCGACCGCGCCGAGGAGCTGGCGTTGGAGGCCGGCGCCGTCGCGGTCTCGCGTCCGTTGGGCGCCCACGCCGAGCTGAGTCGCATCCTGCTGGCGCGGTACTCCGTGGGGGCCCTGCAGCTCGTCAAGCTGCCCGCCTGACGCCGGAGCATCCCGGCGCGTCACCTCAGCGTGGGGGCGCGACGTCACCCACCCGACGTCGCGCCCTCCACTGGACCAACCTCAGGTCGCGGCGAGCCGGGCGCGCTGCTGGTCGACGTCGAAGTCACCGGGCGGGTACTGAGGGTCCATCGCCCGGAGCTGTTCGAGCAGGATCGACGTGATCGCCCAGTTGCGGTACCACTTGCGGTCGCTGGGGATCACGTAGAACGGCGACGCCTCGGTGTTGCAGCGCTCCAGGGCCACGGCATAGGCGGCCATGTAGTCGTCCCAGCGCGCGCGTTCGTCGATGTCGCCCGGGTTGAACTTCCAGTGCTTGTTCGGGTCGTCGAGCCGTTCGGCCAACCGATCGCGCTGCTCGTCCTTGGAGATGTGCAGCATGCAGGTGATCACACGCGTGCCACGACCGAGCAGGTCCAGCTCGAACGCGTTGATGGCGTCATAGCGTCGCTCGATCTCCTTCGCTGGAGCCAGCTCATGGACACGGGCGATCAACACGTCCTCGTAGTGGCTGCGGTCGAAGATCCCGATCATGCCCGGAGCCGGCACGTGCTTCTCGATCCGCCACAGGAAGTCGTGGGCGAGCTCGGCCTTCGTCGGGGCCTTGAAGGCCGTGATCTGGACGCCCTGCGGGTCGAGCAGACCGACGCAATGACGCATCACACCACCCTTGCCGGACGTGTCCATGCCCTGCACGACGAGAAGCACGCTGCGTTCGACGGTGCCGCGCGACTCGGCGTACAGACGCTCCTGCAGTTCGGCGACCTCGGGGGCGAGGGCCGCGAGGGCCTTCTTGCCGTCGGCTTTGTCGCCGTCGAAGCCCGGCGTCGAACGTGGGTCGATCTCGCCCAGGTCGACGGGGCCGGGCGGGAGCCTCAACACGTCGGACACCCCCGGAGGGACCACACGATCAGCCATGAGAGCCATTCTCCACAGTGGTCGCGTTGCCGACACCGGCGCCCACCGCGCAACCGAGGTGGCAGGATCGGCGTGTGCAGCCGTTGTTTCCGACCTCGCCCAACGAGGTGACCAGTGACGACTTGGTCGAGCTCTACGCCTACCCGTCGGAGCGCATCTGGGTTCGGGCGAACTTCGTCGCGACCCTCGACGGCGCCGCCCATGGCGACGACAGTCGGTCGGGCAGCTTGTCGACGGCCGCCGATCGCCAGGTCTTCGCCCTCCTGCGCTCACTGTGCGACCTGATCGTCGTTGGCGCCGGCACAGCCCGGGCGGAGAGCTATCAGCCCGTGCTCCCCGACGAGGTCGACGGCACACTGCGCGCCGAGCTCGGACTCGCTCGCACACCGGCTATCGCTGTCGTGTCCCGTAGCCTCCGCATCGACCCGTCTCTCCTGGCCGGCGGCCCGGCCCCCACCGTCGTCGTGACCACGGCCGCAACCGCCGAGGAGCACGCCAGCGACCTCGTCGCGGTACCCGTGGTCGTGGCAAGCCCACCTGAGGACCCGCACGGCCTCGACATCGGCCGTGCCATCGAGGGATTGGTGGCCCTTGGTCACCAACGACTGCTCTGCGAGGGCGGACCGTCACTGATGCGCGATCTCGTGGCGGCAGGGCGTCTCGACGAGCTCTGCCTGACCATCAGCCCCCAGCTCGTCGCCGGCGACCCGCTCCGCATCCTCAACGGTGCCGCCCTGGACACGCCGGCGCACCTCGAGCTGCGCCATCTGCTCACGGCGGACAGCACCCTGTTGTGCCGCTACACGACCACCCACGACTCCCGAAGGTAGGCGCACTCTCCGATGGACCTTCCGGTCAACCCTCCGATCTCGCCGATGCTGGCCAAGTCGGCCAAGGGAATCCCCGACCCGTCGAAGTTCGCCGACGGGCTCCTCTTCGAGCCGAAGTGGGACGGGTTCCGCTGCATCATCTTCCGCGACGGCGACGAGGTCGAGCTCGGAAGTCGCAACGAGCGGCCACTCACGCGGTACTTTCCGGAGCTTGTCGCGGCCGCGAAGGAGTCACTGCCCGAACGCTGCGTGGTCGACGGCGAGATCGTGGTGGCCATGCACGGCCGGCTCCGGTTCGAGGTGCTGCAGGAACGGATCCACCCCGCCGACTCACGCGTTCAGAAGCTCTCCGCCGAGACGCCGGCGTCGTATGTCGCGTTCGACCTGCTCGCGCTGGAGGACCGTTCGCTGCTCGACACCCCGCTCGCCGAACGACGTGCGCTGCTCGAATCCGCACTCGCGACCGCCACCGCCCCTATCCACGTCACCAGGGCCACCCTCGACCGGAAGGTTGCCGAGGAGTGGTTCGGCAGCTTCGAGGGCGCAGGGCTCGACGGCATCGTCGCCAAACCACGCGACGGCAGCTACCAGCCGAACGGGCGCGCGATGATCAAGATCAAGCACGACCGCACCTGTGACGCGGTCGTAGCGGGCTATCGCCTCCACAAGACCTCGACCGAGGACAAACTGCTCCTCGGCTCCCTCCTGCTCGGGCTGTACGACGACCAAGGGCAGTTGCAGCACATCGGCGTGTCGGCGGCGTTCGCCGCGGCACGGAGAGCCGAGCTGATCACCGAGCTCGAGCCCCTCCTGGTCGACCCGAAGGACCACCCGTGGCGCGCCTGGGCCGAGGCGGAGGCCCATCAGAAGGGCCGCCTTCCCGGCGCTGTCTCCCGTTGGAACGCCAAGAAGGACCTCAGCTGGATCCCGATCGACCCAGTGCTGGTCGTCGAGGTGGGCTACGACCACATGGAGGGCACCCGCCTGCGGCACACGGCGCAGTTCAAGCGCTGGCGGCCCGACCGCGACCCCCGGTCCTGCACCTATGACCAGCTCGAGGAGGTCGTCGGCTACGACCTGGCCGAGGTCCTGCGTTGACCTGGGGCTCCCGGCTGACCTGGGGTTCCGCGCGTCCCGGGGTTGGGTACCGGAGCCGGGCGGGGGCATGATGGAGTTAGCCCCTGCGAACGAAGGAGCGTCATGTACAACGTGATCGTGCTGGCCGAGCAGGCCATGAGCGCGGGGGACGCGGCGGAGGTGGTCTCCCTGCACGAGGGCATCGAGGACGCCCGTCATTACCACGTCCTGATCCCCTGTGAGAACGCCGCCGCGAGAGTCGAGACCGCCCTGGGCGCGCTCGCTGCCAGTGAGGTGCTGGCGGCACCGCCGGTCGTGACGAGCGGGATGGACGCCGTCGAGTCACAGAAGCAGATCGACGCTGATGCCGAGACCAGCGTGACCATCAGCACCGCGGCCATCCGTGCGCTCGGTCACGAGGCCAGCGGCGAGTTCAGCTCAGACGACCCGATCGACGCGCTCGACCGGGTGGCGGCTGCCCGCCACGCCGAGGAGGTCATCGTGATGACGCGCCCGCACGTCGTGCAAGAGTTCTTGCACCTCGACTGGGCGTCGAAGGCCCGGCGCCGCCTCGGCGTCCCGATCCTGCACCTGGTCGAACACGAGCCGCTCGACGCCGAGGCAGGTGGCGGCGAGGGCGTCACCGGCATGTAGCCGCACCCAAGCCCAGGCATCACCCGGCCCCGCGTTCAGCGGTGCTCAGGCGTGTTCGGCACGGTGTGCGTCGATATCGGACTGTCGGGCCGGCACCTTCCCGCTGCAGAAGAGGCAGCGGTAGTGTTCACCGTCCCGGGCAAAGCCCTCGATGACGGTGTGGGCGGGGATCCACTCCTGGTCCGGATGGTCCGTCGCCGCATCGCGGTCTGCCACGTCGGGAACCCACTTCTCCTGCAGGTCCTCGCCCTCGGCGCCTTGCGCCACCTTGGGAACCCAGTTCTCCTCTAGTTCATCGCTCATGCCAGTGACGTTACCCCCACGGCGATGAGGACGGGACTGCCAACTCCTTTCGGAAGGCTGACATAAGCGCTCATTGTGCGGACGCGACGGGGCCCTGCCCTGGCTACTGGCCGCGCAGGTGCATAACTTGTCAGGTCCACGATCCGTCGGGCATCCGGGCGATGACGTTGTGGACGTGCCAATGCTTGGGCCCGCTCACTGCGTGGCCATCCTCGTCCTGGACGGTGCGGTGCTCGACAGTCATGCCGGTCAAGAGCTCGTCGAGCTCCCCCGAGCTGAGCGCCGTCGTGTCGCTGTCGCCGGCCCAGGTGTCACGCTCACCCAGCAGCTGACCGGCGAACCGGCCACCCGGCGCCAACGCAGCACGGATCGATCGCCACAATGCCGCGAAGCGGTCGGGCGGCACGAAGAACAACGACAGGCCCGCCCACACGAGGGCGGAAGGCGGAACCGACACAGCCCCCAGATCGATCTGCTCGAGCGTGAGCCGGGAGACGTGTTCGGCCGGGACCCGGGCCTGCAGTCGCTCGACCGCACCCGGTGCGCCGTCGGCGGCGTACACCTCCCAGCCCGCCGCGAGCAACGCCAGTGTCTCGACCCCGTGACCGAAGCCGAGGTCGGTGGCCCGTCGCGGGTGCGGCAGTGGCGGCTGAGCCGCCAGCGCCTCCCTGAACAGCGCCCGGATCTCCCGCGTGGAGTCCGTCGCCGCGAAATACGCCTCCCAGTCCCTCTTCACCCGGGCATTGTGGCGAACCAGGCGTCCGAGCGCGACTCCGGGCTAGCCGGTGGTGCGGTCGGTGTTCCCGTCGTGGGGGTCCACGCTCGTCTGGTCACGGTTCGTGGACTCCCCGGCCGGACGGCCGGCACCTTCGTCGGAGGCGGTGTCGTAGCGACCGCTCTCCTGGCCGTCACGATCCCCCACGTTCTCGCCCCGGGTGGTTCCGGCGGTATGAGCCGGGCCGACACCGGGGTCGTCGCTCTCGTTCTCCGGCATCTCCGACGCGGGCTGCTCGTCGGCCGGCGACGCCGTCGCACCGCCGGGTGTGCTCTCCGGATCGGGCGAGGTCAGGCCGTCGCCCTCGGCGCGGTGCGTGCCCGCACTGGCGCTGTCAGAGCGATCTCCCGGAAAGTCCGCGCCCGTGCTGCGTCCCTCATACGGGGGAAGCGTGCTGCCACTGGTGTCGATGTCTCCGCCCGGACTCGGGTTGGAGCCCTCGCGGTAGTCGTTGCCGACCCGGCCCTGGGCAGGCGGGTTGACGTTCTCTTCGAACTCTCTGGTCTCGTTGGACTCTGCTGACATGGCCGGCTCCCTTCGTGGATGCGTGACCGTCACATACCCACAAGGCAGGTCCCTCAATCCTGACAAGGCTCCGATGTCAGTTGTCCGTGGGCTTCGGCCAGTTGTCCTGGTTCATCCGACTGGGTTGGACGCGCGGTGGCTCGCCCTTCATCTTCGGGTACTCCGGCGGATACGGGAGATCGCTCAGACCCGCTGCCAGGTCCTGGTCGTACAAGTCGAGCAACGGCTGCAGGGAGTGCTGGGCATCGTCGATCTCGGCATGGAGGTCACCAAGCTCGGCGAACCGCTGGGGCACCGTGTGCAGTGTGAACGCGCGCGGGTCGAGACCGTCGAGCTCGTCCCAGGTGACCGGCGTCGACACCGGACCACCGGGCAAAGGCCGCACCGAGTAGGCGCTGGCGATCGTGCGGTCGCGCGCGTTCTGGTTGTAGTCCACGAAGATCCTCTCGCCACGCTCCTCCTTCCACCAGTTCGTCGTCACCAATGCGGGCATGCGACGGGAGAGCTCGCGGCCGAACGCGATGGCCGCATGGCGAACGTCGGTGAACGTCCATCGCGGCTCGACGCGGACGTAGACATGGATTCCCCGGTTGCCGGAGGTCTTCGGGAAACCCCGTATCCCTAGCTCCTCGAGCAATCGGCGCGCCTCCCGGGCCACCACCACCGCATCGGCGAAATCCGTACCCGGTTGAGGGTCGAGGTCGAGCCGCAGCTCGTCCGGATGCTCGACATCGGCGCGGCGCACCGGCCAGGGGTGGAACGTGATGGTCCCGATCTGAGCGGCCCACGCAGCGACGGCGGCTTCGGTCGGGCAGACCTCATCTGCCGACCGGCCCGACGGAAACTGGATTGTCGCCGTCTCGACGTACGGAGGAGCACCCTTCGGGATGCGCTTCTGGTAGAACGCGTCGCCCTGCCGGTCGGTCCGCGTGGCCTGCTTGATGCCGGGATGGACACCCTTCGGCCAGCGCTCCAACGTGGTCGGCCGCAGGTGGAGGGCGCGCAGGATGCCAGGCCCGACGGCCGCGTAGTACCGCACGACGTCCAACTTCGTGGCCTCCGGGGTGTGGTCGGTGGCGGGAAACACCACCCGATCGGGACTCGAGACCCGTACCGCTGTTCCGTCCACCTCGATCTCGGTTGCCGGCGTCGCCATGACGTCAGGGTAGCTGCGGCGGTCGCGACGACCGCCGCCGGACTCGTCGGGAAAAGTCCACCGGAAGGATTCCCAAACGTCACGTTCGGCACCTAGGGTCTAGCCGGTACCACCCGGTACCCGTGGATTCACCCCGATACCTGCCTTCCTTCGCACCAAAGGACATCTTGTGAGCGCACATCACAAGCGTCGGCTGTTTCTCGCTGCCGCTCTCCCGGTCACCGTCGCCACCGCCCTGTTCGGACTGCCCGCCCTGCAGGCCGATGCCGCGCCCTCCACGACCCTGGTCATCAACGAGGTGTACGGCGGAGGCGGCAACTCCGGTGCGACGTTCAAGAACGACTTCATCGAGGTGCGCAACATCAGTGCGTCCAGCGTGGACGTCTCGGGCTACTCGGTGCAGTACAACTCCGCGACGGGGATCGGTTCGTTCCAGGTCACGAACCTGAGCGGCAAGATCCCCGCCGGAGCCACCTACCTTGTGCAGGAGAGTGCGGGAGCTGGCGGCACCGCTGACCTGCCCACGCCGGACGCCACCGGCTCCATCAACCTGAGCGGCACGACCGGGCGGGTCGCCCTCGTGTCGACGCAGAGCGCGCTGTCCTGCCCAGCCGGCACGTGCGCGGGCGCCGCCGGGGTCGTGGACTTCGTCGGCTGGGGCGCCGGCACCGTCAACGACTACGAAGGCGCCAAGGGGCCGGCGAGCTCCAACACGACCTCGATCGCGCGAAACGGCGCGGGCAGCGACACCGACGACAACAGCACCGACTTCGTGGCCGGCGCCCCGAGCCCCACGCCCTGCGGCAGCGCCTGCGTGGTCCCGCCGTCGGCCGCGACCATCGCCCAGATCCAGGGCGCGAGACACCTCTCGCCCTACAACGGGCAGAGCGTCACCGGCGTGACGGGTGTCATCACGGCTCGCGACGCCCGCGGGCTGTACGTGCAGGACCCGCGCGGGTCCGGTGCGCCGGGATACGTCGCCGGGGCCAGCTCAGGCGTCTACGTCTTCACCTCGTCGGCGCCCGGCGCCGCCCTCCAGCCGGGTGCTTCGGTGAGCATCGACGGCAAGGTGAGCGAGTTCCGCCCCGGCGCGAGTGGCCTGACCACGACCGAGATCGTGACGCCGAGCGTCACGGTCGTCGACCCGAGCGCCGGTCTGGTGGCGCCGACGGAGATCGGGCCCAACGGCTTGCATGTGCCCACCACCGTGATCGACAACGACGCCCCGCCCGGCGGCCAGATCAACGTCGAGACCAGCGGCCAGTACCAGCCGAACGAGGACGGCATCGACTTCTGGGAGTCGTTGGAGGGCATGCTGGTCGACCTTCCGAACGCGCGCGTCGTGGGGCCGACCAACACGACGTACGGCGAGACGCCCATCGTCCCGCAGGGATCGGGCACGCAGACCAACCGAGGTGGCATCGTGCTGCTGCCGAACGACCCCAACCCCGAGCGGATCGTCCTCGACTCCAGCAGCACCGCCGTTCCGTCCGCCAATGTCGGGGACAGCTACTCCGACGCGGTCGGCAACGTCGGCTACGACTTCAACAACTTCCACCTCATGGCCAGCACGCCGCCGCTGCTGCAACCCGGGGGCATCACGCGTGAGGCGACCCAGCAGGCTGCCAACGACGAGCTGTCGGTCGCAACGTTCAACGTCGAGAACCTCGACCCGACTGATCCCCAGTCGAAGTTCGATGATCTTGCGCACATCATCGTGGCAAACCTCAAGGCGCCGGACCTCGTCGCGCTCGAAGAGGTGCAGGACAACAACGGCGCCACCGACAACGGCACCACCGCGGCCGACCAGACCCTCAGCCAGCTGATCGCCGCCATCGCCGCCCAGGGCGGGCCGTCGTACAGCTACCGGCAGATCGATCCCGTCAACGACGCCGAGGGCGGTGAACCCGGCGGCAACATCCGGGTCGCGTTCCTCATCCAGGACGGGACTCCGTTGTCCTTCGTCGAACACGACCCGGGCACGTCGACCCAGGACACCGACGTGGTGACCGCATCGGACGGGTCGCCGCAGCTGACCCATTCCCCTGGCCGCGTCGACCCCGGCAACGCAGCCTGGGCCTCGACCCGGGTCCCCCTGGCCGGCCAGTTCACCTTCGGCGGACAGCAGGTCTTCGTGGTGGCGAACCACTGGAGCAGCAAGGGCGGGGACCAGCCGCTGTACGGCGCCAACCAGCCGCCCATCCAGGGGTCCGAGGCCAAGCGGGTCACGCAGGCGCAGACCGTCAACCACTTCGTCCACGAGATCCTCGACGTCGACCCGCAGGCGAACGTCGTCGTGCTCGGCGACCTCAACGACTTCGAGTACTCCGACAGCGTCACCACGCTGACCGAGAACGGGTCGGCCCTGCTCGACCTGCCGAGCACGCTGCCCGACCAGGAGCGCTACACCTACGTCTACGAGGGCAATTCCCAGGTGCTCGACCACATCCTGCTCAGCGACGGGCTGGCCAACCAGGGCTACGACTACGACATCGTCCACGTCAACGCGGAGTTCAACGACCAGGCCAGCGACCACGACCCCCAGGTGGTGGACCTGCATCTCGGGCTCGCAGCCGCCGGGCTCACCGCAACATCGGCTCCGACGCCGGTCGTCTACGGTTCGAGCTCGACCATTGCAGGGACGCTCACCAACGAGGACGGCAGCCCGATCAGTGGGGCCACCGTGGCGCTGACGTCACGGCACGGCCCGGACCCTTACGCGTCCACCGGTGCGACGACGACCACGGGTCCCACCGGCTCCTACTCGTTCACGGTGTCACCAGCAGCGACGACCGACTACCGGGTCGAGTTCGCCGGTGACAGCACGCATGCAGCGGCCTCGAGCCCTGGCGTGACAGTCGAGGTTGCGACCCGGGTGTCGCTGGCCGTCGGCAGCACGGTGCTGAAGAAGGGTGACTCGACGATGTTCGCGGGGGTCGTCGCTCCCAACCACGAGGGCCAGACGGTGCTGGTCCAAGCCCTTCAAGGCACCACCTGGGTGACGATCGACAGCGTCACGCTCGATCAGGACAGCTTCTACAGCTACATCCTGGTCACGTCGAAGAAGGCGACGAAGGGCACCACGTCGTACCGCATCGCCAAGCCGGCGGACGGCGACCACGTCCTCGGCGTCTCGCCCACGGTCGCCATCACGGTCACGTAGACGTGGACGGACCAACGGTCCAAGTCTTACGAATTCGTGGTGCGTCTCGCGCGCCCTCGGAGGGGCTCCACGCGCCCCGTACGCTGAGGTCATGGAGAGCACTGAGACTTCCACCACCGGGACGGACGCAGTCACGCACGAGCGTGTGACCAAGACCGACGAGGAGTGGCGCGCCCAGCTGAACCCGCAGGAGTACGACGTCCTGCGCAAGGCCGGCACCGAGCGGCCGCACACCGGCGAGTACGTCGACACGAAGACCGAAGGTGTCTATCGCTGTCGGGCCTGTGGTGCCGAGCTGTTCCGGTCCGACACCAAGTTCGACTCGCACTGCGGGTGGCCGTCCTTCTGGGCCCCGAGCGAGACTGACGGTGTCACGCTGCTCGAGGACCGCTCACTCGGGATGGCGCGCACCGAGGTGCGCTGCTCGACGTGCGACTCGCACCTCGGGCACCTGTTCCTCGGAGAGGGGTACGACAACCCCAACGACGCGCGCTACTGCATCAACTCGATCTCGCTGACGCTGGAGCCGGCGAAACCGTAGCCGGGCCAGCGCCGCGGGCTAGGGCCGCCAGTCCTCAGGCGGATCCTCACCCACCCGCCCGTCCACGGCTTCGCGAATCAGGTCGGCGTGACCGGTGTGGCGGCCGTACTCCTCGACCTGGTCACACAGCAGCCGTCGCAGGTTGGCGTGCTCCCCGTCCGGCCGCGAGACGTGGATGCGCTGGTCGAGACCGCCCCGGGCGAGCGCTGCGTCCACCCGGGAGCGTGAGCGAGCCACCGCGCCGTCCCAGAGCGCGTAGAGACGTTCGGGACTGTCGTCAGTGGCCGACTCGAACTCCCAGTCGTCGCTGCCGTCCCAACCGTTGTCGGCCCACGTCGCATCCATCGGCTCGCCAGCCAGCTTGACCGTGGAGGCGTAGTCCTCCTGGGCGGCCAGATGCTTGATCAGGCCCCCCAGCGTCAGCGAAGAAGCGCCGAACGAGGCGTTGAGGCCCGCTGCGTCGAGACCGTCGACCTTCCAGCGAAAGGTGTAGCGCAACCGGTTGAGGGCACCGAGGAGCTGCTCGATCTCAGACCCGGCAGTCGGTGGCTCCCAGGGATTGTTCGGCATCGTCATGATGTCACGTTAGAACGGATTCCGGACACCCTCCTTCCGGAGCAGAGTTCGACGACCGACGTTGTTCGTTCGAGAAGGTCGGACGGCGCCCCGCTAATTGCGGGAACGCGCATCTCGACACGCCGATCCGACCATGTACCTTCCCGCAATTCGCGGTGGGCCGGGACGGTTTAGCGGGTCACCTCGCGGCTACTTCGCGGGCAGCGACCGGGCGTAGGTGACGCCGATGTCGACCCAGCGAGAGAGCTGCTCGTCGGACTCAGCGGCGGACGCCTCGATGTGCAGCCACCCGTTCATCGCACGACCGCGCATCTCGAACCGCTCCGCCCCGTCCTCCGCCACGAGCGCATCCGTCTCGCCCGGGTCGACGCGGAGCAGCAATCCACCCTGACCACTCGCAGCCACGGCCATGTTGCCGTTGACCAGGAACGCGAGCCCGCCGAACATCCGCTGCTCGGACACACCACTGTGATCGCCGATCGCCACCCGGATCCGGTCAGCGAGGTCCTCGTCGTACGCCATGGTTCAGCTTCCTCTCACGGCAGGGCGGTCAGCAGGTCCTTCACGCTGCGCCGACGTCCGGTGTAGAACGGCACCTCTTCGCGCACGTGGCGACGTGCGGTGCTGGCTCGCAGCTGACGCATCAGGTCGACGATGCGATGCAGCTCGTCGGCCTCGAACGCGAGGATCCACTCGTAGTCGCCGAGCGCGAACGACGCGACCGTGTTGGCCCGCACGTCCGGAAAGCCGCGCGCGAGCTGGCCGTGCTCGGCGAGCATGGCCCGGCGCTCGGCGTCCTCGAGCAGATACCACTCGTAGGAGCGCACGAACGGGTAGACGCAGATGTAGTCCCGGGCGGCCTCGTCGGCCAGGAACGCCGGGATGTGGCTCTTGTTGAACTCCGCGGGCCGGTGCAGCGCCATCTGTGACCACACCGGCACCAGCCGGCCGCCCAGTGCCGTACGCCGAAGGCCGTTGTAGGCCGCCTGCAACGCTTCAGCGGTCGAGGCGTGCCACCACACCATCAGGTCGGCATCGGCGCGCAACCCGGAGACGTCGTACAGGCCCCGTACGGTGACGTCCTGCTCGGCGAGATCGGCGAACAGCGCCTCGACCTCGCCGATCTGCTCGGCCCGCTCCTCTTCGGACCCGGCGGGTTCGGAGAGCTCGAAGACCGACCACATCGTGTAGCGGATGACGTCGTTGAGCTCGCGTGCCGCCTTGCCCTGCTGCGGACGCTTGGCCGGGGTGGGATCCGCCGGCTCGCGGACCGGGGCAGACTGCGGCGTCTCGACCGGCCCGTCTGCTGCACTGCGGTGCGGCGAGTTGGAGAACGGCGAGGTGGGAGTGGTCATGACCCCATTGTCCCCGCCGGGGGAAGCGCGGCCAGCACCCGGGTGGCGGCGGCGTGCCCGGAGGCGATCACGGCGGGAATGCCGACCCCCTCGAACGCGGCTCCGCACACCTCGACGCCAGGCAGTTCCGCGATGGACGCCTCGACCCGGGCGACGCGGTCCCGGTGCCCGACGGCGTACTGCGGCAAGGCTCCACCCCAACGGGTCACGGTGGCGTCGAGCAGAGGTGCTCGCAACCCCGTGGCTTCGCGCAGGTCGAGCACGGCGTTCTCGACCAGGTCGGTGTCATCGCGCTGCAGGTCGGCTTCCTCTCGAAGACGGCCGACCGAGCACCTCAGGATCATCACGTCGCCGGAGAGCCAGGCCCACTTCTGCGACGAGAAGGTTGCGGCTTTGATGAGCCTGCCGTCGATCGGCGGAACCAGAAAACCGGAGCCGGCGAGGTCGACCGACACGGCGGCGGTTTCGAGGGCGATGGTCACCAACGCCATGGACGCGTACTCGATCCGGCCGAGCTCGAGCGCCGCAGTCGCAGCGACCGAGCGCAGGAGACGTGCTGTCGGCGCCGCGGGAGCGGCGAGCACCACCGCGCCGGCTTCGACGGCTACCGGGTCGATGGTCGGGCCGTGCACGACCCGCCAACCCTGGCTGGTGCGCGCCAGCTCGCGGACCACCGCACCGGTCACGACCTGCCCGCCCCGAGCACGGATGTCCGCCGCAAGGGCGTGGGCAAGTCGGGCCACCCCACCGGAGACTCCGGCGAAGACCGGGACTGTCGGACCCGAGGGCTGGGTCCCGTCATCGGGGCCCGCGACCGTCGCCCGGGCTGCCGCCAGCAGGCTTCCGTGTTGCTGGACCGCGGTCACCAGCTGTGGGAGGGCTGCGTGCGTCGAGATCTCGTCCGCGCGGCCGGCATACACCCCGCCGAGGAGCGGCTCGACGAGCCGGTCGCGGACATCGGCGCCGAGTCGGCGAGCGACCAACCGTCCGACTCCGATGTCCTCGGTGAGGTCCAACCTCGGCAGGAACCGTTCGAGCCGCGCCCGGGCCAGCGACGAACGAGCGACGATGCCGCTGGTCGAGGTAACGCCCAGGTTGACGGGGATGCCCATGAGGCTCGGCGGCAGCGGCCGCAGCGCGCCCCTGGTCCAGACGGCGGCGCCACTGACCTGAGGATGAACGAGCTGGTCACCGAGGCCCACGGCCCGGGCCAGCTCGGTGCCCTCGGGGCGGCGGTTGAGCATCGACTCGGCTCCGAGGTCGACCGGGATGCCGGCCACCTCTCCCAGCCGAAGCTTGCCCCCGATTTCGTCCGAAGCCTCGAGCACGACGACGTCCAGGTCCGGCCGGCTGACCAGCAGCTGACGGGCAACGCTCAACCCGGCCAGACCCGCTCCGACCACCACGACGCGTCGATCGGCTGACGGGCCCGACCGTGAGACAGACGTCGGCGGCGGCATGCATCCAGCCTCGCATGCGTCCATCGCCGCACGACATCACGGTCGCGCCGGGGAACCGACGCGAGGTCACCGGCGTCGAAGGGGCATGCAAACCCGACGAACGTCCTCCCGCACGGTGATAGCCGCGGCCGTGCTCTCGGTCGCCTGCATGGTGACCATCTCCGCCTGCAGCAACGGCTCGAGCGAGAGCTCGGCCGACGTCATGAAAGATGTCGGCGCAGGCAGCGTGGTCAGCGGACCCGTCGGAGTCGGCACCGATTCAGGCGGCACCGGCGTCGACGGTGGGCAGGAAGCCATCGTCCCCGACAACGCCTCGAAACCCCCGGCGTCCGGGGGCACCCAGCAAGCCGATCTGCTGACCGAGTCCGCCCTCATCAAGACCGGCGCGGTGTCGTTGGAGTCCAGCGACATCGGTCGCGTACTCAACCGTGTCTACGCTCTCGTGGGGACCGTCGGCGGCGACATCAGCAGCGAGGACACCCGCACCGACGACAAGGGCACCGAGACCCGGTCCGTCCTCGTGATCCGGGTGCCCGTCGCTCGGTTCGACACCTCGCTCAACGAGATCGCCGGCTTCGCACACCTCGTCGGCAAGTCGCGCAACTCCGAGGACGTCACCACGGCCGTCGCCGACATCGCCTCGCGCGTCCGCAGCGCCGAGCGCTCGATCGCCAGCCTGCGCCGGTTGTTCAGCAAGGCGACCCAGCTCGGCGACATCATCGCGCTGGAGAGCGAGCTGTCACGTCGGCAGGCAGACCTCGAGTCACTGCAGGCGCAGCAACGCTCACTTGCTGACCGGACCACGTTCTCGACGATCACCGTCACGATCGACCAACCTCCGGCCGGGCTGGCGCCGAAGCCATCCGACGACAACGCAGGCTTCCTGGCCGGCATCCGCCAGGGCTGGGACGCGATGACCGCCACGATCGTCGCGGTCGGACACGGTCTCGGCCTCGCGCTCCCGCTGGGCACGGTCATCCTGCTGCTCGCCGGCCTCGGGTTCTGGTCCGTACGCCGGTGGGCCCCGCAGCACGAGTCGCCGGCCACGGAGGCCTGACCAGCTCGGCCTCAGCCGTCCAGGGAGTGCACCAGGTCGACGATCCGGGTGAGCACGTCCGGGTCGGTGTCGGGAAGCACGCCATGCCCCAGGTTGAAGATGTGACCCGGTGCCGCCCGGCCCGCCCGAATGACGTCCCGTGTCGTCTCGGCGACCACGTCCCAGGGCGCAAAGACCACGGTCGAGTCGAGGTTGCCCTGCACGGCCTGGCCAGGCCGGATCCTGCTGACCGCCTGATCGAGCGGCACCCGCCAGTCGACGCCCATCACCTCGACGCCGGCGGTGCTCATGTCGGCCAGCAGCTCCCCGGTGGCGACACCGAAGTGGATCCGAGGAACGTCGAGATCAGCGATCGCCGAGAACACGTGGGTGGAGTAGGGCAGCACGTGAGCCCGGTAGTCGTCAGGAGACAGTCCCCCAGCCCAGGAGTCGAACAGCTGCACAGCGGATGCCCCGGCCTCGACCTGCACGCGCAGGAAGCCGGCCGAGATCTCGGCGAGCCGGCTCAGTAGCGCGGCCCACACGTCAGGCGCACCGCGCATCAGCGCCTTCGTCGTCGCATGATCCTTCGACGGGCCGCCTTCGATCAGGTAGGAGGCGAGCGTGTAGGGCGCCCCGGCGAAACCGATCAACGGCGTACTGCCGAGCTCCCCGGCCAACACCCCGACCGCCTCGGTCACGAACTCGAGCCTGCTCGGATCGAATTCGGGCAACGCGTCGACACCGGCCAGGTCTCGCACCGGAGCCGCGATCACCGGGCCGACGCCCGGCTTGATGTCCAGGTCGACGCCGAGCGCCTTGAGGGGCAGCACGATGTCGCTGAAGAAGATCGCCGCGTCGACACCGTGCCGGCGTACAGGCTGCAGGGTGATCTCGACGATCAGGTCCGGACGCATGCAGGCGTCGAGCATGGCAACGCCCTCGCGCAACCGCCGGTACTCCGGCAGGGAGCGTCCCGCCTGTCGCATGAACCAGACCGGCACGTGTTCGGTCCGCTCGCCACGCGCAGCCCGCACGAGGGCGCTGTTCGCGGGCGACGAGGCGTTCGTGATCACGCCAGGAATCCTCGCACGCAGCCGAAATGGACCGGGAAAGGCCCGCTCACCCATCGGCGCGTCGCTGGGACTGCGGCCGCGGAGAGGACCTACGCTCGGACCATGGCCGCGCGCAATGAAGTCGACGCGCCGCCGGAAGAGTTCCGGAAGGCTCTCGATCAGCTCCGGTCGGCGCGGCTGCGCCCTGAGATCTTCAGCGAAGAGATGCCCGCCCCACAGCGGATCGCTCCCTACTCGGCGGCTCTTACGGCTGACGTGACCGTCGGGGGCGAGGATGTCGGCGGCGGCCGCCTGGTGCTGCTCTACGATCCGGCCGGAAACGACGCCTGGGAAGGCGTCTTCCGGTGCGTCGCCTACGTGCGCGCCGACATCGACCCCGAGATGGTGACCGACCCCTTGCTGTCCGAAGTCGGCTGGACCTGGCTCACCGAGTCACTGTCGACCCATGGCGCCGAGTACGTCGCTCCGAGCGGCACCGTGACGCGCGTGGCGTCGGAGAGCTTCGGCGGGATGCAGGGCGATCCGGCGAACGCCGAGATCGAGGTCCGTGCGTCCTGGACGCCGCTGGGTGACATCCGTTCCCACGTCGAGGCGTGGGGCGACCTGCTGTGCACCGCCGCGGGGCTCCCGCCGGTGCCCGCCGGAGTGGTCGCCATGCCGAACCGGCGCGGCCAGCGGGCTCGATGACGTCCGGCGAGCCGACCGACCCTGTCGTCACCGCCCCCCCAGCCCCCACTGACGCCGAACCGCCTGAGCCCGAGGCTCCACTGGCGCCCCTGCTCGAGCTGCGGGACGGTCTGCCGCCGGTCATCGACTCGCTCGAGGGGCTGGAGCGGACCGCTGACCAGTTCGCAGCAGGCAGCGGCGCGTTCGCCATCGACGCCGAACGCGCCTCGGGCTACCGCTACGGACACCGCGCGTATCTGATCCAGATCCGGCGAAACGGCGCCGGCACGGCCCTCATCGACCCCATACCGTTCGGCGCGGTCCCCCATGAGGCGCTGCAGCCGTTGGCCGCCGCGGTGAGTGATGTCGAATGGATCATCCACGCCGCCAGCCAGGACCTGGCCTGCCTCGCAGAAGTCGGCATGCGGCCCACCCACCTCTTCGACACCGAGCTCGCCGGCCGGCTGCTGAACTACCCCCGCGTGGCGCTGGCCGTGTTGGTCGAGGAGCTGCTCGGCTTCCGGATGCGCAAGGAGCACTCGGCAGTCGACTGGTCGAGAAGGCCACTGCCCGCACCCTGGTTGTTGTACGCCGCGCTTGATGTCGAGCAGCTGGTCGAGCTGCGGGATGTCCTCGCCGAGCAGCTCGAAGAGGCGGGTAAAGCGGAGTGGGCACGCCAGGAGTTCGCGGCCTGGGTCGCCAACCCCGAACCCGCCCCGCGGGCCGAGCCCTGGCGGCGTACGTCGGGCATCCACCGTGTTCGAGGTCGTCGCGGGCTCGCGATCGTCCGAGCCATCTGGCAGCGCCGTGACGAGATCGCGCGCACGCGTGACGTCACCGCGAGCCGGGTCCTCCCCGACAGCGCGATCGTCGCAGCCGCGGCCGCAGCCCCCACCTCACGCAACGCGCTGGCGCGGGTCGAGGGATACGCGACCAGGGGCGGTCAGCGCTACCTCCGTGACTTCGCCCAGGTCATCAGCGACGCGCTGGCTCTCCCGGACAACGCGCTGCCCACGGTGTCACCGCAGCATGACGGGCCGCCGCCACCGCGCGCCTGGGCCGACAAGAATCCGGTCGCGGCCGCTCGCCTCGCCAGGTGCCGCGAGGCGGTCCTGGGGCTGGCGGTCCAGCACGAAGTACCGCAGGAGAACCTGCTCGCGCCCGACGCCGTGCGTCGGTTGGCCTGGACTCCGCCTGACGACGCGAGTGTCGAGACGGTCGCCGCCTTCCTCGCTGGTGTCGGAGCCCGTCCGTGGCAGGTCACGCTCACCGCGCGTGCGCTGGCAGATGCCCTCGCCGCCGAACCCGACGCCTGATCCCGCCCCCGGGGCATTTACCTACGACTTGTGTTGCGTAAATTCTTCTGCGTAAAGTAAGCCTCACCTAACTCGCTGGACAACGCGCAGGAGAAAGCCGTGCTCGCCAACTACCTGATCGGCCTTCGTGAAGGACTCGAGGCCACCCTCGTCGTCAGCATCCTGGTGGCCTACCTCGTGAAGACCGGTCGCAGCGACCGGCTCCCTGACATCTGGGCCGGCGTCCTCGGCGCCGTCCTGCTCAGCCTGGGTTTCGGCGCGCTGTTGACCTTCACCAGCCACAACATGTCCTTCCAGGCCCAGGAGGCCTTCGGCGGGATCATGTCGATCCTGGCCGTCGGGCTGGTCACCTGGATGATCTTCTGGATGAAGCGCACGGCCCGGTTCATGAAGCGCGAGCTCGAGGGCAAGCTCTCCGACGCGTTGACCATGGGACGGGTGGCGCTCGTCTTCATCGCGTTCGTGTCGGTGGCCCGCGAAGGCATCGAGACGTCCCTGTTCGTGTGGTCCACGACGCAGGCGACCACCGGCACCCGGCCGTTCCTCGGCGTCACGCTGGGACTGCTCAGTGCAGTGGTGCTCGGCTACCTCCTGTACAAGAGCGCTGTCCGGATCAACCTCGCGTCGTTCTTCAAGTACACCGGCATCGGTCTGGTGGTCGTCGCCGCCGGGGTGCTCGCCTACGGGTTCCACGACCTGCAGGAAGCGGGCTGGATCCCCGGGCTCAACAACACGGTCTTCGACATCAGCGCGCAGGTCCCCCTCTCGTCCTGGTACGGCACGCTCCTCAAGGGGGCGTTCAACTTCAACCCGCAACCGAGCGCGGTCGAGCTCGGCGTCTGGATCACGTACCTCGCGACGGTGATGACCGCCTTCCTGTGGCCAGGCAAGCAGCGTCCACCCGTCCCACAGCCGGCCGCCACGACCTCTGTCCGCGCCTGACCTCGCCCCTCATCCCTCGCCCTGCCCCGCCGCAACGACGACCCGACCCGACTGACCTGTGAGGTTCCTGCTCCTATGCCTACTCCACGCCCCGCCCTGCTCATCGCCGGACTCACCCTGCTCGGCGGGCTGTCCGCCTGCAGCAGCGACTCGTCATCGAACAGCACGGGCTACGAGGTCAAGGCCGGCGACACCACCTGTGCGGTTTCCACCACCACGCTCCCGGCAGGGAAGGTGACGTTCAAGGTCGAGAACACCGGGAGTGACGTCACCGAGGTGTACGTCTACGGCAAGGACGGGGACGCCTTCACCAAGATCATGGGCGAGGTGGAGAACGTCGGCCCCGGTACGTCCCGCGACCTCCAGGCCGATCTCGGCGCGGGCACGTATCAGGTCGCCTGCAAACCCGGCATGAAGGGCGACGGGATCCGTACCGACATCGCGGTCACCGGTGACGGGTCGGACGAGTCACCAGCTGGTTCCGAGGCGGCCTACGACCGCGAGATCGAGGTCGAGATCGAGGCCGGCGGCGCCCCCAAGGCGGTCACCTCACTCACCGCCCAGGTCGGCGAGAAGATCGAGTTCAAGCTCGAGAACACGGCCTCGTCCGAGTACTACCTCGAAGTGCTCGACCCCAACGGTCAGACGGTCGGGACTGCCGAGGCTGCCGCCAACGGCAGCGGCGAGGTCGTCGTCGAGCTCACGGCCGCCGGCGCGTACACCCTCAAGACGTACGCCGCCGGCGCCGAAGCCGAGGCCGTTCCGCAGACGCTGATGGTGTCGGCGAGCAGCTGAGCCCTCCCTGGTTCCGCCTCGCGGTGTTCCCGCGTGTTGGGCCGGTCAGGGTCGCTGAGTTTGACATCCTGACCGGGTCCCACCGCCCGGGACCAGACCCCCGGTCCCCCTTCTGCGAGGAGTTGCTCGATGAGCCGCCGCCACCGCTCCGCCACGTATGCCGGTCTGGCCCTGGCCGCCACCCTGGCGTTGAGTGGCTGCGACGGCCAGACCACCAACGACGCAGGCAACGCCCCGACGGACAGCGCGACGTCCGATCCACTCACCTCGACGCCGACGGTCACCGACGAGTCGACCGGGCCGGGAGACACCACCGAGACCGCTCCGACCACGGCCGCGCCCACGACCCGTGACGACAGCTCGACGGCGCGGGCCCGACAGTCGAAGGTGCCGATGCGACGGATGCCCGGCTTCAACGAGCAGTGGACCTGGGATGGCGTCACGAGTGGAAGCGGGGAGCCACCGGAGGGTCCGGCCCGATCGCGCTGTCAGCGCGCACCCCTGACTGCGATCGGGGCCGTGGCCGAGTACACGACCACCTATACCCGCTCGGATGCCCCCGACGACGCGGCAGCCCTGACGACGGGGGTCTTCCCCGACGAGCAGACCGCCACGATGGCCGAGTCGGTCCTGGCGAAGTGGCTCGGCACCTGCCGCAGCAACGTCCGTCAACAACCCGGCGTCGAGCGGGCAAGCGTGAGCGCGGACAGCACGGTCGACACCGTGGTCGGTCCCGGCCACGAGCGGCTGGTCAGCTATGGGCCGGTGGAGGGTGACCCGGACGCCGGCTACTTCAACGGCGAGGGGTATGTGCGTGACGGCGACGTGATCAGCTATGTCGTCTTCCACAGCGTCGGTCAGGACTACAACTATCCGGCTGGTCAGCAACCCGCTGACCGGGCGCTGCGGGTGGCGGCGACTTACCTCAAGCGCTCGCGCTGACGCAGCTCGACCAGCGCCGGACTCGACGACGAGCTCAGTTGACCGAGACGGCCTTCAACGGAGCCGTGTGACCCTGTCGCTGGTTCTTCTCGTACTGCCAGCGGTGCACGTACTTGGCGTTGAGCTTCTCGTCGCGAGCGCGGGCATCGCTGGCGTCGAGTCCCAGACGCTGTGAACACGCCGGCCAGGCGCCCCAGCCCTGTCCGTGCAACACCCGTTCGGCGATCGCGATCTGCTGCTCCCGCGTCGCGAGGTCGGCCCGCGGTGCGAACTTGCCGCCACCGTTGTTGGTCCACGTGCCTGCACTGAACTGCAGGCCGCCGTAGTAGCCGTTGCCGGTGTTGATGTGCCAGTTGCCGCCGGACTCACAACCCGCGAGCCGGTCCCAGGTGCGGCCACTGGCGGCATCGGCGGTGTAGAGGCTGGAAGAGATCGGGGCGGCGACGGCGGCGGTTGCCGTGGCAAGGACTGCGAGCTGGCGGAGGGGGCGCTTCTTGCGCGCGCGGTGGCGTGGCTCGTGAGCCATGGGTCAGACCTCTCGGCCGCCTGCGAAGTGAGCTGTCGGGTTCGGGCGGAAAGGTTCGCCCGGCCTCGGCCACGGTGCATGACCTCGGCTTCACCCCAAGACGTCTCGACGACCGGTCGGAACCAGTTGTGTCGACGCCGAATTCACGGGTCCCCCGCTCCTACCCCTGCATGGGACAGCAGGCCGACCGCGGCGGGTAGGACTCGGCGTACCGCAGACGACGTCTCGCCAGGTGGTGAGACCGGGACGACGCTAACCCAGGTCAAGGTCACGGGCAAGTCACGACGCCGTGTCCAAACCTGAGTTTCTGCGGAGTTGCGACGACCGGCCGGACGGCCGTGTCGGGCGTGGTTTCACCGTATGTGACGTGTGGGTCACCAAGAGGTCAGATCGGTTGCCCGAACGTCCCTTTGTGCCCGATTCAGGCCGCCGAGAGACGGTCGAGCTCGGCCGCGCTCAGCTCCAGCTGTGCCGCCGCCACGGACGACTCGATCGAAGTCGGTCGGCTGGCGCCGGGAATCGGGATGACGCAGGGGGACAATGCGAGCTCCCAGGCCAGGCAGACCTGTTGGGGTGACACGTCGTGGCGCCCGGCCACCTCGTGGAAGGCGCCGTAGGTGTCGCCCAGCGCCTTGGCGCTGCGGATGCCACCGAGCGGACTCCACGGCAGGAAGGCCAACCCCAGCTCTTCGCACACGTCGATCTCGGACCGGCTGCTGCGAAAGGACGGCGAGAACTGGTTCTGCACCGAGACCAGGCAGTCCCCGAGGATCTTGTGCGCCAGCCGGATCTGATCCTCGTCAGCGTTGGAGATTCCGGCGCGCTCGATGAGGCCCGCCTCATGCAGGGCCTTCAGCCCACCCATGGTCTCGTCGTACGGCACGGACGGATCGGGCCGGTGGTGCTGGTACAGACCGATCGTCTCGACTCCGAGTCTGCGCAATGACGCCTCGCACGCCCGGCGTAGATGCTCGGGGCGACCGTCCAGCCCCCAGTCCGCACCGTCGCGCGTGTGCCCGCCCTTGGTCGCGACGAGCACATCGGCCGTCGGGCCTGTGTATGACGCCAGCGCCAGTGCGATGACCTCCTCGTTGGCTCCCGGACCGCGCTGCGCCCACGTGTACGCGTCGGCGGTGTCGATGAGGGTCACCCCGGCGTCCAGGGCGGCGTGGATCGTGGTGACCGCGTCGGACTCGCTGGGGCGCTGGTCCATGGTGAGCGGCATGGCGCCGAGGCCGATGGCGCTCACGTGCTGGTCCCCGACGCGACGTGTCGTCGATGTCTGCATCCGACCTTCATACCCGGTCAGACCCGCGTCGACACGTGCTGGTCCGGCTGGCGGAACCGAGTGGCGGGTGCACGGCGGACGTGGCCAAGATGGGCACATGGACCTGTCGGCGCTCAGCGACCAGGCGATCGAGCGCAGCAGGCTCTCGCTGGCCGCCCGGTTCCGCCGGCTCAGGTCCAAGGCCTGGATGATCGCCCAGTGCGCCGTCGCTGCGGGGGTGGCCTGGGTGATCGCGGCCAACGTCTTCGATCACCCGACTCCGTTCTTCGCCCCGGTGGCGGCCTTCCTCTGCCTGGGGACGTCGTACGGACAACGGCTCCGGCGCGTCGGCGAGGTCACGGTCGGTGTCGCGGTCGGCATCGTGATCGCCGACCTGTTCAAGCACCTGTTCGGCCACGGTTCCTGGCAGATCGTCGCGGTCGTCGCGATCGCGATGTCGGCGGCGATCCTGCTCGACGCCGGCCAGCTCTTCGTCAGCCAGGCGGCTGTCCAGGCCATCGTGGTGACGACACTGCTGCCGCTCGACCAGGCGCCGAGCCGGATCGGAGACGCGTTCATCGGCGGTGCCGTGGGCCTGCTGGCAGCCACGATCGTGCCGGGCGCCCCGCTACGACGTCCGCGGGAACAGGCCGCCAAGGTCACCCTCGAGCTCGCCCGGCTGCTGCGGGCGGCCCGGCAGAGCGCCCTCGACGTCGACTCGGAGCAGGCAGAGCTGACGCTGTCACGGGCGCGCGAGACCGAAGCCCTGCTCGACGAGCTGCGAGCGGCCGCGAGCGAGGGGCTGGAGGTCGTGCGGTCCTCGCCGTTCCGTCGTGGACATCGGCCGCACGTGCGCTCCATGTCTGAGCTCGTCGGGCCGCTGGACCGGGCCATCCGCAACACCCGCGTGCTCGTGCGCCGCGTGTTGGTCAGTGCCCGTCTCGACGAGACGATGCCGCCGGACTACCTCGTGCTGCTCGACGGCATTGCGGATGCTGCCGAGGAGATGGGGCAGGACCTGTCCGACAACCGGCCACCCGACTCCGCCCAACCGCAGCTCATCGCCATCGCCCAGGAAACGGCGAGCGCCAGCCCCCCGCTGACGCTGTCCGCGGCCGTCGTGCTCGGGCAGCTGCGCTCGATCATCGTCGACCTGCTCGAGCTCAGCGGCCTCTCCTACGTCGACGCCATCGCGTACGTGCCGAACCGCTGAGCCCCCGAGACCCGTTGCTCTGCGCTCAGGGCGAACACGGCCATGCGGCGGGAATCTTCTGTCGGCGGCTCCTGGTTGGGTCTTTGTGGACGTGATCGGGGTCTCCGGAAAATCCGTTGCTCGGCTCCGGGACAGCGCATACAGTTTTCCTGAAACGAAACGGTTTCGTTTCATGTGGCGAGCAACCAAGGGGTGAGCGACGTGATGGCCGACTCGCAGGCGCGGACGCATCGCCCGCGGATCGAGGGGGATCGCGAGGCGGACATCCTCGACGCCACCCTGCGGCTGCTCGCCACCGCCGGCTACGACCGATTGACGATGGACGGGGTGGCCATCGCGGCGAGGGCGAGCAAGGCCACCCTCTACCGTCGCTGGACCACCAAGTCCGAGCTGATCATCGACGCGTTGGTGCGGGCCCGCGGCGCGCCGCAGCTCGAGGCTCCGGACACCGGCTCGTTCCGTGGCGACCTGCTTGTCATGGCCTGCGACAAGTCAGGGCTCAACGACACGAGCACACTCGCGGTCATGGCGAGCGTCATCACCGCTCTCCATCACGACACCGAGTTCGCCACGGCCTTCCACGAGCGCTTCCTGGGTCCCAAGGTCGACGCCGCTCGTCGCGTCTACGAACGCGCCCAGCAGCGCGGCGACATCCGGCCGGACGTCGATCTCGACCTCATCTCGCATGTGCTGGCGGCCGTCATCCTGCACCGCTTCTTCGTTCTCCGGCTGCCCGTCGACGACGAGACGGTCATCGCCATCATCGACCAGATCGTCATCCCGGCTGCGGTCGCGCCGCCCCAGCCACCCCCCAGCGTCATCTCACCCTGACCACGACCCGCTCACTGCCAGCACTCACCACCGCGGGCTCTCCCGAGCTCGCCCCGAACCAGCAAAGGACCACCATGTCGACCAGCATCGAACCGCACGAGGAGGCCGCAGCCGACAGCGGCCACCGGCACCTCGGGATCGCGCTTGCACTGATCTCGATCGCCCAGCTGATGGTCGTGCTCGACGCCACCATCGTCAACATCGCCATCCCCTACATCGCCAGCGACCTCGACTTCAGCAAGGCCGGACAGTCCTGGATCATCACCGGCTACACCCTGGCCTTCGGTGGGCTGTTGCTCCTGGGTGGTCGCCTGGGTGACTACTTCGGCCGGCGGCGCATCTTCATCCTCGGCGTCAGCGTGTTCGCGCTGGCGTCGCTGCTCGGGGGCATCGCGCAGAGCGAGGCCACGTTGCTGTCGGCGCGCGGGCTGCAGGGGCTCGGCGCGGCCATCGCGTCACCTACCGCCCTGGCGCTCATCACCACCACGTTCCCGGCGGGCAAGGAGCGCAACCGCGCTTTCGCCGTGTACGCCGCGATGTCCGGAGCCGGCGCCGCCGTCGGGCTCATCCTCGGTGGCTGGCTGACCGACTACTCGTGGCGCTGGACCTTCCTCATCAACGTGCCCATCGGGATCGCCGCTGCACTGCTGGCGCCCAAGTTCCTCGGCGAGAGCGTCCCGCGGCGGGTCAAGCTCGATCTTCCTGGTGCGCTGTCCGGCACGCTCGGCCTGCTCTCGATCGTCTACGGCCTCACCCGGGCGGCCGACCCGGCACACGGCTGGGGCGACGGGCTGACCGTGTCCGCGCTGGTCGCCGGTGGAGTCCTGCTCGCGAGCTTCATCCTGATCGAGCGCACGGTCGCTGAGCCGCTGATGCCCTTCCGGATCCTCGCCGACCGCACCCGAGGCACCAGTTTCGCCGTCATGATGCTCGTCCCCGCGGCGATGTTCGCCATGTTCTACTTCCTGAGCATCATCGTCCAGGACGGCATGGGCTACAGCGCCCTGAAGACCGGCTTCGCGTTCCTGCCCTTCAGCTTCGGCATCGTGATCGCGGCGGGCATCGCCTCCAACCTGATGGGCCGGGTCGACCCCAAGTGGCTCGCCGGCACCGGCACGCTGCTCGCGGGTATCGGCCTGTTCGGGTTCTCCCGGATCCCCTATGAGACCGCAAACCTGAGCGACATCGGGGTCCACGCGTCCTACGCGACACACCTGTTCCCCTGGATCGTGATCATGTCGTTCGGAATGGGCTTCGTCTTCGTGCCGCTGACGTTGACCGCCGTGCACGGGGTCAGCAACGACGACTCCGGCATCGGCTCTGGCGTGCTCAACGCGATGCAGCAGGTCGGAGGAGCGCTCGGACTGGCAACGCTGAGCACGGTCGCGGTACACGCGACGACGAACAAGGTGCAGGAGATCGGCGCCAGCGTGCAGGCCGCGGGGGCGACCAACCCGCAGGCCGGCGGGCCGTCACGCAATGACATCGCGCAGGCCGCGTTCGCCTACGGCTCGACCCACGCGTTCATCGTGGGCGCCGTGATGATCTGGATCGCCGCCGTGATCGTGTTCCTGTTCATGAACGCGAGCCACGAGGAGATCAACGACGTGCAGAC
Organism: uncultured Actinomycetota bacterium; assembly: GCA_963742765.1. Classification (GTDB taxonomy): domain Bacteria; phylum Actinomycetota; class Actinomycetes; order Propionibacteriales; family Nocardioidaceae; genus JANLYC01. The sequence goes on from CAVUMY010000002.1 coordinate 1,072,890, forward strand.
CGTGCCCGGGTCTGACGATCTGGCGAGGGAGTCCGACGGCGGTCCCGGACGCGAGGGCGGCGCAGAGGCCGTGCCCGTCCCGGCCGGCTGACGACGGGGCCTGCGTCCGGGTTGCTCCGAGCAACCAGGACGCAGGCCCGCGTCCGGTGGGGAACAGGCTCAGGAGTTGGTGTCGGCGTACCGCGCCCACGCGAAGCAGTAGAGGCCGAAGGCGACGATGCCCAGGGCCACGATCCCCAACAGCACGGGGCCGAACGCCTGGTCGAGGATCTTGCGCAGCGCCACGTCCAGACCGCCCGCCTTCTTCGGGTTGTGGTCCCAGGCAGCCCACATGAAGAGCGCGCCCACCACGCCCAGCGCCACGCCCTTGGAGATGTAGCCGGCCTGGCCGAGCTTGACGACACCTCGTCCGGACTCGCCCGAGGTGGCGCCGGACTCCAGGTCCTTCGTGAAGGACTTGGTCACGCCGCGTTTGATGTGCACCACTGCGACGACGATGATGACGATGCCGACGATGGCGACGAGCCAGCGCCCGGCGGTCTGGTGCATGAGCTTGGCCGTCATGCCGTCGGTGTTGCTCTTGCCGCTCGACCCGGACGACGTAGCGGTCTTGATCGCACTGATGCCGACTGCGGTGTAGATGACGACCTTCCCGGCCGAGCTCACCCGCTTCATGGTGCGCTGGGGCTCGTCGCGGCTGCGGTGGCCCCACGCGGCCTCCGTGAGCTGCCACAGCGCCAGGATCAGCATGCCGATCCCGATGATCCACAGGAGTGGGCCGCCGAAGGACTCCTGCGCGATCTGCTGGAGCGCTCCCTGCTGCGAGGGCGCACCCGAATGGTCGCCGAACGCCAGCTGGAGCGCCAGCCAGCCGATCAGGATGTGGATGATGCCGTACGCCACCAGACCCACGCGGATTCCACGCTCGAACCAGACGCTGTCGTTGATCTGCCGCCCTGTGCGTTGGGCGGTGCTACCTAACACGTTGGACATCAGGCCTCCCTCACTCACCGCCGGACTCTACGCCGGATCGGGCCGGTCGGCTCGTCGAGCTCAGGCCCTCCACGGCCCGTGCCGGCGCGAGGTCACAGGTCCCGCAACGCCTTCTCGACGCGCTGCGCCGAGATCGGATCGGGAGTGCGCAGCTCCTGTGCCCAGGTGCTGACCCGGAGCTCCTCGATCATCCACCGGATCCGCTCCAGCGCCTCCCCCGGCGGCTGTCCGACGGGCAGGGCCGAGACGCGGTTCATGTAGGCCGTCTGGGCGGCCGCAACCGGACCGAGCAACACCGCGTCACGCCGCGGATCCGTCCTCAGCTTGTGCAGGCGGATGCGCATGGCCTCCAGGTAGCGCGGATAGTGCCGCAGGGCTTCGTGCCCGGCACCGGCCACGAAGCCGGGCTGGAGAAGCCGCTCCCACTGGCCTTTGAGGTCCGACAGTGCCGGCAGCAGCGCCAGCTCTGCTCGGCCGGACAGCTCTCGGTGGACGTCATGAGCCACGGGAAGTATCCGCAACAGCAGGTCGATCAGCCCGCGCGTCCGCGGCAGCCCGTCAGCCCGGACAGCGGCCTCGAGCCGCTCATACCCCGCCCGGTCCCACACAGCGCCGCCCGCAGCGTCGACAACCGCGTCGACAACCGCGTCGACAACCGCGTCGACTACCGCGTCGACCGCTGCGGCGTACGCGTCGTCCACGAGAGCGCCGACCGTTGGATGCGGTGCGAGCCCCAGCGTCAGCTTCTCGGCGTTTCCCAGCTCTCGGATGACGGCCTGGCTGGACAGCGGAACGGCCAACATCAGCAGGCGTCGCAGGCCGAGCCGGGTGGCGGCGGCCTGCTCGGCTTCGCTCGCGAGCACCCGGATCGCTACCGTCACCGGCCCGGCGTCGGGCCGTTCCTCGACGAGCGCGGGGTAGCCCCGGACCTCGTGACCGGCACGGGTCTGCACGAACGTGCGTGGCAGCTCGCCGAAGTCCCAGCTCGTCAGCCCGGTCCGCTCCACGGCCCCGGCCGCCGTCGCGATGGCGGCCACGGAGGAGGACCGCAGCGTCTGGCGAAGGACGTCGAGATCCTTGCCCTCTCCGACCACCGAGCCGTCGTCGCCGAGCACGCGGAACGACAGCTGGAGGTGCGGCGGCACCTTCCCGACGTCCCAGGCAGCGCGCGGCACGACGACCCCCGTCGTACGCCGCAGGTGCCTCTCGAGCGCGTCCAGCAGGGGCTCTTCCCCCGGCACTGCTGCCGCCAAGAAGGCGCGGGCATGGTTCGGCGCAGGGACGAAGTTCACCCGTAGCGACTTCGGGAGCGAGCGGATCAGTGCCACGACCAGCTCTTCGCGCAGGCCCGGAACCGGCCAGGAGAAGTCGGCCGCCTCCACCTGGTTCAGCGTCGCCACGGGGATGTCGACACGGACCCCATCGTCGGCGGCGCCGGGCTCGAAGTGGTAGTCCAGAAGCAGCTCGTCGCTGCCGTGCTTCCAGACTTCCGGGAAGTCTTCGTGAGACACCTCGTCGGCGGCGTCGTGAACCAGCATGTCGAGGGTGAAGGTGAGCAGGTCGGGCCGCGTGCGTCGTTCGGACTTCCACCAGGAGTCGAAGTGTGCGGTCGAGACCACCTCGGCCGGGACCCGGGCGTCGTACAGGTCGAAGATGGTCTCGTCGTCGACGACGATGTCACGTCGGCGGGCGCGATGCTCGAGATCCTCGGCCTCGGCGAGCAAGGCCTGGTTGGCCGCGAAGAACCGGTGGTGGGTGCGCCACTCGCCCTGCACCAGGGCATGGCGGATGAACAGCTCGCGCGATACCGCCGGGTCGATCCGGCCGTAGTTGACGGCGCGCTCGGTGACGATCGGGACGCCGTACAACGTGACCTTCTCCCAGGCCATCACCGCCCCACGGTTCTTCTCCCAGTGCGGCTCGCTGTAGGTGCGCTTGACGAGGTGGGCTGCCATCGTCTCGGCCCACTCGGGCTCGATGCGGGCGTTCATCCGTCCCCAGAGCCGCGAGGTCTCGACCAGCTCGGCCGACATCACGAACGGCGGCTGCTTCTTGAACAGGGCGGAACCGGGGAAGATCGAGAACCTCGTCCCGCGCGCCCCCTGGTAGTCACGCTTGTCCTCGTCACGCATCCCGATGTGCGACAGCAGCCCGGACAGCAAGGCCTGGTGGATCTCGTCGGCCGACGCCGGGGTGGTGTTGAGGGACAGCCCGAGCTGCTTGGCCACCTGGCGCAGCTGGCTGTCGAGGTCCTGCCACTCCCGGATCCGTAGGTAGTTGAGATAGTCCGCCTTGCACATGCGGCGGAAGGCGCTCGACGACAGCTCCTTCTGCTGCTCCTTCACGTAGCGCCAGAGGTTGAGCAACCCGGCGAAGTCCGAGACCGGGTCGATGAACCTTCGGTGCTTCTGGTCCGCGAGCTCCTGTTGGTCGGACGGGCGTTCTCGCGGGTCTTGCATCGACAGCGCCGCGACGACCGTGATCACCTCGCGCAGGCCGCTCCGCTGCGAGGCCTCCACCATCATCTTGCCGAGACGCGGGTCGAGGGGGAGCCGCGCCAGCTGTTTGCCGAGTGGCGTCAGGCGCGGCCGGGTGGGACCGGTGCGGGCTGGCCCGGCGCCTCGGCCGCGTCCGCGCTTTCCCCGGCCTCTCCCCGACGGGGGCGGCTCAGTGGTCAGTGCACCGATCTCGTCGAGCAGCTGCATGCCCGATGCAACAGCGCGGGTGTCGGGCGGTTCGACGAACGGGAAGCGCGCCACGTCACCGAGATCCAGGGCGGTCATCTGGAGGATGACCGACGCGAGGTTGGTCCGCAGGATCTCGGGCTCGGTGTACTCGGGACGGGCCTTGAAGTCCTCCTCGGCGTACAACCGGATGCAGATGCCTGCGGCGACGCGGCCGCACCGGCCCTTGCGCTGGTTGGCACTGGCTTGTGAGATCGGTTCGATCGGGAGTCGCTGCACCTTCGTGCGCGGGTTGAAGCGCGAGATCCTGGCGAGGCCGGTGTCGACGACGTAGTGGATGCCGGGAACGGTCAGCGACGTCTCGGCAACATTGGTCGCGAGCACGACCCGTCTCGTGCTGTGCGGCGCGAAGACGCGATGCTGTTCGGCTGCGGAGAGCCGGGCGTACAGCGGGAGCACCTCCAGCGTGCCGGCGGCGCGAGGCAAGGACAGCTTCTTCAGCGCGTCGGCTGCGTCACGGATCTCGCGTTCGCCCGAGCAGAAGACGAGGACGTCGCCGGCACCCTCTCGCATCAACTCGGTCACGGCATCCGTGATGCCCTGGGTCTGGTCGTCCATGAGCTCGCGGTAACGCACCTCCACCGGGAACATCCGCCCGGAGACCTCGATGATCGGCGCATCGTCGAAGTGCTGGGAGAACCGCTCGGGGTCGATCGTCGCCGACGTGATCACGACCTTCAGGTCGCGCCGGCGGGGCAACAGCTGCTTGAGGTAGCCGAGGATGAAGTCGATGTTGAGGCTGCGCTCGTGCGCCTCGTCGATGATGATCGTGTCGTAGCCGCTCAGGTCGCGGTCCCGTTGGATCTCGGCGAGCAGGATGCCGTCGGTCATCACCTTGACGGTGGTGCGGTCACTCGACCTGTCTGTGAACCGCACCTTGTAGCCCACGTGGCTGCCCAGCTCGACAGCGAGCTCCTCCGCGATCCTTGCAGCGACGGTGCGCGCCGCGATCCGGCGAGGTTGTGTGTGGCCGATCACCTTGCCCCCACGACCGCGGCCGAGCTCGAGGCAGATCTTCGGCAGCTGGGTGGTCTTGCCGCTGCCGGTCTCCCCCGCGACGATCACGACCTGGTGCTCCCGGATGGCCGCGGCGATGTCGTCCTTGCGTTGCGAGACGGGCAGCTGGTCGGGATAGGTGATGGTGAACGGCAGTGGCTCGACGGTGGAGGGCTGCGCGCACATGAGGACCCCAGGATACGTACCCGCAGGGGTTTGACCCTCTCCGCTGCTAGACACGGCGTGTGGTGGGTGCCACGAGGCGCCTGCCGCGGAAGAGGAGTTCCCCCACGCAGCGCACCCGCTGCAGAACGGATACGCACATGTCTCGCACCCCCATGTCAGCGCGCACGCCCTCGGGCCTGCTTCGTCGTACCGGGCTCGCCTCGGCCGGCGTCGTGACCCTCGTCGCCGCCACCGTCGCCCCGATGTCCGGTGCCAGCGCCGTCACCAAGCTCACGGACGCGCAGGCCGCGGCCCAGCTGTCGGCCGTCGGCATCACTCGCTCGTCGAGTGGCGGCTGCACCAATCGCAACAACTCCACCTGCACGTCGTACGAGCAGATCAACCAGTCGACCGTGGACGGCATCAAGACCTACAAGAGCGTCAGCGGCTGCGCGGTCAACATCACGGGCGGCACAGAGACCGGCCACGCCAGCGGCACCTACAGTCACTGGAACGGCTACAAGGTCGACATCTCCCGCTCCACCTGCAACGACAACTACATCACCTCGCACTACAGCTACATCGGCTACCGCAGTGACGGCTACCCGATGTACGAGGCCGCCTCCGGCAACGTCTACACCAACGAGGGCAGCCACTGGGACATCGTCTACTACACCTGCGGCTGCTAGCCCCCGTGGCCGTGGCGTTTGCCTAGTTCACAAGCCAGGTGGCTGGTGAACTAGGCAAACGCACCTTGTTGAGACAGGCTTTGCCTCGTCAGCTCCCCGCTGCACACCCTCCCGGGAAGTGTCGCGAGGGAACCCACCAACCGGAAGCAGGCCCATGCCGGACTCGTTGAGCGCGCGGCTGCTCCGGCTCGTCAGCCGGACCGCGCGTGAGCGACTGGCTCGTACGACGGGGCGCCGCTCGACCAACCAGCGCCATCCGACCGGCACGACCTCCAGGACCGGCACAACCTTCAGGACCGGCACCACCTTCAGGACCGGCACCACCTCCAGGACCGGCACAAGCTCGCGACCCGGCGCCCAGCCGGCCGGCCCCGTCACGATCGCGTACTCCCCCCGCGCCGACGGCCGTCCCGACCCCGGCGAGGTGGTGTGGGCCTGGGTCCCCTACGAGGAGGACGCCTCGCGTGGCAAAGACCGACCCTTCCTGATCATCGGCCGCCGCGAGGGCTCTCGCGGGCAGCTCGTCGGCCTGATGCTGACCAGCAAGGACCACGACCGTGACGCCGCCCAGGAAGCCCGGCACGGCCGGTACTGGATGGACATCGGCACCGGCGGCTGGGACTCGCAGCGCCGGCCCAGTGAGGTCAGGCTCGACCGGCTGCTCGAGGTCGACAGCCGCGACGTACGCCGTGAGGGTGCTGCTCTGGACCGGGCCATCTTCGACCGCGTTGTCACCGCAGCCCGCACCCACCACGATTGACGCGGCCCACCGGCGACAGCCAGGCAGCTCAGCCGAGCAGCTCGTCGACGAAACACCAACGCCACGCCTCGCCGGGTTCGAAGCTGCGCATCACGGGATGGTCGGTCTCGCCGAAGTGGGCGTCGGCATGCCGGCCCACCGACGAGTTGCAGCAGCCGACGTGGCCGCAGGTCAGGCACAACCGAAGGTGCACCCACTCGAGTCCGTCGCTCAGACACTCCTCGCACCCGTTCGGCGTGCTCGGAGCGGGCGTCTGTACGACCTGCTCCAGGTGCTCACAGCCACCGCCGACGACGGGAGCGCGCAGCACCTCTTGGCGGTCCTCTCCGCTCCAGGTGCGACCCAGGTCGAGCACGGTCTCCTCGATGTCGATGGCTGAAATGACCCGACGCATCACCTCGTCCGGCACCAGGCCCTGGTCGCGCATCGCGATCAGCTCGCGTCGCTCGGCCTCGATCATCGCGATCCGCAGGCGGGCGAAAGCCTGGCTAGGAGTCTCGGCGGCGCTGCCCAGCTGCTCCCACATCGCCTCGGCGCGCTCGTTGCTGCGTCGCTCAAGCCTCTCGATGACCGCCTCGGAGTCGGCATCGGTACGCAGCTCCCCCAGCCGACGCAGGCCCGCCGACGCCGCGCGCTGCGCCACGCTGGCGGCCTGCAGCGCATCCTCGCCCGGGTCCGGCCCCGACAGACCCAGCCTTCGCAGCCACCAGGGCAGCGACGACCCCTGGATCAGCAGGGTGGCACCCACCACGACCAGCGCGATCAGGATCAGCACATCTCGCTGCGGCGTGTCCGCCGGCAGGATGAACGCCGCGGCAAGCGTCACGACCCCACGCATCCCGGCCCACGAGATGGCGGCCGGCACCGTCCACGGTGGGAACGGGTCGACGGCACGCACGCTCGGGATGAGCCGGGGAAGGTACGTCGCCGGGAACACCCACAGCGGCCGCACCAGCATCGTGGTCACCGTCACCGCGACACAGGCAAGGGCGATGCGACCGGTGCTGAGTGAGTTGTTCGCCGCATTGTCGAGGATGGAGCGCACCTGCAGCCCGATCAACAGGAACACGGTGTTCTCCAGCATGAACTGGACCGATGCCCAGTTGGTGCGTTCGAAGACGCGCGACGACGCCGACTGCATCAGGTGAGACCTGTGACCCAGGATCAGTCCGGTCACGACGACGGCGAGGACTCCGGACGCATGCAGCTCCTCCGCGAGCAGGTACGCGATGAACGGTGTGACGAACGAGACCGCGGTGTCCAGCACCTCGTCATCGATCTGCTGACGGAGCTTGCCAGTGACGAAGGCGACCACGACGCCGGCGGCGACGCCACCTGCCGCGACGACGACGAACCGGAGCCCGACCTCCCAGATGCTGATGGTGCCGGCCGCGGCCACGATCGCCGTCCGCAGCGCCACCAGAGCCGTCGCGTCGTTGACGAGGCTCTCGCCCTGCAGGATCGTCACCATACGGCGCGGCATGCCCACGCGCCGGGCGATCGCGGTGGCCGCAACCGCGTCCGGCGGAGCGACGACGGCACCCAGCGCGAAGGCCGGCGCCGCCGAGATCGGCAGCACCCACCACGCGACCAGCCCGACCACGATCGTGTTCGCGATCACGAGCCCGACCGACAGCAGCGCGATCGGCCGCCGGTTCGCTCGGAAGTCGACCAGCGATGTCTCGAGCGCGGCGGCGTACAGCAGCGGCGGCAGGAAGCCGATCAGCACCAGGTCGGGGGTCAGCTCGACCTCGGGGATGCTCGGGATGTACGAGGCTCCGAGCCCGACCAGCGTCAGCAGCAGGGGTGCCGGCACGGGCGAACGGCGAGAAACCCCCGTGACCACGGTGACCGTCGCCACGAGGACCACGATCCAGAGGGCGGCATGCACGCGGCCAGTCTCGCAGAGCCAGCCGGCCCGGACGCCGTCGTTCCACGGCGCGAAGTTGTGCATGCTCTCCGGCCGACGACGGATCGCTGGTTACGGTGGCCTGGTGACCGCCAGCGAGGACGTCCGGATGACGCCGTCGGATCTGGGGTTCGCCACGATGCTCGCCGACCGTCTTCGCGGAGAGGTGTCGGCCGACGCCGGCACCCGCTCGGTGTACGCGGCGGACGCCTCCAACCATCGGGTGGTCCCCGCCTGTGTCGCCTTCCCCCGCGACGTGGACGACGTGGTCGCGGTCCTCGAAACCTGCGGACGCGAAGGCGTGCCGGTCACCTCACGCGGCGCCGGCACCAACATCGCCGGTAACGCCATCGGCCCCGGAGTGGTGCTCGACTTCCACCGGCACCTCGGCCGTGTCCTCTCCATCGACCCCACCGAGCAGGTGGCACTGGTCGAACCGGGCGTCGTCCTCGACAGGCTGCAGCAGCGCCTCTCCGCCGACGGCCTGCGGTTCGGACCCGATCCGTCGACACATGACCGCTGCACCATCGGCGGCATGCTCGGCACCAACGCGTGCGGCTCTCACTCGGTGGCGTGGGGCACCACGTCCGCCAACACGCGCGGTCTGGAGGTCGTGCTCGCGGATGGTACCCGAGCCGGCGTCGGTGATCACCGCGACGGTCATGGTGCGGTACCGGAGCTGCCCCCCGCGTTGACCCGCGGCCTCACCGAGCTGTGCGATGGGTCGCTGGCAGCGATCCGGACGGGGCTGGGCCGCTTCGGCCGGCAGATCTCCGGCTACGGCCTGCACCATCTGCTGCCCGAACGCGGCTTCGACGTGGCCAGGGCGCTGGTCGGCAGCGAGGGCACGTGCGCGGTCATCACGGCGGCGACACTCGACCTCGTCCGGCTACCGACCTACACGCGCCTCCTCGTCATCGGGTGCCAGGACATCGTGCATGCGGGCGCCCTTGCCGCCGGCCTCGTGCTGCCCGGCGTGCTCACGGTCGAGGGCATGGACGTCGCGATGATCCGGGCCTTCGAACACAGCCGCGGACCAGGTCGCACTCCCCCGATGCCACGTGGTCAGGCGTGGCTGCTCGTCGACATCGGCGGTGATGCGGACGAGGTGGCCGATACGTCGGCCGCCGTACGCCGGGCAGCTGCTGACGGTGGGGCCGTCGACGTGCACGAGGCTCCGGACGCACCCGTCGCTCGAGCGATCTGGCAGATCCGCGAGCACGGCGCGGGACTGTCGACCCGGCTTCCGGACGGCCGCGAATGCTGGCCAGGGTGGGAGGACGCGGCGGTACCTGTCGACTCGCTCGCGTCGTACCTCACCGCTTTCCGGGCGTTGCTTGCCGACCGGGGGCGGGAGGGCGTGCTGTACGGCCACTTCGGCGAGGGCTGTGTCCACATCCGCATCGACCACGACCTGCTCACCCCACATGGCCGGCAGGAGTACGCGGCGTTCCAGACCGCGGCGGCCGATCTCGTGGTCCGGCACGCCGGATCCCTCACTGGAGAGCACGGCGACGGCCGAGCTCGCTCCGCGTTGTTGTCGCGGATGTATGGCGCCGATCTCCTCGGCGCTTTCGACGCCTTCGCACGTGCCTTCGACCCCACCCGGCTGCTCAACCCCGGCATCATCGTCGACGCGGTGCCGGTCGACGCCGACCTGCGGCTGGCGACGGCCCACCGGCGACCTTTACCCCTGGCCTTCTCATACGCCGCCGACGACGGGGACCTCAACAAGGCGCTACGCCGCTGCGTCGGGGTCGGCGCCTGCCGGTCCCCGAGCGGCGGGATGTGCCCGTCGTACGACGCAACCCGCGATGACCGGCACAGCACGCGAGGTCGGGCCCGCCTGCTGTCCGACCTGGTGGAGGGACGGCTCAGCCAGGACGGCTGGGATCACGAGGCGGTCGCGGAAGCGCTCGACCTGTGCCTGATGTGCAAGGCCTGCAGCAGCGAGTGCCCGGTGTCCGTCGACATGGCCACCTACAAGGCGGAGTACCTCTACCAGCGGTATCGCGGTCACCGTCGTCCACGCGCGCACTACGCGCTCGGCTGGCTACCGGTCTGGCTCGCCGCCGCCCGCCGGATGCCGCGGCTGGCCAACCGTGTCCTCTCGGGTCGCCGCTTCCATGACTGGTTGAGCCGATGGGGCGGCCTGGACCCCACCCGTCCGTTCCCACCTCTCGCGGACCGCCCGGCCAACCGCTCAGGCGTCCGCGCGTGGCACGAGTCGGCGGCGCCCCACGTCGTGCTCTGGGTGGACACGTTCACCGCCAGCTTCGATGCCGCGATCGTCGCCGACGCGGTCGCGGTGCTCCGCGCGGCCGGTCTCGGGGTCGAGCTGTCGGGTGCCGGTCAGTGCTGCGGTCTCACCTGGATCTCGACCGGCCAGCTGGACCGCGCCAAGAAGATGCTCGCGCGCGCGGTCACGTCGCTCGATCAGGGCAACGGCGACGACCGCCCGGTCGTCGTGCTCGAGCCGAGCTGCGCGTCAGCCCTGCGGGAGGAGTCGGTCGCGCTGTTGGCCACGGACGCTGCGGCCCGGGTGGCGCAGCGGGTGATGAGCCTGGCCGAGGTGCTGGTCGACCGAGACCTGCCGGTGTCGATGGCCGCCGGCGACACCGGCGGCGCCGCGTCATCGGCGGTGGCGCAGTTCCACTGTCACCAACGCGCCACCACTGGTACGGCCGCCGACCACTCGGTGCTGCAACGCATCGGCATCGATGTGCACAGCGTCGACGAGGGCTGCTGCGGGCTGGCCGGCAACTTCGGCTTCGAGGCCGGCCACGCTGACGTGTCACGCGCTTGCGCTGACCAGTCGTTCCGCCCCTACCTCGTGGCCGACCCAGCCGGTGTCGTCCTCGCCGACGGGTTCTCCTGTCGTACACAGATCAGCCAGCTCGGGGGCGCCGACCTCGGCAGCCGTACCCCCGTGCACCTGGCGTCGCTGTTGGCCCGGCGGCTCGAGCTCGGGCCGGCTGACGCGGAGTAGTTCTCATGACGTGTGTCCCTGTGCGTGGCCTCGACACCTGGCACGATCGGCGCGAGGACGGCGGCAGATGCGGTCGCTGGGGCGGTCTAGCTGACGGGTACCCAGAGCAAGAACGCGATGAGCAGCACGACGGCAAGAACGACGATAGCCAATAGGACGAAGCGCCAGCGCAGACCACTGTCCATGGATCGATTCTGACGTATCCGTCGTCGGACTCAAGGGAAACCCCTCACCGCCGCGGTGGCCGTGCGGCATGAGCGTGCGTTAGCGCGACAGCCAGACGACGTTGCCATCCTCGTCTTCGGAGGGGTGCTCACCGGGGGCAAAGGTTGCGGTGATACGGCCAGCGGCTCATCGGCAGGTGAGTGCACTCGCTCTCGATAGGCACAGACCCAGTCAGAGCGCGCTGTACTGCCAGGGTCATCGTCAAAGGAATGAGTCACACCCGGGCGAAGAGACCTGGTTATCCGGGTCGGGGTTTGAAGCGTTGGTGGCGGATGGGTTTTCGCTGTGGGTCGATCCGGGCCGGTGGGATGACGTCGGTGATGCCGTCGGGGGCGAGGGTGAGGTCCCATTCGCCTTGGTGGATGAGGTGGTGGTGGAAGGAGCAGAGGAGGCAGCCGTTGTCGATGTCGGTCGCCCCGCCCTGGCTCCACGGGAGGCGGTGGTGTGCCTCGCACCAGGCTGGTGGGCGTTCGCAGCCGGGGAACACGCATCCTTGGTCGCGGGTGGCGAGCGCCATCCGCTGGTAGCGGTCGAACAGGCGCCGGCTGGTTCCGAGGTCGAGGATCTTGGACTCACCCGACAAGACGATGGGGAGGATGCCGGCGTTGCAGGCCAGTCGTCGGGTCTCCCCGACCGAGAGGCTGCCGCCGGTGTCCAAGAGCGCTTCCCCGGCGCCGTCACGGAGCTTGGTTTCGTCGATGGTGACCACGATCGTCGCGTTCGCGAGACCGTGCTGGGGATGTCCGTCGGTGGGGAGGTGTTCGATCAGCTCACACAGCGCCCGACCGAGCCGGTTCCCGTAGGGCAGGTCCTCGATCGTGGTCTCAGCCGGCGGATCAGTCGCTGCGGGGTCGGTGCCGGTGGCGACCCGTCGGGGTGAGGTGTGGGCTTCGAGGTGGTTGGTGAGCATGCCGAAGACCAGGTTCGGTAGCGCGAACCGGCCACGGGCGATCCCGTCGGTCCCGAGCTGGCCGGTGAACCAGGCTGAGGCCAGCGCCTTGCGTTCCTGGGCGGCGATCTGCTGCTCCAACGTCTTGTCGATGGTGTCGGGGTCGACCACTTCGACGAGATGGTTCGCCGCCATCTGCAGCTGGCTGAACGACAACGTCTTGGCATGCGCCAGCAGATCCTGCTGCGCTACCTCGACCCGGTCCGGCTTGATGGTCGGTGAGAGCCGGTTGATCGCGGCCGCGACCACCACACCTTGTTCGGCCGACACGACGCCGGCGGCGACGGCACGACGGGTCGGTTCGGTCAACCCGGAGGTGCCGTGCAGCTGCCTGGCGGTCCTGACCGTGCGGGAGGCTTCCCCGGCCGACATCCGGTGGGCCGTCATCAGATGCGCACGGGTCGAGGTGGCACCGTAGCGGTGGGGCAGGTTGCGGTCATCGGCCTCGGCGACCAGCCGGGCCACGACCTCATCAATGGCCGCTTTGGCAGCCAACGCCTCACCGAGCCGGCAGTCCAGCCGCTTGTCGCCCAACGACCAGGTAGGGGTGTCGACCAGGTCGGCGAGGTCTCGACGCACGCCCGCGAAACCACGACCGAAGGCATCGTCGATGCCCACGGTCGGTGGCGGTCCCTGCGTCGTACTCACGGGTCAAACCTAGAACAGTCCACCGACACTTTCGGAGCAGCGGCCGGCCCCAGAAACGCCTTGTTCACAAGGGAAATCCGAGAAATTTCCGCCGATCGAGCCTGTCGAGATCAACGGGCTCGACCCGCGGTTGGTCCGCGGTTCCGGTCGGAGTCGGGGACCGGATCGGCGCGGCGAAGTCCGCTGCGTCAGCTGATGAGCCAGCCCGATGCGAGACTCCCGCTGTGAGTCGCGACATTGTCGTTCAGGACCTGCCAACCGGGTTCTCACGCGCCGACGAAACTACTGGCAACTGGCGGCCCCAGCCTCTCCCGTTCGGTAACGCGGAGGTCTTGACGGCGATACGCGAACTCGCGCCAGACGCCGGCACCAGCGATCCGGAGTCAACGCAGATCTTGCTTCCCGGCGTGGAGGCGGCTGCGGTCCTCAAGCCCGAAAGCCACCGCGCAGGCACCCAGTCCGGCCAGTGCGAGGACGACGCCCACCCGCGCCGGCCACTCGTACCCGTACCCCGCCGCCAGCACGAGTCCACCGAGCCACGCACCGGCTGCGTTGGCCAGGTTGAGGGTCGAGTGGTTGAGCGCCCCCGCCAGCGACTGTCCTTCGTGAGCGACATCCATCAGCCGGGTCTGGAGGGCGGGCACGATCAGCGACCCGACTGTCCCCAACAGGAAGACGCCGAGCACCGCTGTCACCTGGCTGGTGACCAGCCAGCCGAATGTCCCGAGGATCACCATGGCGTACACCAGACCCCCTACGAGCGTGCGCCGTAGCGATCGGTCGGCCAGCCGACCACCCAGCATCATGCCGACGGTCATCCCGACGCCGTAGACCGCGAGAAGCGGGATCACGGCGCGCTCGCTGAAGCCGCCGAGCGTGGTCAGTGTGGGGGTGATATAGGTGTACGCCGCGAACATGCCACCGAATCCGACGGCCCCGATGAGGAGGGTCAACCAGACCTGCAGCTTGGTCAGCGCCGAGAGCTCGCGGGCGAAGGTCGCGTGGTGGGTCGGCCGGTCGCGAGGAATCCAGGCGACCGTGGCCGCGAACGTGATCACTCCGATCAGCGCCACCGCGACGTACGGCCACCGCCAGCCCACGTTCTGACCGAGCAGAGTTCCGAGCGGGACACCGACGATGTTCGCCACCGTGAGACCGGTCAGCATCATCGACACCGCCCACGCCCGTCGGTGGGGCGCGACGAGGGACGCTCCGACGACGGCCCCGATGCCGAAGAACGCGCCATGCGGCAGACCGGCGGCGAACCGCGCCACGAGCAGGGTGTGAAAGGTCGGGGCCAGCGCGGACGCGAGGTTCCCGACGATGAACGCGGCCATCAGCCACAACAACAACCGGTACCGCGACATGCGTGCACCGAGCGTCGCCAGCAGGGGTGCTCCGACCACGACTCCGAGTGCGTAGGTCGAGACGGCATGGCCGGCCGTCGGGATCGACACGTCGACACCCCGGGCGATGTTCGGCAGCAGCCCCATGGAGACGAACTCCGTGGTCCCGATGGCGAAGCCGCCGATGGCCAGCGCCAACAGGGCGAGCAGGGGGTGCGAACAGGGCTCCCCGGAGGAGTCCGGCACGGGTTCGGGGCTGGTGAGGGTGCCGTCGACCGTGCGGGCATCACTCACACCGAGATCCTGCCAGGCCGCTCCAGCGCGCCCGACCGCTTTCCGTCAGCCGGACGGGACCGGCCATGGTTTGCCGTGCCTCACCCGGCGGTGACATTGGACAAGTTCACCCCCTGTGGCTCTGGACAGCCGAGGGTAGGCTCGGAAACACCGGGGCCCAGACCTGACCTCGGGCGTCGCTCCTGCAGGAGGATCTGTGCCCGTCGTGTCGACCAAAGAGATGCTCGACCGTGCTCTCGATGAACGCTATGGGGTAGCAGCGTTCAACATCATCAACGACCTGAGCATCGAGGCGGTGCTCGCCGCCGCGGTCGATGAGCGGGCACCTGTGATCCTCCAGACCTCGGTCAAGACGGTTCGCATGTACGGCCGCGACCAGTTGTTCGGGATCTTCCAGTCATTGGTCCGGGACGTTCCCGTTCCGGTGGCGTTGCATCTCGACCACTGCCCCGAGCGTTCGGTCATCACCGACTGTCTCGAGGGGGGTTGGAACTCCGTGTTGTTCGACGCGCACGAGCTCGACGTCGCGGAGAACCTGCGACAGACGACGGAGGTCGTGGCCGAGGCGCGCCGTCACGGAGGGCACGTCGAGGGTGAGATCGAGGGCATCCAGGGTGTCGAGGACGGCATCGGCTCTGACGAGGCGTCCGTCCAGCAGAGCCTCGAGGTTGCGGTCGACTTCATCAAACGCACTCAGGTCGACTGCTTCGCGCCGGCTATCGGCAACGCCCACGGGCAGTACACCAGCGCACCCGTTCTGGACCATCAGCGAGTCTCCGACCTCGTCGAGGCGACCGGCGTACCGATGGCTCTTCATGGCGGCACCGGCCTCTCTTCCGAGCAGTTCGTCGACCTCGTGGGTCGCGGTTGCGCGAAGGTCAACATCTCCACCGCGCTCAAGGAGACCTACATGAAGTCAAGTCTCGAGTTCCTGCGCGCGGCCGAGGAGAAGCGCAAGTGGGACCCGCCGTCCTTGTTCAACCATCAGCGCGCTGCCGTGAAGGACATGGCGCAGGAGCACATGCGACTCTTCGGTAGCTCGGGGCGTGCCTGGTGACCGCGCTGATCTTCGACTGTGACGGCGTGCTGGCCGACACCGAGCGCTACGGTCATCTGCCCGCATTCAACGCGACGTTCGAAGACCATGGGCTGCCCGTCCGGTGGGATGAGGACGAGTACGCCGTGCGGTTGAGGATCGGCGGTGGCAAGGAGCGGATGGCCAGCCTGTTCACCGAGCCTGACTTCGTGCGAGCGGCCGGAATCCCCGACAGTGACGACGAACGCCAACAGCTCCTGGCGGACTGGCACCGGACCAAGACAGCCTGGTTCAAGAAGATGGTGACCGACGGTCAGATCCCCTCAAGACCCGGGATCGCGCGCATCATCCCGGAGGCGCTGAAGGCCGGTTGGACCGTGGCAGTGGCCTCGACGTCTGCGGTGGAGTCGGTGCGGGCGGTTCTCGAGCACGCCGTCGGGGTCGAGACGGCCGCCAGAGTGCCGATCTTCGCCGGGGATGCCGTACCCGCCAAGAAGCCGGACCCGGCCATCTACCTCCTCGCCGTCAGCGAGCTCGACCTCGATCCGGGGGACACTCTGGTGGTCGAGGACTCGCGCAACGGCCTGCTCGCCGCATCGGGGGCCGGACTGCCCTGTCTCGTGACGGTGAACGGCTACACCCGCGACGAACCGTTCGACGAAGCGGTCCTCGTGGTGACGGAGCTCGGCGACCCCGGACGGCCCTCCATCGAGGTGCTGGCCAACCGCAGCCCGGCACACCCGGGAGACCACATCACCCTGGCGGACCTGCGTGCATGCATGGGCACCCGGACAACCCAGGGCCAAGCCGAGACCCGTCAGAGCAGCTGACCCCGAGCCGACATGGAGGTGCAGAGTGAGCAGCGGTGCACAACAGCAGGTAGAGCTGGTCGTCAAGACGATCGCTCAGACAGCGATCGACAACGAGAAGTACTTCGGCGAGCTGGACTCCGTCGTCGGCGACGGCGACTTCGGATACTCGCTGGCACGCGGCTTCGAGAAGCTGCTCGACGACTGGGACAACGTCGACCGGAGTGACACGGGCACGTTCCTGAAGAAGGTCGGGATGATCGTCACGTCGCGGATCGGAGGAACGTCTGGACCGATCTGGGGCACCGCATTCATGAAGGCAGGAATCACAATCGGTGATTCCGCGACGTTGGACGGCGCTCAGGTGGTCGAGATGTTGCGTGCGGCCATTGACGGGATCAAGGCACGAGGCCAGTCCGATGTCGGCGACAAGACGCTGCTCGACGCCCTCGTCCCGATGACAGATCGCATCGAGCAGGAGATCCAGTCCGGATCAGACAGTGGGAAGACGTTCGCGGCGGCAGCCGCGACGGCCCGGGAAGCAGCAGAGGCGACGAGTGACATGGTCGCCAAGAGAGGGCGCGCGTCCTACACGGGCGAGCGCAGCAAGGGTTCGGTCGACGCCGGAGCGATGGGCGTGGCCGTGATCGTCGAACGCGTCAGCGAAGTCTGGAATTCAGAGGGAGAGTCATGAAGAAGTTCATCAACGACCCGAAGCAGTTCGTCCCGGAGATGCTCGAGGGCATCGCCCTGGCCAACCCGGACACCTTGACCTATGTCCCCGAGTACAACCTGATCATGCGCTCCGACGCCCCGAGCGACGACAGGGTCTCCATCGTCCAGGGCTCCGGATCCGGCCACGAACCGGCGCACGTGATGGTCGTCGGGAAGGGGATGCTCGACGCTGCCTGTCCGGGTGATGTGTTCGCGGCGCCACCCATGGACTACGTCTACGAGACGACGAAGAAGCTTGCCTCGCCCAAGGGCGTTCTGCTGCTGGTCAACAACTACACCGGCGACCGGATGGCTTTCGACATGGGCAAGGAGCTCGCCGAGTCCGAGGGCATCAAGGTCGAGATCCTGACCATCAACGACGACGTCGCCGTCAAGGACTCCACGTACACCGTGGGGCGGCGCGGCGTGGCCGGGAACTTCTTCGTCATCAAGGCCGTGGGCGCCGCCTCCGAGCAGGGCGCTGAGCTCGACGAGATCATCCGCATCGGCAAGAAGGTCAACGACGTGACCCGCACGATGGGGGTAGCGCTCACCGCGTGTACGCCACCGGCCAAGGGCTCGCCCTTGTTCGAGTTGGGAGCCGACGAGATCGAAATGGGCGTCGGGATCCACGGAGAGCCCGGCCGAGAGCGCAAAGCTCTCGCCGATGCGGACGCGATCGCTGACGAGCTCCTCGACGCGGTCGTGACCGACCTGCCGTACAGCTCGGGCGACAACGTTGCCCTGATGATCAACGGGCTCGGTGGTACGCCCATCAGCGAGCTGTACATCCTGTACCGGCGGGCGCACCAGCAGCTGGCCGAGCGAGGGATCACGGTCACCCGGAGCTACGTCAACGAGTACTGCACGTCACTCGACATGGCGGGCGCCTCGCTGACCCTCGTGAAGCTGGACGACGAGATCGACGCGCTGCTGGGTGCCCCAGCCGAGGTGGCGGTGCGCGTCTTCTAGGTCAGCTCCTGGTCAGGGCGCTTTGCAGGCGGCCGGCGTGCGCGTCAGGAGTTCGGTGCGTCCACGGACGCGTCTGCTCGTGTCGGGCGCGGTGTGCCGGTACGGGCCTGAGACGGATACCAGGTGGACCCGCTCGCTCAGGACGCCCAGGCTGGGAGGTTGTGCAGGCTTGGAGCCGTTTCGACCTGCACAACCTCCCAGTCGAGTCCAAGGGCCGCACCGTCCTCGGTCAGTCCGGTCAGTCGAAGTCGTCACGGCGTCGACGCAGCTGCGAGCTGAGCGTCTTGGCCACGTCGACGGCCTGCTGCCGCTTCGAGGCGCTGGCCTGCCTGGCCCGGTACTGGTCCGGCGTCATCTTCTTCGTCAGGTTCGCGTCCGCGATGAGCGCCTCGAGCGACGTCGCAGCGGACGGATAGGACGCCAACGGTTTGCCGCCGCTGAAGACGACCCAGTGAATCGTGCCCTGGTCCATGACCATCAGGATCGCGCCCTCGTTGACCGTCTCGGCGTGCTTCAGAGCGGTACGACGGTTGGCGTGTGCGGCGTACGTGCGTTGGGCAGCAGCAGTGACAGGAGCGGCGGCATACTTCCACACCAACGCAGCCTGCGGCCCGTACTTGACGGCCTTGGTACTTGCCCGCCTGATCCGACCCATCAGCGTCTACCCACCTCGCGTCGTCGCCGGTTCCCCATCGTAGAGGCGGCCTCCCGGCCCTGCGGTGGCGCCTAGGCGAAGAACTTCACGACCGTGGAGCAGAACGCCGGCAGGTCGTCGGGGTTGCGACTCGTCACGAGGCCCTGGTCGTGCACGACCTCCTCGTCGACCCACGTCGCTCCGGCGTTGGTCAGGTCTGTCCGCAGGCTGGGCCATGAGGTCAACGTGCGTCCCTCCACCACGCCGGCCTCGATCAACATCCACGGTGCGTGACAGATCGCCGCCACCGGCTTCTCGGCCTCGAAGAAGCCGCGCACGAACGCGACCGCTTCCGCGTCGAGCCGCAGTGCGTCAGGGTTCGCGACACCACCGGGCAGCACCAGGGCGTCGAAGTCGCTGACCTTCGACTGACCGAACGTGACATCGACCGGAAAGGTGTCCGCTTTGTCCAGGTGGTGGAACGCCTGGACCTCACCTTTCGCGCTGGACACGATCTGGGGCAGCCCACCGGCTTGCTTGACGGCCTTCCATGGCTCGGTCAGCTCGACCTGCTCGATACCTTCAGCGGCAACGGCGAAGGCGATCCTCTTGCCCGTCAGTACGTCACTCATGGGTGTTTTCCCGCTTTCGATCTTTTGTCGTGGAACCGCGGTTTCGTAACCCTTCAACAGTCCCCATCGGTTCAGCGTTCAAACACCTCCGGGCCGCCCTGCATCAGTGTCGGGCCGAGAACCGGCGCAGCCGCAGGCTGTTCGTGACCACGAACAACGAGGACATCGCCATGGCCGCTCCGGCGAACATCGGGTTGAGCAAACCGGCCGCGGCCAGCGGGAGGGCAGCGACGTTGTACGCGAACGCCCAGAACAGGTTCCCCTTGATGGTGCGCAGGGTCGCCCGGGACAACGAGATGGCCACGGCCGCGTTCCGCACGTCACCGCTCACGAGGGTGAGGTCGCTGGCCTCGATGGCGACATCTGTGCCGGTGCCCATCGCCAGCCCGAGGTCGGCCTGAGCCAGCGCAGCAGCGTCGTTGACACCGTCGCCCACCATCGCGACCACGCGGCCCTGCTGCTGGAGCGCCGCCACCGTGCTGACCTTGCCTGCGGGCAGCACATCGGCCACGACGTCGGCGGCGGCAATCCCGACCTGCGTCGCGACGTACGCGGCCGCGGGTCGGTTGTCACCGGTGACCAGCATCGGCCGCAGGCCGAGTGCCCGCAGCGCCGTCACCGCCTCGGCGGCTTCGGGCTTGACCGCGTCGACGACGACCACGACACCGCGGATCTCACGGTCCCAGCCGACCCATACGACCGTGGCCCCGGTCGACTCCGCCGCCCTGACGGTCTCGTCCAAGGCGCCATCGGAGGCCAGACCGTGCTCGTCCACGACCCAGGTACGACGCCCGACCGCCACCGTGTGGCCACCGACCTCGGCTACGACGCCGAGTCCTCCGGTGCTGGTGAAGTGGTCGACCGGATCGAGGCCCCCGGTCTCGGCCGCCGCAGCGGCAATCGCTGCCGCGATGGGGTGTTCGGAGGCGGCCTCGACCGACCCCGCCAGCCTCAACAGCTCAGCCGCGTCGGTCGACGGTAGCGGGTGCACGTCCGCGACGCTCATGCGTCCTGCGGTGATCGTGCCCGTCTTGTCCAGCAGCACGGTGTCGACTCGCCGGGTCGTCTCGAGCACGGCAGGACCCTTGATGACGATGCCCAGCTGGGCTCCGCGTCCGGTGCCCACCATCAACGCGGTCGGCGTCGCGAGGCCGAGAGCGCACGGACAGGCGATGATGAGCACCGCAACCGCGGCGCTGAATGCGAGCTCCGCACTGTGTCCGGTCACGAGCCAACCCAGCAACGTCACCAACGACAAGGCGATCACGACCGGCACGAACACGGCCGACACTCGATCCGCGAGCCGCTGCACCGGCGCCTTGCCGCTCTGCGCGTCCTCGACCAGCCGTGCCAGCTGCGAAAGCGCCGTGTCGGCACCGACGCGTGTGGCCCGGACGACCAACCGGCCCGACGCGTTGACCGTGCCACCGACGACGCCGTCGCCGACGCCGACGTCGACCGGAACGGGCTCTCCGGTGAGCATCGAGGCGTCGACCGCGCTCCGGCCGTCGACCACGTCCCCGTCAGTAGCGATCTTCTCACCGGGACGAACCACGAAGGTGTCGCCGACCGCCAGGGCCGACAGCGGAACTCGCGTCTCGACGGGGCCCTCGTCGGTAGCCCGCAACAACGCCACGTCCTTGGCACCGAGCTCCAGCAGCTTACGCAGGGCGGAGCCGGATCGCCGGGCCGCGAGCGCCTCGAGGAACCGACCGGTGAGAATGAACGTCGTGACCCCGGCCGCCACCTCCAGGTAGATCTCACCGGCTCCGGCTCCTCGCGACGGCGCGAGCTGGAACGCCATCTGCCGGCCGATCTCTCCGGCGTCGCCGAGCACGAGAGCGTAGAGGGACCAGCCGAACGCCGCCAGCACCCCGACGCTGATCAGGGTGTCCATGGTGGCCGCGCCGTGTCGGGCGTTCGTCCACGCCGCCCGGTGGAACGGCCAGGCGCCCCACGTCACCACAGGGACAGCGAGCACGAGGCTGACCCACTGCCATCCGTCGAACTGGAGGGGGCGAGCCATCGCCAGCGCGATGACGGGAACCGACAGCACAGCACTGGCCACCAGCCGCCGGCGCAAGGCGCCCGCCTCGTCCGTCGCTGCCTCAGCGTCCGGCCGTTCGCTCGGCAGGATCGCGGTGTAGCCGGTCGACTCGACCGCCTCGACCAGCTGTTGCGCTGAGACGTTCTCTGCATACCGGACGTGCGCCTTGCCGGTGGCGAAGTTGACGCTCGCCTCGACTCCGGGCAGCTCGTTGAGCCTGCGCTCCACCCGTGATGAGCAGGAGGCGCACGTCATACCCTCGACGTCGAGGTCGAGGATCTGGGTGTCGTGGCCGTGTTCGAGGTCAGCGGTCATCAGGCGGTGCCTCCTGGGTCAGGACCGGACCAGCCGGGCAATCGCGGCTGAGGCCTCGGTGATCTTGTCGTCAGCCTCCTGGCCGCCCTCCTGGACGGCGTGGCTGACACAGCTGCGCAGATGTTCGTCGAGCATCGACAGTGCGAACGACTCGAGTGCCGAGGTGGCCGCGGAGACCTGGGTGAGGACGTCGATGCAGTATTTGTCCTCTTCGACCATCCGCTGCAGGCCACGGATCTGCCCTTCGATGCGGCGGAGCCGTTTGAGGTACGCCGATTTGTCGTCGACGTAGCCCGGGGGCTGCGGAATCGTCATGGGGGCCTCCTCGTTGGGCCGCGGGCGCGGCGACCGTGACGCCACCTACCCTACGGATACCCCTACCCCCTATTCAAGTCGATACCCTCAGGACTCCTCCCATGACAACAAACAGCTACATAACGACCACCCAGAGTCAACCGATCGGTTGGTTCTTGTCACAAAGCGAGACAACAGCACACGTCCTGACCTCATACTTTCCCATGCAGACCAACCCGGATCGGGCGTCCGCGCGGGCAGCGAAGGACGGTCGAGCCCAGCGCCGTGATGCCGCTCGTGACCGGGCCATGTCGCGCTCGAGCCAGGGCGGCAAGCTGCTCCGCGTCTTGAGTGACGACCCCGCTGACATCAACGGCTACGGACATGGTGGGGAGTGGACGCGCGAGCTCGCGCGGACTCTCAAGGCCGCCGTGCCCACCGGCATCTTCCTCTTCCAGCGGCGGCTTGGGCCGACCAGCACCGAAGACCCCATCGACCTGATCGCCCTCGTTCCCTCCGGCATCTGGATCATCGATATCCAGACCTGCTCAGGCGGTCAGGCAGCCGTCCGCGGTCGCAGGCACCTCCTCTCGTCTCACTACACCCACCTCGTCATCCGTGGGAGAGACCGCACGGCGTACCTGGACCGGGTCATCAACCAGGCGCTGTCGGTCCAGGAGGCCCTCGCCGAGCTCGGGCGTTCCGAAGTCCCCGTGCGCACCGCCTTCTGCTTCTACGATGCAGACACGCGGTGGCGGGGCACCCCGCGCGTCGGTCAGACGCTGTTGACCACGCCCAAACGACTCACCGGGCTGCTGCAGAAGAGTTCGCACAAGCTCAGCGACACCGAGATCGCCACCCTCGGGCAGGCGGTCGGCTACGCGCTCCCCCGCCAACACGTCCGCGGCTGACAGCACGACGACTCACGCGTGCCCGCCGACCGACTGCAGGTCATGCCACCCGTCCTGGGGTTCGCGGATTGCCGTCCCGATGACCTCTCGTGCACCACAATGGTGCGCACACCGAAATGCCCCGACGTCGGTGCTGCCACGACGACCCCGGAGACGCCGACATGACCTTGACCAAACACAGCGTCGGCCTCGGTGCCCTCGCGCTCTGCCTGTCGCTGCCGACCGGATTGCCGGCGTCCGCCGCAGCCGCGCAGCCGGAGGGCCATGTCGCGACCACTCCAGCGACGACACAGGCTCGCAACGCAGCGCCTCGCACCCCGTCTTCCGCCGAGCCGAACGGCACCGGTATCGGACGATGGACGGTTCACCGGGTCGCGAAGGACACCTACCGGGTGACGTGGACCTCGCCGCAGGCGCTGCCGGTCACCGACGCCCGCCCGCTCATCCAGCGCGCTGGCAAGCCGTTCGCGGTGCCGACCGTTGCGCCGGGCGGACGTCGCGTCCAGATCACGCTCACCCAGACAACCCGGCCGACCACCGGCGACCTCGACGTGGTCCTGTCCGACCGCGTTCTCGATGAAACGGCGACCGCCGCGCCGACTCCTCAGCAGGTGGTCGCGCCCTTGCCCGGTACGACGAGCCTCACTCCCGACCCCGGGACTCCGGGCGCACACCCGGTGACGACCAGCACGTACCGGCTGCCCGGCGTCAAGCTGGCCGGCATGCCGGCCAGGATCGAGATGCTCGGATACGTCGTGCGCCCTACGGATGCCACCCAGAACGCCCCGGTCGTGCTCTTCCTGCACGGCCGGCACGAGGCGTGCTACCGCAACCCGCATCCGGTCGGACACGGCAACGCGGGATGGCCGTGCCCCAAGCACACCAGCCCGGTGCCGAGCTACCTCGGCTACGACTACATCCAGCAGCTCCTCGCCAGCCAGGGCTACGTGACCGTGTCGATCTCGGCGAACGGCATCAACGCGCAGGACTGGCGCCTCCTCGACGGTGGCGCGGCCGCCCGGGCCAGCCTGGTGAGGCGCCACCTCGCGGGGTGGGCAGACCCGGCCAACGCCGGCACGATCGGACCTGCGGTCACCGCCGATCTCGGGAACGTCGTCCTCGTCGGCCACAGCCGAGGCGGTGAAGGGGCCGCCCGAGCGAGCACCGTGACCGGGCTGTCCGGGCCTTACCGGATCACCGGGCAAGTTCTGATCGGGCCCACCGACTTCGGCCGGCAGACCACGCCATACACCCCGACAGTCACCCTGCTGCCGTACTGCGACGGCGACGTGGTCGACCTTCAGGGGCAGACGTTCACCGATGTCGCGCGGGGCCAGCAGCCCGACGACACCGCCTTGCACAGCTCACTGCTCGTGATGGGGGCCAACCACAACTTCTTCAACACCGAGTGGACACCGGGCAGCTCGGTGGCACCCTCCCGGGACGACTGGTACGGCGATCCGAACGCCACGTGCGGCAAGAACTCCCCTACCCGGTTGAGCAAGGCTGAGCAACGCGCGGTGGGCAAGTCGTATGTCGCCGGGGCCGTTCGCCTGGTGGCCAACGATGACGACGCCATGCTGCCGTTGTTCGACGGAAGCCGCGTGAGCCTGGCAAGTGCCAACGACACCGATGTGCGCAGCCACGCTGTCGGTCTCGGACGCGCCTACCGAGCCCCTGGCCACGGAGCCGTCCTCGCACCCGGAGCGACCGCCCGGACCCAGCTGTGCGTCGGACGTGCCGACGAGCGGCGTCGGACCCAGTTCTGCGGTCGCCGCACCTCGTCGGTGCGTACCCCGCACTGGCCCGGCGCCTACCCGCCGGGGCTCCCTACCCGCCGTGCCTTCGAAATGGCCTGGACCGCCGTCGGACAAACAGGTGGTCTCGCGTTCGTGGCTCCGCTGGACATCACCGGGCGCACCCTCCACCTGCGCACCGTCGCAGACCCGGCTCGCCCGACGGCCCAGCTGTCCGTCACGGTGCTCGACGCGGGCGGGCACAGCTCGACCGTTCCGCTCCCCGACCTCCCGCCGCTGCCCACAGGTGACTATGTGCTCGGCAAGAAGTGGGGCCAGGACCTGACGGTGGATGCCGCACTCTTCGACCCCGGGGTGAACCTGTCTCAGATCGTCGAGGTCGACCTCGTGGCGGACAACGCCAGAGGTCGGGTGTGGGTGCTCGAGGTGGCCGCGGGCGACCAGACCCTGCCGCCCGTGCCCCATCGACGTTCTCCCACGGTCGCGCTGGACAACGTGAGCGTCACCGAGGGGAACACACGCGGCGTTCGCTTCGCCGCCGTTCCCTTCCACCTCACCGGCGACGTCAGCAGCCCCAGCAGGTTCACCGTCCTGTCGCAGAACTACTCCACCTACCGCTTCGGCAAGCCGATCAACGTCACCGTGCCGGCCGGCCAGCGGACGGGATCGATCCAGATCCCGTACCGACCGAACCGGCGCGACGATCTCGCCGGGCGCATCATCGCGGTCTCGGCATTCGCCGTATCCGGCGCGATGCCGACGAAGTATCTGGCCAAGATCGCGATCCTGGACGACGACCCCGCGCCCGCGGTGCGGGTGCGGGCGCAGCGCAGCACGATCCGCGAGGGCTGGACAGCCCGGTGGACGGTGACACTCGCGCGTCCGGTCAGCTACTACACCGCAGCGATCGCGACCGTGCGCCGCGGACCGACTCGGACGGACGGGCTGCGCGCACGCGACGTGAACCGGCGCTGGCTGCACGACCACCTCATCAAACGCGTCGAGCCCGGAAACCGGCTCCTCGCTCGACTTCCACTCCGGCTGGTCAAAGACCTGGTGCCGGGCGAGCGGACCGTGACGTTCTCGGTGCCGACCCGCCTCGACCGGCTCCTGGAGGGACGCGAACACATCACCTTGCGCGTACGCGTCCTGCGGCTGGGGGCACCCGTCACCGTGACCATCGGTGTGCGGGATCTCCGCTCCCGGTGAGGTGACGTGAGCTCCGAAGCCCTCTTCCCGCACGCCCGCTGTTTTCGCTAATCTCGCTGGGAGAGGATGCGCGGGCTTGCGCGCCCCAGCCCCTGGACCCCACGGCGTCGGCCGGATCAGTCCCCGGCGCCGTGGCTCAAGGTCACGGCGTGACGTCCAAGCTGGTCGGAGCGACTGAGGGCGGTGCAGGATCGGCTGCGGGCGCAGTCGTCAGGCGGCGCATCATCCGTTCCCAGCGCCGATCGAACCACCGACGTCGCAGACCCGCCACGACCGCAACGGCGAAGATCACCGACTGGACCGCGGCAACCGCGTAGTACGCCGTCGGGAACGACGGGCCGGCATCGAACAGCTCGGCATTGTGCGCGAAACGTTCGCGGGCGTTGTCGACGATCGTGAACATCTCGCCCGCAGCGAGGATCAGACCCAGCACCCCGAGCACGAGCGAGGCGCGTGCCAACCGGAACAACGGGAAAGCCACCAACGTACCGGCCACCAGCCACGCAGGACGAAACAGCTCATGACCGTCCAACGGCATGCCGAACCACACCTGGCCGTCCGGGAGCGCCCGGAAGTCGGCGATGCCGCACGTCACTGCAACCGCGGCAAGCCACCCCGCAGCAGACCAGTGGTCTGGTCGACCGCGGAGGGTGTCCGCGCTGCCCGGGTGGGCCATGAATCACATCGTCGGCCCGAGCGCCGACAGTGCACCCTGCCGGAGGCGAATAGAAATGCTGTCGTTATCAGTTCGCGACCATAGCGCCCCGGTCGAATGTGGCCGGCCGGCCCAGCCCTCAGCCTTCGTCGAGCACGCGGGCGATCAGTCTTCGAGCGTCGTCACTCAGCTCCTGCTCGTGCAGGGTCACCTCGCGCCCCCCGACGACGACGGCGTACACGTAGCGGTCCGGCTGGGGATTCATGGCCCGGGCGCCGTCGATCGTCTCGACCAGCGCGGCCAATTCGACACCGCGCGGATCATCCGCAGGGAGTCTGGCCCGGCGTACGTGGCCGGCGAACCCGCCGCTGCGGCGTACCTCGACCATCGCGGTGACGGACGGAGCGACGGCACCAGTGCCGGGCGAGGTGCCGACACCGACCTCCGTCCACGCCGAGCGAACTGCCTCGACCACACTCGCGTCCGCCCAGCCGGCTTCGGCCGCTGCCACCGTGGCGGCCGCGAAGCCGGCGAAGTCGGTACCGGCCCCGACCTGGCCAGCGGTGAGGGCTGCGTACCAGATCGGTCCGGCCCGTTCCCAGGCATGGCCGCCCAGGGCGGTCGCTGCGAGGTAGAACGCCCGGTTGGGGATTCCTGAGTTGATGTGGACCCCGCCGTTGTCGTCGCTCGTCTCGACGTAACCGTCCATCGACGCAGCCTGCGGATCGGTTCCGATCCTGGGATCGTCATACGCCGTCCCGGGCGCCCGCATCGACCGAAGGGCCGCACCGTTGATCGACGGCAAGAAGATGCCCGCCCCGATGAGCCAGTCGGAGTCCGCCGCGCTCTGCCCCAGCTGACGTTGCTTCACCAGGATCCCGAACACGTCGGACAGGGACTCGTTGAGTGCGCCTGACTGACCGCTGTAGGTCAGCGCGGCCGTGTACTGGGTGACGCCGTGGGCGAACTCGTGGGCGAGTACGTCGGGAGGCTTTGTGAAGCGGTCGAAGACGACGTGGTCGCCGTCGCCGAACACGAGCTGGCGACCGTCCCAGAAGGCGTTGTCGTAGTCACGTTCGAAGTGCACGGTGACCACAAGCGGAGACCCGTGACCGTCGTACGAAGAGCGAGCCAGGACCTGGGAGTAGAAGGCCAGCGTCGACTCCGTGTGGTTGGCGGCCTCGTCGACCGCGACGTCGCCGGACGAGGGTTGCCCGGATGTACGCACCTGCCGACCCGGGAGCCCGTCACCCTGATCGGCCGAGTGCACCTGCCACGGCGTCGCCCCCGAGTCCGTCGGGGGTCCGGTCGGCGTCACCGCGTCGACCCGCCGGGTGCGCAGGCCCGCGTCGATGGACAGAGTGCGCCGACAGCAACGCGCCGCTTGCGGATCGGGGTGGGCCTGGGCCACCCGTTCCAGGAGGTACGGCGGAATGAACGTGCACCTCGGACTCATCTGTCCAGACCTACCGTGCTCACCCCGTGATGTCCAGGTTTGCGCTCGTCCGTCGGTGAGCAGGGTCGGGGGCTGACCTGCCCGAGACAGATGTAGGGCCCCTCAAAGTATGAGTTTGAGGGGCCCTACGGTGGCCGGAGGGATGTGACGCCTCCGCCCGACCGGTCGTTCCGTGAGATCCCGGCTGTCTCGTCACCGGCAGCCTCAGCGAGTCGCCCCGCCGGGTAGATCCTCGGTTTCCGTCCGATCCCGCCTTCCCTTTCAGGAGGGCGTGAAGAGATGTCTACACGGCTTCGAAGAGCTCGCACAACCCCTTCCAGCAAAGAAGTTTCAGGAATTCTGGGATACCGCGAGTTACCCACAGATCGGGGCCGTTCGTCCACCGACAAGCAAGGTTTCTCCACAGCCTGAACCCTGGCCTGTGGACACAGCACGCGCGGTCAGTCGTCGAGCCAGCGACGCGCCTCGGCGCTCAAGTGTTCCTTTTTGGCGGCGTCGAACCGGTCGTACTGGCGCACCATCATCACGCTGCGCCGGTTGTCCAGGAACATGTCGCGATAGTCGGACACGAACTGCCAATACAGCGCGTCCCAGGC
Organism: uncultured Actinomycetota bacterium; assembly: GCA_963742765.1. Lineage (GTDB taxonomy): Bacteria > Actinomycetota > Actinomycetes > Propionibacteriales > Nocardioidaceae > JANLYC01. The sequence continues at coordinate 1,101,634 of CAVUMY010000002.1, forward strand.
CGGGCACCAGTCACCCTGGGGGAAGTCGCTCATCCGGCGCAGGTAGCTCGACGCGCTGACGTAGGGCTTGGTCGTGATGAGCTCGCCAGCGGCGAACTGGCTCATTGCGTAGACGTTGGGCACCATCACCCAGTCGTAGGCGTCGATGAAGAACGTCATGAACCACCGGTAGACCTCGTCGGGGTCGACCCGGAGAAGGAGCAGGGCGTTCCCGAGGACCATCAGCCGCTCGATGTGATGGGCGTATGCCGTCTGCTCCACCCGCCCGATCACCACGTCGACGGGACCAAGACCGGTCGTGCCGGTCCACCAACCGGCCGGCAACGACCTCGACAGGGCAAGGACGTTGCGGCTCCGCATCGAGCGTCCGAAGATCAGATACGTGGCGCGCATGTACTCACGCCAGCCGATGACCTGCCGGACGAATCCCTCGATGCTGGGAAGGGGGATGTCGTTCTCCTCGGCGTGAGTCAGGGCCGCCGTCACCACATCGGACGGGTCGAGCAGCCCGATGTTGAGGAGCGGACTGAGCACTGAGTGGAACAGGACCGGTTGTGCCGTGACCATGGCGTCCTCGTACGGTCCGAAGTTCTCCAGCCGCTGCTCGAGGAAGCTCGTCAGCCACGCCGCTGCCTGCGCTCGCTCGGTCGGCCACGAAAAGGACTCGACGCGGCCCGGGTTGTCCGGGAACTCCGCCTGCACCCACTCCATCGCCTCAGCGGTGTGCACGCTCGGAGCACTGTGCGGTGACGCGGGGACGACGAGGTCGGCAGGCGCCTTCCGGCGGTTGTCGGCGTCGAAGCTCCACCGACCGCCGACCGGTTGGTCACCCTCGACGAGGATGTCGAGCCGCCTGCGCTGCCAGGCGTAGAACTGGCTCATCCGGCGCGGACGGTTGGCGAAGTACTTGCGCAGATCGGTTCGCGTGGTCAGGAACCCCGGAGACTCCATCCGTTCCCGCCGGACGGCGACGGCCGCCAATGTGGCACACACGTGCTGCTCGAGCCAGTCATCGACGACGTCGTAGTAGCCGGCCACGGTGACTCGCCGACGTCCGAGCAGGTGGGCCAGCTGGTCGTGGGTCGTCGCCTCGGCGCTGGTCTCGACGCTGTCCACTGCGAAGCCGCGGGCGCGCAGCTCGTCCGCGAACGCGCGCATGCTCGATCGGTGCAGCACCAGCTTCTGTCGATGGAACGGCAGCTGGCGGAAGAACAAGTCGTCTTCGACGAGCACCATCAGTGTCCGGCGGTCCGCATCGAGGTGCTCACGGAACAGCTGGTGCGGATAGATCAGGCGCGCGTGCACGGCTCAGCCGGTCCCTGCCGCGTGCACCTCGCCGGGGCCGGCCTCGAACCTGGCCAGCGCGACCGCGCCGACCGCGGTCAGCACGAAGCCGACGACGGCGACGATCGCCCAGCCGGAGCGCACCTGGTCGCCGAGCACGGTGAGACCGAGCAGTGCCGGGGTCGCCGTCTGCATGACGATCATGGGTCCGGTGGCCTCCGTGACGTCCCCCCGGCGCAACGCGAGGGAGTACAGCGCGAAAGCGAGTCCCCCGCTCATCGGCAACGCGTACGTGGCTGGGGCGTCCCACAGCTGCGCCGGGGTCAGCCCGGGCAGGATCCGTGCCGCCAGCCCGCTGCCGGCGAAGCCGAGACCGGCGAGAAAGCCGAGGGCGGTGGCGGCGTACCTCCCATGGCTGCGCGACCACAACCCTCCCGCGACCGCGATCGCGGCGATGGCGAGGAACAGCCACAGCACGAACCCCTCAGGCGGATCATCCGACCCGATGTCACCGGACGAGGTCGCGAGGAGCGCCAGGCCGACGCTGATCGCGGCGACCGCCGACCAGTCTCCGGTCGTGAGGTGCTCGCCCATCATGAGGACGGCGAGCAGCGCGGTGACCGCCAGGCTGCCGGAGATGCCGGCCTGAGCCAGGTACAGCGGGATCGTCCGGATGGCGATGAGGTGCAGACCGAAACCGGCGAGGTTGAGGGCGACCGCGAACAGGAACAGCGGGATCCGCACCAGGTGCAGCAGGAAGGAGACGGTGCTGCGTCGTTCGCCAGCCGTGGCGACGCTGTCGAGTCGCCGGACGGCGCGAGCCTGCAGGATGGCAGCAAAACCGAAGACGACGGCCGCTCCGAGAGCGGCGGACAGCCCGAGCAGCATTCCGCCCCGCTACTCGTCGAGCTCCGCGGCGATGACGTCCTTGGACAATTGCTTCGCGGGGCGGCGCGGAAGCACCCAGGACAGGTAGATCGACAGGCCGACGTAGTAGGCGAGGTAGGCGAACGACAGCGCCACCATGACCGGCTGGGGATCGGGCAGCTGCACCAGCAGGATCGCGTAGGTGATCATCCAGACGGTGGTGAACGCAACGTTGACCGAGCGCAGCACCTTGGTCCTGGAGGGGTACACGTACCGGATCGGGACGAACACCAAGATCGTGCAGAGCAGCAGGATGACACCCGTGGTCCGGGTGCCGAGGTCGAGGACGAAGACGTAGAACGCGATGACGTTCCAGTAGCTCGGGAAACCCAGGAAGAAGTGGTCGGCGGTCTTGGCGTCGGTGCGACAGAACCCGTAGCTCGAGGCGAGCAACGGCAGGACGGCGATGACCTTCCCCAGCCAGCCGTCCGGGAGCCGGTCGGTCGTCCACAGCAACACCATCGGGGCGAAGGCGTAGGTGAGGTAGTCGACGATGTCATCCAGCCGGGCGCCATCGAACGATGGGATGGTCTCGCTGACCCGCAGATAGCGCGCCACCATGCCGTCGGTGCCGTCGATGAACAGAGCGACCAGCATCAGCCACAGGGCCTGCTCGACCTTGCCCTGGAAGGCTGCGATGACGATCAAGAAGCCGAAGACCGCACCCGTGGCGGTGTACGCGTGGAGCGCCACACCCGCGAGCCGGAGTCCGGTCGAGGAGGGGGAGGTGTGTGACGCTGGGCGCGTCGCCTCGTGAGTCGTCAGGGTGTTCCCTTTGCTAGCCCTTGGCCGGGTCGGTGCTGCTGGCCCTCGCGCCATTGCGCGACAAACACTCTCTCACAGCAGGCGGTCAGGCCTCGCCCACCCGCGCGCTGGACCGTCTCCGGGCCGGGCTGGAGGTCTTTCGGGCAGGTCCGGAGGTCTTCGGGTAGGAATGGCGCATGGAGAAGATCTCCGAGGTTCCCGGACCGGCGCTGGCGACCCTGACCAAGGACCGGTTCTCGCGCAAGAACTGGATCTTCGAACGCAAGCTCGACGGAATGCGGCTCATCGCCTCGCGCTCGGGAGATGACGTGCGCCTCGTCAGTCGCAGCGGTGGGGACGCCCGCGGAAGCTTCCCCGAGATCGTCGACGCGCTAGCGGCCGTCGACGCTCCGGACTTCGTCGTCGACGGTGAGGTCGTCGCCTTCGACGGGCGCCAGACGAGCTTCTCCAAGCTGCAGCCGCGGATGCATGTCAGCGACCCGACAAAAGCCCGCCGAACGGGCGTCAAGGTGACCTACTACGTGTTCGACCTGCTGCACCTCGACGGACACAGCACGCGATCGTTGCCCCTTCGGGAGCGGAAGGCACTGCTGAAGGACCTGTTCGACTGGGCCGACCCGCTGCGCTACACCACCCATCGCAATGCTGACGGAGAGGACTACTTCCGCCAGGCCTGCGAGGCCGGCTGGGAGGGCCTGATCGCGAAGCGCGCCGACTCGACGTACCACTCCGGTCGTACGACGGACTGGCTGAAGTTCAAGTGCGAGCAGGGACAGGAGTTCGTCGTGGGCGGCTGGACCGATCCGCAAGGCTCCCGCTCAGGGTTCGGCGCCCTGCTCCTCGGCTACTACGACGCCGAGGGTTCGCTGGTGTACGCCGGCAAGGTCGGCACCGGGTTCGACCAGGCGACGCTGGGCACGCTGTCCCGACAGCTCGCCGAACTCGCGGCAGACCGGACGCCCTACGACGAGCGAACCCTGCCGAGCGCGCCGGTGTTCCGACGCGGCGTCCACTGGATCGAGCCGCGCCTGGTCGCACAGATCGGCTTCGCTGAGTGGACGCGAGACGGCCAGCTGCGCCACCCGCGCTTCCTCGGGCTGCGGACGGACAAGCCCGCCCGGAGCGTCGTGCGCGAATAGCCCGGGCGGGCTTGGCCCCCCTGTCCTGGGTCCGAGGTCAGCGAACCGGTAGCTTTCCCGTTGCTCCGTCCGATCTTGCGCCTGTTTCATGTCATGCGCTCGTACCGAACACAGACACTTTTCCTTACTTGTCAGCGTCGGATCGCATACGCTCCTCGGGTCACCCCTGACCGGTCCAACCGGGGTGGCATGCTGGCGAGATGGGAGTGGATCTGACAGATGTGGCGGCGCTGCTCGCCGAGAAGCGGGCCCAGCTCGAGGAGCAGCTGACCGAGATGAGCACCCCGCCCGCGGAGCTCGGCACGATCTCCTTCGGCAAGCGGGTCGGCGAGGGGACGAGCCAGGCGGTCGATCGGTTGTCCGCTGTCCCTGCCCACGACCAGCTGCAGACCATGCTCGCCGAGATAACCCGCGCCCAGGACAAGGTGTCCGAGGGCAGCTACGGCTCCTGCGACGTGTGCGGCCGCCCGATCGGTGCCGGGCGGCTGGAGGCACGACCCTGGGCGACCCACTGCATCGACCACGCCTGAACCCGGCGCAGGCGATCGACCTCACACGGCGAGCCGCAGCCAGGCACTCCAGCGTTCGAGGGCGTGATATCCCATCCGCTCGTAGACCGGACGACCGTCGTCACTGGCGACGAGCATTGCCGGTGACTCGGGCTCGGACAGGGTCGCGGCCCAGGTGACAGCTGCCCCGAGGCCGCGTCCACGTGCCTGGGGCAGGGTGGCGACGTACTGCACCAAGACCACCCCTGAGTCGTGATGCGCGACGGCCACGGAGACCGGTTCGTCATCGAGATAACCGAGCCAGAGCCGGGTCGGGCCTTCCAGGATCGTCGTGCCGAAGACGTCGCCCCGGCTGAGCGGCTGGACGTCAGGCAACGGGTAGCCCTCGACCACGATGCGCTCGGCGGTCGCCAACTCGTCCGCGGTGACCACCTCTCGGACGTCCGCCGCCCACCCGGACGTGGCGGGCGGCGGCCCCGGAAAGCGCACCATCACGGGTGGGTGCCCGAGCAACCGCAGCCCGTACGGCGAGAGATCGGTCTGCCAGGCGTCGAAGAGGACGTACGACGCATGCGCCGGCACCAGCGAGTTGAACCCCGCCACCAGGGCTGCCGGATCACGCGGTGGACGGGTCGGCATCACCATGTTGGTGAACTCGCCCCGATCCCCCAGCCAGGCCCCCGACCAGTCGTTGTCCCGGTGCCACGGCCGCCCCGAACTGAGCGCGACCGCGATCGGCCACGAGGCGTGGGCCAGTACGGCCTGCCGGACGAGACTGTCTGCCGCGGGAAGGTCTGGTTCCCAGCCGTCAGTCAGGTGTTCGCCCGGCGGCGGCAACATCGAGTCGGTCATCCCCCAGGTATATCGACCGCGTCAACGCAGCGACGTGACCATCCACGAGCTGCCCAGCACCAACGCACCCACGGTCACCAGGAGAAACACGCCGACCCAGACGAGCGGAGGTAACGGTGTCAGGCGGCCGAGCTGATCGGCGTCCGAGCCGGGAGCACGACCACGTCGCCGCGACTGCTGCAGCTCCCAGACCGGTCGTGGGGCGGCGACCAGGAGGAACCAGGTGACCGCGTAGGCCACGGCCACCTGCGCCTGGACGTCGAGGCGCCACGACACGACGAAGAGCACCGCGCCGAATCCGAGCACGACGAAGACACCGAAGACGTTGCGGATCTGCAGCAGCAACGCCGCGAGCATCAGGAGCAGCAGCCACAGCACCGCCACCGCGTGCCCGCGCGACAGCAACCAGGCGCAGCCGAGCCCGAGGACGGCAGGCCCGAGGTAACCCGCCGCCGCTGTGGCAGCCATGCCCGGACCCCGGGGTTTCCCTCGCGACACCGTCACGCCGGAGCTGTCGGAGTGCAGTCGGATCCCGGCCAGGGTGCGCCCTGTCAGGCGGGCGACGAGTCCGTGGGCGCCTTCGTGCACGATCGTCACGACGTGGCGGCTGGTCTCCCACACGGGGCGCACGACGACCAGTGCGATGGCGACGGCGGCGGTGCCCAGCGCCACGGCGTGTTCGGGCGCCGGCTGACTGGCCAGGACGCGGTGCCACACCACGCTCACCGCGTCCATCGAAACGCCCTCTCCGTCGTCCGTCCGAATGTGGGGACCCATTGTGCCGGGCGGCCTGGACGGGGATCCGTTCGGTTGATGTTCGCGTGTTGTGCCACGGAGACCGGGTCCCCGTTGATAGAGACGTGGGGTGAAGACTCTTGTGACCACCACGGTGCTCGGCGTGGCCTTGGCTGCGACCGCGGGCATCGGCGGTCCTGCCCACGGCCAGCCTCCGTTCCGCTCGACGACGGATCCGGCAGGACCCGTCTCTGTCCGAGCTGGGCAGACGCCGCCGTACGCCGCCAACGCGAAGAAAGCGCAGCGAATCCGGTTTCTGGCCGCGGTCCGCTCCTTGCCCGTCGCCCGTCAGACGCCACGCGGCTACGACCGTGCCAAGTTCGGCGACTGGCGCGACTCCGACGGCGACTGCCGCGACACCCGCGCAGAGGTTCTGGTCCAGGAGTCGCGCCGACCGGTGACCGGTCGGTGCACGGTGGACCGCGGACGCTGGTTCTCCTCCTATGACAAGCGTTTCTGGCGTCTCGCGAGCGACGTCGACATCGACCACCTCGTCCCGCTCTTCGAGGTCTGGCGTTCCGGTGGCCGCAGCTGGGCGCCGGCCCGCCGCGTGGCCTACTCCAACGACCTGGCCGATGGACGCACCCTCAAGGCCGTGACCGACAACGTCAACCAGAGCAAGGGCGACAGTGACCCGGCACGCTGGCTCCCGCAGTACGGACGCTGCGTCTACGTCGCCCAATACGCCGCCGTCAAGATCCGCTGGAACCTCAAGGTCGACCCTGCCGAGAAGCGGGCGATGCGCCAGGTGGCCGCCCACTGCCGCAACGTGATGATCACCGTGCACCAGGCCCGGGTCGTCACCCGCAGGTCGGGCGGGGCCGGCACTGATCCGCGGTTCGACACCTGTGCGGAGGCGATCGCGCATGGCTACGGTCCCTATTACCGGGGCCGTGACCCGGAGTACGCCTGGTATGTCGACGCCGACGGCGACGGGGTCGTCTGCGAACGCTGATCCCATCGCCGTACGGTGGAAGGTGAGGCATGACGATGACCACCTCCGACCCGGCCCACAGCCGTGACGTCTATGACAGGGTGCTGGCCGCCTTTGCTGCGGTCCCCCGGCAGCCGTTCCTGCCGCGACGCGAGCGACGACGGGCGCGGGAGGACCGTCCGCTCGACATCGGCTATGGCCAGACCAACTCCCAGCCACGCACGGTTCGGTCGATGCTCGAGCTGCTCGACCCCCGTCCGGGCGATCACGTGCTGGACGTTGGTTGCGGCTCTGGCTGGACGACCTCGCTGCTGGCCCATCTGGTCGGTCGGGACGGAACCGTGCTCGCCGTGGAGATCGTGCCCGAACTGGCGGAGACCGCCCGGGGAAACCTCGCTGACCTGGCCGACCGGGTCCGGGTGCGGACGGCGCACCGGGGCGTGCTCGGTGCCCCTGACCTGGCGCCCTTCGACCGGATCCTGGTGTCGGCAGAGGCACGGGCGCTCCCTGACCCGCTGGTGGAGCAGCTCACGACGGGCGGCCGGCTCGTCGCACCCGTACGCGGCGTCATGCTCGTCGTGGACCGGGTCGGTCCTGACCCCGGCGACATCCTGGTCGATCGCGTGGGCCGGTATGCCTTCGTGCCGCTGCTCTGGGACCCCCCGGGAACCTCCTCCGAAGGCGCCAGCTGAGCGCGCCGGGGCGGTCGGCGGCTCAGGACTCCGTGAGCGACGCCACCGACACGCTGAGCACGTCGGGGACCGCGCGCAACCTGGCCAGCAGGTCGTCAGCGACCACACCGCCGACGTCGATGGTCGCTACCGCCGCGTGGCCACCGTCGAACACCCGGTTGTGCATCGTCTCGACGTTGAGACGCTCCGCACTCAGCAGCTCCAGCACCCGGGCGAGGACGCCCACCCGGTCTAGATGCCGCACGCTCAGGGTCGCGGCGCCCAGCCGGCGCGGCGCGAGGTTGACACAGTTGGCGGCCTGTCCCTCGGCGAAGGCATCGACGACCTCCACCACCCCGTCCGCGATTGCACGTTGTGCCTGTTCGGTGGAGGCCCCGATGTGGTGGGTGCCGACCACGTTCGGGTGCTGGGCCAACGGCGACGACCACGACGCCTGGCCCGAGGATGGCTCGTCGTCATACACATCGAGACCGACCCGCAGCCCCTTGGCGTCGATCGCCGCGAGCAGGGCTGCCTCGTCGACGACATCGCCGCGCGAGGTGTTGATCAGAATGGCGCCGGGCCGCATCCAGCCGAGGAACTCCGCGTTGACCATGCCCCGGGTCCCGGGATGTGACGGGACGTGCAAGGTCACCGCGTCACTCGAGGAGACCAGCTTCTCCAGCGAGTCGTAGAAGACGGCCCCTAGGGCATCGAGTCGTGCCTGGATCGTCGGTTCTCTGTCGTCCTTGGCCACGACCTGCACGGTGATGCCGAACGCCGCCGCACGTTCGGCCACCGCCAACCCGATGTCACCAGCCCCGATGATGCCGAGCGTCGACCCGTAGAGACCGTTGGCCGCGCTGTACGCCTTCTTGTCCCAGCGCCCCGCGCGCAGGTCGGCGACGTTGTCAGCGATCCGTCGATCGATCGTCAGCAGCAGCCCGAACGTCAGCTCGGCGACCGCGATCGAGTTGCGGCCCGGCACGTTCGCCACGAAGACGCCCTTGGCCGCTGCTGCGTCACAGTCGATGGTGTTGGTGCCGGCGCCGGCTCGCACCACCAGCGCGAGCCGGTCGGCCGCTCCCAGCACGTCCGCGCTGACCTTGGTGCTTCGGACGACCAGCACGTCGTAACCGCCGATCTCGCCGGGCAGATCGGCCGCTGTGAGCTCGGGCCGGACCACGCATTCGTGGCCCCGCGACTCGAGCTGCTCGACCGTTGCCGGGCTCGTCGCGTCAGCGAACAGCAGTCGCATCGTGCACACCCTCACAGCAGCCGGCCCCGTCACAGGCAGGCTAGCGCCCTACTGGTGCAGCGTCACCTCGATGTCACCGAGGTCGCGATCGTCCCCTGCCCCGAGTTGCAGCGAGTCGTGCGCCGAGGTCAAGTAGTACGGCGTACCGTCCTGGGTCGGGTAGATCACGAAGTACCGCGGGTTGTTGATCTGCTCGAGGTCGGCCGTCTGGGCCAGCGCAGCGTCAACGGTGCCGGCGGGCAGTCCGACGATCGAGAACTCGCCGGTGTTCTTGACGGTCTGCGACCGCGCCGGGTGCTCGCCGGTCGGGTTGCGCCATGACCCCGCCGGGTAGCTCAGCTCGTACGACAGCGTCGTGATCACCGGCGTGCCGGTGGCGGCGTACACCAACCGACCGTGCACCTGCGCCCCGGTCTCGAGTGGCAGGTCGTACGACCGGTCCGCCGTGATCGAGACGTGCGGCACGCAACGGGGGGCGATGTTGGCGGGCCAGCCATCGCTGCCGAGCATGTACCGCCCCGGCACCAGGCCGGTGATGGTGTAGTGACCGGCCGCGTCCGCCTTCTCGATCTGATGGAAGGCACCGTTGCGGAATGCACCGTCGGGAGGGCACAGGTTGCCCGAGAAGGCTTCCACGACCGCGTTCGGTGCGGTCGTGCCCGTCAGGATCAGGGTCGGCCTGGCGATCCGCAGAACGCCGGCGTCGTACGCCTGTCCACGTTTCACGGTGACGGTCTTGCGGGCGAACTTGTCGTTGGTGGCTGCCACGACCGTGTACGTCCCAGGAGCCAGTCCGGTGTAGGTCGCGTGACCGCCGCCGTTCTGCAGGCCGAGCACCGGGCGACCCGCGCTGTCACGCAGTTCGTCTCGCGCCCGGGCGGCCGGCTTCCCGTTGCTGCGGAACGCGATCGTGATCGAGGCCCCTTTGCGGACCGCGATGGCCGTCTGGACCGACGAACGCGCGTCGGGCACGACCACCTTGACGGCCTTGCGCTGGTACTGCGACCCGTCGTAGAGGATCCCGACCGTGTAGGTGTCGGGCTCGAGCCCGGCCACCTCGAACCGCCCCGCGTCATCGGTGGTCACGCCGGCCACCAGCCCGACTCCGGGCCGACTCATCAACAGGTCGGTGAATGGGACCGGGCGACCGTGCGAGGTGAGCACCCCATGAATGGACGCGCCGGACCGAAGAACCCCGTTCTGCTCGGCGTCCTGGCGCGACGCCACGTTGATCACCGCGGAGAGGTACGGCAGAAACCCGGTGCCGTTGCCGCCGGCGGCGACGCGGTAGCGACCCGGCGCGAGACCCTGGAAACGGTAGTTCCCCTTGGCGTCGGTCTGACCGAAGTACGCCGTCGTGCCGTTGAGCCGCTGGAGCTGGACCGACTGAACCGACGCGTGCGTGAGCCGCCCGTGGACGAAGCTCTGCGGCTTGACGGTGATCGTGCCGACGTTGTTGGTCATAGCCGTCGGCACGAACAGGCTCGTCTGCGTGACCCAGCTGTCGGTGACTCCCGCCGGGCCGACGAATGTCCTCAGGTACCGGACACCCTGCGCCGTCTCCAGGCACGAGTAGTCCCGCCCCGGATCGACCTGGCAGATCTGCAGCAGGTAGCCGGGCACGGCCTGCCGCACCCGGAAGCGGCCGTTGGCGTCGGTGTGGTCGCGTCGGTCGCTGACGTCAGGCAGCACCCCGTCCTCCGGCACCTCACGCGGGTTGAGCGCGTTGACCAGCGCACCCTTGACGGGGTCGCCGTGGCGGTTGACGACGACGCCGGTGACCCAGCCGTGGCTCGTGCTCGGTGTCAGGGTCGGTCCGGATGCGGCGTCCGCATCGCCCGGGGCCACCAGAGTGGCCAGGGCGAGCAATGCGGTCGCGGCGATCACGACGGCAAGCGCCGTACGCCGCTGCCCGGCGAACGCTAGCCGTGCCCGCACGGGCCTGCGGCTGGATGGGGGGTTGTGCTTCATCAGGTCTCCTCGATGTGGTGTCGAAGACCTTGACGCTTACGTCGCTCAGATGGTTGGGCCTTGTCCGGGAGACAGGGTCAGCGACGCGACGAGCCTCGGGGCAGCCGACCACGCGACGACTCGAGAGCGCTGGTGATCACGTCGGTGGCCTTGACGAGGTCGTCACCGAGGTAGGTCCCGGGAACTCCCTTGCGCGACTGCGGCGACACGAAGGCGTTACCGGCGAAGAACAGCAGAGCCCCGGCGTGCTCGACGGACTTCAGAGCCTCGACCGCGGCCCGTCGACCCAGCGCCAGGTGAGAGACCATGATCAGACCACTCGCGCCGGTCCCGTGAATGGCGGCGGACAGCGACTTGACAGGAGTCCGAGCCCCGAGAACGCGCGACGCGAAGCCACGATGCGCGAGCAGCACGCCGATCGACTCAAGCCCCAGCGTGTGGTAGTCCCGAGGACCGCAGGTGAGGATGATCGTCTCGGGCTGCCAGGGCGCGGGGCCGAGGTAGAGCAGCCGGTTGAGCCACGCCCGGGCCGCCTCGGTAGCCAGGTGCTCGTGGGCGACATCGCAACGCCCGGTCTTCCACCACACCCCGATCTGGCGCATCGCCGGCAGCAGAACCTCCGTAATGGCCACGTCGACGCCCTCGGTCGTCCGCGCGTGCTCCAGCAACGCATCCGCGCTCCGTGGATCGAGACGGTACGCCGCCTGGAGAAACCCGTCGATCAGCGTCTGGTGCGGCGACTCGGCTTCGGACTCCGCCTTGACCCTGGCAGCAGCCTCGGATGCTCGACGCCCTTTCGCGATCTCGTCGCGCATCTGGCGCAGCATCACGAGCTCGTCCGGGAAGAACCGTCGGTGACCCCCACTGCTACGGCTGATCGGCGGGACCCCATAGCGGCGCTCCCACGAGCGGATCGTCGGAGCAGGCACGTTGAGCAGCTTGCTCACCGCCTGGATCGTCAGCCCGTCCCCTACCTCGGGCTGCGTGGGCACGGGTCGGACTCGCGTCCCTTCGGTCATCTGCCACCTCTTGATCTTTTGTGCAACCGTTGTTGCGATCGTGAAGAGTGCCGGGTTGATGATGACGCCAGCATAGCGGGCAGCCGACCGCGCCCTTATGCATCCTCCAGGGTCCAGACTGCATAGGTTCCGATCGGCAGCAAACGCCGTGACGGCTAGCCACTGCTGGGCAGGCTCGGGCGCGTGGAGATCCCAGGTCCAGCGCAGCAGCGTGCCAGGATGACTGTCGATGCGTTGGCGCAGTTCGGTGCCAGCCGGTGTCCGTGGAGGAGCCCCCGTGACCGACCAGGACCCCGAGCAGCCGCCGCCCTACCCGGTCTATCCCGGCGGTGACCCTCAGCAGGGCTATCCGCCACCGCCGTCCTCACCGCAGCACATGCAGCCCTACGGTCAGCCGATGCCCGGCCAGCCCGGCCCGATCGGACAGGTTCGCGGCACCGGGATGGCGATCCTGCTCAGCATCGTCACGCTCGGTATCTACTCGTGGTACTGGTACTTCAAGACGCACGAAGAGATGAAGCGTCATACCGGCGCTGGTCTCGGCGGTGGGGTGGCACTCATCCTCGCCATCTTCGTCGGCATCGTGATGCCGTACGTCACGTCGTCCGAGGTCGGCGCCCTGTACGAGCGCAGCGGCCGGGAGGCGCCGGTCAGCGCGGCCACCGGACTGTGGTACTTCCCCGGCATCCTGATCCTGGTCGGACCGATCATCTGGTTCGTCAAGACCAACGGTGCGATCAACCGTTACTGGGAGAGCATGGGCGCCCAGCGCTGAGGCTCACGGTCGAGCCGGCGCATCGGTGGTCGACCGGTCAGCCGGAGGTCGAGTCGACGCCGTGCTGGAACGCCGGTAAAGAGCGGGCTCCGTCGTTGAGCGAGACATCCTTGCCGGCTGCGTGCATCCCCAGCACCGCGGTGACCGCAATCGCCGCAACGCCGACACCACCGGCGACGAGACGTCCGGTCCAGGTGCGGTACCACGGCGGCCGGGCGGTGGATGACGGGTTCCGCTGCTGGGGCGGGGAACCGCCATACCCATCGGTCGCGCGGTTGTGTTCGGCACTGGTGTGAACCTCGGGCAGCGCTCCGTCGAGCTCGACGCCGATGCTCGCGACCTCCGCGGTCGTCAGCACCGGATCGCGGGTCTCGATGAGGTGCGCCAACGTCGCCGTCGTGCAGACGCGGACGGCCTTGACCCAACCGCTGATCGGCTCCTCGCGGGTCAGGCAGATCACGGGGTAGCAATGGTCCCGCAGATGCGGCGGAAGAAGCAGCGCCACCTCACGGGCCATCTCCTGCGTGTTGTGGACTGCCGCGGTGCGAACGCGGCCATTCACCTCGAGAGCATCCGGGGTGACGACGACCTCACCTCGCCAGCCCACGCTGTCGACGATGAAGACGCCGTTGGGCCCGATGGCAACGTGGTCGATGGTGTCGAACGGTCGTCCCGGCCAGTGTCGCGCGTGGAGGACTTTCCACTCCGACGAGAGCCCTTCGAGGACGGACGTGGTCCCGAGCGGCGTGCCGACCCGGGCACCGGGCAGCGACGCCATGTCGGCGGTCGGCTGAGCCTGCCGCGAGGTGCCGGGGACTGCGGCGCTGTCCAGTCCGCTTTCCCCCCGGGTGCCCTCTTCGATCGACATCCCTGGTTCCTCCTGTCCTCTCCCTCAGGCTAGAGAGCAGACCGGTGCCCTGTCCCGGTCGTGGTGTCACCATTCGTACCGACTTCTGCGCCGTACGGTGGACGCGGGATCAGTCGTTCGGTGGAGCCATCTCAGCGCGGACTCCAACCAGCCTGACCGCCCGTTCGTGATCGAGGGTCGCCAGCAGCTCGCACGCGGCATCGGCGATCACCTGCGGGTCATCGGTCGCGGCGGGCAACGTCTTGCTCCGCGAACGCGTCTCGAAGGGGGCGTACCGCAGCTTGAGCCCGACGCGAACCGCCGGGCGGCCCTCTCCGCGCAGGTCTGCGGCGACCCGGACAGCCAACCGCCGGACTTCCGCTTCGACCCGGTCCCAATCGCGAAGATCATACTGGAATGTCTCCTCCCGCCCGTGCCCGCGGGCAACGTAGGGCGTGGCGTCGACGGGCGCCGTGTCGACGCCACGGCCGAGTCTGCGGTACCACGGGCCCATCGTCGGACCCAGCTCATCGGCCAGGTAGTGCGGGTCGGCGAGCGCAAGCTGCCGGACGGTGGTGATCTCCAGAGCGGCCAGCCGTTTCGCGGTCTTGCGACCGATCCCCCACAACGCATCCGGGGCCCGATCGGCCATCACGGCAAACCAGTTGTCCGCAGTGAGCCGGAAGTGGCCACGGGGCTTGCCGAAGTCGGTAGCGATCTTGGCCCGGAGCTTGTTGTCCCCGATCCCGACCGAGCAGTGCAGCCCGGTTGCGTCGAGCACAGCCGCCCGGATCGCCGCTGCGAACCCTTCGGGGTCATCGGTCTCGACGCCCAGGAACGCTTCGTCCCAGCCCAGCACCTGCACGACGGCGTCCAGACTGCGCAAGGTGTCCATCACCACCGCGCTCGCTGCTTCGTACGCCGGCGCGTCCACCGGCAGGAAGACCGCGTCAGGACACCTGCGCGCCGCTGTGCGTAGCGGCATCCCGGAGCGGACTCCGAACTCGCGCGCCTCGTACGACGCCGTCGAGACCACTCCGCGCTCGGTCGGGTCTCCCCGCCCACCCACCACGACGGGCCGACCGACCAGTTCGGGACGTCGCAGCACTTCGACCGCGGCGATGAACTGGTCGAGGTCGACGTGCAGCACCCACCTGGCGTTCACTCCCCCATCCTGACCGACTTGTCAGAAGTGGGGAGGGCTGGAGCCGCCCCACTTCTGACAAATCGGCTAGCGGTAGGCGCGGTGGACGTTCGGGAGGTCGCTCGCGCCCCGGCTCCACTCCGAGATCCACGGCCCGGTGCCCTCCGACTGGTCGAGCACCCCGGCCTCGAGCCACGCGTAGTCGCCCTGTACGAGCCTGGACACGAGCCGGGCGTCGGCGGCGTCGGTGTTGCTCCACAACGCGTCGAACAGCGCGTCGACGCGCAGCCGCGCCTGGGCGCAGAACACGTCCGCCAGCTCGTGCGCCCCTTCGCCCTGTGCGGCGTCGTCGGCTGCCAACATGGCGGCGCGCGAGCAGGTCGCCGCCATCGCGAACAGTTCCGCCCCGATGTCGACGATGCGGCCGAGGAAGGCCTGGCGGTACTCCAGCTTCGCCTGCCACCGCGACATGCCGTAGAAGGTCTGCCGGGCCAGCTTGCGCGACGAACGCTCCACGTAGCGCACGTGCTTCGCCAGCCGACCGAACTCTTCGTACGACGTCGGCACCGTGCCCTTGCCGACCACGAGCTTGGGAAGCCAGTTCGCGTAGAAGCCACTCGCCTTGATCGCGGCCTTGGCTTTCGCCCTGGCGTCGGCATCCGGAGACGCCAGGTCACCGGCTGCCGACAGATGAGCGTCCACCGCCTCGCGGGCGATGAGCAGCCGCATGATCTCCGAGGACCCCTCGAAGATGCGGTTGATCCGCAGGTCGCGCAGCACCTGCTCGGCCGGCACGGCACGCTCACCCCGGGCGGCCAGCGAGTCGGCGCTCTCGAACCCACGCCCACCCCGCACCTGCACCAGCTCGTCCGCGATCTGCCACGCCATCTCACTCGACCACAGCTTGGCAAGGGCCGCCTCGATGCGGATGTCCTTGGCGCCGCTGTCGGCCAGCTGACCCGACAGGTCGAGCACAGCCTCGAGCGCGAACGTCGTGGCGGCCATGAACGACAGCTTGGTGGCCACCGCTTCGTGTTCGGCCAGCGACTTCCCCCACTGCACCCGGGCTGCTGACCACTCCCGCGCGATCTTCGTGCACCACTTCCCGGCCGCAGTGCACATGGCGGGAATCGACAACCGGCCGGTGTTCAAGGTGGTGAGCGCGATCTTGAGTCCCTCACCCTCGCGCCCGAGCCGATTGGCCACCGGCACCCTGACCTGATGGAAGCGCGTCACGCCGTTCTCGAGCCCGGCGAGCCCCATGAACGCGTTGCGGTGCTCCACGGTCACACCCTCCGCGCTGCCCTCGACGACGAACGCCGTGATGCCGCCACGTCCACCCTCGTGCTTCGGGACCGCCGCCATCACCACGAGCAGCTCGGCGATGACGCCGTTCGTCGTCCAGAGCTTCACGCCGTCGAGCAGGTAGGCCTCGCCGTCGTCCGTCAGGGTGGCGGTGGTCGCGAGCCGGGCCGGGTCCGAGCCGACGTCGGGCTCGGTCAGCAGGAACGCGCTGATGGCACCTTCCGCGCAGCGGGTCAGGTATTCCTGCTTCTGCTGGTCGGTCCCGAACCTCTTCACCGGCTCGGGGACGCCGATCGACTGGTGGGCCGAGAGCAGAGCCCCGAGCGTGGGGTGGACCGATCCGGCAAGCATCAGCGCCCGGCCGTAGTACGTCATGGTCAGCCCGAGACCGCCGTACTCCCGGGGGATCTTCATGCCGAAGACGCCGAGCTCGATGAAGCCCTTGACGTACTCGTCGGGTACGAGCGCCTCACGCTCGATGCGCCCGCCGTCGAGCGTCTCGCAATAGGCGCGCAGCCGGGCCAGGAAGGCGTCTCCTCGTGCTGCGTCGTCAGGGTCGCACCGCGGATGGGGATGGATCAGGTCGAGGTCGAAGCGACCCAGGTACAGCTCCTTGGCGAAGCTGGGCCTGGCCCACTCGGTCTCGCGCGCGGCCTCTGCGACCTCGCGAGCCTCGCGTTCAGTGACCCGCGTGGGCTGGGCAGTAGGGGTGGACGGGTCTGCGGTCGTGGCGGTGACGTCCGTGCTCACTTCGGCTCCTCGGATCGGCTGTCCCTCCATTGTTACTCATTGGTAGCACCGGCACCAGCCCCGCCGCCTTCACCCCGTCCCCGGCTAGGGTCACAGGCACGGCAGGCCACATGGCCCCGGCACGGGGCGAGCCATACAGGGGAAGGTGGGACGCGCCATGACAGCCATCCTGGTCACCGCTCTGAGCCATGACGGCGCCCAGCGCGACCACAACGAGGACAGCCTCGTCGTAGGCCCATGGACCACCTGCGCCGTCACGACGTCGACCCCCCAGACGCTGGCTTTCCCGACCCGGGATCCCGTGATCGTCGCGGTCGCCGACGGGCTCGGCGGCCATCCGGCCGGTGAGCTCGCCTCGAGCGTGGCGGTGGAGTCACTGTCGAGGGTCGGCCACCTCATGACTGATGAGGCAGTGCTGCGGGACGCGCTCATCGCCTGCAACGAAACCGTGTTCGAGCAGGCGGCGCTCGACGCCTCCCGAGCCAGTATGGGAACGACCGTGGCGGGGGTCGTGGTGACCGACGGGTCCGTGCTGGTCTTCAACGTCGGCGACAGCCGGGTGTACGCCGCTGAGCCAGCGGGGCTGCGCCTGGTCAGCCAGGACGACAGCCCTCCCCTTGCCCCTGGCCAGCGGCACACGTCGATCGTCACCCAGACGCTGGGTGGTGCGCCGTCGCTGCGGCCGGTCGATCCGCATGTGACGCGCTACGACGTCGAGCCCAGTGTGCGCTACTTGGTGTGCACCGATGGAGTGACCGACGTCGTCGACGACGATGCCATCGCCGCCATCCTCGGCGGACTGACCGGACCAGAAGCGGTCTTCGCACTCTGGCGTGCCGCGATGACGGCCGGTGGGCCGGACAACATCACCATCGCCCTGGTCGAACTGGTCGAGGTGGCTGACCCGGCCGACGCATCGGCCGCCGGGTGACTGGCTCAGCCCCAGTCACCACGACCACACTTGTTCATAGATCGTCTCGACCGCGCATCCGAGCGCTGCGCCGCCCCCGGCGATGACGGCCGCAGGACCGATCGCCACCCCGGTCCAGGCGGCTATGGCGGCGCCGGTGGCTGCGGCGCCGACGACCAGCCCGTCACATCTGAGGATCAGGCTCTTGGTCGCCTCGACGGCGTCGCGCCAGTGCGAGAACGCCGAGCGGATCTGGCACCAGCCGACTGGCTTCACGGCCCAGCCGAACACCCCCGAGCACGAGGTGTGCGCTTTGAACGCCCGCCAGGTGCGGTAGCGGGGATAGGCGTCCGCGCCGGACTTGCCGGCGCGGTGGTGCCGCGCCACGAAGCGCTCGACCGCATGGTGGTAGAGCCGACGCAGCTTGCGGTCGGCTGCGCGGTGCAGTCCGGCGTACTCATGCCGGCTCTGTCCCCAGCGGGCGGCGCCGTAGTGCCGTCGGGTCATTCGTCTCGTCCGTGCTTCATGGGAGCGTGCCTGGGCCGGTGTGCAGCCGGGGTACTCCGGGGCCTCGTCACGGCACATCAGCTCGTCGGCCGCCACGACTGCGGACGGCAGGCTCGAGGACGAGGGCATCGGCGGTGGCTGACCAGGTGCGAGCCAGGAGACCTCTCCGTTGGCCTTGTCGAGGAGAAATCCCCCGAGAAGGCCGACGATCAGGCCGAACACGGCGATGGCAACGTAGATGCGCTTGTCCTTGACAGACCACGACATGGGCGGGACTCCTCACGGGTGTGGATGAGGTTCCAGACGCTAGGCCGGTGTTCCCCGGCTCAGGTGGGTCCAGCGACCGGCTGTGGACGGCCGCCGCCCCTACGCCCGCCTGTGCCTACTCGCGGGCGGGAAGCTGCTGGACCGTCCAGGGGTTACCGTCCGGATCCTTGAAGTAGACGAAGCGACCCCACGCCTGATCGTCGATCGGACTGACCTCCGCGCCACGCCCGATGAGCTCACTTCGTGCTGCTTCGATGTCGGCCACCACGAGCATCGCGCCTGACGCAGAGCCCGGCTCGGCGGCGACGATGCCGTCACCGAACGCGATCGAGCAGGCCGATCCCGGTGGGGTCAGCTGCACGAACCGCAACGTCTCACTGACCCGCTGGTCATGGTCTGCGTGGAAGCCCGCCTGCTCGACATAGAACGCCTTGGCACGATCGACGTCCGACACCGGCAAGAACATGACTTGGACCTCGAAATTCATGGCTGCACCTTCCGTGGGGCCGGTACGGCTCCGGCCGTCGCTGCCGACTCTACGAGTGGCGACCGACGGCCGCCGGTGCTCCCGTGAGCACCCCACGAGCGCCCCACGAGCGCCCCACGAGCGGACGTCCCCGTCGGGGAGTAGCGTCAGGCCCGACATTTCGCTCATCGACTGTTCCGCCCACAAGGAGCACCATTCATGCGACGACTCAGCACGATCATTCCAGCCGCCGCCGTCGCGACGGCTGCCATCCTCGCGACCACGACGGGAGCCCAGGCCGGACCGCACGTGCAGCCGTCCTCCCGCACCGTCGGCGGACAGGACGGAGGTCACGGGGATCACGGGTCGGACCGGCACGGCGACCGGCTGGATCGCATCTTCGTGATCATGCTGGAGAACCACTCGCAGTCCAGCGTCATCGACGACGCCAACGCGCCGTTCCTGACCAAGCTGGCTCACACGTACTCGATGGCCGATCACTACTACGGCGTCACGCACCCTTCGATGCCGAACTACATCGCAGCCATCGCCGGTGACAACTTCGGCATCCAGGACGACGAGGACGAGAACATCGTCAACCTCGACCGCGCCAACCTCGTCGACCAGCTCGAGGCCCGCCACATCCGCTGGGGCGCGTACATGGAGGATCTGCCGACCAACAAGCTGGACCGTTTCGGCCCCACGGTCAACGGCACCCAGGTCCACCTCTATGCCAAGAAGCACAACGCGTTCGTCCTGTTCGACGACATCAAGAACAACCCGGCCCGGATGGCGAAGGTGAAGGACTACAGCGCCCTTGCCTCCGACCTCAACAGCCGGCGCGCCCCCCAGTTCGTGTGGATCTCGCCCAACCAGTGCAACGACATGCACGGGGGCATCTACGACGCGGTCCCCGGGCATCCCGAGACGCCCTGCCCTTACGGCAGCACGAAGGATGACGCCAATGACGCCGCTCTGAAGCAGAAGGCCGACGACTGGACCAAGCGGGCCGTCACCACGATCATGAGCTCGCGCGCCTGGACCCGGCACTCCGCCATCGTCATCGTGACCGACGAGAACGACTACACGGGCAACGAGCCGACCGGTGGTTGGGAGAACGCGGACGGTTGCTGCGACTCGCCGTACGTCGGGGCCGCCGACCCGAGGATCAGCCCCAACTGGCCTGGTGGCACATACGGCGGCGGCCTGATCCCGGCCATCGTCGTCTCGGCCTCAGGGCCGCGCCACTTCGTCGACCACACCCCGTACAACCACTACTCGTTGCTCACCACTATCGAGGACAACTGGGGGCTTGCCCATCTGGGCCACGCGGGCGACCGGGCCGGCGGAGTCGTGCCCATGTGGCCGTCGTTCGTCGGCCACCGCCACTGACGGCCGGGCACCAGCACTCACACCAGCACGAAACACCGCACGAGAGTGAGAGGGCTGGCGGGCTCCACGAGCCCGCCGGCTCACCTCATTGGTCCCAGACGCCGAGGATCGCCTGCACCGACCGGTCCACGTCCGCCTCGGTCGTGGCGTGGTTCGACACGGAGATCCGCATGTAACGGCGGCCCCGCCAGGCCGTTCCGCCCATCCAGCAGGTGCCTTCGCGCTGGACGGCGGCGATCACCCCGTCCGTCTGCACGTCGTCACCGAAGGCGACCAACACCTGGTTGAGCACCACGTCGTTGCCGATCTCCGCGCCTGCCGCGCCGAGCTGATCGGCGAAGCGACGCGCCAGCACGCACGTCCCCTCGACCAGCTCCGCGACGCCGTCGCGACCGAGCTCACGCAGCGCAGCCCAGACCGCGAAACCGCGGGCCCGGCGCGACGACTGGAGCACGAGGTCGCTGCCCGCCGGCGCACCCTGGCCCGAGCCGGTGAGATACGCCGCGGTGTACGACGCCGCCGCGGTATGCACGGCCGGGCGGGAGACGAGCACCAGGCCCGAGTCGTAGGGAACGTTGAGCCACTTGTGGGCGTCACAACCCCACGAGTCGGCCTTTTCGATGCCCGCAACGAGATGCTTCAGCGACGGAGCGGCCGCCGCCCACAACCCGAAGGCGCCGTCGACGTGCACCCATGCTCGTTGGGCGTGTGCCAGCGCACAGGTGGACTCGAGGTCGTCGCAGGCACCGGTGTTGACGTTGCCGGACTGCACACACACGATCGTCGGCACGCCTGAGCCTTGCTGCAGGAGCTCGTCGAGATGCGTCACGTCCATGGCCCCGTTGGCGTCGGCCCGCACCGGCTCGACCGCGTGGTTGCCCAGGCCCAGCAAGCGGAGCGACCGGTCGATCGTCGCGTGCCTCTCCTCGCTCGCGATCACGCGCACGCGGGGCGCGCCGTGCAACCCGTCCGCCTCGACGTCCCAGCCGTGCTCCGCCAGCACGTGGTGTCGGGCTGCCGCGAGCGCGACCGTGTTGCCCTCCTGGGCTCCGGTGACGAAGCCCACGGACGCGGTCGCCGGGATGCCTAGCAGCTCCTTGACCCAACCGCCGGCCACCTCCTCAGCAGCCAACGCCGCCGGGGAGAGCGTGCCGTTGAACGCACATTGGTCCCAGCCGGCCGCCATGACGTCCGCGGCCAGTGCGCCCGGTAAGGACCCGCCGATGACGAAGCCGAAGAAGCGCGGTCCAGCCGAGGCGACCAGGCCCGGGTCGGCAGCCTTGACGAGCTCGCGCAGGACGACGTCCGGCGGCGTACGGCCTGCGGGCAACGGGCCGCCGAAGCCGTCCCGGACGGCCTCGGGGTCGGCGGGTCGGGCCACCGGTCTCTCATCGACACCGGCGCGGAACCGGGCCACCTCGGTGGCAGCGTGGTGGAGGAGGTCGTCGAGGTCGCTCACGCGGTGACCGTACGACGATCGAGCTCTCCCGACAATGGCCGCCCTCCGCGACACATGATCACCGCCGGGTCGACGGCTCCGTCACCAGGTGAGGGCGATGCCGGCGCAGGCGGCTGCCCACAACACGCTCACGAACGTGCCGATGATGAAACGCTCGGCCACACCATGCTGCGCACCGACCGTCTCGGAGCCGCGGATCTCGGGGTAGCGCGCGACGCCCTTGAGCGCCAGGACCACAGCCACGCCCTCGGGCCAGCCGGCCACCAAGGTCGCATAGACCGCGATCCGTTCGAGCACGCCGATCCAGACGCCACCTTGCAGGGTGCGCCCCGCGCCCTCGACGGAATCGGGGTCGCTCGAGGGTCGGTCACCGTCGACGAGTCGGAGGACCGACATGGTCAGCGGGCCGCCGCCGGCGGCGGCCAGCAGGGCAGTAAGCGCCACGGCGACCGCGCGGGCGTCGGGGGCACCGGCCCGGTCCCAGAGGGCGAGGCTGGCGGCGAGCACGAGCAGCCCGCCGGTGATGGCCACGAGGCCGAGACGGATGCGCGTCGGCCACGAGCTCTGCCACCCGGACGCGGCGAACACCAGCGCGATCGCGAGGACGACGAGTCCGGACGTCACGATGACTCCTCTTCTGCCAGCAACTGGACTGCCAGCCGCTCGGCGCGTTGTTGCTCTGTCCAGCCGGCGGCGCGCAGACGCTGCGCGACCGCCGACTCCGTGATGCCCAGACGGTGAGCGGCCTCGCCACGCGAGTGGCCTGCCTGCAGCAGGTCGATGAGCTCCCACCCGCCCGCCGTACGCCGGGCCAACACGAACGCCACGAGCGACAGCACGGTCTCGACGCTGTCGGCCTGCCCCTCGTCGGCACCGGTCGCCGCTACGTGATGCGGACCCCGCTTGGCCCGGGTGACCGCATCGCGGGCGTAGGTGAACGCCTCCCCGCGGCCGGCGCGAGTACTGGGCGGCAGCGGCTCCCGGACCGCTCCGATGCCGAGACCGACGTTCCACTGCTCTCTGCGCAACAGGTCGACGACGACCGTGATCACAGCATCCGGGCTGCTCAGGACCCCCTGGACCTCGTCACCGGCGGTGCGCTCGAAGCCGCGCAGCAGCCCGTCGGACGGCGTACGACGGTTGAGGTCGTCGAGCAGAGCGGGCACGTGGTCGTCGCCAGTGCGGCTGTCGCGCTGGTCGACGGTCAGCACGTACACGGTTGCCCCCTTCGGTGTGAACCTTCACTCCACGCTATTAAGGTCATGATCTAATAATAGCATACTGAAGGTTTCATTCTTCATTCTAGTGGTCGCTAGAGGACGCCCACAGGTTGACACCCGAGTCCTCCGCCAGGCGGTCGATCCGGGTGAGCTCGTCGTCGGTGAAGTCCAGGTGGTCGAGCGCTGCGACATTCTCCTCGAGCTGCTTGACGCTGCTGGCTCCGATGACCAGCGAGGTCATCCGTTCATCGCGCAGCGCCCAGGCCAGCGCCATCTGCGCCAACGACTGACCCCTCTCGACCGCGATCTCGTTGAGTCCGCGGATACGCCCGAGCGTCTCCTGCGTCAGCATGCTCTTGTCGAGGCTGCCCTCGGTGGATGCGCGGGAACCCTCGGGGATGCCGTCGAGGTACTTGCCGGTCAACATGCCTTGAGCCAGCGCCGTGAACCCGATGCACCCTGCGCCCACCTCCTCCAGGGCATCGAGCAGGTCGGGCTCGATCCAGCGGTTGAGCATCGAGTACGACGGCTGGTGGATCAACAGCGGCGTGCCGAGCTCGCGCAGGATGGCCGCCGCCTCGCGGGTGCGCTCGTCGGAGTACGACGAGATGCCGACGTACAGCGCCTTGCCCTGGCGGACAGCGCTGTCCAGCGCCCCCATCGTCTCCTCGAGAGGGGTGTCCGGATCGAAACGGTGGCTGTAGAAGATGTCGACGTAGTCGAGGCGCAGTCGGCGCAGCGAGTCGTCCAGGCTGGACAGCAGGTACTTGCGTGAGCCGAGATCGCCATACGGTCCGGGCCACATGTCCCAACCCGCCTTGGTCGAGACCACCAGCTCGTTGCGGTACGGCGTGAGGTCCTCGGCCATGATCTGGCCGAAGTTCGTCTCCGCAGAGCCGTACGGCGGCCCGTAGTTGTTCGCCAGGTCGAAGTGGGTGATACCGAGGTCGAAGGCCCGTCGCACGATCGCGCGCGAGCTGTCCAGCGGCCGGTCGTCACCGAAGTTCTGCCAGAGCCCGAGCGACAGGGCAGGGAGCTGGAGGCCGCTGTGTCCGCAGCGCCGGTAGCGCATCGCGTCATAGCGGCCTGCCGCCGCGAGATAGGTCATGCGCACAGTCTGCATGACGGCCCTGGCGTCCGCGCGGGTGCCGGCCCCGGCTCCCGCGACACGCCGTTCAGCGTGGACAAAGCATACGAACCTGTGTGTCAGGGGGTCCCCAACGGCGAGACGGCAGGGTAGCCTTCGCACCCTTCATACCTTCGATAGGAGTACGACCTTTATGCCCTCATCTCTACGACGCCGAACGCTCGTGTCAGGCGCGGTCACGTTGGCTCTGCTGGCGACGGCCGGACCGGCACTCTCGGTGCGTACGACCGACGGACCAGCCGCGACTCACGATGACTCCGCACAGCAGATCTACCAGCGTGAGAGCCATGGGAAGGGTGCCGGCAAGGAGGTCCGCCTCGACCTGCTGGCGATCAACGACTTCCACGGGAACCTCGACGTGATTCCGCCGACGAGCTCCTCTGGACGGATCAACAACACCCCGGCCGGCGGGGTGGCGTACCTCGCCCGCCACCTGCAGAACCTGCGCGACCAGGCCAAGGCGAACGGCGCCAGCACGTTGACCGTCGCCGCCGGCGACCTCGTCGGCGCCTCCCCGCTCCTCTCCGCAGCCTTCCACGACGAGCCGACCATCGAGGCCATGAACGAGATCGGCCTGCAGGCTGCCTCGGTCGGCAACCACGAGTTCGACGAGGGATACCAGGAGCTGCTGCGCCTGCAGACGGGTGGCTGCCTCCCCGACGGTCCCGACGGGGCGAACAACCAGAACAGCTGCCCCGACCACAGGTTCAAGGGCGCCGACTTCCAGTATCTCGCCGCGAACGTCAAGTACGACGACGGCAAGCGCCACTCGGGTCGCTCGATCTTCCCGGGCTACAAGATCTTCAACGTCAAGGGTGTGAAAGTCGGCTTCATCGGCATGACGCTCGAGGACACCCCGTCGATCGTGACGCAGTCCGGTATCGAGGGCTTGGCGTTCACCGACGAGGTCGACACGGCCAATGCGCTCGTGCCTGAGCTGCGCAAGCAGGGCGTGAAGGCCATCGTCGTCCTGCTCCACCAGGGCGTGGTCCCGGCCGACCCGACGGCGTACGACGCCTGTGCGGGCGTCACCGGACCGGCCTTGGCCATCGCGCAGAACCTCGACCCGGCCATCGACGCGGTCATCTCCGGCCATACGCACCAGGCTTACAACTGCACGGTGCAGGACCCGGCCGGACAACCACGCCTGCTCACCAGCGCATCGTCGTTCGGACGCATGGTGACCGACGTCCACCTGTTGCTCGACAAGAAGACCAAGGACGTCGTACGACCTGCTGCCTACGCGCAGAACAAGATCGTCACGAACACCGATGTCTCCCCCGTGCAGGAGCTGACCGACCTCGTCAACCTGTACAAGGGCCTGGTCGCGTCGATCGCGAACGCCGTGATCGGACACCTCCCGACAGCCAACGGTCAGGTGTCGAGGACGGCGAACGCTGCAGGTGAGTCTCCCCTCGGTGATCTCATCGCCGACGCGCAGCGCACCGACCCCTCGGTGATTCCGAGTGGAGGCGTGGCGCCGAACATCGCGTTCATGAACCCAGGTGGCATCCGAGCCGACCTGCTCGCGGACGGCAGCAGCAGCATCACGTATGGAGCGGCGTTCACCACGCAGCCGTTCAACAACTACGACGTGTCCATGGACCTGACCGGGAAGCAGATCCTCGATCTGCTCGAGCAGCAGTGGGCCGGCGGCAATGCCGCGCCGAACAACAAGATCCTGCAGGTCAGCGGGATCTCCTACACCTGGGACCAGTCGAATGCTCCGGGCAGCAAGGTGGTCGTGTCATCCGTCCGGGTCGACACGAACCGTGACGGAACCCCCGACACGGCGATCAACCCGGCGGCAACGTACCGGGTCGTCTGCAACTCGTTCCTGGCCGGAGGCGGCGACAACTTCAGCGTCTTCGCGGCTGGCACGAACCAGTACTTCGGCGGGCTCGACATCGACGCCCTCTCGCGGTACCTGGGTGTGAACGACCCCTACACGCCGGCTGCCGGCAACCGGATCACCACGCAACCCTGAGGCTCACCCCTCGCACATACGCGGCGCACGCCCCGATCGGGACGTGCGGCCGTGTGTGTCCGCGTGGGTGTGGGTCGCACGCGTTGAGCCCAAAGTCAGCATCGGCGTACGCCGCCTGACATGATCGGGACATGGACGTCGCGTCGATCAACACCCTCATCGAAGAACAGCTCACGATCGCCGCGCAGGCACCGAGCGGGCGCAGTGCGGTCCGCGCGTACGGCCGACCGTCGGCAAGTCTCAGACAGACCCTGGTGGCCCTGGCGGCGGGACGGACGATGGGCGAGCACAAGAGCCCCGGCGACGCGACGCTGCTCTGCCTTCAGGGACAGGTCGTGGTCCGCACGGGTGCCACCAGCGTGGAGCTGGGACCGGGCGATCTGCTCGCCATCCCACCGCAGCGCCACGACGTCGAGGCCCTGCAGGACTCCGCGCTGCTCCTCACGGTCGCCCTGCACTGACGTTTTGTGCCCCAGAAGCAAATACCCAGTCCTGGCCGCACGTTTGCCTAGTGCACAAGCCAACTGGCTTGTGCACTAGGCAAACGCGGGTTGGGAACTGCGGACCTGCCTTGGGCAGTGTCCCCACTGTTGTGCCCAGCTCGACCTCGTAACGCCACCTGCGAGATCATCAGGAGATGACCGTCGACGCCGCGCTCGGACCTGCCCGGGCGCGGCGTTGGTGGGTTTCGGGTCGACGTGTGCGGTCGCTCGATCGCGCGGCATCCTTCGTCGCTGACGTCGGGTTCGCGCTGCTCTTCCCGTCCGAGCGGGTCCTGGTGCCGTCGTTGTGGGAGGCCGTCGCAGCGGAGGACGCCGAGCCTTTCGCCACCGGAATGGACGCCGACGAGGAGCGGGTGTGGACCTGGAAGGACGAGCTCCCGCGCCGCCGACTCGCCTGGTACGGCAACTACGTCGCCGGCCGCGGTTCGTTCCTGTCTCCCACGCTGCTCCGACATCTGTATGCCGGAGCCGGCCTGCCGGACGACCACGTCAGGCTGGACCTCTCCCCCACCGCCCACGACATCGCCGACGCGTTGGCAGCAGGCCCTCTCACCAGTGCGGCCCTGCGTGCCCTGGTCGGCGACCGCAATCGCTACCAGCGCGGCGCTACCGAGCTACAGCGAGCACTCCTGGTGACCAACGCCGGCGTCGAGGAGAAGGCGTCCGGTTGGCCATCCTCGGTGCTGGACCTCACCTGTCGCCGGTTCCAGGTCGGCGGCACCGCCGACCATGCCGCCGCGGCCGCCGTCTTCGTCGACGTCGTGCTCGACACATCGGCTGCCGAACTCGCGCGTGCCTTCCGCTGGCCTCTCTCGCACGCACGGGCAACCCTCGCCCAGCTCGAGGACACCGGCCATGCCGTTCGCACCGACAAGCGATACCGCTCACCCACGGTCCTCGTGTGAGGTGTTGCACCACCGATGCCTCCGTTGTGAGGTCCGCACGGCAGGATGGGCGCGATGTCTCCCGATGCTGCGGCGCCCCTGGTCAGCCGCATCCCGTCCGAGCCGACCCCTGATGCGTTGTATGAGGCGTTCGAGACGTGGATCTCCGGGCAAGGGCTCACGCTCTACCCGGCCCAGTCCGAAGCACTGATCGAGATCGTCGACGAGGCGAACGTCATCCTGGCGACGCCAACCGGGTCCGGAAAGAGCCTGGTGGCAGCCGGAGCCCACTTCGCGGCTCTCGCCCACGGCCGGCGCAGCTACTACACCGCCCCGATCAAGGCGCTGGTGTCGGAGAAGTTCTTCGCCCTCTGCGACCTGTTCGGGCCCGAGAACGTCGGCATGCTGACCGGTGACGCGGCGGTGAACCCCACGGCGCCGATCATCACGGCCACCGCGGAGGTGCTCGCCAACCAGGCCCTCCGCGAGGGCAGCGCAGCCGACATCGGGCTGGTCGTGATGGACGAGTTCCACTTCTACGCAGAGCCCGACCGCGGCTGGGCCTGGCAGGTGCCGCTGCTGGAGCTGACCGGGGCACAGTTCGTGCTGATGTCGGCCACCCTCGGCGACATGACGAGGTTCCGTGACGACATCACCCGGCGTACCGGTCGGCGAACCTCGATCGTCGCGTCGACCGACCGTCCTGTCCCACTGCACTTCTCGTACGTCGCCACACCGATCCATGAGACTCTCGAGGAGCTGCTCACCACGCATCAGGCGCCGGTGTACGTCGTGCATTTCACCCAGGCCGAGGCGATCGAGCGGGCGCAGGCGTTGTCGAGTCTCAAGGTGGCAACGCGCGAGGAGCGCGACCGGATCGCCGAGCTGATCGGCGACTTCCGGTTCGCGGCCGGCTTCGGTCGCACACTGAGCCGGCTGATCAGGATGGGCATCGGCGTCCACCACGCCGGCATGCTGCCGCGCTACCGGCGGCTGGTCGAGACACTCGCACAGGCGGGGCTGCTCAAGGTCATCTGCGGCACCGACACGTTGGGCGTCGGCATCAACGTCCCGATCCGTACGGTGGTTCTGACCGGCCTCACCAAGTACGACGGCGTGCGTACCCGGCATCTTCGAGCGCGGGAGTTCCACCAGATCTCCGGGCGTGCGGGCCGGGCAGGTTACGACACGGTCGGCAGTGTCGTCGTGCAGGCGCCCGAGCACGAGGTCGAGAACGCCCGCCTGGTCAAGAAGGCCGGGGACGACCCCAAGAAGCTGCGACGGGTGCAGCGGAAGAAGGCACCGGAAGGCTTCGTGAGCTGGGGCGAGCGGACGTTCGCCAAGCTCGTGGAGGCGGAGCCCGAACCACTGACCTCGAGCTTCGCGGTGACACACTCGATGCTCCTCAACGTCATCGCCCGACCCGGCGACCCCTTCGCCGCCATGCAACGGCTGCTGACGGACAACCACGAGGACCGAGCCGCACAGCTGCGGCACATCCGGCATGCCGTGGCTATCAGTCGTGCCCTCCTGGCCGGCGGCGTGGTGGAGCGGTTGCCCGAGCCCGACGACTCCGGCCGCGGCGTCCGGCTGACCGTCGACCTGCAACCGAACTTCGCGCTGGACCAGCCCCTCTCGGCCTTCGCTGTCGCGTCCCTGACGCTGCTCGACGTGGAGTCACCGACGTACGCCCTCGACGTCGTCTCGGTGATCGAGGCGACGCTCGAGGACCCGCGCCAGGTCATCGCCGCGCAGCTCAACAAGGCGCGCGGCGAGGCGGTGGCGGCGATGAAGTCCGACGGGATCGAGTACGACGAGCGGATGGAGCTGCTCGACGAGGTCAGCCATCCCAAACCACTGCTCGAACTGCTCGACATGGCTTACGAGACCTACCGCAAGGGCCATCCCTGGGTCGCGGACCACCCGGTGCGGCCGAAGTCCGTCGTCCGCGACATGTACGAGCGCGCCATGACGTTCGTCGAGTACGTCAACTTCTACGGGCTGGCCCGGTCGGAGGGTCTGGTCCTGCGCTATCTCGCCGACTGTTACCGGGCCTTGCGCCATACCGTGCCGGAGTCGGCCCGGAACGAGGAGCTCGAGGATGTCATCGCCTGGCTGGGTGAGCTCACCCGCCAGGTCGACTCGTCGTTGCTCGACGAGTGGGAGAAGCTCGCTGCCGGCGAGGATGTCGATCCCACCGGGCTGGTGCGGCCGCCCCTGGACGCCGACGTCCGGCCGGTCACCGGAAACGCCCGCGCGTTCCGCGTGCTGGTGCGCAACGCGATGTTCCGTCGGGTCGAGCTGGCGGCGCGTCGGGACTGGACGGCATTGGGAGAGCTCGATGCCGACGCAGGGTGGAACGCGGAGGCCTGGGAGGACGCCCTGGCGCCGTACTGGGCGGAACATGCCGAGCTGCGCACCGATGCCGACGCTCGCGGCCCGGGCCTGCTCATCATCGACGACGTCTCCGAACCCGGCGTCTGGCACGTGCGGCAGATCCTGCATGACCCGGAGCAGTTCCACGACTGGGCCTTGCTCGCGTCGGTCGACCTGGCCGCGTCCGACGAGGAGGGATACGCCGTCGTGCAGCTCGCCGACATCACCAACGGCTGATGCCGGCTTTCTTCGACCCGCGCAGACGGGCCAACTCACTCCATGATTGGCTCAAACCATGCGCTCAGTCGTCGTGATGGTCCTGGCTCTGGCGACACTGACGGCGGGCTGCGCGGACAATCCACCGTCGTCCGATGCCGTACGCACCACAGTCCCGTCACCCACGGCGGGCACCACGACAGCGTCGGGCGCTGTCTCGTCGGGACCCACGCAGACGGCTGCCACGCCGACGCGAACCGTGCCATCGACCGCGGCGAACCCACGAGGCACGATCATCACCACCGCCGCAAGCGACTACGGAACCATGCTGTTCGACCGGGTCGGGCAGGCGATCTACCTCTTCGATCGCGAGGACTCCAGCACCCCGCAGTGCTATGGCGCCTGCGCACAGGCGTGGCCGCCGGTGCTGACCACCGACCCGCCCCGGGCCCGCACCTCAGTCCGCCAGAACCTCCTCGGCACGACGCGCCGTAGGGACGGCTCCCGGCAGGTGACCTACAACGGACACCCGCTGTACTACTACGCCCACGAGTCACCGGACCAGGTCCTCTGCCACAACGTCGACGAGTTCGGTGGCCTCTGGTTGGTGGTCACGCCGGCCGGCAAGCCCGCTGGATGATCGAAGACGGCCGCCCTGCGGCTCAGGCCGAAGCAGTCCAGGCTCTTCATGTGGTCGATGAAGCGTTCGGGGTAGGTGTTGGAGCTCTCGAGCTCCCGGACCACCGGACGTACCACCCGGTCGCCGAAGTCAGCGACCGCCTCCACGACGGCGCGTTCCTCGACGGACAGTCCCACGACAAAGCCACCTGAATCGGAGTCGAGGCATCGGGCATGCCTTTGGTGGCGAGCCGCAGGCTCGGCCGTGAGTGGCGTCAGGGTGGCCTCAGTGACCGGTCAGTCGGGCCCAGGCGTCGTGTGTCACGCCGTCGTCCACAGCACCGAGAGCCAGCCAGGCCGCGCCCCCCACGCCGTCGGCGGCCGAGCACACCCGTCCGGAGAACCCCTGCTCGACACCGGTTCGCAGAGCCGCACCGACCGGCGACTCCTCACCGGCCACGCTGCCGGCCAGCACGATGGGGCTGGACTCACCGGTTTCGCGCACGCGGCGCAGCGTCTGGAGCAGCAGCTGCGCCGCCTCCGCGACGATGCGCACCGCCTCGGGGTCTCCGGCACGGTGGGCGGCGCCCACCAGCGGCGCCAGCTCGGCGAGCTTGACCGGTGCCCGCTCGTTCACGACGTGGATGAGGTGCACGCGCTGTGCCATCGGGTCAGGTCGGCAGACGTCAGGGTCAGAACGTGCGAGCTGGGCCAGCACGGCCGCGACCAGTGGTCCGGGCTCCTGCCCCTCGTCGAGGGTGCGCAACGTGGCACGAGCCGCCTCCCGACCCAGCCAGAATCCCGATCCGTCGTCGCCCAGCAACCATCCGTGGCCGTCAGCGGTCCCCACCACGTGTCGGGCCGCGATCCTGGCGGCAGCGGCGCCGGTGCCCGCGATGAGCACCGTCCCGTCGGGTTCGGTGGTCCCCGAGGCGAACGCCACCTCCAGGTCGGTCACGTACGACGCCATGCAGTCCACTCCCACTGCCGCCCACGCCTGGTCGAACATCAGGCCGAGCTCCGGCCGGGACCGCGCGAACCCGCCGGCGACTCCCACGACCACCGCCCGGACCCGGGCCGGATCAACGTCGCGCAGCGCATGGCGCAGGGCGCGCACGACCTCCGTCGCGGCCGTCTGCGGGTGCGCGATCGGGTTGCCGCCACCGGCCCTGCCCCGGCTGTGGACGACACCATGTCGATCCGCCAGCAGGAAGCGCGACGACGTACCCCCGACGTCACCACCGAGCACGAGCCAGTCGCTGCGGTGGTCAGCTTCGTGGTCGGACACGTCGTCCTCCTTCGTGGGCGGGTGCGGCCGGACGGCGCTTGACATTGTCGCCTGGGTCGGAGAGGTTCGGGCACAGCAGTCTTGCCGGCTCGGGCGCGCCCCCGCTCCGAGCCGCGCTGACTGCCGAAAGGACTGTCGCAGATGGTCGCACCCACCATCAGCGCCGAGGCCTATCTCGCCCGCCTGTCCCCGATCCTCGGTCAGGTCAGCGAGCAGGCGTCGGGGCCCGTTCAGCACGCGGCCGACCTCGTGGTCGGGTCGCTGCGCAGCGGCGGCGTGCTCCAGACCTTCGGGTCCGGGCATTCCGAAGCGCTCGCCATGGAGCTCGCCGGTCGCGCGGGCGGACTCGTGCCGAGCAACCGCATCGCCCTGCGCGACCTCGTCATCTTCGGTGGTGAGCCCCCCAGCGTCCTGACCAACGGCGTCCTCGAACGAGACCCCTCCGTGGCCCAGCGGCTGTACGACCTGGCGGCCCCCGACAGTCGTGACGTGTTCGTCATCGGCTCGAACTCCGGAGTCAACGGGTCGGTCGTCGAGCTCGCCCGCATCGTCAAGACCCGCGGGCATCGGCTGATCGCGATCACCTCGGCCACCCAGTCCGTCGACCTCGTGAGCCGACATCCCTCCGGTACCAAGCTGATCGACCACGCCGACGTGGTCCTCGACAACGCCGCCCCGTACGGCGACGCGGTGCTCGAGCTGCCAGGTGGCGGATCGGTGTGCGCGGTCTCGTCGATCACCGCCGCCCTGCTGGCGCAGCTGCTCACGGCGGAGGTGGTCCGCCGTCTCACCGACAGCGGTGAGACACCGCCGGTGTACCTGTCGGCCAACATCCCGGGTGGCGACGAGCACAACCACCAACTCGAGCAGCGGTACGCCGGTCGGATCCGGCGTACCGCCTAGCGACCCCAACGCACCCACGTCCGAAGGAGACAGCAATGGCCACCCAACAGCGATACTCACGCAGGGTCTTCCTGCAGCGAGCCGGTCTGGCGGCGATGGCGGTGGCCAGCGGCTCCGCCATCAGTGCCTGTGCGAGCAGCGGCGGCGGCTCGGACAAGGTCAGCGGCGGCGGAGCCGAGAAGACCAAGGACAACCCGTTCGGCGTCAAGGCGACCGACCCACTCGCCGTCGTCATCTTCAACGGAGGGTATGGCGACGAGTACGCGAAGTACGACGAGGGTCTCTACAAGGACCACTTCTCCGGTGCCACGATCAAACACACGGCGATCACCGACATCCGGCAGCAGATGCAGCCGCTGTTCAACGCAGGCAACCCACCTGACGTCCTGGACAACTCCGGTGCCGAGAAGATGCCGATCTCCACGCTCGCCGACACCGGTCAGCTGACCGACCTCACCGAGCTGTTCGAGGGCGACGCGATGGGCGCGCCCGGCACCAAGGTCAAGGACACGCTCAACCCCGCGGCGATCGAGTCGGCCCAGTACGCCGGCAAGCCGATGGTGCTCAACTACGCGCTCCAGGTCTACGGCCTCTGGTACGACCAGGCGCTGTTCGACCAGAAGGGGTGGGAACCCGCACAGACCTGGGATGACTTCATGGCGCTGTGTGACGAGATCAAGGGCACCGGTATGGCGCCGATGGCCTACCAGGGGAAGTACCCGTACTACATCCAGCAGGTGCTCATGGACCTCGCGGTCAAGCACGGCGGACCCGACGTCGTCTTCGCGATCGACTCCCTCGAACCGAACGCGTGGAAGCAGGAGTCGATCACGATGGCTGCCGATGCATTGTTGGAGATGAACTCCAACGGGTTCATGCTGCAGGGCACCGAGGGACTCGACCACATCCAGTCGCAGACGCGCTGGAACGAGCACAAGGCCGCGTTCATCCCCTGCGGGTCGTGGCTGGAGAACGAGCAGAAGAAGGTGGCCCCCGCCGGCTTCGAGACGACCGTCGCCCCGACACCACTGCTCCCCGGAGCCGCCCTGCCGTTCGACTGCACCCGCGTCGAAGCCGCCGAGGCGTTCGTCGTGCCGTCGAAGGCGGCCAACCAGGCCGGCGGCATGGAGTTCCTGCGCACGATGCTGTCGAAGGACGCCGCGGCGAAGTTCACCACCTTGACCGCGGCCCCCACCGTGGTCGACGGAGCGACCGAGGGACTCGACCTCACGCCCGGCGCTCAGTCTGCCGTCGACCTGATCGACTCCGGCGGTGACAACAAC
This sequence comes from uncultured Actinomycetota bacterium, assembly GCA_963742765.1. Lineage (GTDB taxonomy): Bacteria > Actinomycetota > Actinomycetes > Propionibacteriales > Nocardioidaceae > JANLYC01. The sequence goes on from CAVUMY010000002.1 coordinate 1,136,005, forward strand.
TGGAACTACTACTACTCGATCTGGTACTCGCCGATGGACCCGAAGATCCAGTCGGCCGTCGGGGAGCTGGCCGCGGCCCGGCTCTCGGCCGACGAGTTCACCAGCCGATGCCAGAAGGCAGCCGACGAGACCGCGAAGGACCCGTCCACGCAGAAGCGCACGCGGAGCTGACATGGCCCCACATCGCCGTTGCCCCCACCACCAGCACGGGACCCTGCGTGCAACACCGTAAGTACCCGTTCATCGTGAGCTTCCTGATCCTGCCGCTCGCGGTGTATGCCGTTTTCGTGATCTCGCCGTTCGTGCAGGCGTTCCACTACTCGCTGACCGACTGGACAGGCGTGTCACCCGACTTCCACTACGTCGGGCTGACGAACTTCCGCCAGCTGATGCACGACTCGCTGTTCCAGCGGGCGATCCGCAACAACCTCGTGCTCCTGGTCGGGCTGCCGGTGCTGACGGTGCTACTGGCGCTGTTCTTCGCCTTCCTGCTCAACGTGGGCGGTCGCTCGCGTGCCGGTGTCGGCGGGGTCCGCGGCAGCGGGTTCTACAAGCTCGCGTTCTTCCTGCCCCAGGTGCTGGCCGTGCCCGTGATCGCCGTGATCTGGTCGGTGATCTTCGACTCGACGCCGACCGGGCTGGCGAACTCGGTCCTCCACCGGGCGGGGCTGGGTCCGTCCGACTGGCTTGCCGATCCGCGGCTCGCGCTCTGGCTCGTGCTGTGGGTCATGGTCTGGGGCAGCGTCGGGTTCTACCTCGTGCTGTTCAACGCAGCGATGTCGTCGATCCCGCGCGACATCTTCGAGGCAGCGCTGCTCGACGGGGCCGGTCGGCTGGCGACGTTCGCCCGGGTGACGATGCCGCTGCTGTGGGACACGATCCAGACGTCGTGGGTCTACCTCGCCGTGCTGGCGCTCGACGCGTACGCGTTGGTGGCCGTGATGACGGCCGGTCCCGGCGGACCCGACAACTCCACCCAGGTGATCTCGCTGCAGATCGCGCAGAACGGCTTCCAGTTCGGCCGCGCCGGCTACGCCTCGGCCATCGGCGTCGTCCTGTTCTTCTTCACGCTGGTCATCGCGGTGGTGATGCTCCGGCTGACGCGGCGCGACCGGATCGAGTACTAGATGGCGCGCACGGAGGCGGCCCGGACCCGGCGCGGTGATGTCGGCGTCAACGTGTTCTCCCACGCGGTGCTGATCGGCTGGTCGGTTCTCGTGCTGGTGCCGTTCATCTGGGCACTGATCGCCTCGACCAAGACCGCCCGCGAGATCTTCGGCAGCCCGTGGTCGCTGCCGGCCGCACCCCAGTGGGACAACTTCGCCGGCGCATGGAACGCAGGTGTGGGCGACTATCTCGTCAACAGCCTCGTCGTCGTCACCGGGGGTGTCGTCCTGACGATGTTGCTCGGGTCGATGGCGGCGTACGTGCTCGCCCGCTACGAGTTCTGGGGAAACCGGTTCGTCTACTACCTGTTTGCCGCCGGGATGATGTTCCCGGTCTTCCTGGCGATCGTGCCGTTGTTCTTCGTCGTCCAGAACCTCGGGATGCTGTCGACGTACCACGGGCTGATCCTCGTGTATGTCGCCTACTCGTTGCCGTTCACCGTGTTCTTCATGCATGCCTTCTTCCGTACCCTGCCGACCGAGGTGGCCGAGGCCGCGCTCATCGACGGTGCTTCGCACACCCAGGTGTTCTTCCGGGTGATGCTGCCGATGGCGCGCCCCGGCCTGCTCAGCATCGGGATCTTCAACGTGCTCGGACAGTGGAACCAGTTCGTGCTGCCGTCGTTCCTGTCCCCGGAGAAGCCGGTGCTCGCCCAGGGCATCGCGACGCTGCTCGCTGCGCAGCGTTATCGCGGCGACTGGGGCGTCGTCTTTGCCGCGCTCACGATCGCGATGGTCCCGATCGTCGTGGTCTACCTGGTGTTCTACCGCCAGGTCCAGTCCGGGCTCACCAGCGGCACCCTGAAGTAGGGATCAGCTCACCGACATCCGGAACTCGACCGCCTCACCGCCGATGCGCGCCGTCTCTTGGATGTCGAGCACCGGGTGGACGCTCATGTCGAAGAACGCGCCGAAGATGGCCATGTCGTGCGCGATGAGGGTCGGGTCCTCGGTCTCCACGACCGCGAAGCCGCCGCCGGCATCGACCCTGCCGAGGAACTGGTGGAAGGTGGTGCCCTCTGACGGCGACCACTTGCTGAAGACCTGCAGTGATCGGGCTTGTGACTCTTCGTTGGAGTTGGCCTTGGCTGTCCAGCTCACGAGGTACTTCATCGATCTTCCTCTCGTCGCCCCCGTCCGCTACCCCCGTCCCTTCGAGCCAACACCGGTCTCACAGCACAGTCCATAGCCCAGCCGGGGGACGGCTTCGTAGTCTCCGCTGCCCCGTGTCGCTGGGTCCCCGGCTACCCGGCGGGAACGTAAGCGAGGTCGAGGCTGTCGGTATGGCCGCTCCAGCGCAGCGTCAGGTGCCAGCAACCGGCCTTCGGCAGGTCGATGATCGACGGACCGGGTCCGCCGGTCACCGTGCGCGTCACCGACTCCGTACCGTCGGCGAGCCGGGCGTCGATGCGCAGGTCAGGCTCATAGGCGCCCGGCGAACTTCCGTCGAGGTCCAGAGCGGTGACCCACAGGATCTTGTTGTTGTGGTCCGCCGAGGGCGGGGCGGTGAGCGGTTGGCCGAACAGGATGGCGACGATGTCGCCGCCCTGCCCGAGCACGTAGGGGGCGCGTGGTTGCGGGTCACTGAACCCGGTACGTGCCCACGTCGGCAGGACTCGACTCGGAACCTTCGCTAGGCAGCCGGAGGGCGACGCGCCAGTCGGAGTAACCCCCGTGGCCGGGCCCATCGCGTCGGGGTTGGACCCGGTGACCAGCGACACGCCCGTGGCAACGGCGGCAACGGCGGCCGCGACCGCCAGCGTCCCGACGATGCGCCTCCGGCGGAGCCTGTGCTCCCCGGCGTCCGCCAAGCTCGTTGCCGGAGTGATGCTGATGTCGATGTCGTCTGTCCCGGCCCGCAGCAGGGCTGCCAGCTGATCGTCGCGGATCATCGGTCCTCCTCGTGACGGGTCGACTCCTGGTGTGCAGGATGGGGCGGCATCTCCAGGAGCTGGCTGAGCGACGGGTCCTCCGCCAGTGCAGCGATCGCGCGAGCCGCCCGGCTCTTGACCGTGCCGTGCGCGATTCCCAGGACGCCTGCGATCTGCGCCTCGGTGAGGTCGGCGAAGTACCGGAGCACGAGGACCTGCCGCTGTTCCCTGCCGAGACGGGCGAGCGCGGTCCGGACGGTGTGGCCGACCGTCACGCCAGTGGCCAGGTCGTCAGCCGGATCGGGCTCCGGCACCTGCTGGTACGGCAGCTCGCCGCGCCACCTGCGCCGACGACCGCGGGTGATCCCGTTGACCAGGATCCGGTAGACGTACGCGTCCGGATCGTCAGCCGATCTGACGCGAGCCCAGGCGGTGTAACACCTGACGAGCGCGTCCTGCGCAGCGTCCTCGGCGTCGGGGCGGTTGCAGCCGAGCAGCACCGCCGCCCGGACCAGGGTGCGATAGCGCGCGACGACGAAGCCCTCGTACTCCAGGTGGTCTGGCTTCACATGTCGTCCTCAGCGGCCGGGGTGCGCCTCCTGCTGGATACGAGTATCTGGCCCGCCCGATCGGTTCCACGATACGAAGTGGGCAGCCCCGGCAGTCGGGGAAGGGCCTCCCAGTGTCCGGTTTCCCTCGGCGCCTGGGCTCAGACGAGGCGGACGCGGGGGTCGATGAAGCTGTACGTGATGTCGACGAGGAGGTTTGCCACCACGATCAGCACGGCCGAGACGAGGACCGTCGCCGAGATGATCGGGAAGTCGACGGGCGACAACGCACCGATGGACCACTTGCCCACACCGTCGAGCCCGAAGATGTACTCGGTGAAGATCGTGCCCGACAGGAGGCCGGCGAAGTCGAGTCCGAAGATCGTCACGATCGGCACGATGGCCGCGCGCAACGCATGGCGGAAGATGACGCGTCTGGTCGAGATGCCTTTGGCGTACGCCGTGCGGATGTAGTCCTCGCCGAGCACCTCGGCCATCGAGCCCCGGGTGAAACGCGCGTAGTCGGTCGACCCGGTGATGCCCATCACGAGCCAGGGCAGCAGCAGCGCCCCGAACCACGCCGCAGGGCTCTGCGTGATCCCCTTGTACTCCCCTCCGTCAGGGAAGATTCCCCAGCTGTTGACCAGGTAGATCCAGGCGATGAGACAGACGACGTAGTACGGGATCGAGCTGAGCAGCAGGCTTCCGGTCACCAACGACTTGTCTGACACCGAACCCAGCCAGCGCGCTGCCGTCGCCCCCATCAGGATCCCCACGCTCAGGAAGATGATCGATGCTCCGATCGCCAGCGAGAGCGTGATCGGGTAGCGCGACACCATCTCTTTGCGCACCTCTTGGTTCGAGGTGTAGGAGATGCCGAGGCAGGGGGCGTCGCAGTGGTACGTCGGACCCATCTCGATCTCGCGGTCGACGAAGAGTCCCTTGACGAAGGCGCCGTACTGGGTGACGACGCTCTGGTCCAGGCCCAGCTCGTGCTCGATGAGCTGCTGGCGCTCCTGGGTGCACCGTCCGTTCTTGTTGCAGATCGCGTCGGCGGGGTTGCTCGGGCCGAGGAAGAACAACGCGAAGACGAACATCGACGTCAGCACGATGACGAGGAACGACGCCACGAGGCGCCGGATGATGTACCCGAACAAGGCGAGGCGCCTTCCTAGGCAGGCGCACCCCACAAGGCGTGCCGACGGACGATCGGTGACACAGTACCCAGGCGTGCCAAGAAATCCGGTGTCAGGCTCACATCAGACAGATACCGGACCGATCACGACTTCAGTCGAGCCGTTCGGAACGATAGTGCGGCGAAAGTGGCCCCCCCACCGCAACATCGTTCCAAACGTGCCCACCTACTGAGGGCCAGGTCAGTCGTCGAAGAGCGCGCGTACGTCGTCGGCACTGATCGGCGTACCTGCCGAGCCGTCTCCGTCGATCACCCTCGCGAACAGGGCGGCCTTGCGGGCCTTGAGCTCCATCACCTTCTCCTCGATCGTGGCCGCTGACACGAGGCGATAGACCATGACCGGACGGTCCTGCCCGATCCGGTGCGCACGGTCGACGGCCTGGGCCTCGACGGCGGGGTTCCACCAGGGGTCGAGCACGAAGACGTAGTCGGCCTCGGTCAGTGTGAGGCCGACGCCCCCGGCCTTGAGGCTGATCAGGAACACGGCGTCGTCGCCCTGCTTGAACGAGTCGATCACCTCACCACGCCGACGCGTGCTGCCGTCGAGGTAGGTCGACGCGATGCCTTCGCGGTCGAGCCGGTCGCGCACTCGGGACAGGAACGAGGTGAACTGGCTGAACACCAGTGCCCGGTGGCCCTCGGCCACCACTTCGGTCAGGTGGTCGACGAGCACGTCGATCTTGGCCGATCCGGCGTTCTCATGCGCCGGGTCGACCAGCGCGGCATCGAGACTGAGCTGACGCAGCTTGGTCAGCGAACGGAAGATCGCGATCCGGTGCTTGTCGAAGTCCTCGACCAGCCCGAGCACGGTCTGCCGCTCGCGCTGGAGGTGGGTGTCGTAGATGCGGCGATGTCGTGGGGTGAGCTGCACCTCGAGCACCTGCTCCTGCTTGGGCGGCAGATCGGATGCGACCAGCTCCTTGGTCCGCCGTAGCAGGAAGGGCCGGATGCGGCGCTGGAAGCGGGCGAGCGCCTCGGCATCGCCTTCGCGCTCGACCGGATCGGCCACGACCTCTTTGAACCGGCCAGGATGGGCGTACAGACCGGGCGCGACGATCGAGAGGAGCGACCACAGCTCCATCAGCCGGTTCTCCATGGGAGTGCCGGTCAGCGCCAGTCGGAAGGGTACGTCGAGCCGCCGTACGCACTGGTAGATCTTGGCCCGGTGGTTCTTCACTGTCTGAGCCTCGTCGAGCACCAGACCGCCCCAGGGCTGGCGCGCGTAGGCGTCGACCTCGAGCCGGAACAGTGTGTAGGACGTGATGACCACGTCGGCGTCGGCCGCCAAAGACGCGATCGATGCTCCTCGACGTGCAGCGGACTGCGTGACGGCCCGCACGGCCAGGCCAGGCGTGAAGGTGGCGGCCTCGTGCTCCCACGTCGACACCACGCTGGTCGGTGCGACGACCAGGAACGGCCCTGCGCCCTGCTCGCGCGCGTGGGCGATCAGGGCGAGGGTCTGCAGCGTCTTGCCCAGCCCCATGTCGTCGGCCAGGATCCCCCCGAGCCCCGACTGCCACAGGAACGCGAGCCAGCGGAACCCTTCGAGCTGGTAGTGGCGCAGCTCGGCCTTGACCCCGACGGGGTCGATCTCGGGCAGTGACGCGACATCGCGCAGCGCCTGCGCCGCCCGCACCCACTGCGCTGCCTGCGCGTCGACGATCCCGACCTCGTCGAGCTCCTCCCACAGGCCCATGTCGTGATGGCCGACCCGGACACCGTTGCGCGGTTGGTCGTGCAGCTCATTCGCCGACGCGACCAGCTCGGCGAGCTGGGCGAACTCCGGGCGGTCGACCTCGATGTGCAACCCGCTGGGCATGATCACCCGTGGCTGCCCGAGCGTGAGCGCCTCGAGCAACGCGGACAGCGAGAGGTACTGCCCGTCGACGCTGATCACCACCTCGAGGTCGAGCCAGTCGGTCTTGAGCGGCACCCCGCGGTCGGTCTCGGCCGGGCGCTGCTCGAACCGGATGACGGGCGCGCCGGTGGCAGCGCGGTAGTCGGGACGGCCGCCGATCTCCTCGATCTCGAGCTGGCCCTGCGCCGCGAGTGCCTCGAGCGCAGGCAACAGGTCGTCGACGAAGCCGATCGCCGCGCTCTGGGTGAACGTCCGCCGCTCGAGCAACCCTCGTGAGCGGCGGTGGGTCTCGCAGAGCTGGAAAACCTGCTGGTCGGTCAGGTCGAGGCCCGCGATGATCGCGTCCTCGAGGTCGGGTCGGCGTACTCCGCTCAGCCCGCGCGTCTCGGTGAGCCCGTAGACCCGGTCGGCGCCGCCGATCTCATAGCGCCAGGCCCAGGCCAGCGTCACCTCCTCGACCGACACCCAGGTGATCGTCAACGCCAGCCGCGGGACCGCCGGCTCGGGCAACGAGACCGACCCGTCGGACGAGATCACGGGCACGTGTCGCTGAAGTCGCGGCAGGTAGTCGGACACCAGGTCGTCGCGGTGCTCGGCCGGCACGAGCAGGTCTTCAGCAGTCGACAGCAGACGCCGCAGCTGTGGTCCGGCCGGCCGGTCGAGCGGAGCGAGCATCACGACGCCGTGGCCATGGCGGTCACCGGAGACCAGAGCGCGACGCCGTGGCCGGGGTCGCCGAGCAGGTCGATCGCGTCGGCGTCGTACCACTCCGCCTCGGCCAGCACTCCCAGTCGCAGCCTGGCGGGGGCATCGGCGGCAGCGTGCACGTCGAGCTGGAGCCGAACAGGATCGGTCAACAGGTGTATGCCGTCGATGCCCGGCCCGGGCAACAGCGCCAGCCCGGCCGCCTCGGCGCGGCCCAGGGCAGCCCACAACGTCGGGCCGAAAGTCGCCAACGTGAGGTGCGGCTCGCTGCCGAGGTAGTAGCCGTAGCGGCCGGCGGCCTGGTGAATGGCGGCCAGCTCGCTGAGCACCTCGACGTGACGGGGATCCAGGGTGCGGTCGGTGCGCAGGCTCGGCAGGTCCTGGAACGACGCACCGGTCTTGATCCAGTTGCCACGCATCCCGCGCTTGAGGGGGCGGATCTGCAGCGAGCCACGACTGGCCGGATGAGCCGGCGCGCGCCACGATCGAGGGTTGCCGAGCCGCCCGAGCTCGACCTGCAGCGCCAACGGCGTGGCCTCGGCCAGGCTCGCTGTCCGGGTGGCCTCGTCGTCGAGCTCGTCGAGCACCGAGGTGAGCTGACGCTCCCACCGGGCGGCGTCGCCTGGCCCGCCCGCGCCGTGTGCGCGGTCCTGTGCAGCCCGCGTCGTCATGATCAACGCGAGGACGTGTTTGCAGTCGCTGTGCAGGGGGCAGTCGCACCGCGTGGCGAACCACACCCCGTCGCCGTCGAGTCCGGCGCTCACGTAGGAGTTGTAGGTGATGCCGCGTGAGCCCAGCACCTGACCACGGATCGCCAGGTCGCCGTCGCTGTCGATCGCGTGGGTGCACGAGAGAACGTGGCCGTCACGCAGGTAGGCGCTCGCCCGCTCGTAGGTGGGCGTGCCGAACCTGCGGCGCAGGTCTTCTTCGGCGAGCAACACGGCCAGGTCCATGACACCCCGACCCTATGCGCCCCCACCGACTTTCCACCCCTCCTCGTTGAACCGTGAGTTGTGGTTCCTTCGCTGGCCCTTGTGGTTGCTGCTCCGCTCGTGTCGCCGAGCTGACCTGTGGACAAAGCCGACGTAGCCGGCGCGGGCGGGCATGCTTGGGCCCATGGCGTATGCCGGTTCCGCCTCGCACGCCAGGCGTGAGGCTCGACAGCTCAGTAACAGACCGGCAACGGTCTCGTGGGAAGGGCAACCATGGCGGCTACTCCGACGTCATATTGAACAGACGGTCAACAATCCGGAGGTGCCCGATGACCGAGCTCAATACGTTCGCCGCTGCGAGCGCGGTCGCCTCGTGCACGCTGGAGGCGGCACACCGGCGCGACCACGACCACACCGGCCACGAGACCGGCTGTCAGCCACACACGGTCGAGGTGGTCCACCTCGGCGAGCGCGCGGCGATGCTCTGTCACGACTGTGGCACCGACTCGGGTTTCATCCCGTACCGCGACGCCTGGCGCCTCGCCTGCGACCACCGCAACGACACCGAGGCGACACCGAAGACCCCCCACGCCGCCTGATCCGGCCCCGATCTGCCGACTCCCCCGGCGGGTCGGCCAGCCGGGTCAGGCGAGCGGGAGCACGGCGTACACCCGACCGCCCGACTCACTGCCGGAGACCGTCAACGTGCCGCCGAGCTGGGCCGCCCGCTCCCGCATCGACGCGATCCCCACGCCGGTCGGCCACGCCGTACCGGCGCCGTGCCCAGAGTCCGTGACCTCGACGACCAAGGACGAGTCCGCCGCCTGCAGGCACACCGTGGCCGTGTCGCCGCCACTGTGCCGCGCCGCGTTCGTCAGCGCCTCCATCACGATCCGGTATGCCGCCACCTCCACCGCGGCGGGCACCGCGGCCGGTATCTCACCTGCGGTGATCGACACTCGCAGCGGCCTGCCCTCCGACGTCCGCAGCGACACGGCCTGCTGGCGCAGCGCGGGTACCAAACCCAGCTCGTCGAGTGCTGGGGGACGCATCGCGTACACCAGCCGCCTGATCTCCTCGATCGCCGTCACGGTCTCGGCCCGCAACCCGATCAACAGCTCATCCGTGGCCTGGGGATCGAAGCGCAGGCTGTTGCGAGCAGCGTCGGACGTGAACGCGATCCCGGACAACCGCGGGCCGAGGCCGTCGTGCAGGTCGCGACGCAGCCGCCGCCGCTCCTCTTCCAGCGCGGTGATCGTCGCCTCCCGCGAGACCTGCAGGTCGGCCGCCAACGCACTCGCCCGCAGCGTCTGGGCGAGCAACGGCGCGACCAACCGCAACACGTGATCATCCCCCGGCGCCAGCCGCAGGTCTCCCGCGCGCAGGCCGATGACGAGCTCGCCTCGGAGGCCGTCGCCGAGCTCGAGCGTGATGCGGCGCGTATGTGGGACCTCGGCGCCCGAGGTCGCAAGTGACTTGCCATCCACGATCAGTGCCGCGAAGGGGAGCACGAGCGCTTCCCGGATCGCGCGCAGCGCCAGCACCGGGTCGTCACCGATGCTGTCCACGACGGTCGCGGCCGCGCCCAGCGGGTCAGGCCGATGACCGAAGAGCAGCTCGTCGACAACGCCCCGCAGCGTCACCCGCGTCCAGTGGAACGTGGTGGCAATGACCAGTCCGATCACGGCCATCCCGCCGACCGCCGCTGCCCGGTTGCCCAGGATCTCCACGAGCGACGCGGCCATCACGAATGCGGCGAGATAGACGACGCTCGCGAGGGAGAACACCACACTGTGCACGACCAGACCACGGACGTCCACGAAATCCGGCCGGTCCACTCCGATGTACATCGCCGGTCCGAGGACCACGAAGACGCTGCACGCGACGGTGGCCCCGGTCGGCGTCGCCGAGACGAATAACAGCATCCCGGCGACCAGACCGGGAACTCCGGTGCCGAGCGCCATCCACACCAGGCCCCACCGTTCGGCTCCCGCGCTCTGCTCGATCCGCCACCACGTGTGGGCGATCAGCACCACCCCGATGGCCAGCCCCATCGCGCCGACGGTGTCGTCGCTACGCCACTGCAGCGTCGCCAACACGCCGGCCCCCGTGATCGTCGCCAGCGCCACGAAGTCAGCCGGCGCCCGCCACGTCGCACGCGGGAACGTCGTGAGTGCCAGCGGGAACAACACCGCCAGCGCCAGCGTCCAGCCGAAAAGAGCGGCATCGAAGTGCCCGGCCGCGTCCACGCCGACACTCGCGACACTGACGGCGCCGCCGAGGAACAACAACCACCCGGCCACGCGAACCCGCTTGGTGACGAGCAGCACCCCGCTGGTGGCCAGCGACGATCCCACGATGACGACGACCACCTGCGCCGCGGTCGTCATGGACCTTGACCCAGACCGCCCTGGCGGGCCCTGATGATGGCCTCCGTCCGATCGGCGACCTCGAGCTTGGCGAAGACACTCGTGAGGTGGTTGCTCACCGTCTTGGGCGACAGGAAGAGCCTCTCGGCGATGGCGGACGTCCGCCGCCCGGACGCCAGCAGGTCGAGGATCTCTCGCTCGCGCGTCGTGAGCTCGGGGAACGGCTCGGCCGCCGCCACGGGGGGCGCGGCGAAGTACTCGAGCACCCTTCCCGCGATGCCCGGCCCGAAGATGACCTGCCCGGCAACGACGGCGTGGATGGCCCCGACGATCTCGGCCTGCTCCGCCCCCTTCAGCAGGTAACCACGTGCGCCGGCCTGCATGGCGGTGAGCACCGTGGCGTCGTCGTCGTACATCGTGAGCATCAGCACCGCCGTCTCGGGCGTGTTCTCGCGGATCCGGCGGGTGGCTTCGACGCCGCCGACACCGGGCATCCGCACGTCCATCAGCACGACGTCGGGTCGGAGCAGCTGGACCTCCCGAACCGCTGCCTCACCGTCGGCAGCCTCGCCGACGACCTCGAGTCCGTCGATCGTGGCGATGAGGGCGCGAAGGCCACCACGGACCACAGGGTGGTCGTCGGCGAGCACGATCCGCACCGTCATACCTCCCATCATGGCCGCCAGCTGTCACCGGGGACCCGGGAACTTCTTCCCGGGATCGCGTGAAAACCCCGAAGATAGACAGGAAGGCCGTATCTGTCCGCGGGAAGGCCAGCGGCGCCACGGTGGAGACGTCAACTTCCGAGGCAAGGAGCCACCATGAGTACTACCACCACTCGACAGAAGATCGGGCTCGGTCTGGCCGGCCTGATGAGCGCCGGCAGCATTCCGAGCGTGTTCTTCCCTACCCCTGACGGAGAGACCGGCCCCCCGATGGCGATCCTGGTCCTCAGCACGGTCATCGGAGTCGTCGGGCTGGTTGCGGTCGTGATCGCCTGGCGCACCGGCAGCAGGGCAGCCGTCCGTGTCGTGGCCGGCAGCCTGATCATCAACCTGCTGACCTCGCTCCCCGCGTTCTTCGTGGACGTCCCGGCCGGCCTCAAGCTCCTGACTGGGGTGGGTGTCCTGCTGACCGTCCTGGCCGTCTACCTGATGTTCTCCCCGGCGCCACGACGCGTGCCGGTCCTGGACTAGGGAGCACACCGTGATTGCTGTCATCACCGTTCTGCTCGCCTTCCCCGTCGGATACTTCGTGCGGTCGCGGTTGGCCGCCAACACGACGTACGCCATCGCCTACCTGTGGGCGTTCGTCTTCCAGTCCACCTATCTCATGCTCGACTCTCTCGGCGGCGGGAAGAACCCCGCGTTCGAGGTCGGCACATTCCCGTGGGCCTATGGCCTGGTCACTTTGGCGATCTTCTCGGCCGGCTTCGGACTCGTGAACCTCGGACACTGGGTGCGAGGGCGGCGCGACGCGCGCACCGCCGGCCCGTATGCCGTCATCGCACCGACCGACGTCGTGGGTGCGTGACACCCGCCTCCCCCACACGGCGGACGCCGGTCTCCCTGCAAGACCGGCGTCCGTCGTTCTTGACGTGTGGTGCATCACGGTTGAGCGTGGACGGCGTACCCCTGTGCTCGACGTCACGCCCGAGTTTCGCCCGATGTCGCCCTCCGGACATGAATCGGAAACATGGGTTCGTCACTCTGGACACATGACGAGTACGCACACACGCCGTATCGCCCTGGTGGCCCACGACAACAAGAAGGTGGATCTCCTCCAGTGGGCGGAATTCAACCTGCCAACGCTGCGCCAGCACGAGCTGTTCGCGACAGGCACGACCGGCACCCTGCTCCAGCACGAGCTGGGCCTCGACGTCACCCGGTTCCTGAGTGGCCCCGTAGGTGGCGACCAGCAGATCGGCGCCAAGATCGCTGAGGGCGACATCGACATGCTGTTCTTCTTCTGGGACCCGCTGGAGCCCCAGCCGCACGACCCCGACGTCAAAGCCCTGCTGCGGATCGCTGCTGTCTGGAACATCCCGGTGGCCTGCAACGTGGCCAGTGCCGACCTGATCATCTCGTCGCCGCTCATGAGCGACGGCTACCAGCACGTGCGTCCGGAGCTTGCCGTCGCAGTGTGACCGGCGAGCTGCCGGCTGGGCGGTCGAACTGCTCGAGCCGACTGTCCAGCCGACGAGCTGCCCTACTGGCTGAGGATCGGTGGCTGCTGCTTCAGCGTGGTCAGCCGGGCAGGTCGATGTGACCCAGTTGCCCGAGCATGGTCATCTGGTCGTACATGATCTGCCCTGACACGACTTTGCCGTCCGCATCGAAGTGCAACATCTCCCAGAACGGCGTGTTCATCCGCTTCCGGCTGGCCGGGAACGGTCCGAGCGGTCCGTCGTTCGTACCGGTGCCGCTGAACTGGGCCAGGCAGGAGTCCTTGCCCTCGTAGTACGTGACATGAGTGACCGAGGCGTCGGAGAAGGACTTCTCCCACTCCCGCAGCCAGTCCTTGAACTCGTCCACGTTCTTGGTCGTGAGACCACGCGGGATGTCCTCGTACGTGACGTCCGCCCGCATGTGCGCGTCCATAGCGTCCCATTCGCGCTTGTTGAAGTATCCATGCAGCTTCTTGTGAGTATCAATGTGTCCCATTCGGCACCTCCGCCGAGCGATTGCCCCCGTCGTCTGCAGTCAACTCCCGAGGTGGCCAGATGTCCATGTGCCTTACGGTAAAGAGTTCCTGAGGCGGCGGCGTGTCGATCCGTGGCGCACCCGCTTTCACGAGTCCCGGTCCGGAACGGTCGTCACATGACCGCGCTCAGGCCGCCCTTCAGCGCGTCGGTCAGGTGCTGATACACGTGTCGGACCTCAGCCGGGGACAGCACCACGTCACGGCCGGCCAGCATGGACGGCAAGGTCTGTGTCGAGCACACGAAGGTGTTGCCCAGCCGTCCAGCCAGTGGCTCGTCGCGCGTGAAGCAGACCGCCGCCCACGTGTGGACGTTCACGTACGCCGGCACGATCGAGGCGATCTGACGTGCAGCCACTGCCGCGGCCTCGGCGCACGATGCCCGCGCGCGACCGGGAGCCTTCAGGATGCCGGCAGCCAAGCTGGCTCTTCCCGCCCAGCTCTTCGAGGTGATGACGAAGACCCCTCCGGGCCCCACAGTGATGTGGTCGATCGTGGCGTCACTGAACCGCGGCCATCGCACCCCGTGCAGGCTGAGCCACTCCGGGCTCAACGACGCCAGGATTGCGGCCGTAGCGGCCCGTTCGTCTGCACCAGGTCCGACAGGGGCACCCTGTTGCGACGACTCTGACGAATACTCCCCCACCCGGTCGTCACCCGGCCTTGCGAGGACTGTGCTCGCGCCACGTGGTCGATCTACGCGCCCATTCGTAGACGTTCATGACCTGGCCGAACGGGAGGCAGTCGGGTCGCCGCTGGATCCAGTGCACGGCGGCTCGGGGGGTCATGACGCGCACGAGCCCGTCGCGGGGCTGCTCCCGGACGGCGAAGTGCTTCTCGTGAACCACGAGGACGAGACCGCTGACCGGGACGGCGTACCCCATCAGGTCAGAGAGGATCCGGGCGACCCGCTCGGTCTCGAAGCGGCTGTTGCGGACGTGGTGCACGCGTTGGCCGTTGATGAGGACGGTGTCACCACGGACCCAGACGTTCTTGCCCGCGTGTGACTTGGCATTGACGGTGTAGACACCGCTCGGGCCGATGACAAGGTGGTCGATGTCGCTCTGGCGGTTGCCGATGGGGATGGAGTGAAGCATCTGGTAGGCCTCGCCGAGCTTGCTCAACCGCCTGGCGACGAGTTCCTCGCCGGCCGCGCCGAGTCGCCAGCTGCGGTCGTCTCGCCGGTTCAGGAGGCGTCGGAAGAACGGCTGTTGGCGCCAGTCGGCGTACAGCTGGTCAGCGTGGTCGAGCACGGACTGGCCTGGCCGGTTGCTGGCCAGGTCGATCCAGGGCAAGCCGTTGATCGGCTCCACACACTCCACCCCCCTTGAGCAGAGCGTTATCGTCCCACTACCGCAAGTAATTCGTTACCCGAAAAGTCCGAAATCATCCGATCGGCTGATGGAGCAGCGTCACGATGATGACCCGCCGACTACCGCTCCGGCGACGATGGCGCCGGTCATGGCTGCGTTGACCGCGGCGACCGCGTCCTTGACGGCCTGGGGTGCCCAGCTGTCCGCGCTGATCTCCTTGCCGCGTTGGCGGATCTGCCGCTTGCTGAGCCCGACGTTCTCCGGTGGCACGACTCTCGGGAGCTTGTCGATGGCGGCGAGGAGGGAGACCAGCGCGGACACGTGTGGGTCGGCCTGACTCCCCTGCCCGAGCACGAGCTGCTCGACCGGGTACCTCAGGCGTTCGCGCTGTGCCGGGTCGGCGATCGGCCAGCGGGTGCGTGGGAAGAGTCCGAGGACCTTGCTGTCCACGCGCCGTACAAGGCCGCGCTCAGCCAACCGCGTGTAGACGTCGGTGCGAACGCCCTTGGCGAGATGGCGGATGACATCACGTGGTCGCTTGTTGCCGCGCTCCGCCAACACGCCGAGTGCATGGTCGAGGAGCTGGTCGTCGGTCGGGCTCCGGTCGCGGACGACCAGCCGGCCTTTCTTCACGGAGTCGGCCGGGCCTGCGACGTCGACCTTGCCGGCGAGCGAGAGCTCGAGCAGGTTCGCACCGGCCAACGCATAGGTGAGTGACGTGCGGTCGGCCAGCGGCGCGCCGGACTCCACGTCGGTCAGCAGGAGCAGTAGCTCCTCGGCAATGAGCACACCACCAGGCTAGTGGTGAGCGGCACTCAGCTGGGACCAGGCGGAAGCGATCGTTCGGGCACGGCGCGGGGGGCTGGGCGACCACATCACCTGACTCGCACATTCTTGGTGACAGGCTGCACTGATGCAATAACTCTGGGCTGAAGGCCTCGGCCTGTCGCACCGGTTCTGGACGAATCTCGTCCTTCGGGGGTTCCGACCACTGCATAACTCTGGTAGGAAAGGGCACTTCGGTCGGTGTTCGCCGCCGTACATACATCCTTCGCCCCAAGGAGAATCACTGCATGCAGCCGAGATCTTTCGTGCTTGCTGCGTCCCTCGCCGTTGTCGTAACCGCCTTCTCGGTGACCGGCAACCCTGCGCTGGCGCAGAACCCCACACCCACCTCCGTTTCCAGCTCAGCCCCCGACGCAGCGGCCGCCCCAGCCACGGCCACAGTCGGCAACCCCGCCTCTACCGGCCCGGTCGCCCTCGACGGCGCGGCGGCTGCGGCGTACCAGGTCCCGGCTGACCTCAAGCAGACGTGGAGCGCCACCTATCCCGACGGCAGCACTCAGACTCACTACCAGCAGGTCGTCGCCGGTGCTGAGGTCTTCAACGGCCAGGTGACCGTGCTCCGCAGCAAGTCGGGCGCCGTGACCAGCGTGATCGGCGCACACTACGACGGTCTCAAGCCGACCAACTCCGTGACGCTCTCGGCTGCCGACGTGCGTGCGAAGGCCGCCCAGGTCCTCGGTGCCGCAGGCACGCGTTCGGCACGCCTCCGCCTCGACCCGCGCGACGGCCACCTCTTCTACACCGTCGAGACCCAGCGCTTCGCCCACCGCTGGGTGCAGTGGATGGACGCCTCGACCGGCAAGGTCGAGAAGACGTACGACGCGGTCGCGGAAGGCGACGGTGTGGGCGTCAAGGGTGACCAGAAGACGATCGACACGACGCAGGCCAACGGTGTCTGGCAGCTGATCACCGCCGACGGCCGCCAGAAGACGTACGACGCGAAGAACGGCACCACGCTGCCGGGCGACCTGATGACCGACACCGACAACCACTGGAACTTGTCGCTTCCGGGCAACGCGAGCCCGAGCCAGCCGCCCGGCGTCGACGCGCACTACTACGCCAACGTCATCGACGACTTCTACCGCGCGGTCTTCAAGCGCAACAGCATCGACAACGCAGGCATGCCGATCATCTCCACGGTCCACTACGACAAGGGCTACTGCAACGCGTTCTGGAACGGTGAGCAGATGACCTACGGCGACGGCGACGGCGTGGCCTGCAAGCCGCTGTCCGGCGGCCTCGATGTGGTCGGGCACGAGCTCACCCACGGTGTCACCGAGTTCACCTCGGGACTGATCTACGAGGGTGAGTCTGGTGCTCTCAACGAGTCGTTCAGCGACATGATGGGCAACACGTCTGAGTTCTTCGCCGCCGGCCGCGGCCTCGACCCCGCCGCCCAGCCGGACTGGCTGATCGGTGAGGACGTCATCCCCGCTGGTGTGTACGGCGGAACCACCGCAGGCTTCCGCAACATGGGTGACCCTCGCGATGACGGCGACCCGGACCACTACTCCGAGAAGTACACCGGCACATCGGACAACGGCGGTGTCCACACCAACAGTGGCATCCCCAACCACGCCTACTACCTGGCCGTCAACGGCGGGCAGAACGCAGGTTGTGACACCACGGGTTCCGGTGGTCATACCCACACTGCTGATTGCAACGTCACTGTGCCCGCCATCGGTCTGAGCAAGGCCCAGCAGATCTTCTACAAGGGCATCACGAGCACGACGGAGTATGCGAACTTCTGCGACGCTCGCTCTGCCACCCTCGCGGTTGCCGGCAAGAGCAAGAAGGCCATCGACAAGGCGTGGGCGGCAGTGGGCGTCAAGGCCGGCTGCACCCCGGGTGTCCCGCCGCCGCCGCCGTGCGTGAGTGACCCGAACGCGCAGATCCCGTTCGAGTCGCCACACCCGTACGGCAACAACGGTGACTGCACCTGGACGTACGACAACGGCACGGCCGGGTTCGCATTCCACTTCGACCAGCTCGAGACCGAAGCCGGTTACGACTACGTCGTGATCTATGACGGCAACGGCAACGAGCTGGCGCGGTATGACGGCACGCACCCACTGGGCCAGACGACGCCCTGCATCACGACCAGTGTCGGGTCGGTGCGACTCATCACCGACCCGGGCGTCACCGATGACGGGTTCCACGTGGACTCCGTGTCGGCCTGCTAGTCGACTCTCCAGAGGCGTCGCCGCACACGACGCCATCCCCCACCGATGCCCCCCTCAGGTCTGCCTGAGGGGGGCATCGGCCTACGGCGCGGGCTCAGGCCTGAAACGTGCCCGGCCTCGGTTGGAGCTCCGGTGCGTTGGCGTAGCCGCTGTCCCAGGGAAAGCGACCGGCCGTGTCGTCGTAGGTCAGCTGCAGCACCGGCACGGAAACCTCGGCCGGCCGCTGGTAGTGACGGTTGGCGCAGAAGACGATGTCGCCGGGATTGGGCACCTCTTCGCAGACGATCCGATGCGGCCACGTCTCGAACTCGAGGAGCTCACCCGGCAAGAAGTTCGCCCCCGCACGCACCCGCTCGCCGAGCTCGTTGAGCACGCCGGCCGCGGTCTCCGCCGGAACACTGAAGATGAGGAGCTCGGGATGTCCGAGCCCGAACAGGCCGACGGTGTAGGCGAAGCCGACCGAGAGGTCGTCCGGCTCTTCACCACAGCACGCGCACGCGATCAGGTTGACGGCCGTGATGTGCCAGCCGTGCTCCCTGATGTGAGTCGAGACAAGGCTGTCCTCCTGGTCGAGCAAAGCCGTGGTGCGTGCGTCGAGCATTCTCGGGTCCCTTCGGTCGGTGTCCTTCGAACATATGACCGAGGACCGACAACGGTGGACCGGCTGAGCGTCTCCTCCGGGTGTCGGCGCGGTCGGACTACCCGACCCGTCGTTGAACCGTGAGTTCTGGCCCGCTGAACCGCGAGTTCTGGCCCGTTGAACCGTGAGTTCTGGCCCGTTGAGCCGTGAGTTCTGGCCCGTTGAGCCGTGAGTTGTGGTTCGCCGATCCACCGCGCTGTCTCGTATGACGCGAAGGTGTACGAGGTCAGGACCTCACGCGTTGGAGGGCTGAGCTGACGACAACCGTCCCCTCGCCGTACTGCTGGTCGAGCTGCCTCTGGAGCGACCCGTCATCCCACACGACCGTCGCCTCGACATGGTCGTTGCTCGAGCTGGAGTAGAGCAGGTCGGAACGAGATGAGAGCTCGTTCTGGATGTCCTGCAGCTCACGCTCGGTGTGTTGCGCCTTGCTCACGCAGAGCGGCCCGCCCCAGGTCTTCCTGAGCTCTGGCTCGACGGCTTGGGGGTCGCTGGTGACGGCGACGTTGAGGATCAGCTGGGCCGGGTCGTTCAGCTCGCCTTCGTTGCTGGACGTAACTCCGCCGTCAGCCGCCGGGTTGATCGACTGGTCGACCCACGCACCGGCGAAATCGGACCGCGCCTGGGCCGCTTGCAGGGTCTGCTCGAGACTGGTCTGGCTGGTCAGTGCGGGATCGATCACCTGCCAGCCACCTCGCGGCTCGGGACAGGGCGTGTTCCAGACGGGCGCGACTCCCGGCTTGGGCAGGTCGTTCCCGTCGTACGCCGCGGCTGCGATAGCCGGCCGGGTGAGCGTGAAGGTTCCGGCGGTTGCGTCGTAGGTGCCGGTCACGACGAACTCGCCCCAACGGACCCCGCTCGCGTGGTCGAAGCCCGAGACCGCACTCCAGTCCCAGCCGATCACGTCCGGGCCGCCACACTGCGGCGGATATGACTCCGCCACTCCGCCCAGGCACAGCTGCGGACCGTTCGTGCCGTCATCGAGGACCGTCGCGCGAGCGATCACGTCACCGGAGGGTGCTGCGGGTGATCCGCCGATGTTGCCATTCTTGTTGCCCGACGGGGAGTCCGCGTTGTTGGCGACGACAGCAATGGCGACCACCACCAGCGCCGCGACAGCCGCCGCCCCGAGCGTGATCAACCCGGCGCTCGGCCCCCGTCGCGTGGGGCCGCTCTGTTCCGGGATCTGCTCCGGGATTTGCTCGGGCGTGTGCTCAGTCATGCTGCCTCCCACGAATCGTCGTCACCCCCTCTGACGCGACCAATCCCTCATCGGCTCCCTCCCCCTCCCCTGCGAATTGCGGGAAGGTGCAGGGCGACACGCCGTAGCCCGCCTGCACCTTCCCGCAATTCGCGGTCGGGCAGGGACCCACCCTTGCCAAATGCGTTAGTCACGACTAACCTATTCAGGTGTGACCGACCCCTTCCTGGCTGCGGCTGAGCCGAACCGGCGAAGGATCTTGCAACTGCTCGCCGCGCGACCTCGGACTGTGAACGAGATCGCCGGCGAGTTCCCCGTGACCCGGTCGGCGATCTCGCAGCACCTGGCGGTGCTGGCCGAGGCCGAGCTGGTCGAGGCCGAGAAGGTCGGTCGCCAACGGATCTACCGAGTCGTGCCCACTGGTCTGCAGAGGTTGCAGGCAGAGATCGACCGGTTCTGGACCAGCGAGCTCGATCAGCTCGTCGCCGATGCCCATTCACTGAGGAGTACGTCATGAGTTTCACCAAGTCCGCAGTCCTTCCCGTCTCACCGGACGAGGCGTTCGCGCTGATCACGGAGCCGGAGCGGCTTCGTCGCTGGCAGACCGTGTCCGCAGTCGTCGACCTCCGCGCCGGTGGCGGCTATCGCTGGACCGTGAGCCCTGGCCACGTGGCCGTGGGCACGTTCAGGGAGGTCGAGCCGGGCAAGCGCATCGTCTTCGGCTGGGGTTGGGAGGGCAACGACGAGCTGCCCCCGGACGCGTCGACGGTGACCATCACTCTCGAGCCGACCGACGGCGGATCGTTGATCACGCTGGTCCACGAGGGGCTCAGCGAGGCCCAGGCAGCCGCGCACGCCGAGGGTTGGAACCACTACGTCGACCGCCTCGAGATGCTCGCAGTCAAGGGCGACGCCGGTCCGGACGAGTGGGCGTTCGCACCCGAGAACCTCGACCCGATCATCGCGTCCGAGGCGGCACTGGCCGTGCTGCAGCCCGTACTCCGTGCACTCACGCGAGAGGACCAGCCGAAGCAGACCCCCTGCGCCGACTTCACCTGCCACCAGCTGGCTGAGCACCTCATGGCCTCCATCGCCCAGCTCGGTGCCATGGCCGGCGCCGAGGTGGTCAACCCCGAGGAGGGTTCGCTGGAGAACCGCGTCTCCGTGATGGCTGCTCAGGCCATCGACGGCTGGCGTCGGGCCGGACTCGACGGCATGGTCCCCGGTCCGGGCGGCGCCGAGATGCCCGCCTCGTTCGCGGCCAGCATCCTGCCCGTCGAGCTCGTCCTGCACGGCTGGGATCTCGCTCAGGCCAGCAGGCAGGAGCTGCACATCTCTGACGAGCTCGCGGCCTACCTGATGGTCCTGGCCGAGGGACTCGTCCCCGGTGGCCGTGAGGGTGGCTCGTTCGGGCCAGAGGTCACACCCGCTGCAGGCGCGAGCCCTGTCGACCGCCTGGCGGCGTACGCCGGTCGCTCCCCCATCGCTGCGTAACCACACTCAACTCAACGAAGGAGCAACACCATGACGAAGTTCGTGTACATCTACCACGCACCGATGACCCCCGCGGATGCCATGCCCCCACCTGACCAGATGGAAGCCATCATGGGCGAGTGGATGGCCTGGGGCGGCAAGGTCGGCGACGGCATGATCGACTTCGGTACGCCGCTGGCCGGCGGCGTGCGGGTCAGCCCGGGTGGCGCGACGTCTGCCAGCACCCGCGAGGTGTCCGGCTACTCGATCATCGAGGCCGACGACATGGAGGCCGCCCTCAACCTCGCCAAGGACCACCCGCACCTCAACATGCCGGGTGGTTGCGAGATCGAGGTCCACGAGTGCCTGCCCGTCCCGGGCCAGTAACTCCCGCGGCCTGTGGCTGGAGCTCCGCGTGATCAGCCGCGCGAAGTCTCAGCCACAAGCCGGTAGGCGCGGCGGACATCACAGGGCGATCTCGTAGCCGAAGTCGGCTGCTACCCGGACCGTCTTCTCGATGTCGATGGGGAGGTCGCCGGGAAGCGTCATCGCCTCGGCCGGGACGCCGACCTGATCCACGAACCGCTCGAACTTCGCCGGAGCCGTCAGGTGCCAGATGCGGGCGGGCTCGCTCCCGTAGCGGGCAGCAGCGCCGACGAGCTGCGCAGCTTCCGCTGGTGACGGCCTGGCACCGAGCCGGCGCACTGCGACCAGGATTGGGACGCAAGGAGGCCGCCGACGTGGTCTGGTCGCTGACGAGCCCCGACCTGTTCGTGCTGCACGTGAAGGGATGCGGCTGGACACCGAGCCGGTACGCCAAGTGGCTCTCCGCCACCCTCGAAACGCTGTTGTTCACCCCCGCCGAAACTGCGGGCTCTCGGTCACGGTAGCTTCCCCGTTGGCCCGTTTGCGGTCGTTCGCCCTGCGACGTGGGTAGATGCGTCGAGCGATTGCTGCCGCCGGGGCGGGGCACAGTGCTACGTCGCACTTCGTAATGCGACGAAACAGGTACATCGGGGGGTAAACACGAACACCCGGGGGGCGCGTCTCCCCCGGCGCGTACGCACCAACGAACGGTATGACGCATGAAACCGCACCACCAGTGGCAGACCAACGCAGATGAAGTGGCGGTCTGCACCGTCGAGGCCGCGCACCGGCGCGACCATCAACACGTCGGCGTCGAGGACGAGTGCCATCCGCACGTGATCGAGGTCGTCCGCCTCGGCCAGCGTGCCGTGATGGTCTGCCATGACTGCCGCACCGATTCCGGGTTCATCCCGCCGCGCGAGGCCGACCACCTGGCCTACCAGCACCGGCAGGAGACGTCGGACGAGCCTGCCTGGCAGTCGTGCGAGGTCGACTCGTTCGTCAGTTGAGCCCTTGCGGCTGAAGGTTCGCGCTACCAGTCTCGCGAACCTTCAGCCACAAGCTTCACCCGTCGTCAGGACGCGGTGTGCGCTCCGGTCTCGGCGGCGGCTTTGATGGCGCTCAGCGTCGTGACGATGCCGGCTCGCTGCTTCTTCGGCAGGCTGAGGACGGCGTACATCACCTTGATACTGGTGGCGCCCTTCTGGGGCGGGAGCACCTGCATGCTGTGGGTGAGCTGAGTTCCTCCCGCGGCCGGCTCGACGACAAAGCTCCATAGCACCCGCCCACCCTCACCGCGGTTCGCCTCCTTCATGGGCGGGTAGCTGACCCAGGCGAACTCTCGACCGGGTTCGAGCCTGATGACGTCAGACGGGGCGTCGAACTTCTGCGGGCCGAACTTTTCGTGCGCGATCCATCGGTCACCTACGTGCGGCTCCCCGTCGAACTCGATGACCTTGGTGATGCTCTTTGGACCGGCGAACTCGGTGTGCCGCTTGACGTCGGTGACCAGTCGCCAGACGACGTCGGGTGGGGCGTCTATCTGGACACTTTCGGTGATGTCGACCAACGGCGCAGGAATGGGCATGGCGTACTCCTCTGCTCTCGCTCTTGCGAGGATGCTCGCCTCCCGGGGTCTTCGGCAAGGGTCCACCGGCCCTCCGCTGGTCGCCTCTGCCGGCCCCTCAGCTGGGCGACTCTGCTGGCCCTCAGCTGGTCGACTCTGCTGGCCCTCAGCTGATCGAACCTGTCGAGATCGCGGTGTCCGAGACGTGGCCTATGCCAGGGCAGAGCACTCGCGTGGAATCTGAGCCGTCGTGTCCGGGCTACAGTGCAAGCATGCCCTCCGCGCACTCGATCAGCCGTAAAGACGTGACCCGCAGCATCGCCGAGTACAAGCGTCTCGGCCAGGGCACCTTCCTCAGTACTCACGGATTCGATCGCGCCGGCGAGTACCTCCTGGTTCATGAGGGCCACAGCTACGACTCCGTCGCGATCGTGGGGGTCGCGCACCGCTACGCCAGCAGCCCGGAGGTGGAGAGCTCCGAGTTCAGTGGTGGTGAGGAAGAAGCGGCCACGGTGCTGCGCGATCTCGGCTTCGTCGTCAGAGGTGGAGAGTCATCGGAGGACGTGGGTTACCGGGACGCCTCGGACCTGGACAGCGACGAGGTCCGGGCGGCCTGGGCAGTGGCGGCGCGCGAGGTCCTGGTCGACACCGCGAAGTCGTACCACGCGGTCGTCACCTACAAGGAGCTCTCGAGCCTGGTGCAGCAGATGACGCGGATCCAGACGACCCAGCTGCCGCACTACTGGATCGCCGACGTCCTCGGCCGTGTCGCGAAGGACTGCACCGCGCGGAACGAGCCCATCCTGTCCTCGCTGTGCGTCGACGCGTCGGGCAGCGTCGGCGCCGGGTACGCCGGGGCGGTGCTCGACGTACGCGGCGAGGCACCGTCCGATCCGGACCAGCACGCTGCGAGCGAGAGGCTCGAGTGCTACCGGCACTTCGGCGCCAAGATCCCCGCCGGTGGAGGCTTCCCGACGCTCACCGCTCAGCTCAGCGCCAAGCGCGAGCGCGTCCAAACCGCCGCCCGGGCTGCCGTCCGGCCGGCAGCACTGTGTCCCGTGCACCACGTGGAGATGCCCGCGACCGGCATCTGCGAGGAGTGCGAGTAGCCGAACAGCTCTGCCCGGCCGTTCGCAACAGAAACTGCCCCGTCCCCCTGACGGCTACTCTCTGCGGTATGCGGGGGGTTTCCATGGGGTTGAATCGCTGGCAGGTCGCGGTCTCAGTCGGTGTGCTCGGCTATCTGGCGGCTTGGTTGACGCGTACGGGCTGAACCTGGTCGGGGCTCACGGCGGCACCACGACATGGATCCTGCCGCCCGGAGCGTGGCGGATGCGAGCGATCTACCTGCTGGTCGCGGTCGTGGCGGCTGCCTGGGTCACCGCGACGCACCGGTGGTCGGCCAAGCCGCTGGAGGCAGTGATCGCGGCAGGCGTCGCACTCGGGCTCGTAACGGTGTCATTCCTGCTGGTCTCGGAGCTGCGCCGGCACGATTTCGTCCGCGCGCTGCCGGGGGGTGAAGACACAGGTGCGGCATTGGCGGCAGGGCACGACGCCTGCGACTGGCTCGCGAAACTGCACTGGGGCCCGCCTCCAGGTGACGGACGTCCCAGGGGCGCGGTCGCTACGGCAGCCCTGCGCTCGCAGTACAGAGCCCCTCGCAGTATGACGAGCGGGTGGCACGGCGCGAACTCGACCGGCCGACTGATCGTGGAGTACGTCAAGCAGATCGATGCCCGGGCGCCGGGTCCGCTCACGGCCGACGAGATGTTTCGGGTGAAGTACACGACGCTCGCCTTCTATGCGCTGTGCCCGTTCCAGCAGTGGGTCCACCGCCCCGTCGGCGGTAGCGGCGACTGAAACCGCCCGCAACGAGCTCTATGCCGGCGGCCCTAGCCAGCGTGCGCTGGGACTTTGAAGCGAACGTTCGCACCCACGTGTTGGGTGCCGTGCCGGTGACCGTACCCATAGGTGACATCAAGACCCCACACCATGACCACGCCTGGTCGCGTTGGGCGGATGGTCACGATCAGTTGATCTGAGACAGCGTTGTCACGAAGTTGCATGCGCGCCCCGGCGGGGTCGACCACTTCGCGGCACGACTTCGACAGGTCGCCGTAGACGCTGCCGATGGAGGCATCTGCTTGCGACGGATCGACCTTGCATACCGACACGGTGATGTCCGCGCCGGCCGTGTTGAGAAGCACCCTCGGACGCGCGGAGTCCACGGTGAAAGTGGCAGGTCGGTATTGCGGATAGGACATTCCGATGTTCAACGGCTCGTGGGGCCGGATCTTGCCCGACATGTCCGCGGTGCTGAAGACGTTCGTACGGAGAGCGTGCGGGTCACGCCAGGCGTGCCACCCGGCATTGGCGGCAGCACCCGCACCGACGAGGACGCCGGCCACGAGGATCGCGAGGAACGTTTGCGTGTGCCTGCGTTGTCGAAAGCCGTTGACTCCGTCGCTCATCAGGTCCCCCTCGGCGGCAAGTGCGGTCCAGTATGTCGCCAAAGTGGCCATGCCGACCAGGAGCTGTCAGCCCATCACGGTGCCCGACGAGTCGGCGTTGATCGCGCGCTTGCGGGAGAACGCGCCGAGGTCGATGGTGTGGCCGGTGTGTTCGCAGCTGAACTGCACGGGAACGTCGTCGTGATCGTGACCGGCCTGCACGGCGGTGATGAGGGTCGCCATCAGCTTGCCGACCACCGGCGCGTTCTTGAACTGGTTGCCGCTGGTCCCGATCGCGACGTAGTACCCATCGAGCTCGGTGCGGTCGTAGACCGGAGCCCAGTCCGACGTGACGTCGTACACGCCGGCGATGCCTGTCGGCTGGGCCGGCACACCGAGCTGGGGAAACCGGCGCGCGGCCCGGGTCACCTGTGTCTCGAACAGCGCCACGGTTCGGTGCGGGTCGGCCAGGTCGGGGTCGTCGACCCAGTCGAGGGGATCGCAGGCGGGCTCGGTGCCGCCGACCAGCATGAAGCCGCCGGGCGCCGGTCTCACGTAGATGCCCAGGTCGAGGTCGGCCACGACCGGGCCTGGGTGATCGTCGTCGCTGTATCCGGGCGGCGCCACGACCTGGTGCACCTCCTGGCGCATCGGTCGCACCGTCATCGTGAAGTCGGAGCCCACGCCGGCCAACGCGTTCAGGCGGCTCGACCAGGGGCCGGCGGCGTTCACGACGACGGGCGCCTCGATCGTCTCGCCGTCGTCGGTGTCCACGCCGGTGATGTGGCCTCCCGTCTGGCGGATCCTCGTGACGGCACGCTTGAAGTGGAACTGGACTCCCTTGCGGGCGGCCGCATCGGCAAGGTTGACCGTTGCGAGCAAGGGATCGTCGATGTAGCCGCCGTCCGGTGTGAAGACGGCACCTAACGTGGTCGTCGACTCGGCCCAGAACATCTCGTCGTCGATCCGCTTGGGCGGCCAGTACCGGCCCGGGTCGATCGCGGGCACTCGCTGCTGGAGGGTCTCCGCGTCCCACTCCTCGTACGGCACACCGACGGCGCGGAACAACGAGACCGCGCGGTCCCGCGGCGCGACCGGGACATCGAGCATCACCACGCCGGTTCGCGTGTACGACGCCAGGTCTGACCCGGCTGCGGCCTCCAGGTGATCGCGCCAGCCCTGCCAGCAGTGCAGCGACTCCCACGCGGTCGCGACTCCTGGGTAGGTCGAGTAGTTGAACCGCATGATGGCGCTCGACGCACTCGTTGAGCCCTGGCCGGGACCTGGGCCTTTGTCGACCACCGCCACCCGCAGCCCGGTGCGGGCCAGCTCGAGCGCGATCGACGAGCCGATGACGCCTGCACCGATCACAACAGCACCGGCCGTGACGACCATTGGCCCTCTCCCCTCGCGTGTTGGCTCGCTCCACGCCATCATGCAGGTTGGGCCTGGGTAGAGCGGGACATCCCGAAGGCCAGGCAGACTCCGCGAATACGGTGCGTCGATCGGCGATTGGCCCTCCCGGCGCAGCCGCCATGCCCCCAGCGAGAGACCTGTGTTTGGGTCTGTCGCCCCTGGGCACGGCGCAATCGTCGTTCGCGATCCGATCGAAACACAAAAGGACTGAGCGGCCCGTTACAGGCCGACGAAGCCGACCCTGACGATACCTACGACTGGGTGGACTTCGTCCTCAACGTCGGGAAGGCCAACACCCAAGGACACACTGGAGGCACATACGGCTTCGGAAAAACGATTTCGTAGGTCGTGTCCTCCGCCAATGCCATCGTGATCCATTCGCGAACTCATAAAAAGGGCGCGAGCAAAGCTGTCTCATCGCTTGCGCCATTGGCGATGAGTTCAAACATAAGGGGAGGCTTTACACAGGACGACATTGGTGGGGCGAGAGCTTCGAAGGTGTCCCGCGACCAGTCACTGGACGGGCTGCAGAGCGAATCGCGAACCGGATCGGCATGCCCGCCTTCGACGCGGGCGAAACCGGAACCAATATCCTCATCGTAGCGCCGGCGTTCGCAGACCGTACACCCCAGCAAGCTATGACTTTCATCGCCGAGTCCGTGACGTGGCATCTGTGGCCGAAACTGATGAGGCATCACGGGCAGCCACCTATGGAGGTCTCCGTATCGTGGAACGGCCACGAAGTCCCGATACCGAGACCAGAGGACCGTCCGCCACTTCACGGGTTCGCTCAAGCCTTTCAAGCGATCATCGATGGGGGGACTGATGAGCAGTCGCCGGCAGGTCTGCGAATAGAAGCAATACGGTGCCAGCGCCCAGCGACTGTCGCCGGAGACCTTGTGACGGTCCCGCTGGTCCATCGAGAACGAATCATGGTCGACGACGGCTCGGACCCCGAAGACGGTGATTCACCTGCGCCTGCGGCTGTGATCCACGGTGTTTGTCACCACGTAGCTCTGCTACGCACGCCAGAACTGGTCATCGAGTACCTCGAAGGGCCAGCGCCGCCCGAGGGAGGTACCGAATGGGCGGGGGTGTTCCGTGCACGCGACGAGCACGATGGCCACTTCGCCGCCGCTGAGCCCCCGACACATGACTCGTGGAACCCGGCCCTACTCCCAAAGAGCCAGGGACGCACCATCGTGAATGTCGGATTGCGCGAGATTAAGGCGGCCTTGGAGCGAAGATGGTCGCAGCGGAAGAAGCCATCGCACGAAGACGCGGCAAGTACCGCACTGATCGCTGACGAACTCGCCCATCTCGTGAGATCGATTGAAGCCAAGGGCCTCGGCCGCCGTCGACGCGAAGGGGTGTCCTCGCAGCCTGGTGCAGCCAAGCCCAAGGTGGATGTCGTCCACACAGGACCTGTTGAGCTCAATGGTGACCTTGGGACAATCGCACGCATCCGCATCGCGCCTGCCCCCTCGTCACTGGGCACACGACTTCACGTAAAGGTCGCGGCCGCGCTTGACGGTAAGGACGCCGATCCGGATCTTGACCCGTTGCTTTCCCTAATGGAGGTGCGGCTCGCCGATAGCGTCAAGAAATTGAACGGCAAGTTCACCGGAAACTCGCAGGTCGTAGATCTGCACCATGTTGCGCCCGTCGAGGTCGAGCTAGTCGTTCGTCGCGGCTCTGAAACCACAGTCCTCTTCGATCTAGAGGCCGAGAGGCTCTAAAATGCGGGTACCCATCGTTCCATTCCTGACTCCACCTGCGTCGGCCATAAGCCACGGAGGTTGGTTTCTCACCACCGTCGACGGTGACAGACAACTTCCAAGCGAGCTTGCTCACTGGGATTACCAGACCGTTCTTGAGCTGGCGGCCCCCGTCTCCGTTGACCGCAAAGCAGTTACCGAGGCGTGCGAACTTGAATGGCATACCGGCCTCGCAATCCTCGTATTAGCGAGGTCTAGCCACACCAACGCAGAAATCGTGGCGCAGAGCCTTGATGTGCCTGCCCGCGACGTTTTCGATCTCGCAGTCGAGCTCAGTCTGGATGGGGCAGAGCTGGGCGGGAGACTCACTTTGGAAACTCTCCTAATTGTTACGGACCCGAAACCCCGCGGGCCTCTGGCCGCGCATAATCCAGGGAGCATTTTGTGGAGGCACAGTCGTTGGACAGACCTAGAAGGAGTAGGCGCACAATTCCCGACCGACACCGTCAACTTCTCGGAGACCGGTAGGGATCCGAGGGCAGGCTGGGAGCTCAGGGTCGACCTCACGGACCCCGACGCTAGATTCATGTCAGCAGCCCGATTGACACTGAACTCTGGCAACGCGGCTATTTCACGAATGTTGAAAGGCGAGAAGGACGATCGAACCGATCAACTGCTGCGCACCTTGAACTGGGACGTGACTCGGCAACTGGTCTTTCTGGGATTGGAAACAGAGGAGGTGACATCACTTGAGGTCGACAGTGACGCCCTATCCGTAGCCTCTGTGTTGCGCAACCTTCTCGCCACCATCTGGCCCCATGAGAGCGTCGTGACCCTTCAACGATGGCGACAAGGTGACCCCTCCCGCCTGGAGACACACATTCAGCAGCACTGTCGGTTAGTCCCATGACGAGCAACCTTCTTTACCCCCGGCTTGAGGCCAGTAGCGCTCGCAGCATCTTAGCCGATCGAGCTGACGCAACCTTCCAAGAGCTGGAAGGCATGGCAGCGCTCGAACATGCTGATGCTGCGCCGTCAGCGACCGGTGGTCACCCCGCGCAGCTCGATAAGCTGCGGGATGTACAGGCGTTAATTCGTGTCGCCGCCGCGGCGGCCGGATACCCTCATCCGCTCGGAGGGTCCACGCAGAACTTCGATCGCCCCTGCGGGACCGCGCTTTATCGAACCATGAACATCGTGCCGGCCGATGCTGCGGACGAAGGAGTCTGGTCATTCCTCACAATCATCGTCGTTCCTGAGATCGGACCATGGCGATTTCCTCGCCAGTCCGAAGAGCGAATGCTCGGACGGCCACGAAACGTGCTTAGGCGACTGTGGTGGCGCGCATGGGCGATCGGACCCGACCTCGAAACAGCGCCGGAGGGATGCGAACCGCTCGGTGAAGACGAGTCCGTGCAGATTATGGAGCGCCCCTCCTTGGGTGGCAATCGTAGGACCGCCCAAGCATTTCGCGATGCCGTCTGGCGCGCTGAGCTTGGGGGATTGCCCGTAGCGCGTTCTGAGTTGGTCAGACAAATGGCCAGGAGGCTCAGGGCAGCTCGCTCGCACAGATCGCTCGACTCGATTTCAGCTACCCAGCTATCTGAGCTCCTCGATGGGATCCGCGCAGAGTCTCTGGCTGCTCTGAACAAGTAGTCTCGACACGCCTCCCAGGGAGCCGCAAAGCGTCGGTCTCCGTCCATAGACTCTGCCACGAGGGGAGTGACCATGACTTCAAAACGCGGGAACCTGGCGTCAAGCTCGTGCGCGGCCCTTTCCTCCGCCTCTCACCGCATGCTGGGCACTGCGAGGCTGAGAAGGACTTCATCGCGCTATGCGCGAGGCTGAGGCGACGGGATCGACGGGCCGTGCTCGCTGCAGACCTGTTTGCGGGCGCAGGAGGGATGAGCCTTGGGCTCGAACAGGCGGGAATGAACATCGTTCTCGGGGCGGATCATGACCCAGAGGCACTTGAGACACACCGGCACCACTTTCCCGGGCTCGCCCTTGACTGGGATCTCGGGGACCCCAGTGAGGTCGAGCGAGTAGCGGACCTGCTCCGGCGCGGGACCGTCGATGTGCTGGCCGAGGGCCGCCATGTCAGCCGTTCTCGAAGGCTGGCCGCTTGGCATGCGTTACCTCGTCCGAGCCGGCCTCCGGGAACCTCATGACAGGCGCCGCGATCCGTGGAGATCCTTCTTGGAGGTCGTCCGCCTGGCCGAGCCTCGCGCCGTGATCATGGAGAACGTCCCCGATATGGCGCTCGACAGGGAAATGTTCATCCTCCGTAGCGTCGTGTTTGAGCTTGAGCGTCTTGGCTACAGCGTCCAAGAGCGTGTTCTTGAGGCCTGGCGATTCGGCGTTCCGCAATTCCGCCAGCGCCTCATTCTCGTTGCGGTACGAGAAGGCAGTTTTGCCTGGCCTCCTGACGTGCCTCGGAAGGTCACGGTGGCGAATGCGATCTCAGACCTGCCTCGGGTTGAGGGCGGCTGGAGACCTGCCGGCGGCGCTGCAGGTTGGGCCGAATATGACGGTCCGCGCACTGCGTATCAGCGCGAAATGCGAGAGGCCGTTCCCAGCACTGACGAGCGCAGAGTCTTCGACCAGATCACGAGGCCGGTCAGAGATGACGACATGGCGGCGTTCGAGCTGATCGACTCCAAGACACGCTATTCAGATCTCCCGACTGAGCTGAAGCGCTATCGAGACGACATCTTTGACGATAAGTACAAGCGGCTCGACGGAGATGACGTATCCCGAACGATCACCGCACATATCGCGAAAGACGGTTACTGGTACATCCACCTTGAGCAGAACCGGACCTTGACGGTCCGTGAGGCAGCGCGCCTACAGACCTTCCCCGACTATTTCAGGTTCGCAGGACCGCCCTCGGCAGCCTTCAAGCAGATCGGCAACGCCGTACCGCCACGCCTTGGTCTCGCGGTTGGTCGAGCGGTCCTAGAGGCGCTGAAGACATTGGGCTCTCCCCCGCCCTCGAGCGAGCAAGTAGGGATACGCTTGCAAGATGGTTCCGTCAACCGGACATAAGTCGCTGCCCTGGTTGAACGCCAACTCTCGCTGGCATGCATTGCTTGGGGAGATCATGTTGGATCGGACCTCAAGCCTCGTGGCCAACGCCGTTTGGCCAGTGCTCGAGAAGTTCGTCACTCCTGCAGATGTCTTGAGTCACGTCGATGAGTTCAATGAGATCGCCAGTTGGATGCAGCGGAGCGAACGGGCCAGGGTCGTATTCGACATAGCCTCGACGCTCCAGGACCCGCACTCGTCAGCGATCAGCGATGAACAGCTAGAAGACTTGACAAGCGCGGGCCAGATCGGACCTGGGACCAGCGACCTCGTCATGTTGGTACTTCCCAACGCGGAGGAGCCCGTTCTGGCCACCGCGGGAGTGCTAAGGGTTGCGGCTCGGTTCAACAAGAATCCTCGTGGCCGGCAGAACCGGAACTCAGATGGGCGGATCTCTGTAGCAAAGCTCATCGGGTACGGACCTGACAGTCGCACCGCTCACTTGGCCCTGATCGAACTCGGTGAGTCGACGTGTACGCCCGTGCGGCCCCGGTGCGGGCAGTGTCCGCTGAGGAAGAGGTGTTTCTCAGCCAAGGACTGAGCGGCTAACGTCTACAGCCCAAGGGTCGCTGCAAGCTCAGGGTTGCGTGTTCGCATAATGTCCAGGGCCGGGCCAAGGGCAGAAAAGGAGGAAGACTCCAGCAAGGCTGCTTTCAGAGCGATTCCTATCTCGTGAGCTGCGACCGAATCTGCGCCTGACGACGGCTTTCGAACATCGCGGCCACTGTCTAAGGCCGCTTTTCGATAGGCATAATCCGCGTGCACGCACGCCTCATGGATGGGGCGCTCGAGCATCTGCTTCAGCGACGGCGGCAGGATGACGCGCATCTTTGCCACGTTAATCTGAAATGCCTCGTCAAGATCGGTGTCGAAGTCAATCGACATCCTCGCTAGTTTCGTGTGCTCGTCAATTCCTCGGATGCCGTTCCAGCCGCCGTACTGCACCAAACGGTCAGCACGGTAGATGTAAAGCCCCTGCTGCCTGTTCCACTTCAACGGCCCTGACATCCGCTCAAAGTCCTCCGGAGAGCTGAACTGGTCACGGGGAGGTAGAACATAACCTTGAACTCTGACGTCGGATGAACCTCTGTCCGTCTCAATCTCGAAGACCTGGCCGGAGAGGACCTGGGTTAACGGTTCCGACTGTGCAAAGGGATCCCAGGGACGTAGCTTCTCCCCATTGACCGACAAGATGAGTTCATCACGATCGGGCAGACCCGCGATGAACCGATGGAACACCATGCTGAGGTGCTCTGATGTCTTGACAGCCAGCGACGAAACCGCCGTCGCCCCCACCCGGATTCTGCGAACTTCTCGGGAATCACTCTGTCGAGCTTCTCCCATACTACTACGGTTCCAGGACCCTGCCGGAGGATGGACACAGCCCGATCGACGGCGTCGCTCCGCTCGTCCACGAGGACGCTCCATGCGTCACGACGTTCAATGTCATCGAGGTCGAGGGTGCGCGTATGGATTCGCTGCTGATGCTTCGCATGACGGCTCACCACCGTCAGCCGTCGGCATTGCGAGAACGATCCCGTCTTCAGCCCCAGGCCGAAGCGACCTAGTTCGTTCCTGCGATAACTTCGGCGGCTACCGAAGCGCAGCGCTTCGAGGAGCTGATTTGACGACATGCCTACGCCGTCGTCCGAGACGAGCACGTACGATCCGCCGGCGACGTAGTTCAGCTCGACGTCCACATGCCGTGCCCCCGCAGCCACGCAGTTGTCAACCAGGTCTGCAACGGCCGTCTGGAAGTCGTACCCGATGTCGCGAAGCGAGCCGGTGAGACGAGCGGCTGACGGGGCGGCCTCCTGAACCACTACTCGTGACATGCTGCGACTCCTCCTGAACTACCCTGAGTTCGACGCGGGTACGACTGTCTCAATTCCTATTCTCATTCACGACAAGCCAACCAGATGCCACCGACACAACCTCGTCCCTCATCGATCGGACCGCCAGTGGTCTCTGATGCCCGGCGCAGGAACATGCAGGCCAATCGTGGCCGCGACACCAGCCCTGAAACGCTGGTGCGATCGCTGCTCCACGCGCGCGGTCTGAGGTTTCGTGTCTGCGCGCCGCTGCCTTCGATCGGAGGCGACGGGCGGACATCACATTCAGCCGCGTAGGCCTCTTTGTGTTTATCGACGGTTGTTTCTGGCATGGCTGCCCCCAGCATTACCAGGCCCCCAGGACGAACTATCAGTTCTGGCGCGACAAGGTGGTCGGTAACCGGAACCGAGATGCGGACACCGACGCCCACCTTCGAGATCTGGGTTTTCATGTTTTGCGTGTCTGGGAACACGAGGACCCAACCACAGCCGCCGACCTGATCATCTCTCATTACTGGGAACTTCGCGCAGACGCCGAAACCAAGAGGTAAGGCGGCGCGGTCTGAACCTTTGCCCATACCTCGCCGCCTCCTCGGCAATCTCGGCGCTCAGCTGCAGCCGCTTGTGGAGCCGCAGCCTTCGCAGACGTAGCAGCTGCCTGCTGGGCGCATCTTGGTGCCGCAGGTGAAGCAGAGCGGGCTGTCGACCTCGCGGCCGGAGATGGCCTCCATCAGCTCGGCCGTGGTGTGGGCGCCGCTGGCTGCGGGCTTGGCGGTCGAGGTGACCACGTCGGTCGCCGCAGCTGGGGCGTCGGCTCGACTGAGGCGTCGGACCACCGAAGACGCCTGCGCGACTCGGCGGGCCGGCACGGGGTCCGTCGACTTCAGGGACTCGGCTTCGGGCAGCTCGTCGCTCTCGTCCGACGACGGCTTCGTACGAGCCGGTGTCGAGCTGGCGCTGGCGCTCGTCGGCGGTGTAGATGCCGAGGGCGGAGCGCTTCTCGAAGGGCAGGTAGTCCAGCGCCAGCCGACGGAAGATGTAGTCCATGATCGACTGGCTCATCCGCACGTCCGGGTCGTCGGTCAGACCGGCCGGCTCGAACTTCATGTTGGTGAACTTCGAGACGTAGGTCTCCAGCGGGACGCCGTACTGCAGCGAGATCGAGATCGCCATCGAGAAGGCGTCCATCACCCCGGCCAGGGTCGAGCCCTGCTTGCCGAGCTTGAGGAAGACCTCGCCCAGACCGTCGTCGGGGTACGACCCGGCCGTCATGTAGCCCTCGGCGCCACCGACCGTGAACGACGTGGTCCGCGACGGACGCGACTTCGGCAGCCGCTTGCGCACGGGCCGCTCGATGACCTTGACGACCTCGGCCGCCGCGTCGGAGGCGGAGAACGCCTTGTCGGCACCCTTGGCCTTCGCGTCGGACAGCGGCTGGCCGACCTTGCAGTTGTCGCGGTAGACGGCCAGCGCCTTGAGGCCGAGCTTCCAGCCCTGCAGGTAGACGTCGGCGATCTCCTCGACCGTCGCGGTCTCGGGCAGGTTGACCGTCTTGGAGATCGCGCCGGACAGGAACGGCTGCGTGGCCGCCATCATCCGCACGTGACCCATCGGCGCGATCGCCCGCGCCCCCATGGCGGTGTCGAACACCTCGTAGTGCTCGGTCTTGAGACCCGGCGCGTCGATGACGTGACCGTGCTCGGCGATGAACTCCACGATCGCCTCGATCGTCTCGTCCTCGTAGCCGAGCTTCTTCAGCGCCCGCGGGATCGTCTGGTTGACGATCTGCATCGACCCGCCACCGACGAGCTTCTTGAACTTGACCAGCGAGAAGTCCGGCTCGATGCCGGTCGTGTCGCAGTCCATCATGAAGCCGATCGTGCCGGTCGGCGCGAGCACCGACGCCTGCGCGTTGCGGTACCCGTTCTTGTCCCCCAGCTTGATGACCTGGTCCCACGCCTTCGTCGCGACGTCGAGCACCTCACGGTCGTGGCTGTGCACCGACCGGACCGCGTCGTTGGCGGCCGCGTGCTTGCGCATGACCCGCTTGTGGGCGTCGGCGTTGCGGGCGTACCCGTTGTACGGACCGACCACGGCTGCGATCTCGGCCGAGCGCTTGTACGACGTACCGGTCATCAGCGACGTGATCGCCGCCGCCAGGGTGCGTCCGCCCTCGGAGTCGTAGCCGAGGCCCATCGCCATCAGCAGCGCACCCAGGTTGGCGTACCCGATGCC
This sequence comes from uncultured Actinomycetota bacterium, assembly GCA_963742765.1. Classification (GTDB taxonomy): domain Bacteria; phylum Actinomycetota; class Actinomycetes; order Propionibacteriales; family Nocardioidaceae; genus JANLYC01. The sequence goes on from CAVUMY010000002.1 coordinate 1,171,676, forward strand.
GAGCTGGCGGTAGTCACGCGTGGTGTCGCCGATCGCCTCGGTCGGGAAGTCGGCGAAGCAGATCGAGATGTCCATCGCGGTGATGATCAGCTCGACGCAGCGGGCGAACAGCGGGGCGTCGAACGAACCGTCGTCGCGCAGGAACTTCAGCAGGTTGAGCGAGGCGAGGTTGCACGAGGAGTTGTCGAGCGACATGTATTCGGAGCACGGGTTGGACGCGGTGATCCGGCCCGTCTCGGGGTTGGTGTGCCAGTCGTTGATCGTGTCGTCGTACTGGATGCCCGGGTCGGCGCACTCCCACGCGGCCTTGGAGATCTTGCCCCACAGCTCACGGGCGTCGACGGTCTCGATGACCTTGCCGTCGCCGCGCGCCCGCAGCCCGAACTCGGTGCCGTCGCTCGACCGCGCGCATGAACTCGTCGGTGACCCGCACGGAGTTGTTGGCGTTCTGGTACTGCACGGAGTGGATGTCGGCGCCGCCGAGGTCCATGTCGAAGCCGGCGTCCCGCAGCGCGCGGATCTTGTCTTCTTCACGCGCCTTGGTCTCGACGAACTCGACGATGTCGGGGTGGTCGACGTCGAGCACGACCATCTTGGCCGCCCGCCGGGTCGCCCCACCGGACTTGATCGTGCCCGCGGACGCGTCGGCGCCACGCATGAACGACACCGGACCCGACGCGGTCCCGCCGGACGAGAGCAGCTCCTTGGACGACCGGATGCGCGACAGGTTGAGACCCGCACCTGACCCGCCCTTGAAGATGAAGCCCTCTTCCTTGTACCAGTTCAGGATCGAGTCCATCGAGTCGTCGACGGCCAGGATGAAGCACGCCGAGACCTGCTGCGGCGACTGGGTGCCGACGTTGAACCAGACCGGGGAGTTGAACGCGAACACCTGGTGAAGAAGCATGTAGGTCAGCTCGTGGTCGAACGCCTCGGCGTCCTCGGGCGTGGCGAAGTAGCCCTCGTCCTCACCACTTTTGCGGTAGGTCTTGACCACGCGGTCGATCAGCTGGCGCAGGCTCCACTCGCGCACGTCGGTACCGACCGCGCCGCGGAAGTACTTCGTGGTGACGATCGTCGAGGCGTTGACCGACCAGAAGTCCGGGAACTCCACACCGCGCTGCTCGAAGACGGTCTCGCCGGTCTTCCAGTTCTGCTGCACGACGTCGCGACGCTCCCACGTCACCTCGTCGTAGGGGTGCGTGCCGGCGGTGGTGAAGATCCGCTCGATCTTCAGCCCCTTGCCCCGCCGCGTGGTCTGCTGGCGCCGGCTGTCGGTCTCGGTCATGGCTTCTCCTGCCTCGTCTCCGCCGGTGGCGGGGGTGCATCACGCAGATGCGGGTGGTCTGCTGCTGGTCTGGTGTCGCGTCGTACGGTCGATCAGGTGGTGCGGTGCTGCTTCGCGTCTGGGGTGGCTGGTCAGCCGGAGGGGTCCTGGCCCGGTGGGGCGCCGCGGCTGACGAGCTCGGGTTCCTCGCCGGTGGGTTGTCGCTCGGCCCGCAGGATGGCGATCTCGGTCTCGAAGTCGTCGGCGGACTCGAACGAGCGGTAGACGCTCGCGAACCGCAGGTAGGCCACCTCGTCGAGCTCACGCAACGGCCCCAGGATGGCCAGCCCGACCTCGTGCGCCGGCACCTCGGCCCAGCCGGACGAACGCAGCGCGTCCTCGACCTGCGAACCGAGCACGGCCAGGTCGTCGTCGCTGACCGGGCGGCCCTTGCACGCCTTGCGGACGCCGCTGATGGCCTTCTCGCGACTGAACGCCTCGGTCGCGCCGGACCGCTTCACCACCGTGAGCTGCATGGCCTCGACCGTGGTGAACCGCTTCTCGCACTCCGAGCACGAACGGCGGCGCCGGATCGACGTGCCGTCCTCGGACACGCGGCTGTCGAGCACGCGGGTGTCGGTGTGGCGGCAGTACGGGCAGTGCATCTGCGACGGGATCCTTCCGGTGCTAGAACGGCGCTCATACCGGTGGTTCTACTCCGGCGGTCCGACAGTTTCGGAGACCCGTACTGAAGACGTATCTGGGGACCGACCTGTGGATGTGCTGGGGATGAACTGCGGTGTCCTGTGGGTGAAGCGCGGATGTGAGCGGGACCACATGTGGATGACGGTGGAGGCCTGACAACCACAACCTGTGGAGAACTACATCCCTGTAACTACTATATCTGGGGGTAACCGTACGCTCAAGGCGCGACGAGGTGCAATCAAAATGACGAGATCACCGCAAGAATTTGCATCCGCCCAGGTCAGAGCAGGGTTTGGTACGCCGGATGGGCGTGTCCCCCGGGCGTGTCGTCCATGATTCGCTGGTCGAGCCTGTCGAGACCCCGCTCGATCAGCGGGAGTGAGCCGGAAGGCCCTTGAAACCGGGCGCGCAGGCGAGGACCTTGGAGGCATGACGACTGGGCCGTATGAAGTCGACGACGTCGACGAGCTGTCCGGGTACGACGAGGAAGAGCTCGAGGTCTTCGCCGACGAGGACATCTACGACAAGATCGACGGGCACCGGGTCACCTTCCCCGGCGAAGACCTCGACGAGGAGTGACCCGCCGATCCGGGGGAGATCACACAGTTCGGAACGGGGTTGCGGCCCGGACGGGGCTCAGACCGCAACCAGGTTCCGAATCAGGGCAGCCGCCCCCCAGGCGTCAGGGGTGCAGGCGGTAGAAGCGGAAGAAGCTGAACTCCTCGATCGGGAGCACGTCCACCCCGGTGAAGCCGGCCTCGGCGGCGTACTTCTCCATCGTCGACCGGCGCATCACGGTGCCGGTTCCCACCGAGGGTTCTGACGACATCCCGTCCGGCAGGCAGACGAACATGCTGAACCCGTACATGAACCGTTCCAGCTCATCGCCCGGCGCTGTGAACTCGTCGGCGACGCCCTCGTCCATCACGATCACCGCACCGTCGGGTTTGACCGCGGCGCGTACGCCGGCGAGCACCTCGACAGGGCGCGGCATGTCGTGCACGCACTCGAAGAAGAACGCCGCGTCGTACGCGCCGGACTCCCCCAGCCCGCTTGCGTCGGCGAGTCGGAAGCTCACCCGGTCGCCCACGCCGGCTTGCTCGGCGTTGCGCTGCGCCATCTCGACCGACGGGGCGTCCACGTCGACCCCCGTGATGGCAGCCTCTGGGTAGGCCCGCGCCAGCGCAATCGACGACCAGCCGCCGCCGGCCCCGACGTCGAGGATCCGGGCGCCAGGCCGGCTCAGCAGGTCGTGCACCTCCGGCACGCCCGCGAGCGCCTCACCCAGCTGCTGGTCGAACCACGGACGGTTGAACGCCGCCTGGGCCTCACGCATGTCATCGCCCAGCTGCTCCCAGCTGACTCCGCCGCCGCCCCGGTAGGCGTCGAGCAGGTTGGGCAGCTGCTGCCCGATGGCGGCGACCGCGCGGCCCACCGGCGCCAGGTAGGCCAGGCTCGTCTCGTCGGTGAACACCTCGACGACCGCAGCCGGCAGCTCGTAGCGACGGTCAGCCGCCGCCTGTGCAGCATCCGTGGTCAGGATGCCCAGCACCGCCTGTCCCTCCAACCACTCCTGGGCGTACCGGGGATGCGTCGAGGTGCGGTCCGCGAGCTCGGTGTACGTCGCCGGGCCCTCGGCGGCGAGCGACTTGTACCAGCCGAGGCGGTCCCCGACGTAGACGCTCAGGATCTCCATCGCGCCCAGCGTCGACATGAACAGACGCTCGGCGAGGCTGTCGGCGGTGAGTTCGGTCTGCTCCGTCTGTTGTTCGAGCATGTCAGTCATCCGTGCGGCTCCTTGGTGAATCCGTGAATGGCGGTGCGAGCGTACGCCCGGTTCAAGAGGTCGGCTAGTCCCGTTTTGATACCGCTCGTGGCCGCGGAGATCTCGACAAGCTCGATCACCGGCACCGACAAGCTCGATCACCGCTACTGGCGCTCGATCAGGTGGGCGAGGCCGTGGGACGGATGGCACTTGTAGGTCGGGGTGATAGTGGGTATGGGTGGAGACATGACCACGCTGCCGAACGACCCGCCCACCGACGACGACGACTGGAGCCACGAGCAGCTGGCGCACGCCGAGGAACCGGCCGCCGATCCCGACGAGCTCGACGCGTACTCCGAGGAGGACCTCGCCGACCTCGCCGACGAAGACGGAGACGGAACCGCCGGCGCAGGCGCAACCTACCCCGACACGGACGACGACGAGGACTGATCCCGCCCTACCCCTCCCCGGGCGGTATCACCGGCACGACCTGACGCTCCTGGGGTGGTAGCGCTGGTGCGGGTGACGTACAACTTTTGACCGGCACGGTGCGTCGTACACAGACCGACCCGGACCGGCCGGTGATCACCACACCATCGATGAGGGGACCTCATGCGACTCCGCACCATCATGACCATCACGACCAGCACCGCTGCCGCAGTAGCGCTGACGGCCGCCGTGGCCGCACCTGCCCTGGCTCAGCGCATCGACGGCACGCCCGGCAACGACCGGCTGCACGGCACGTCGACGCGCGACACGATCTACGGCCAGGACGGCAACGACGTGATCCAGGGCCGCGGCGGCAACGACAAGCTCCACGGCGGGGCCGGCAACGACCGACTCTTCGGTGGCGGCGACAACGGCCGCGACTACTTCTCCGGCGGACCCGGCCGCGACGTGGCGCGAGGCGGACCGGGCGCCGACTTCTTCAGTGGTGACGCCGGGCGCGACACGTTCTTCGGCGGTGCGGGCAACGACATGGTCGAGACGGTCGACGGCAACGACCGTATCTTCACCGGCCCGGGCAACGACGCGCTCAGCTTCCTCGACAGCGACGGCACGCGCGCGTTCATCAACTGCGGGTCCGGCCACGACATCGTCAACTACCTCGGCGAGATCGACCCGCGTGACGTCATCAACCGCAACTGCGAAGACGTCAACGCCAACACCTCCGACTGACCGCCTGCCCCACCACCCAAAAAGATCCGAGTCTTACCTGGCAATGACCGGGCAAGACTCGGATCTTTGCTGCGGACGCCCTAGATCAGTGGCCGGCGGCCGGCGAAGCCGAGGTCGACGCGGTGGTACCACGAGAGCTCGTCGTCGCCCTCGAGCCAGCACAGGTGCACGTCCTCGCCATTCACCTCCGACGGGAAGTCCATCAGCAGCGGTGCGAATCCCTTGAACTCCACACCGGTGGCGACGAGCTCGGTCAGCACCTGGTCCATCCGGGCCTGCACGGCCTTGAGCTCGGGAATGCCACCCAGCGGACTCGGGCCTGCGCCGGCCACCGCGGCACCGAGCTCGGTGGCGTCGGCACGCAACGCCACGAACTCATCCAGCAGCGGACGTAGCTTCGCCAGCTGCTCACGCGCCTGCTCTAGGGTGAACAGTCCCATCCGAGGCATCCTGCCACCCGGTTGTGTGACCGGGAACGGTCATTTGAGTGACGGTCCCGCGGCGGCCGACCGCGGCGCCCTTCCGCAGAGCCCCAGCATCGGGAACCGCGCGCCTCTGCGCGACGTCTCACCGTCATGCGCACCACGAGCCGCCTGACCACGATCTGCTGGCTGCTCGGCGTCGCCTTCGGACTGACCGCTTGCGGTCAGGGCTCAGCAGGAGACGCCGCCACCGGCACGGTTTCGGGCGTTGTCGTCGTAGGCCCCACCTGCCCGGTCGAAGGCAGCACACCGTGCCCGCCCGCTCCCGCGTCCGAGGCCCAGGTCGAGGTACGCCGCGACGGCGTCCTGCTCGGGCAGGCGCTCACCGACGGCGCCGGCCGGTTCAGCCTGCCCATCTCGGTCGGCAGGGTCGAGGTGACGGCCACGTTGCTCACCGGCATCAAGTCCTCAGAGACCAAGGCGGCTGACGTCACCGCTGACCACACCGTGACGCTGAGCTTCGAGCTGGACAGCGGGATCCGCGCCGCCGCGACAGCTCCGAACTGACACGTAACGACGCGACGCCTGGCCGCCCGGGCGGTCAGGCGCACGTGCGCTGGGCTGCTGGTTCAGCCGCCAGGCGGTGTGTAGGCGACGTCGCCGAAGTAGCCGTTGCCGATGTCCTCGGGGCTGATCAGGACGACGGTCTCGACGCTCGCTCCCCCGGCAGCCTTGACGGTGAGCGCAACCTTGGCCGCTGCGTGGTGATCGGGCAGGTCGACGATGATGAACGCGTCGTGGTTGCCGAACGCGAAATCGAAGCTCACCAACGAACCCCCGACGCTCTCAGCAGTCGCAGCGACCACGTCGACACGAGACTTGCCGCCATCCTTGAGCAGTCCCTTCGCCCCGAGGACGCTGTAGTCGGCCTTGTAGAGATATCTCGCCATGGTCCATTCCCTTCCGGTGACGTTCACCGATCTCTGTGTGAGTGTCCTCCCCTTGGCAAGCCCGCAACGCTCGAACGCACAGGTGAACCCATCGGGTCGTCGTGACGCCAACTGCCATCACGACGACCCGAATGTTTGTCAGACCTCCGGACAGTCAGTGTTGTCAGACCTCCGGACAATCAGCCGCCAGGCGGTGAGTAGTCGACGTCGTTCGAGGTGCTCATGATTTCTTCGGGGCTGATCAGCACGACGGTCTCGACGCTCGCTCCGCCGGACGCCTTGACGGTCAGCGCAACCTTGGCTGCGGCTGCGTGGTTCGGCAGGTTCACGATGACGAACGCGTCGTGGTCACCGAACGCGAAGTCGAAGGACTCCAGCGTCCCGCCCACACTCTCGGCGGCGCGGGCGACCGCGTCCACGCGAGACTTGCCACCGTCCTTGATCAGTCCTTTGGCGCCGGTGACGCTGTAGTCGGCCTTGAACAAATATCTCGGCATCTCTCATCCCTCCGGGAATCGGCTCGATGCTGCTCGGCCCCCCGTCAGATGCCGCCAGTCTCCACTCCCGGTCGATCGGGAACAATGACCCACTCGACCAGTCAGCATGACCCGGTCAACCCTTGAGCATGACCCGGTCGACCCGTCACGGCTGACCAGAACGGTCCATGACGGAGGGCTCAGCCAGGATCTCGCGCAGCCGCGCCACGATCAGACCCGCGTGCGCCCCGTCAACGAGCCGGTGGTCTGCGGTGGCCACCAGCACCACCTGTGGCCTGACCGCCACCTCACCGTCGACGACCAGCGCCGCATCACGCACCGCTCCCACGGCCAGGTACACCGGCACGCGCGCGAAGGCCAGCGGTGCGAGGAACGCCTCGTCAAGACCGAGCGTGCCCACGTTGGACACGAACGCCACCCCGAGCGGGAAGCCCTTCTGCCCGAACGCGTTCCACCCGAACCCACTCACCAACAACCCTGCGAAGCTCAGCACAGCACGCAGTGACCACCACGGCATGTGGTGCACGATCCGCAGCGCAATGCGTTGGCCGCGGTCCGAGCCGTCACGGAGACCATGCACCGACGGCGTCAGGGCGCGGGCCACCTCGAGCGGTGACTTCTCGTCGACCGACCGCACCGGAGCGGAGGCGAGGTCGTTGCCGGTGTCGATGTCGACAGCGAACCCCACGTCGACGGTCTTGAACGGCACGATCTGGCCCAACACGATCCGTGCCCGGACCTCCGGCACCTCGCTGATCGCGTGACCGAGCGCCGTGCCGACCACGTGCGTCAACGTGACCCGCTCTCCGGTCTCGGCGCGGACCCGCTCGACGTACTCGAGCATCGGCGTCGCGTCGACCGCCATCCGCGCGTAGATCCGGCCGTCCTTGGACGGTCGCCAGGTCGCCACCGCGAGACGTCTCCGCAGCTGACCGGGGCGACGACGGCCGATCACCCCCGGCGTCCGGCCGCTCATCGGCCCCGCTGGTGCGCGATACCGGTCAGCAACCACTCGGTCGTACGCCGGGGCGACGAGGCCAGCTGCCCTGCGAGGGCCGAGCGTCGCGGGAGCCGGACGTGCCGACGGTTCGCGCGCACCGCGTCGACGGTGGCCCGGGCGGCGCGGGCCGGCGTGACGTCCGCGATCAGCCGCAGGCCGTACAGGCGGTTGAAGCTGTCGCCCGTGGGCGGGTAGGTCATGGCGCGCTCCATCATCGAGGTCGAGGCCGGGCCGAGCTCGACCAACGTCACGTGGACCGGAGTGCCTCGCAAGTCGGCTCGCAGGCCGCTCGTGAACTGTGTCAGACCGGCCTTCGACGCGCCGTACACCGCGAGCCCTGGGAAAGCCGAGAACGCCGCCAGCGAGGACACGTTGACGACGTGGCCGACACCGCGCGCGATGAGGCGTGGCAGGAGCTGGCGGGTCAGCTCGATCGGGGTCAACAGGTTGACCCGCAGCTGGTCCTCGACCTCGTGCTGGTCGAGATCGGCGAAGGCACCGGCGTTCTCGACCCCGGCATTGTTGACGAGGACGTCGATGGCACCGAACTCACGCTCGACGCGGTCGATCATGCCCTCGACCTGTCCCTCATCGGCCAGGTCAGCCGCCAGCCAGGAGCCGCTCACGCGGTCAGAGACGTCAGCCAGGGCTGCCTTGTCCCGGCCGAGCAGGACGACCTCGCAGCCGGCCCGCGCGAACTCCTCGGCCAGCGCAGCACCGATGCCCCGTGAGGCGCCGGTCACCAGGACGCGGCGTCCCTCGAGATCCATGGCGCAAGTGTCGCAGATCAGGCGAGCAGGCTCCCCCGGCGTCCCCGGCCTACGTCGGTCGAGTTGCCGCGCTTTAGGTCTAGACCTTAGTGCGCCGACTCCCTAGGCTGACCGGGTGAGCGAACCCTCGTCGTCGCTGCCCTCCCGGGCCCGTGTGGTCGTCATCGGCGGCGGCGTCGGAGGCGCCAGCATCGCCTACCACCTCGCCGAGCTCGGTGAGACCGACGTCGTCCTGGTCGAGCGCAGCGAGCTCACGAGCGGCTCGACGTTCCACTCCGCCGGTCTGGTCGGACAGCTCCGTGCCGACCCGACGCTGACGCGGATGAACATGTACTCCGTCGACCTCTACCGGCGGCTGCAGCAGACCGACCTTGCGCCGGCGTGGGTCGAGAGCGGCGGCATCAAGCTGGCGTCGAGCCCGGAACGCCTCGACGAGATCCGCCGCCAGATCAGCTGGGCACAGACCTACGACCTGCCCCTGCACGAGATCTCACCGACCGAGGCGCAGGAGCGGTTCCCGCTGATGTCGACCGACCGCGTCGTCGGCGCCTGCATGCTCGAGTCGGACGGCCAGGTCGACCCGTCCCAGCTCTGCATGGCGCTGGCCACGCTGGCGCGGCGTGCCGGCGTCACCATCCGCACCCACACCCGGGTGACCGCGATCGACACGACCGACGCGGGCCACGGTCAACGTCGGGTCAGCCGCGTGCGCACCGACAAGGGCGACATCGAGTGCGAGGTGGTCGTCGACGCCGGCGGCATGTTCGCCGCGGAGATCGCCCGGATGGTCGGAGTCAGGGTGCCGATCGTGCCGATGTCGCACCAGTACGTCGTGACCGAGCCCTGCCTGGCCGACGCCGGCCTCGAGCCCGGCCACCCACCGCTCCCCTCGCTGCGCGACCCCGACCTGCTCGTCTACTACCGCCAGGAGGTCGAAGGCCTGGTCATGGGTGGGTACGAGCGCAACCCGGCGCCGTGGTCGGCCAGCGCGACGTCGTACGACGCGATCCCTGCCGACTTCAACGGCCGCCTGCTGCCGGAGGCGTGGGAGCGGCTGGAGGAGATCGCCACCAACGCGACGGTCCGGGTGCCGCTGATGGCCGAGGTGGGGATGCGGTCGGTGATCAACGGGCCGGAGGGGTTCACGCCCGACAACGAGTTCTGCCTGGGCGAGACCGCGGTAGCGGGGTTCTTCGTCGCCGCCGGCTTCTGTGCCCACGGCATCGCTGGTGCCGGAGGCATCGGCAAGGTGATGGCGGAGTGGATCGTCGACGGCGAGCCGGAGTTCGACCTGTGGCACATGGACATCGGACGGTTCGGCGAGGCGTTCGCGTCGCCGTCGTACACGCTGGCCCGCACGCTGGAGAACTACCAGACCTACTACGACATCAGCTACCCCGGACTCGAACGTCAGAGCGGTCGGCCGCTGCGCACCTCGCCGGTCTACGGCTGGCACGACGAGCGCGGCGCGGTGTTCGGTGAGAAGGCGGGCTGGGAGCGAGTCAACTACTACACCTCCAACGAGTCGGCGGATCTCGAGAACCTGCGACCGCGCGGCTGGGCCGGACGGGACTGGTCGTCGGCGACCGCGGTCGAGCACCGGACCACCCGGACGTCGGCGGGGCTGTTCGACGAGACGTCGTTCGCGAAGCTCGAGGTCCGCGGGCCGGACGCGGCAACCTTCCTCGACCGGGTCTGCGACAACAGCGTCGCCCGCGGCGTCGGCGAGGTCACCTACACGCAGGCGCTGAACGCTCACGGTGGTATCGAGGCCGACGTCACCGTCACACGACTGGCCGCGGACCGCTTCCGCATCGTCACCGGTACTGCGTACGGCACCCATGACATGGCCTGGCTGCGCAAGCAGGCGCGGCTCGGGGGGTACGACGTAGCGCTGACCGACGTGACCGGCGCCTTCGCGTGCTTCGCGCTGTGGGGGCCGAACGCGCGAGCCATCCTCGGGTCGCTGACGCCCTCGGACGTGTCCGAGGAGGCGTTCCCGTTCATGACGTCCCAGCTGATCAGCGTGGCCGACGTGCCGGTCCGGGCGCTGCGGGTGACGTTCACCGGCGAGCACGGCTGGGAGCTCTACACGTCGAGCGAGTACGCCGCCGGACTGTGGCCGCGGCTGATGGCGGCCGGCGCAGACCACGGCCTCGTGCCGTGCGGCTACCGGGCGATCGACAGCCTCCGCCTGGAGATGGGTTACCGCGTCTGGAGCACGGACATCACGCCGGAGACGACGCCGTACGAGGCGGGGTTGGGCTTCTGCGTGAAGCTCGACAAACCTGGCGGGTTCGTCGGCGACACCGCGCTGCGGACGGCCAAGGAGGCCGGGCTCTCGCGTCGGCTCAGTCTCCTGGTGCTCGACGACCCGCGGGCCGTCGTCCTGGGGTCGGAGCCGGTGCGGGTGGGTACCGACGTCGTCGGCCGGGTCACCTCGGGTGGCTTCGGCTACACCTGCGAGCAGTCGCTGGCCTACGCCTACCTGCCCGTCGACCTCGCCAAGGCCGGGACCGAGGCGAGCATCAACCTCTTCGGCGAGTCCGTCAAAGCCGTCGTCACCGACGTCCGCACCCTACTGGGCTAGCGTCCGGACGAGCGACGAGCCGCAGGAGGAGGACTCCTGCGGCTCGATGCTGTGGCCCCGCCAGCGGACGCCTCTCGGCGAGTGGCCGCTCGTAGCGGCTTATGGGGTGGGGCCCGGGGGTCTCGCACTGGCGGGGCACTCAGTTGAACGGACGAAGCGGGCGTTTGATTCCCAGCCGGGCACTGTTGCCGGCGGGGGTTGGTCGGGGACAGCCGACAGCGCTCAGCCAACACACGCCGTTCCGGGATGGACGTCGCCAGGTCTGGCCGGCGTTGGGGTGCAGTGCGAATGTCGACAACCACGACCGGGTCGGGGACGATGGCTTCGTGCACTGCCCTCCCCGTCTCGATACGCGCGCGGCATTGACGCCGTGAGCAGGCGGCCGACCGTGACGTTGCGCGAGATCACTGACGCCAACCGTGCCGACGTCCTGCGCCTGGCCGTGACTCCCGAGCAGTCCGCCTTCGTCGACGGCGTCGCAGACTCGTTGGAGGAGGCAGCCCAGACACCCGACGCGTACCCGTGGTTTCGAGCCATCTATGCCGACGAAACTCCGGTCGGGTTCGTCATGATCACCGACGGCGTTCCCGCAGGTCATCCGGAGTACGAGTGGCCGTACTTCCTCTGGCGGCTGATCATCGACGCCCGCCACCAACGGCGCGGCTATGGGACGGCCGCACTGAACCTCGTGGTCGACTACGTCCGGGGGCGGCCGGGCGCCGTCGAACTCGTCACGAGCGCAGTCCCCGGCGACGGATCACCGATGACGTTCTACGAGCGCTACGGTTTCAGCCCTACGGGCGGCATGCTCGATCATGAGCACGTTTATGTGCTTGCGCTCACCTCTCCCTCCCACCCACACACTTCATAACCGCCACCCTTGCCCACGGGGCGGCCCGTGCAGACGTGCGCGCTGTTCGGTCCGGTGATGTAGGAGTCAACCGGCCGCCGGGCGGGGGGCGGCGGTACGCAGGGCGCCGGACGCCCCGGCCACGGTCTGCACCGAGACGCGGATCTTGTCCGACCGGAACAGGTCGCGGGCGAACTCGACGGGCTGCCCTGACGTCGTACGCGCGGTCCGCTCGATCAGCAGCAGCGGCGAGCCCGCATCGACGGCCAGCAGCGCCGCCACCTGGTCGGTGGCGATGAACGGCTCGAGGAACTCCGTCGCCGCCTGCGGAGCCAGCCCGTAGTCACGGCGCATCCGGGCGTACAGCGACCCGGTCAGCCGCTTCTCGAGCAGACCCGGGAACAGCTCGGCCGGCAGGTAGGACCGCTCGAGCGCGACCGGCTCGCGGTTGGCCGACCGGACCCGCACGATCTCGTACACGTCAGTGTCGACCGACAGCTCGAGCGCCTTCGCCACCGCCCGTGACGCCGGTACGACGGTCGAGCTGATCACGCGGGCGCTGGCGCGCACGTGCCCCTGGCGAAGCTGCTCGGTGAAGCCGGCCAGGCCGGTGATGTCGCACTCGATCCGCGGCTGCCGGATGAAGGTGCCACCCTGCCGACCCGGGATCCGCTCGACGACCCCGCGGGCCTCCAGCGAGCCGAGCGACTGGCGCAGCGTCATCCGGCTGACCCCGAGTGCTGCCGCGAGGTCCTTCTCCTTCGGCAGCTTGTCCCCGGCGAGCAGCACGGCCCCGTCGATCAAGGACATCAGCCACTGCTCGATCTGGACGTGCGCAGGGGGCCCCGTGGACGACGACAGGTCGGGCGCCGTGGCTGGCAGGTCAGCCAAGCTCGGCAGCGCGATCGGTTCGTTGGTCAACGAGGCCCCCTCCGGCTCCTGGTCAGCCCTACGTTGTCACGCCGTGTCAGCGTGACGTCGCAGGGCTCCCAGGACGATCATGCGTCGAAGACCTCCACGACGGTGGGGTCGATCGTGTGCTTGGGCCCGGTGAACCAGCGCTTGGCGGAGAGTTCCCACCAGATGAGTAGGACCAGCAACGATCCGATCGTGAGGATCGGCGCGTAGTTGACAAACTTCCAGGAGAAGTCGTCGTTCCACGGGATGGCGGCCGGTGTGAACGGCATGATGAAGTACACCGAGATGAGCACGATCTCGGCACACGCCACCAGGTTCATCCACTTGTACTTCTGCCCGTTGTTCCAGCTGCCCGGCTCGAAGGCGTCGCCGAGCCTCCAGCGCTGCCAGATCGGGATCAGGAACGCCAGATACAGCCCGATCACGGCGACCGAGGTGACCGCGTAGAAGGCCACCGGAACGGGTGCCCCACCGATGTCGACCTCGACGAGAGACGGCAGCGTGATGAGCACGCTGACGACGCCGACGAGCAAGACTGCGTTGGCAGGCACCTTCGACGCGGACAGCTTCGACCACAGCTGCGACCCGGGGATGGCGCCGTCACGGCTGAACGCGAACGTCATCCGCGAAGCGCTGGTCATGCACGAGGTGGCGCAGTAGAACTGGCCCGTCGCCGAGATCAACAAGATGAGGCCTGCCCAGTTGCTCGACAGCGCCTGGCTGAAGATGACGGCGACGCCGCCTCCACCCTCGGTGACCTTGTCGGGGTCCTGGACCGCGAACAGGAACGACAGCAGGAGGATCCAGCCGCCGATGCCGGAGTAGAAGATCGACTGCCACATGCCGCGGGCAGCGGACTTCGAGGCGGCTTCGGTCTCCTCCGACAGGTGCGCGGAAGCGTCGAAGCCGGTGATCGTGTACTGCGTGAGCAGGAATCCCAGTGGGAGCACGAGGAACCAGTACTTGCCGTCGGCGTACCCCGAGTTGTTGATGCGCTCGGTGAACACGAAGCCCATGTCCTGGTGCTTGTCCGGGACGAGCACCAGGATGAGCACGACGATCGAGGCGCCGGCGACGTGCCACCAGACCGAGATGTTGTTCATCACGGCCATCAGGTGCCCGCTGACGATGTTCAGCAGCGATGCCGCGACCAAGATGATGACGAAGATGATGAAGACTCTCGCCAACGAGTAGTCGTTCGCGTACGAGTCACTGAAGGTGCTGATCGTGAGGTCGGTGAAGGTCGCGCAGCCGTAGGCCACCGATGCGACGACCGCGAGGAGACCGATCAGGTTCAGCCACCCGGTGAAGAACCCTGCTTTCGGGCCCCCCATCTTCGAGGCCCACCAGTAGATACCGCCCGAGGTGGGGTACGCCGAGACGAGCTCGGACATCGTGAAGCCGATGATGAGGATGAAGCCGGCGATGATCGGCCAGCCCCAGGAGATCGCGATGGGGCCGCCGTTGTTCCAGGCCTGCCCGAACGTCGTGAAGCAGCCCGCCAGGATCGAGATGATCGAGAACGAGATGGCGAAGTTCGAGAAGCCGGACCAGTTGCGGGACAGCTCCTGTTTGTACCCGAGTTCGGCAAGCCTTCGCTCGTCGTCGTTGAGGTGGGTCTGTGACATCGAATCCTCCGGAGAGGTATGCGCCCGGGAGGGCGGTTGGACGGGGATCGGTGCGCAGGTAGGGAGGCGGGGTGAGGCGGGGTGAGGGGAGGTGAGGGACGGTGGACGGGAGATCGCTGGAGGGGTGGACGGGTGGACTGGAAGGGCGTCAATCGGGGGCAGCAGCGGCGGTGAGCCAGGAGTCGAACTCGGGGCTGTCGAACTCTTCGACGGCCCGGTCGTACTTCTCCAGGCCCCAGGACCAGAAGTCGAAGTCGAGGTCGGAGTTGCCGTCCTGGATCGAGGCCCAGAGCATCCAGCCGTACTTCGACAGCAGACCCAGAAGACGCGATCGGGCCACCATGCTGGGCCACTCACGTCCGAAGTACGCCGTCACGAGCTCGTCGAGCAGCGGCGGGTCGAGGGTGGACTCGCTCCAGATGTTGCCGAGCTCGAAGCAGGGGTCGTTGTTGCCGGCGTACTCGAAGTCGATGATCCAGACGCGATCGCCGTCATCGACGAAGTTGGCTGCGAGCAGGTCGTTGTTGCACGGCACAGTCGCGACCTCGATGACCGACAGCGCCTTGCGCATCCGGTCGACCTGCGGCATGAACTCGAGGTAGCGGTCGGGCAGGCGGTAGCCGCGCTGCTGCACGGTCTTGAGGTAGGCCTGCTGGACGTCGAACATGTCGAACTCGCTGACGAAGCGCGGCCCGTTGTGGAGCATCCGGACCGCGTCGGCGATGCGCCGCAGCTTGGTCGGGTCGGCCACGTCCTGGGGCGTATACGTCGTACCGGTGATGAAGTCGACGACGAGCAGGTGGTGCTCCGGCACGAACTCGACCACGCGGGGTGAGGCGCCGGACGCGGCGGCGGCGCGGGAGTTGAGGTACTCGGCCTCGCGGTCGATCGACAGCATCGTCGAGTCCTCGTTGGAGATGCGCACGACGACGTCGAGGTCGACGGTCTTGACGTGGACGTTGATGTTGGTCAGACCGCCCTCGAGGAAACTGACCTCGCGCGGCTCGTAGCGGACTGAGGCGAGGTGGTCGAGAATCGCGTCGAGCTCGTCCGGTGCCATGGCATCGGGCATCGACGACTCCTCCCCATCCGACATCCCCGTGGATGGATGCTAGTGCCAAAGCTCCTATCAGGTCTAGACTCATTCCGCAGTCATGCCGGCCGATCAGAAGCGAGCTCCCAGATGCCCAAACCCACGTTTCCCCTGACGGTCGAGAAGCTTCGCGTCCTGGTCGATGAAGGGGACGTGGACACCGTCATCGTCGCCTTCACCGACATGCAGGGCCGCCTCCAGGGCAAGCGGCTGCACGCGCAGTTCTTCCTCGACACCGTCCTGGCCCATGGCACCGAAGGGTGCAACTACCTGCTCGCGGTCGACATCGACATGAACACGGTCGACGGCTACGAGATCAGCTCGTGGGCCCGCGGGTACGGCGACATGGAGTTCGTGCTGGATCTGGCGACGTTCCGGCTGACGCCGTGGCTGCCCGGCACCGCGATGGTGCAGTGCGACCTGGCGTGGCTCGACGAGGGCCACTCCCCCGTCCTGCAGTCACCGCGCACGATCCTCAAGAAGCAGGCCGAGCGGGCGGCTGGTCACGGTTTGCGCGCCTTTGCCGGAACCGAGCTCGAGTTCAACGTCTACAACGACACGTTCGAAGAGGCTTGGGACAAGGGGTACCAAAACCTCACCCCCGGCAACCAGTACAACGTCGACTACTCGCTGCTCGGTACCAGCCGGGTGGAGCCCCTGCTGCGCGACATCCGCAACCACATGTACGCCGCGGGCCTCATCGTCGAGTCCGCCAAGGGCGAGTGCAACCTCGGCCAGCACGAGATCGCGTTCAAGTACGAAGAGGTGGTGCGGACCGCGGACCAGCACTCGGTGTACAAGAACGGGGCGAAGGAGATCGCCTCCCAGCTCGGTCAGGCCATCACGTTCATGGCCAAGTACGACGCGCGCGAAGGCAACTCGTGCCACATCCACATGAGCGTGCGTGGTGACGACGGCACGATGGTGTTCGACGAGGGCTCGGGGCCGACGAAGACGTTCGAGCACTTCGTGGCGGGAGTGCAGGCGACGCTGTACGACTTCACGCTGCTCTACGCGCCGAACATCAACTCCTACAAACGCTTCGCGCCGGGCTCGTTCGCGCCGACGGCCATCGCGTGGGGGCATGACAACCGCACGTGCGCGTTGCGGGTGGTCGGTCACGGCGCCGGCTTGCGGGTCGAGAACCGGTTGCCTGGCGGCGACGTGAACCCCTATCTCGGGTTGGCGGGCATGTTGGCCGGTGGCCTGTACGGGATCGAGAACGAGATCGAGCTCGAGGCCCCCTTCGAGGGCAACGCCTACGAGTCGGACAAACGGCACGTGCCCGTGACGCTTCAGGAAGCGCGCGACGCGTTCGCTGCCTCTGAGTTCGCCCGGGACGCCTTCGGCGACGAGGTGGTCAACCACTACCTCAACAACGCCGATGTCGAGCTCGCCGCGTTCAACTCAGCCGTCACCGACTGGGAACGCTTCCGCAGCTTCGAACGCATGTGAGAAGCCATCCAGGTCAGCGAACGCATGTGAGAAGCCATCCAGGTCAGCGAACGCATGTGAGAAGCCATCCAGGTCAATCCGACCGAGTGGCCGTGGGTGTTTGCCTAGTGAACAAGCCACCTGCACAGTTACCTAGGCCGATTCGCCTAGTGAACAGACCACCTGGCTTGTTCACTAGGCAAACGCGGACGGCCAGATGAAGGCGGACGACCGGATCAGAACGGCAGCACGACGACGAGTGAGGGACCACGTGAGTACGACGTACATGGTGATCGACCCGGCGACGGAGGAGGAGGTCACCGAGGTCCACCTGGCTTCCGTCGAGGAGACCGATGCGCACATCGCGAAGGCGTCGGCGGCGTACCAGGAATGGCGCCACGTCAGCCCGGCGGACCGCGGCCGCCTCCTACGGCGCTTCTCCGAGGCCGTCGACGGCGCGATCGAGGAGCTGGCCCGGCTGGAGGTGCGTAACGCCGGCCACACGATCGGCAACGCCCGCTGGGAGGCCGGCAACGTCCGCGACGTGCTCAACTACTACTCGGCCGCGCCCGAGCGGCTCTTCGGTCGCCAGATCCCGGTAGCGGGCGGCCTCAACGTGACGTTCAAGGAGCCGCTGGGCGTGGTCGGCGTCATCGTGCCGTGGAACTTCCCGATGCCCATCGCCGGCTGGGGCTTCGCACCCGCGCTCGCGGCCGGCAACTGTGTCGTGCTCAAGCCCGCCGAGCTGACGCCCCTCACCGCGCTCCGCCTCGGCGAGCTGGCGCTGGAGGCCGGGCTGCCCGAGGGCGTCTTCACGGTCATCTCCGGCAAGGGCTCGGTCGTCGGCGAACGCTTCGTCACCCACCCCGACGTCCGCAAGGTGTGCTTCACCGGCTCGACCGCGGTCGGCCAGCAGATCATGCGCGGCGCCGCCGACCAGGTCAAACGCATCACGCTCGAGCTCGGCGGCAAGAGCGCCAACATCATCTTCGCCGACTCCGACCTCGAGCAGGCCGCCGCCAGCGCGCCCTACGGTGTCTTCGACAACGCCGGCCAGGACTGTTGCGCGCGCAGCCGCATCCTGGTCGAGCGCAGCGTGTACGACCGGTTCCTCGAGCTGCTCGAACCCGCCGTCCAGGGCGTCAAGGTGATGTCGCCGGGCGACGACGCCGCCGAGATGGGGCCACTGATCAGCGCCAAGCAGCGCGAGACGGTCACGTCGTACGTCGAGGATGACGGGGTCGACATCGCGTTTCGCGGCAACGCCCCCGACGGCGCCGGCTACTGGTACCCCCCAACGGTCGTGCTTCCCAACACCGACCAGGACCGGGTATGGCGCGAAGAGGTGTTCGGTCCGGTCGTGGCCGTTCTGCCGTTCGACGATGAGGCCGACGCGATCGCCAAGGCCAACGACACGGAGTACGGCCTGTCCGGCTCGATCTGGACCCGCGACGTCGGCCGCGCCCTCCGCGTCTCCCGCGGCGTCGAGACCGGCAACCTCAGCGTGAACTCGCACGCCTCGGTGCGTTACTCGACGCCGTTCGGCGGGTTCAAGCAGTCGGGCATCGGCCGCGAGCTCGGCCCGGACGCCCTCGACCCGTTCACCGAGCTGAAGAACGTCTTCATTTCGCACGAGTAAGCGCCGAGGCTCGAGGGTTGAGCCTGTCGAAACCCCACGGCCTGTGGTTTCGACAAGCTCAACCCTCGACCACATCAACACCGACCACCTCGACCACGGAACAACCTCACGAGGAGACATGCAGATGGCTGGAACAGGGCGGCTGGACGGACGGACCGCCGTCGTCACCGGAGGCTGCAGCGGGATCGGGCTGGCGACCGTACGACGGTTCGCCTCCGAGGGCGCGAAGGTCGTCATCGGTGACCTGGATGACGCTCACGGCCCCGGCATCGCTGACGAGGTCGGCGGCACCTACCTCCACTGCGACGTGACCAACGCCGAGGAGGTCGACGCGATGTTCGCCACCGCGCAGAGCACCTACGGCTCGGTTGACGTGGCGTTCAACAACGCCGGCATCTCACCGCCCGACGATGACTCGATCCTCGACACGGGGATCGAGGCCTGGCGGCGCGTGCAGGAGGTCAACCTCACCAGCGTCTACCTGTGCTGCAAGGCGGTCATCCCCTACATGCAGCAGCAGCAGCGAGGCTCGATCATCAACACCGCGTCGTTCGTGGCCGTGATGGGCGCCGCGACGTCGCAGATCTCGTACACCGCCAGCAAGGGCGGCGTGCTCGCGATGTCGCGTGAGCTGGGCGTGCAGTTCGCCCGGGAGGGCATCCGCGTCAACGCGCTGTGCCCCGGCCCGGTCAACACGCCGCTGTTGCGCGAGCTGTTCGCCAAGGACCCCGAGCGCGCGGCGCGTCGTCTCGTCCACATCCCGGTCGGCCGCTTCGCCGAGCCAGAGGAGATCGCGGCCGCGGTGGCGTTCCTGGCCAGCGACGACTCGAGCTTCATCACGGCGTCGCAGTTCCTCGTCGACGGCGGCATCGCCGGCGCGTACGTCACCCCGCTGTGAGGCCCGATCGCGCCCGCGAATTGCGGGAAGGTACCTGCTTCCACCGGCGTGTCGACCTGCACCTTCCCGCCATTTCCGGGGAGGTCGGGATGACGAGTGCGCGACCGGTCATCGGCATCACGTCGTACGTCGAACCGGCGTCGTGGGCGGCGTGGAAGGACGTACCGGCGGCGCTGGTCCCGCACGGGTACGTCCGGCACGTGCACGAAGCCGGCGGCCTGGCGATGATCGTGCCGCCGCTGCCGGACGACGCGACTGACGACGACGCGCACGAGGTGCTCTCGCGGCTGGACGGACTGATCCTGGCCGGCGGGGTCGACGTCGAGCCCGGCCGGTACGGCAAGGAACCGCATCCGTCCGTGCAGCTGCCCCGGCCGGACCGTGACGTCTCGGAGCTCCTGCTGGCCAAGCTGACGGCGGCGTACGACGTGCCTCTGCTCGGCGTCTGCCGCGGCATGCAGGTGATGGCGGTCGCGGCAGGCGGTGAGCTCGAGCAGCACCTCCCCGACCGGCTCGGGCACGAGGGCCACTCCCCCGCACCTGGCATGTATGGCGAGCACCCGGTCGAACTCGCACCAGGCAGTCGGCTGCACGAGATCCTGGGCGACCACGTGAGTGTGGCGACCTACCACCACCAAGGGGTCACGTCCTACCCCGGCTACACGGCTACCGGCTGGTCGACCGACGGCGTGCTCGAGGCGTTCGAGAAGGTCGGGCCTAGCTTCCGCGTCGCCGTGCAGTGGCATCCGGAGGTGGGGGCCGACCCACGCCTGTTCCAGGCGCTCGTCGAGGCCTGCCGGGGCAGTGACCGCAGGTCAGCCTGAGCTCGAAGGGGTATGCCGGTGCGCGCTGCCGGCGACGGTACGCCGGCGGGCCTAGCGGGCCAGCAGGCGGGCGCGTAGCCGGTGCAGTTGAGGCATCAGGCCGTAGATGACGACAGGCACCGCGATGGTCGCCAGCACAAAGGTGCGCAGCACGGCTGACATCGTCGCGAGCCAGTCGCCCAGGGCGAGGTTGAGGACCGTGAGCGTCGGAAAGACCGCGACCCAGATCATCAGGGCCAGCTGGTGCTTGGTGGGCGGCGCGGGCCGGGTCGCCGCGCGGACGGCCGGACCGGTCGCAGAGGTCGAAGTGGTCGTGTGGGCAGTGGGGTTGGACATGAGTACTCCTTGGTGTCTTTCGAGCCAGGGGTGGATAGGTGTGGTGCGCGCTGGCGGTCCCGAACGGACCGAGGTCAGGGCACGAGGTCCTGGTTGAAGTGCTGCACGGCATCGTGAACGTCGCCCTCGACGAGGTCGGCGTTGATCGCGACAGCCGCCGTCGACCCTTCGCCCGCGGCCGTGATGACCTGTGCACGTGGGTTGGCGATGTTGCCGGCCACCCATACACCGGGCACGGTGGTCGCACCGGTGGTGTCCTTGACCACCCACCCCTGAGCGTCGAGCCGGCAGCCGAGTGTGATGAGCAGATCGTTGTTCGGGACGAAGCGCGGAGGTACGAACACGGCGTCCCGTGGCACCGTGCGGTTTCCATCGAGCGCAACCCCGCTGAGCCGGTCCTCGTCGACGATGATCCGTTCGACGGTGCCCTCGACGATGCCGATGGCCCTCGCCGTCAGCTGCTCGCGCTCGGGCTCGGTGAGCCTGCCCGGCGGGGTGAAGTAGACGACGTCATGGCTCCACTGCCGCACGATCTGTGCGTAGTGAACCGCCTCTGGCGATCCGCCGACGACACCGAGCTGCTGATTGCGCACCTCATGGCCGTGGCAGTAAGGGCAGTGCAGGACATCGCGCGCCCACCGTTCGGTGAGACCGGGTATGTCGGGGAGCTCGTCACGCAGGCCGGTGGCCACGAGCAACCGTCGTGCAACGACACGTCGACCGTCGGCCAGGACCACCGAAAAGCCCGATGCGCCCTGTGGCTGGACGTCGACGACCGAGCCGTTGGCGATCTCGCCGCCGTAGCCGATCACCTCCTCACGTCCGATGGCGAGCAGCTCGGTCGGCGCCAGGCCGTCCCGGGACAGGTAGCCGTGCAGGTGTTCGGCCGGGGCGTTGCGCGGAGACCCCGCGTCCACCACCAGAATCCGTCGGCCGGCGCGGCTCAGCACCAGTGCCGCCGACAACCCGGCGGCGCCGCCACCGATGACTACTACGTCGTACTCGCTCATATCGTCGAGACTCACGGACTTTCCCGGTATCGACAAAGTTTGTTGCTGTTTCCGGGAAGAGCCGGTGTGATGGTCACGTGCATGACTCGACGACCGCTATCACCGCCGCCCTCGACCAGGTCGGACCTCGCCTGAAACGGCTGCGCACCCAGCGAGGCATCACGTTGACCTCGCTGGCGGCCAGCACGGGGATCTCGAAGAGCACCTTGTCTCGCCTGGAGACCGGGCAGCGGCGCCCCAGCCTCGAGCTGCTGCTGCCGCTCGCGCAGGCGTACGGGGTGCCGCTCGACGACCTGGTCGGCGCCCCCGAGGTCGGGGATCCCCGTATCCGACTCAAAGCTCGCCGCATCAAGGGGCGAACCGTCATCCCGCTGACCCGGCATCCTGCCGGCATGCAGGCGTGGAAGATCGTGATCCCGACCTCCAAGCACACGCCCGAGCTACGCACCCACGACGGCCACGAGTGGCTGTACGTCCTGTCCGGACGGATGCGGCTCCTGCTCGGAGAACACGACCTCGTCCTCGACCCCGGGGAGGTGGCCGAGTTCGACACCCAGGTGCCGCACTGGTTCGGCAGTACCGGCGACGAACCCGCCGAGATCCTCAGCCTGTTCGGCCGGGCGGGCGAGAAGATGCATGTCCGGTCCACGGCTGAGCCGGGGTCAACCAAGACCTGAGCCGGGGATCTCCCGGGTGCACCGGGGCGGCCCAGCACGGCGGTTGTCCACAGGTCCTGCCGGGTGGGGTGGTGGCGGTGCCCGAGATCGCCTAGTTTGAGATGTACGTCGTCTCGCACCCGGAGGTCTCGTCATGCGTCGAGCAGTTGCCGCCGCCGTGGTGGCCTCGGTGTGCCTGGCCGGCACCTCGTGCACCGACGACTCCGGCGCCGCCCCGCCCAGCACGACGGGCAGCGCCGCCGCGTCTGATCCGCCGACCACGTCCGGCCCCACGAACGGCCCGCCTGAGCTCCCCGAGGCGGCCAAGGCGAAGACCACCGCCGGCGCCAAAGCCTTCGTCACGTACTACGTCGACGTCCTCAACTACGCGTGGGAACGATTGACTCCCGCGCCGCTAGCGAGCGGTCTCCTCGACAGGCTGCAGACCCTGCAACCTCATCATCAGGCAAATCAAGACCACGGCGCAGCACGGTGGGCATCAAGAAGGCGGGAACTGGACGCTCGACAAGTCATATCTGCTTCCGGGCTCCAGCCGAAACTCAATGAGCTTCCTAGCCACCATTCACATATCGAGTGGTAGCTACTTCGAGTCTGCCGGTCAGACGCGCCGACGACAAATCGTGCCGGGCCGCGTGACCAATCAAGTTGACGTCTCGAGGAGCCGCGGTCGCTGGCAGGCGAGTGACATGAGGCCCACATGAAGTCTGCCTTCGTAGCCCTAGTTGCCCTCGCGACGACAGCCGTCTGGGTCTCACCAGCTCCTGCTGATCCGGTGTGCGCGAGCAATCGACGGACCCTCTCAACTCATCGTCAAGTGCATAGCGCCTCAGGTGGTCGGGTCGTTCACAGACAGCACGCCAAGCGGGTCAGAGTGACAGAGGCACCACATACGAGTACATGTGGCTACCACCGTGTCCGAGCGCCATCCCTAGCAACACGACGCCAGCAATGATCGACTGTCCAGCCGTGCACACCTGAACAACCCGAGGCTCGTGCAATTGAGCCTATGGGCGCGGCCACTGCACTGGACCAGGTTCAGCGAACGCAGTGGATGGAGACGACTTCAAACGGAGTGTCGGGATCCGGCGGAGGTGGGGCCGGTCCGGCGGCGCACGCTGACGTGGCAGACCGTACTGACCGCGATCCGACGCGTCGGCCTGCCGGCCAACGAGGTGCAGGCGCCCCCGTACACACTGGTCAACCTGAAGACGACGTTCTACACGAAGTCGCAGACGGTGGCCCGCTCACTGCACCTGGTCGGGTTCGACGTCGACGTGGCGGCGACGCCGACGTCATACACCTGGCACTGGGGCGACAGGACCACGTCGACCAGCAGCACGCCCGGCCGCCCATACCCGTCGACCGATGTCACCCACACCTACGAGCACGCCACCCATGGCCACCGGATCTTGCTTCGCGTCGACACGATCTACACCGCGAAGTACCGGATCGACGGCGGCGGTTGGCAACAGATCCCGAGCCGCCTCACCATCGCCGGTCCGACGACGCGACTGCCGGTCAAACAGGCGGCGGCGGTGCTCGTGGCCGGCGAGTGACCCCGCAGAGGAAAGACCGCGCACAGGGAGACCGCGCAGACACCACGCGGACATAGGTGTGGGGCCCCTCAAAGTATGAGTTTGAGGGACCCCACGGGTCGATCGAAGTGAAGTGACGTCTCCGACCGATCAGTCGTTCCGTTGAATCCCGCCAGCCTCGTCACCGGCTGTCGCAGTGAGTCGCCTCACCGTGTGGATCCTCGGTTTCCGTCCGATCCCGCCTTCCCTCTCAGGAGGGCGTGAGAGATTTCTACACGGCTCCGGAGACGTCGCACAACCCTTTCCCACAAAGAATTTCAGCTATTTCTTCGAGTTGAAGAGTTACCCACAGAAGTCGCCCGTTCATCCACCACAACTGCCCCGCCGTCCACCGAATTCGTGAACTTCTCCACAGGCAGCCCTTCCGGTCGACGAACCTTGTCAGCCGTCGCCGGCCACCGATACGGTCGCACGAGGCGCACCCCGTCCATTCCGACCAGGAGGTACGCATGAGGCTCGCCCATCATCGTTCGATCACCCGTCGCGGCAGGCCCCGACGGCGTACCCGGGCTGCCCTGGGCAGCGTGGTTCTCACCGCCGCCCTCATCGCTGTGCCGATCACCAGCAACGGTGCGCAAAGTCCACGAACGGACGCTGGCTCCCCAGCCACGTCAGCGTCCCACTCGACTCCCCACCACGTGGTCTTCATCGTGCTCGACCAGCTCCGGCCCGAGTTCATCGACGCCTTCGACATGACCAACGTCAAGCAGCTGATGAAGGACGGCACGAGCTTCCCCAAGGCCTACCTCGGGCACATGGCGTCCGAGACCGTGATCAGCCACAACGTCATGACCAGCGGCATCCTGCCCAAGCACATGGGCTGGTCCGACGAGTGGTTCCGCGACGTCGACGGAGTCCTGGGAGATGCCGGCAAGACCTACGTGAGCGGCTCCCTGTCCGCCGCCCAGTTCGACCTGCTCATCAAACACGGTGGGTACAAGAAGCTCCCCGACTATCTGCACGAGAAGTTCCCCGGCACGATCGTCGCCACGGTCGGCCAGAAGTCCTACGCGACCAACTCCATGGGCGGCCCAGGAGCCGACATGCGCATCACCTACAGCGGCCGCGACCATGACTGTGACGGTGATGGCGTCAATAGCTGGCGCGGCCCCTCAGACGCCGACGGCAACGTCCCGACCTACCTGGCCAGTCCCTACTGCGGCAGGTTCTACATCGACTCCGACAAGGCACACTCACACGGCACCAGCACCACCCCGCCCGCGTGGATGTACCCGCTCGAGGGCAACCGCGACGTGCCGGGCAGCGACCCGGATCACTACGGCGGAGACGTGTGGACCGCTGATGCGGCCATGGCCATCATGGACCACGAGAACTGGAGCGGACTCCTCATCACCATGGGCGGCATCGACAAAGCCGGCCACATGTGGGGCGGCCTCAACGACGTTCCGCCGTACCCCGGAGGTGACGCCGACACCCACATGGCCAGCGTGGCGAAGACCGCCGACGACCAGGTCGGACGAATCATGGACAAGCTCGACGAGCTCGGGATCCGAGACGACACGCTCGTGGTGCTGACCACCGACCACGCCCAGCTCACCGCCGAGACGTACTTCGGCAACGACAGCACGGGTCGGGGCAACTACAACTGGTACTACGGCACAGCAACCGGCA
This sequence comes from uncultured Actinomycetota bacterium, assembly GCA_963742765.1. Classification (GTDB taxonomy): domain Bacteria; phylum Actinomycetota; class Actinomycetes; order Propionibacteriales; family Nocardioidaceae; genus JANLYC01. The sequence goes on from CAVUMY010000002.1 coordinate 1,197,355, forward strand.
CGGGCGAGAACTACCTGCTGCCCCAGCCAGAGATCCAAAAGCTGATCGACGGCACCGGAAACGTGCAGATGAGCATGCAGGACTCCGCGATCCGGACCTGGTTGATCGACCGGTCCACGGCAAAGAAGCAGCAGGCGGCCGATGTGATGTCGACACTAGGAGGAGTGCGGGCGTCGTACTACCTGGACGGCAACCGGTACAAGCTGCGCTGGGCCGCACCGCGTTCTCAGTGGGGCAACGACGCCTGGCAGTGGTACAAGAAGCACGGTCAGGAGATCGTCGACACCGCGGCCGCACCCTACGGGCCTGACGTCATCGGGCTGCTGGCGAACAACACCAGCTATGGCGTCAAAGGTGACCACGGTGGTGCCCAGGAGTCCGTGCAACGGATCCCGATCATCTTCAGCGGCCCCGGCATCAAGGCGGGGAAGAAGCCGGGGATCCAGATGCGGTCGGTGGACATCACGCCCACCATCCTCCGGGAGCTCGGCATCACACCGAGCCGACCACTGGACGGCAAGGCCTACCCGTTGCCGTAGCGACCGGGGAGGCCGGGGCGGTCACGCCCCGGCCTCCGTTCGTCCACAGATCCCTGAGCCGGACGTGGTCGCACTTGCGTCCCGGGGTACCTTGACCGTCGACGCGGTGGAAGTTCCGCCGTGCTCACTGTCTCTGGAGCGTGCCACGCATGTCCGTCCTCTCACTTCGCCGCAGCGTCGGCCTGCTCGCTGCAGCCGCCATCGCCTGCGCGCCCACGACCGTCGCCAGCGCGCAGCCCACCCTGGCCGGCCAGTCGTCAACGCCAGGACTCGGCACGTCCCTGAAAGGCGCAGCCGCCACCGTCAAGATCCCGGACAACGTTCGCTTCTACCAGCGCCGGGTGTCCCTGCTGGGCACGCACACCTGGTACCAGCAGCGCTATCAGCACCACGTCGTCATCGGTGGCTGGTACGCCGTGCACGACTGGGACAACCGCCCCGCCACGACCTGGGACCACCGCCTCAAGGTCCGGAAGCTCGCCAAGACATCGCCAGCGGTCTCCCCCGCCACCGCGGCGGACAACGTCGACGTACGTGACAAGCAGGCGGCAACGCCGCGGACCATCCCGGGCCTCGTGGTCCTGCCCGGTCGATCCGGCGCCCCCGCCCGGCTCGTCTGGCGCGTCCTCACCACAAGCGGTTCGGGCGTCATGGCGTCGTACGTCGATGCCGCCAACGGCCGCACCCTGCGCACCGTCCAGCTCGCCAAGTCAGCCCGTGCGGACGGGTCACGGTCTGCGGCTCGCGGAGCCGCCAACCCTCTCCCCCAGGGCAAGGTGTTCGATCCCAACCCGGTGGTCTCGTTACAGGACGAGTCGCTGAGGGACCACGGCGACGCCAACAGTGTCGTGCCGGACACGGCCTACCAAACCGTCGACCTGCGCAACTTGCGCGGCAACGACACGCTGGTCGGCAAGTGGGCGAAGATCGTCAACGCCCACGCGGCACCGCCCACCCCGGATCCCGGCACCGGCCGTGACACCTACTTCTTCAAGCGCTCGAGCGACTACTTCGAGCAAGTCAACGCCTACTACGCCGTGAACGCCGAGCAGGAGTACCTGCGGGCGCTCGGGCTCAAGCACGTGAACGCCGGATCGCAGCCGGTCAAGACCGACGCCTTCCCCGACGACAACTCGTACTACGACCCCTCGGTCGACCAGATCTCGCTCGGCACCGGCGGCGTGGACGACGCTGAGGACGCCGAGGTCATCTGGCACGAGTACGGCCACGCGATCCAGGATGACCAGGTCCCCGGCTACGGCACCTCGCAACAGGCCGGCTCGATCGGTGAGGGGTTCGGCGACTACATGGCCGCGGTGATGAGCCAGGCGGCCACCACTCCCAACGACACACCCCTCACCCCCGCCGCCTGCCTGATGGACTGGGACTCGACGTCCTACACGTCGACCGCGCCGCACTGCATCCGGCGCACCGACCTGAATCTCGACTTCCGCAAGGACCGCAACGGCGAAGTGCACCACGACGGGCAGATCTGGTCGCGGGCCCTGTGGGACATGTACCTCAGCCCGGACATCAACACCACGCCTGGGGATGACGTCGCGACCCGCATCATCGTCGAGGCGCAGTTCAACTTCACCCCCACCATCTCGATGCCGGCCGCGGCCAAGCGCATCATCAACACCGCCAGGGCGCTCCCGGGCACCGATCCATCCCTGGTGGCCGCGATCAAGACCGCCTTCAGGGACCGCCACATCCTGTAGCCGACGCCAAGGATCCGGGTGTTGCATGGCCTGGGCCGCGAAACACCCGGATCTTGACGCCTCCCCGGGTCAGTGATCAGTGTTGTTTGATCAGTACTGGGGAACGAACAGCTGCTGGCCGATCCGGATCGAGCCCGCGTCCGGCAGCTGGTTGAGATCGACGATGTCGGCGATCACGGTGCGAGGGTCTTCGCCGGGAGCGATGCGGGTGGCGATGTCCCACAGCGTCTGACCCGCCCCGACCACGACGGTGTGCTGAGTGGCGTGGTGGGTCTGGTCGGTCGACACCGCCGGGCTCGACAGCAGCGTGAACGCGGCGAAGGCCAGGGCCAGCACGACCATCAGCAGGAGCAGTCGCCCTCGTCGCGTCAATCGCACGGGCGCGACCTCGCGCGAGACGGCGCGAGATGACCGTGCCGGGGACGCCGGACGCGCGGCTCGCGGCCGGGTGATCCTGACATCGCGCTGGTGCGGTGCAGTGAGGGTGGCGGTGCTCATCGGTGACCTCCGGGGAAGGCGATCTGGCTGGTCTCTCGTCTGGTCCAAGGTGTATCGGTGGCCACCGACAGTCGGCGGCCGCGTGGTCGGCTCGCCCGCATCGGACCCTGGCGGCGTACGCCGAGGGAATCGAATACACGTTCGATCGAACACATGTTTGAACCGTAGCAGTCCGGCGCGACATTTCTCGGGAGGTGGTCGAACGCGTGTTCGATCGGCGCGTCGCGCAGCGCCGGGTAGCGTGGACGTGTGATGACCCTTTCGCGGACCGTCCAGGTCGACAAGCCCATCAGTCGCGTCTACGCCTATCTCAGCGACTTCACGACGAGCGAGGAGTGGGACGCCGGCACCGTGCGGACCACCCGCGTCAGCGGGGACGGCAGCGTCGGGACGACCTACGCCAACACCTCACGTTTCTTCGGCCGCGAGACCGACCTCACCTACGTCATCACCGCGCTCGAGCCCGAACGCACGATCGCGCTGCGCGGCGAGAACAAGACCGTGGTCGCCAACGACACCATCGTGCTGACCGGCGACGAGCACCACACCCAGGTCGTCTACACGGCCCAGTTCGAGTTCCAAGGGTTCGTCAAGTACCTCGAGCCACTCCTCACCCTGACGATGAAGCGCTTCGGCGACGACGCCCAGGCCAGCTTGCAACAGGCGCTGCGGAAGCTCTAAGGCCTCTCGGGGCCGCCGAAACCGGTGTCGACGGCCCGTCCTGGTCGCCCGGGTCGCAACACGCCGATTCGAACAAATGTTTGAAAGCGTCGGCCGGCGGGTTTAACGTCTGTAGGGAGACGTCAAGCGCCTGGCACCCCTCCCCAGGCAGGCGCTTGACGCTCTCGCGAATCGACCACGATCCGGCTGCGGCCGGGCGACTTGAGGGCGTGACGACATGGCCAAGACGGCGAAGAAGGCAAAGCCGGCCACCGATGCTGCTGCCGGTACCTCGGTACGCGAACTGCCGGACGGCCCACCCGACGCCACCGGTCTGACGCCGCGCCAACGCCGCGTGCTTGCCGTCATTCGTGACTCGGTCGAGGCGCGCGGCTACCCCCCGAGCATGCGTGAGATCGGGCAGTCCGTCGGCCTCACCAGCTCGTCCTCGGTGGCCCACCAGCTCCGCGTCCTGGAGACCAAGGGCTACCTCCGTCGTGACCCAAACCGTCCGCGGGCGGTCGAGGTGCTCATGCCCGACAGCCAGCCCCGACGCTCCGTCGGTTCAGCCACCGAGTCGTCGTACGACGAGACCGGCAGCGGCGACGCCAGGCCGGAGGCCGTCTTCGTGCCGATGGTCGGCCGGATCGCGGCCGGCGGACCGATCCTGGCCGAGGAGCGTGTCGACGAGATGTTCCCCATGCCGCGGCAGCTCGTCGGCGACGGCACCCTCTTCCTGCTCGAGGTGGTCGGCGACTCCATGGTCGACGCGGCCATCTGTGACGGCGACTTCGTCGTCATCCGTCAGCAACCCACCGCCGAGAACGGCGAGATCGTGGCGGCGATGATCGACGGCGAAGCCACCGTCAAGACGCTGCAGAAGAAGGCCGGCAAGGTGTGGCTGATGCCGCACAACGACGCCTACGAGCCGATCGACGGCACCGACGCCTCGATCCTCGGCAAGGTCGTCACCGTCATGCGCCGGATCTGACGCCTCCCACGTTTGCACACCCGCCTGGGCGGGAACGTCCTTCGACAACGACCGTTGCCGTAGGAGGTGCCCATGCCGGGCCGCAAGAAGCCGGGACCATCCGTCAAGGATGACAAAACGTACGAAGCGTTGCGCGGCGGGGGTGCCAGCAAGGAGAAGGCCGCCCGGATCGCGAACGCCTCCGCCAGCCAGGGCCGCTCGACGGTGAGCAGACGAGGCGGCAAGGCCGGTGACTACGAGGACATGAGCAAGCAGCAGCTCTACGACCGCGCGAAGAAGGTTGGCATCGACGGTCGGTCGTCGATGTCCAAATCCCAGCTCATCGACTCGCTCCGCAACCACTGACCGCACGCGGCTCAACCCACGTGGGCGCCCCGCTCTTTCTCCGGCGCGTCCTCGGGCAGGGTCGGCAGATAGACGGTGACCCGGGTCAGCCCGTCCTGGACCCCCGTGGTGAGCCGTCCACCTTCGGCTTCCGCGAGTGAGCGGGCCAGGGCGAGACCGCGCCCCTCGCGCGGCCCCTGGGTGTCGGTGTCCTCGACGCGGACAGGGCCGCTCCCATCGGCGGCTCCTTCGTCGAGGATGTCGATGGCAACCGCACCCCCGACGTCACGGGCATGGATCTCCACCACGCCGCTCCCGTGGCGATAGGCATTGTCGACGAGGGTCTGCACGACCTGGCGGGCGGCCGGCAGCGACGCGACCACCACCGCACCCTGATCCCCGCGCAGGCGAAGCGGGCGATCCTGAGCGGCCAAGGTGCCGTGCCATGCCTCCCGCACCCCATCGAGGAGTGCCTCGACGGAGAACGATCCGTTGCCGCCGTCGCCGCGGGCGACCGCCAAGACATCGTCGACGGTCTGCCCCAGGACGTCGGCCGACGCCAGCGCCTCCTGGACGGCCAGCCGAAGGTCATCGGGCTCACCCTCGAGACCCCTCTCGAGCTCGAGTCGTAGTCGCGTCAGCGGCGTACGCAACTGATGGGATGCGTCGGCGGTGAATGACCGTTGCCGAGCGATCAGCGCGGACAGCCGGTCAGCCGTACCGTTCAGCGCGGCACCGGCTTGATCGATCTCCGCGATGCCGCTCGGACCGGCGCGGGCGCCGAGGTTTCCGTCCCCGAGCTCCGTCGACACCTGCTCGAGCTCGATCAGCGGACGCACCAGCACCGTGCTGAGCCGCCGGGCGAGCAGCAACGCCGAAGCCGCGGCGATGATCGCGATCCCAGCCATCCCCGCCCACAGCCACCACACGCGATGCTGGACCACCGACGATGGAGATGACGCGCGTACGACGGCGATCACCTGCTCCCCCGAGCTGACGGGGACAGCTGCCGCCAGCACCCCATTGCGACTGTCGACGGGAACTCCGTTCAGCGCGTCCCTGAGCGGCTGATCGAGCTGCGCAGGGCCGCGGCCGGTGATCCTCGTTCCGGCGGTGTCGTAGACCGCGAGCTGCACCGCTGCTTCGGTGCTCGGCAGCTCGATCGGGTCGCCGGACGCAAAGGTCGGGCCAACGTCGACCGCCGCCCCCAAGGCCAAGCGCTCGAGCTCTCCTTGTTCGTCCGACAGCACCATCCGCTGGACCAGGATCGCGAGGGGAACGCCGAAAACGGTCACCGCCAGCGTCACGGCCGCCAAGGCCACCGTGACGATCCGTCTCCGCATCTGGCGCCCTCCGCCCGCTCGACTCACCTCATTGTGTCCCTCGGACTGCGCCACGCACCGCGATCGATGCCGGCGAGAACGAAATTTTGCCCTCCTCTTACCTGCAGGTGGCAAGCGGCTGGCCGACGTCGTCCTAGCGTCGAAGAGGAACACGCGAGAGCACTCCGAGACCACAGGAGCACCGATGACAGCACCCCGTCTGGCCACCGCAACCGGCGTTCTGGCCGCGACCCTGCTCCTGGCCCTGGCGGCGTGCTCGAGCACGGCGCCACATGCGACACCGACCCTGAGCACTGCCCCGACCGGCGGTGGATCAGCCAGCGGGACGCCCACCCCGCAGTCCCTACAGACGTCGTCCCCGACGACGCCGAGCGGCCCGGCGCCGGCCACGGAGTTCAACCCACCTGGCGACATCCCTGACAACCAGGTGTTCGTGAAGTACCGGCCGCCGGGCAGCACGGTCACCATCCAGGTTCCGGAGGGTTGGGCGAGGTCGACCCAGGCGGGCACCGTGACATTCACCGACCACTTCAACTCGGTCGGGATCTCCGAGCGATCGGCGTCCACGGCGCCGACCGAGCAGTCGGCCATGCACCACGACGTGCGCGCGATCGAACATGCCAACGCGAACGTCAAGGCCGTCCACGTCTCGATGATCACCCGCGCGGGCCAGCAAGCGGTCCTGATCACCTACCAGGCCGACTCCAAGCCGGATCCGGTGACCAACAAGGTCGTGGTCGATGCTGTCGAGGTCTATGAGTTCTTCCACCAGGGCCATGAGGCCGTGCTCACCCTGACCGGACCTTCGGGCGCCGACAACGTCGACCCGTGGCGCACCGTGAGCGAGTCACTCGCATGGTCATGACGATGCCCGGACCGACGGCACTGACGACGGAAACACCCCTGCGAGCTCGCGAGCTGTACCGGTTCTTCCGAGCGGGAGAAGAGGAGACGCTGGCCCTGCAAGGCGTCTCGCTCGACCTGAGTCGGGGCGAGCTCGTCGCCGTGGTCGGACCGTCGGGCTCGGGGAAGTCGACCCTCCTCAACCTGCTGGCCGGGCTCGACGAACCCTCCGGCGGCACCGTCTGGCTCGGCGGCCTACGGATGAGCCACCAGCCCGAGACCGTAAAAACAGAGTTGCGGTCGCGGCAGCTAGGCGTCCTCCGGCAAGCAGACAACCTGCTCCCCTACCTCAACATCCGGGCGAACCTGACCATCCTGGCCAGAGTCCGGGGAGTCGACGGTCACGAGGACGAGCTCCTCGAGTCGCTCGGTATCGCCGGCCAGGCGAGGTCGCTGCCACACCAGCTGTCCGGTGGCGAGCTGGCCCGTGCCGGCCTCGCCTGTGCACTGGTGGGAAGCCCGCCCGTCCTGCTGGCCGACGAGCCGACAGGAGAGCTCGACGGAGACACCGAGGACGTCGTGCTGGAGCTGCTCCGCCACCAGGCAGCTCAGGGTGTTGCGGTCCTCGTCGCCAGTCACAGCCCCGCTGTTCATCGCCTGGCTGACCGGGTCGTGGAGCTGCTCGACGGACGGGTACGCCGATGACCAGCTTCGTAGGCCACTCACCCCCGCCCCATCCGAGCGGCCCCGACCACCCCTCCATGTCGACGCCACTCGCGGTCTGTGAGCGGGCCGCCCGCACCTTCGGCTCCGGGCGACGGGCGACGGTCGCAGTCCACGACGCCTCCTGCACCATCCGGGCGGGCGACCGGATCGCACTGGTCGGGCCGTCCGGGTCCGGCAAGTCGACGCTGCTCCATCTCCTGGGCGGCCTCGACATACCCACGTCCGGTACCGTCCGCTGGCCGGCCCTCGACCACGAAGGCGCGCCCCACGGCAGCGAGGTCGCGACCGTGTTCCAGGCTGCCAGCCTCGTTCCCTCGTTGACGGTGCTGGAAAACGTCGGACTCCCCTTGCTGCTCGCAGGAAAGACCGCGGCAGAGGCCAACGACGCGGCCACCGCGGCCCTGGCCCAGCTGGCCATCGGCGAGCTCGCCCAGGCACTCCCCGAGGAGCTGTCGGGGGGGCAGGCACAGCGGGCCTCCGTCGCGCGCGCAGTCGCGAGCGGCCCACGCCTGCTGCTTGCCGACGAGCCGACGGGCAAGTTGGACCATCGGGCCGCCACCATCGTCATCGACGTTCTCCTCGAGGCCGCTGACGCGCTGTCGGCTGCGCTGGTGGTGGCGACCCATGACCACGCCATCGCCGAGCGGCTGAAGACCGGCTGGACCATGGAGTCGGGCCGTCTGCACGTAGCGGCGGCGGTCGTGGGTCGCAGATGACGCTCCTGTGGCTGAAGGGGTTGCTGGCCCGACGGAGTGGACGTCTGATCGCGACAGCGACCGGCATCGCGATCGCTGTCGCGTTGTTCGCCGGCCTGGGCGCGTTTCTCACCGCGTCCAAGGCGACCATGACCCAGCGCGCGGCCCGGTCGGTCGCCGTCGACTGGCAGGTGGCCGTCGCACATCCCGCCGACACCAAGAAGGTGCTCGAGGCCGTCCGCGCAGATCCCGGTACGACGGCAACCGCCGCCGTCGAATTCGCCGCGACCTCCGGCCTGACCGCCCACACCGGCGGCACCACCCAACAGACCGGCTCCGGCACCGTGGTCGGAATCCCGTCGAACTACGCTCAGCTGTTCCCCGGCAGCCTACGTACGCTCGCCGGAACCGACCACGGTGTGGTAGTCGCCCAGCAGACCGCCGCCAACCTGCACGTGCAGCCCGGTGACCAGGTCCGCATCGCGCGCGCCGGCTCGAAACCGTTCACAGTGGTCGTGGCCGGCGTCGTGGAGATGCCTCAGGCCGACTCGTTCTTCCAGACGGTGGGGGCGCCGCCGCAGTCCCAGCCGACCGCGCCGCCCGACAACGTCGTGCTGTTGCCCTCAGAGACCTTCTCGACGAAGTACGCCGGCCTGGCATCGTCTCGGCCGGACCTGATCCACACGCAGATCCACGTGGGTCGAAGCCCTGCGCTGCCGAACGACCCGGCCTCGGCATACACGAGCGAGACCGGACAGGCTCGCAACCTGGAGGCGACCACCGCGGGCGCGGGTGTGGTCGGGGACAACCTCGGCACCGCCCTCGGCGCGGCACGCGAGGATGCCGCCTACTCTCAGGTGCTGTTCCTCTTCCTCGGCGCTCCCGGCGCCGTTCTCGCCGGAGCCCTCAGCGCCGCCGTCAGCTCGTCAGGGGCCACACGCCGCCGCCGAGAACAGGCGATCCTTCGCATCCGGGGCGCCAGTGCACGGCAGCTGCGTCGCCTGATCGCGGTCGAGACCGCGTTGACGGCCAGCCTGGGCGGCATCGCCGGTCTCGGCGCGGCGGCGCTGATCGGCCGGACCACGTTCGGCAGTGCAAGCTTCGGCGCCGGTTTGTCGTCGCTCATGTGGGCCGGGGTGGCGGTGGCGTTGGGCGCAGTCATCGCCACCGCCGTGATCTGGTGGCCAGCGCGTCGTGACCTGGCCGCCACGTCGACGGTGTCGGCTCTGGTGACGGTGCCGCGCCCCTCGCGTCCGCGCTGGCTGGGCTACGGGTTCGATCTCGTGCTGCTCGCGACCGCCGCGCTGATCTTCTGGCTGACGGGTCGCAACAACAACTACACGCTGGTGCTGGCCCCGGAGGGCGTGCCGACGATCTCGGTCAACTACTGGGCGTTCCTGGCCCCCGCTCTCGGCTGGCTGGGGGCGACCCTGCTGGCCTGGCGGCTCAGCGATGCGCTGCTCTCGCGTGGCCGCGGGCTCGTCGCGCGCGTGCTCCGCCCGGCTGCAGGCAACCTGGCCGGCATCTCGGCTTCGATGATGAGCCGGCAGCGCACGGTGATCACGCGCTCGGTTGTCCTGATCGGGCTGTCACTGGCCTTCGCCGCGTCCACCGCCACCTTCAACTCGACCTACCGCCAGCAGGCCGAGGTGGATGCCCAGCTCACGAGCGGGGCTGACGTGACGGTCACGGAGTCCCCTGGCAACGCGGTCCCACCGTCGTACGCCGCGAAACTGGCCGGCGTGCCCGGCGTTCGTTCGGTCGAACCGCTGCAGCACCGGTTCGCCTACGTCGGTGCGGATCTCCAGGACCTGTACGGAATCAACGCCTCGTCGATCGGTCAGGCGACCTCGCTCCAGGACGCCTACTTCCAGGGGGCTTCGGCGGCCACTGTGCTGAACCGGCTGTCGACCACCTCCAACGGGGTGCTGGTCAGTGCCGAGACCGTCCTGGACTACCAGCTCAAGCTCGGTGACCTCGTTCGGCTGCGCCTGGTGAACAGCCAGTCGGGGCAGGCCGTCACCGTGCCGTTCCACTATGTGGGGATCGTCAACGAGTTCCCGACCGCGCCGCGTGACAGCTTCTTGGTGGCCAATGCGGCGTACGTCGCTGCGCAGACCGGCTCCAACGCGGTCGGTACGTTCCTCGTCAACACCGGCGGAAGCAACACGCAAGCGGTGGCGGGGTCGGTCAGCCAGCTCGTGGGCACGTCGGCGACGGTCACCGACATCTCGCAGGCACGAGGGCTGGTCGGGATCCAGTCTCACGTCGGTCGACCTGTCGGGTTTGTCCAAGATCGAGCTGGGCTTCGCTCTGGCACTCGTGGCAGCCGCTGGTGGTCTGGTGACAGGACTCGGGCTCACCGAACGCAGACGCAGCATGGCGATCGTGAGTGCCCTGGGCGCGTCGCGGCGACAACTCCGACGCCTCAGCGTGGGAGAGCCCGCGTTCGTCGTCGCGATCGGCCTGGTCGTCGGCGCCGTGGTCGGCGGTGCTTTGTCCTACCTGTTGGTCAAGATCCTCACCGGCGTCTTCGACCCACCGCCCGCGCAGCTCGCGTGGCCGTGGCTCTACCTCGCGCTGGCAGCTCTGGGCACGGTCACCGCCGTCGTCGGAGCAGCGGTAGGCGTCGGCAGGCACGTCGCCAGTCACGCTCGGGACCAGCTGCGCGAGCTATGACTCGTAGCATCGAGTCATGCCCGCCGTCATGATCGTCGAGGACGACCCCACGATCGGCACCATGCTGTCCAACGGCCTGAGCGCGAACGGCCACCAGGTGTCCTGGCAGCGCACTGGCGCCAGCGCGCTCGAGACGGCCCGGGCACAACCCCCCGACCTGGTGCTGCTCGACCTCGGGCTGCCCGACCTCGATGGCGTTGACGTCTGCCGAGACCTGCGCGCCATCGCGCCGTTGTCGATCATCGTGATCCTCACCGCCCGGGCCGACGAGATGGATGTGATCGTCGGGCTGGAGTCCGGAGCCGACGACTATCTGACGAAACCGTTCCGGATGACGGAGTTGTTGGCGCGGGTACGAGCGCATCTGCGCCGATCGCCGACCACTGATCCGCCCGTGGCGGCCAGCGTCGTGGGTGATCTTCGCGTCGATCCAGGCAGCCGTCAGTGCTTCGTCCGAGACCGCGAGGTAGTGCTGCGACCCAAGGAGTTCGATCTGCTGGCCCGACTGATCGAGACGCCCGGGAGCGCCGTGGCCCGCGAGGTACTGATGGCCGAGGTGTGGGACGAGAACTGGTTCGGCTCGACCAAGACGCTCGATGTCCATGTCGCTGCCCTGCGCCATGCCCTGAAGGAGGCCGCCGACGGATTCGATCTGACTCTGACGCTGCCGGCGATCACGACGCTGCGCGGGTTCGGCTATCGGCTCGACCCCTGAGGTCGGCGACCAGGGCCACAACCCGCGACTCAACGGGCCACAACCCGCGACTCAACGGGCCGCAACCCGCGACTCAACGAAGGCGGCGGAGGGCGGCGCGGGCGACGTCGGGGTCGTAGGTGGTCCACATCGGGGGCAGCGATGCCCGGAGGAAACTGCCGTACCGGGCCGTGGCGAGGCGCGGATCGAGGATGGCCACCACACCGCGGTCGAGCTGGGTCCGGATCAGCCGGCCGGCCCCCTGGGCGAGCAGCAGCGCGGCATGAGTCGCCGACACGGCCATGAACCCGTTGCCGCCGGCACGCTCAGCGGCCATGGCGCGGGCCGACATCAGCGGGTCGTCGGGCCGCGGGAACGGTATCCGGTCGATGATCACGAGCTGACACGTCTCTCCCGGAACGTCGAGGCCCTGCCACAGCGACAACGTGCCGAACAGGCTCACCGCCGGGTTGGCGACGAACTCGGCCTGGAGGTGGGACAGCTGGCCGTCGCCCTGGCACAGGATCGGCATGTGCGGCAGCGCCTCACGCAACGCCTCGCTGGCGGCCTCTGCCGCGCGGCGGCTCGAGAAGAGCCCCAGGGTGCGACCACCCGCCGCCTCGAGCAGCTCTCCTATCTCGTCGACCTGCGCCGACCCGAGCCCGTCACGCCCCGGTGGAGGCAAGTGGCGAGCGACATACAGGATGGCTTGCTTCGGGTAGTCGAACGGTGAGCCGACGTCGACCCCGCGCCAGGGCTGCGCGATCGGGTCGTCCGCGGCAACTCCCCCGTCGTCGCCCTCCGCCTCTCCCCCGGACTCGGCGCCTGCCGAGGCACGATCGAGCGGTACGACGGCCACCGCCGACTCGTCAGCCGGGTCGTCGATGGAGTGGTCGACCCGCTCGGTCGGCTTGAGCCCGATCGAGCTGGCGATCGAGGTGAAGTCACCCCCGAGCTTGAGCGTGGCCGAGGTGAAGATGACCGTCTTCTCCGTCAGCAACCGGTCGCGCAGCTGCCCCCAGACCTGGAGGGGCGCGACGCACAGCTGGTTGCCGCCACGATGCCGCTCGCGCTCGGCCAGCCAGGTCACGTCCTGCTGGTTGTGTGCCACCAGCCGCTCGGCCACCTGGCGGATCTCGTCGACCATGCCGCGTGCCTGTTGCCGCGCGGCATCCGCCTCCGCGACCTGGGACTCCTTCGGAAACGCCGAGAACGCGGCGGCGGCCGCCGCCCGCAGCATCGTGAGGGCATCCGCCAGGGCCTCGGGTACGTCGTCGATCCGACCGGGTGCGACATCGTCCATCGCGGCACGCAAGGCGTCACCGGCATCGGACATGTCGTCGGCTTCGCTGCCGTCGAGGAAGTTCCGGGCCCGGCGCGCGGCCCGTTCGATGGCCGGGACGGACAGCTCGTCGGTCGCCGCCTGCGTGACCCGTGAGGACAGCTCGTGCGCCTCGTCGACCACCACGACGTCGTACTCCGGGATCATCGGCACGCCCTCGATCGCGTCGATCGCCAGCAGGGAGTGGTTGGTGACGATGAGCTGGGCGGCGTGTGCGCGCTCGCGGCCGCGCTCGGCGAAACACTCCACGGCATACGGGCACTTGCTCGCGCCCAGGCACTCGCGGTGGCTGACCGACACCTGCTGCCACACCTTCTCGGTGTGGGCAGGGGCGCTGTCGCGGTCGCCGAGACCGCCCGCCTTGGACTCCTCCTCGGCCCACTCGCGCAACCGCAGCACTTCGGCACCGAGGGTCCCCTCCGGGAGCTCGACCAGTGCGCCCTGGTCGTCCGGGACGCCGTCGCGGATGCGGTGCAGGCAGGCGTAGTTCGAGCGGCCCTTCAAGACGGCATAGGCAGGTCGCTCACCGAGGACGTCGGCAGCGGCGTCCAGCAGGGCCGGAATGTCGCGCTCGACGAGCTGGTGCTGCAGGGCGAGCGTCGCCGTGGCCACGACGACGCGTGAGTCGTGCAGGACCGCCGGGACGAGGTAGCCGAGGGACTTGCCCGTGCCGGTACCGGCCTGGACCACCAGGTGTTCGCGACGGCGCATCGCATCGCGGACCGCGTGGGCCATCTGGACCTGCCCGGGGCGGTCCTCGCCGCCTACGTTGCTGACGGCAGCGTGCAGGACCTCGTCGACCGAGGGTAACGCCTGCTCACTCACCGCCTCACTCACCGCGGGAACGCTACCTGACTCCTCCCACCGCGCGCCGCGACGCTCCACAGCCAGCCGTCTCGATGACCTCCCGGGCGTACTCCCCAGATCCAGCCCCCGCCCCCGGACCTGTATGTGCCCTAGGCAGGTCCCCTGTCCCTGACCCGCGTTTGCCTAGTTCACAAGCCAGCTGGCTTGTGAACTAGGCAAACGTGCGGCCAGGACTGGGAGCTTGCCCCGGGAACATACGGTATGGCGGACGACCGTGGGCTGCGCCGATGAGTCCCCGGTGAGCTGCCGGTCTGTCAGGGTGAGGGCAGGAGGTCACCATGGCTGGACCCACCGGCACGGCGCGGGTCGGACCCACCGGCACGCCGCGCCTGGTCATGGCGGGTATCGCGATGGGTGAGTCACCCCGCTGGCACGACGGCAGGTTGTGGTTCTCCGACTGGGGCACCGGTCAGGTCATCGCCGTCGATGACGACGGGGTCGACGAGGTCATCGCGTCCGTCCCGTCGTTCCCCATGTGCATCGACTTCCTCCCCGACGGCCGGCTGATCGTCGTCGCCTCGGAGGGACCACGGTTGCTGCGTCGCGAGCTCGACGGCTCACTCGTGACGCATGCAGACCTGGCAAGCCTCGCGACCCGTCCCTGGAACGACATCGTCGTCGACGGCCGTGGCAACGCCTACGTCAACAACGTGAACTTCGACTTCTCGGGCGGGGACCCGGTGCCGGGGATCATCGCGCTCGCGACGCCCGACGGACAGGTCCGCCAGGTGGCCGACGACGTCATGTTCCCCAACGGGATGGCGGTGACGCCGGACAACGCCACGCTGATCGTCGCCGAGTCATACGGCGCGCGACTGACTGCGTTCGACATCGCCGACGACGGGTCGCTGTGGGGTCAGCGCGTGTGGGCCGACCTCGGCGACGGCGTACCGGACGGCATCTGCCTCGACGCCGAGGGCGCCGTCTGGTACGCCGATGTGCCCCACCAGTGCTGTGTCCGCGTGGCCGAAGGCGGGAAGGTGCTGCAGACGATCGACGTCGATCGCGGCTGCTTCGCCTGCATGCTCGGCGGACCAACCGGCCAGACGCTGTACGTCACCGCGAACGAGTGGAAGGGCGCCGACCAGATGTCCGACGGGTCGCGTACGGGTCAGGTGCTGGCTGCGGAGGTCTCGACATCAGCAGCAGGCTGGCCCTGAGCCACCAAGGCCTGCACCCTCACAAGAGCTCAGAAGAGGGAGTGGACCAGCCCGAAGAACGGCGGACCGAGGAAGCTGGCCAGCACGAACCAGGCGACGACCCGGTGTGAGAACTTGGCGGAACTGAGCGACCCGGCCATGGCCACCAGCGCGCCCTCCTCGGTGTTGCGGTCCAGACCCATCTGCTTGGCGTCGTCCGGGATCCCGTGCGTGGAGCGGACGTGCGCCGTCATCTCGACGTACTCGTCGCGATCGTCCATGACCTGATGCTAACCCTCCGCCACCGCACCGCCAGCCGATCGCCCAAGGACAGCCTCGGCTGACACCATGGGGTGATGGCGCCCGAGCTCGTGACCGTGTCGTCCCAGGGGGCCGAGCTGGTAGGACTCACTCCTGCGTTGCTCGGCGACGGCCGGACCATCCTGGGCATCACCGGCGCTCCTGGCTCGGGGAAGTCGTTACTCGCGCACGGCCTGGTGGGCGCGGTCGGCCGCCGTGCCGCGCTCGTCCCGATGGACGGGTTCCACCTCGGCGACGCCCAGCTCCGACGACTGTCCCTGCTCGACCGAAAGGGCGCCCCGGAGACGTTCGACGCCTGGGGGTACGCCGCTCTGCTCGGGCGTATCGGCGCCATGCCGGACCACCCGGTGTACGTCCCAGGCTTCGAGCGCGACCTCGAGCAACCGCTGGCCGCCGCTCTCGTGGTCGAGCCCGACGCCGGCTTGGTCGTGACCGAGGGGAACTACCTGCTGCTGCCGGGTCCCGAGTGGCAAGCGGTGGCCGCGCAGCTCGACCAGGTCTGGTTCGTGCAGACCGACGAGGCGCTGCGTCGCGACCGCCTGATCGCCCGCCACGTAGTCTCCGGCAAGCCACTCGACGCTGCCACCTCCTGGGTCGACCGGGTGGACGAGCCCAACGCCCGGTTGATCACCGCGAGCGCTCAGCGGGCCGACGTCGTCCTCGACCTCTCGTCGTGGCGCGGCACAGTTCCGGTCTGAGACGGAGGCTCAGCAGCCGTTGCCGTCGGCGAAGATGCCGCACAGCGTGGGCAGGAAGGTTCTCGTGGTCCCGGTGAGGTCTTGCGACGCCTGCCGCACCTGTGCGGGCTCGCCGTAGTCGGTCTCCCCGTCGCTGACGGTCAGGAAGATGGCGTTCCCCACCCGGCTCACCACGAAGAACCCACCGCCGAGACCGTATTGAGGGTTGCCGTCGAGGTCGTACGTCCGGTTCCAGTTCCAGGCCATGAAGGACACGTCCGGCGCCTGGGCGTCCGGCTGGCCCCACCCGGCCACGGCCAGCCTGTCGGTGTCGGTATAGCTCCAGTAGGAGTCGCTGTACGTAACGGCCCTCTCGTCGACCCTCCGCTCGGCCGCACACTGCACGATCGCCTGACGGAGCTCAGCCATTGCCGCTGCCGCGCCCTCGCCGGACGAGTAGAGCGCGAGCTGCTCGGACTCGGCGTACTCGATGCCGTGGTAGCCGATCGAGCGGAGGTCAGTCCGCCCGTCATCGCTCGGGTATCCCGACTTCTCCGTGGCGTCGCACGGCGTGAGCAACCAGCTGTCCACACTCCGGAGGGCCTCCCAGTCCGAGGAGTCCGATGAGGTTGCCTTCGCGCCCTCGAACGGGAGTGTCAGGTCGTCCGGAAAGGTCGTGACCCAGCCACCGCTGGGGGTCGGGCCCGGACTCGCGGATGACTGCAACGCCGGAAACTCAGGGTGATACTCCTGCGCGGTCTTGCCCCTGTCCGGCGGGACGCTGGACCGGTCCGGCGCCGTTGTCACGCTCGTGGGGGACGGCGGGCCGACCGGTTGCAGGTCGTCGCCGGCGTGATCTGAACCCGGGGCGGCCACCGACCAGCCGACGCCGACCATGACGGCGGCGACGGCAGCCAACGTGGCCACCTGAGTCCGCCGCCGGCGGGAGGCTCTGCTGCGGATCTCGGGCGCGGTCGAGACGCGCGACTGCCGGGCTGCATCGCCGGCCAGAGCCGCCAGCCGGCTGGTCAGGTCGTCGTCGAAACGTTCAGGCGTGTGGTCAGGCAGTTCAGGCATGGTGGGCCTCCCCGTGGGGGTCAGAAGCCGGTGATGTGTGGGGGCCGAGGACCTCGGCCAGGGCGGCGCGCCCGCGGGACAGCCGGGCCTTGACGGTGCCGACCGGCGCATCGACCTCGGCAGCGACCTGCTCGACCGACAGGTCGCAGAGGTGGTGCAGGACGATCGCCCGTCGCTGGTCGGCACCGATCCGGCTCAATGCGGCGACGAGGACGGCATGGTCCTCGGTCGGAGGTCGCACATCGGGGTCTGGCCCGCGGCGGCGGTGGGCCCGCAGCCGGGAGGTGGACTGGCGCCACCGGCTGACGCCGATGTTCCAGGCCACGCGGCGTACCCAGGCGTCGGGCCGCTCGGTCAGATCGAGCCGGCGCCGGTGCAGCCAGGCCCGCACGAAAGCCTCCTGGACACAGTCCTGCGCCTCACTGAAGCTGCCGAGCATCGCGGTCAGCTGCCCCACGAGTCTGGGCGCCGTCGCGGCATAGAACTGGTCGAACTCGCCTTCGTCCACCGCTCCCCCTTGCGATCATGGGCCGTTTCGAGGAGTACGCCGCTCAGGGGTGTCCGGGTTGCATGCCTCGGGGGACTTTGTGCCGCCGATCCTCAGGCGGGAGCCGCTCCGTACTGCGCCAGCTCGCCCGCGAGGCTCGGGTTGACGCGCGCGCGAACGCGTGTGCCGTCGCCCGTGTGGTCGACGCTCAGCACTTCGCCGTGCTCATGGATCTTGTTCATCAGGTCGCCGCGCTCGTAGGGCAGCAACGCGTCGACCTCGACCGACGGACGAGGCAGGTCGGCCTCAATCGCGCGCAGCGCGTCGGCGATGCCTTCACCGGTGCGGGCGGACACGACCACGGCGTGCGGTTCGCGCGCGAGCAGCCGCTGGATGACGTGCGGGTCGGCGGCGTCGGACTTGTTGATGACCACGAGCTCGGGCACCTGGTCGGCGCCGATCTCGGCGAAGACCTCACGGACGGCGGCGAGCTGGCCTTCGGGATCGGCGTGCGCGCCGTCGACGACGTGGATGACGAGGTCGGAGTCGGCGACCTCCTCGAGCGTGGAGCGGAATGCCTCGACGATCTGGTGCGGCAGGTGGCGGACGAAGCCGACGGTGTCGGACAAGGTGTAGACCCGGCCGTCCGTGGTCGTCGTACGCCGCGTGGTCGGGTCGAGCGTTGCGAAGAGCGCGTCCTCGACGAGCACCCCGGCTCCGGTGAGCCGGTTGAGCAGCGACGACTTGCCCGCGTTGGTGTATCCCGCGATCGCGACGGCCGGGATCTCACGGCGTACGCGCTCGGCCTTCTTCGTCACCCGGGCGGTCGCCATGTGCTTGAGCTCACGACGCAGCTTGGCCATCCGGGTGGTGATCCGGCGGCGATCGGTCTCGAGCTTGGTCTCACCGGGACCGCGACCACCGATACCGCCACCCTGGACACCGACACGTCCACCGGCCTGGCGGGAGAGGTTGCCACCCCAACCACGGAGGCGTTGCTTCAGGTACTCGAGCTGGGCGAGCTCGACCTGCGCCTTGCCCTCCTTGGAGCGCGCGTGCTGGGCGAAGATGTCGAGGATCAGCGCCGTACGGTCGACGACCTTCACCTTGACCTTGTCCTCGAGGTTGCGCAGCTGGGACGGGCTCAGCTCTCCGTCACAGATGACGGTGTCGGCCCCGGTCTCGGCCACGACGATGCGGAGGTGGTCGACCTTGCCCGGTCCGATGTAGGTGGCCGGGTCGGGCTTCTGCCGGCGCTGCGACAAGGCGTCGAGCACCTGCGACCCAGCCGTCTCGGCCAGCAGCTTGAGCTCGGCCAGCGAGTTGTCGGCGTCCTGGACGCTGCCTTCGGTCCAGACGCCGACCAGCACCACGCGTTCGAGCCGCAGCTGGCGGTACTCGACCTCGGAGATGTCCTCGAGCTCGGTGGAGAGTCCCGCGACCCGTCGCAGGGCATGCCGCTCCTCGAGCTCGTAGTCGCCCTGGCTGTCATCGCCACCCTGCCGATCCGCAGAGCCCCCGAAGGTGTCCTCACCGTCGCTGCCCCAGTCGAAGTCGTCATCGGACTCGCGGATGAGGTGCCCCGTCTCGGCTGTCCCGGCTGTCCCCGCGGCCTCGCCGCTGTGGACACTCCCGCCAGTGAAGAAGTCGTCACGCAGCTCGATGTCTGCGCTGTCGGTGTCGAGGTCGTCGCCCGTGAAGTCCGGCTCGTCGGCATACGCACGTTTGTTCACTGTCATCGTGCTTCCACTGTACGGCGCGGCAGCGGCCCGCCACGAACGGTTTACGCCAGTTCGCGGGACCCGGCCACCAGGAGCCGGACACCGTCTGGCGCGGAAACTGGTCGGGCGGCCGCGACTCGAAGAGGGTCCGCGACCCGGCGGCACTATCATCAGTTGATGCCGGGCGTTCGCGGGTGGCCGCGTCATCGTTGGACTGAGGGGGACCCATGACCAGCGACCTACAACCCTCACCGCCTGACGAACCCGAAGTCACGGCTGGCGCCCCCGCCGGCTACCGCTACCGCTGGATGGTGCTGTTCATCGTCTTGGTGGCCGATGTGATGGATCTGCTCGACGCCACGATCGCCAACCTGGCCGGACCGTCCATCAGAGCCGACCTGGGTGGAGGCGACAGCACACTGCAGTGGGTGCTGGCGGCGTACACGCTGGCCTTCGCGATCGGGCTCGTCACCTCCGGACGGCTGGGTGACCTGATCGGCCGCCGTGAGATGTTCCTCATCGGCATGGTCGGCTTCACCGCGGCGTCGCTGGCGAGTGGGCTGGCGCCGTCTGCCGGGCTGCTGATCGGCGCCCGGGTGGCGCAGGGACTGTTCGGCGCGACGATGATCCCGCAGGGCCTGGCGATGGTGAAGCAGGCGTTCCCGCCTCAGGACCTGGCGAAGGCGTTCATCCCGTTCGGTCCGGTGCTGGGGTTGGCTGCGGTGCTCGGGCCGATCATCGCCGGCGTCCTCATCGACGCTGACCTGTTCGGAAGCGGCTGGCGCATGGTGTTCCTCATCAACCTGCCGGTCGGTGCGGTCGCCACCCTCCTGGCGTTCCGCTACCTGCCGGAGATGCCGTCGTCTGAGCGTCGCCATCGGCTCGACCTGGTCGGCAGCGCGCTGATCACGGCGGCGTCGGCAGCCCTCATCTACCCGTTGGTGCAGGGTCGAGAGGCGGGCTGGCCGGGGTGGACGTTTGCGCTGATGGGCGCGTCTGTCGTCCTGTTCGCCCTCTTCATCTGGAACGAGCGCCGCTCGGCGCACCCGGTGATCGAGCCGTCGCTGTTCAAGCACCGGGGATACGTCGCGGGGCTGCTGCTCTTGTTGACGTTCTTTGCCGGGTTGTCGGGGTTCATGCTGTCGTTCAACCTGTTCGTCCAGCTTGGCCTCGGCTTCAGACCACTCGACGCCGGGCTCGCCCTGACGCCGTTCGCGCTCGGGATCGCCGTCGGCTCGGCGCTGTCCGGCGCCTGGCTTGGCGCGCGGTTGGGACGTCCCGTCATGCACGTAGGCCTCATCGGCATCCTGCTCGGCATCATCATGCTCGGGCTGACCATCGAGCAGTGGGACCTCGACGTCACCGGCTGGCAGCTCGCCCCGGGAACCCTGGTCGCCGGTGTCGGCGCCGGACTGATCTTCCCGCCGATGTTCGACCTGATCCTGGCCGATCTGGACGAGAACGAGGTCGGCACCGGTGCCGGGCTGCTCAACGCCGTCCAGCAGTTCGGCGGAGCCGCCGGCGTGGCCGTGCTCGGGACGATCTTCTTCCAGCTGCTGCCGACAGATGGCTTCAGTGATGCGTTCGGTGGCGTGCTGGGCGTGGCAATCGGGTGTTGGGTGGCGTCGTTCGCGGTCGTGTTCCTGCTCCCGAAGCGGGCGCGCGAGGAGATGGCTACTCCCTGACGCGGCGGGGTACGCCGCTGGTCGGGCGGCGTACCAGGTGAGCGGCGTACCAGGTGAGCGGCGTACCAGGTGAGCGGCGTACCAGGTGAGCGGCGTACCAGGTGAGCGGCGTACCAGGTGAGCGGCGTACCAGGTGAGCGAGGCAAGCACCCAGTGACCGCGTCAGGTTTGCCTAGTTCACAGGCCAGCTGGCTTGTGAACTAGGCAAACGCGGAGGGCCAGGTGGGCAGGGACCTACGAGGGGGTCCAGGTGCCGGTGGCGACGAGGACGGCGTCGCCCTTGAGGTGGATGTGGTCGTCGACGTCCCAGATGACGGTGAGCGTCCCGCCCGGCACGTCGACACGGTAGGACGCGGGCAAGGTGGCACCGGCGTCGGCCGTGATGGCCGCCGCGACGACGGCGCAGGCGCCGGTGCCGCACGACCACGTCTCACCCGCCCCGCGCTCGAACACCCGCATCGCCAGGTGCCGGTCGCCGCGGCGGACGACGAACTCGACATTGACGCCATCGGGGTACTCCGCACTGCAGAAGATCGGCGAACGCGCGAGCTCGCCCAGCGCGGCCAGATCATCCACGACGACCACGGCGTGAGGGTTGCCCATGTCGACCTTGTGCCCCGCCATCGCATGCCCGTTCAGCGACACGGTCACGTCACCGGCCACCTTCGGGTTGCCCATGTCGACGCTGATCTCGCCGTCGTCGCAGAACGTGACGAGCTTGATCCCGTCTCGCGTGTCGATCGGGAGCGGAGCCGTCAGGCGGGCTACCTCGACCAGGCCGGCCTCGGCAAGGTACCGAGCGAAGACGCGGATGCCGTTGCCACACATCTCCGACACGGAGCCGTCGGCGTTGCGATAGTCCATGAACCAGTCCGCCCCCCCGTCGACGTCCCCGCGGAGCACGCGGAGCACGCCGTCCGCGCCGATCCCGCCGCGGCGGTCACACAGTGCGGCCACCACGTCCGGCGTCAGGTCACCGTGCATGGTGCCGTCGAGGTCCGGCAGCACCACGAAGTCGTTGTGGGTGCCGTGACCCTTGACGAACGGGAAGTTCACCCCTCGATCGTACGGCCCCGGCGGCGGCGCCGAGCTCACGCGAGTCCCGTCACGAGCGCCGAAGCGCGGGCAGCCAGGTCAGCGGCGTCATACGGCAGCCAGCTGATCCGCGGGTCACGGCGGAACCAGGTGTCCTGGCGGCGGGCGAACTTCCGGGTCCCCCGCACCGTGTCCTCGCGGGCTTCCGCCTCCGAGCACTCCCCGGCGAGGAACCGCAGCACCTGGGCGTACCCGAGCGCCCGGCTCGCCGTTCGACCCTCGCGCAGCCCCAGCGACTCCAACCGGCGTACCTCGTCGACCAAGCCGCCGTCCCACATCTGACCGACCCGATGCTCGATCCGCTGGTCCAGGAGGTCCCGGGGTACGTCGATGCCGATCTGGACTGCCAGCTCGAAGGCGTAGCGATGGTCCGGCAGCCGCGCCTGGAAGGGGCGCCCGGTGATCTCGAGAACTTCGAGAGCCCGGACGATCCGCCGCGCGTTGCCCGGCAGGATCACCTCGGCCGCGGCGGCGTCGACCGACCGCAGCCGTTCGTGCATGGCCGGCGCGCCCACGGAAGCGAGCTCGCTCTCCAGCCGCGCCCGCACGTCCGGGTCGGCCCCGGGGAAGTCGAACTGGTCCAGGACTGCCCGCAGGTACAGGGCCGAGCCCCCGACGAGCACCGGCAGCCGGCCGCGGCGTCGACAGTCCTCGATGGCACTCCGCGCCCAGCCCTGGAACTCCGCCACCGTCGCCGGCTCGGTCACGTCGAGCCGGTCCAGCAAGTGGTGCGGTACACCGCGGCGTTGGGCTGGTGCGAGCTTGGCGGTGCCGATGTCCATCCCGCGGTAGAGCTGCATCGAGTCACCGTTGACGACCTCGCCCCCCAGCTCCAGCGCCAGGTCGACCGCCAGGTCGCTCTTGCCCGCGGCCGTGGGTCCGACCACGGCGACGACAGGTGGCGTGGGCATCCGCCCATGATCTCACCGAGGTGTCAGAACCCAGTCGGCCTATCGCGCCACCTGGTTCTGACACCGCGGTTGGGTATGAGCCCTCGGCACACCACAATGGTCGTACGGGGCACGCTGAGGAGGACACGCATGGGGTTCCTGGACAAGTTCAAGACCAAGGCCACCGAAGCCGTCGACAAACACGGCAACAAGATCAACTCAGGACTCGGCAAGGCCGGTGAGTTCGTCGACAAGAGGACCGGGGGCAAGCACCACGACAAGATCGAGTCGGCCAAGTCGAAGGCGGCCGAAGCCCTCGACAAGCTCGACGGCAAGAACGACGACCTGCCCGACACCCCGCCGAAGTAGGCCAGCTCGGCTGTCCGGCTGCTGTTGCGTCAGCGCACGGCGTAGGTGACGGCCCACTCGACCACGGCGTACCCGACGCCATAGGGCGCCGCGTCGTAGGGCACGGTCGCGCTGATGGTGCCGCCCGTGTCGTACGTCGTCTGAGCGGCACCGGCCAGCACCTGCCACACCGGACGGCCGGTCGACCACAACGCTGCATCGAGGTCCGGGTCGAGCGCGAGCAAGGCGTCGACGTCGCCGCGAGCCAACGCGGTCACCGCGCTCTCGTCGTAGCCGACCGCGCGCTCGTCGAGGTAACCCGGTGACTGGGTGGTGCGGCGGGCGCTCCCGTCGGCCATAGCGAGCACGGTCACCGGTTCGGGCGAGCCGACGAGGTCCCGCCCGAGCTGGGCACACGTGGACGGCGCCGTCCCCCCCGCCACAGCTACGTAGCGGCGACCAGAGGCGGGCCAGCCGGCCACGTCGAGCAGGTAGGCGCCGACCGTGAGCGACAAGGGCAGCACGATCTCGGGCCCCCCGAACGAGACGTCGCTTCCGAAGGCCCGCAGGTCGCCACCGGCCCCGCCATCCCAGTCGCCCGCCGTGGCGGCCGCTCCGACGACGACGACCCGAGGTGGCTCCTGCTCGGTGCCCGGGGCGGCGACGGCAAGCCGTCGTACGGCGTCCTGGCAACAGGTCCGCAGGTCGGCGGTCTCCGCTGCGGCGCCGGACGCCAGGGCCGGTACCAGAAGCGGCGGGTGGGGGCAGACCGCAGCAGCGACGAGCATGCAGCGACCCTAGGCGGCGCGGCGGTCGTCAGGAGCGGCGGCCTAGGCTCTCCCCGTGTCAGAACGCTTCCGGGTCGTGCCCGCCGCCTACGTGATCCTGCGCCGTGACGACGAGGTGCTGTTGCAGCTGCGCGAGGGCACCGGCTTCATGGACGGGCACTGGGCGACTGCGGCAGCCGGTCATGTGGAGTCCGGTGAGGCAGTCCATGAGGCAGCGGTCCGCGAGGCGACGGAAGAGCTCGGGGTGCGGATCGACGTGACCGACCTCGAACCGCTCTGCGGCATGCACCGCACCGGTGCCACCGGCCGCCCGATCGACGAACGGGTCGACTGGTTCTTCGCCTGCCGGCGCTGGCAGGGCGAGCCCCGCGTGGTCGAGTCGCACAAGACCGCCGACCTTCAGTGGTTCGCGCTCGACACGCTGCCCGAGCCGGTGGTGCCGCACGAGAGATACGTCTACGAGCAGCTCCGGGCCGGGACGCTGGCCCCGGTCGTGGCCTTCGGCTTCGCCGGCGGTCCGCACGCCTGACCGCGGCTCGTCCTGCTCGGCCCCGCCACCCGCGAATTGCGGGAAGGTGCAGGCGTCGTACGGCGTGTCGGCCTGCGCTTTCCCGCATTCCGGGCGACGGGTCCGGCGGCATCGCCCCCGGTCAGGAGTCGAAGCCCAGCCCCAGCCGGTCGAGCGTGCGCAGCCACAGGTCCCGCCGCCCTTCGTTGCGGTCGGCCCGCGCGATCGATGCGCGGGTGATCTGCACCCCGGCGTACGCGAACGGCTCGGGCGGGAACGGCACGGGTTTGGTCCGGACCAGCTTCGTCGCGGTCCGCTCTGTCTCTTCCCCCGACAGCAGGTCGAGCATCACCTGGGCGCCGAACCGGGTCGCACCGACCCCAAGGCCGGTGAAGCCTGCGGCGTACGCCGTCTGCCCGCCATGAGCCGTACCGAAGAACGCGCAGAAGCGGCTGCACAGGTCGATGGCGCCACCCCAGGCGTGGCTGAAGCTCAGTCCCTCCAGCTGGGGGAAGGTCGTGAAGAAGTGGTCGGACAGCAGGTCGAAGGTGGCTGGCCGTGAGTCCAGCGCGGGGCTGATCTTGCCGCCGAAGTGGTAGATCGCGTCGTAGCCGCCGAACAGGATCCGGTTGTCCGGGGTCAGCCGGTAGTAGTGGAACTGGTTGGCCGTGTCGCCGATGCCCTGCCGGTTGCGCCAGCCGATGGCGGCGAGCTGCTCGGCCGAGAGGGGCTCGGTGACGAGGGCGTAGTCGTACACCGGGGCGATGAACGGCCGCAGGCGTTTGACCAGTGCCGGGAACGCGTTGGTCGCGAGCACGACTTGCCGCGCCGTGAGAGATGCGTGCTTGGTCTGCAGGCGGATGCCGTCCGGCTCGCGCTTGATCCCTTTGACGTAGGTGCCCTCGAAGATCCTGACGCCGAGGTCCTCGACGGCGCGCGCCAGACCCCAGGCCAGCTTGCCGGGGTGCACCATGACCGTGCCGTGCTCGTCCCAGAGTCCGGCCTGGTAGGTCGGGGAGGCGACCTCGCGACGTACCTCGTCGCGGTCGAGGAAGCGGCCGCCACCGGCCTCAGCGGCTTCGCGCAGGTCGGCCACCTGGTACCCCTCGGTGGCGACGTTGAGCTCACCGGTGCGCTCGAGGTCGCACTCGATGTCGTACTTGTCGAGGTCGGCCAGCAAACCGTCGAGGTTCTCGTCGCCGAGCCGCTTGAGGGTGTCGAACTCATCGGGGAAACGGTCGCGGCCGTTGGCGTCGCCGTGGGTGATGCTGGCGTCGCAGAAGCCGCCGTTGCGTCCGCTCGCCGCCCAGCCGACCCGGCAGGCGTCGACCACCACCACGTCGCGGTCCGGATCTTGTTGCTTAGCGAGGAGGGCGGCCCACAGGCCCGAGTACCCCGCGCCGACGATGGCCAGGTCGGTCCTGGTGGCCCGATCGAGGTGGGGGCGCTGGGGCGGCCGGATCGAGTCGTCCAGCCAGAACGACGTACTGCTGGTCCCCCGCCACGACGACTCTTGCGCACCGGCAGCACTACCCATGCCTCCATCCTGCCCGACCTGGCCGTAGGCGTTTGCCTAGTTCACAAGCCAGGTGGCTGCAGAACTAGGCAAATTCGCCTCGAGAACAGGGCCTTTGCCTTGTTAACTAGGCAAACGCGGCGGCCACCATCCGCAGTGGCGGCAGGCCGCTAGGACGTGGTGCAGGCGGGCGTGTCGACCGTCGGGAGGTCAGTGGGTACGCCGATCGACGGCATGCCGAGCGAGACTCCACCGCCGGACGGCGAGCCGCTCCCACCGGACGTGGCGCCACCGCCTCTAGTTCCAGCGGTCGCCCCGGAGGTGCGGGCCTCCCAGGCGTCACCCGCACGGGTTCGACGCACGGCCGTCACCGGGGTGTCGCTGACCAGGTGGTGCGGCGCGCCATACGTCACGTCGACCTCGACCACGTCTCCGGGGCGCACCGTCACCGAGGGGTCCGGGACGAAGTGCACGAGCCGGTTGTCGTGCGCCCGGCCGGACAGCCGCGCCTTGGCCGCGTCCTTGCGACCTTCCCCCCCGGCGACCAGCACCTCGAGGCGCCGGCCGACCAGCCGCTTGTTCTCGTCCCACGCGATCTCGTTGACGAGGTCGACCAACCGCACGTACCGCTCCTGCACCATGTCATGCGGGAGCTGATCGTCCATCGTGGCTGCGGGCGTCCCGGGCCGCTGGGAGTACAGGAACGTGAACGCTCCGCTGAACCGCGCTTCCCGCACGAGCGACAACGTCTGCTGGAAGTCGTCCTCGGTCTCGCCCGGGAAGCCGACGATGATGTCCGTCGTGATGGCGGCCTCGGGGATCTGCTCGCGCACGCGGTCGAGGATGCCGAGGTATCGATCGCGGCGGTAGGACCGGCGCATCGCCTTGAGCACCGTGTCGGACCCGGACTGAAGCGGCATGTGCAGCGAGGGCATCACGTTGGGCGTCTCGGCCATCGCCGCGATCACGTCATCGGTGAAGTCACGCGGATGTGGTGAGGTGAACCGCACCCGCTCCAGGCCCTCGATCTCGCCGCACGCCCGCAGCAGCTTGCCGAACGCCTGCCGGTCGCCGAACTCGACGCCGTAGGAGTTGACGTTCTGGCCGAGCAGAGTGACCTCGATGACGCCCTCGCCGACCAGGGCCTCGACCTCGGCGAGCACGTCACCCGGCCGGCGATCCTTCTCGGTCCCGCGCAGCGACGGCACGATGCAGAACGTGCAGGTGTTGTTGCACCCCACGCTGATCGCCACCCAGGCGGCGTACGCCGACTCGCGGCGGGTCGGCAGCGTCGACGGGAACACTTCGAGCGACTCGAGGATCTCGACCTGCGCCTCGCGGTTGACGCGCGACCGCTCGAGCAGGGCCGGCAAGGAACCGATGTTGTGCGTACCGAAGACGACGTCGACCCAGGGCGCGCGTCGGGTGATCTCGGACCGGTCCTTCTGCGCCAGGCAGCCGCCGACGGCAATCTGCATGTGCTTGTCGGCCGCCTTGCGCGGGGCGAGCTGGCCGAGGTTGCCGTACAGCTTGTTGTCGGCATTCTCGCGCACGGCACAGGTGTTGAAGACGACGACGTCGGCGTCAGTGCCCGGCGTCGCCCGCAGGTAGCCGGCGTCCTCGAGCAGGCCGGACAGCCGCTCGGAGTCGTGCACGTTCATCTGGCAACCGTGGGTCCGCACCTCGTACGTGCGGGGCTGGGCGTTTGGTTTCATCAGACGAAAAGAGTATCTGGTGACCATCCGAGCACAGTTGGACCGCACGGCAATAGAGAAGGGGCTTCGGCAGAGCACTTACCTCTCGTACCTCAGACTCCTTGGCAGCTTGGGGATTCTCGACATGGAGACAGTGTCGGAAGACGAGGTGTTTTCACGCCTTTGGGCGCTTGAGAACCCCAACACGCGCCGCGCCGCCGTCATTGCCGTGAGGTCCGTGCTCGGCTTCAAGATGCGAATTCCCAAGGCCGTGCCTCGTCGGTATCAGCTGGAGTCCGAAGACACCCTGAGAATGGCTCTGATGCTGTCGCCGCATGAGTCCCGGGGACTGCTGATGATGTACGCGGGCCTGCGCATCGGAGAGGCGTGCGCAATCACGGGGAAGGACCGTGCAGGCGATAGACTGCGCGTAGACAAGCAGGTCCAAGAGTTGTACCAGACCGGCAAACCTCGTTCAGTCACGGTCGGCCCGGTCAAGACAAATGAGGCCAGCATCGTCATCCCGCACTGGTTGGCTCCGTACATCGACGCTCTGGACCAACGCCCTATACCGTCATCTGTCCGAGAGTCACTCCGCCGTGCTGGAAGCAAGCTCGGCATACACCTCAACCCGCACATGCTCAGGCACTGGTACTGCACGACGTTGCTGGAACGCGGTGTTTCCCTTGCCCTCGTGTCGCGTCAGATGAGGCACAGTGATGTAGCCGTGACGCTGAGGACCTACGCACAGACCAACGACGGAGATATCCACAGAGCAATCGGCTGAGGAAATCCCGCAAGGTACGGCTGGCTTCGAGACAGACGATGACGCGTCCACCGGAGGCCCGTCATTCACTGTCTTCTTTCGCCCTCATAGTGCAGTCTATTGGTACACATTCATCTACCAGCGCAACGTTAGAAAATTCCGGAGACGGACTAAACAGCGCCCTTCGCCGGGCATCTGCCTAGGGATAGTGCGCACACAGATGACGCCGCCGGCTGGTCCCTAAGACAGGACCTAGCAGACCTCACCTTCCCCACTAGTCCCGTTCTGTCTCACCTGCAACGAGATGCTTGCACCCTTACGGCGTCTCCGCTCACACTTGGGCAAGTGGAGTAGTTACACCGTTGTAGTTCTCCACGTCAAGTGCCCGTCCAAGTCTTGTCGGGTACACCAGCATCACGAGAAGAAAGGTAGGCAACGAAGATGAGGTGCCAAATTTGGAGGTCCACGAGCGGACAGTTCTTCGTCCGGGTCGTGGCGAGCAACGGGGCGATTCTTGCCCACAGTGAAACCTACGTGGCGAAGGTGGACGCACGTACCTGCGCCAACATCATCGCCAACGGAGGCACGGTTGAGGACAACGCCTAGCTGCTGAGTCCTGTAAGCCGCGAGGCCCGAAGACGCGTCCGGATGCTTGACGGTCATCTGGAAGTCTTCGGGCCTTCGCGTTCTCAATCTAGCCCCTGGACATCGCTATCGCCGGCTCAAACTCGAAATCCCTCCGAGCCTCGTTGACCGTGTGCATACATTAATCGTCCGTTTAATGTATGCTGTGGACATGAAGAAGCGAGCAGAAAAGGTCATCGGCTACCTCCGGGTGTCTACCGAGGAGCAGGCAATCAGCGGTCTCGGCCTGGCCGACCAGCGAGCAGTCATCGACGCAGAGGCCTCACGTCGTGACTGGTCTGAGGTGGAGTACTTGGCTGATGAGGGGTACTCAGCAAGGAACTTGTCGCGTCCAGCCATCTCGACAGCGCTCGATGCACTCCGCACGGGCGATGCCTCGGTGCTGGTCGTCTCGAAACTTGACCGGCTCTCTCGTTCGCTGCTGGACTTCGCCACCTTGATGGAGCGGGCGAACAAGGAGGGGTGGCAGTTGGTCGTTCTCGACCTGGCGCTTGACACCACCAGCCCATCAGGACAACTTATGGCCAACGTGATGGCGTGCTTCGCACAGTACGAGAGGCAACTCATCGGAGCCAGGACCAGTGCGGCTCTCCAACAGTTGAAGAGGCAGGGTGTGCGACTTGGCCGACCCCGTTCGCTACCGGCCGCCGTTGTGGAGCGCATAGTGGCGGAACGTCAGTCAGGAAGGACGATGGCAGCCATTGCCGATGGTCTTAACTCGGACGATGTGGCTACCGCACGTGGGGGAGCGCGTTGGTATCCGTCGACCGTCAAGGCTGTGCTCAGGTCCGCCCAACTGGATGCCAAGGCTGCCTGACAAGTCACTTACATCCGATGAGCGGTCAGGGCGCTCGGGGGCAATCCACGAAAATGGCGAGGAAGAGGTCGTACCTCACAAGATGACACTAGGAGCGGCTGAGACTGCGAAGCGGGTCCCGCCGACGACTCTCGTGACCACCGTCCTGGTCTTTGTGAACCTTGTGGCCGTCTACATCGAACTGCTTCTCGTGCTGGCGCACTATGAAGACCATGAGACGACCAACTATCTCCTACCCCAAGACATTTGGTTGCCGTTTATGACGTTGGTTCTTGGGCAGAGCCTCGTGAACGGGCTACTCCTTCTGACGTCGCCCAGAGTCCGCCGAATCGGCGCAGGCCTGCTGCTCGGAACAATGGGCGCCGTCGCTGCCTGGCTCTGCTGTGTAGCAGTGTTCGGGCCGGGCTCCTGACGGCGTCCGGACTTGCGGGCGTGGGCTCTGAACTCCTAACCCGCCTGTTTGTCACTGCCCATCGTGGTGGGGTTGTGACTCTCTGCCAAGCCCTCTACCATGACACCACGCTAGGCTCCCTAGCGTCAGATAAATAAAGTGGGACCGGGGTCCAGCGACTATTTTCTGGGCCTCGAAACAGTCTTACGCTGCTTCCTACGCTTAACTGATGGGTTCCGCCCAGTTGATTGGGGAAAGGTCTTTACCTGCCGTCGATGCGAACCCAGTGCATTAACCTTTTCATCTAGAGCGGTGTGGCCGCCATAGGTGGAGGTTGCGTACGTCATCGGCCGCAATCTCCTGGCGGTACGTCTTGAAGTTGCCTGCCCTGCCACTGAACATTCAATTTCTAACTTCCTGTTCACTTTTCCTGTTCAGCACAAACCAGCGGCATGATGTACTTTACATATTCTTCCTCCAAGGGTCATAGATAGTTTTTCCTTTCTTTAGATACCTCGCTACGCTCGGGCACACGCTCTCTTCGTTCGCATGTGGCTTCTTTACTTTCTTTCAGTCTCATCTTTTCAGTCAGGGGAACGTAGTGACCCTGACCGGACGCTTGCGTCCGTTCTTTTCTTTCCTTGTATATCTATTTTTGGACAAGGCTATCCCTTGTAGGGACTTTTTATTGTCCAGCCTAGAGGTCGCTAACACTTTTCTAGGTAGCATTCCTGCTACGTGCTTAGGGCAAGTTACTTTACATCCAACCCGGTTACCACCACGTCTGGTTATACCGCCAGACCTGCTCGGTGGGGGCATAAAAAGTGTCCCCTGCAAGAACCGACTAAAGACCATGCAGGGGACCAAACGATTCGCTTGAATCTATTAACGAGCGTCTTTCTGCTAGTCGGTTGCTTACATCTTCAAGTATACAGTAGAATGTCGGGTCTGTCAAGTTAAGACATGTTATAGGTAACTAGTTATAAATGACTTATATACGCCCTAGTTATGGCATTCGCTAGAAGGGCCATGATTTGAGAAAAATAGGGGGTCGACCTCTGGTCCGCCCGCTATCTATTAGGCGCTTAGACGGGCACGCAGAGCCTCCTAGCGTGCATCTAGCTTCCATAGGGCCAGAGATGCCATTGCTGAAAGTGGTGTAGTCCATGTGGTTAGCAAGGCGGCCGCATGAAGTGCTAGGAGAGGCTCAACGTCTCCTAGTTCACTCGTTCGAAGACTCCAACAACGCGGTCATCGGCGTTGTAGAAACGCAGTTGGTCTCCTCCTAGGGATACGCGCACAACTGTGAGCATCGGGTTCGCCGCCGCCTTGACGCCATCCCAGCGAGAACCGCATCCGATTTGTGTACTTCCGAACGTCGGTATCACTGTCCCATCGGCAAGTAGGTCAAACTGCCCGCCAGCCGAATTGCAAGCGAAGGGCGCATCCCAAGTCAGCTGACCGTTCAACCGACTGAAGTCCAGACGGTCTAAGTTGCTCGGACGTGACTCGTCAACGGTGACGAGTTTGCCCTCTAGCTGGACCGCCTGCCACGTGCCGATGAGTTCGTCCTCGGTCGGAGCCCTTGCCCTCAGTCCGGTCCGGTCGTGGGGCCGCTCACCGTGAGAATCGCGCACGCCTTAGCGCTGGCGTTGGCGGTGCACAACAGATAGGGGCCGGCGGATGTGTCGGGAACAACAATCCGGTCCGGACCGGGACCGCTGACACCTATGTCGAACCAGCCCTTGTTTGCGCCGTTGTCGACGCGCCACCAATCCGGCTTCCAGCCAAGCCCGTCGCCGCCGTCTGACGTCAAGTAATACTCCGGGTCGGCCCAGGCGCTTCCGGTCCACGAGGCGAGCGAGTACGCAACCCCTCTGCTACTGGTCGAAGGGAAGTGCATCGCAACAATGGCACCTGGTGGCGCGGTCGACGGTTCGAGCGTCATAGTGCCCTGCCATCGGCTGTCGAGCGTTGGCTCAGTCGCGTCCGCCGGCGCCGGGCCGCCATTCGCACCTGGACGGATGAGGAGCGCAACCCCAATGACGGCGACTAGAGCGGCGGTGGACAGAGACGCGGCGAGGACCGAGCGTCGCCGCCTCATGTGCTGACCCTCTCGGCGGGCTTCCTCTATCGGGGCATGGCCGACCTCGATTTGCTCGACCCGTTCGGCCAGCCTCGTCCTGACCTCTGACTCGTTCATGTTGGACTCCTGTCTGGTCCGCCTGCGAGGTGCCGACTCGCGGCCAGTTGCCGAAGGGCCCTGGACTGTCTGCTCTTGACCGTGCCGACCGGCAGACCAAGAGCGGCCGCTGTCTCGGCCTCCGTGAGGTCCGCGTAGAACCGAAGCACGACGACTGCTCGTTGGCTGTCGTCCAGGTCTCGTAGGGCGCGGTCGACAGCGTCGGACCGGTCCACAGCCTCGGCCGGCTCCGCACTGGTCGCGGGTTCTGGCATGACTGCCGTCGGTCGCTCACCCCACCAGCGACGACGGCGACTGTCGTTGTAAGCATTCACCAGAACCCTGTACACGTATGCCTCTCGGTCATCGGCGCGCGCGACCTTCGACCACGACATGTAGCAGCGGGCCAGTGCCGTCTGGGCGATGTCCTCGGCATCGTGCGGTGAGCAGCCCAGCAGCACGGCGGTGCGTACCAGCGCAGGCCAGCGCGCCGACATGTAGGCGGCGAACTCCTCGGCGTCCACGGGCCCCCAATCTGTCCTGACACCACAATGACGGGTCAGGAGGCGTCAAGGGTTCCCCTTGCGTACAAAACGTGTCAGGTTGGCCTGGCGGGTGGACAGGAGTGAACACCGATGTCGCAGATGCACCCCGCGGATTCGTCAGCACCCGCCGCAGTGCCCTCGCGTTGGTTTTCCAGTGAACAACCCCCCTGTCGCCGGAGCATTCCAGTCCGTCAAACGGCTCCTGAGGCCTTCCCAGAGGGTGCTCCGGGCTGGCTTCGACGGCATGGCGGTCGACTCAGGTAGAGTCCCATCTACAAATCCACACTGAAACTAAACGCTGCGCTGCATGTGCTTGTCGGCCGCCTTACGTGGGGCCAGCTGGCCGAGGTTGCCGTACAGCTTGTTGTCGGCGTTCTCGCGGACGGCGCAGGTGTTGAAGACGACGACGTCCGCGTCCGTACCGGGCGTCGCCCGCAGGTAGCCGGCGTCCTCGAGCAGGCCGGACAGCCGCTCGGAGTCGTGCACGTTCATCTGGCAACCGTGGGTCCGCACCTCGTACGTGCGTGGCTGCGCTGCCGTGGGAGTCGCCGTCATAACCGCCCCAGCCTAAGCGACCGCACCGAGTTGTCAGAACCGAGCCGGCCTATGGCGCTACTGGGTTCTGACAACTCGGACGGGCTATTCGCCGGGGTAGTCGCCGAAGCTCCACTGGTTGCCTTCGGGGTCCTGGACGACGAAGTTGCGGCCGCCGTAGTCCTGCGCGGTCAGCGGTCGGACCACCTTCGCCCCGGCCGCCGTCGCGCGCGAGAAAAGCTCGTCGAGGTCGATCGTGTCATCCACGACGCAGTACGCCGAGGCGTGGCCGGTCGGGTCGGTCATGCCGTCGGGGCGCGGCCCGGAGCCGAGCATGATGCCGCCACCCGGCGGCCAGTCCAGCTGGGCGTGCATGATCTTCGTGGGGTCCGACTCGTCGTAGTAGACCCCATGGGCGACGAAGCCGAAGGCGGCGGACAGGAACTCGACGGCGGCCGGCGCATCGCGGTAGCTCAGCGAGTGCCACACGGTGGGAGACGGGCTCATCAGGACTCCTTCAGGTTCGGGTCGAAGCGGATGACTTCAGCATCTCCGCCAGCGCCCGCGCCGTCTTGAACGAATGGGAGCTCGGCCCGGATCCACTCCCCCGGCGTGTATCCACACAGGTCTCGCCACTCGCGCGTCATGTGCGCCTGGTCAGCGAACCCACAGGCAAAGCCGACCTCGGCGATCGGCTGCGCCAGCTGTCGCATCATGGCGTGCGACCGTTCGAAGCGCGCGAGCCGCCGCGCGTCCGTGGGGGACAGCCCGGTCTCCGCGCGGAACTGCTCACCCAGGTGGCGACGGCTCCAGCCGACATCGGACGCCACCTCCGCCACGCGCGGCGCAGCACCGCCGGGTCCGGTCAACCGTGCCCAGGCGTGCGCCACCTCGGCCCGGGCGGGCTGGGTGTCCTCGCCGACGGCTGCCAGCTCGGTCAGCCCTCGACCGAGCGCCGCGAACCGTTCCGGCCAACCGGCCGCGTCCGCCACGACGTCGTACAGCCGGCGGCCCCGGGCACCGAGAACGTCATCGACGGACACCAGCTGACCCTGCACAGCGGAGGCAGGTAGCCCCAGGAGCAGCCTGGCACCTGCGAGCGTGAGGCCGAGCGAGATGCCCTCCTGCCGGCCCCACTGGCGGACATCTGCGGCCTCGACCGACAGGCCCGACACGACTGCCCAGAAGCGCTGCTGAGTCTCGGCGCGCCCGTACCACCCCACGTCGAGCGGCTGACCGAAAGCGAGCACGACCGTCAAGGTCGTGGACGGCATGCCGCGGTGGGCGGTCTGGGCACCCGCGTCGTAGCAGTAGCCGGACGCCTGCGTGACGTACGGACGCAGCGCAGCGGGCGGCCGCCACGAAGCCCCGCGACCCAACTCGGACACACCCCGAGCGTACGACGATTCCGAGGTGTCAGAACCCAGTCGGCCTATAGCGCTACCGGGTTCTGACAAGTCGGGTCAGACGGTGACGACGACCTTGCCGCGCACGTGACCGGCCCTGTTGGCCGCCAACGCGTCACCGGCGCGGTCGAGAGGGAACTGCTCGGCGATCTCCACCCGCAGCGACCCGTCGGCGACCAGCGCGAGCAGGTCGGCCAGCATCGGGCCGTTCGGCCGGACGAAGATGTAGCGCCCACCCAGCTTCTTGACGGTGTCGGCGTCGACGATCGAGCCAAGACGGCCGCCGTCCGCGAGCACGTCGGGGGCGGACTCGAGCGAGTCGCCACCGATGAAGTCCAGCACCACGTCCACGCCGTCGGGAGCGACCTTGCGCACGTTGGCGGTCAGCTCGGCGGCGGATTCGCCGTACTCGACGGGCTCGGCACCGATCGAGCGGACGTAGTCGTGGTTGCGGGCGCTCGCCGTGCCGATCACGCGAGCACCACGCAGCTTCGCCAGTTGAACGCCGATACCGCCGACGCCGCCCGCGGCCGCATGCACGAGCACCGTGTCACCCTCGCCGACCTCAGTGGCGTCGATGAGCTGCTGGGCAGTCAGGCCGACCAGCGGGAGCGCGCCGGCGCTGACGAGGTCGACACCGTCCGGCACCTTGGCCACCGCGCGGATGTGCGCGGCCACGAGCTCGGCAAACGTTCCGTTCTGCACATGGTCCTTGCGGTTGTAGGCCGCCACCCGGTCTCCCGGAGCGACCTCGGTCACTGCGGGTCCGACGGCGACGACCTCGCCGGCGACGTCCCAGCCGGGGATCAGTGGCAGGTGATGCGGGAAGGCGCCCTGCAGGTAGCCGGCCACGACCTTCCAGTCGACGGGGTTCACCCCGGCAGCAGCGACCTTGATCAGGACGTAGTCGGGGCCGACCAACGGGTCGTCGACCTCTGCGGTCTCGACGACGTCAGGGTCTCCATAGGCTCGAATCACAGCGGCTCTCATGTCACGGCCAACACGAGAGCCGCTGTGATATTCCGGCTGGGCGGCCGGTGCGACTCAGGTCACGCGGCGTACGTGGCTCTCAGCCGCTCGAGCCGAGATCACGACCAGGGCCGAACCAGTGCGCCCGATCGAGCGTGCAGACGACCTCGGTGTCGACGCCCTCCCCGCTCACGCTGGGCGCGTCGATCCAGTTCCCGGCCACGAACCCACACTTGGCCAGCGCCCGCAGCGACGCGGCGTTGCGGTGGTCGGGGCTGGCGACGAAGCGAGGTGCGTCCGGGTAGGAGGGCACGAGCACGTCCCGGCAGAACGTCCAGATCATGCGCGTCCCGATCCCCTGCCCGACCAGGGCAGGGTCGCCCAGCACGTAGTCGAAGCCGATGGCGTCGGGGTCCCCGGTCTTGACGGCGTACTCGTCGTAGTCGCCGACGCGGTAGGCCTGTACGTAACCCACAGCCAGACCGTCGATCTCGACCACCCACATCCGGGTGGGGTGCTCACCCTCGATCCGCGGTCCGTAGCGCTCGCGAGCAGCTGCCGGTGTCATCGCGTCACCGTGGAACCACCGAGCGGCGTGCGGCGCCTGCTGCCAGGCGACGACCGCAGTCAGGTCGTCGTAGCGCATCGGCCGGAACGACACCGCGATCGTGGGGACGCTGGAACCCCGCCCGACCTGGCCGTCGGCCACCCAGCCCGGCAACAGGCGCTCGCGGCAGGCCTCGGGTGGCAACCACTCGTAGCGATCGTGCTCCGGATCGACGAGGTCGATCTCGGTCTCGCGCTCGACGTCGGCGCCGAAGATGGCCCAGTGGTACGGCGGCAGGCCTTCCCGCGGAGGCGCCGACAAGGAGAGATCCAGTGCGAAGACGTCCAGACCGGTCAGCCCGGCCTCCTCCGCAAGCTCGCGGAGTGCGGCGGGATACACGGCTTCGCCGGGCTGCCGCGATCCGGCCGGGGCAGTCCACGCCCAGTCGCCCTCGTAGTCGGGACCGTAGTGGTTGCGATGCAACAGCAGCAGCTCGACCGCCCCGGCGGTCGTCCGCCGGCGGACGACCACGGTCGCGCCGCGGGGATCGTCGGCTGCGATCTCCAGGCCGTCCCAGGTATGGGTGAGATCGGTCATGCCGACACCCTAGTAACGCCGCCGGGCTGCCGCCCGCTCAGGCGATGATGCCCTCACAGTTGGGGTCGATGATGTCGTGCTGGTCGACCGCATAGCTGTAGGCGACCACGTCGTTGCCGGTCCCGCAGTGGATCCGGTCGACCAGGCCGTCGTTCAGCAGGAAGATGTAGTCGTCACCGCCCGCAGCACGGACGATGTCGGTGCCGCGACCGGGCCGGATCCGGTCGTCTCCGCCCCGTCCACCGATGAGGTCCGGACCGCTGGTTCCCCGGATGTCGTCGCCGCCCATGGTGCCGTGAATCTTGTGATAGCCGCCTGCGTAGGCCGCCGGACTCGACAGCGTCAACA
This sequence comes from uncultured Actinomycetota bacterium, assembly GCA_963742765.1. Classification (GTDB taxonomy): domain Bacteria; phylum Actinomycetota; class Actinomycetes; order Propionibacteriales; family Nocardioidaceae; genus JANLYC01. Next base: position 1,234,970 of record CAVUMY010000002.1, read on the forward strand.
CCACGGCTGTGACAGCGAGCGTGGTGGTGGTGATGATTCCCCGCATGCAGCCCTCCCATACCTGGTCGCACCGAGTCGAACCTCCGTCGAGGCCCGTCCGAACAGGGTGCCTGACCGCGGCGGGGGCAGCAACGGCTCGGGCGAGACCGGCGACCGGTCTCGGCGTGTCGAGGCGAGTCGTGTCAGCACGTGACGGAACCAACACGTTCGGTCAGAAGAGGTAAACGGCCGTGACGGTGGTGGCGGAAGTGACGATCAGTCCTCGATCTCCCCGAAACCGAGGTCTGGCTGCGCTTCCTCCGTCACCACCGCGGCGCTCGCGTCGCGTTTCAGCGCCTCGCGCACCACTGCAGCGGACAGACCGGGTGGATAGCCCTTCCGCGCGAGCATCCCGACCAGCCGCCGGGTCCGTTTGACGTGGTCGAGGTTCGTGGTCGCCCGCAGCTTGCGAGCGACCAGCGCTTCTGCGGCCGCTCGCTCGGAGTCGGGGTCGATCTGCTCGAGCGAGTCGGCGATCACCTGGTCGTCGACACCCTTCCTACGCAGCTCATGGCTGAGCGCGCGTCGGGACAACCCTCGGGCCTCGTGGCGGGACCGCACCCACGTGTCAGCGAACACCGCGTCGTCGACCAGCCCGACCTGCTCGAACCGGTCGAGAACCGACGTCGCGACCTCGGGCGGTACATCCTTGGCCGCCAGTGCGTCCGCCAGCTCGCGGCGCGACTTAGCGGACGCCGTCAGCTTGGTGAGCAAGATCGTCCGCGCCACCGACTCCGGGTCGGCGGCCGGACCGAGGTCGCGACCCGGGTCGTCGGGCTCGCGTTGTCGCCGTCGGTGGGTGGCCATCGCTCGCTAGAAGTCGATGTCGGTCGGCTCGGCCGGCGCCTCGGCGGCGACGTTGGCGCCGATCCCGAGCTTCTCGAGGATCCGCTTCTCCAGCTCGTTGGCCAGGTCGGGGTTGTCGCGCAGGAACGTGCGAGAGTTTTCCTTGCCCTGACCGAGCTGATCGCCTTCGTAGGTGTACCAGGCGCCGGCCTTGCGGACGAAACCTGTCTCGACGCCCACGTCGATGAGGCCACCCTCGCGGCTGATGCCCTGCCCGTACATGATGTCGAACTCGGCCTGCTTGAACGGCGGCGCCACCTTGTTCTTGACGACCTTGACGCGGGTGCGGTTGCCGACGAAGTCCGTGCCGTCCTTGAGGCCCTCGATCCGGCGTACGTCGAGCCGCACCGAGGCGTAGAACTTCAGCGCCTTGCCGCCGCTGGTCGTCTCGGGGCTGCCGAACATCACGCCGATCTTCTCGCGCAGCTGGTTGATGAAGATCATCGTGGTGCCGGAGTTGCTCAGGGCTCCGGTGAGCTTGCGCAGCGCCTGGCTCATCAGTCGGGCTTGCAGGCCGACGTGGGAGTCGCCCATCTCACCCTCGATCTCGGCCCGCGGCACGAGCGCCGCCACCGAGTCGATCACGATGATGTCGAGCGCGCCGGAGCGGATCAGCATGTCGGCGATCTCCAGGGCCTGCTCGCCGCTGTCGGGCTGGGAGACCAGCAGCGCATCGGTGTCGACACCCAGCTTCTGCGCGTAGTCAGGGTCGAGCGCGTGCTCGGCGTCGATGAAGGCAGCGATGCCGCCGGCACGCTGGGCGTTGGCGACGGCGTGCAGCGCCACGGTGGTCTTGCCGCTTGACTCGGGCCCGTAGATCTCCACCACGCGGCCGCGCGGAAGACCCCCGATCCCCAACGCGATGTCGAGAGAGATGGCGCCGGTGGGGATCACCTCGATCGGCGCGCGCACATGATCGCCGAGCCGCATGACTGCGCCCTTGCCATGGGACTTGTCGATCTGGGCGAGTGCGTTGTCGAGAGCCTTGGAGCGGTCTGCTTCAGCCATCTGGAGCCATCCCTTGTCCGGGTCGGATCGGGCCTCGTGAGACCCACGAACGTTGTCGAGAAGGACGCTAGAGGGACCCACCGACAGAACCGCCACGGACGGCGCGGGTGTGGAGGAGGGACCTGGTCACGCGCTTCTGTGGACCAGGTTATCTAGAACAGGTGTTCGAAACGAGCGCGACACGCCCACCCAGCCACTCACTTAGTCGTCGCTTAGTCGTCACTTAGTCGTCGTCATCGTCGCAGCCGGACGACCCCCAGTCGGGATAGCTGTCGTACGCCACCGTGCGGGTGACCGGTCGCTCGCCCGTGCCGTTGACACGCATGATGAAGACGTCGGCAGCGTTGGCCGCGTCTCCCCCCGTGGCCGGGCGACGTGCGAACGTGATGAACTTGCCGTTCGGTGAGTACGACGACCCGAGGTACTGGATGAGACCGCCGCTGGCGAACGTCAGCTGCTTGAGGTGGCTCCCGTCGGCGCGAATCGTGTAGAGGTTCGCTGACTCGTCGGACACGTCCACGTTGTCGTGGAACAGGATGTACCGTCCGTCCGGCGACCAGTCCGGAGTGTCGCCCGCGCGGAGCGGGTAAGGCGTGACTCGTCGCTCGTGACCCGTCAGCAGGTCGACAGTCCAGATGGCAACGCCGTAGGTCGGCTCGGCCGTGCGCACATTGCGGCGCTGGAACAGGATCTGATCTCCGTTCGGAGACCATTGGGGGTCGGTGTCCTCACCGGTGGCGGGGAGGTGTCGCTGAGTGATCCGCCTGACGTCCGAGCCGTCCGCCCGCATGACGTAGATCGCCTGCCGCTGGACTAAGTCGTCGACCACGGGACCGGATGCCCGGGAAAAAGTGATCCAGTTGCCGTCGGGCGACCAGGCAGGCGAGCCGTTGCATGCGCCACTCGTGGGTCGACAGGTGCCGTGGGAGGACCCGACTCCGGTCAGTCTGGTGAGGTCGGAGCCGTCGGCGTCGACCACGTAGATGTCGTCCACGAAGCAGGTGGGTCCGCAGTCATTGGCCTCGCGCTCGAAGACGATCTGTTCGCCGTCCGGGGACACGTCGGGGTTCCGGTCGACGTAACCGAACGGCGGGTTCGTGACCTGCACCTCGTGCTTGCCGTTGGGGTTGATGGTGAACACCGCGCCCCAGGTCTTGTCGACGTTGAAGAACCTGCGGAACGCGATCCGTCCGTTGTCGCCGTGGAATGTGCCCTGTGCGTCCTGGACCTGCAGGCCGACTCCGGTCAGCAGCAGGATGACGAAGACGGCTAGTCGCTTCATGGCTACTCCCCTTGGTGTGCGCACAGTCGCATAACCGGGTGCAAGCCACGCTGGATGGACTATTCGTTCTAGAGGTACTCCCGCCGGACGGCCGGGGCAAGACCAGCGTCGCTTCTCTTTGGCCAGAGGTTAAAGGCCCTACGGACACCGAGCCTCGGCTAGCGCTCGCGGGGTGGCAGCTCGAGCGCCTTCCAGACGGCGCGCCAGACGGTCTTCGCGTCCTCACCCTCGTCGAACGCCTGCGCCACCGTGCGCCCACCCAGCCCCTCGATCACCTGCTCGCGGGACCACACCTGGGCGTACGCCGCTCCCAACGCCGCCTCCATCCGGGTCCAGAACTCACTGTGTCGCACCCGAGCGAGCGTAGCCGCTCCGTCCGAGCGAATCCTGGCTTGCTCCGCCGTTCCGTGGCCCGGGCAGGACCGGATGGGGAAGCCACGAGAGCTCTAAACGGGCGCACGCACGGTACGGAAAGTTGACGTGGCGAGCCCGACCGCCACGAGCGCGAAGATGGCTGCTGCCAGCAGGAGGGTCGGTCGGATTCCCCAGCCGTCGGCCAGGATTCCGGCGAGCGGGGCGGCGATCACCATGACGGCCCGGTTGAAGGAGCGCAGCGTGGTGTTGGTCCGGGCCTGGAGCTCGTCAGGGGTGATGAGCTGGCGAAAGCTCATCTCGTGGGAGTTGCTCATGCCCATCGCAAGCCCATAGAGCCCCTGCCCGACGGCAAGCACCGCTACCGCAGCCCACGCTGGTCCGGGCTCGCCGGCGATCACCATCACGAGCACACCCACGACGGTGATGAGGTGGGCGGTGATGATCGTCCAGCCGGTCCCGAGCCGCAGACCCACCCAGGTGGTGACGGCGGTTCCGAGGAGCGCCCCGATCCCACCGACGCCGCCGATGACGCCGAACTGGAACGGCGACAGGCTCAGCGCGCGCAGCGCGTACGGCGCCAGGACCACACCGATGATGGCGTTGCCGATGAACCAGACGTGCGTGTAGACGGCCAAGGTCCTCAGCCCGGAACCGCCATATGCCCACCGAACGCCGTCACGTATCTCCTGCACCAGGTCTCGGGCCGTGGCTCCTGCCCTGGACCGGGGCTCGGTCACGTGGATCCGGCTCAGCGTCACGGCAGAGTAGACATAAGTCATGGCGTCCGCGAGGACGGCGAGCGGGGCACCCAAAGCACTCACCAGCAGTCCGCCAAGCGCCGGGCCGGCGCTCATGGCCGCCGCGTCGGCGCCATCAACCCGGGCATGAGCGCGCTGGAGGTGCCCAGGCTGCACCAGCCGAGGGAGGAAAGCCATGTCGGCTGCACCGTTGATCACCGATGCAGTCCCGTACGCCATCACGATCACGAGCAGTCCCGGAAATGTCAGGAGGTCCCGCCACCACAGCAGCGGGATCGCCGCCAGCAGGACCGCCTGAGCCAGGTCGGTGGCGATCATGATCGGGCGTCGAGCATGGCGATCGACCAGCGCTCCCACCACGACACCGACGACCAGGAAGGGCAACCAGCGGGCCGAGTTCAGCCAGCCCACCTGAACCGTCGAGCCATCCAGCGTCAGCACCACCAAGGTCTGCAGCGCGAGCAGGGTGATGTAGCTGCCGAAGCCCGAGACGGCATTGGCCCGCCAGTACAGCAGGAACGACCGCGACGGAAACCTCTGGTCGCGGTCCATGCCGTCATGCTCTCAAACGCTCGGCGCCACCGCTCACCGACGCCGGCAGAAGGCCTTCACATGCCGACGGCACCATCCGTCGTCTCACGCAACAAGTCGAGATGACCGCAATGCCGTGCCGTCTCCTGGATCATGTGGATCATCGCGTAGCGCAGGGTGAAGTCCATGTCCTCCCCGCGGGCGGCGTCGTCGAGGTGGGAATCCGCAACCGCCCGTCGAGAGTTCGCGCACTCCTCGACGTAGTCGGCCACGATCTCGGCGAGCGTGTCGCCGGGCTCGATCCGGAAGTTGCTGTGGAGGTCGTCGTCGGTCCACGGCCAGGTCACGTCCAGGTCCGCGAAGTCGATGCTGAACCAGAACCGCTCCGTTCCAGTCAGGTGCTTGACCACGGTGGCCGGCGTCAGGGTGGACGGCGAGACGGCCGCGGTGAACGCCTGGGTGTCGGTGAGACCTGCCACCTTGTTGACCACTGTGGCCCGATAGAAGTCGAGCATGCTCTCCAGCATCGTCCTCTCGGAGCCGTGCTGGATCGGTCGTGACCGCACCACCGCCTTTACATCGGACATGGCGACATCCTAGGCAACCGACTCAGCGACCTCGACGGTCCACACGCTCCCAGGGCCAGTCGGTGGCGAGCCAGCGTGCAACGGCGTCGGCGAGCGGCACGTCGAGGCTCGATCTGTCCGCCCGCACCCACGAATGCACCGTGACGTCCCACTCCTCGGAGGCCGAGGGGTACAGGTAGACGCAGCCGATCACGTCGTTGTCGCCGGGGTCGAGGACGGTGAACGTAAAACCGGCGCCCCGCGTGAAGTCGTCGGCGTGGCCGCGCAGGTCGGAGAGGTTCTCCTCGAGCGTCATGCCGCTGAGTGGTGGCCAGCTGCTCTCGGCATAGCCGGGGGTGGAGCGGATGTGCTCGATGCTCGACATCCAGGCGGCATGGTCGGCCTCGTTGTGCTGTGGCCCCAATGGTTCGAGGCGGAAGTGGTCGGTGGCGAGAGAGGTCGGCGGCTCGAAGTCGACCGGCACGAACGCGTCCGAAGGCATGGCCACGACCGTACGCGGATGCCCGGCGGGCAGCTGCCGACGGAGACACCGGCTAGCGCGGCAACTGCACCAGGAAGCGGCATCCGCCGCCCACGTTGTGGACGCTCACGGTGCCGCGATGCGCTTCGGCGATACCGCGCACGATGGCGAGGCCTAGTCCCGACCCGGCTGCCGCCTCCGGGGTACGAGCGTGGCTGCCGCGCCAGGCCACTTCGAAGACGCGGTCGAGGTCGGGCTCCGGGATCCCGCCACACGCGTCGCTCACGGAGAACTCGACCCCGGCCGCACCCTGTCGCGCCGTCACCTCGACGACGCCTTCGCTCGGCGTGTGCCGGATCGCGTTCGTGACGAGGTTGCCGATCATCCGCGCGAGCTCACGTGGGTCGGCCCGGACGGCCACCCCCGGCTCGGCGTAACCACCCAGCCGTACGCCGTTGGCGAGCGCCACCGGCCCGCTCACCGCCAGCGCCTCACTGATCGCGTCCTCGATCGGCACGAGCTCGAGGCTGAGCTGCAGCGCCCCGGAGTGAATGCGCGACAGCTCGAACAGGTCGTCGACCATCCGGGTCATCCGGTCGACGGTCTCGCGCATCTGCTGGTGGTACCGCGCCGGGTCGTCCGCCATCCCGTCCTCGAGCGCCTCGGCCATCGCGCGCAGCCCCGCCAGAGGCGTGCGCAAGTCGTGGGAGACCCAGGCCACGAGCTCGCGGCGGGACGCCTCGAGCGCACGCTCACGCTCCCGGGACGCCTCCAGCCTGGTCGACGTCTCGGCCAGCTGGCTCGATACGGCAGACAGCTCCGACGACGTTCCTGCCGGTGCCACGAAGGACCCGTGCTCGCCGAGGGCGCGCGTGGCCTCCTGCACGGCACGGGAGCCGCGGACGGTCATGCTCGCCACCAGGAGCGAGAAGGCGAGGGACACCAACCCTGCGACCGCCGCCACCCAGAGCACGACCTGGAAGTCGTGCGCGGACAGGAACATGGCTCGCGCGGTGCCGACGATGCCGGCGACCAGGCCGAGGACCCCGATCATCGCGACGATCGCAAACGACCACCGCAGGGAGCTGGTGCGCGTCACATGAGCGAGGAGCAGCCCGACAACCCCCACCGCAGCGGCGAGTGCCGCGGCGATGAGGATGACCTGGATGGTCCCCTCAGACATTGGCGGGCTCCCAGCGGTAGCCGGTCCCCCAGACCGTCACCAGCCGCTTCGGCATCGTCGGGTCGAGCTCGATCTTTTCGCGCAGCCGCCGCACGTGCACGGTCACCGTCGACTGGTCGCCGAACGACCAGCCCCAGACCTTGTCGAGCAGCTCGACACGGGTGAAGGCCACGTTGGGGTTCGCGACGAAGAAGCGGAGCAGGTCGAACTCGCGCATCGTCAGCGGTACCGGCCGACCGTCGAGGGTGACCTGCCGGCTCGGACCGTCGATGCAGAGAGATCCGTCCTGCAGGACCCTCGGGTCCGGTGAGACCGTTTCGCCGACTCTCCGCAGCACCGACCCCACGCGCAGCACGAGCTCACGTGGGCTGAACGGCTTGGTCAGGTAGTCGTCGGCGCCGAGCTCGAGGCCCACGACCCGGTCGGCCTCGGCACCAAGAGCGGTGAGCATGATCACCGGGACGTCGCCCTCCTTGCGCAGCCGACGGCACACCTCGAGACCGTCCACACCTGGCAGCATGACATCGAGGACCACCAGGTCGGGCTTTTCTCGCGCCACCAACGTCAGTGCCGTCTCGCCGTCGGCAGCCTCTTGGACGTCGTACTGCTCAGCGCGCAGGTAGGTCAGCACCACCTCTCGCACAGTCGGGTCGTCGTCGACAACCAAGACCCGGGTCATGACCCACCTGTCCGCGTGACCGTCGGGAAGTCCGCATCGGCTCCAGTATGACCGCCGGGCTCGACGGGGTTGACGTGCTCGTCCACGCGCAGCAGCTGCCGCCTGTTCCACCACGAGGCGGCTACCACCCCCGCGGCGACGAGCGCTGCGAGCACCAGCCACCCGGTGGTGTAGTTGCGGTCCAGGAGCGTCGGGTTGTCAGCCCGGGCACCGAACCGGCCCAGGACCGGTATCGCCATGATCGTGGCGCTGCCGAGCACGACGAAGCCGCCAACGACCGGAGCCCTGGCCCAGCGGGGCAAGACTCGCACCGTCATGACCCCCAGCACCACCACGACCGGCGCGAGCAGACCGTCGTGAGCGATGACACCGCCGATCAGCCAGAACGTCGTGTGCGTGAGGTTGTCGACACCCCGGTCGACGAGCTTCATCACGCCGACGGCGCCGAGCAGGATCCCGACCAGCCCGATGAGGGCCCGCATCGTTCTCATGCCTGCACCTCTAAAGCGTTGACCCACTTGGTCTGCTTCACGCCGGGGCGGTTGGGTGCGATCAGCCGGCACGGGTACCCATGGTCGATCGACAGCGGCGAACCGTTGAGCTCCAGCGCCAGCAGGGTGAGCGGGTCACGCGCGAACTGCTGCGGAAGCAGGCTCACGCCGTAGTAGCCGACCTGCTGGAGGGACCGGACGAGCACGTCCGAGCCCGCCGGTGCCTGGACGAGCGAGAGCAGGTCGACCATGCGAACACCCCGCCAGTCACCCGAGGCACTCCAGCCCTCTACGCAGGCGATCGGCAACGTCGCCGAAGTCTGCGGCATCGCACGCAGGTCGTCGAGGGTGAGCTCGACCTTGCTGGTCCCGAACGAGACCGACATCCGGTAGTCGGGGTCGATCGCGGCCGAGGTGACCTGCGCGGCACGCGCGCTCTTGTTGATCGGGATCCCTTGGGGGCCGTCGCCCGACCGGACGCCGAACACGGAGACCTTTCGCAGCCACGGCACTGTCTCGCCCGCCATCGACAGCGCTACGACTCCGGTCGCCAACCAGGTCGTGCGCAACAATCCGCGCCGCGTCAGACCGGGTGTCGCCTCCGCCGCCGGTTGACGGTGGTCGTCCGGCCCGACGTCCGCGTCGACCGGAGACGTGAGCGCCGCACGGATGAGCGGCAGCTTGACCGCGATGTGCAGCACCAGCGCGCCGATGGCGATCCAGGCCACGGCGTAGTGGGTGGCCCGGAACGAGAAGCTCCACGGGTACCACTGGGCGGAGTTGGCCAGGCCGGTCGAGAGCTGGAAGACCGAGGCCGACACGAGCACCGCGATCGAGATGCGTTCGAGCACCTGCAGGGTCAACCGGCGTACGTGCGTGAGGTCGAAGCGCTCGAACAGCTTGGGGTAGACCGACCACAGCTTCACGAGTAGCAGCGGCACCGCCGCTGAACCGCTGATCACGTGGAGTCCCTGGGTGAAGCGGTACAGCGAGACGGGCCGGGTGGGCAGCGTGAGCCAGCCGGTCGGGTTCTGCGCGAAATGCGAGTACAGGCCGGTCAGGAACGCGAGGCCGAAGCAGACCCCCAGCCAGAGCCCGACGCGCGCGGTGACGGCCGGGCTGCGCAGCCGGGAGGAGAAGGACTCCGGCGTCGGTGCCAAGGCCGCGACCTTCTCGAGCACGGAGATCCGGGACGCGACCATCACGACGAGCTCTTCTGCAGGGCCGCGAACCAACGTCCGTCGTGCTCGACCACCTCGAGCACGCGCAGCGACGCCTCGGCCGCCAGTTGCTCGATCCGGTCAGCCGGCACGATCGCCCACGGGAACGGCTGCGATCGACGGCCGGCGACCTCCAGCCCGATGTGGTGCACGCTCACGTGTCCCCCCGGCCTCGAGAGGTCGATGACCACACGGCCACCGTCGACGATGAGCTCTGCGACCCGGCGGAGGAGACGGACCGGGTCGCCACCGATCCCGATGTTCCCATCGGCGAGCAAGGCTGTCTCCCATCGGCCTTCTGCGGGCAGTGGCGAGAACACATCACGCTGCAACGCGAGCGCGCCGCGGCGACGCGTCTGCCGGACGGCTTCTTGTACGACGTCGATGCCCAGCGCACGCACGCCGAGGCAGAGCAACGCATGTGTCATCCGACCGGGGCCGCACCCGATGTCGACCGTGCTCCCCTGACAGCGGGCGAGCAGCTGGTGGTCGCCTGCGTCCGCGTCACCACGCCAACGCCAAGCAGGCATGGCCTGGACGTCGTGGCCGAGCCCGAAGATGCGGCAGTGCTCACCGCGGAGCGCAGCGGTGAACGCCCCTCCGGGTGACAACGTGCTTCGGTGTACGTCGACCAGCTCACCTGCGGCCTCCAGCTCGGCGACGTCCGAGGCCTTCACCGGGTGGCCCCTCGCCGGCCGGCGCCTGTCGCGTGCCGGTACACCTGCGCGAAGAGCCGGCTGAACGCCAGCTGTGGAAACTGCTGCGTCACTGCGTGTGCGTCCGCGACGGTGTCGACGTCGGTGAGCTCATGCAGGATGGTGACGGTGGCGCCGCCTCGGCGCAGCGCTTGGGCGGTCAGGTGGCCGGTGTCGGCACGCGACATCGGCACACCGGCCAGGCTGTCCGCGAGACCCGGGCGACCGGTCGCCAGCCCCCACCAGCCACCATCTGCGGCGGGTCCGAGTGCACACGCCTGGCTGTCGCCGCGCGCCACGTGCGTCAGCCGGGTGAGGTCAGCACCGGACACCTGCGGTGTATCGGTCCCGATCTGCACGACCACGTGGTCTCCCCACATCGCCGCAGCGTCCCGATGGGCGTTGACCAACCGCTCGGCGAAGCCTGCACCACGCTGATCGACCCGGTGCCAGCTGTCGAGTCGGTCGGCGAGCTGCTCTCCGGCTGCGGCATGGGCCAGGTCCCCCGTGAAGGCCAGGAGTCGATGGTCCGACCCCGCCACGGCTTCGACGGCATCGAGCGTGTCGAGCAGCGCCGCAGCCGCCAGCTCGGCGGCGGTGACGTCGCCCAGGGTGACGGCGAGCCTGGTCTTGGCCAGTCCCGGTACGGGCGCCTTGGCCATCACGAGGACGCGGACCGGCGCGGCCTCGTGCGCGTGGCTCATGGCAGCATCCGGGCGAAGTCGCGGGCTGTCCGGAGCGTGCCTCGGACCGATCCCGAGACCTTGGACGACGTACCGGCGGCCCGCGGCCGGTAGGTGATGTCGTGCTCGGTCAGCACCCAGCCGGCGGACTGTGCCTTGACGAGCAGCTCGACGGGGTAGCCGAATCGTCGGTCTTCCAGGCCGAGGGCGAGAAGGTCGGCGGTCCGGCAGACCCGCATCGGAGCGATGTCGCGCACGGCCAGCCCGGTACGACGGCGCAGCCAGGCCAGCACGAGTGCGTTACCCCACCGGGCGTGCCACGGATGGGCTGCCGAGGACACCGGGCGCCGGCGGCCGACGGCCATGGTGGCTCGGCCCTGTTCGACGTCGTCGAGGAGAAGCAGGAGGTCAGCAGGGTTCATCGAGCCATCGCCGTCCATCACCGCGACGAACTCGGCCGAGGCCGCCTCGATCCCCCTGTGCACGGCCGCGCCGTACCCGGCCAGCTCCTCGTGGACGACCCGGGCCCCGAGCGCCCGGGCGACATCGGCGGTGCCGTCGCGCGAGCCGTTGTCGACCACGATCACGTCGAACGCGTCGGGCACCGCGGCGATGACCGTGGGAAGCGCCGCCGCCTCATCACGGCACGGCAGTACCAGGTCGCATCGCGGTGACATGGCTCCACCGTAGGGAAGAAGCACGGCAAACACCCGCGAGAGCGGCTTACGGAACTGTGACGACGGCCCCCTGCCCCCGCGGGGCTCGCCGGGTCCGCTCAGAGATTGAGGTGATCCTTGAGCAGGGCGTAGCCGACGAACGCGACGACATCGAGCAAGGTGTGAGCGATGACCAACGGCAGGATCCGGCCCTTGCGATGGAAGTAGCCGGCGAAGACGAGCCCCATGACAGCGTTGCCGAGGAACGCACCGAACCCCTGGTAGAGGTGGTAGCTGCCCCGAAGTACAGCGCTCGCCGACAGCACCCAGGCCGGCGTCCACCCGAGCTGCCGCAGCCGGGTGATCAGGTAGCCGACGACCACGACCTCCTCGAGGAGCGCGTTCTGGGCTGCCGCCAGCACCAGGACCGGGAGCGTCCACCAGTGCTCGTTGAGCGCGGTCGGGACGACGGTGGCGTTGAGGTTCAGCGCCTTGGCCAGGTAGTAGAGCCCCAGCCCCGGTATGCCGATCACGGCCGCCAGCCCGGCCCCCCAGGCGAGGTCGTGGACGACCTGGGCCCTACTGCGCACGTCGAGGCCGAGCCGGCGCACGGCCGACCGGCCCTGTTCGGTCAGCAGGTAGACCACGAGGGCCACCGGGACCAGCGCGACCAGGATGCCGGTCAGCTGGTAGGTCAGGTCCAGCAGCGGCCGCGGCGTGTAGGACTCGTTGAGTGTCGCGGTCTGCTGGGAGAGCTTGCCGGGCTCGGTGAGCTTCGCGACCAGGCTGATGACGGAGTAGACGGCCGACGCCCCCAGGGAGAGCCCGAGCACGATGACGATCTCCCACCGCATCCGCTTCGCCGCGGGGGCGTTCAACACGCGGTCGCCGCGGCCGGCGTCGGCCGCAGTTCGCGGCGACGTCGTCGGACGGCGTACGGGCAGACGAGCTCACGGGGGCAAGTCTGCCGTGAGCCACCAAGAAGCGGCTGAGGTTGTCGTCGACCGGTGGGTACGCTCGACGCCATGAGCCAGCCGGTCGAGCCGTCCGTCCCCCAGGGTTCTGAGGATCCGACCAGGTCTGCGCCGGCCGAGCAGGGACGCGTCATCGTGGTCACCTACAACCACATCGCAGCGGCGATCGCCGCCATGGCCACCGTCGTGGGACGGCCCGTTGTGGTGCTCGACCATCGGGGTGGACATCCGGAGCCGACCGCGTGGCTGGACGAGAACGCGTTGCTGGCCGACGACTCCCTGGTCGTGTGCGACCACGATGCCCCCGGCGCCCTCGACCTGTTGAGGGCGGGGCTGCGTGGTCCGGGCGGCTACGTCGCGATGATGGGAAGCCGGCGCCGGGCCGAGCACGTGTTCGCCATGCTGCGTGACGAGGGCTTCACACCGGACGAGAAGGCGCGGCTGCGTGTGCCGGCCGGGCTGGACATCGGCGGCAAGGCACCCGGTGAGATCGCCCTGTCGGTGCTGGCCGAGATCGTCGCGACGTCGTACGCGCGTCCCGGCGGTCCGATGAGCGCCGCGGTCACGCGCGACCACACGTGACGATGCCTACCCGCGTCGACGTGCGGGCGCTGGTCCGGGGACCGGCGATCATCGGCCTGGCGGTTGCTGTCCTGTTGATGCTGCTGGCCGGCTTGATCCCTGTGGTGCTGAGCTGGGACGTGCACATGCGGTCGTGGCCGCCTCTGCACGTCTACAAGGACCCACGGGTCGGTCCGGGGACGGCCCCGGCCGTGCTGATCGCGGTGCTCGGCGTGATCTACGCGGCCAGGTTCGCGCAGACCGCATCGTGGCGGATGCTGCTCCTCGGCAGCTACGGCACCGCCCTGGCGTGGTTGGCGAGCCTGGCGCTGGTCGACGGCAACAGCGGCATCGGCGTCATCCTCAACTACAAGTACGAGTACCTCAACACGGCACGCACGATCGACTCCTGGTCGGCGTTGTCGACGATGCTGCACGAGTACGTCGCCCGGATCGACGCTGATCACCCGCACAACTGGCCGACCCACATCGCCGGACACCCGCCTGGCGCGGTCATGTTCTTCATCGCACTGGTGGCGATCGGCCTGGGCAGCGGTCTCGCCGCCGGCTGGGTCGTCATCATCGTGTCGTCCACGACGGCTGTCGCCGTCCTGCAGACCCTTCGGGTACTGGATCAGGAGGATGTGGCCCGCCGGGCGGCGCCGTTCCTCGTGCTCGGTCCGGCCGCGATCTGGATGGCGGTCTCGGCCGACGCCGTGTTCGGGACGGTCGCTGCCTGGGGCACGTGCTGTCTCGCGGTCGCCGCGACCAGGTCGACGACCAGAGGGACCGCCCTGTGGTCTGTGCTGGCAGGCCTGTTGCTCGGCTACTGCGTCATGATGTCCTACGGCCTCGCGCTGCTCGCAGTCCTGGCCGTCGCCGTGTTGGTCATCACGCGACGATGGTCCCCACTCCCCTGGGTCGCCGGAGCCGGCGTTGCGGTCCTGCTCGCCTTCTACGTGGCCGGCTTCGCCTGGTGGGACGGTCTTCCGGCGTTGCACGTGCGCCAGTTCCGCGGGGTGGCCGCGAGTCGGCCGCAGCAGTACTACCTGTGGGGCAACCTGGCTGCGCTCGCCTGGAGCGCCGGCCCTGTCATGTACTCGGGCCTCGCAGTAGTGGTGGGCCGACGCTGGTCGTCGTGGCGTGAACTGTTGGCGGCACGGTCAGGTGCCCTGGCCTCGACCCGGGTCGTCGCGCTGTTGTCGCTGGCGGGGGTGGCCATGGTGTTCGGCGCTGACGTGTCCGGGGCGAGCCGTGGTGAGGTCGAGCGGATCTGGTTGCCGTTCGTTCCCTGGCTGCTGGTCGCGACGGCACTCCTGCCACGTCCGTGGCGGCGGGTCGGGCTGTTCCTCCAGGTGACCGTCGCCCTGCTCGCCCAGCACTTGCTGCACCCGGACTGGTAGCTCAGTCGTCTCGAAGCGGCGCTGTGGCAAAGGCCCGCAGCCCGTCGGACGGCGCGATCTCCGCGGTGAACCCCAGGACGTCCCGCGCGCGTTCGGGGCTCGCCACGATGTGGCGCACGTCGCCCGCCCTGAACTGGCCGGTGACCCGTGGGGCCAGCTCGTCGCGCCCGGTGCCCGACGCGACCAGCTGCGCCACCTCGGCGATCCGCACCGGCTGTCCCGAGCACACGTTGAACGCCTCGAACGTGTCGACGTCGAGGTCCATCACCCGCTCGATCGCCCGCACGTTCGCGCGTCCGACGTCGTCGACGTGCACGAAGTCGCGCATCTGGCCGCCGTCCTCGTACACCGTGGGCGCCTGGCCAGCCTCCAGGGACGACCGGAACATGGCCGCGACTCCCGAGTAGGGCGTGTCCCGTGGCATGCCGGGTCCGTAGACGTTGTGGTAGCGCAAGGCCACGACCGAGCCGGGCAACTGCCGGGCCCACGCCAGGGCGTAGTGCTCCTGCGCGAGCTTGCTCGCGGCGTAGCTGCTGCGCGGCTGAAGCCGGGCATCTTCGTCGACAGGCGCCCAGGTCATCGCTCGGCCGCATCGGGGGCAGCCGACCTCGAACGAACCGGCCGCCAGGTCGTCCAGACCACGGGCCGAGGCGTCCTGGTCATCGTGGTCCGGACAGCGGTACCGGCCGTCTCCGTACACAACCATCGACGACGCCAGGGCCAGCCGAGCGACGCCCGCATCGGCCATGGTGGCGAGCAGCACCGCAGTGCCCAGGTCGTTGTGACCGGCGTACAACGGCAGGTCGGCCGGCGTGACTCCGGATCCCACCATCGCCGCCTGGTGACAGACGACATCGACCCCGGCGAGCAGTGGCGCGAGCGCGTCGGCTGCCCGCACGTCGACGCGGAGGATCGCACCGGCCCGCGCATGCCGCATGCCGCCACCCGTGTGGGCCTGTGGGATGAACGCATCGAGGGGGACGACCTCGTGACCGGCCAGCTCCAGCTGCGACCAGACGGCGCCGCCGATGAAGCCTCCGGCGCCGGTGAGCAACACCCTCATCGAGACATTTCCACGTTCCGTCCGGCCAGTGCGACGTGGATGCCGTCCTGCTGGATGTCCAGCGCCGTGATGGTGAAGCTTGGTGGGAGGCCATACACCGGGTGTGAGCTGCTGACGAGCGAGGTCAACAGGGGTCGCAGGTTGGGCGGGATCGGCGCAATGCGCGTGGCGCCGTTGGTGCCGACGAACGTGATGGTCCCCTCGGAAACGGCCACGCCGACGTCAACGCTGAGAGTCTTCGGGAGTCCGGACTTCTTGTCGGGCTTGAGCGAGATGACGCCGACGTCCTGCGGCGTCTGACCGCCGTACGCCGCCGTGAACGGCCCCAGCGCGCTGACGGAGCTGTAGGGAATCAAGGCGCTGCCGGTCATCTGGGTCGCCGTCACCTGGGTGAGGCGTTGCTTCGTGTGTACGTCGGTGAAGGTCACCGAGACGTCCTCGATGCGGATCTCCTTCGTGCGACCCGTCTTGGCTTTGACGGAGGGAAGCGTCATCGTGACCTTGGAGATGTCGTTCGACAGCACCTGGGTCAGGAACGGGAAGCCTTTGATCTCGACGTTGGGCTTCGACTCGAGGTTCTCGCGATGCATCACATACGTGGCCACCTTGTTCTCGACGTAGTGCACCGCCAGGCGGTCGCCGCCGATGAGGACCCCCGCAAGCACCACGAAGCCGATCAGGATTCTGCGCACAGTTGTGGTTCTCCTCGGTAACGGGGTGGGCGCCGGGTGGGCGTCATGGCAGGGTGACAGGCAGGTCGAAACCGTCGAGCGAGTGTTCGCAGGAGCAGCCGGTACGGGTGACGGGGAGCTTGTCGATCACGCCGACCAGGAGGTCGCGAAGCCGCTCCAGGTTGTCAGCGAAGGCGGCGAACACCTCTGCCTGGCTGACCGCCTGGCCGCTGCTGATCCCGGCATCGCGGTCGGTGACCAGCGCGATGGCGGCGTAGCAGAGCGCCAGCTCGCGGGCGAGGACGGCTTCGGGATGACCGGTCATGTTGACGAGTGACCACCCCTGAGCGGCGTACCACTGCGACTCGGCCCTCGTGGAGAAGCGTGGTCCCTCGATCACGACCATGGCTCCGCCGTCGACGATCTCGTCGTCAGCGGCGGTCAGCGCGTGGCGCAGGCTCGGACAGTACGGGTCGGCGAAGCCGACGTGGCAGGCGCCGGAGTCGAAGTACGTCTGCACCCGCGAGGTCGTCCGGTCGACCAGCTGGTCGGGCACGACGACCGCGCCCGGTCCGAGCTCGGGCTGGAGGCTACCGACCGCACACGGGGCGAGGATGCGACGGACGCCGACAGATCGCAGCGCCCACAGGTTTGCCCGGTAGTTGACCCGATGCGCCGGGAACTCGTGCCGACGACCATGACGGGGCAGGAACGCAACGGCTCGGCCGTTGACCTGACCGATCGAGACCGAGGCTGACGGGTCTCCGTAGGGAGTCGACATGGGGACGTCCGTCGGCGAGCCGAGGAACTCATAGAAACCCGACCCACCGATGACGGCGATGTCAGCCTGGACGTCAGACATGCGCGCCAGTCTTACACCTCCGCGCGCCCACTCCGTGCCGCCGTGCCGCTGAGAGGCCAACCGGACGACATGCGCGCGACAGGAGCCGTGCACCGCTCAGGTGCTTCGGGAACCAGCACCCACCAGCTCGTCGACAGGACCGATTGGTGCGACATGTCCGTCGTGCTCACGCAGGCCGTGCCTCTCCCACCACCGGCGCAACGGACCCGGAGCCCACCAGTTGGCGTCACCGAGCAGGCGCATCGTCGCCGGCACGAGCAGGGCTCGGACGACGGTGGCGTCGAGCAGCACCGCCACGAGCATGCCGATCCCGATCATCTTCAGGAAGACGATGCCGGAAGTGGCGAAGCCACCGATCACGACCGCCAGCAGGAGCGCCGCGCTGGTGATGATGCGACCACTGCGCTCGAGCCCGGCGGCCACCGACGCGGTGTTGTCGTGGGTGCGATCCCACTCCTCGCGAACGCGGGAGAGCAGGAAGACCTCGTAGTCCATCGAGAGTCCGAACAGGATTCCGAGCATGAGGATGGGCTGCGTCGCGTCCAGGAAGCCGGGCGAAGTGAAGCCCAACAGTCCCGAGAGGTGCCCGTCGGCGAAGATCCACGTGACGACACCGAACGACGCGCCGATCGAGACGGCGTTCATGAGGACGGCCTTGATCGGAAGCACCAGCGATCCGAAGGCGAGGAACAAGAGCACGAGCATGATCGCGGCCACGATGAGACCCATCCAGGGCAGGTGGTCGCCGATCGAGCGGATCAGGTCGACGCTCTCCGCTGCAGATCCGCCGACCAGTGCCGAGGCGCCGGGCCCTGGGTCGATGTCACGCAGCTGCTGCACGATCTGGTGTGAGCGTTCGGTCTGGCTGTTGCCGCTCCACCTGACCTGGATGAGCGCCGTGCTGTCCGCCGGATCTCCCGTTCCTTCGATGACGTGCGCCGCCGACACGCTATCGACGGCGCCGAGCGCGGCGACGTACGACGCTGTCTGGGTGCTGCTGGCGCCGCTCAGCATGACGCTGGCGGTGGACGTCTCACCACCGAAACGCTCCGCCTGGACGAGGGCGGCCTGATGGCTGGGCGCGCTGGCCGGTAGGACGCGGTAGTCGACGCTGCCCCAGCTGGTGGACAGGAACGGGGTGGCCAGCGCAAACAACGCCGCCGTGATGGCTACGAGGTAGACGACCGGTCGCCGCATCACGCTGTGGGCCACCCTGGCCCACCGGGAGCCGACCGGAGACCCGGTCACGAGCGCGGTCCGTCGCCCACGTCGCCACGGCATCCGGCCCTTTTCGATGCGTGGCCCGAGGAGCGCGAGCACAGCCGGCAGGATCGTCAGGGCAGCGGTCATCGCGACGAGCACGGCGGCGACACCTCCGTACCCCATCGAGCGCAAGAAGTTCTGCGGGAAGATCAGCAGCGACGACATCGAGGCGGCGACGATGAGGCCGGAGAAGAGCACGGTGCGCCCAGCTGTCGACATCGTCTGCACGACGGCAGCGTGGACGTGCTCGCGCTCGGAGCCCGGCTGCGCGTCGAGCTCCTCCCGGAACCGGCTCACGATGAACAGTGCGTAGTCGATCGCCAGGCCCATGCCGATCAGCGTGATGATGTTGATCGCGAAGACGGACACATCTGTCACGTTCGTCAGCAGGCGCAGCGCTGCGAAGGCTCCGAACACGGCGATCCCGCCGACGAGGGTAGGCATCAGAGCCGCGACCATGCTGCCGAAGATGACCAGGCTGAGGAGGAACACGATCGGCATCGTGAGGGACTCGGCTCTGGCGATGTCGGCGCTCACCGACTCGTTCACGTCGCCGAAGACCGCCCACGGGCCCCCGACGTTGGTCGTGAGACCGACGGCGTCGAGCTTGTCCTTGACAGCGTCATAGCTTGCGGACTTGTCGTCCTGGGTAACGCCGTTGAGCGTCAGGACGATCATGGCGGCGTGTCCGTCGGAGCTCGTGAGTCCCTGCGCGCGCGGTGCGTAGTACGGCTGGACGCGTACGATGGCGTCAGCCGGGAGACCCGCGACGACGTTCTTCACGGAGTCCTCGAAGGCGGGATCGGTGGCCACCAGGTCGGCACTCGAATAGATGGCCACGACGTCGGCGTCATGGCTGGTGAAGGCCGCCGACTCCGCGGCTACCTCTTTGGCCGACTCGCTGGCAGGATCGTCGAACCCGCCGTTGCTCAGCGCACCGAAGACCCCGACGCCATATCCGATGCACAGCACCAGGACTGCCACCCCGCTGACAAGGACCGCTGTTGCTCGGCGTGCCACCAGGGCACCCCACTGCCGGATCATCTCTTCGCCTCCCGCGACATGATGTCACTACGGTTAACGGCATTAACTGTTTACGATGTTCACAAGATTGTCAAGCGTTTATGATGGACGAGTTGGAGAGGAGTCCCGATGACCGAAGCAGTTCCGGTTGCAGAGGCCGTCGAGGTCCCGCTGACCCGCCGCGAACGTCAGCGCCAGGCGACGTACGACGAGATCGTCGAGGTGTCTCGTCGCCTGATGGGCGGGGGCGACGGTCTGTCGCTGCGCGCGGTGGCTGCCGAGATGGGCATGACGGCCCCGGCGCTGTACCGCTACGTAGACAGCTACCAGGAGCTCGTGCTTCTCATTGGCCGCTCTATCTATGCCGACGTGCTTGCCACCATGACGCACTGGCGGGACCGTTTCCCCGACGACGACCCGGGCGCCCAGATCATCGCCGCCGCGTACGGGTTCCGAGACTGGGCGTTGAATCACCGCGAGGAGTTCAGCCTGTTGTTCGCCAACCCGGCGGTGTCGAAGGAGGACGGGACCGAGCCGGACGACGGCATCCGGGAGTTCGCACAGTTCTACGGCGAGATCTACCAGCGGCTGTGGGACCGGTATGCGTTCCCCGTCCCCGCGGACGACGAGCTGGATCCCGATGCGTTGAGCTCGCTGAACGCGCAGCGCTCGGCAGGAGTGCTGCCCTGCGACTTCCCCGACATGCCGATCGGCCTGAACTGGGTCTTGATCCGGGCCTGGACCCGGCTCTATGGAACCGTCACCCTCGAGGTCTTCCAGCACGTGGACTCCGGTCTCATCGAGTCCGGTGCCTTGTTCCGTGCCATGCTCGAGGACAACGGGCGCGACCTGAACTTCGGTGACGACTGGCCCCGACTGCGTGAGCTGCTCGCGGAGGTGGCGCGCTCCCCCGAGCCGGCGTACCCCGACGCCCAGGCAGAAGCGAGCAAGGCAAACATGTAGTACGCGATGCGCGGTTGCTTGGTGAGGAAGCCACCTGGCTTGTGAACTAGGCAAGCGCACGGCCAGGGAGGCACATGCTTCCTGGGGCTACTTGAGGAGGAGGGTGCTGACGCGCCGGCCTGCGACGAACAGGCCCACCAGGCCCATCGTGGTCAGGTAGATCACCGCGATCACGGCGTCCCAGCCCATCGTGCCGAGGGCCATCTCGCGGCACAGCACGACCCCCTGGTACAGCGGCGTCCAGCGCACGATCGCCTCGACCGCGTCGGGGTACGTGGAGAGCGGGAAGAACGTGGCGGAGAACAGGAACATCGGCGTGATCGACAGCTGGATGTACTCGAAGTCCTGCCACGTGCGCATCCACGTCGTCAACGCCATCCCGGCCCCGGCGAAGGCGAACCCGATCAGCATCGTCGCCGGCAGCGCCAGCAGCATCCACCACGAGGACACCAAGCCGAGCGCGAGCATGACCACGATGAACACCGACGAGTAGATAGCTCCACGCAACAGCGCCCAGGTGATCTCGCCGCGAGCTACATCGGTGGGCCGGATCGGCGTGGCCAGCATGGCGTCGTAGAGCTTCGCGTACTTCATCCGGAAGAAGATGTTGTACGTCGAGTCGAACAACGCGCCGTTCATCGCCGAGGCGGCCAACATCGCGGGCGCGACGAAGGCGACGTATCCGACCCGGCTGCCGTCGGCCAAGGTGAAGTCACCCACGAGACCGCCGACGCCGATGCCGATCGACAGCAGGTAGAGGATCGGCTCGAGCATGCCGGTGACGAACACGAACCAGCCGCGCTTGTAGACCAGGTAGTTGCGTTCGACGATGCGCCACGGACGCCCACCCAGAAACGGCAGGCTGATGCGCGGGCCGAGGCTTCGGCGCTCGTAGTCCGGCGCGGTGCCGGTCGGGGCGGTCATGACGAGAGCTTCTTTGCGAAGCCGGTGATGCAGTAGTACCACCCGACGAGCAACCACAGCAGCAGGTAGGCGAGATGACCGACCGCCGGCAGCCACGACGCGGTTCCGAGCGTCAGGCTGCGCGACAGCTCGACACCGTGCCAGATCGGTGTCGCGTAGGCGATCCAGGTGATCGCCTGAGGGAGCTGCGAGATCGGGAAGAAGGCCCCGCTGAACAAGAACATCGGCATCAGACCGAGACGGAAGACCAACGAGAATCCACTGTCGCTCTTGAGCCGCGACGACAATCCCATGATCGGCGTCGTGTAGGCCAGCCCCACGAGCACGGAGACACCGAGAGCCGCGAGGCCGCCGAGCGGACCGGCGAGCGCTCCGTACGCCGCCAGCACGCCCAGGAAGACCGTGCAGGTCAGGGCGATGCGGAAGGCCACGAACGCCAGCTGCCCGGCCGCCACGTCCGCGACCCGCAACGGGGTGGCCGCCATCGAGTAGTAGAAGCGTTGCCACTTGAAGCCGGCCATCACCGGATAGGTCGACTCACCGACCCCTGCCTGCATGGCCGTGGTGGCCAGCAGGCCCGGCGCGATGAACGCCAAGTAGCTGGCCCCGCCCAACGCGTCAGACGCAGCGTTCTTGTCGACGAAACTGCCGAGCCCGACGCCCATCGCGGTGAGATAGAGGAACGGCATGAGGAAGCTGGTGATCACCGACCCACGCCAGGTCCGCTTGTAGACCGTCACCCAGTAGTCCGTGGTTCGCGGCACGAGCCGGGGGACGAACTCGTCCCACCTCAGAGGACGGCGGGCCGACTGACCGGCCGGTGCGACCTTCCCACCCGTCGTCGTGCCCTGGGTCACCGTGTCACCTCCATCGCGCTGTCACCATCGGTGCTTTCACGTCCACGTCAGTCGACCAACGTGCGTCCGGTGAGCCGGAGGAACACGTCCTCGAGCGTGGCCCGACGCACGAGCGAGGACAGCGGATGAAGCCCCCGGTCGTGGACAGCAACGGCGCCGGCCTCACCGTCGTCGGTGTAGAGCAGCAGCCGGTCGGGAAGCACCTCGACCCGCTGCGCGAGGTCGGTCACCTTGGCCGCCATCGACTCGTTGTCGCCGACACCGAAGCGCAGCTCGAGCACCTCCCGGGTCGAGTGCTCACGGATCAGCTGGAGCGGCGACCCCTCGGCGACGATGACACCCTTGTCCATCACGACGAGGCGATCACAGAGCTGCTCGGCCTCATCCATGTAGTGGGTGGTCAGCACGAGCGTCACGCCCTGTTGCTTGAGCCGGAACAGACGGTCCCAGAGCTGATGACGAGCCTGCGGGTCGAGGCCGGTGGTCGGCTCGTCGAGCAGCAGCAGATCGGGCTTGTTGACCAGCGATCGCGCGATCGTGAGTCGCCGCTTCATGCCGCCGGACAGGTCGTCGACCTTGGCTTTGCGCTTGTCGGTGAGCTGGACGAAGTCGAGCAGCTCCTCGGTTCGGCGCGACGCCTCGGCGCGGCTGAGGCCGAAGTAGCGGCCGTAGACGACGAGGTTGTCGAACACCGTCAGTTCGTTGTCGAGCGTGTTCTCCTGGGGACAGACACCGAGCCGGGCTCGGATCGCCGATCCGTCAGTGGCCGGGTCCATGCCAAGGATCTCCAACGACCCCCCGGACACCGGCGAGACCGCCCCGATCATGCGCATCGTCGAGGACTTGCCGGCACCGTTGGGGCCGAGGAACCCGAACGCTTCGCCCTGGTGGACCTCGACGTCGATGCCCTTGACCGCCTCGAACGAGCCATAGGACTTGCGCAGTCCGCGCGCCACGATCATCGCGGCCGCGGCCGGAGAGCCACTCGGCACGGAGGTGGCCGGAAGGTCAGGCGTATCGGTGGTCACGAGGCCCGAGCCTAAGCCCGACCACCGACGCTTCCCAACATCATGTCGGCATGGTTCGTGTCGTTTCACCTCTTGGCGGCCTCGGCCATCTCGGCCGCACCGACCCGGGGCGTGGGTCCCTGGCCCGGTGCGCTGAGATGGCAGGATGGAAGGCGCGCCGCTCCGGACAATCCGGTCGTCGTCGTCCGTGCGCGGCACGAACCGGACGTCGTACGCCGAAAAGTTCGCGGCCGGGGCAACCACGAAGCACCGCGATGCGTCCTCGGGTCACGATGACCACGATCACGACCTGCACGCTCGGCCCCGCGGCGACGATGCCACTGGGTGAGAGCTGGTCCGCGCCCGCGGTGCCGCACGACGGGCAGCGGACGGGGGCAGAGCAGGTGCGAGACGACGAGCGCGCGGCGTTCGACGCCTTCGTGCGCGCCCGGCTGCCGGAGCTCCTCCGCTTCGGCCGGGCTCTGACCGGTTCACCCGAGGCGGCCGCCGATCTTGTGCAGGACGCCCTCGAACGCACCTTGCTGTCCTGGTCGCGGCTGAAGTCCAGGAACGAGCCCGAAGGCTATGTCCGCCGCATCATGGTCAATCGCAACATCAGCATCTGGCGCAAGCACGGCCGCGAACGTCCCACCGACGTGATCACCGAGCACGGCACCGAGGACCGGCACTTCGACAGCGATCTGTGGCAGGCGATCCAGCAGCTGCCCACGAAACAGCGCGCGGTGATCGCGTTGCGCTACTACGACGACATGTCCGAGGCCGAGATCGCCCGCACCCTGGGTTGCTCGGTCGGCACGGTCAAGAGCCAGGCCTCCAAGGCACTCGACAAGCTCCGGCGGCTCGTGCCGCAGGACGTCTGACCGGCACGGGAGGAGGCACGATGACCACTCAGAACGATCCGCACCAGCCCGATGACATCGAGGCACGGCTGCGTCGTACGCTCCGCGAAGGTCGGCCGGACCTCGACGTCGACAGCTTCATCTCCGAGGTGCACCGCGGAGCGCGCGGTCGACGGCGGCGTCAGGTCGTCGGCGGTGCGCTCGCCACCGTGGCGATCATCGCCGGTGGCGCCTATGCCGTGTCGTCGACCGGCGTCCTCGACGGCTCGTCGACGCAGGTCGCCGACCAGGGCACGCCCAGCGTGACCTCGTCGGTGTCCCCCACCGGAACCGGCGCGACCACCTCGGGCGAGCCCTCGACCGACGTACGGGGCAAGGCGCTCTCGCTCTCGGCCACTGACACCGAGCACCAGTACGTCCTGCTCACCACCGGTCGGGACGGCTGCCGGGCACCCTGCGCCGAGGTCGACACCACCGCCGACGGCGGGCAGACCTGGCACCGGACGGCACCACTGGACGTCGCCCCGTCGTTTCCCGACCCGACCGAGAACACGGTCCACGACGTGCGGTTCGCCAACACCAACGACGGCTGGGTCTTCGGCGGCGCACTCCGCTCGACCCATGACGGTGGGGCGTCCTGGACCCGGCCGACGCTTCCTGCCAAGGGGATCGTCACCGCGCTCGAGTCGTCGGCCCGCTTCGTCTACGCCAGCCTCTACGACGACCCGACCGGCACCGCGACCATCGTGCGCTCCCCCGTCGACCGCGACGCCTGGGAGACGGTCGACGTGGGGGGCGCGGTGGGGTCTCGCCTGCGGTACGTCAGTGCGCTCGCCGTCTCGTCGGACGTCGTCGCGGTGCTGGCTAGCCCGACCTACGTGAGCGCCGACAACCAGATCAACGCGAGCACCGACGACGGCGCGACCTGGAACCAGATCTCGCCCTGCAAGCTGGGCGACTGGCCCTCCAGCATCTCCACCAGCGCCAACGCCGTCTGGACGCTGTGCTCGGGCAAGTCCGCCAGCCCGTGGGTCACGACGAATGCGGGCACCACCTGGACCGACGTACCCGGCACCTTCCCCCCCGGCGGGTTGGTGATGGGTCGCGACGACTCCACCGCCGTGGTCATCGACAGCGGCGCTCCCGGCATCAGCCTCGTCACCGTCGGCAATCCTCCCGAGCGGGCGCTGGCCGACCGCGGCGACTTCCTCCCGATCGGCTTCACCAACGCTGCCACGGGCTACCTGCGGGACTTCGACGGCAACATCCTGCGTACCACTGACAGCGGGGCGACCTGGCAGACCTATCCGCTGCCCTGACCGGCCGCGGAGGCCCTTTCCAGCGCGGTCCGGGCCCGGTCCAGCACAGCGGCATCGTCGCCGCTGGCGGACACGTCGATCCGGACCAGATCGACCGCCGCCCGCGTCGCGGCCGCGGCGAGCACGGCTCCGGTGCGGGCGTCACCTCGGATCGACGGCTTGCCGTTCTCGGCCAATCGCTCGGCCAGCTGCGTCGTCTCGGCTCCGACTTCGGCGATCGCGAGGACGACCTCGGCGGCAGCGCGCAGCGCCGTCGACCGGTCGGCGTCGCTCCGTGCGGCCAGCACCTGCGCGTACGCCAGGCCGTCGTCGTCCGCGAGCTGGGTAGCCGTCTTCCGGCAGTCGTCGGCAAGGTCCGCAAGCTGATGGGCATCGTCGAGAACGTCGACGGAGTACCGCGCCGCCATCCCGGCCAGGCCAGCAGATACCGCCACCGTCAGTGCGGCCGCGGCACCGCCCCCTGGGGCGGGGGTGCGCTGGGCGAAGGCCTCGAGGAGGCCGTCGACGGACTGGCCGCCATACGACCGGCCGGCAGGACCGTCGGCATCGTCGAACGCAGTCAGAACAGGCCTACCGTCTGCTCGTCGGCGTCAAGGTCGATCCGCGCTGCTGCCGGGTCGGAACCGAGGCCGGGCATGGTCCGCATGTCGCCGCAGATCGGGTAGATGAAGCCGGCTCCGACCGAGGCGCGGACCTCGCGGACGGGAAGCCGCCATCCGGTCGGAGCGCCCTTGAGCTTGGGGTCGGCGGACAGCGACAGGTGCGTCTTGGCCAGGCAGATGGGCAGTCGTCCGAAGCCCGCGGCCTCATAGGTGTCGAGCTGCCGCGAGGCGACGGTCGAGAAGTCGACGCCGTCAGCGCCGTACACGCGGGTCGCGATCGTGGTGATCTTGTCGCGCAGGCTCGCCTCGTCGGGGTACAGGAGCCGGAACTCGCTCGGCTCGTCGGCTGCTGCCCTGACTGCCTCGGCCAGCTCGATCGCTCCCGCGCCACCGTCGGTGAAGTGCGTCGAGACCTCGCAGCGTACGCCGAGCTCGGCCGTCAGCTCACGGATGACTGCGTACTCGCTCTCGTGGTCGGTCGGGAACGCGTTGATCGCGACGACAGGGGTGACACCGTGCAGCCGGACGTTCTCGATCTGCTTGGCCAGGTTGGCGAAGCCGGTCCGCACGTCCTCGGGGTTCTCGGCGAACAGGTCCGCGGGCAACGGCTTGCCCGCGACGATCCGGTAGCGACCCGAGTGTGCCTTGAGTGCGCGGACCGTGGCGACCACCACGGCCGCATCGGGTGCTTCGCCGGAGACCCGACACTTGATGTTGAAGAAACGTTCCGCGCCCATGTCTGCGCCGAACCCGGCCTCGGTGATGACCATGTCGCCGGCCCGCAGTGCGATCAGGTCCGCGATCACGGACGAGTTGCCGGTGGCGATGTTGCCGAACGGGCCGCAGTGCACGAACGCCGGCGTGTTCTCGATCGTCTGGACCAGGTTGGGTTTGACGGCCTCGCGCAGCACGACGGTCATCGCACCGGCTGCCTTGAGCTGTTCGGCGGTCACGGGCTCACCCTCGCGGGTGTAGCCGACGACGATCCGGCCGAGCCGCTCCCGCAGGTCACGCAGCGACGTGGTCAACGCGAGCGCGGCCATCACCTCCGAGGCTGCGGTGATGTCGAATCCCGTCTGCCGCGGTACGCCGTCCCCGCGCGCGCCGAGGCCGACGATCACGTTGCGCAGCGAGCGGTCATTGACGTCGAGGACCCGTCGCCAGGTGATGCTCGGCACGTCGAGCCCGAGAGCGTTGCCCCGGAAGAGGTGGTCGTCGAGCATCGCGCTGAGCAGGTTGTGCGCGGCCGTGACCGCGTGCATGTCACCGGTGAGGTGCAGGTTGAGCTTCTCCATCGGCACCACCTGGCTGTAGCCGCCGCCGGCGGCGCCACCTTTGATGCCCAGCGCGGGACCCATCGAGGCCTGTCGGATCGCCACCACCGCGTTCGTGCCGATGTGGCGCATCCCCTGGGCGAGACCGACCGTGGTGGTGGTCTTGCCCTCACCGAGCGGGGTCGGCGTGATGGCCGTGACGACGACGTACTTCCCGCGGGGTTTGTCGGCCAGCTCCGCGATCGCGTCGGTGCTCACCTTCATCACGTCGCGCCCGTAGGGCTCCAGCAAGTGGCTGCCGAGTCCCATCTCGTTGGCGATGTCCTCGATCGGCTTGAGCGCAGCGGCGCGCGCGATCTCGAGGTTTCCTTCAATCACCGGTTCCTCCTTGTGCGTCTCACGGGAGACTGGCACGACCGGTGCCGTCGCGCGAATGACTTCACTGATACGACCATGGACGGTGACCCAGCGTGTAGGGCCGATCGTCCCGTCTGTCCGTCGATGAGCACCGATGTCGGACGGTCAACCGGATGCACCTCTCCAGTCGCCGACCAACATGGCCATCAACACCTCGTCGTGCCAGCGGTCGCCGTGGTAGGCCACCTCACGGCGCCGACCCTCCTCGGTGAATCCCGCCGCGCGGTAGGACCGGATCGCCCGCTGGTTGTACGCGTAGACCCCCAGCTGGATGCGGTGCAGCCCCATCTCGGCGAAGCCGTAGCCCACGATCAGGCGTACGGCCTCCGTTCCCAGCCCCTGACCCCAGAACTCCCGCCCCAGGACGATCCCGAGCGTGGCGCAGCGGTTCTTGGTCACGCCGAACAGGCTCAGCTGCCCCAGGACGCGGCCGGGCTCGGCTGCGGAGGACACCTCGTCCTCGCTGGGCGTTTCGACGATCGTGAAACCGGCGTCTGCCCCGATGTTGGAGCCCCAGGAGCGCATCAGGTCGGACACGGTCGCCGCCGGCGTCGGCCGAACGAAGTTCGTCTGGAAGACCGAGACGGTCGGGTCGGTCCACCAACGCACCAGCTGGGGGAAGTCCTCCTCGCGGCTCTCGCGCAGCGTCACGTGCGGACCACGCAGCAACCGACCGCCATAGGTGAGCGCGTCATCGAGGGTCCAGGGCTCGTCCATGCGCCGATGCTGGCAGTGCTGCCGCCTCCCCGCAATCGCGGACGGCCAGCTGAGTGGTGGGGGTAGGGCGACCTGTCGGTGCACTCCGGCAGGATGGGGACGTGGCAACCACCCGAGACAGCGGCGACGGCATGGGCGGGTTCTCTGCCGTGACCCGGACGTGGTTCGCCGACGCGTTCGCCGAACCGACGCCGGCACAGAGCGGCGCCTGGCGTGCGATCGCCGCTGGTCGCAACGCGCTCGTCGTGGCACCGACCGGATCCGGCAAGACGCTCGCGGCTTTCCTGTGGGCGCTCGACCGTCTTTCGACGTCTCCACGACCGGATGACAAGCTGCACCGCTGCCGCGTCCTCTACGTCAGCCCGCTCAAGGCGCTCGCCGTCGACGTCGAGCGCAACCTACGGACGCCACTGGCCGGCATGCGCCAGACCGCGGGCCGCCTCGGCACCGAGCTGCCCGAACTCCGCGTCGGGATCCGGTCAGGCGACACCTCGGCGGCCGACCGGCGGCGGCTCGCCACCACCCCACCCGACGTCATGATCACCACGCCCGAGTCGCTGTTCCTCATGCTGACCTCGCAGGCACGCGAGTCGTTGCGCGGCGTCGAGACGGTCATCCTCGACGAGGTCCACGCCGTGGCCGGCACCAAGCGGGGCGCCCACCTCGCACTCTCGTTGGAGCGTCTCGACGAGCTGCTGGCCCAACCGGCCCAACGCATCGGGCTGTCGGCCACGGTGCGGCCGATCGACGAGGTGGCACGTTTCCTGGGCGGCGCCCATCCGGTGGAGGTCGTCGCGCCGCCGTCGACGAAAGAGTGGGACCTCGAGGTCGTCGTACCCGTCGAAGACATGACCGAGCTCGGACAGCTCACCGACGACCTCGAGGGGCCTGCCGCCGGCAGCGCCCCGCGGGCGTCGATCTGGCCACACGTCGAGGAGCGCATCGTCGACCTCGTGCAGCGCCAACGATCCACGATCGTGTTCGCCAACTCCCGCCGGCTGGCCGAGCGTCTGACCGCCCGGCTCAACGAGATCGCGCTGGAGCGCCTGGGTGACGACCTGCCCGCGACGGGGCAGCCGGCTCAGATCATGGCTCAGAGCGGAGCGTCCCACGGCGTACCCGAGGTCCTGGCGAGAGCTCACCACGGTTCGGTGAGCAAGGAGCAGCGGGCCCTCATCGAGGAAGACCTCAAGGCCGGACGACTGCCGTGCGTGGTCGCGACCTCGAGCCTCGAGCTCGGCATCGACATGGGCGCGGTCGATCTCGTCGTCCAGGTCGAGTCGCCACCCTCGGTCGCCAGCGGTCTGCAACGCGTCGGACGTGCTGGGCACCAGGTCGGCGAGGTGTCGCGCGGCGTGCTGTTTCCCAAGCACCGGGCCGACCTGGTCCAGACGGCCGTGACGGTCGAGCGCATGCGCGTCGGCCAGATCGAGGCGCTACGGATCCCCGCCAACCCGCTCGATGTCCTTGCCCAGCAGATCGTCGCGTGTGTCGCGGTCGACACCTGGGACACCGACGAGCTCTACTCCGTCGTACGCCGCGCAGCGTCGTTCGCCACGCTGCCGCGCTCCGCGTTCGACGCCACCCTCGACCTGCTCTCGGGTCGCTACCCCTCCGACGAGTTCGCCGAGCTCCGGCCGCGCCTGGTCTGGGACCGGGTGGCCAACACCGTTGTCGGACGACCGGGTGCACTGCGGCTCGCCGTCACCTCGGGGGGCACGATCCCCGATCGCGGCCTGTTCGGTGTGTTCCTGGTCGGCGAGAAAGCATCCCGCGTGGGAGAGCTCGACGAGGAGATGGTCTACGAGTCCCGGGTCGGTGACGTGTTCGCCCTCGGTGCGTCGAGCTGGCGCATCGAAGACATCACCCACGACCGCGTGCTGGTCTCGCCTGCGCCCGGACAGCCGGGTCGGTTGCCGTTCTGGAAAGGCGACTCGCTGGGCCGGCCGGCGGAGCTCGGTGCGGCGGTGGGCGCGTTCGTCCGCGAGGTCTCCGCGCTGTCTCCGGACGCCGGGGTGGAGCGGGTCACCGCGTCCGGCCTCGACGCGTTCGCGGCCGCCAACCTCGTCGCGTTCCTCGCCGAACAGCGCACCGACACGGGCTACGTCCCCCATGATCGCCAGCTGCTCGTCGAACGCTGCCGCGACGAGCTCGGCGACTGGCGCCTGATCATCCACTCCCCCTACGGCGCAGCTGTGCACGGTCCCTGGGCCCTCGCAATCGGTGCGCGCCTGCGCGAACGGTTCGGCATCGACGCGCAGGCGATGGCCGGTGACGACGGCATCGTGATCCGGATCCCCGAGACCGACGCCGAGGCACCAGGAGCGGCCCTGGCGCTCTTCGAGCCGGACGAGCTCGACGACCTGGTGACCACCGAGGTCGGCGGCTCGGCGCTGTTCGCCTCCCGCTTCCGGGAATGCGCGGCACGCGCGCTGTTGCTCCCACGCCGCGACCCCGGTCGCCGCTCGCCGCTGTGGCAGCAGCGGCAGCGCTCGGCGGCCCTGCTGTCGGTCGCCAGCAAGTACGGCTCGTTCCCGATCGTGCTCGAGGCCGTGCGTGAGTGCCTGCAGGACGTCTACGACGTACCGGCTCTCATCCAGCTCATGCGTGACATCGAGGCGCGCAGGATCCGTGTGGTCGAGGTCGAGACCCAGACGCCGAGTGCGTTCGCCCGCTCGTTGCTGTTCGGCTACGTCGCGTCGTTCGTCTACGAGGGCGACTCGCCTCTCGCGGAGCGCAAGGCGGCCGCCCTGGCCCTCGACCCCGCCCTCCTCGGCGAGCTGCTCGGCCGCACCGAGCTGCGTGACCTGCTCGATCCCGACGTGGTCGACGAGGTCACCCTCGAGGTGCAGTGGCGCACCGACGAGCGCAGGATCCGTAGTCTCGAAGGCGTGGCTGACGCCTTACGTGTGCTCGGGCCGCTGACCCGTGATGAGCTCCGCGCACGTTCGGTCGATGCCGCCGAGGTCGATGCATGGGCCGATGAGCTGCTGGTGGCACGGCGCGCGGTCCCCGGCCGCATCGCCGGCATCGACATGATCGCCGCCGTCGAAGACGTGGCCAGGCTTCGCGACGCCCTGGGGATGCCGGTGCCGCCGGGCGTCCCCGATGCGTTCACCGAGCCGGTGCTGGACCCGCTCGGGGATCTGGTGGCCCGGTTCGCCCGCACCCATGGCCCGTTCACCACCGCCGATGTCGCGACCCGCTTCGGCCTCGGCCAGGCCGTCGCCCACGACGCGTTGAAGCGACTCACTGCCGCCGGGCGGGTGGCCGAAGGTGAGTTCCGGCCCGGTGGCCACGGCAGCGAATGGTGTGACGCCGAGGTGCTGCGTCGGCTGCGCCACCGGTCCCTGGCGGCGGCCCGGCGCGAGGTCGAGCCGGTCGAGCCCGCCGTGCTCGGTCGTTTTCTGCCTGTGTGGCAGGGCGTCGGCGGCAGGTTACGCGGCGCCGACGGCGTGCTCTCCGTGGTCGAGCAGCTGGCCGGCTGTGCGGTGCCGGCCTCCGCGCTCGAACCGTTCGTCCTCGGGAGCCGCCTGGTCGACTACCACCCCGCCATGCTCGACGAGCTGACGTCAGCCGGTGAGGTGGTCTGGGCCGGTGCCGGTGCCCTGCCCGGCAGCGACGGCTGGATCAGCCTCCACCTGGCTGATACCGCTCACCTCACGCTCCCCGACCTCAGCGACGTCGACCTCACCGAGCACCACCAGCAGATCCTCGAGGTGTTGTCCGCCGGCGGCGGGTACTTCTTCCGCCAGCTGTCGAACGCGATCGGTTCGACCGACGACGGGGCACTGGTGACGGCGCTGTGGGACCTGGCCTGGGCCGGCTACCTGACCAACGACACGATCGCACCCCTGCGTGCACTGAGCAGCGGCCGTGGCGCCCACCGCCCCCGCCGCTCTGCCCCACGCGGACGGATCGGTGGTCGCAGCGGCATCAGCCGTGCTGCTCTCGGTCGCCCCGCCATGCCCACCCGTACCGGGCCACCGACCGTCGCTGGCCGCTGGTCCCGGACTCCCGAGCGCGAGAGCGACCCGACGCGCCGGGCGCACGCCGCCGCCGAGGCGCTGCTCGAACGGCACGGCGTCGTCACGCGCGGCGCCGTCGTGAGCGAACGCACTCCCGGCGGCTTCGCGGCCGTTTACAAGGTGCTCGCTGCATTCGAGGAGTCCGGACGTTGCCGACGCGGCTACTTCGTGGCCGGCCTGGGGGCAGCGCAGTTCGGCATCACGGGAGCGGTCGACCGGCTCCGGGCGATGACCTCCGACGATGCCGCGGGCGACGCGCTCGCCAGGTCCGCCCTGGTCCTGGCGGCGACCGACCCCGCCAACCCGTTCGGTGGGGCACTGCCCTGGCCGGACCGTGCTGACGACACCGCGACCACCAGGCACCGGCCGGGACGTAAGGCCGGGGCGATCGTCGTGCTCGTCGACGGGTCGCTGGCGTTGTACGTCGAGCGGGGGGGCCGCACCCTGCTGACGTTCACGACCGACCCGTTGCGGATCCAGCCTGCGGTCGATGCGCTCGCGTTGGCCGTGCGGGACGGCGCACTGGGCAAGCTCACCGTCGAGCGCGCCGACGGCGAGCACATCCTCGGATCACCGCTGTCCGCCGCACTCGAGGCGGCCGGGTTCCACGCGACGCCGCGCGGTCTGCGCCTGCGTGCCTGAGGCCGCGATGTCAGGACGCGATGTCGAGCGCGCGGCGCAGGAAGTCGAGCTGGAGCAGCAGCAGGTTCTCGGCAACCACCTCGTCGTTGGCCATGTGCGTCATCCCCGACAGCGGAAGAACTTCGTGGGGACGGCCCGCCGCGAGCAGAGCGCTCGAGAGTCGGAGGGTGTGCGCGACGACGACATTGTCGTCGGCCAGGCCGTGCACGAGCAGGAGCGGCCGCGAGAGTCCGGCCGCCAGCGGCAGCAGGCTATTGGCGTCGTACACCGCCGCGTTGTCGTCGGGGTGCCCGAGGTAGCGCTCGGTGTAGCAGGTGTCGTAGAGCCGCAGGTCCGTCGTGGGCGCACCGGCCACGGCGGCGCCGAATACCTCCGGGTGCCGCAGCACCCCCAGCGCGGAGATGTAGCCGCCGAACGACCAGCCACGGATCCCGACCTTGCCGGTGTCGATGTCGTCGGGGAACCGGCGGGCCAGGTCGGCGAGCGCCTCGACCTGGTCGTCGATCGTCCCGACGAAGTCGTGGCGCACCAGCTTGTCCCACGCGGGTCCGCGGCCGGCCATGCCTCGTCCGTCAGCGACGATGACGACAAAGCCCTGGTCGGCGAACCACTGCTGCTCCAGCACCGACCGGGCGCTGCGGACCACCGTCTGGACCTGGGGACCACCGTACGGGTCCATGAGCACCGGCAGTCGCCGCGAACCCTTGACATGCCCGGTCGGCCACAGCACCAGCGTGGGGTACGAACGGGACCCCAACTCGAGGAGCTCGGGCTCGATGGTGAGCGGTACCGGCTCAGCCAGCGAGGTGACGGTGCCGACCAGACGGTCACCGGCCAGCACCGAGGTGACGACCGCCGGGTCGTGCAGGGTCTGCTGCGCCACGATGACGGTGCCACCCTCAGCGGCCGCGGAGGCGATCCCGTCCTCGTCGCTCAGCACCTCGACCGAACAGTCGAAGCCCAGCCGGGCGAGCACGATCGCCCCGGCCAACGACGACGGCGACACGAGGGCGAGGATGCCCCCGTCCTCGACCGAGACCACCCGTCGCACCTGGAGCCCGGCCGGAGTGAATGCCGTGCCATCGACAGCGAGGTGCCGCGTCTCCGCCACGTCGACACCGTGCAGCAACCCACCCGAGTCCAGTCGGCGCGGCGTACCTGGCAACAGCTCGACCCAGGCGTCGTCGGTGAGCGCGCGGAGCAGGGTGCTCTGGCCGGTGGCCGGGTCGACCTGACGGAACTCCAGTCGGGTCTGGTCGCGGGTGAGCAGGCTCAGCAGCGGGGTGGGCTCGCTCCACTCGACGTGCGCGAGATACTCCAGCACGTGCCCGTCGAGCGCCGCGTCGGACCGCCAGTCGACGTCGACGTGGCGACCATCGAGCGACACGAGCATCAGCGAGACCCGGGCGTTGTCCGTCCCCGCCTGCGGATAGCGCAGGCGGGTGGGTTCCCGGTCGGGCTGTGCCGAGTCGGCGATGTGCCACACCATCACGTCGGACTCGTCGTACCGCTCGACCAGCAGCGACTCACCGTCCGGCGCCCACCAGAAGCCGCGGGCGCGGCCGAGCTCCTCGGCCGCCGCGAACTCGGCCAGCCCCCAACGCACCTCGGCCGGCTCTCCGGGCTCCGGCCCGATCATCAACCGGTCACCGTCGGCGCCGTCCACTACGTGCAGCCCGTCATCCCCGGCATAGGCGACTCGCCGTCCAGTGGGGTCCAGGCACGGGTCGATCACCGACGAGGAGGCCGCCCATTCGCGCGGGGGAGCCTCGCCGACCAGCTCGACGACGAACAACCGAGACGACAGGGCAAAAGCCGCGCGGGTCACCTCGATGTCGGTGCTGACCGCGACGATCCCCGACCCACGCACGCGCATCCGCTCGCGTCGGGCCCGTTCCTCCGGGGTCAGTCGCTCGTCGCGGTCAGCCAGCAGCGTCAGCGGGTCAGCCACCAGGCGCTCCTGGGCGTTCGTCACGTCGTACAGCCACAGCGACTGCGCCATCGAGGTGCCAGTCGCCGAGCGCAGGAACAGCACCCGAGTGCCGTCCGGACTCACGACGAAACCTCTGGGCAGCCCCGCGTTGAAGTTGTGGGTGCGCGCGGCAAGTCGCGGAAAGGAGTCGTCGGCCATGGGCACAGTCTTAGCACGTGAGCAGTACTGGGCAACCGAGCTGCGCCGGCCTGGACGGAGGTGCCGTGATGCCCGAAGGTGACACGGTCTGGCGCACGGCGCACCGGCTCGACCAGGCACTGAGCGGCAGCAGGCTGACCACCTCCGACTTCCGGGTGCCGGAGTACGCTGAGGTCGATCTCACCGGCCAGGCCGTGGTCGAGACCGTGAGCCGGGGCAAGCACATCCTCACCCGGCTGCCCGAGGTCACCATCCATTCGCACCTGAAGATGGAGGGGTCCTGGCACGTCTACAAGGCGGGGTCACCCTGGCGCTCACCGGGTTTCCAGGCCCGCGTCGTGCTCGGCACCGACGCCTGGCAGGCCGTCGGCTTCCGTCTCGGGACACTCCACGTGGTCCCACGCGACCAGGAGGACTCGTTGGTGGGCCACCTCGGACCCGACCTGCTCGGGCCGGACTGGTCAGGGCCTGCGGCGGTGACCCGCCTGAGCGGGCGTCCGGAGGTCGCGATCGGCGAGGCCCTGCTCGATCAGCGCAACCTCGCCGGCATCGGCAACCTCTACAAGGCCGAGGCGCTCTTCCTGCTCGGAGTCCATCCGAGCACACCGGTCGGCGAGGTCGACGTGCTTCCCCAGCTGGTCGACAAGGCGCACCGGCTGCTGGTGCTCAACAAGGATCGTCCGGAGCAGACGACCACCGGCAACATCCGGCGCGACCAGCGTCACTGGGTCTACGGCCGTGCCGGCCGGCCCTGCCGCAGGTGCGGTACGCCGATCTCGGCGGCCACGCTGGCCACGGTGGCCGACCAGGCTCGCACGGCCGGTCTGGTCTCGGCGGTCGACAACCCCAGCCAGGCGCGGATCAGCTACTGGTGCCCGTCCTGTCAGCCCGCTCCCGCCTGAGGCGGTGCGGTTGCACGGGGCCCGAGCGGCCACCGCCCGCAAACACGGCTCGGGTTAACCTGGCTCGGTGGCTGACTTCGTCGTACGACGCTGGGACCTGACGCCCTACCCGGGTGACCAGGCACCGCCGCACATCCACCACAAGGGCGACGAGGCCTTTTGCGTGGTGGACGGGCAGCTCGAGGTGCTGATCGGTGACAGGCGCCGGACGCTGTCCGCCGGAGACCACGTCGTCGTGCCCGCGGGGACCGTGCACACCTTCGCGACCGTCGGCGACGAGACCGTGCGGGTGATGGTGGTGATGACTCCGCAGATCGACGCGCTCGTGCGGGCGCTGCACCAGCCCTTCGAGGGTGACTGGAACGAGCTGTGGGAGCGCTTCGACTCCGAGCTGGTCCAGCTCGATGGCGAGGATGGCCCGATCTGACAGGGTGCGTCGCCATCGGCGATAGCGATGTCGGGCTCGCACGCCGCAATCGCACGCCGATGACAGCGCGCGTGGCTTCAGCCGCGGTCGCTCCACATCGCGTGGACCAGAGCCGTGCGCACGAGTACGTGAGGGGGAGGAGGCAGCTCCTCGAGGCTGAACCACCCCATGCCGTCGTGTTCGTCGGGAGCAACGTTGGCTGGCGTTCCCTGCCAGTCGGCCACGAGCCACGCGCTCAGGAGGGCGGGTTCGTCCGCAGGTCCTGCGATCATCCGACACAGATGAGACGCCGAACCCGTCGCTATCTGCACGCCGAGCTCCTCCTGCAACTCCCGCGCGAGCGCGCTCAACTCCGACTCGCCAGCCTCGATGAGACCGCCGGGCAAGTCCCACACGTCCGGGTTGGCACGCTTGTCCGGCCTCCGATGTACAAGGAGGACTCGACCTCCACGAACCAGTGCGCCCACGACTACCTCGTGCATTCGCCTACAGAAGCACAGCCTTCGGACATTGGAACGTCCGCACATACCGCGATCCGCTCGATCCTGCCGATGAGAGGACCGCCCTGTCGGACTCACTCTTGGGGGCCGTCACACGTTCGAGCCAAGCGCTCGCGACTCAGATACCGAACCGGCTTGCCGAGAGACTCCGCGTAGGCAATCTCCCGTCGAGTTGACTCACCTACGTAGCCGCCCGGATCCACGATGTACACCTCGTCGGCCATGCGAATCTTTTGCAAGTGCACGCCGCTGAGCCGCCCCTTCAGGTCCGAGCTGTCGACTGTCCAGTCGTAGTCCGGCAAATCGGGGAGGCTGAACATTCCGAGGCTGATCACGACGCAACCTTCCACCGTGAGCCGCTGGTTAACCTCCACGAACTCAGCCTCAAACTTGGTCGAGCCGCAGAGCGTGATGACCTTCGCCTCACCCTCGGCCGACTGCGGCGCCTGCTGGTCCTCCATGAGATTCATGATCGGTGAACGGCAGGACGAGGTCTATCGCCGCCCCCTGGACGTCCGCTCATGCGCGATCCGCGCGGACGTGCCGACGTGTGTTGACTCCGGATCGCTGGTGTCGGCGTCTGGCGCGAGTTCGCGCACCGCCTTCAAGACTCCGCGTGACACAACGGGAGAGCCTGGAACTGCCAGTCATCAGGAATCTCATCGACTCTTGAGATCCCGGTCGGCAGGTCCGAACGACAATGTCGCGAGTCACATCGGGAGTCTCGCATCGGGCTGGTTCATCAGCTGTCGCAGCGTACTCAACTGCCGCTGTCCGCGCGCGGCCCGTGCCCTGCCTCATCACCGGTGCAGGGCGGACGGCAGGGACCGGATCGGTCGGCGTGAATGGGCCTGGCTGCCGAGCGAGGAACGCGGCTGGTTGCCGCGCGACTTGATCTCGACAGGCTCGATCTGCGGGCATCGGCGGTCGAGCTGCTCGAGACCCCGAACGACACCTCTCGTAAAACCCTTGTGGATAACGGGTTCTGGTGTCGGGTGCTGATCCGAAAGTGTCGGTGGTCGGTTCTAGGTTTGTCCCATGAGTACGACGCAGGGGCCGCCACCGACCGTGGGCATCGATGATGCCTTCGGCCGTGGTTTCGCGGCGGCGCGTCGAGACCTCGCCGACCTGGTCGACACCCCCACCTGGTCCCTGGACGACGCCCGGCTCGACACGCGGATCGATGACGCGTTGGCGTTGAAGGCACAGGTGGACGAGCTCGCGGCTCGGTTGGTCGCTGAGGCTGATGACCGCAACCTGCCCCACCGATACGGTGCCTCTTCGACGAGGGCGCATCTGATGACCGCGCACCGGATGTCAGCCGGTGAAGCGTCCCGGACCGTGCGGACTGCTCAAGCAGCTGCACGGCAGCTCCGCGGTGACCGAACCGACCCGTCGTGCCGTCGCTGCGGGGACGGTGTCGGCCGAGCAGGCCGTGGTGGTCGCGGCCGCGATCAACCGGCTCTCCCCGACCGTTGGCCCCGACCGGGTCGAGGTCGCGCAGCAGGATCTGCTGGCGCATGCCAAGACGTTGTCGTACAGCCAGCTGCAGGTGGCCGCGAACCACCTGGTCGGGGTGGTCGACCCCGACACCGTGGACGAGACGTTGGAGCAGCAGCTCGCCGCCCAGGAGCGCAAGGCGTTGGCCTCAGCCTGGTTCACCGGTCAGCTCGGAGCCGACGGGATCGCCCGCGGCCGGTTCGCGCTGCCGAACCTGGTGTTCGGCATGCTCACCAAACACCTCGAAGCCCACACCTCACCCCGACGGGTCGCCACCGGCACCGACCCCGCAGCGACTGATCCGCCGGCTGAGACGACCGTCGAGGACCTGCCGTACGGGAACCGGCTCGGTCGGGCGCTGTGTGAGCTGATCGAACACCTCCCCACCGACGGACACCCACAGCACGGCGTCACGAACGCCACCATCGTGGTCACCATCGACGAAACCAGACTCCGCAACGGCGCCGGGGAAGCCACCCTGGACACCGGCGGCAGCCTCTCGGTCGGGGAGACCCGACGACTGGCCTGCAACGCCGGCATCCTCCCCGTGGTGCTGTCGGGTGAGTCGAAGATCCTCGACCTCGGCCCCGGCTGTGAACGCCCACCGGCCTGGTGCGAGGCACATCATCGGATCCCGTGGAGCGAGGGCGGAGCGACCGACATCGACAACGGCTGCCTCCTCTGCTCCTTCCACCACCACCTCATCCACCAAGGCGAATGGGACCTCACCCTCGCCTCCGACGGCATCACCGACGTCATCCCACCAACCCGGATCGATCCGCAACGAAGACCCCTCCGCCACCAACGCTTCAAACCCCGACCCGGATAACCAGGTCTCTTCGCCTGGGTGTGACTCACTCCTGTGCGGCACGCGGCACAATACTTTCCATGCCGACGTGGACTTTGAGCGAGATTGAAGCAGCAGTTCGTTCGGCCTGGGGGCCCGGCACCTCCTTCGCCACACCTGACTACATGGCCCGGGGCAGCGGGCAGCCGTCGCGAGGTCAGTGCGGTACGACCGCCCTCGTCATCCAGAGTCTGCTCGGTGGCGATCTGATGGTCGCCGACGTCGAGTACGAGGGCCGGGTCGCGGGTGTGCACTACTGGAACGTGACGCCCGGCGGAGTCGAACTCGATCTGACCCGGGACCAGTTCACTCCCGCTGAATCGCTGATCAACCAGCGCCGGATCACACGTGGACGGAACTCTTCCTCAGCGGGCGAGCAATCGTTCCAGCTGCTCCGGGACCGAGTCACCGCCGCACTGGGCTCGTAGCAGACGCCGTACTTGCTCAGACGCTGGGAGTCGCAGAGACCGCTGGAGCCCGCATCGATGAGCGGTCAGCACACCGGACAGGAGGCGGGGGCCGCGGCGGGAAGGGACACACTCCGTGAGACGGCCCGAGGGTGGTCAGGCAGCGACGTTGGCGACGCCGGACACCGCGATCTCGTCCACGCTCGCTGCACGCGTCGGCAGCGACGTCAGTCCGGCAACGGACTCTTCTTCGCGCGCGATCTCGCCACTGACCTTGGCCATGATGACCGACAGCGGCACCTCCAGGGCGTGGCAGATAGCCGCCAGGCACTCCGAGGATGCTTCCTTCTGTCCGCGCTCGATCTCGGACAGGTAGCCCAGGCTCACCCGGGCCTCAGCCGAAACGTCGCGCAGCGTGCGTCCCTGGTCGAGGCGCAGCTCCCGCAGGACGTCACCGAGGAGTCGTCGGACCAGGATCATGGCCGGGCTCCTCTCGCGCTGCAGGTCGTGGGACGGTGCGGGTCCAGGGTACCCGCCCCGGCCGCGAGATGGGTTCGACCCTCCGCACTTCGACTCATAACCTGACGCAACCACGGGGCCGCCGCAGATCTTCCCGGAGCCGTCAGCCGGATCCGTCGCCGCCAAGGTGCGAGTGGAGCAGCGACAGCACCGCATCGACGGTGGCTGCCCTGATCTCTTGTCGGTCACCGGTCAGCTCCAGCGTCCTTACGTCGACCAGTCCATCTGGCCCGGCCACCGCGACATACACCTCGCCGGGCGGGTGACCGTCCTGCGGGTCCGGCCCGGCGACCCCGGTCGTCGCGATCCCCCAGTCGGTCACCATCCGCTCCCGGACCCCAGACGCCATCTGCGCTGCGACGGCGGCGGAGATGACGCCCTCTGAAGCGACGAGCTGGGCATCCACCCCCAGCATGCTGACCTTGATGTCACTCGAGTACGCCACGACGCCGCCGCGCAGTGCCGTCGAGGCCCCGGCCACCGCGGCCAGGGTCGCCGCCACGAGTCCGCCCGTCAGCGACTCCGCTGTGGACACCGTGGCTGCTCGCGTGGCGAGCGCGTCGAGGCAAGCCGCCGGAAGGATGTGCGACGGGACGCTCATCGGAGGTCGCTCCTTCGGGACGGGGTCATCTCACGGTTGCGAGCGAGCAGCCTGCTGACCCGCCCGGCGCAGCTTGATCGCCTCGCGCACGTAGTCGATCCCGGTCACGAGCGTGACGATCACGGCAGCCCCCATGATGACGACGGCCAGCCACCACAAGGCGTCGCCGACGCTGCCCCAGGCTCCGTCGAAGGCCCGCAGCGGCAGCAACAACCCGCACAACGCGACCGCCTGGAGCGTGGTTTTGATCTTGCCGCCGCGGCTGGCCGGCATCACGCCGTACCGGATGATCCAGAAGCGCATCAACGTGATCCCCCACTCGCGCCCGAGGACCACCAGCGTGACCCACCACCACAGCTCCCCGATGATCGAGAGCCCGACGAAGGCCATGCCGGTCAGGGCCTTGTCGGCGATCGGGTCCATCAGCTTGCCGAAGTCGGTCACCATGTTGCGTCGGCGGGCGATGTCGCCGTCGATGCGGTCGGTGAGGATCGCGAGGGTGAAGACGACGAACGCCCAGACGCGGTAGGAGGTGTCCTGACCGTCGTCGACGAGCAACAGCCAGCCGAACAGAGGTACCAGCACGATCCGCAGAGTCGTGAGTGCGTTCGGAAGGTTCCAGTTGGTGGGCCGCCGCGGTGCCTTGGCCGCGCCCGCACGCACCCCGGCGGCACCGTCATCAGCGGCGGAGTCGGCGGGCGACCGGTCGTCGGGCATGGAGGTCAACCTATTGCGTCCGTGCGCTGGCGACGAGGTCGACGCCTGACGTGGCCGTGACCGTGGCCCGGACCACGTCGCCGATGGCAGTGCCCGTCGGCAGGTCGGACACTGTCGTCGAGCCGTCGACCTCCGGTCCCTGGCACTCGGGACGCCCTTCACCGACTGCTCCGTCGACGGACTCCATCAGGACGTCGACCGATTCACCGATCCGGTCCTCGGCGCGCTGCACGGTGATCTCGTCGACCAGCCGGGTGAGGTGCTCCACGCGGGCGCGCACCTCCTCCTCGTCGAGGTGGCCGTCGAACGAAGTCGCCTCCGTGCCGTCCTCGTCGGAGTAGCCGAACACCCCGACCACGTCGAGGCGCGCCGCCACGAGGAAGTCACACAGGGTTTGCAGATCGGCCTCGGTCTCGCCAGGAAACCCGACGATGACGTTGCTCCGGGCGCCCGCCTGCGGGCTGTGCGACCGGATGAGATCGAGCAGCCCGAGGAAGCGTTCGGGGTCGCCGAACCGGCGCATCCGCCGCAGCAACGTCGGAGCCGCGTGCTGGAAAG
This sequence comes from uncultured Actinomycetota bacterium, assembly GCA_963742765.1. Taxonomy (GTDB): domain Bacteria; phylum Actinomycetota; class Actinomycetes; order Propionibacteriales; family Nocardioidaceae; genus JANLYC01. Next base: position 1,277,002 of record CAVUMY010000002.1, read on the forward strand.
ACAGGTCGTAGTACGACGCCACCCCCGGTGTCGACGCGATGGCCTCGACGAGTGAGGGACGAGTCTCGGCCGGTTGGAGGTAGGAGACCCGGACGCGGCGTACGCCGTCGACCTCGGCCAGCGCGGGCAGCAGCGTCTCGAGGAGGGTGAGGTCGCCGAGGTCCTTGCCGTAGGACGTGGAGTTCTCACTCACCAGGAACAGCTCCCGGACACCTTCGTCGGCGAGCCAGCGCGCCTCGCCCAGGACGTCGGCGGGTCGGCGCGAGACGAACGAGCCACGGAAGCTCGGGATCGCGCAGAACGAGCACCGCCGGTCACAGCCGGAGGCGAGCTTGAGCGGCGCCATCGGTCCGGAGCCGAGACGCCGGCGGACCGGTCGGGGACCGCTGGCGGGAGCCAGCCCGTTCGGCAGGTCGGGAGCGCTCTGGGCGTGCCCGGGCAGCGACGGCGCGACCGACGTCGCCCGGTCCACGGGTGAGATCGGTAGCAGAGAGCGCCGGTCCTGGGGGACATGGGACACGTGGGCTTCACCGTCGAGGATGCCGCGGAGTCGCGCGGCGATGTCGGGGTAGTCGTCGAAGCCGAGCACCGCGTCCGCCTCGGGCAGCGAGTCGGCGAGCTCCTTGCCGTAGCGCTCAGCCATGCAGCCCACCGCGACGACTGCACGAGCCGAGCCCGACTCCTTCAGCTCGGCGGCGCCCAGCAGCGCATCGACGGAGTCCTTCTTGGCGGCCTCGACGAACCCGCACGTGTTGACCAGAACTGTCTCGGCATCCTCGGCGTCCTCGACAAGCCGGAAGCCACCGGCTTCGAGCCGGGCCGCGAGCTCCTCGGAGTCGACGTCGTTGCGTGCACAGCCGAGGGTCAGCAGGGCCACAGTCGTCAGCGCGGGCGTGCCGGCAGGGGTCTGAGTGCTCATGAGGTGACTCCAGTATGCCGCCGAGGTCCGTGGAGCAGCCAATCCAGGCCTGGAACGCCCGGCTGGGTCAGTCGGCAGCCGGGGCCGAGATGGGATGCCGCGACCGGACCCCAGCCGCCCCGATGTAGCCCAGCGACTTCCCTTGCGTCCCGATCCGGATCACGCCACCATCGACCGCCATCACGTGCAGCGGCGCCAGGCCCTCGACCATGCGCGCCGTGCCATCGGTCAGCACGCCGGCGAAGATGACGCCACCTTTGCGGTCCTTCACGACGACGCGCGAGCCACCGCCCACCGCGGCGAGCCGGACGCGTGCGGTGGCCGGCTCGGGCTTGGGCAGCAGCTTGTTGCCCGGACCGGGCGAACCGAGCCCGGCCGAGTTCTGCGTGGGCGGAGCCGCGGTCACCGACGCCCCGGTGCCGTCGGCGAGGTACTTGGCGACCCCCCAGATCAGCACCAGCACGAGCACTGCGGCGGACAGACCTGCCCAGCCGCCCCAGCCACTGCGAGCCGACCCCCCACGAACCAGCCCGGTTGGCCCGGTCGCGAGCTCGGCGTCGAAGACCGCCTTCGGGTTGATCGGTGAAGTCGCGAACTGCTCGTCATACGCCTGCATCAACGGCGCGACCTCGAGGCCGAGGATCCGCGCAAGCATGCGCAGGTGACCACGGGCGTAGAAGTCCCCGCCACAGGGGCGGAAGTCGTCGACCTCGATCGACTCGATCACGTAGGGGCGGATCCGCGTGCGCTCCGCGAGCTCGTCCACGTCGAGACCCAGACGCTCGCGTGCTCGGCGCAGCTCACCGCCGATCACCAGGTGGTCGGCGGCCGGCAGGTCCGCAGGCGAGACGGACTCCCCGCCGTGGGTCATCTCGGTCGACGCGGCGAGCGGGGCCGACCTGCGCACCTTGCTCATCGCCCGCGCCGACATGTCGGTGGTGGCGTCGATGATCAGCTCGACGTTGCTGATGCGGATGTCCGGGGCCTCGTCGCGGCGTCGCCGCAGCTGCTCGATCTCGGGAAGGGGCTCCGTCGGCTCGTCGAGGTACTGTCGCGACAGTGCCAGGGAGCCGTCGGTGGCCGGCTCGTGCCGGAAGGGGATGGTGACGTCTTCACGTCGCGCCGGGTAGGAGCGCAGCGCGGCAACGACCTTGGCCAAGGGCAGCGGTGGTCCGGCCTCACGGGCGGCGATGAACGGCAGCCTGCTCTTGCGCGGTTGCGCGACCGGCTGCTCGGCCGTCTTGCCGTCACCGTCGGTGCTGGGGAGCCCGCTGGTCGGCGCGAGCTCGTCGGAGGTGCTGTCCTGATCGTCGTTCTCCGGCATGGCAGCCGACCCTGCCGAGCGGAAATTCTCTGCCTCCGCGAGATCACGTTGTGCGGGTAGCCGCTCATCCGGTGCGTGCTGGCGGTGACCCCCGGTCAGGGCGACGGTGGGCTCGGGCTCGTCGACGGTCCCGTCCAGCACGACGACGGGAGCCCGGCCGGCTGCCAACCGCGACAGCGTCGCTGGCACGTCGACCACGGTCACGGTCGTCGTCAGGCCGAACGGAACCACGAGCGGCGAGTCGTAGAACCAGCGGTTGACCGCGGCGCCGAGCCGCGAGCGCCACCCGGCCGCGAGGAGCTGGTCCGCAGCCGGGGTGACCACAGCGACGTGGCCGTCGCTCACCCGGCCACGCTCGTCCACCTCGACTCGTTCGATCTGCGACCACGGGACACCGGTCCACGCCGCACCCAGCCGGGTGCGGATGCCGGTGTCGTCTGCGACCAGCAACGGCGTCCGCGCATCGGCCCAGGCGAGAGCGTGGAAGGCGCCCACCCCGGTCAGCACGAGGCCGATCAGCAGGGAGACACCTCCTCCTGCTGCAGCGAAGTGCCACAGATAGCCCACTGCCAGGCCCAGCGCAGTCACAGCGACGGCCGCCATCAAACCGGCATGACGCCGGATGACAAGCCCTGTCTCGTTCACGAGCTCACCCCTCCCCTTGCAAACTGGCGATCACGTCATCAAGGTCGTCGGGCTTGATCAGGACGTCGCGGGCTTTGGAGCCCTCCGACGGCCCGACGATCCCGCGGCTCTCCAGGATGTCCATCAGTCGGCCGGCCTTGGCGAAACCGACCCGGAGCTTGCGCTGCAGCATCGAGGTCGACCCGAACTGTGTCGAGACGACCAGCTCGACGGCCTGGCACACCAGGTCGAGATCGTCGCCGATGTCGTCGTCGAGCTCCCGCTTGTTCTGCTGCGGGACGGTGACGTCGTCGCGATAGGTCGGCTGCAGCTGCTCCTTGCAGTGCTCGACGACCTGCTTGATCTCGGCCTCGGTCACCCAGGCGCCCTGGATGCGTTGCGGCTTGCTGGCTCCCATCGGCAGGAACAACGCGTCACCCTTACCGACGAGCTTCTCCGCGCCGGGTTGGTCGAGGATGACCCGGCTGTCGGCCAGCGAGGACGTCGCGAACGCCAGCCGGCTCGGCACGTTGGCCTTGATCAGGCCCGTCACCACGTCCACGGACGGACGCTGGGTCGCCAGCACGAGGTGGATGCCGGCCGCTCGGGCGAGCTGGGTGATGCGGACGACCGAGTCCTCGACGTCACGTGGCGACACCATCATCAGGTCGGCCAGCTCGTCGACCACGACGAGCAGGTAAGGGTACGGCGCCAGCACCCGCTCGCTGCCGGCCGGTGCCTGCACGGCGCCCCCGCGCACAGCCTTGTTGAAGTCGTCGACGTGGCGGAAGCCGAAGTTGGCCAGGTCGTCGTAGCGCTGATCCATCTCGCGGACGACCCACTGCAGCGCCTCCGCCGCCTTCTTGGGGCTGGTGATGATCGGCGTGATGAGGTGCGGGATCCCCTCGTACGCCGTCAGCTCCACCCGCTTCGGGTCGACCATGATCATCCGCACCTCGTCCGGTGTGGAGCGCATGAGCAGTGAGGTGATCATCGAGTTGATGAAGCTGGACTTGCCGGACCCGGTCGCACCCGCCACCAGCAGGTGCGGCATCTTCGCCAGGTTGGCGGCGACGAAGCCGCCCTCGACGTCCTTGCCGAGGGCGACCACCATCGGGTGGTTGTCCGCTCGAGACGTCGGCGCGCGTAGCACGTCACCGAGCGACACGATCTCGGCGTCCGGGTTGGGGATCTCGACGCCGATCGCGGACTTACCGGGGATCGGTGAGAGGATCCGGACGTCCGCGCTGGCCACCGAGTACGCGATGTTCTTCGACAGCGCGGTGACCTTCTCGACCTTGACCGCAGGACCGAGCTCCACCTCGTAGCGCGTCACCGTGGGTCCACGCTTGTAGCCGGTGACCTGGGCGTCGATACCGAACTGCTCGAGGACCTCGGTCAGGCGTTCGACGATCGCATCGGAAGCCTGGGAGCGGGCCTTGTGGGCGCTGCCGGCCTTCAACACGTCGTTCTTCGGCAGGGTGTAGGTGATGTCGCCGGAGAGGCTGAGCTGTTCGACGCGCTGGGGCAGCGGTGTGTGCGGCGGCGGCTCGAGCTCGCCGTCGGCTGCGCCGCTGGCGCGCTTGCCGAGCTCACGACCTTCGAGCACTGCGGTGTCGGCACCGGAGGCGCCGTCGTCGTCACCGTCCTCAGTTACGTCCGTCATCGTGCCGACGCGACGACGTGGCCGGCTCCGACGAAGTGGCTCCGGCACCGGCTCGGCCTCCGGCAGGGGTCCGGCCTCGGGGTCGACCGGCGTACGGCCGAGCAGCTTGTCGCGGCCCGCCGCCAGCCGCGCCGGTATCTGGTAGACCGGGGTAGCCGTGACGACGAGCAGACCGAAGATCGTGAGCAGGACCAGCAACGGGATGGCGATGAACGTGCTGCGGAACAGGTCAGCGATCAGCGCTGAACCGACGTAGCCGACTGCTCCCCCGGCCTCGCGCATGGCCTCCTGCCCCTGGTTGGGCCGTGGCAGGCCGTGCTCGATGTGGATCAGGCCCAGGACCCCCAGCGCGATCGCCGCGGAGCCGATCATCGGACGGCCCGCGGGTCCGTTGAGCTCGGGCTTGCGCATGACACGCCACGCGCCGAGCAGGAGGAGGAGCGGTACGGCGTACGCCGCGATGCCGAATGTGCCCTCGACGATTGCGCGGATCGCGCCACCGACCGATCCGGGCAGCCGCCACCACTCGGCGGCGCTCACGATGATGGCGACGCCGACGAGTGCGAGTCCGAGACCGTCACGTCGATGCTCGGGCTCCAGGTCGCGCGCCGTCGAGCCGATGTGGCGAACCACCGCACCGATCACATGGGCGACACCCAGCCAGAGCGCGCGCAAGCCGCGGCCGATCCCGGCCATGAGCAGCGCAAACGTGCCAGGTCCGTTCCGGCGAGCTGACGACGAGCGGGAGCGCGAGCGGTTGCTCGCGCTCCGTCGCTTCGACGGCTTGCGTCGGGCCTGGCTACCGGACGAGCCGGATCGAGAGCTCGTGGAGCTCCGCGACCGCGGCGGGGAAGACGTGCGGGTCGCCATGGCGTTGAGGCTACGCGATCGTCACATGAGTCTCACGTGTAACACGCCGCGCATAACCCAGGCATAACGGGTGCGCGGGTCCGCCGACCTGGGCCGGGTCCCATGGGTGGTCACATCCACGCCAAGCCGACAGAATGACCAGATGACCAGAATCGTCTCCGTGGCCGGTGTCGCACCCGCGGTCGGGACCTCGACTCTCGCCGTCGGGTTGCGTGGCTGGATGGTCGAACGCGGCCTGTCGGTCGACCTCGTCGAGGAGGACGAGGTCCTGACCCGGCCGGTCTTCGCCCCGATGGCCCGCGAGCTGGCGGTCACCGGCGCCTGCACGGTCGCGACCCTGACGTCCTGCGTGGCGGCGTTCGTCGACGAGATCGCCGAGTCGGAGTACGACGTGGTGATCTGCGACGCCCTGTTCCCGTTCATCCGCTCGCTGCACGACTGGGACATCGGCGAGATCGTCATCGACGGCTTCTTCGCCGACTGCAGCCGTGCGCTCGCCGCGGTCCCGTTCACACTCGTCTACGTCGACGCCGACGTCTACGCCGCGCTCCGCCACGCCGACGTGCGGGAGCCCAGCGGCTGGTTGGAGTGGTATCTCGCCCACATGATCCGCGACGAACCGTCGTCGGATCAGAGCCCGCTCGACGTCGCTGTCGGCCTGTTGGCCCGCGAACGCGACGAGGCGTTGCGCCTGATGGCACATCATGGCTGGGACGTACGGCGGGTGCCCGAGGCCGACCTGCTGACGCCCCAGGAGATCCTCGACCGGGCGCAGCGGGAGCTGAGCGAGACCCGGCAGGCTGGTCAGAAGTAGTCCAGGAGGTGTGCCGGCCGACCGGCGAAGACCGTGTCGAGCAGGGCATGCTGCTGCGGGGTGCCCCCCGCCAGCAGACCGGCCGTCGTCAGCGTGGCACTCGACATGCCGGCGTAGAGCGCGGCAAGACCGTTCGGACCCAACCGGAGCGCTCGCGAGTCGGTGCCGACGGCATCGTCGGCGATCAGCTCGCCCCGCCCCCCGGACACGGCGAGGCGACCCGCGACGCAGTTGCCGCCGATCAGGGGGTCGTCCAGCACCAGCGGGATCTCGGCCTCGACACCGGCCGGGTAGCCCCGGCCGCTGAGCGCCGCCGTGGCGTCCACCACACGGAGCATCCACCGGATCTGCTTGAGCTGCTGGTCGACGCACTCGCCGAGCAGCTGGTGGACCGGGTCGTCGGGCGCCAGGTAGGCGTGCACCGAATCGACCACCGACGAGTTGGATCCCACGACCGCCCACAACGCACGTGCGGTGTCGGCGGAGCCGGCCACCAGCTGGTAGACGACGATGTCGCGGCGCTCCCAGCCATAGACCACGAACCCGTCATTCGTAGCGCAGGCAAACACCGACTCCTCGCTCAGCTCCTCGGCGAACTCGGCCGGCGTGTAGTCACGGACACCGTTCACCCGGCTGCGCGCGTAATGCTCGCGCATGATCGCGCAGAGCTGCTCGGCGTCCGCGGCACCGACCTCGCGGACCTGCACGTCGCCGCCACTGAGCGTGCGGAGCAAGCGTGCGTTGATGGTGTACCGGGGTTGCGACCCGGCGATCTCCCAGCCGGTGCGCCGGTACACCGGCACGGTTGCCGGGTAGAGCACCGAGACGGCATATCCGAGCTCATGGGTGCGGCTGACCATGCCGGCCATCAGCGCGGTACCGACGCCGCGACGGCGGTACTCAGGCGAGACCACGACACCTGCGATCCCCGCCATGGGCACCACCCGACCACCCCAGTACTGCGAGAACGGCCAGATCATCGCGCGACCGACGAGGAGTCCCTGGTCGTAGGCGGCGAGCACCCGTCCCTCGTGGGCGGCCTTCGCGACGTCGCTCTCCCACTGCGTTCTCCGGCGTGCTGGTAGCGGCCCGAAGGCTCTGGTCCGGATGTCGTAGGAACGGCCGATGTCCGCCGGGTCGAGGTCGCGGATGTCGAGGTTCATGGCCGTGACTCTAGGCCGAGGGCCCGACAACACCCACCTATTAATGCCTCGTCGCAGGCCCCGGCCTGCGCATCACCGCGTCGTCGGTGAACGGTAGCTCGACGACGAGACAGGGGCCGCCGGCATAGATGCCACCGTCGACGCCCAGCACCTGGTGGTCGGCATAGAGAAGGGGTCGTTCCACCGAGTCGGCTTCGACGTCGAGCAGGTCTCCCACGATCGTGTGGCCGTGAACGAGCAGCTCACCGCCGAGTCGCTCGAGCATTCCGGTGGCTTGGTACGCGCCATCCTCGCCGTTGTAGACGTACCGCGTCGTCAGCCGCCACCACACGTCCCAACACTGCTTCGGATCGTTCGTGGCCAGGGCAGCCGTGACCGCGTCGTTGATCTCGTCGACGGAGTCGCCCCACTCGACGTACTCGAGGGTGTCGGAGTGCATGAGCAGGTAGGGACCGACCAGCGCCACGGCCGGCAGTGCGCGCAGCCAGTCGAGATGATCCTCGGTCAGGGCGTCCTGGTCGGAGCCGCGACCTCCGTTACGCATCCAGTTGATCGCGAAGTTGCGCATCCGGCCACCGACCTCGATGTCAGTCGTCCCGAACAGGTTCATCCCGAGCGCCAGCACCTCGTGGTTTCCGAGGAGTGCCACCACCAGGCCGCCGTCCTTGGCCGCCTGCTCCTGCAACGTCGTCACCAGGTCGATGACGCCGATCCCGTCCGGACCCCGGTCGACGAGATCGCCCAGCACGTACAGCTTGTCCGTCCCTCCGGACCACGCGCCGTCGGCGTCCACCAAGCCGACCCCTCGAAGTCCGGCCAGGAGCTCTTCGCGGTGGCCGTGCGGGTCACTGGTGACGAACAACCGTCCCGGTGACAGGTCGGAAGCCGTCACGCGTAGCCGAGGACGTCTCGGCGCCGGTGGAACCACTCCAACGAGGACGCGATCGCTTCGGGCAGCGTCAGCTGGCTGGACCAGCCCAGCAGTTCCTGCGCCTTGTCGACGTTGGCGAACGCACCTACGGCGTCACCTGGCCGTGGTGGTGCTTCACGCACCGGAACCTTCTGGGCGGAGACGTCCTCGAACGTCGAGAGCAGCTCGCGGACGGTGACCCCCTCACCAGTGCCGATGTTCATGATGGTCGTCGCGGCGCCCACCGCGTCGAGCGCTTCGTCGAACTTCTCCACAGCGGCCACGTGAGCCAACGCCACGTCCCACACGTGGACGTAGTCGCGCAGCCCGGTGCCGTCGCGGGTCGGATGGTCGACACCGGTGATGGTGAAGGCGTCCCTTCCCCCAGTCGCGGCGAGCAGCAGCTGACCGATCACATTGCCGGGCTCGCGGTCGTACACGCCACTACGCAGGTCGGGATCGGAGCCGAGCGGGTTGAAGTAGCGCAGGATGATCGCACGCAGGTCGGTGACCTTGGCCATGTCCTCCAGCGCCATCTCGATCACCCGCTTGGTCTTCGCGTACGGCGACTGGGGTGACAGGGGTGATTCCTCGGTCACCTCGAAGTCGGGCGACACGTCGTACAGAGATGCTGTCGAGGAGAACACGATGCGCGGCTTCCCGCGGGACACGAGCTCGTCGAACATCTCCAGCGACTTGGCGATGTTGTCGCGGTAGTACGTGTAGGGAAGGGCGACCGACTCGGGCACGCTGATCCTCGCCGCCATGTGGATCGTGAGCGCCAGGTCGGGGTGCTCGTCGACGATCTGCGCGATCAGCGTGCGATCCCCGATGTCGCCCTCGTAGAACGGCCGTCCCTGTACGAACTCGCGACGTCCGCACACGAGCGAGTCGAGCACGACAGGGCTATGCCCGGCCAGCTCGAGCGCCGTGCAGGTGATGCTCCCTATGTAGCCGGCTCCCCCGGTCACCAGAATCTTCATGCGATGACCCTAGGCCACCGTGTGCTTCGATTCTCGCCCGCCGTGCCGACGCTCAGCGCGTCGACGAGGTGCGCGGCGTGCTCGGTGTCGGATCCCTTTCGTCCAAGGGCGCCAACGACGGCCCCTCCAGCTGAAAGTCCGGGATGATCTTGTCCAGCCAAGCGGGAATCCACCAGGCGCGGTCTCCCAGTAGCGACATCACGGCCGGCACCAGGACCATACGCACGATGGTCGCATCGATGAGGACGGCGACCGCCATACCCACCGCCAGCATCTTCACCGTTGGATCGGTACTGAGGACGAAGCTGGCGAACACCGCCACCATGATCGCCGCCGCCGTGGTGATGACGCGGGCGGTTGCCCCGATCCCGACGGCGACGGCCCGGTGGCTGTCCCCGTGCGCCACGTACGCCTCGTGCACCCGGGACAGCAGGAACACCTCGTAGTCCATCGACAGCCCGAAGACGATCGCGAACATCAGCATCGGGACGAACGACGGGATGGGCACGGTTTCGTCGATGCCGACCAGAGACGAACCCCATCCCCACTGGAAGACGGCCACGATGACCCCGTAGGACGCGCCCACCGAGAGCAGGTTCATCACCGCAGCCTTGATCCCGATCGAGACTGAGCGGAAGGCAGCAGTCAGCAGGACGAGCGCGAGCAGCACCACGACCCCGATGAGCCAAGGCATCCGCTTGGCGACCTTGGCGGTGAAGTCCACGTAGCCCGCGACCGTACCGACGACGTAGGTGGGCTCCTTCTGGTCGGCCAGGATGTTGGTCCGGATGTCGTCGACGAGCTGCGAGGTCTTCTCGTCCTGCGGCGACGTCGTCGGTACGACGTTGATGATCGCTGTGGTGCCGGAGCTGTTGAGGACCGGAGGGCTCACCGAAGCAACACCAGAGGTGGTCGAGAGGTCCTGCTGCAGCGCGGTCAACGTGGACTGGGCGTCGGACTTGCTCTCTTTCGACGTGTCGACGACGACCGTCAGTGGACCATTGGCACCGGGACCGAAGCCCTGCTTGATCAAGTCATAGGCGCGTCGGCTCGATTCCGAGGTCGGGTTGGTGCCGGCATCGAGCTGCCCCAGCTGGATCTTCAGCAGGGGAACGGACAGTGCGAGCAGCAGCACGACGGCGCCCGCCGCCCACGGCCATGGGCGATCGCTCACCTTGCGACCCCAGCGGGCAAAGGCACTGCGCTCGTGCGCCGCCGAGCGGGCCTCGTGCTCGGCGTGCAGGCGCTGACGGTGCTCATCAGGTGTCTCGACCTCGGCGAGTGCCTGCTCTCCCTGCGCATGTTGGCGATCCGGCTTTCGCTGAACGCGTCGGCCGGCCAGCCCGAGCAGCGCGGGCACGAATGTCAGGGCAGACACCATCGTCACGGCCACGACCACGGCGGAGGCCGCACCCAGCGCTCCGACGAAGGGCACCCCGGACACGTACAGCCCCAGGATCGCGATGACGACTGTCGAGCCCGCGACGACGATGGCCGACCCGGAGGTCGAAGCGGTGCGTCCGGTGGAGGCCTCGATGGAGGCACCGTCCTGAAGGAGCTCCAGGTGTCGTGCGACCAGGAAGAGCCCATAGTCGACGGCCACACCAAGTCCGAGCAATGTCGCCACGGTCGGCGCCGCCGTCGGGAAGTTCGTCCCTGCGGCGAGCAGAGCGACCACGGAAAGCCCGGTGCCGACGCTGAACACTGCGGCAACCAAGGGGATACCCGCGGCCACCATGGTCCCGAACATGATGAGAAGCAGGACCAGCGCCAGGGACAGCCCGATGAGCTCGGACGTCCGGTCGTGGGCCTGGCTCGCGATCTCGCCCGCTGCCCCGCCGTACTCGACGGTCAGTCCCGAGGCGCGAGCCGGTTCGACCGCGTCGTCGAGCTGGTCGAGGTAGGCCTGGTCGAGCGACGCCGGGACCACGTCGAACGAGACCGGTGCCTTGGCGATGGTTCCGTCCTTGGAGACATTGGTCGGCGGATTCTGATCGAGCGGGTCAGTGGCGGAGACGACGTGCGGGAGCGTGCCGACGGCCTTCATCGACTTCGAGATCGGGCTGGCCTGGTCCGAGACCGTGCCCTTTGTCGCATGGAACACGATCTGACCGGCGTAACCGGACTGCTGCGGAAAGTCCTTCGTCAGCAGATCGAGGCCCTGCGACGACTGGCTGCCCGGGACCGTGTAGTCGTTGACATAGGTTCCGCCGAACGCCCTCCCGAGCGCAATGACCACCACGAGGACGATCAGCCACCCCCCGATGACCACCCAGTGCCGACGTGAACAGAATCTTCCGAGGTTGTCCAGAAAGGCGTGCACGCATCCCCCGCTCATAGGAAGGGGCGGCTCTCGACCGCGCTGTCACCTGCGAGTCTGGCCCGTTCGGTTCAGCGCCTGCATGACACGTTCGGCCCATATCAGCCCAGAAGAAGAAACGACCCGGCGACCGACATGCACTGAGATGAGGCCTGAAAACGCCTGGTCCTTTCGGACCACCCGCGCATCTACCAGCCGGCACCGAAGCAGACGAAGGGGGCGGGGAGCTCACCACCGGCCTCGAGCATCGCAGCGGCGAGAGCTTCGGCCGGCGGCTTCCCGGCGGCGAGATGATGATGCGTGGCGGCGAGCGTCGTACAGGCCACGTCGTCGTCGACGCTGGCCGGCGAGGCGATGACCGTCCCTGCTCCGGCGTGGAGCCAGGCGACCGTCATGCCGATCGTCTCCTCTCCCCAGCGCACCGACGACCGCCCCAGCTCGCACGCGGACAGGATGACGGTGGACGGGATCGCCGCGAGCTGGTCGATGTCGTAGCCGTACCAGGGCCCGTCGACGAGCTCGAGCCCGGAGAACAAGGGGTTGTCGGCGGAGTGTCGACCATGCGCCGCCACGTGGAAAACGTCGACCTCTCCGGCGAGCGCGCCCACCGCTGTCGCTGTCGCGTCGCCGTCGTGCAGGACCACTGCGTCGGACCAGGCCTTCGCAGCGGCGTCGACCTCCTCGCCCGCACGCGCGACCCGCGGTCCTGCAACGAAACCGGCGCGGGTCGACGTCCTCGCTGTGCCGCGCTCCCGCAACCAGGATGTCGCCGAACGCGGCACGGTCAGGGGACGTTCCGAGAAGCCGGGAAGAAGGGTCCACGGCACCCCCGCCAGGCTGCCGGCCGGCACGACCACGACGCGGCGACCGCCGAGGTCGTCGGCCAGCGGCGCCACCAGGCGGTCCGCGAGCTCGCTGAGCCGCACCCGCAGACCATCGCGAACCGCGGTGCGCAGGTCGGCGGGCAGCCGGGTCGCGGACATGTCGAGATCGGCCTGCATGCCGGCGAGCAGATGGCGAAACGAGGTGAGGCGGTCCAGCTCGTGCACCCGCGCCCCTTGCTCGCTCAACGTGAGCCCGACCAGGCGCTCACCGACCATCAGATAGGTCACCAGCACGGCCCCGTCGTCGACGAGCGCGGCAGCCACGTCACGCATCTCGGCCGGCTCGGTCACCTGCCCGCTGCCCTCGTCATACCACTGACGTTGGCGGATCCGGCGGCGCAGTTCGGCGGCTCGCCGCGCCAACGCGAGCGCGGACGAGCCGGCTCGCTCGGCTGCCTCGAGGTCGGCTTGTGCAGCCCGCAACTCGGTCAGCTCGGCAGCAGCCCGGGCATCGCCGGGGGGACGCAGCGGGGTGACGCGGCTGGCGAGGGCGCGCGCCCGTTCCGACCATTCGAAGACCACCTCGGGGCGACCATCCTCAGCGGCCAGCAGCATCCCCTGGAGGGCCAGTCGTCGACCATGCCCGACCAGCGAGCTCTGGAGGTCGAGACTCCCGAACGACGACTGCCAGTCGTGCAGGTCAGCGAGCCCCCGGCGAACGTGCCGGAACGCGTCGGCCCGCCGGTGGCCCGCGTGGGCCAGCTCAGCCCTGACCTCACGGTCGAGCAGCCGCACCTCCAGCGGCGCCGAGGCCAGCGCGTCGGTCCGGCCCATCCGTGTCCGCGCGAGCTCGGGGTCGCCGCGCCGAAGCGTCGCCCGGGCAACTTCGAGGTCGAGCGATCTCGCTTCGCGCTCGAGGCGATGACCGTGCAGATCGGCGACGACGGCGAGGGCCCGCTCGACCACGCTTGGCGTGACGTGGTCGTCCTCGATGCTCGCGGTCAGCTCGATGGCTTCTGCGCGGGCAGACCATGCAGGGCTGCCGGTCGCCTCGAAGCGGCGGCGGGCACGGCGAGCGGTCCGACGCGCCTCGGCCGCGTCGTCGCGGAGCAGCATGCGGGCCAGCACGACCTCGGCCTCTCCTTGACGCTGCCGCATCCGGCGCACGCCGAACGCACGAGCCGCGCGTCTCAAGGCGTCCTCGGCGTCCTCGACCATGCCCGCCGCGACCAGCACCTCGGCCCGGTCCTGCTCGCAGATCGCCTCGTAGGCCGGGGACAGCTCGGCCCAGTCCGGCCGGGCCTTGTCCATCAGAGTCAAGGCCTCGACGATGTCTCCGGACAACAGCCGTGCGTAGCCCAGGTTGTGGGCCGCCTTCGCAGCCTCGTGCGGGAGGTCGGCGGCGCGGAAGTGCGAGGCTGCCGCATCGAAGTCCTGGCCTGCGGATACCGCGTCGCCGCGTTGCAGGTGCACGATCCCCCGATTGAGGTGGACGCGTGCTCGCTCGGAGTCGAGATGCCCGATGTAGGGGAGCGCCGCCGAGAACGACGACATGGCCGCCCGACCATCGCCGGAGCGCATCTGGAGGAGGCCGTGCTGGGCCAGGGCGAGTCCCCTGACCTCGGTCGTCAGGTCGGTCCTGTCGAGCACCGATTGGCAGACCGTGAGTCCGTGCGCGGCAGTGCCCAGCTCGGCCTCGACGTGAGCGAGGCTGATCGTGATGCGAGCTGCACGGTCCGCGTCGTTCGCGCCGTCCGCTCGCGTCAGCGCTCTTCTGAAGAGTGCCCGGGCGGCGGCATGGCGGCCGGCGTTGCTGTGTTCGAGACCTCGGCGATGGAGTTCCCCGGCGGACAGCACGTGCCCATCATTGCCTGATGTCGGTCACCTCTGCCACGGCTTTCCAACCTCGTGCCACCGCCGCAGCCTTGGAGTCGTCAGTCCTCTTCTTGGGCAGCTGGCCCACGAGTTCGCGGGCGATCTTTCCGGCCAGGACAGGGGCAGCGAACGACGTCCCACTCCACACCGCGAAGCCACCTGAGTCGTCCTTGCCCCGCCGGAAGTTGTCCGGGTCGATCGCCTCGCGCTCGTGTCCGAAGGCCCGGGTGCGCGCCATCGGCTCGAGGCCGCCCTGCAGCGGAGGCATCGTGCTCACCACCGACGCGCCCGGTTCGTAGGCACGCACCCACGGACCGGTGTTGCTGAACAGGGCGACGCTGGTGAGGTTGGGATTGAGGGCGCCCACCGAGACCACGGGTACCCGATCCTTGCGCGGCCGGGACTTCCGTTGGGCAGGTTTCCAGGGAGCGAAGGCAGCCGGGAACTGTGGCCTCGCGGTCGCGTCGTTGCCGGCTGAGCAGACGACTGTCGTACCGCACTTGCCGAGCAGCCCCAGCAGGTGGCGCAGGCTCGGTGAGAAGAGCCGGTCCTGCGGCGTCTCGTGGTAGTAGCCCATCGAGAGATTCAGGACGTCGATGGGCCTGCCGCCACGGTCACCTTCGTAGTAGCGGCGGACGAGCTCGACGATCTTGGTGAGTGCGTGCAGCCAGTCCGACTCGACCAGCGGGCCGCTGGACTTCACGATGCGCCACGACACGATGTCGGCGTCCGGACAGGTCTGGTGGACCAGGCCGGCGATGAAGGTTCCGTGTCCGGACAGCGGATCGATGCCGCCGTCGAGCGGACCGACCAGGTCACCGAGGCGCTCGGGATCGGTCGTGGGATCGGTGTAGCCGATGGGCTTCCCGTCCAGGGTCACGTTCGTGTCGACGACGTCGTCGAGCCAGTTGTGCTGCCCGCAGCCGGTGTCGAGGATCCCGATGACGGGCCGGCGGCCCTTGACGTTGGCGCGCCGGTGCGGGCGTTCGCCCACGAAGGTGATCGGCTGGCGTCCACCGCTTCCGGGCCGGCCGTAGCTGCTCACGGCGTAGCTGTCGACGGGGTGCGAGGACTCCACCGGGTGGGACGACTCGACGGGGTCGAAGACGTCGACTGGGTGCGAGGACTCCACGGGATGGGAGGACTCGACCGGGTGCGAGGACTCGACCGGGTTGCTCGTCGTCCGTGGGGACAACGCCATGAGGTGGTCGAGTCCGACCCCGAACATCACGTCGACCCCGAGCTCGGCACGACATTGCTGGAGCAGACGCCACGCGTCCGGGGCCGCCGCGACGACGCCGTCGCGCACCCGGACGGTCAGCCGCGAGACGCCGAGGTCGGACTCGCCGTCGCGGCCCTTGGCGCGCGCTGCGTCATACCCAGGATCCGGCGTGACGATCCAACCCAGCGTCGCGGCGATGCTGTTGAGGTCGGCGAGCACCTGACGCTCGTCGCAGAACGAGGCCACGACGAGGTGCCGGCCGACGTACGCGGTCTGCTCGGGGTCGACGTCCGAGACGGCGGCGGCCGTACCCGGGTCGAGCCAGCGACCGCCGAGCGCCTCCAGCTGCTGCCGGTGCGGCGGCCTCGGCTGCCGGTAGGTCAGGGCGGTGACATCGCGCCGCCGGGGGCGGCCGGTCGATCGCGAGGGTTTGGACGGCATGGCGTACTCCTGGAGGCCGTTGACGGGTGTGACGCAGCGAGTCAGAGCTCGACGGTGGGGGTGGCGAACATCCCTTCACCGGTGTCCTCCGAGTCGGACGAGCGCAGGAAGAAGCGGGTCAGCCCGGTCGGCAGGCGCGGGATCTCGAAGCGACCACGTGGGTCGACCTCGGCTTCCTGGGTGAGGTCCTGCTGGCTGACAGTGACCCGCATCGACTGGGCCGGGGTCACCCAGCCGTCGACCCGACAGTGCTTCATGCCGAGCTCGCTGACCCGGAGCAGCAGCGAGAACGAGCCTCCGGAGAAAGCGATCGTGAGCGCAGCACCGTTGCTCCGGGCCCCGCTGAGCTCGCGGGTGCGCTCGAGCAGGTGGAGCATCTCGTACTCCGCGTCGAGGTCCTCGGTCTCGATCGCCACCAGGACCTTCTCGACGAGGTCGTCCGGCGCGGGGTCATGGGCCTCCCACACCTGGGCGAGGTCGGACAGGGAGATGTCACGTTCACTCATGGTCTGCTCCTGTCTCTCCCCCGAGTAGCGCCTTGAGCTTGCCGAGGCACCGCCCGCGGGTGGGCCCGATGCTCCCGACCGGCATGTCGAGATCGCGCGCGATGCCCTGGTAGTCCGGCCGGTCCTCGAAGGCGACGATGCGCAGGAGTCGCTGGCAGCGAGCATCGAGGCGCTGGACACAGGACCAGAGCCGGTCGCTCTCGTCGGAACGGAGGACCTCGGTCTCGACGGAAGGCTGGGCCGGCACCCTCGCCTGGATGACTTCGTCCTGAACCGGTGTCGCGCGACCCTCCATCCGGGACACCCGCCAGGCCTCGCGCCGCGCGGTAGTGGTGAGCCAGGACGCGACGGCTTGCGGATCAGCGATCGACTCATGACGGCGTACAAGGGTGAGCCAGGCGGTCTGCACGACGTCCTCGGCCTGGTCCTTGTCGAGGCCGTACGAGCGGACGACGTGCCACAGCACGGGGGTCAGACAATGGACCAGGTCGTCGAGCGACCTGGACTCGCCCGTCCGCCAGCGTCGGAAATGCCGGGCGGCCTGTTCCCAGACCGTCACCTCGCCGGCCTCGTCAGGTGCCCGTTGGACGTCCACGATCGGACCCCTCGTCTCGCTGCGGGCCAGGGCAATCACACCGACCAGGAGTCAGGTCCGGGCCGGTCTGATACGCGCCGGGCGGTTGAGCCCTCATCGTAGTGACTGTGCCACACAGGGTGTGACACCTTCCGCCGGTTTGCCGGTCGTCCCCGCGGTCGAGGATTGCCGCCGAACTAGCATGGTGTGCCGTGAACAGCGACCGGACCGACCCTCGAGTCGATGCCTACATCGAGGCGCTGCCGGCATGGCAACAGGCAATCTGTCGCGAGGTCCGCGAGCTCGTTCATGCCGCCGACCCCGAGGTCGAGGAGACCATCAAGCGGACCGTGCAGCCCTACTTCGTCCTCCGGGGGAACATCTGTGCGCTGCTGGCGGCAAAGGACCATGTGAACGTGTTCGTGTACGACGGCGCGATCGTCCCCGACCCCGACGGCATCATCACCGCAGGCCACGACAACTCGACCGCGCGCACGGTCGGCGTCCGCGAGGGCGAGACGATCAACGCCCCGGCTCTGCTGGCGATGTTCCGGCAGGTCATCGCCAACAACCGGGCGGGCGGCTGGCGCAAGCTCAAGCGCGACTCCTGAGTCAAGAGAGCATCAAGAGCCAATCGGACCTCACACCGGACGCATAGCGAGGCGACAGGCCCCGACCAGGTCGCCTGGCAACTCTGGTCGTGGCACAGCACCCGTTGCGCCGGACGACAGGAGAAGAGCATGACAGCACCAGGTAGGACCAAGACGATCATCGCGGGAACTGCGCTCGTCCTCGCCGGCTTCGGTGTCGGAGCGGCAGTGGCGGTCACCGGGTCCGCGTCGGCTGCGACCACTGCCGGCTCCACCGGGACCACCGGGACCCCGGGGACCACCGGGACCACGGGGACGACCGGAACCCCCGACCCGACCAAGAGCGGCCGCTCGGACGAGCACATGCTGACGGGCACGACTGCAGCCAAGGTGACGGCCGCCGTCAAGGCCGAGTACCCCAGCGCCACGTTCCAGCGAGTCGAGACCGACTCCGACGGTGTGTACGAGGCACACATCGTCACGTCTGGTGGCGAGGAGTTGATCGTCCAGGTGGGCAAGGACTTCGCCGTCACAGGCACCGACACCGGTGGTCCCGGAGCAGGTCACGGCGGTCCTGACGGGGACGCGGCCCCCGCGGCTCCATCAGACAACTGACGCCGAGCCAGCTCAGGAGAGGCCTGTCGAGATCACAGGCGAGAGCCAGAGAGACCGGGAGGTTGTGCACGTTCCAGCGCATGTCTGGGCTGCACAACCTCCCAGTCTGTGGACCTGGGCTGGTGAGGCCGGTTGCGGTCGGACTCTGGGACCGGGTCGCCGTGGCAACCAGCCTCGCTCGTGCCTCGCTCGGCGGCTCTGCTGGTTGATAGCCCATCCGACGCCGACCGGTCCCGGTCCCTGCCGTCCGCCCTCCACCGGTTGTGTCTCCCTGGCCTGGTGGTTTCGATAGGCCGTCCTGAGCTTGTCGAAGGGCTCAACCACCGGGGGAGTGTTCAGGCAGCGGGGAAGGCCGGACGGGCGGGGATGGCGGGTTGGGTGCCGGTGTGGTCGACCAGGAGATAGCGGCCGTGGGGGGTGCGCCAGACGAAGACGCCGGTGAAGGGTTGGGCGACGTGCCAGTCGCCGTGGGTCTTGACCCGGTGGTGGAAGCGGGTGATGGGGCCGAGCTTGCCGAGTCCGGTCTGGCCCGGTGGCCCACCCTCATCGGGTTTGACGAAGGCGATGGTGTGGTCGATGTCGCCGGTACGGCGGGTGGAGGTGGCGTAGGGGAAGCAGTCGACCGGGATGGCGAGGTGGACGGCTTCGCGGATCCGGTCGGGGATCTCATACCCATCGACCGGCACCTGGTCGTTGAGGTCGATGACAGGTTTGACGGTCACGTTGGCGTGGCCGAGCCAGGACCGGACCCGGTCCACGGTGACCGGTCCAATGCCCTCGACCCTGGCTACTCCTTGACCGGTGACCAGCGCTTCGTCGGTGAGGTGGACATACAACGTCACGGCCGGCCGGGTGTCCGCCCGGGGAGATCTGGCCGTCTCCGGTGTCGGCTGCCCGGTCGCCTCGGCCACCTCAGCGAACAGGTCCAGCGCGTGTTGGGGGTCGGCCAGGATCCCCACCGCAGCCGCCCGACGCACATCGACCGGGCGGGTGTCGCCGAGGGCGCCGAGGCCGGTGGCGAGGCCGCCGATGGTGGCGTTGAACCGCAACGCGTCGGGTGCTTCGGCCCGGATGAAGATCTCGCCGGTGCCGGGCTCGGAGGGCTGGTCTCTGACCCACACCCCCAACGATCCCTGTGCCGCCGCGTCGGCGTCAGCCGCGGCCTCAGGGTCACAGTCCATCCAGCAGGCAGCGATGATGGCTTCGATCCGACCCCACGACAAGGAGTGGGCGTATCTGGCGATCCGGCGGTCCACCACCGCAGCGGTCTCCACAGCCAGGTGGCGGGTGGCGTCGGCGGTGCGGCGGCCGATCCACGGCTTCACCTCACCAGCCACGATCCTGGCCCACAGCCGCGGCAGCCGATGCCGCAGGTCAAGCGCGTCCCCGACCAGCCGCTCTGCGGCCGCCGATGAGGTGGCGAGGACGACGCCGAGCTCGGCGGGTGCGAACTCCGCCACCGCAGGGGTCCCGTCACCACCGAACCGGACCAGCTTCTCCGACCCGGGCAAGAGCGGGCTGGCGGCCCGGGCGAGCTCACTGTGCAGGTCAGCCCAATGGGCCGCGGTCTGCAACAACCTGACCTCGGTCTGCTCGGCGATCGCACGGACCTGCTCGACGTGGGCCAGCGTGGCCGGCTCGTCGAGGGCACTCAGGTCGGTATCGAACATGTGTTCGATTCTACCTGACATGTCCGACAGTGCCCAGAGAATTTTCGCCTTGTGTACAACGGTTTTCCGAGGTTCGACGAGCCTGCCCTCGCTCGCCGAAAGCTCGACCGGCGGGCGGCTTCAGAAATTGCTGGCCCCCCGTGTATCAGCCACTGAGCGCCGCTCTCCTTGCCGACGGGTAGCAACGTGACGTCCGATGCAGGGGGGCAGGCGTCCCGGCACCCGATGCAGAATGGGACGGGCTCGGGGGTGCCCGTCCCATTCTGCGCGTGCCCGGCACCCCGAAACTCAGACCACCGCAGTCACCCCGGCGCGGCCCACGAACACCTAGGTACGACGCTGCGGCGCGAACGCCGCGACGACACCGGCGGCCAGCACGGCCAGCGCGAACGTCAGCCCCAACAAGACCCGACCGGCCGCGCGCGCCGACGCAGTATCCGTCGGCAGGTCGCCCGCCAGCGACCAGCTCAACGCACCGGCTGCGACCGTGCTCAGCAGCACGATCGCGACGACCGCCACCGCAGCAAATCGCCACCCCACCGCCGTCGCAGCGGCCCGGCGGGCACCCGCACCGAACGTCGCGCCGGCTCCGAGCGTCAATGGGACCGCCGCAGCAGCCATCGCCCAGGGCGCGCTCGGCATGACCCACGCTCCGGCACAGCCTGCGGCAACGACCAGCAGAGCCAGCGGGGCCCGGGCGGGACGCCTGGCACCGACTGCAGCGCCCAGCACCGTGGTCAGCGCAAGCAGGGCGGCCAGCCCCCAGGACACCCGGCTGGGGCGGTCATCGGCGACGATCACGAGCAGTTGCACCGTGACCGGGAGGCACAGGGCGACGAACGCCATGCACACGTAAGCGACTCGCACGTTCGGGTCAGGCACGATCACCGCCACGGCAGCCAGCCCGGCCGTCACACCCGCTGAGGTGAGCAGGATCAGGGGGCGTAGCCAGCCGCTCTGGAGCTGCGGGTCGAAACCCAGCACCATGATGGCCAGGATTCCACCCATCGTCGTGGCCAGCAGCCCCGACCACGCCGACTCCCAGTCGCCGTCGGAGCGGACCATGGCTCGCACCGGCTCCGTCAGCATCGTGAGCGCCCCCCAGACGAGGATCGCCGCCGCCACCGGTGCCAGCAGCCAGACCGACGGGTGCTGCGTCAACCTCGCCGCACTGTCGGCGGGTGTGAGCACCACGTGCTGCGCCAGCCACGCCAGCAGCGGCCACGACCCGAGCAGTGGCACAGCCCACGCGACCATCACGGCTTGGCGGTACGGCGCGGAGACCTCGAACGTCATACTCGCCGCTCCGCCGATCAGGCAGCCGACGGACGCACCGAGCACGACCAACGCGAGCGAGAGCTGGGTCGCGTCGACGACGTCATGGGAGAGGGCCAGCCCGAACACCGCACCCGCCGCACCGAGCGACAGCGCCGGCCCGGACCCGAGCGAACTGACCACGAACAACGACAACGTGGCGAGGACGAGGCCGAGCGCCGCCCCGACCCCCGCCCAGCCGATGAACCGGTCATCGACCAGGGCGAGGTCATTGACGACGGGAAGCACCTCGGGGACGCTGACGACGCACACGACTCCGAGCGACGACGCAAGGAACGCGATCGGGACAGCCAGCAGGCGACGCAGCCGCTCGGAAGGGGACTCGAGCTCCGCGTCGACCCCGGCCACCGGGTCGTCCAGCGGCTGCTCCTCGACCATCCTCAGGCTTCGAGAACGACCGGGATGATCATCGGGCGCCGGCGATGCGCCTGGTTGACCCACCGTCCTGTCGTACGCCGGATGACCTGTTGCAGCTGGTACACGTCGTCGTTGCCGTCGTTGACGGCCTTGGCGAGAGCCTCCTCGATCAGCGGCCGAACCTCGTTGAGCACGGTGTCGTCCTCGAGGAAGCCGCGGGCGTGGATCTCGGGACCGGCGATGAGCTTGCCGGAGCCGGAGTCCATCACGACCATGACTGAGATGAAGCCCTCCTCGCCGAGGATGCGGCGGTCTTTCAGGTCGCTCTCGGTGATGTCACCCACCGAGGCGCCGTCGACGAAGACGTAGCCGCACTCGACCTTGCCGCTCACCTGCGCGACCCCGTCGATCAGGTCGACCACGACGCCGTCCTCGGCCACCACGACACGCTCCTTGGGTACCCCGGTCTCGATCGCGAGCGCCGCGTTGGCAACCAGATGCCGGATCTCGCCGTGCACGGGCAGGACGTTGCGCGGGCGGACGATGTTGTAGCAGTAGAGGAGCTCCCCCGCGCTTGCGTGGCCGGAGACGTGCACGAGCGCGTTGCTCTTGTGGATGACGTTCGCGCCGAGCTTGGTCAGACCGTTGATGACCTTGAACACGGAGTTCTCGTTGCCCGGGATCAGGCTGGACGCCAGCACCACGGTGTCGCCGGGCTCGATGTGGATGCGGTCGTGGTTGCGGTGCGCGATCCGGGCGAGCGCCGACAACGGCTCGCCCTGCGACCCGGTGGAGATGATCACGACCTCCTCGGGGGCGTACTCCCCAAGCTCCCGCATGTCGACCAGCGTGTCCGGCGGTACGGAGAGGTAGCCGAGGTCGCGGGCGACCTGCATGTTGCGCACCATCGACCGGCCGACGTAGGCGACCTTGCGGCCCTGTGCGACCGCGGCATCCATGACCTGTTGCACCCGGTGCACGTGCGAGGCGAAGCACGCGACGATGATGCGCTGCTTGCTGGCCCGGAAGACGTTCTGCAGGACCGGCTGGATGGCCCGCTCGGTCGTGGTGAAGCCCGGCACTTCGGAGTTCGTGGAGTCGACGAGGAACAGGTCGACCCCTTCCTCACCGACGCGCGCGAACGAGCGGAGGTCGGTGATGCGCCCGTCGAGGGGCAGCTGGTCCATCTTGAAGTCACCGGTGTGGAGCAGGACACCGGCCTCGGTGCGCACCACGACCGCCAGCGCATCGGGGATCGAGTGGTTGACAGCGATGAACTCCAGGTCGAACGGTCCGAACGTCTGCCGGTCACCCTCGGCCACCTGGAACTTCGGTGCCCGCGTCTGCCGGTGCTCGCGCAGCTTCGCCTCGAGCAGGGCCAGGGTCAGCCGCGACCCGACCAGAGGGATGTCGGGGCGCTCGCGCAACAGGTAGGGCACAGCGCCGATGTGGTCCTCGTGGCCGTGCGTGAGGACGACGGCCTCGATGTCGTCGAGCCGGTCCCGGATCGGCTCGAAGTCCGGGAGGATCAGGTCGACACCGGGCTGCGTCTCGTCGGGGAACAGCACCCCACAGTCGATGACCAGCAGCTTGCCTTTGTGCTCGAGGACAGCCATGTTGCGGCCGACCTCGCCGAGACCGCCGAGCGGGATGACGCGCAGTCCGCGCTCGGGCAGCTCAGGGGGTGGCCCGAGCTCGGGATGGGGATGGCTCATGCGGAACCCTTCACGGTTGTGCTGCCAGGTGGTGTCACAGGTCGGTGGGTCGTGCTGGTGCTGCGGTTCGCCGCGGTCGTAGGGGGAAGGGTCGGTCGATGCACGTCAGGATCAGCGACCGTCGAGCAGCTCGGCGCTGACGAGATCAGCGCGCAGCTCGGTCACCTGCTGCTCGGTCGCCGGCAGCAGCGGCAGCCGGACCATGCGGGAGTCCAGCACTCCTTGCAGCTGCAACGCCGCCTTGACCATGATCGCCCCCTGCGTTCTCGTCATGATGCCGCGCACGGCCGGCAGGATCGACCGGTCGATCTTGCGCGCGGTATCGAGGTCGCCGCTGTCGATCGCCGCGATCAGGTCGGCATAGCGCGGCCCCGCGACGTGGCCGACCACCGACACGATGCCGACCGCGCCGAGCGCCAGCCACGGGAAGTTCAGGGCGTCGTCGCCGCTGTAGATGGCGAGATCGGTCGAGCGCAGCAGCCACGCACCGGCGTACAGGTCACCGGTCGCATCCTTGACCGCGACGATCCGCGGGTGCTCACCGGCACGGGCGAGCGTGTCGGCGGCCAGCTTGGTGCCGGTGCGCCCCGGGATGTCGTAGAGGATGACGGGAAGGTCAGCAGCGTCGGCGATCGCTCGGAAGTGCGCCAGGATGCCCTCTTGCGGTGGTTTGTTGTAGTACGGCGTCACCGCCAGCAGCCCGTCGACGCCACACTGCTGAGCCTGCCGGGCGAGCGTGAGGGCGTGCGCCGTGTCGTACGAGCCGACTCCGGCGACGATGCTGGCGCGCTGGCCGACCGCCTCGACCACGGCACGCAGGACCTGCAGCTGTTCGTCGGTCGTGACCGTCGGCGACTCCCCCGTCGTACCGAAGACGACGAGCCCGTCGTGTCCGTTGTCGACCAGATGCGTCGCCAACCGCGCGGCCGCGGCGGGGTCGAGGGCTCCGTCAGCGTCGAAAGGCGTCACCATCGCGGTGAGGACCCGACCGAAGGGCGCAGTCATCGCTGGGCTCATGGGGGAAGGTTACCGCTCAGCCAGGCGCCGGGTCGCACGACAGAGCCCCGCTACTGACCGCTCGGGGGGTCCGGCCAGTAACGGGGCGTCTACTGGCATATCGCGGGATGGACCCGAATCGTTACAGGATTCAACCGGACTTCTGCGATCCACTGCTGCCTCACGCCGGGTCGGTCGCCTCGTCGGGGCTGGCGCCGAGCGGCTCGTACGCCGCCAGGGTCCAGCCCTCGTGCGGCTCGCGGGACGTCTCCTGCCACTGCGTCCAGTCGACGTCGGGGAAGAAAGTGTCGCCGTCGGGGCTGGCCTCGACCCACGTGATCAGCAGGCGATCGCTGAGGGGCAGCGCAGCGTCGTACACCTGGGCTCCGCCAGCGACGAACACCTCCGCGGCGATCTCGGCGCCCCACGTGAGCGCCGCCTCGACGTTCGCGGCGACAAGCAGCCCTTCGGGCATCCCACCGGCCGGCTGCCAGTCGTCGCGTCGGGTGACCACGATCGTGGTGCGCCCGGGCAGCGGTCGGCCGATCGACTCATACGTCAGCCTCCCCATCACGAGGACCTGGCCCATCGTGATCTCCTTGAAACGCGCCTGCTCCCCCGGAAGATTCCAGGGGATGTCGCCCGTCGATCCGATTACGCCGTTCGCAGCGACCGCCGCCACGATCGTGACGGTCATACGGCGATCGGGGCCTTGATGCCGGGGTGCGGGTCGTAGCCCGCGATCTTGACGTGCTCGAGGTCGAAGTCGGCAAGGTCGGTGATCGACGGGTCGAGCCACAGCTCGGGCAGATCGCGCGGCTCACGCGCCAGTTGGGTGCGGGCCTGGTCGAGGTGGTTGAGGTAGAGGTGTGCGTCGCCGAGCGTGTGGACGAAGTCGCCGACCTCGAGCCCCGTCACCTGCGCGACCATGTGCGTGAGGAGCGCGTACGATGCGATGTTGAACGGTACGCCGAGGAACACGTCGGCCGAGCGTTGGTAGAGCTGGCACGACAGCCGACCGTCGGCGACGTAGAACTGGAAGAGCGTGTGGCACGGGGCCAGCGCCATCTGGGGGATGTCGGCGACGTTCCAGGCACTCACGATGTGGCGCCGGGAGTCGGGGTTGGTTCGGATCTGGTCGAGGACCTGTGCGATCTGGTCGATGTGCTCACCGCTCGGCGCGGGCCATGACCTCCACTGGTAGCCGTACACCGGCCCCAGGTCACCGCGCTCGTCGGCCCACTCGTCCCAGATCGAGATGCCGCGCTCCTGCAACCAGCCGACGTTGGTGTCACCGCGCAGGAACCACAGCAGCTCACCGATCACCGACCTGGTGTGGATCTTCTTCGTGGTGACCAGCGGGAACCCTGCGCTGAGGTCGAAGCGCAGCTGGTGGCCGAAGACGCTCAGAGTGCCGGTGCCGGTGCGGTCGCTCTTCTCGACGCCGTCGTCGAGGACGCGTTGGACGAGGTCGAGATACTGCCGCACAGCGTCAGCCTAACCGGCTGCCCGACGGGGTAGAGCCGGACACGCGCGGCGCCGGGCTCACAGTCGACCGGTGGCGACGACGAACGTGAAGTAGACGGCCCCGACCAACATGCCGAGGTGACCGAGCAGGGAGAGTCCGGCACCTCTACCCCACTCGTCGGTCGCCTTGTCATCGGCATGCTTGCCGTGCGCGGGCAGCCACCTGGCGAGCAGCATCAGGCCGACGACCGTGAGGATCCACCAGGCCAGCAGCGCCAGCGACTCGAGCATCCCGTTGTCCGTCGACAAAGCCGTGATCCACAGCGCCAGCGCCATGACCCCGACGGTCGTGTGCCAGGTCAGCAACGCGCCGGACACGTCGGTGACACCCGCGGCGCGACCGTCGCTCACGCTCAGCCTGACCCGGGTCAGCAGGACCAGCACGGCGGCCAGTCCTGTCAGCATCCACGTGAGGTTCGACCAGACCATGGGGGCCATCGTGGTGGGCTGCCGCGTCGAGCGCAAGCCGATGCGCACCAGAAACACCTGGTTTGTCACCGGCGGCCGGTCGGTCGGCCCGGCAGCGGTCAGGCGTCGTAGTCGAGGACGACGACGTCGCTGGTGGGGTGGCTCTGGCAGGTCAGGACGTACCCGTCGTCGATCTCGTCGGGTTCGAGTGCGTAGTTGTCGTCCATCTCGACGGTGCCCTCGACGAGCTTGGCGCGGCACGTGCCGCAGACGCCGCCCTTGCACGCGTACGGCGCATCGGAGCGGACCTCGAGCGCGGCCTCGATGACCGGGACGTCGTCGCTCTTGAGGCGGAAGGTCGATCGGCGGCCATCGAGGATGATCGTGACCTCGGCGCCGTCGCCGGAGACCTCGGGCGTCGTACGAGGCTCGGGCGGCTTGGTCTCGACGTGGAACAGCTCGGTGTGGACGTGCGCACCGTCGACGCCTTCGTCGACCAGGGCCTCGCGCAGCTCGGCCACCATGGCGAACGGCCCGCACAGGAACCAGTCGTCGATCGTGTCGGCCTGCACCAACGTGTCGGCGATCTTGCGCAGCCGGGGACCGTCGAGCCGTCCGGACAACAGGTCGGCGTCCTGCGTCTCCCGGCTCAGCACGTGGAGCATGTGGAAGCGCGCCTGGTAGCGGTCCTTGAGGTCCTCGAGCTCCTCGAGGAACATGATGGTCTTGCTCGTGCGGTTGGCGTAGATGAGCGTGAACCGGCTGAGGGGCTCCCGCTCGAGCGTGGTGGCGATGATCGACAGGATCGGCGTGATGCCGCTGCCGGCGGCGATCGCGCAGTAGTGCTTGGCGTTCGCCGGGTCGAGCGGGGTGTTGAAGCCACCGACGGGCGTCATGACCTCGAGCTCGTCACCGACCTTCAGCGTGCCCGCGGCGAAGCCGGAGAAGTGGCCGCCCGGCAGCACCTTCACGCCGATGCGCAGCTTGCCATGGCCCGCCGGTGCGCAGATCGAGTAGCTGCGGCGTACGTCGTCACCGGCCAGGGAGGTCTTGATGGTCAGGTGCTGACCCTGGACGAAGTCGTAGTCGTCGGCCAGCTCCGGCGGGACCTCGAACGTGATGCACACGGCGTCATCGGTCAGCGGTGTCACATCGCTGACACTCAGCGAGTGGAAGACGGCCTTGCGGGGGGCGTTCATACGGGAGGTCGTACCTGTCGGCTAGTGGGTCTTGAAGTAGTCGAACGGCTCCTTGCAGCTGTTGCATACCCACAAGGCCTTGCATGCAGTCGACCCGAAGCGGCTGAGCTCACGGGTGTCCCCCGACCCACACTGTGGACACCGCACACTCAAGGGAATCATCACCTTCTTGTCGGTTCGCGGCTGGGGTGGGGCGATGCCGTACTCGAGGAGCTTGCGCTTGCCGGCATCGCTCATCCAGTCGGTCGTCCACGCCGGCGCCAGCACCAGGCGTACGGCGACGTCGTCGTGGCCTGCGCGCGCCAACGCGGCTGTGACGTCGGCCGTGATGGCGTCCATGGCCGGGCAGCCGGAGTAGGTCGGGGTGATCGTCACGTCGACGTGACCGTCGCGGCCGACCTCGATGTCGCGCAGGATGCCCAGGTCCTCGATCGTGAGCACCGGGACCTCCGGGTCGGGCACCCCGGCGACGATCGCGCGCAGCTCGGCGGCCGAGGGCGAGGATCCGGTGGCGGCAGTCGTCGACATGGGTGTCACCAGCGGGCGCCAGGGTGTGACCGCGCGAGGTACTGCATCTCGGCGAGCAGGTAGCCCATCGACTCGGTGTGGATGCCACGGCGGCCGCCTGTGTGGCGGACGTTGGTCTCGGGTCGGGTCAGGGTGGCCTCGGCAAGGACGCCGTCGACATAGCTGAGGACGCGCTCCTCGAGGGTGGCCGGGTCGACGGCCACGCCCTGGTCGGCCGACCGGCGTACGAGGTCGTCGGACTCGAACAGCTCGGCGACATGAGGCCACACGTCGTCGAGGCCGCGCTGCATGCGGCGGTGCGACTCTTCGGTGCCGTCGCCGAGCCGCAGCGTCCACTGGGTGGCGTGGTCGCGGTGGTAGTCGACCTCCTTGACGGCCTTGGCCGCCACGGCAGCCAGCGTCGCGTCGGTGGAGGCCTGCAGGTCGGTGAACAGCTCGTACTGGTAGGCCGCCACGATGAGCATGCGCGCTGTGGTGTCTGCGAAGTCGCCGCGGGGAAGCTCGAAGATCTGGGCGTTGACGAAGTCGCGTTCGTCGCGCAGGTAGGCCAGCGCATCCTCGTCGCGGCCGGCGCCCTCGAGCTGACCGGCATACGTCAGCAGCGACCGAGCCTGACCGAGCTGGTCGAGCGCGATGTTGCCGAGCGCGACGTCCTCCTCGAGCTGGGGAGCTGCGGCAATCCAGCCACCCAGCCGCTGCGCGTAGACGAGCGCGTCGTCGCCCAACCGCAGCGCATAGACCCAGGTGTCAGAAGTGGGGGCGGCCATAGCCCCCTGTACTTCTGACACCTCGGGGTGGGAGGAGGTGTTCACAGGTGCTCCACGCCTTCGGGCACGTCGTAGAACGTCGGGTGGCGGTAGATCTTGTCGCCGGCCGGCTCGAAGAACGCGTCCTTCTCGTCGGGGCTGCTCGCCGTGATCTGGTCGGCTGGGAGCACCCAGATCGAGACACCTTCCTGACGACGGGTGTAGAGGTCGCGCGCGTTGCGTAGCGCCATCGCAGCGTCCGGGGCGTGCAGGCTGCCGACGTGGACGTGCGAGAGTCCGCGCTTGGCCCGGACGAAGACCTCCCACAGCGGCCACTCGCGACGCGCGGCCTGGGTAGGCGACTGCTCGGCGGGCACCCCCGTGGTGGGTACGGCGCCATGGCCCCCGGCGGCGGTCAGGTCGGTCGGGGTGGACTCGGTCATGCGGCGGTCTCGACTTCGCGGCGGGCATCCTGCTTCTCGGCATACGCGGCCGCTGCCTCACGGACCCAGGCACCGTCCTCATGGGCGTTGCGGCGGTGCTCCATACGCTGTTTGTTGCAGGGACCGTTGCCCTTGATGACCTCGAACAGCTCGGTGAAGTCGATCGTGCCGAAGTCGTAGTGCTGACGCTCGTCGTTCCAGGCCAGGTCGGGGTCGGGGACCGTGAGACCGAGCGCCTCGGACTGCGGGATCGTCATGTCGACGAAGCGCTGGCGGAGGTCGTCGTTGCTGAAACGCTTGATGCCCCACGCCATCGACTGGGCGGAGTTCGGCGACTCGTCATCGGGTGGGCCGAACATCATCAGGCTCGGCCACCACCAACGGTTGACGGCGTCCTGCGCCATCGCGTGCTGCTCGGGTGTGCCGTGGGAGAGCGTGTGGAGGATCTCGAAGCCCTGCCGCTGGTGGAACGACTCCTCCTTGCACACGCGGATCATCGCTCGGGCGTACGGGCCGTAGGAGCACCTGCACAGCGGGACCTGGTTGACGATCGCGGCACCGTCGACGAGCCAGCCGATGGCGCCCATGTCGGCCCAGGTGAGCGTCGGGTAGTTGAAGATCGAGGAGTACTTCTGGCGGCCGTTGTGCAGCATGTCGAGCAGGTCGGCCCGGTCGGCGCCGAGCGTCTCCGCCGCGGCGTACAGGTAGAGACCGTGCCCGGCCTCGTCCTGGACCTTGGCCATCAGGATCGCCTTGCGGCGAAGGCTGGGCGCGCGGCTGATCCAGTTGCCCTCGGGCTGCATGCCGATGATCTCGGAGTGCGCGTGCTGCGCGATCTGGCGGATGAGGGTCTTGCGGTAGGCGTCGGGCATCGCGTCGCGAGGCTCGATGCGCCCGTCACCGTCGATGATCGCCTGGAACTCGATGTCGAGATCGCGGGCTTCGATACGTGATCCGGGAGTCGCCGCGTCGTCTGGGCCGGGCTCACCGGGCGCCTGGAAGTCGTTTCCGTACATGGCCCCATGCTAGCGCATCATTTATGACGCTCATGCGACACCTGTGCTCCTAGGTTGTCACATCCTGGGAGACCGCCGGAGGTCGCGGGGCGAGACGCCAGGGCAGCAACCGGCGTGCTGCTGGTGGCCGGGCTGCCCGGCTTCCCCGGCGTCGTCGGAGGGCTGTGGATCCTGGTCGCGAGCCTCGGTCTGGCATTTCGGTCAGAGCCCAGCCACCCACTGACAGCGCTTGGATCATTGCGACATAGCTCCAGTTCAGAGGCGGTTTTCCCGCGCCCTCTGAGGTAGTCGTGCCGGGCCGACCCGCCTAAGGCGGTGGCACCTCCCGGAGATAGGTCATCGTCCTGATGTTCGACCCCCTGCCTTACCCGCAGAGTCTTCTCATCAGCAGCGAACACCTACCCGAGGAGACACCATGTACCCCCAGCACACCGGATCGATTCTGTTGGACATCGCCAACGCCCAGCGCCGCGAGCTCGTACGCGACGCCGAGAACCGCCGTCGCGTCAGGTCGAGCGTCAGGACGCAGGCACCGGTCGACACCGCGCGTCCGCGGCGTCCACGGTGGTGGGGCTTCGCCCGCAGCCGTCACGCCGCCTGACCCGCCATGAAGGCCGGATGCAGTCCGGGGAGGATCACCGGGGTTTCACACCCCACCGATCCTCCCCGGACTTTTTGTGTGGCAGGTCGGGTGCCGGAACCGGTTCAGCCTGGGCTCTCCCTGTGCTCGAGACCGGCGTCGGTACGAGTGATACTCAGGTCTTCAGGTTTGCCGTTGCCGATCCTCCGAAGTTGCTGCGCACGCTGATCCGCCGTGGATTGTCGACCCATCCGCGCTGGTCGGCGTACCGTCCGCCGCCCTTGTTCGTCAGCGTGAACATGAAGCTCCCTGACGACGAGTACACAGTCAGGATCGCGCTCGGGTTCGTGCTGGTCGCCTCGATGCTCAGGAGCCCCGACTTCCAGGTGGCCTTGGTGATGCGTACGACGTCCGCTGCTGGTGGCGCTCCGGGGGTCACGGTGATCGTGGCTGTCCGGGTGACGCCGAACCATGTTGCGGTGACGGTGACGCTGGTGCTGCTCGACACCGGCGCGGTCGACAGGTTGAAGGTGCCCGTCGACGCGTTGGCGTTCACCACGGTCTCCTGGGGGACCTGCGCGACCGCAGGGTTGCTGCTGGCCAGCTGGACGATGGCCCCCTGCGTCATGGGTGCCGAGAACCGCACCGTCCCGGTGGCGTTCTGCCCTCCGACGACCGACGTCGGCACGAACGAGACCGAGTTGAGCGACGGACCGGAGGGCGTTGCCGCATTGACCGACAGGTTGTGGGTCCTGGAGATGTTGTCCGGTGTGGCGCCCATGATCTGGACGATGGTCGGTGGCGCGGCCGCGTTCGTCGTGATCGTGAACGTGCCTGTGGTCTGGCCGGGCGGAATCGTGATGGACACCGGCACCTGCGCCACGGAGGGGTCGCTGGAAAAGAAGCGGACCATGGTCGGATCGGGGTCTGCGAACGCCAGGCTGACTGTTCCTGTCGTCGATGCCCCGTCCCTGACGGTGTCGGGACTGATGGTCAGTGCTCCGATGCTTCCGGCGGCTACGGCACTGGTGGGGAACCCGAGGATGGCCAGGATCAACAACAGGCCGAGAACCAGATGCCGTGCTCGCATGCGCCTACTCCTACGTCGAGGGCGGCCGTCTAGGTCAACGTCGTCCGCTGGCCGTGCCCACTCTCGCCACTATCGTCCGGTCTGGTTGAGACGGCATCGTCCTTTGGTCTTAGTACCAAGGCGGGGTCCTGCCGAGCTCGACCTCATGAGGTCCCTGGTCTGACAGGGAGTCTCCGCGGCGCTGCTTCCCGCAGTTCGCGCCATTGAGTCCTGGCCCGACGAGCACCTTCGCGGTTGACGGTCGGCCATCAGTCCGTTGTGGCTGAAGGTGCGGGAGACCGGTCTCACTCCTGTTCAGCACAGAGCTCGCGGAGGCTCAGTAGATCGGGAGGGCGGCGGAGGCACGGGCATGGATCGTCGTGGTCGCGGCGACTCCCGGCATGCGGACGGGTAGCCGGTAAGGCATGACGAGCGCCACCTCGACGTCATGACCCACCACGCGTACGTCGACCGACAGCCCCGGGTAGGCACGGTAGGCACCGACGGAGCGCAGGTAACGATCCACGGCGAGAGTCGCGGCGGCCTCGTCGAACGTCACGAACTGCGCGTCCTGAGCGGCATAGATCGCACCAGTCGCTGCCGCAGAAGTCGCGGCCAGCGCCGCCCCGTCGGCCAGCGACGTGGCAGCCTGCCGACGCAGGTAGCTTCCCGAGACATCGGTGACGGCGGCGATCGCGATGACCAGACAGATGGTCAGGATCACCAGCATCGCCGTGATCTGCCCGGCCTCCGTACGACGGCACCTCAGACGCATCAGCCTGTCTCCCGGTAGACGCCGAAAGGCTCCCGATGCTCGGCCCTGACCGCGATCGAGGCGGCCGACTCGCCGAACACCGCAGGCATCAGCGGAAGCGTCACCTGGAGGTCGAGGCTGACCTCGACCGACGACCCTGGGTGCAAGCAGGACGCCGGCGTCGGCCGACAACTGATCCGCAGGTCCGCCGGCGACAGGGTCACACCCTGGTCGTCCATCGCGATCCGCGCGGCAGCAAAGGCCCGAGCCTGCGCCGTCTCCACGTCCGGAGCCAGGATGTACGCCCGACCGGCAGCCCGCGCTGCTTCGGTGGCGCCGAACGCCGACCGCTGCACCGTGATGATCGAGATCATCACGTAGACCAGCGGGATCATCAGAAGCAGGCCGAGCCACGTGAGCTCCACCAGGGCCGAACCCGCCTCCCCCCGGCCGTCCCTGCGGCTATCCCGTGGCCCCATCACGGCAGCACCTCCTTGACTGCGTGGCCCGAAACACGGACGGTGATCGTCGGTCCCCAGAAGCCAAGCACGGGCACGTCCGCGGCCACGTGGACCTCGACGCCGGGGAGGCCGGAGACCCTGGTGTCGTGAGCCGCCACCTCGGCGGAGAAGTCGGTGCCGAACGTGTCGTCGATCGTGTCGGTGGTACGCCGCTGCCCGTCCTGCGCCGTACGGTCGAACGCGGCGCCGTAGCGGGCTCCCTCGGACGCCGCCGACGTCAGGGTCGTGCGGACGTGCCAGATCACGGCCAACTGCAAGATGCCGAAGAACAACGGCACCAGAACCACCGACACCAACGCGAAGTCGGCGATCGCCGACCCCCGCTGCGATCGACGGTCGTCAGCTCGTCGGGACACGGGATCGCGCCGCCGGTCTACATGTAGTCGTTGAGAGTGGCGCTCAGGAACGACGTCACCCGGTCCTGGAAGACGACCAGGATCGCGGACGCGATCACGATGGTCATGACCGTGATCATCACCCAGCCGGGGATGTCACCCCGCTCGTCACGTCGACGCCTCCGCGCCACCCATCGCCATGCCATCACTGCCTCCTTGATCGATTGGATCTCTGCTACGGCGCCAGCAGGTTGAGTCCCACGACACCGGGGAAGAACGCGAACAACAACGTGACCGGCATGATCAGGAACACGACCGGCACCATCATGGCGACCTCTTTGCGTGCACCGGTCTCGATGAGCTCACGGTTGGCCGCTTCACGCACATCGCCTGCCTGCGCGACGAGGACATCTACGAGCGGAGTACCACGCTCGATCGCCACCGCGAGCCCTTCGGCGAACCGCGACACGATCGACAGCCCGCTGCGTTGGGCCAGCCGGTCGAGTGCCTCGGTGATCGGTATGCCGGTGCGTGACTGTGCGAGTACGATCGCCAGTTCGTCGGGAAGAGCGCCTCGGCATGCGGTGACCACGCGGTCGAGTGCCGCCACTGGTCCTTCGCCGGCAGCCACGGAGAGCGCGAGCAGGTCGGCCACGACAGGAAACTCGGCGAGCATGCGGGTCTCGCGCCTCTTGACCTGGGCCCCCAACCGCTGATCCTGAGCGAGCGCGGCCAGCACCCCGCAGCCGGCGCTGACCAACAGCCAGGGCACCGCACGACCCGGCTCGCGGGCCGGCCCGATCGCGCCCACGGCAAGGGCAGCCCCGAAACCACCGAGCCCCCACACGACCTGGGAGAACCTGAAGGCTTCGACGGTCGATCCAGATCCGGCCCGCTCAAGACGGCGTTGGATGGAAGCGCGACCGCCGAGAACGCGCTCGAGCCCGTCGGCCCATCGCTCCAGCGTGGGGCGGACGAGGACCACCAACGCAGCGGAGGGCCGACTCGACGGTGGATGCGGCGACCACCCCACTGACGTGGTGGGGACGTCTCGGATGTACGGCAGGACTCGACTGTCGAGGCTCGGCCGACGCGAGATGAGCAGTCGGCCAGCTGTCATCGCGAGGCCCAGCCCGAGTACTCCGCCGAGGAGGGCACCGACCAGCGTGCCGCTCACTGAAGGACCCGTCGTTGTTCGGGCAACCGGCCGAGCCGAACCATCAGCCGGTACGCCACGAAACATGCTGCCGCGCCGACGATCAGCACGACGACGCCCGCTGCGGAGCGGTAGCGCCCGATCACCTCGGGCTGCATCGACAGCGCCAGCAGCACCGCCCACGGAGCGGCCGCCGCCAGGCGAGCACCGTTGACCACCCAGGCCTGTCGGGACTCGAGCTCGGAGCGCGTGCGTGCGTCCTCACGCAGGAACCGGGAAAGGGAGCGCAACATGCGGCCGAGGTCTCCCCCACCTACCTCGCGCGCGATACGAAGACCTTCCACGACCCGGTCGCCGATCGGGTCGGCCAGGCGGTCCCTGAGCCGGTCGAGGCAGGCGCCGAAGCGCCCCGTCGCCTGGTAGTCGCGCCCGAAGGTCTCGAAGGCGGGACGAAGCGGTTCGGGACCGCGCCGACCGAGCTGAGCCAGCGCCTCCGGCAGCGACAGACCGGCCCGCACGGCGGAGGCGAGGTGGTCGACCGCCTCCGGCCAGACCTCGGCCAGATCTCGACGCCGGCGACGGGCCCGCGAACGGACGACCGCCAGCGGGGCGTAGCCGGCCATCGCCGCGAAGGCCATCGCCACCGGTGGCGTACGCGACACCCCGAGAACGAGCAGTCCGGCGAGCAGACCAGTAACCGCGCACAGCGACAGCAGAGCCATCGGAGTGACCGTCTCGACGCCGGCCGCGCGGAGCAGATCGGCCAACCGACGCAATACCGGGAGATGCACGCGAGATGGCCGCGGAGAGGTGAACACCCGCCGGATCAGCAGGATGCCAAGACCAAAGGCCAGTCCGAGAGCCGCACCCATGTCAGCGCATCCGCAGGGTGGAGCCGGCGTCGTCGGAACTGAGGAGCGCGTGCAGATCGACACCCGCCACGTCGAAGCGGTCGAGCCTCGGCGGCATCCCTTGGGCGCGGACGAGTCGACCGTGCAGGGTGTGAAAGATCGGCTCGGTCTCGATCACGTCCGCCTCGACCCGACCGGGTACGGCGACGATCTCGCGAACCCGACGTACACCGCCGGCCTCGATGGCCACGTGTACGACGACGTCGACACTGGCTGCGACCGTCGGAACCACGAATCGGGCGGAGATGTTCTCACCTGCGAGGAGCGGCAGGGTGCACAGCTTCACCAGGCCCTCCCGGGCGGAGTTGGCGTGGATCGTCGCCATGCCGGGGAGCCCGGAGTTCAACGCCAGAAGGAGGTCGAGACACTCCTCGGCACGCACCTCTCCAACGACGATCCGAGACGGTCGCATGCGCAAGGCCTCCTTGACGAGGTGCCGCAGCCTGATCTCGCCCGTGCCTTCGTGCCCGGCCTGTCGTGTCTGCATCGCCACCCAGTCGGGATGGTCGAAGCGCAGTTCGTAGACCTCCTCCGCGGAAACGATGCGTTCGCCGCCGGGCACTGCCGAGCCCAACGTGTTGAGCATCGTTGTCTTGCCGGCCTGGGTGCCCCCGGCGACGACGATGTTGAGGCCGGCGACCACGCACGCGTCGAGGAAGTCCGCAGCCTGCAAGGACAGCGTGCCGAGCTCGACCAGTTCGCGAAGTCGGGTCGCCCTGACGACGAACTTTCGGATGTTGACCGCACTGAACCCGCGGCTGATTCCGTCGAGGACGACGTGCAGCCGGTGTCCGGACGGAAGCATGGCGTCGACGAACGGAGTCAAGACGTCGACCCGGCGCCCGGACGTCTTGAGCATTCTCTCGACCAGGTCGCGCACGTCGGCCGTCGTCAGGATCGTCGTGGTCAGCTCATGGCGACCGTCACGGGCGACGAAAACTCGTTGCGGCTCGTTGATCCAGATCTCCTCGACGGAGGGATCATCCAGATAGGGCTGCAGCGGCCCGAACCCCGCCACCCTCGCGACGAGCTCGTCGACAGTGCGCTCCGGGTCGTCCACCGGTCGCACGATGCCGGACAGGCTGCGTTGGTCGTGGGCCTGGACTGCTGAGGTGGCGAACCGCCGGACGGCCGCGACGTCGGTCAGCGGGTCGACGCCGCTGCGGCGTACCTCCTCGCGCAGGTCGGCATCGAGCAGGTCGATGGCGGGCTGGTCGGCCCTTGGCGGTGCGGCTGAGGCGCGCATCATGACAAACCTTCGGGTGCGGAAAGGCTGGTGGTTCGGACTCTGCCGGACATGTGGGACATTGCGCCACCCCCCACGCAACTTCTGTGGACAACGCGGCACCTCGACAGCCTCAGCATCCTCAGCAGTTTCACCAGCAACATTCGGAACGTCGCCTCACACCTGTGGCAGGGTTCGGGCGACGGGTTGCACGAAGGTCAACCTCGAGGCGCCACGTCAGGTGACGAGCTGACCGCCTGCGAACGCACGTCCCGGCTCGACCTCGAGCCACTGCACCCAGACATCCTCGATGGGCAGCTTCAACGCAGCGCTGACCGCGGTCGCGACGCCCGCCAGCACCGCCGCAACGGAGTCGTCGTCGCGAGCCCGGCCGCGAATCGTGACCACGGGACAGTGACCCCGAAAGCCCATCCGCTCGAGTCCCTGGAAGACGTCCTCCATCGGGACCCAGTGCGCCCACGTCCCGCCCGGGTCGCCGCGCAGCGCCGATGCGACCGCACTGACGATGCCGCGCAGGGCTTGCTCCACCGCATCGGACTCCGCGTCCGGGGGCGGCAGGCAGTGCAGCGTGACGACCGGCATCGTCAGGCAGCAGCCATGGTGGGGTCGGGTACGTCTTCCTTCTTCGCGTTGATGAACACCAGCGTGGTCAGCAGCGCCCCGAACAGCAGCACGGCGCCCCAGAAGAACGAGACGTGGTAGCCGTGCACGAAGGCCAGCCCGGTCACCCGCTGCGTGTCGGCCGGGTTGGTCAGGTTGTCGTCGAGGTAGCCCGTCACGGCACCGGCGTACAAGGTGTTGAGCAACGCCAGCCCGAGCGAGCCGCCGACCTGCTGAGCGGTGTTGAGCACCGCGCTTGCGACACCGGCGTCGTGGTGACCGACCCCGATCAGCGCCGTGCTCGACGCCGGGATGAACACGCCCGCGAGGCCGACGCTGATCATAAGCATCGAGGGCAGCACATGCGTCCAGTACGCCGTGTCGGGCGAGATCCGGATGAGCAACAACATGCCGACGACGGCCATCACCAGGCCCGGAACCATGATCGCCCGCGGCCCCAGCTTCGGCAGCAGCTGGGCCACGACTCCGGCGGCGAGGATGATGCCGACGCTGAAGGGCAGGAACGCGAAGCCCGCCTTGAGTGGGCTGTAGCCCAGGGTGATCTGGAAGTAGTAGGTCAGGAACAGGAACATCGCGAACAAGCCGGCACCGACCAGCAGGAACGTCAGGTAGGACCCACCGCGGTTGCGGTCGAGAATGACGCGCATGGGCAGCAGCGGGTTCTTCGATCCTCGCAGCTCCCACACGACGAAAGCCACCAGCAGCACGACCGCAGCGATGAGGAAGAACAGCGTCGAGTTGTCGGTCCAGCCCTTGACGGCCATGCTCTGGCCGGGATTCTTGAGCTTGGCCGCCTCGGTGAAGCCGTACACGAGTGAGACCAGGCCGAGAGTGGCGAGAACGGCCCCCGGGATGTCGTAGCGGGTGTCGCCCTGCGCCTTGCTCTCGTGCACGATGGGCAGAGCCGCCGCGGCCGTGGCCAGGGCGATCGGCACGTTGACACCGAGACACCAGCGCCACGATGCGTACTCGGTCAGGACGCCGCCGACGATCAGCCCGATGGCCGCGCCACCGCCGGCGAGCGCACCGAAGACTCCGAAGGCCCGGGCGCGCTCCTTCGGGATCGTGAACATCACCGTGATCAACGACAGCGCGGACGGCGCCAGCAACGCGGCGAAGGCGCCCTGCAGCCCGCGGGCAGCGAACAACAACCCGGCTGTGCCGGCGACTCCACCGAGGGCGGACGCGCCGGCGAAGCCGATCAGGCCGATGATGAAGGTCCGCTTGCGACCGACGTAGTCGGCGATGCGACCACCGAGCAGCAACAACCCGCCGAACGCCAAGGTGTACGCCGTCACGACCCACTGCCGGTCGGCGTCGCTGATGCCGAGATCCGCCTGGGCCGACGGCAGCGCGATGTTGACGATCGAGGCGTCCAAGATGATCATCAGCTGGGCCACCGCGATCACGCCGAGCGCCAACCAGCGCTTCGGATCGAGCTCGTCAGCGCTGACGGGTGGCCCGGCCGGCGTGTCTTCGCGAGGCAAGGTCGAGTCGGTCACGTTGCTCCTCAGTCCGCAGAATCTGTCGGGTCGGGGCGGCGCGAACTCCTCGACTCGGACAGTCAACCACCGCGCGCAAGCGCGGCTATGCCATCGATCGCATCATGGGCTACCGACAGAATCGCGAACGGCGGCTGAAGGGAGAACTTCTAGTCGTGCTGGCTGGCCTCGACCTCACGCAGACGGGCACACAGCGCCTGCATCAGGACGCGGGAGACCTCGGGCCTGTCCAGCATCGGTGCGAACGCCAGCGTCGAGAGCGCGAACGTGGTGAGGCCGTTGGAGCCGGCGGCGATCGAGGCCGATCGCGGCAGACCGTCGATCATCGAGATCTCGCCGAAGTACGAGCCCGGCTCCAGCGAGTGACGGGTGACTCCGTTGACGGACACGTCTGCACTGCCGTCCAGCACGACCTGGAGCCCGGCATCGACGGCTCCCTGCTCGACGACGCGCTGACCTGGCGCGAGCGTGAGCGTCGTACCCCGCTGGACGAGCTCGTTCAGCACGTCCTCCGGCAGACCGGCGAAGATGTCGATCTGCTCGAGCGCCTTACGCGCGTGATAGCTCATCCCACAGAACCCTCCGGGTCAGGCAGCTGGTGCCAGCTACGACGATGGTCGTCACACTAGTGCCGCCGGGCAGCCGCCTCTAGGGAGAAGCACACATTCGTTACACGCCGAGAACTGGTGGTCGGCACGGCGTGCTGAGCGCCGTCTCAGCGCGCCGCCCCGACCTTTCAGTGCTTGACCGCGACGATGTCCCACCACAGCGGGAGGTCGTCCTGACGGCCGAAGGTGCTGAGGCCCGCCTAAGGCACCTCCGAGGGACCGCGGCGAGAACTAGGGATATCTCCTGATGCGACGAGGTCCCTCAGGCAGCCAGCCTGGGAGGCGTGGAACAAACACCCCTGACGGCGCGGTCGGTGACCGGACTGCCGTGCCGCGAGAACGATGGCGACCTGTGGTTCGCCGAGGGCCCGGCCGCGTCCGAGCAGGCCAAACAGCTCTGCACCACGTGCCCCGTCCGCGAGGCCTGCCTGGCGGGCGCCCTCGAGCGTCACGAGCCCTGGGGGGTCTGGGGCGGAGAGCAGTTCGTCGACGGTCGAGTGGTGGCGCGTAAGCGCGGACGTGGCCGGCCTCGCAAGCAGGTAGCGGCCTGACCACCACTCCTCGGAGCCAAGGTCCAGGTCAGCTGTTGGAACTTTCAGCGGGTCTCGGTGTCTCGGCATGCGTTTCTCCGGCTGCAAACGCCGCCTCATCGAACGGCTCCGCACCCGACAACACGCGTTCGGCCCGCACCGCGTCGAAAGCGCCGGTCCAGTGTCCGACCAGCACCGTGGCTACCGCGTTGCCCGCGAAGTTCGTCAGCGCCCTCGCCTCGGACATGAACCGGTCGATGCCGACGATGAGCCCCACTCCGTCGACGAGATCGGGGCGGTGTGACTGGAGACCCCCGGCCAACGTGGCCAGACCGGCTCCGGTGACACCGGCGGCCCCCTTGGAGGCAATGATCATGAACGCCAGCAGCGAGATCTGCTGGCCCAGGCTGAACGGTTTGTCGAGCGCCTCGGCGACGAACAACGAGGCCATGGTCAGATAGATGGCGGTCCCGTCGAGGTTGAAGGAGTAGCCCGTCGGCACGGTGATGCCGACGACCTGATCCTTGACACCGAGGTGCTCCATCTTGCCGATGAGCCTGGGCAGCGCGGTCTCGGACGAAGACGTCGACAGGATCAACAGGAACTCGCGGCCCAGGTAGCGCAGCAACGCGAAGATCGACAGGCCGGTGACCAGCCGCAAGATCGTGCCCAGCACGACGAGGACGAACAACAGGCAGGTGGCGTAGAACGCCAGCATGATCTGGGCCAATGCCTGCAGCGCGTCGACGCCCGTTTCACCCACCACGGCAGCAATCGCACCGAACGCGCCAAGGGGTGCGACCCACATGACCATCGCCAAGATCTTGAAGACGAGTCGTTGGACGTGAGAGATCCCGGCGAGCAAGGGCTCGCCGCGCTCCCCCATCATCTGGATGGCGAAGCCGACGAGGAGCGCCACGAAGACCACTTCGAGCACGTCGCCCGAGGTCACCGACGAGAACAGGGTGGTCGGGATGATGCCGAGTAGAAAGTCCGTCGTCGATCCGGTGCCCTGCGACGCCTGCTCCTGTGCCGCCGAGCGAGCGGTGTCGCTCAGCTCGAGCCCCGATCCCGGCTGCACGAGATTGCCGATGACGAGTCCGATCGCCAGCGCGACCGTCGACATCACCAGGAAGTAACCCAGGGCGAGACCGCCCACCTTGCCGACGCTCGCCGCTTGGCGTACCGAGCCGATACCGAGCACCAGGGTGCAGAAGATGATCGGGCTGATCATCATCTTGATCAGCGCCACGAAGCCCTCGCCGAGAGGCTTGAGCTCGACTGCGAAGTCCGGAAACAGGAATCCGACGGCGACGCCGAGCAGCACCGCGGCGATGACGGCCAGGTAGAGGACGTGGGTGCGATCCCTGCGGGCGGGTGGCTGGGACGACTGGGTCCGTGACGGTGCGGACATGCGAACTCCTCGGGTGGCCCGCGTGCGCTGCTGCCAGCGAAGAACACGGGGTGGGTGCGTTTGCCCATTATCGCGAGGTTTTCCGGCGCCCGCATCTGCGCGAGTTTCGGCTCAGAACCGTGATCCGGTTGAATGTGCGTGCACTGTCACGAACTGATCGGACCCAGATCCCCTATGTCGCGCTCGACCCTGGCCCCCGCCCCTCGCGAAAAGACCCTCACCGGCGCACGCCGCGACCTGCCGTACTACATCGCGGCCATCGTGCTCGGCGCGGTGCTGATCGTCGTGACGGCGATGCGGCAGCCGTTCAGCTACGACGAGCTGACCCAGATCAACGTCTACGGCAGCAACAGCATCTCGGTGATCACCGGCGCCACGAGACAGCCCCCCATCGACCCCCTGCTCGGAGCTCTCTTCCAGCACATCTTCGGCGAGGGTCACCTCCGCCAACGACTGGTCCCCGTGCTGTCGGGCATCGGCAGCCTCACGATGCTGGCTGTGCTCCTCCGACACCTCGGGCTGCGGTTCGCGGGCGCCTTCATCGTCCTGCTGGCGGCGACGAGTCCACTCGTGCTCAGGTACAGCGCCTACACCCGCCCGTACGCGCTGCCCTTCTTCCTCATGCTGCTGGCGACGTACGCCGCCCAGCGTTGGCTCGACGACCGGCACCGCGGCTGGCTCATCACCGCCGGAGTGGCCGCGTTCGTCCTGCCTCTGGTGAGGGTGCCCGAACCGACGATCTTCCTGCTCTCGACTGCCGCGGTCCTCGCCTGGTTCAGCTACCGCGGGACGCTGGCATGGTCGCGCACGAAGCCGCTGATCGTGATCGACCTCGCCGCCCTGCTGACGATGGGGCTGATGCAGTTCTTCTCGCTGTCCTCGAGCGCCGGCGGGTTCTTCGACCCGAGTCCCTCGGGGGTCGTCGACCGCTTCCCCACGGGTCTGCACGAGCTCGCGACGTCGTTCGTGGGCGTTCTCGGGTCAGCGTTTCCGTGGTGGCCGCTGACCCTGCTGGCGGTCATTGCCGCCCTGGCCATCCGGCCGGCGCGTGAGCGGTTGTTCGGCTGGGCCCTCTGGTGGCCGTGGCTCGCGGCACCATTGGCCTTCGCGCTCGCCTACCACTTCGTGAACCCGTTTTCGTTCTTCGGCCTTCCCTACCGGGCGCGCGCCGCTTCGTTCTTCGTGCCCACCTTCCTCGTGCTGCTCGCGGCCCTGGCGGCAGCGATCGAGCGCAACGAGGTGACCGGCAGGGTCAAGACCGCCGCCGCCGCACTGCTCGCGGCGGTCTTCATCGGTCAGCTTCCGGCTGCGGCTGACGTCGTCGTCAACGACGCGGCCCC
Source organism: uncultured Actinomycetota bacterium (assembly GCA_963742765.1). Lineage (GTDB taxonomy): Bacteria > Actinomycetota > Actinomycetes > Propionibacteriales > Nocardioidaceae > JANLYC01. The sequence goes on from CAVUMY010000002.1 coordinate 1,319,769, forward strand.
GGACTTCGAGGTGATCTCCGACGTCCTCAAGACCCACGTACCCGCCGACGCGATCGTGCTCTACGACCGGCCTACGCCGGCGGGCCAGTCGCGCCAACCGTTCCAGGGCACGCCGCGTTACCTGGGTGACACTCCGTTCACGGCATCGGTCGTCGACATACCGACCCACGTGGACGAGTTGCCCGCCGCCGGGCCGGTCTACCTGCTGTTCAACGGTCAGTGCGCCGCCATCGAGCGCTGCAGTCCGAGCTCGCGTTCAGCCGTCGACGTGACGGTGCCTGGATGGAAGGTCGTCTACCAGCACGAGCGATTCACTCTCTACGCCCCCACCCGGGGGCAGGACGGCACCACGGGCATCGTCACGGCCATGACGGACTTCGCGGACGCCCTCGGCGCGCGGCTCGGCTTCCTCGAGACCTACGCCGCGGCCGCTGTACTCGAGCGTGACGGCCACGCTGTCGAGGGCCAGGCGCTGGTCGACGCAATGTTTGCTCAGGTCTCGCCGCAGGTGGCATCGCTGATCAGGGACGAGGACCGCAAGTACCACCTGGACCCGTTCACCTCCGCCCCAGGAGACTGATCCTCCGCGGAATCGCTGAAACATTGCCTTACGGTCTTTGGTTGCTCTAGAGTAACCGTTGCCCATGAGTAACCTAACAGCCCTCGAGGCCGCCTTCGACGCACTGGGACACCCCATGCGCCGTCGCCTGCTGGAAGTCCTCAGCGACGGCGCGCGGCCGGTCAACGAGATCGCCGCCGTTCTGCCGATCGGAAGACCCGCGGTCAGTAAGCACCTCAAGGTGCTCGAGGGAGCCGGGCTCGTCGCACACCACTCTCACGGGACCCGCAACCTGTACGCCGTCGCACCTGGCGCGCTCGCACCCTTGCAACGCTGGCTCACCGAGACCTGGGGTGACGCGCTGGACGCCTTCGCGGCGTACGTCGACCACCGCGACCCGGCCCAGGACCCGCAGGACACGGAGGAAGCGACATGACAGGTCCGCTCGACGCCACACCCGCGCTGCCGGCTCCCGCTGCGAAGCCGGCAGTGAAGCCGATCCGACGCGAGATCACGGTCGTTGCGCCGGCCGAGACCGCCTTCGCCATGTTCACCGCCCACATCGGCCGGTGGTGGCCGCTCGCCACGTATTCCGTCAACGGAGCGGGAAGCCTTGTGGCTTTCGAGGGCGACAGACTCGTCGAGCGATGGGGCACGGAGCACTCGGTCTGGGCAGAGGTGATCTCCTGGGACCCGCCGACGGGGTTTCGGCTGAGCTGGCATCCCGGTTCATCGTCGGACACCGCCACGGACATCGAGATCACCTTCACCGAACACGCCGAGGGGACCCTTGTCACGCTGGTCCACTCCGGGTGGGAGCGCACGCAGGCCCCCGTGAAGGCGATGGCGAGCTACAGCCAGGGCTGGATGTCCGTGCTCGGTGAGTACGGCTCGTCGCTCGCGGGGCCGGTTGACCGGGACCCTGGAGAGACTTCCCCGGCCGAGCCTGCCTCGGCGGATGACGTCGGCGAGTGGTACGCCCTGGTCCACACGCCGGGACCTGCCATGAGTCCGGGGGAGTCTGTCTTCAGCCACCCGCGCTTCAGTGACCACCTCGAGTTCCTGGAGCGGCTCCGGGATCGTGGACTGCTGGTCGCGGCCGGACCCGTCTTCCCGGAGCGCGGCGAAGGGATGACTGTCGTACGGCTGGGGCGCGCGGACGGCGATGTCGACCTCGAGGAGCTGGCGCGGACCGACGACGCGTCGGTATCCGACGGCTACCTCCAGGTCGAGGTGCGCCCCTGGTCGGTTCGCCTCACGGGCTGACCGGCCCTGACTGTCCCCTTTCGCCGGGCTAGAAGGAAAGCCCCAGCCGCTCGACCAGGGGGAAAGTGCCCTCGAAGTCGATCTCGCAACCGTACCGAGCCGCCATCTCGGCCAGCTCCGGACCTTCCGGCGGCTCGGTGAGCTGACCGAGCGACCGGAACAGCTGCTCCAGGCCGGCCGGGGAAAGCATCTCCAGGACCACCAGCGGTGCTTCGTCGGCGTTCCAGAACGTGTGCCATTGATTCCGCGGCTTGAAGACCAGGTCGCCCTGCTTGCCGTACACCTCCTCCTCACCGAGGATCGCGCCCATACGCCCCTGGACGATGAACGTGTACTCGTCCTCGATCCGGTGTCGGTGCATAGGCGCCGCCAGCGCGTGCGCGTCGAAGCGGTGCTCGACCAGGGCGAACCGCGAGTCCGTCTCGTCGCCGTCGATCATGAACCTGTCCTCGCAGCCGCCCATGCGGGCTCGGTCGCCTTCCTCGGGTCCGAGGATGTGGATAGAGGCTGTCGCGGTCTTGTTCATCATGGGTTCGGGGCTTCCTTGCGCTCGACTTGGTCGTCTGCGTCGAGGCTAGGGAGCCGCGCCCACGTTGCCCATTCCACAAAAGTGGTACCGGGGACCGACCTCGAGGGGCCTAGATTGGCTGTGTGAGCACGGACGCCAGACAGCGCGCGTTGGACAAGGTGGCTCGGCTGACTGGCCAGGACCTCGACCTCGTCTCGCTCTGGCGCGAGTCCACCGACGTGATGGCCAGCGTCGTTCCGCACTTCGGCTCGCCGTGCTGGTACACCCTCGATCCCGCGTCGCTGTTGATCACCAGCCACTTCAACGACGACATGCCCGTCTTCCCGTCCGAGTGGCTGGCGAACGAGTACTACGGCGACGACGTGCACCAGCTGGTCGACCTCGCGCACTCCAGCGCCGGCGTTTCGACGTTGTACGAGGCCACGAACGGAAAGCCGTGGACCAGCGAACGCTGGCAAGAGAACGTCAAGTTCGGCGGCGACCAGGAACTCCTCGCACGGCTGCAGACGAAGAACGGTGAAATTTGGGGCGCGATCGGGCTCTACCGGGAGCCGGATCGGCCGTTGTTCGACGCAGACGACAAGAGTTTCGTGCGTGAGGCGTCGAACAGTCTTGCCGCGGGTGCACGGCGGGCGCTCCTCATGGCCGAGGCTCGGGAGCCTGACAGCCCGGATGCACCCGGCCTCGTCGTGCTGTCCGAGAACTGGGAGGTCGAGTCGACAACGCCTGGCGTCGACCGTTGGCTCAGTGACCTGCCCGACGGCGACTGGCCGAACCGCCGACTTCCGTCTGCGGTCCTCGCGGTCGCGGGCCGCGTCAGGCGAAACGGTGCGCATCCTGAGATGGCCGACGAGATCGCGGTGTCCCGGGTGAGGACGAGCAGCGGGGCGTGGATCGTGTTGTACGGCGCCGCGCTGATGTCGAACCACTCGACGCGCGTCGCGGTGATCCTCGAACCTGCGCATCCGTCGCGGATCACACCGCTGCTCATGTCGGCGTACGGCCTGACGGCACGCGAGCAGGAGGTGACCCGACTCGTCCTGCGGGGCAACTCCACCGAGGAGATCGCTCGAGAGATAGCGATCTCGACGAACACGGTCCAGCAACATCTCAAGAACGTGTTCGCCAAGACGGGGGTGCGCAGCCGCCGAGACCTCGTCGGCACGGTGTTCTTCACGCACTACGAGCCACGCGTGCGTGACAACGAAGCACGCGCCGCTGCCGCGAGGCCGTTGCGTGGCGGTCCGGTTGCCAACCCCGGCCGGCCGGAGAGCTAGTACGCCGGACCTGCCCACGCGTGGTTGGATCGCGGGGTGACAGAGACTGCCGAGATCACGCCCTACGGAATGCTCAGCTCGGGTGAGGCCGTCGACCGAATCCGGTTGCGGAGTACGGCGCTGCAGGTCGACGTCATCACGTTCGGCGCCCGCGTCATCTCCCTGCTGGCCCCGGACGTCACCGGCGTCGTTGCCGACGTGACGCTCGGCTTGGCCGATCTGGCGGCCTACGAAGCCGACCGGGACTACCTCGGCGCCTGCGTCGGCCGCTACGCGAACCGGATCCGGGGTGGCCGCTTCGAACTGGATGGTCGCACCTTCGAGATCCCGCTCAACGAGTCGACCAACGCCCTGCACGGCGGCACCCTCGGCTTCGACCGGATGTTGTGGGAGGCCGAGGTCGGCGCGGGTGCCGAGGTACGACTGCGCCGGGTGAGCCCCGACGGCGAGATGGGGTTCCCAGGGAACCTCGACGTCACCGTCACCTACCGTCTGGGTGACGCCGGCCTGATTGTCGAGTACGAGGCGACCACGTCGGTCTCCACTGTCGTCAACCTGACCAACCACAGCTACTTCAACCTCGCCGGGGGCGGTAACGTCGAAGGACACCTCATCACGGTCGATGCCGACCACTTCCTGCCGGTGGACGACAACATGATCCCCACCGGTGAGCGACGGCCCGTCGACGGCACTCCCCTGGACCTCCGCTCCCCCGCCAGCATCGGTTTCGGACTGCGCAACGGCGTCGACGAGCAGCTCCGTCGTGCCCGCGGCTACGACCACACGTTCGTCGTGGCACGCGCCGGTGAGACCGGTGGCTCAGGCGACGTACTCCGTGCCGCACGAGTCGAGGAGCCCGGATCGGGACGGAGCGTGGAGCTGTGGACCGATCGGCCCGGCGTGCAGGTGTACACGGGCAACTTCCTCGACGGCACGGCTGTCGGTCGCGACGGAACCATGTACCGGCAGACCGATGCGTTCTGCCTGGAACCGCAGCACTTCCCCGACTCCCCCAACCATCCGGACTTTCCGTCGACGATGCTGCGTCCCGGCGAAACCTACCGAGCCCGCGACATCTACCGCTTCGGCTGACGCTCGGCGAGCCTCGAGACGCGAGCGATGACCCGATCTGGCTGCAGACCGAGAGGTTGTGCAGCGCTCGGCGCGGTGGTGGCGGGCACAACCTCCCAGTCGAGCTGTCTGCCTCCCCCGATCGCCGACGGGACGTCGAGCGGTGCGCACGGACTGGACCGGGCACGATAGTGCGCATGCGCCACCATGACCTGATCATTGTCGGCAGCGGTTCGGGTAACCGGATCGCGGACAAGACGTTGCGGCATCTCGACATCGCCATCGTCGAGGAGTCGACGTTCGGCGGCACCTGCAGCAACGTCGGCTGCATCCCCACCAAGATGTTGGTCCACACGGCAGACGTCGCCGCCGCAGCCCGCGACAGCAGCCGGTTCGGGGTCGATGCTCGCGTCGAGAAGGTGCGCTGGGCAGACATCCGCGAACGGATCTTCGGCCGGCGCATCGACCCGGTCTCGGTATCCGGCCGGCGCTACCGCCAGGAGGGTCCGAACACGACTCTGTACGAGCAGCATGTCGAGTTCACCGGGCCACGTCGTCTCAGGCTCGCCTCTGGTGAACAGATCACAGCCGACCGGATCGTGCTGGCCGCAGGTAGCCGTGCCGTGATTCCGGACCTGGTGGGCCTCGACGGGATCGACCCGGATCGCGTCCATACCTCCGACACCGTCATGCGCATCGACGACCTACCCGCCTCGATGGTGATCGTCGGCGGTGGGCTGATCGCCGCCGAGATGGCGCACGTCTTCTCCGCGCTCGGCACCGACGTCACCGTGATCGCGCGGTCCGAGCTGCTGTTGCGCGACGAGGACGACGAGGTGCGTGAGCGCTTCACCCAGGTCGCCGCACAGCATTGGGACCTCCGCATGTCGCGGCTCCCGAGCCGAGTCGAATCCACCTCGGACGGCGCCCGGCTTCATCTGGAGAACCCGGATGGCCGAGCGGATCCACGAACGGCATCCGGCGAGATCCTCCTCATCGCCACCGGCCGTACGCCGAACTCCGATCGTCTCAACCTGGCGGCGGGCGGTATCGACGTCCACGAGGACGGTCGGGTGGTGGTCGACGACTACCAACAGACCACGGCGGACGGCGTGTTCGCACTGGGTGACCTCTCCAGCCCGTGGGAACTCAAGCACGTGGCGAACCACGAGGCGCGCGTCGTCCAGCACAACCTGCTGCATCCTGACGCGATGACGAAGTCCGATCACCGCTTCGTCCCGCGTGCGGTGTTCAGCCACCCGCAGATCGCCTCGGTCGGCGCCAAGGAGCGCGACCTGGTCGAGGCAGGGGTCAGGTACGTGAGCGGGGTGCGCGACTACGGCAGCGTCGCCTACGGCTGGGCGATGGAGGACACGACAGGGTTCGCGAAGGTGCTGGCAGACCCCGACACCGGCCTGCTTCTCGGCGCACACCTCATGGGGCCGCAGGCGTCGAGCCTGCTCCAACCGCTGATCCAGGCCATGAGCTTCGGCTTGTCAGCCAAGGAGATGGCGCGTGGTCAGTACTGGATCCACCCGGCGCTGGCGGAGGTCGTCGAGAACGCCGTTCTCGCCCTTCCGCTCACCGCCTGACGAGATCTCGACGGATCAGAAGGGTACGAAGATGTCGCGGGTGCCGTCGACGCTCCCTCGACCGGCCAGCGCCCGGCAGAAGTCGAGGGCGTCCGCCACCACGGCCTCGCCGGGGCCGCGCCAGGTGCCACCCGCCGGGCCTGTCAGCTCGAGCGCGAACGGCTCACCATGCCGACCCGCCCACTCGTCAACCACGTCGGCGACGATCAGCCCGTCGTGCTCGGGGGTGAGCTCCATGGCTGTGCCGGTGGCGCGGCTGATGTCGATCCGGTGCATCCACACGTCACGCGTCAAGATGACGTCGAGGAGGAAGCCGACCGTCCAGGACTCCGAGCGGTCTCCGACCTGTTGCTTGTCAGGCATGGTGCGGTTGCGCACAAGGCCAGGTGTGCGCTTGCGCGCACGAGCCGCCTTTGGCCCGACGCGGGCGAAGAGCTCGATCAGGTCAACCGTCCCGAGATGAGCTTCCTTCTCCACCTGGAGAGCGGTGAGGGCGTCGACCAGCACACCGCCACGCTTCTTCGCGGCCGCCATCTGACGCATCGTCTCCCGCATCGATGCCGCCATTTCCGCCATCCCGGCGACGTGCCCGGCCATCGCCCGCACATCCCAGCCGGGACAATGCAGTTGGTCGGGCCCAGTCTCCGGGCGACAGCCGCTGGAGTTCATGCAGGAACCGCGTGTACTCGTCGGCCGCGAGTCGCATCGCGATCGCACGGTCAAGAGCGGGTCGGCGGGGTGTCAGGTAGGTCTCGGTGTCGATGGTCATGGTCCGTCCTCGTGTCGGCGTGGAAGATTCATGGAATCGGCGTACATCTCGATGAAGCGCGGCAGCAGTCGGCGCCAGCGCACGCCGCCCGGGTCGTTGGCCATCTGCTGGTTGACCAGTCCCGCCACGATTGCGGTGTACATGTCCGCCCCGGCTGGATCGGTCACCCCCGCCGCCACGAGCAGGTCGGCCAAGCTGTCGAGGACGGCCACCGCGGGCTCGTAGGCCGTCGCGCTGGGCTCGAAGCCCGGGATGACCCGCTCGCTCATCAGCTGGTGGCGCGCGGCGTCAGCGCTGGCGAAGTCGAAGAAATGCTCGGCAACGGCGAGCAGGCGCTCTCGTGGATCTTCCGGCAGCGAGGGCCGGAGGTCTTCGGCTCGTTGTGCGTAGCCGGCCCAGGCCTGCTCGAACATCGCGTCGTAGATGGCCGCCTTGCTGGCGAAGTGGGAGTAGAGCGACGGCGGCTTCATCCCGACGCGGACCGCGACCTCCTTGAGCGTGAGCCCGGCGATGCCGTGTGCCTCGGCCACCTCCCAGGCCGCGGCCAGGATCTCCGCTCGGGTGGCCTCACGCCGTTCGGCTTTCCTATCGCGATTAGGCATTCCTACCATGCGTAGGAGGATGCCTTCTCCAAGGAGCGATGTCAAGGGCATGAGTCGTCGCCGGCTGGGTACGGGGACCGACGGGTTCGTCACGGGAGTCGAACCCACCGCACCCACGAAACACGAAATGCACCCACGCAGTCGCACCCACGAGGCACGAGGAAACGGAGATCCGCGATGTCGTCAGGAGTCGAGACAGGTCGGATCACCACCGACATCCCGGCCAGGATGGACCGGCTGCCCTGGGCACGTTGGCACTGGCTCGTCGTGGTCGGGCTCGGTACGGTCTGGATCCTCGACGGCCTCGAGGTCACGATCGTCGGATCACTCTCCGATGTCCTCAAGGACGGCAAGACCGGTCTGGGGCTGACGAGCTCACAGATCGGTCAAGCCGGCGCCATCTACGTGGCCGGTGCCTGTATCGGAGCGCTGCTCTTCGGACAGCTCACCGACCGCTTCGGCCGCAAGAAGTTGTTCCTGATCACGCTGGCCGTCTACCTGGCCGGCACGGTGTTGACCGCGTTCTCGATGAATCCCCTGTGGTACTTCGCCTGTCGTGCGCTCACCGGTGCAGGCATCGGTGGTGAGTACGCTGCTATCAACTCCGCCATCGACGAGCTGATCCCGGCCAAGTACCGCGGTCGCGTCGATATTGCGATCAACGGCTCCTTCTGGGTCGGCGCCGGGGCCGGGGCCATGCTCACGATCCCGCTGACCGATGGCACGGTGAACCCGGAGTACGGCTGGCGCGGTGCCTTCGCGCTCGGTGCGATCTTGGCGTTCGGCGTGCTGCTCGTACGCCGGACTGTCCCCGAGAGCCCGCGCTGGCTGTTCATCCACGGCCGCGAGGACGAGGGCGAGAAGATCGTCAAGAGCATCGAGCAGACGGTCGAGGACGAGACCGGGCGCCCGCTTCCCTCGGTGTCCGAGACGATCACGATCCGGCAGCGCCGCACGATCAGTCTCGCGCTGATCGCCAAAACCGTGTTCACGATGTATCCGAAGCGCACCGTCCTGTGCTTCTCGCTGTTCATCGGTCAGGCGTTCCTGTACAACGCGTTCTTCTTCACCTACGGCGACGCCCTCGGCACGTTCCTGGGTGTCGACCAGGCCGGCTGGTACATCGCAGCGTTCGCGGCAAGCAACTTCATCGGTGCGCTGGCGCTCTCGCCGCTGTTCGACACGATCGGGCGGGTCCGGATGATCGCGGCGACGTACATCATCTCCGGTGTGCTGCTGCTGGTGGCCGGCTTCTACCTCGACTCGTTCACGGCGTTCACGCTGACCGCAATGGGGATGGTGATCTTCTTCTTCGCGTCAGCCGGGGCCAGCGCGGCGTACCTCACCGCGAGCGAGGTGTTCCCGATGGAGACGCGCGCGCTGTGCATTGCGTTCTTCTACGCGATCGGGACGGCTGCCGGTGGTATCGCCGGCCCCTTGTACTTCGGCAAGCTCATCAACGACGCGACTGCCAGCGGTGACATCGCCGGGATTGCTCCGGGCTACTACATCGGTGGCCTGTTGATGGTCGCCGGCGGAGTCGTCGCGACGTTCCTCGGCGTCCATGCCGAGGGCAAGACGCTGGAGAGCATCGCCAAGCCGCTCACCGCCGAGGACGATGCCCCGCGCCAGGACAGCGACCAGGCCGAGCCGGCGCGCGCCTGAGGACGTCCGCCCGGGCAGGCCCGGACAGCTGAGGGCGTTCACCGGACCTGACACCACGACCGAAACCCCTGTCGTCAGCGACAAGGAGCCAGTCATGCCGATGCCTCCACCGAAGGCCTCGACCGAAGGACGCCGTGACCGACAGGTCCTCCACGAGCTCGCAGCCATCTGACCCTCCGCGTTTGCCTAGTTCACAAGCCAGGTGGCTTGTGAACTAGGCAAACGCGGCTTGGGCACGTGGTACCTGCCTACCTCACCACCAGTCGCTGGGGCTCCGCCGCCACCCCACCCCGCAAAGAAATCCCTCGCCTCTGCGCGGCCTCCGCACCTAGGGTCGCGGCATGACGCTTGCGTATGACGACACCGGCCCGACCGGATCCCGGCCGGTTGTCCTGCTTCTCCATGCGGGCGTGTGCGACCGCCGGATGTGGCGGCACCAGACCGAGGTGCTTGCTCCGGGCCACCGAGTGATCGCACCCGATCTCCCAGGCTTCGGTGACTCGCCGCTCGAGCCAGGTGAGTTCTCCACAGCCGCCGGCCTACTCGAGCTCCTCGACCAGCTCGGCGTCGAGCAAGCAGCAGTGGTGGGAGCGTCGTACGGCGGTCTCGTGGCACTCGAGCTGGCCCACGTGGCACCGCACCGCGTCAGCAGTCTCACGCTCATCTCGACCGCGTTGAATGGCCTCGACTCCACCGCCGCCGTCGACGCGTTCGGCGAGGAGGAAGAGCGGCTCATCGTGGCCGGCGACGTCCATGGCGCGGTCGAGCTCAACGTCTCGACCTGGCTTGGCCCCGATGCTGACGACGACGCCCGCGCACAAGTGCGGAAGATGCAGCAACGAGCCTTCGACGTCCAGATCCCGGCCGACGAGTGGCCCGACCCGCCCCACTCGGCTCCGGTCCAGCCTCACCTGGAGGCCCTCGGCGTCCCCACCCTCGTCGTCTCCGGCGACCACGATCTCGACTTCTTCCAGCACGTGGCCCGGCACGTGGCATCGTCGATCCCCGGTGCGCGGCTGGTCGAGCTCCCGTGGGCGGGGCACCTGCCCAGTCTTGAACGCCCTCGCGAGACGGCCACCCTGGTGACGGAGTTCGTCAACGAGCATGCTTGAACAGCAACGGAGGCCGCCTGGCCGCCCAGGGCTAACCTGGTCAGCGAGGCCAACGATGACACAGGACCGCGCTCCGTCGGTGACCGTCACCTTGCTCGGCGGGCTGGCGGTACGACGTCATGGGGTCACGGTCCACGCACCCTCCATGCGGGCGGTCGAGCTCCTCGTCTACCTCACGGTGCATGCTGCGGCTCGTCATCCGCGTCGTCACCTCGCCTCGCTGCTGTGGCCGGACTCCGACGAGCAGCAGGCGCGCACGAACCTGCGGCGTGAGCTCCACCATCTACGTTCCCTGGTGCCCGCGGTCTGTCTCGACATCACCCCGACCTCGATCGGCTGGGTGGACGATCCGTCGTGCGCCGTCGACGTCCGCACGTTTCTCACCGAGGAGGCTGCTGCGAGAGATGCGCAGCAACTCGGTGACCCGCTCGAAGCGGTGCTCCATGGCCGCGCCGCGATCACGGCGTACACCGGTGCGCTCCTCCCCGGTTCGTACGACGACTGGGTCCTCACCGAGCGCGAGGCTCTCACCCACCTCTGCGTCAGCCTGTGCGACGACGTCACCGACGCATTGCGTCGGCGAGACGTCTCCACCGCGAAGGAGATCGCCCGCCGCCGGATCCAGCTGACCCCGCTCGAGGAGACCGGCTACCAGCGACTGATGGTTCTCGAAGTCGCGTCTGGCGACCGCGCCGGCGCGTTGACGACCTACCACCGGTGCGCGTCGATGCTCGAGGAGCAGCTCGGTGTGTCGCCGTCCACCGACACCGACGAGCTGATGCGATCTTTGTTGGCCTCTCCGGTCGAGGTCGTCGCCGAAACAGTGACGGACGCCCCTGCCGACCCTGCGATCCGCACGGTTCAGGCTGACGTCGTCGGCAGGCAGGCCGATGTCAGCTCCTTGCTCCAGTCGTGGCGCCAAGCGCGAGCCGGCAGCCCAGGACTGGTTCTGCTGACGGGGGACCCAGGCGTCGGCAAGAGCACCCTGCTGCGTGAGCTGGGTCGACACGTGGCGACCGAGGGTGGCCTCGTGATCCGCACACGCTGTTTCGGCGTGTCGGCAGCTGCACTCGCGCCGGTCGCCGACTGGCTCGGCAGCGACGCATTCGAGGCGACCATCGCGACACTTCCTGGCCTATGGAAGGACGAGGTCCGCCGACTCGTGCCCGACCGACGAGCGGGCGAGCCGAAGACCCAACCGCTGCCGCTCGAACATGCAAGTCAGCGCGCCATGGCGGACTCCTGGCGTCGTCACCGGTTCTTCGAAGCCCTGGCGCATGCGGTGACCTCTGTGGAACAACCGCTCCTGATGATCCTCGACGACTTCCACTGGGCCGACAAGGAGACCGCCAGCTGGATCGCGTTCCTGCTCCACATGGCACGCGACTTCCCCGTCCTGGTCGTAGCAGCCGCGCGCACCGACGAGTTCCGCCGTCAACCGGCCCTCAACGCCGAGCTCGGCCAGCTGCGGGCGGTAGGACTCATCCGCGAGCTCGAGGTCGCTCCGCTGGACTTGGCGGGGACGGCCGAGCTGGGTGGCCGGCTGTTCGGGCGCGCTCTGGATGACGCTGAGGCCAGGCTGCTCCACGCGGCCTCCGGCGGCTATCCGCTGTATGTTGTCGAGGCCAGCCAGAGCTCCTTGTCGCGGGCTACCCCCGAGGTCTCCGAGGACGACCTGGCCGGGGTGCTGGCGCGACGCCTTTCGGAGGCCAGCCCTCAGGCTCAGGACTGTGCCGCCCTCGCGGCCGCTGTCGGACGAGATTTCCGGCTGGAGCTCCTGGTCGAGGCGAGCGATCTCGACGAGGCTACGGTCGTGGCAGCCGTCGACGAGCTCTGGCGCCGTCGTCTGCTGCGTCAGGTCGGCCACGGCTACGACTTCGCTCACGACCTGCTCCGCGACACGGCGTACCAGTCCGTCCCACCGGCCCGGCGCTGGCTCGAGCACCGCCGCTTGGCGCAGGCGCTCGAGCTGCTCCAGGACGGCGCTGTGCACCACACCTCGGCCGCTCTGGCCGAGCAGTACGACCGCGGCGGCCGTCCGGAGCGTGCGATTCCGTACCTGATCGACGCGGCCGCCGATGCCGCCCGGGTCTATGCCACCAACGACGCACTGCGTCTGCTCCGCCGCTGCCTCGAGCTGACGCGGGCCCTTCCCGCCGGACTCGACCGCGACATCCGCGAGCTCGAGGTGCTGCAGATCATGACGGCTCCGCTGACCTCCACTCAGGGTTACAGCGACCCCGAGCTGGAGACCACCCTGCGCCGCAGCATCGCCCTGGCACAGGCGCTGGACCGCACCGACACCGAGGTGGCTTCCACCGTCGGGTTGTGGGCTGCAACCTTCGTGCAGGGCGACATCGCCGGCGCTTACGCCCTCGCTGACGGCGCGCAGCACTTGGTGGACGCCGTCCCCGAGCTAACCGGCCAGGTCCATTTCGGGCTGGGCGGCTCTGCCCTCAGCCTCGGCCGGCCCGATGAGTCGGTGCGCCACCTCGACCTCGCCTACGACCTGTCGATCGGCGCTGTCTCGCTGCTCGTCGGCACCAGGCCGGAAGTGCATGCGCGGGCCTGGTCGGCGCACGCCTGGTGGCTCCTCGGCGACGAACAACGATGCCGGGACGCTTGCGCACAATCCCTGGCTCAGGCCCGAGCAGCCGACCATGCCTACACACTGACCGTCGCCCTGGCGTACGCCGCCGTCTCGTTCCAGTTGCTCGGTGACATCGAGCGGGTCGAGCGGAGTTCAGCGGAGCTCGCGACGCTCTGCCATCGTCACGGCTTCGCCTACTACCGCGAATGGGGCACGGTCCTGGGCGGTTGGGCCCGCGGCGACGAGCGTGGCATCAGCCAGATCCAGGCAGGCATCGCGACCTTGAGGGCCAGTCGCTCACTTACCCGGTTGCCCTACTGGCTCGCCCTGCTGGCCGAACTCCAAATCGCCGCGGGACGTCACCTCGACGCTCGCGCCTCACTCGACTCGGCGCGGGTATCCGCTGTCCTCAGAGCCGACACGTGGTGGCTTCCCGAAGTACTCCGCCTGCGCGCCCAGCTGGAATCGCGGTCCTTGTCACTGCGCCTCCTGAAGGAAGCTGAGGCCCTCGCCATCACCCAGTCGAGTCCGGGACTTGCCGCCCGGGCGCGTGCCGACCTCCAGCGCCGTCACGCTGAAGCGCCGAGTGACCGTGCAAATGCAGCCATAACCCGCCATAAGCCGCCATTGCGGTGACCGTTCGGCAACTTCTTTCCGCTGAGATCGAGGTGTGACGACTGCGGAACGGTGTGCGAACGGCTGGTTCCTAGCCTGGTGAGCATTCCCATCACCGTGTAGATCAGCAAAGGAATGATTCACATGAACACCACACCGACCACGACGGGCACCGCCTCGTCATCCGGTCAAACATCGGTTGCCCGGCAGAGTGGGGCCGATCTCAAGGCGCTCGGAGACAAGCTCCTCGGTGCGCTGATCACCCCCTCCGACCGCGGGTACGACGAAGCCCGTGCCGTGTACAACGGCATGATCGACCGTCGCCCGCTGGCGATCGCTCGATGCGCGAACGCGGCAGACGTGGTCGCCTGCGTGAACGCAGCCCGCGACATGGGCGTCGACGTCGCGATTCGCGGCGGGGGTCACAACGCCGGCGGCCTCGGTGTCTGGGATGACGCCCTGGTCATCGACCTGTCCACCATGCGCAACGTCACGGTGGACGCCGACGAGCACACCGTGCGCGTCGAAGGCGGCTGCACCTGGAACGACGTCGACGCCGTAACCGTGCCGGTCGGCATGGCCACGCCGTCAGGCTTCTTGTCGTCAACGGGCGTCGGCGGTCTCACGCTGGGCGGCGGCATCGGCTATCTGACGCGGCGCTTCGGCCTCACCATCGACAACTTGCTGGCTGCCGACGTGGTGCTGGCCGACGGCAGCCTCGTCACCACCAGTGCTTCGTCGCACCCAGACCTGTTCTGGGCGCTCCGCGGAGGTGGCGGGAACTTCGGCGTGGTCACATCGTTCACGTTCCGCTGCCACGACATCGGCGACCACGGGACGATCGTCGGCGGGCCGATCCTGTACTCGCTGGACGATGCGGGTGACGTCATGCGGTGGTACCGGGAGCTCCTACCGTCACTGCCGGAGGAGCTCAACGGCTGGCTCGGTATGCTCACCATCCCACCGGCGCCACCGTTCCCTGAAGAATTCTGGGGAACGAAAGCCTGCGGAATCATCTGGTGCTACACCGGCCCCGCGGAGCACGCCGACGAGGTGTTCAAGCCGATCAAGGAGTTCGGATCGCCGCTGGTCGTGGGTGTGCACGACATGCCGTTCTCGGCCTTGCAGAGCGCCTTCGACGCCTTGTACCCCGCCGGCCTGCAGTGGTACTGGAGAGCCGACTTCTTCAACGAGATCACCGACGAGGCCATCGAGATACACCAGAAGCACGCGGCCAACCTGCCGACCGGACACTCCACGATGCACCTCTACCCCATCGATGGCTACGCGGCCCGGGTGGGCGAGGACCAGACGGCCTTTGCCTACCGCGACGGCGGCTGGGCCGGCGTCATCGTCGGAGTCGACCCTGACCCCGCCAACAACCAGCTGATCACCGACTGGACGAAGCAGTACTGGGAGGACCTGCACCCGACCTCCGCCGGCGGCGCCTACGTCAACTTCCTCATGGATGAGGGTGGCGAACGAGTGCGGGCGTCGTACAAGGGCAACTACGAGCGGTTGGCCCAGGTCAAGCGGATCTACGATCCCGGCAACATGTTCCACATCAACCAGAACATCAAGCCGGCCGGCGACTGAGCCGGATCGCTGATCGATCGACGTCGTACGGCGGCTGGGGCCTGGCCCCGGCCGCCGTACGTGCGACTGGAACAATCGGCACATGAGCGCTTCCTCGGCCAAGCCCACCGCCGACGTCAGTGTCCGGGTCGCCTGGGCCGACGACGCGACCGCCATCGCCGGCGTTCAGGTGCGAGCCTGGCGCGAGGCGTACACCGACATCCTCCCTGCGGAGGTGCTGGACGCGCTGCCCGAGGAGAGCTTCGAGGCAGCCTGGCTGCAGTCGATCGCCAGACCCACGGAGGCCCGGCAGCGCGTCCTGGTCGCCCTCGAACGTGCCACTGTCCGGGGTTTCGCTGCCACCGTCCCGGCAGCAGACGCTGACGCGGACCCGGGGGTCGATGGTGAGATCGCCGAGTTCGTCGTCGACCCGGCCCACGCCCACGCCGGACACGGGTCGCGGCTGCTACACGCCGCCGTCGACACGATGCGATCGGACAAGTTCAGCCGCGCCACGATCTGGCTCACCTCGACCAACGACGCTCTGCGCGGGTTCCTCACCGAACAGGGGTGGGCCCCGGACGGCGCTCATCGCGAGCTCGACCTGCACGGAGACGGCAGCGTGCTGGTCAACCAGGTGCGACTGCACACGGATCTTGGCGACTAACGGCCTTCGGTCAGACCGTCTCGATGGCCGCTGGTGTCGTCGAGGTCGGGGACCAGCTCGGCGGGAGCGCGCATCCGCCAGGCGTCGGTGACAAGCTCACCGAGCCGCTCGACGTCGACCGCTGCCAACCGCAGCAGCACCAGCGGCCAGCCGTCATAGTGCGGGGTCGTGAAGAACAGATCGGGCTCGCCCAGCACGAGCGCCTGCTTCTCCCCCTCGTCGCCGACATAGAGCACGGCGATGTCGGTGCGGATGCGGCGTGGCCTTCCGGGCCGGCGCTCAGGGTAGGACCACACGAAGCCGCGGTTTCCCACTCGGAAGTCGAAACCGGCACTGTCGATCTCCTCAGCGTGCGGCAGGCTCAGTGCAAGGCGGCGTACGTCGTCGGCGTCAGGCATCGCAGATCCGCTGGTGGCTCGCTGGCGTCATCTGCCGATGCTAGAACGCCGAACTGACACTTGACATCCCGCCCCGGGCCGCCGCCGTTCTTCGGGCAGACGTTGCGGTACGGTCCCCGAGTGCCGCGCCCGCGTCCCCGACTTCCGACTGCTACGACGCCGGCGCGTCGTCAGCTGCTGGTCGACTCCGTGGGAGTCGGCATCGCCACGGGGGCCTACGGCATCTCGTTCGGCGCCATCGCCACGTCCTCCGGCTTCACGGTGGCGCAGACCTGTGCGTTGAGCCTGCTGGTGTTCACTGGAGCGTCGCAGTTCGCGCTGCTGGGCGTGGTCGCGTCCGGGGGTGCGCCGATGTCAGGTGCTGCGACCGCGCTGATGCTGGGGACGCGCAACACGCTGTACGGCCTGAAGTTGGCCTCTCTCCTGGGACTACGAGGGGTACGACGCCTCGCGGGTGCACATCTCGTCACCGACGAATCGACCGCCATGTCGCTGAAGGCGGCTGATCCGCAGGACGCGCCGCTGGGATTCTTCGCCACCGGCACGGCCGTGTTCGTGCTGTGGAACCTGGCCACGTTGATCGGTGCTCTCGTCGGCGACGCGATGGGAGAGACGAATGCCTACGGGCTCGACGCAGCGGTGCCGGCTGCTTTCCTGGCGTTGCTCTGGCCGCGTCTCGACCACGCGCGCGCCCGCTTCACGGCAGTCGCGGCGGCGGTGCTGGCGCTGAGCCTGGTGCCATTCACACGTCCCGGCGTGCCGATCATCGCGGCGGCGGCGATCGCTGTGCTGGCCGCGGTGACGGGTGCCGAGCGGTCACCCCACGTCGACGAGGTCGATCCGGTGCTGGACGAGGGCGTCGAAGAGTTCCGCCCTGGTGATCGCGACGGCGATGCGACGCTGGGTGGGCGCTGATGTGGGCCGCGATCATCGTCACGGCGGTCGGCTGCTACCTGCTCAAGCTGGCCGGGTTGTCCGTGCCGGACCGGGTGCTCGACCGGCCGCTGATCCGGAGGATGGCCGACCTGATGCCGGTGGCCCTGCTCGGGGCGCTGGTCGCAGTGCAGGCGCTCTCGACCGGTCAGGACCTGACGGCTGACGCGCGACTGGTCGGGGTGGGCTCGGGGGTCGTGGCCCTGCTGCTCAAGGCGCCGTTCCTCGTGGTCGTGGTGGTGGCTGCGGCCACGACCGCACTGATTCGCCTGGTGGTGTAGGAAGCGGTCTCGACGGGGGGCACGGCCGGGCGGGGCCGTCATACGGGCGGGTGGGCAAGGCAAGCACCCAGTGGCCAAGGCGCGTTTGCCTAGTTCACAAGCAAGCTGGCTTGTGAACTAGGCAAACGCGGAGGGCCACAGGGAGGTCACGTCAGGCGGAAGACGGGGATAGGCCGAGGACGTGTTCGAGGCCGACGGCGAGGCCGCGCATGTCGACCACAGCCCGCACCGCTGTCACCAACGCCGGCATGGCGGCCGCCCGGTCGGGCATGTCGTGGCGGATCGTGAGCGTCTCCCCCAGGTTGCCGAGGATCACTTCCTGATGAGCGACCAGACCACGAGCACGGACGCTGTGCACCGGCACCCCGTCGACGGTGCCGCCTCGCGCCCCCACCGGGTCGTCCGCAGTCGCGTCCGGCATGTCGCCCATTCCCGCCTGAGCTCGCGCGGCAGCCACCAGCTGTGCCGTCCGGATCGCCGTACCCGAGGGTGCGTCGCGCTTGGTCGGATGGTGCAGCTCGACGATCTCGACCGACTCGAAGAACCGCGCTGCCTCCGCCGCAAAGCGCATCATCAGGACGGCACCGACGGAGAAGTTCGGGACGACGAGCACCGCCGTGGCCGGCTCCGCGCCTAGCTGCCTCTCGATCGTGCTCAGCCGCTCGTCGGTGAAACCCGAGGTGCCGGCCACCAGGTGGACGCCGTGCTCGATGCACCAGCTGACGTGATCCATGACCACGCCCGGATGTGTGAAGTCGATCGCCACATCCGCCGCGGTCACGACACCGAGGTCATCACCCTCGTCCACGCCCGCGACCAGCTCAAGCCCGTCAGCCGCCTCGATCGTCTCGCAGGCGAGGGTGCCCATCTTGCCCGCCGCCCCGATGACTCCGACCTTGATCATGCGCCCGAGCCTAGTGGTGGACCGGGCGGGTCAGCCCGCCGACGAGCCGGTACGGCGGCGGGGCGTCAGCCTTTCGAGCTGGACCACGTGATCGGGCGTGAGCTCGGCCAAGGAGCTCACACCCAACAGCCGCATCGTCCGGGCGACCTGGGTCGACAGGATCTCGATCGTGCGATCCACCCCCGCGCGGCCGCCTGCCATCAGGCCGTACAGGTAGGCGCGGCCGATCAGGGTGAACCGGGCTCCGTGCGCGAACGACGCCACGATGTCGGCGCCGGACATGATCCCCGTGTCGAGGTAGACCTCGAGGTCGTGGCCGACCTCACGGACGACATCCGGCAACAGGTGGAACGGCACCGGCGCACGGTCGAGCTGGCGACCACCGTGGTTGGACAGCACGATCGCGTCCACACCGACCGCCGCCACCTGTCGCGCATCCGCAACCGACTGGATCCCCTTGACGACGAGCCGACCCGACCACTGCTTCTTCAGCCAGCGCAGGTCGTCGTAGTCGACGGTCGGATCGAACATCGCGTCGAGCAGCTCCGCGACGGTGCCTCCCCACGAGTCGAGCGACGCGAACGTCAGGGGTTCTGTCGTGAGGAAGTTGAACCACCAGCCTGGCCGCGGGATGGCGTTGAGAACCGTCCGCGGAGTCAGCGTCGGGGGGATCGTCATACCGTTGCGGACGTCGCGCAGCCGGGCTCCTGCCACGGGAACGTCGACGGTCACGACCAGGGTTTCGAAGCCGGCCGCCGCGGCGCGTTCGACCAACCCCATGGAGCGGTCGCGGTCCTTCCACATGTACAGCTGGAACCAGTTGCGCCCGTCCGGATTGGCGGCCGCGACGTCCTCGATCGAGGTCGTACCCATGGTGGAGAGCGTGTACGGGATCCCTGCCTCGCCGGCAGCCGTCGCACCCGCGATCTCACCCGCTGTGTGCATCAACCGGGTGAAGCCTGTCGGCGCGATGCCGAACGGAAGCTCCGAGCGTCGACCGAGCACATCACAGCCGACATCGATCTTGGAGACGTCTCGGAGCACCGCGGGATGGAACTCGATGTCCCGGAACGCCTGCCGGGCACGCGTGAGCGACAGCTCGTTCTCGGCGGCACCGTCCGTGTAGTCGAAGGCTGCCCTGGGCGTCGTACGACGGGCGACGGTGCGCAGGTCCTCGATCGTGACGGCGTTCTGCAACCGGCGACGGACCGGGTGGAGCACCGGAGGCTTGAAGTGCAGCAGCGGTGCCAGGTCAGCCCGGCGAGGGATACGACGTCTCACCTCACCCATCCCACCACGCCCAGCCGGGCCGCGAAACCGGACCGTACCAACGGCAGGGGGCTCAGGCGAGGCTGGACAACGCCTTGGCCGGGCCGACGACGGCCAGCGTCTGCTCTCCCGAGAGCACTGCGGCCGCCGCGGCTCTGACGTCGTCGAGGGTCACGGCGTCGATCATGCCGAGCGTCTCGTCGGTGCCGAGGAGCCCACCGGGCAGGAGCTCGGACTTGCCGATGCGGGTCATCCGCGCGCTCGAGTCCTCCAGGCCCATCACGATGGAGCCGCGCATCTGACCCTTCCCGCGGGCGAGCTCTTCGGGTTCGATGCCATGGTCGACGACCTTGGCCAGCTGGTCGCGACAGATGTCGAGCACCTGTGCCAGGTTGTTCGGCATGCAGCCCCCCGCAAGCGCGAAGTAGCCGGCATCGACGTGCTGGGAGGTGAAGGAGTAGATCGTGTACGCCAGGCCGCGCCGCTCGCGCACCTCCTGGAACAGGCGGCTCGACGTACCGCCGCCGACGACGGCGTTGACCACACCGAGCGCGAATCGTCGAGGGTCGTTGCGGTGGAACGACGGCATGCCGAGCACGAACGTCGACTGCTCCATCGGCCGCTCGATCAACGAGGTGCCGGCGATCGTGCGAGCCGGAGCTCCAGCCCGTCGAGGTCCGGCAGGGCGCCGAGATGGGTCACCGAGCGCACCTGACTGCTCGAACGCTTTGCGCACGAGCTTCACCACGCGGTTGTGGTCGACGGCGCCCGCCGCGGCGAAGACGAGGTTGTCGGCGGTGTAGCGCCGTGCGTAGTAGCCGGTGATCTGCCGTCGGGTGAGGGAGTTGATCGAGTCGACCGATCCGGTGATCGACCGGCCGAGTGGCGAGTCCCCGTACATCGTCTCGACGAAAGCGTCGTGCACCACGTCGTCGGGGTCGTCATCGTGCATCGCGATCTCCTCGAGGATCACGTTGCGCTCGGCGGCGACCTCGTGCTCGGGAATCAGCGACGAAGCCACCATGTCGCAGAGGACGTCGATGGCCAACGGAACGTCCGCGTCGAGGACCCGCGCGTGGTAGCACGTGAACTCCTTGCCGGTGAAGGCGTTGAGCTCTCCCCCGACAGCGTCGAGCTCGACCGAGATGTCGAGCGCCGTACGACGCTTGGTGCCCTTGAACAGCAGGTGTTCGAGGAAGTGGGTTGCGCCCGACAGCGAACGACTCTCATCGCGCGAGCCGACCTTCGTCCAGAGTCCGAGCGTGGCCGAGCGGGCGCCTGGCATCGTCTCGGTGATGACGCGCAACCCGCCAGGAAGAACGGTCCGGCGGACCGTGGATGCCAAGGCACCCGACGGCCCGCCGTCAGCGTTCTCCTTCAGGAGCGTCCGCGTCGACCCGAGTGGCTGGTCGGCGGCGGTCAGATAACGCACAGTGGAAGCGAGATCAGGCGTCGTCGCCCGACGAGTCGCCGTCCTCGACGACCGGCACCAGGGACAGCTTGCCGCGGTCATCGATCTCACCGATCTCGACCTGGAGCTTCTGGCCCACGGAGACGACGTCATCGACGTTCTCCACCCGCTTGCCGCCGGCCAGGGCCCGCAGCTTCGAGATGTGCAGCAGCCCGTCCTTGCCGGGCAGCAGCGACACGAAGGCACCGAAGGCCGTGGTCTTGACGACCGTGCCCAGGTAGCGCTCGCCGATCTCAGGCATGGTCGGGTTGGCGATGGCGTTGATCGTCGCCCGCGCCGCCTCGGCTGCCTCGCCGTTGTCGGCTCCGACGTAGATCGTGCCGTCGTCCTCGATGCTGATCTGCGCACCGGTGTCGTCCTGGATCTGGTTGATGACCTTGCCCTTGGGGCCGATCACCTCACCGATCTTGTCGACGGGCACCTTCATCGTCAGGATCCGTGGTGCAGTGGGAGCCATCTCGTCCGGTGCGTCGATGGCCTCGGCCATCACGTCCAGGATGGTCATCCGTGCGTCGCGGGCCTGACCCAGTGCAGCACCCAGGATGTCGGCGGGGATGCCGTCGAGCTTGGTGTCGAGCTGCAGGGCGGTGACGAACTCACGAGTTCCGGCGACCTTGAAGTCCATGTCACCGAACGCGTCCTCGGCGCCGAGGATGTCGGTCAGTGTGACGTACGTCGTCTTGCCGTCGACCTCGCCGCTGATCAGGCCCATGGCGATACCGGCGACGGGTGCACGCAGCGGGACACCCGCGTTGAGCAGCGCCATCGTGGACGCGCACACCGATCCCATCGAGGTGGAGCCGTTGGAGCTCAACGCCTCCGAGACCTGACGGATGGCGTACGGGAACTCCTCGCGCGCCGGCAGCACCGGCATGAGCGCGCGGCCGGCAAGAGCACCGTGACCGATCTCGCGACGCTTCGGCGAACCCACCCGACCGGTCTCACCCGTGGAGTAGGGCGGGAAGTTGTAGTTGTGCATGTAGCGACGGCTCTTCTCCGGGGAGAGCGTGTCGAGCTTCTGCTCCAGCGACAACATGTTCAGCGTGGTGATGCCCAGGATCTGGGTCTCACCCCGCTCGAACAGGGCCGAGCCGTGCACGCGCGGTACGACGCCGACCTCGGCCGACAACGTGCGGATATCGGTGAGACCACGACCGTCGATACGGACCTGGTCGCGCAGCACCCGCTCGCGGACGAGCTTCTTGGTCAGCGACCGGAAGGCGGCGCCGATCTCCTTCTCGCGTCCCTCGAACTGCTCGGCGAGCTTCTCGAGCACCGACGCCTTGATGTCGTCGAGCTTGTCCTCGCGCTCCGCCTTGTCGCCGATCGTCAGCGCCTGGGCGAGCTCGCCCGACGCGGCCGAATCGACGGCCTCGAAGGCGTCGTCCTGGTAGTCGAGGAAGCGGGGGAACTCGCGCACCGGCTTGGCGGCGAGCCCGGCAAGCTCCTGCTGGGCCTCACAAAGTTGCTTGATGAAGACCTTGGAGGCCTCCAGGCCTTCGGCGACGACCGTCTCGGTCGGGGCCTGCGTACCGCTCTGGACCTTGGCCCAGGTGACATCGGTGGACTCTGCCTCGACCATCATGATCGCCACGTCGCCGGTCTCGGTGACCCGGCCCGCGACGACCATGTCGAACACGGCGTCCTCGAGCTGGCTGTGCGTCGGGAAAGCCACCCACTGGCCGTCGATCAGCGCGACGCGTGTCGCACCGACCGGGCCGCTGAAAGGCAGTCCGGACAGCTGCGTCGACAGCGAGGCCGCGTTGATGGCCAGCACGTCGTACGCCGTGTCGGGGTGCAGCGCCATCACGGTGATGACGACCTGGACCTCGTTGCGCAGCCCGGACACGAACGTCGGGCGAAGGGGGCGGTCGATGAGCCGGCAGGTGAGGATCGCGTCCTCGGAGGGACGGCCCTCGCGGCGGAAGAAGGAGCCCGGGATGCGCCCGGCGGCGTACATCCGCTCCTCGACGTCGATCGTGAGCGGGAAGAAGTCGAAGTGGTCCTTGGGGTGCTTGCCAGCGGTGGTCGCCGACAGAAGCATGGTTTCCTCGTCGAGGTAGGCGACCGCGGAGCCGGCGGCCTGGCGGGCGAGCTGCCCGGTCTCGAATCTGATGGTGCGCTTGCCGTGAGCACCGTTGTCAATCACGGTCTCGACGGACTGGGGGTCGGATCCCGTCATGGGAGTCCTTTCTCGAACGAGTGACGCGCGCGCCGAACGCCGCTGGCCGGGGCCAGACGCGGCGAGGCTGTCAGAACCGGCTTGCGCCGGTCAGCTGTCGCTAGGTCCGCCGGGCCGGTCTTCGATCGAGGCTTGCGGGGCTTGGTCGTCCCGAAGGCCACTACCGAGGACCGGCGTCCTCGTGGGCGAACGTCAGCGCTGGCGTCACTGAATGGTGGTGCCTCCCGTGTGGAAGCACCCGTCAGTGTTGCTGTTGGTGCTGTGTGTTCGTGGTGTTTCGTGGTGTTCGCGGTGTTTCGTGGTCTTGCTGCGTGAACTCTATTCAGTTGGATTCGGTCGGATCGAGGCGGTGCCCGGTGTCCGGTGTCCGGTGTCCGGTGCGGCGACCTGGCCCGACCTCATACGACGAGGCGGCCGTCCCCCTCAGGGAAGGCCGCCACGGCGGAGACTAGCGGCGTAGGCCGAGTCGCTCGATGATCGAGCGGTAGCGCTCGATCTCGGTCTTCTGCAGGTAGTTGAGAAGCCGGCGGCGCTGGCCGACGAGGAGGAGCAGGCCACGACGGCTGTGGTGGTCGTGCTTGTGCTCCTTGAGGTGTTCCGTCAGGTCGGAGATGCGCCGGCTCAGGAGAGCCACCTGCACCTCGGGCGAGCCCGTGTCACCGTCACCGGTGGCGTACTCGTCGATGATCTGCTTCTTGGTCGCAGCGTCCAGTGACACGCGATCTCCCTTCGGGGGTTCGTTGCGCGGCGCGCCGGGGCCGGTTCACCCGGGCACAACATTTCCGCGGCCGTTCTACGGCACCGGCCAGCGTATCAGCGCACCTGGGGGGTCAGCCAAATCGTCTGTGCCCTTCCGGACGCCTCGATGAGCCCGTCTGACCATAGTTTGACGCCTGATTCGGGCGAATGGGGGTGCCTGGAAGGGAACGGGGTGGGATCCAGACCCCCTGCACGCGGAGACGTCCACGGAATCGCCTGAGGTCACCCCTGCTCCTCGCGAGCTCCACTCGTCGTACGACGTCGGCGGGCCTGCGCTTGATCTCGTCGCGAGTCCACCGGACGACCTCCAAGCCCTGGTCGACCAGCGCCCGTTCTCGGTCGCGCTCCGCCACGACGCGCCGTGCCGCCGACGCGGCAGTAGGGCCGCCCGCGCCGGAGTCGACGTCGAGGTACTTGCCGTGTCCGTCTGCCTCGGCGACCGTGGCCGAGGCGATCCACATGCCGTCGACACGGGCAACGAACCGCCCGGTTTCATCGAACACCTCGACCTGAGGCGTGGGCATGTCGGTACCGAGGCCGTGCAGCGTGACGAAGGAGAACGACTCGAGCCACGATTCGCGTCGAGAGTCGACCAACGCGAGAGTTCGGACAGCGCGAGGCCGTCCGAGCCAGCCGCGCTGCAGGTCGAGGACGCCGCGCACGTCCTCGATCGAGGTAGACCCGGCCCGGATCGCCCCATCCGCGATCGCGACAGAGACCGGCGGCCGGTAGGTGCGTAGGCAGTCAGCCACAGTGCGGGCCGACGTCAGGGCCGCCCACCCGTTCACCGTCTCGACGTCATTCGCCATCGAGTCGCAGTGGTGCAGCACGACCCCGTCCAGTCGCCGTGACCGCGGCAGGACCTGGACTGCGGTGAGATGGACCGGTGCGTCCGGATGCAGCTCAACCGGCCATCCCCGGGCGACCGCGCCAGTCAGGTGGCTCAGTGCGTGGTTCGGATGGCGGCACAGCGCTGCTTCGGCGCGGCGAAGGTGGTCGTCGTTGATTCGCTGCCATCGTGGGCGCACAGGCTCCGCGACCACCACCTGAGAGAAGACGCCCTTCGCCACGCGGGTGATCTTCCCCTGTCGCACAAGTCGGTCGAGAACCTTGTAGGTCAGGCCCCGCCGCAGGGCGTCAGCCGCTCTGAACGAGGATGGCAGCCGGTCTAGTTGTGCGCGGACGTCATACATCCCGGCATGTTCCAGCCGCGATCGTCGCGGAAGGCGCTTCGGGTGGACCACTGGGGATAGCCGGTCATGCGGCGCGGCCCTGTGGAACCCCGAAGTCACCCGGACACCTCGACTCCCCCGAATCAGCCGCTTCTGGCGGGTCTTTCGGGCGGATGAGGGCGTTCGGGGGGAGGGGTCACCGGGTGAGGGCCCGGTAAACCGTCTGGACGCCGACGGCGCGTTCGAGCTCCCCTGCGATCGAGCTGAAGAACTGGTCGCGGTACGTCTGATCCGTCACGGCGTAGACGGTGAAATAGAGGCCGGAGAAGGCCGCCAGGAAGACCGAGACCTGGAACAACTCGTTGCTCACGGGCAGCCAGTCCAGCGACGGAAGAGAGGTCGGCGTACGGCCCACCCAGGTCGTGACGACAGAGTCGCTGATGGCCACCTTGCCGAACACGATGAAGAAGACGAACACCGACACCGACAGCAGCAGAACCTGGAGGGCTTGCGAGAAAAGCAGCACCAGCACGAGATTGGCCTGCTGCACCGGGCTCAGGTCGGCCCGGGCCGCCTCGCCGGTCACTTCGCGCGCCGCATCCGCCACCGGCGTCGTGGCGCAGATCTTCACCAACCGCTCCCCCTCCGCCTCGGCGCTGACCTGACGCACCTCCTCGGGCAGGCGCACGAGCAGGAAGACCACGGCAACACCGGCGAACAGCAGCACCGTCAGCCACAACAAGCCCCGGTCCAGCGCGCTGCAGACCTGCCAGACCTCGGTGTTGATGAACAGGAACGTGATGAACAGGAGCAGCAGCGGCAGCGCCCGCGTGATCAGCGGGAAGAGCCAGCCGAGACTCCCGAACGTCCGACCGGTCGCCCAGCGGATGATCGGTTGCAGGTGCAGCGACACGAGCCCGTAGCCGATCACCAGGAGCCCGAGGACCAGAGCCCCCACGAGCACGCCGAACGACACGTCGCCGGTCAACCCCCCGGTCGCCACGCCCGCGCCCAGCCCCAGCACCAAGGCGCCGATCACGACCGGGATGACCCGCGCTCGACTCAACGCCGCCCTGACCCGTGACGCGTGCGCCGGCACGAAGTACGGCAGACCCTGGCGTTCGAACCACTCCTCCGCCGCCCGGATGGTGGCGAGCCGGCTCTCCTCGGTCACGCCGCGTCCGTCCGGACGCGCGTACGACGGCCCGAGCGGCTCAGCGGGTGAGGCATGGTCGTCAGGCTAACGCCCGTGGCACCCGCCACAGGTCACCGCCGCGGGATCAGGCGTGCGGGCTCAGCGCGAGGGCAACGGGTGCTTCGTAGCGTGTGGTGGAGCCGAGGAGCTTCTCGCTCTCCCTCACCGCGTCGTCGAGCAACCCACACAACAGGTCGTCGGCGTCGAGTGACTCGGACATGCCAACGACCGACAAGTTGATGACGTGCGGGGCGGCCCGGTCGAAGTTCTGTCCTCGACCCCAGGGCCGCGTGACGAACTGCCGTGCCCAGGTGGTGGCCGACGGACAGAAGGCGATTCCTTGGGCGGCCAGCTCCTGCAGCCGCCAGGCGTCCTCTCCAGGCCGGTCCTCGAGCTCCCGAACCGCCCGTAACAACCCGACCACGAGCGCCTTCTGGTGCTCGTAGGCGGCCACCCTGACGGCGGTGGTGGCGGCATGAACCGTCAACGCCGGCGTCATCAGCGGGTGGTCGCCGGTCAGCCCCACGACCCGATGGATCAGCGGCACGATCCGTTGCCGGGCGTCGTCGGACAGGTGGTCGTTGACGTTGCGTGCGAGGGAGGCCAGCAGTGGGTGGGTGCACGAGGGGTGGTCGGAGAAGCGCTCTCCGGCGAGATAGGAGGCGTACTCCATGAAACACGCCCCCGACTGTGGTCTCCGGTGCTTCCCCGCGGACAGGACAGGCACGCTGGTGGGTACGAGCGGAGAACGACGTCTCATGTCTGATCACCCCGACGAGTCGGCTGGGAGGATCGTTCCAGTGTGCGCCTGTCTGCCGGTCAACACCAGCCACGGCGGGTAAAGAACCCGTGGACGAGTCTCCGCCGCTGTCCGCCGAGGTCTAGCCGGGAGTGGCGACCGGGGGTGTGACCAGCAACTCTCGCGCACGGTCCACGTCCGCGGCCATCTGCACGAGCAGGTCGTCCACCGCGTCGAAGGTCACCATCCCCCTCAGGTATTCGACGAAGACCACCTCGACCTCGACGCCGTACAGCTCGAGATCGTCACGGTCCAGCACGTAGGACTCGACCCGGCGATCCTTGTCGTGGAACGTGGGATTCGTGCCGACCGAGATCGCTGCGGGCTGGTAGGGAGCACCCGTCTCGTCCAGGCGACGCAGCCAACCGGCGTACACACCGTCGGCGGGTACGGCGGTGACCGAGGTCGCGACAGGGACGTTGGCGGTCGGGTAGCCGAGCCCGCGGCCGCGTTGCTGACCCTGGACCACCACTCCCCGGACCACGAACGGCCGGCCCAGTGCGAGCGCGGCAGAGCTGACGTCACCTTCCGCCAGCCGGGACCGGATGTACGTCGACGACCAGACGCGGTCGGATCCGTCACCGTCCAGCGGCAGCCCCTCGACGCGGACGTCGTGCTCAGCGCACATCCGGCGCAGCAGCGTGACGTCGCCTTGGGCGCGATGCCCGAAGTGGAAGTTCTCCCCGACGACGACGGCAGCCGCTCGCAGGCCCGCGAGCAGATATGCCGTGACGAAGTCCTCGGCCGAGACGTTCGCGAGCTCTCGGGTGAACCGGAGGACGAGAACGGCATCCACCCCTGCCTCGGCCAGCAGGCTCAGTCGCGTGTCGAGAGTGGTGAGCGGCATCGGGGCCTTGTCGGGGGCCAGCACACGCATGGGATGCGGGTCGAACGTCACCGCGACGACCGGCAACCCGCCCAGCTCGGTGGCGACCTCGTGCGCACGGCGGATGACATGTCGGTGGCCGAGGTGGACCCCATCGAAGTTGCCGATCGTCACCACGGTCGGCCCGATGCTGGGGCCGACCTCGGAGACGTCATCCCACACCTGCACGCGCCGCGCTCCTCTTGCGTCCGTCACATCTGCGAAGCCGGGTGTGATGCCTCGTTTCGGCACCACCTCTGCAGGCAAACTCTGCCATGTGCGGCCGCTAGAGCGGTCGCCGACCCGGAGCGTGGACGTCCGACTTTAGGACGGTGCAGCGCTGGAGGGTCAGCGGCCGAGAGCCGCCGCTGCCGCCGCGCGGGCTTCGACCGGATCCGCCGCGCTCAAGGCAGCCTCCGCGGCAGCAGCACACTGACCACTTGTCACCGTCAACAGGGAGGCGCCTACGGCACCGATCGCTGAGGTGGCCATCGACAGAGACGTGACCCCGACCCCGGCGAGCACGCACGCGAGCAGGGGGTCTGCGGCGGCCTCGCCGCACACACCGACCGGCTTACCGACCTGCTTGCCCGCAGCTGCTGTGATGGCGATGAGGTGCAGCACGGCCGGTTGCCAGGAGTCGGTCAGTCCCGCCAGGGCGCCGGAGAGCCGGTCGGCCGCCATCGTGTACTGCGAGAGGTCGTTGGTGCCGATCGACAGGAAGTCGACGTGCTCGAGCAGCCGGTAGGCCAGCAGTGCGGCCGCCGGCACCTCGACCATCACCCCGGGCGTGAGGCCGCGGTCGCGAATCTGCGCAGCAAAGTTCTCGGCCTCGGCGCTGGTGGCCACCATCGGCGCCATCACCCACGGCGACGTACTCGTCCTGGCTGCTGCAGTCGCGATCGCATCGAGCTGGCGGGTCAGCAGGCCCGGGTTGCTCCAGGACAGACGCAGACCTCGGACGCCCAGTGCCGGATTCGGCTCGTCGGGCAGCGTGGCGAACGCCATGGGCTTGTCCGATCCGGCGTCCAGGGTGCGGATCACGACCTTGCGTTCGCCGAACGCGCTGAAGACTTCGGCGTACAGGTCGGCCTGCTCGTCGACGCCGGGTTCGTCCTCCCGGCCGAGGAACGCCAGCTCGCTGCGGAACAACCCGACGCCCTCGCTGGGACCCAGGGCTGCGGCTTGGGCCGACTTGCCGTCCTGCACGTTGGCGTAGATCGCCACCGGTACGCCGTCGGCCGTGGAGCCGGGGCCTCGCCATGCCTCTGCGGCCTTGCGGGTACGCCGGTCTGCGTCGACGAGGGACGCGGCGTCCGCCTCGTCGGGATCGATGACGATCTCCCCCGTCGCACCGTTGACGAGCACGATCGTCCCGACCGGCAGGTCGTCGACGTCAGCCGCCACGATGCAGGGGATCGACAGCTGGCGGGCGATGATCGCGGTATGGCTGGTCGGGCCTCCGAGGCTGGTGACGAGGGCGATCACGCGGGTGGGATCGAGTCCAGCCGTGTCCGCGGGCGCCAGGTCGGCGGCCACGAGGACGGACGGCTCGTCGGGCATGGGGATCCCGGGCTCCGGCAGCCCCTGCAGCTCGGCCACGACACGGCTACCGAGGTCGCGCAGGTCTGTGGTGCGCTCGGCCATCAGCCCACCGAGCTGCTCGAACATGAGCGCGAACTTCTCGACGGCCGCGACTGTCGCGGCCTCTGCGGACGTACCGGCAGCGATCGCCTTGTCGACGGCCTTGCGCAACCCCTTGTCGGACACCAGCCCGACCTGGGCGACGAGAACCTCTTTGGCGACGCCCACGGCGGCGTCCGCCCGACCCTGGAGCCGTCCCGCCACGACCGAGACTGCGGTGGTGAATCGCTCGGCCTCCCGGTCAGATCCTGCTGAGCGCAGGTGCGCTACCCGGCTCAGGTCAACGCCGGCGGCAGGTCGGATGACCGGCCCCACGGCCACACCCGGAACAACGGGAGTACCGGTCCGGGTGCCGGACACGGCCGCTGCCGAGCCGGCCGCGGCCTCGTCTCTGGGGTTTCTCACATCGGTCATGGTCTAGCCATCCTGCCTCGCCCGGCGCGCGGATGCACCCAGGCGGTGTACTCCCGTGGACATCATCCGGCACCCCGAACTCGTGTGGGTTCGTGTGGTGTTCTTCGAGATATTACGCGTCAGAGGCTTGACAATGCAAGGGGTTCAGGCGTAAAACAAAGGAAAGCAACAGATCCGCAGATCAGTGAAGGGGCATTCCGTGTACGCAGAAGAACGGCAGCAGGCCATCGCAGACCTCGTGGCCCGGGAGCGCCGGGTCAGCGTCAGCGGCGCAGCCGTCACGTTCGGTGTCACCACCGAGACCGTGCGGCGTGACTTGGCGCTGCTCGAGCGTCACGGACTCGTCCACCGGGTCCATGGCGGCGCCGTCGCCGCCGGCTCGCTCACCACGGTCGAGCCTGCAGTCGCCGAGCGCGACCTCGCCGCCACCGCGCAGAAGGACCGGATCGCCCGCGTGGCGCTGGATCTGCTGCCGGCAGCCGGCGGAAGCGTCCTCCTCGATGCCGGTACGACGACGCAGCGGTTGGCCGCCGCCCTCCCGACTGACCAGCGCTTCACGATCGTCACCAACGCGGCCTCGGTCGCGACCACCTTGTCGTCAGTCTCGAACCCGGCCGAAGTACAGCTGCTCGGCGGGCGGATCCGGACAGCCAGCCTCGCGTGCGTCGGCCCCCATACGCTCGCGGCGCTGGCCGACGTACGTGTCGACGTCGCGTTCATCGGCACCAACGGCCTGGCTCTTCCGTACGGCCTGACAACCCCCGACCAGGACGAAGCCGCGGTGAAGTCCGCCATGGTCACCGCCGGCCGGCGGGTGGTCGTCCTCACTGATTCCAGCAAGTTCGGCCAGGAGACGCTGGTGCGGTTCGCCCGGCTCGACCAGATCGACGTCGTGGTCACCGACGACGGTGTCGACGCCAGCGACGTCCGGGCGCTCGAGGCGCTCGACATCGATGTGGTCGTCGCATGATCGTCACGCTCACCGCCAACCCGTCGGTCGACCGCACCATGGCGATCGACGGACCCATCAAGCCCGGCGAAGTGTTCCGCGCCCTCAGTGTCGGCGACGAAGCCGGCGGGAAGGGCGTCAACGTCGCCCGAGCCGTCGCCCACGCCGGCGTTCCCGCCGTTGCTGTGCTGCCCGCCGACGATGACGACCTTCTCGTGAAGGGCCTGATCGCCGCCGGGGTGCACCCCATCAACGTGGCCGTAGGGCGACCGTCGCGGGTGAACATCACCATCACCGAGCCGGACGGGACGACCACCAAGTTCAACGACCCGGGGCACAGTCTCGACGTCGGCGTCTTCGATCAGCTGCGCGACCGGCTGCTCAGCCGTTCGCACGGCAGCGATTGGGTCGTGCTGTGCGGCTCGCTCCCCCCATCAGCACCGACCGCGTGGTACGCCGAGCTGACCGAACAGCTGCATGCTGTCGGCCGGCGCGTGGCCATCGACACGTCCGGGGAGCCCCTGATCGCCGCCGTGGGCAGCTCCGCGCGGCCGGACCTGCTCAAGCCGAACGCGGAGGAACTTGCCTCACTGACCGGTGACGACCCGGACCGGCTCGAGTCCGACAGCGACTCGGCGGTCGCCGCCGCGCGTCGGCTCGTCGATGACGGCGTCGGAGCCGTCCTTCTCACCCTGGGCGCCGAGGGTGCTGTCCTCGTGACACCGGAGGGCACCTGGATCGCCAGCCCTCCCCCGATCACCCTGCGCAGCACCGTCGGCGCAGGCGACGCCAGCCTGGCTGGCTATCTCCTGGCCGATCTGAGCGGGCTCGGCCCGGCGGATCGGCTCCGCGAGGCGGTGGCGTACGGCGCGGCCGCCGCGTCACTGCCCGGCTCCACCATGCCCCGCCCGTCCGACCTGCACCGGGACGGCGTCGTCGTCACCGAACCCCTCCACCGCTCGTCGAGCGACCAACCCACAAGGAACCCGAATGTCTGAGCTCATCACCCCCAAGCTGGTGGCGTTGGACGCCACCTACGGTGGCACGAAGGACGATGTCATCCGCGCCCTCGCCCGGCTCGTCACCGACGCCGGTCGGAGTACGAACGCCGACGGCCTCGCCGAGGATGCCTTCGCTCGCGAGGCCAAGTCCGTGACCGGTATGCCGGGTGGCCTGGCCATCCCGCACTGCCGTTCCGAGCACGTGACGGCGCCATCCCTGGCGTTCGCCCGCCTGTCGCCGCCGGTCGACTTCGGCGCGAAGGACGGACCGGCCGACCTGGTCTTCATGATCGCCGCGCCGGCCAGTGGCGATCAGGAGCACATGAAGCTGCTGACGAAGCTGGCGCGCGCCCTGGTGCGGAAGGACTTCACCGACGCCCTTCGGTCGGCGACCAGCACCGCCGAGGTGGTCAGCCTGGTGTCGTCGGTCGTCGCCCCTGAGGAGTCCTCCGCGGCGCCTACGACGGCGGACGCGGCGGCCGTGCCCGCCGCGCGCCAATCTGCCGAGCCGCCGACGATCGTCGCGGTGACAGCCTGTCCTACCGGGATCGCCCACACGTATATGGCCGCCGAGGCGCTCGAGGCTGCCGGCGCCAAGGCCGGCATCCAGCTCCTGGTCGAGCCGCAGGGCTCGGTCGGCGCCGAACGACTCGACCCGAAGGTCATCGCCGCTGCCAGTGCGGTCATCTTCGCGACCGACGTCGGGGTCCGGGACAAGGGTCGCTTCGCCGGGCTCCCCGAGATCTCCACGAGCGTGAAGAGCGGCATCCACGATGCCGACCAGCTCGTCGCCCGCGCGCTCGCAGCGGCCGAGGACCCGAACGCTCCCCGCGTCGCCGGCGACGGTGGCGGCAGCGGATCGTCCGGCCGCGGAGCCGTTGCCACCGGCGGTGGTGGCATTGGTGGCCTCGGTACCCAGGTCAGGACCGCGCTTTTGACCGGGGTCAGCTACATGATCCCGTTCGTGGCGGCCGGCGGGTTGCTCATCGCCCTCGGCTTCCTGCTCGGCGGCTATGAGCTCGCGCTCAACGGCTACGGTCCCGGCAAGGACAAGGGACTGGCGGACTTCGTACTCGGCAGCTCGAGCCTCACGAACCTGCCGGTGGGGTCGTTGAGCCCGCACGCCCTGTTCGGCAGCGGCTTCACGTTGTTCCTCGGTGCGGCGTTGTTCAAGCTCGGCGCGCTGTCGTTCGGCTTCCTCGTGCCGGCGTTGGCGGGGTACATCGCTTACGCCATCGCGGACCGACCCGGTATCGCCCCGGGCTTCACCGCTGGCGCCGTCGCAGGCTTCACGGGTGCCGGCTTCATCGGCGGCATCATCGGTGGTCTGCTCGCCGGTGTGGTGGCCCTGTGGATCTCCAGCTTCCAGGTCCCGCGCTTCGTCCGCGGTCTGATGCCGGTGGTGATCATCCCGTTGTTCGCGACGTTGATCTCCGGTGGATTGATGATCCTGGTGCTCGGCAGGCCGCTGTCGTGGTTGACGACGCAGCTCACCGACGGCCTCAGCAACATGAGCGGTACCTACGCGATCCTGCTCGGCATCGTGCTCGGCCTGATGATGTGCTTCGACCTCGGCGGCCCGGTCAACAAGGCCGCGTACGTCTTCGCCACGACAGGGCTCGGCGCCGATCCCAGCCCGGCCAACCTCAAGATCATGGCCGCCGTCATGCTGTCCGGCATGGTCCCACCGCTGGCGATGGCCCTGGCCTCGACCGTGCGGCCCCAGCTGTTCACCGAGCCCGAGCTCGAGAACGGTCGGGCAGCCTGGCTGTTGGGTGCGTCGTTCATCAGCGAGGGCGCCATCCCGTTCGCGGCGGCCGACCCGCTCCGGGTGATCCCCTCGATGATGGCCGGTGGCGCCGTCACGGGTGCCTTGTCCATGGCCTTCGACGTCCAGCTGCGCGCACCACACGGCGGCATCTTCGTGCTCTTCGCCGTGGACGGTGTCTTCGCCTTCCTGCTCGCCCTGGTGGCCGGCATGGTCGTGGCGGCGGCGTGCGTGGTGGCGCTGAAGTCGATGCGGCGCACCCCCGAGCTGACGTCCGTCGAGACAAGCGTCCCTGCCGCCGCCTGATCCGGCAGAATCATCCACACCCGGACCGAGAGGAACACCATGGCCAGCTTCACCGTCAAGGTCGGATCGACCGTAGGCCTGCATGCCCGTCCCGCCACGATCATCTCCGAGAAGGCAGCCGAGCTCGACGCCGACGTCACGATCGCCACCCCCGGTGGCGAGCCGGTCGACGCGGACTCGGCCCTGCTCATCATGACGCTCGGGGCGGGTCCCGGAGACGAGGTGATCGTCGAGAGCGACGACGAGGCGGCAGCACGTACGATCGCCGACCTCGTCGAGCTCGACCTGGACGACGCCAGCCACCCGGCCTGACCGTCGTCGTACTGGCTCCACACCTGGATTGCTCTGGCGGGGCCGCCGCCCATCGAGACGTCGCCGCTGGGCGAGTGAACGAGGCAATAGGTCAGTTGCAGCGGGAGGTTTGCCTAGTGAACAAGCCACCTGGCTTGTTCACTAGGCAAACGCCTACGGCGAGGCACATGAAGAGGGCGGGGTCAGGCGGGCGCAAAGACGGCGATCGGGGTCGCGGCCCGGGCGACCCGGTCCCGGCTGTAGAGGGCCAGGAACTCACCGGCTGCGCTCATCACGGCGACCGGCTCACCGGTGACGCCGAGATCGACCTCGAGAGGTCGCCCGTTCCGGATGGCCGGCACCAGCTCGTCAGGCGTGACGTACGACGGGAAGGACGCCTCCGCTACCACCGCCAGGGGCACGACGAAGGCGTCGGCAGGTCCTACCTCGAGCTCTTCGAGCGTGCTGGCCCGGTCGAGACCGAATGGCCCCACCCGCGTACGCCGTAGCGCCGTGAGGTGACCCCCGACGCCGAGCAAGCCGCCCAGGTCGCGGGCGAGCGCCCGGACATACGTTCCCGTCGAGCACTCGACGTGCACGTCGACATCGACGAGGCCGTCATCGTGGCGACGCACCGCACTGACGCTGAACTCCGACACGGTGACCGGCCGGGCGGGGATGTCGACGTCCTCGCCGGCCCGCACACGGGCGTAGGACCGCCGCCCGTCGATCTTGATGGCCGACACCGACGACGGCACCTGGTCGATCTCACCGGTCAGCCGGGCGATCGCGGCGATGATCTCCTCCTCGGTGGCGTCGGCGGCAACGGTCTCGACGACCTCACCCTCGGCGTCATCGGTGATCGTCCGCTGGCCGAGCCGAATCGTGGCGTCGTAGCCCTTGGTCGTCAGCGCGAGGTGGCCCAGCAGCCTGGTCGCGCGCCCCACGCCGAGCAGCAGCACCCCGGTCGCCATCGGGTCGAGTGTGCCGGCGTGTCCGACCTTCCGGGTACCGGCGATACGCCGCCCCCGCGCCACGACGTCGTGTGAGGTCCAACCCGCAGGCTTGTCGACGACCAGCAGCCCGTCCGAGGCGGCTGCGCTCAACCGCTGAGCCCGTCCTCGGTCGAAGGCCCCCGGGTGCTAGCCGGCTCGGGATCACCCGCGTCGGAGTGGTCGGCACCGTCCAGGTGCTCGACGTCGTCGTCGAGGTCGTCCTCCTCGGGGTGGCGGTACGGATCCGCCTCCCCGGCGTAGGAGGCGTGGGCAGCCGTGGCGGCGACCGCAGCATCGTTCTGACGGGCCTGGGCGAGCAGTCCGTCGATATGAGCCGCCGAATCGGGCAACGCGTCGAGGATGAACTCGAGAGACGGCGTATGCCGCATGCCGAGCTGCTTGCCCACTTCGGACCTGATGAGGCCCTTGGCGCTCTCGAGGGCCGCGGTCGATGCCGTGCGCTCCTCATCGTCGCCGAGCACGGTGTAGAAGATCGACGCGTGCTGCGTGTCCCCGGTGACGCGGACGTCGGTGATCGTCACGAAGCCGAGGCGGGCGTCCTTGATGCGGCGTTCGAGCATTTCCGCGACGATCACGTGAATCCGATCGGCCACCTTGCGAACTCGACCCGAGCTCATGGTTCCTCCTTCAGTAGCGAACGTTCGACGTTGCCGCCGCCGAACGGCATGGTGCGCCGGACGGATTGCGATCCGTCCGGCGCACCATCCTCACAGCGGCCTCGGCTCCGCCCGGATGGACCCAGCGCGCCCCCCCGAGGGAGGCGTCCTGCGTCAGCCCCGGGGGATCTCCTTCATCTCGAACGTCTCGATGACGTCCCCGATCTTGATGTCGTTGTAACCAGCGAGGGTCAGACCACACTCGAAGCCCTCGCGGACCTCGGTGGCGTCATCCTTCTCCCGCTTCAACGACGAGATGTCGAGGTTGTCGGCCACGACCGAGCCGTCGCGCAGCAGCCGCGCCTTGGCGTTGCGGCGCATGATGCCCGACGTGACCATGCAACCGGCGATGTTGCCGACCTTCGACGACCGGAAGATGTTGCGGATCTCGGCGGTCCCGAGCTGGGACTCCTCGAACTCCGGCTTGAGCATGCCCTTGAGAGCAGCCTCGATCTCGTCGATCGCCTGGTAGATCACCGAGTAGTAGCGGATGTCGACGCCCTCACGGTCGGCGACCTCGGTGGCCTTGCCCTGCGGTCGAACGTTGAAGCCGATGATCACGGCGTTCGAGGCGGCAGCGAGCATCACGTTGGTCTCGGTGATGGCACCGACACCGCGGTCGATCACGCGGAGCCTGACCTCGTCACCGCCGACGTCGATCTTCGCCAGTGCGTCCTCGAGCGCCTCGACCGAGCCCGACACGTCGCCCTTGAGGATGAGCAGGAGCTCTTCGCTCTCCCCCTTCTCCATGCTCGACATGAAGTCCTCGAGC
The DNA here is from genome assembly GCA_963742765.1 of uncultured Actinomycetota bacterium. Taxonomy (GTDB): domain Bacteria; phylum Actinomycetota; class Actinomycetes; order Propionibacteriales; family Nocardioidaceae; genus JANLYC01. The sequence continues at coordinate 1,356,703 of CAVUMY010000002.1, forward strand.
GTCCGACGGCCGGTGCTCTTGGCGAGCATCGCCGCCCGCTCGCGAGCGTCACGCTTCTCGGCGATCTGCCGCGCCACGCGGTCATCGGACACGACGATGAAGTTGTCACCGGCACCGGGCACGGCCGTGAGGCCGAGCACCATGACCGGACGGCTCGGGTCGGCCTGATCAAGGTTCTCACCGTGCTCGTCGAGCATCGCGCGGACCCGACCGTAGGCCGGTCCCGCGACGATCGAGTCGCCGACGCTCAGCGTGCCGCGCTGGACGAGCACCGTGGCCACCGGGCCACGACCGCGGTCGAGATGTGCCTCGATCACCAGACCCTGAGCATCCTGGTCGGGGTTGGCTCGCAGGTCGAGGGCGGCATCGGCGGTCAGCACGAGAGACTCGAGCAGACCCTCGATGTTGATCATGGACTTCGCCGAGACGTCGACGAACATCGTGTCGCCGCCGTACTCCTCGGGCACGAGGCCGTACTCCGTCAGCTGACCGCGGACCTTGGCCGGGTCGGCTTCGGGCTTGTCGATCTTGTTGACCGCCACCACGATCGGCACGTCGGCCGCCTTGGCGTGGTTGAGCGCCTCGATGGTCTGCGGCATCACACCGTCGTCGGCTGCGACGACCAGGATCGCGATGTCGGTGGCCTGGGCGCCGCGCATCCGCATGGCGGTGAAGGCCTCGTGACCGGGGGTGTCGATGAACGTCAGCTTGCGCTCGTGGCCGTCGACCGTGGTCGCCACCTGGTACGCACCGATGTGCTGCGTGATGCCACCGGCCTCCTTGGAGACGACGTTGGCGTCGCGGATGGCGTCGAGCAGCTTGGTCTTGCCGTGGTCGACGTGACCCATGACCGTGACGACGGGCGGACGTGCCTCGAGGGCGCCCTCGCCGCCTTCGTCCTCACCGAACTCGATGTTGAACGAGTCGAGCAGCTCCTTGTCCTCGTCCTCGGGCGAGATGACCTCGATGTTGTAGTCGAGCTCGGTGCCCAGGATCTGCAGCGTCTCGTCGTTGACCGACTGGGTCGCGGTCACCATCTCACCGAGGTGGAACAGCACCTGCACCAGCGACGCAGCGTCGACGCCGACCTTGTCGGCGAAGTCGGTCAGCGAGGCGCCACGGGACAGTCGGACCGTCTGGCCGTCGCCCTTGCGGACGCGGACGCCGCTTGTCGTCGGGGCCTGCATCTGTTCGTACTCTTGGCGACGCGCCCGCTTGGACTTGCGACCACGCCTCGACGGCCCTCCCGCGCGCCCGAAGGCACCCTGGGTGACACCGCGCTGGTTGCGGCCACCGGGACGGCCTCCGCCGCCCGACGGCATACCGCCACCACCACCACCACCGGCGCCGGCGTAGCCACCGCTACGGCCACCGCGAGCCGGGGCGCCGGTCGAGCTACCCGGACCACCGCGGGCAGCTCCGCCGCGCGCGCCGCCCGGCCCACCAGGACCGGAACGTCCGCGCGCGGGCGCACCGGGACCACTGATCGCGGACTGGCGCGGCATCATCGCGGGGTTGGGGCGCGGCGCGCCGGGCACACCGCCCGGACGGGCCGGCCTGGTGTCTCCAGCCGGACGGTCGGGACGGTCTCCGGGACGCTGCTGGCCCGGTCGCCGGGGCTGCTGCATCCCCTGCGTGGACGAGAACGGGTTGTTGCCGGGACGAGGGGTTCCGGGCTTGGGCGCCGGACGGGCCGCCGTGGTCGAACTGCCGTCGGCGGATGCAGCGGGCGCCTCGGGCTCGGTCGGGGGTACGTCTGCAGCCGCGGCCGGTGCAACCGGCTCGGCAGGTGCGGGCGCGGACTCGACGGAGGGCGCGCTGGTGGGCCGTGGTGCGGGTCGGGGCGCGTCAACGGCCGGTGCGTCTTCGGTGATGGCCGGGCCGGCAGCGGCCACGACGGGAACCTCAGCGGGTTCGGTCGATGCCGCGTCAGCAGCGGTGGCCTTCTTCGCCGGCGCCTTCTTGGCGGCCTTCTTGGCGGCCTTGGCCTCGGCGGCCGTCTTCCAGGCCTCTCCGTGCGTCTCTTCGAGACGGCGGGCTACCGGCGCCTCGACGGTGGAGGACGCCGACTTGACGAACTCCCCCATGTCTTTGAGCGCCGCAAGGACGTCCTTGCTGGGCACTCCGAACTCTTTGGCGAGTTCATGGACTCTGGCTTTAGCCACAATTCTCCTTCGTGGGCGGTCCGAACCCACGAAGGTCCAGACCGTTAGATGTTGGGCGTGCTCATCGCATGAGTCTCATCGAGATGTCATGAGCAGCTGCTCCACTCTCTTCGTCGGTCTCAGCCCTTTCGGGCCGTCTCCATGTCCCCGGGTGGGGCCTGGAGCGGTTCGGATGCTGCAGATGCTGCGGGTGCTGCGGGCGTTTCGCTGTGCGCCTCGAGCCAGGTCCGGACAGCGCTGCAATCGACCGGTCCCTCGAGGCGCAAGGCCCGAGGGATGGCGCGACGTCGTTCGGCCAGTTCGAGGCATGCGAGCGTGGGGTGCAGGTGTGCTCCCCGGCCCGCTCTTCTTCCTGCAGCGTCCGGTACGACGGCGCGGGTGGCCCCGTCGCCCTCGGCGACGACGCGCAGGAGGTCAGACTTCGCCGCGTGTTCCCGACAGCCCACGCAGGTGCGGACTGGGGACACCCGACTCATCGGAGCCGAGTCTACCGGTTTGGACGGCGATGCCGCGAACCAGACACCCGTGAGACCTTCGAGCGACGGTCAGTGGACCGTCTCACCGGCGCCGGCACTACCGACCCGAGCATCATCGGACTCGAGGGCATCCCGGATGCGAGCCGCCAGGGGAGCCGCCCTAAGCCGGTCGGCGATCTGGCGGGCTTCCTCGAGCAGGACGGCTGTCTGGTCTCGCTCACCAGCGCGAGCCAAGCCCGTCGCATAGTCGAGCAACCCCTCGGCCAGCGGGTAGGGGCGGCCGACCTGGCGTAGCGCCTCGACGGCAGCGGACACGGCGTCCAGAGCCGATATGTCGCCCGTCGCCAGCCGGCCCCGCGCACGGGCCAGGTCGCGCTCGATGCGCAGCACGGGCGGTACGTGACCCGCTGGATGGGCGTGCAACGCCGCGAGGAATTCCTCCCCCGCGGGACGGTCCTGGAGGGAGTCGGCGGTACGTACTGCCAATGGCCACACCCACTGCAAGACTTCGTTGCGCACACCCAAGCTCTGAATCGTGCCCATGACCGTTCGAGAATGCGCCAAGATCTCCGGGAGATCGCCCAGGCTTGCGGCAAGCAGCGTTTCCACGCCTGCGACGGCGGCCTGGTCCTGGGGGTCTTCACTGGCCCGCATCGAGCTGAGCTCGGCTGCCGCGGTTCTGGCTCTTGCCGGATCGCCCCGGACGACCGCGAGATACACGACGTTCATCGCGACGTAGTCGTCGTGCACCCCGTCGACCTCGACGGCCTCGCGCAAGACTTGTTCTGCCTCGTCCCAGTCTCCCGAGACAATCAGCGCCTGTGACAGGTTCGAGATGGCGACCCGCAACCTGTTGGCATCGCCCACCTTGCGCGCCTGCACGGTCGCGGCACGTGCGGCCCCGGCAGCCGCGACCGGGTCGGTCGGGAGCAGCACGTTGGCGAGGTTGAGCAGGCCGCTCGAGCGAATGGTGGAATCCTCGGCCTCCTCACCGAGCCGGGTTGCGTACGAGAAGGACGCGGTCGCCTGCGCGTAGCGGTCTGCGACGACGTGAGCGAGGCCTCTGGCGATGAACAGCCCACCGAGGCGGGACCTGTCGACACCGACGGCCTGTCCGAGCTCAAGGGCCTGAGCCGTGAGCTGGTCGGCGTCATCGCTGGCCGAGAGGCTAGCCAACCCGGCCAGCCAACCGAGAACACTGACCGTGTCAGCGTCCGGCTCGGGAGACAACACCGCCAGCGCGGCTTCGAGGCGCTCGCGGCTCTCGCGGTGCCGCCCTGCTGGGGAAAGGGCCCGACCGGCGGCGGCCTGCACCCGCGCCCGATCACGTTCGCGCCCCTGCGCTCCGTACAGTGAACCCGCTTGGTCCGCATAAGTGACCGCAGACGCGAAGTCGGCCGCGATGTAGGCGGCCATGGATGCCTTCTCGTACAGTTCCGCTGCCGACACCTGCGATTCACCGCCGTCAAGGTGCTCCGTCTCGGAGGCGGCTGAGGCATATCCCACGGCGGCCGCGGTTGGGGAACCCGATCGATACGCTCGATCCGCTCCACGTATGAGCATGCCGACCGCCTCGCGGCGGATCTCGGGAACGTCGGGAGCGTCAGGGACGGCCGTCAGTGCATCGATGTAGTGACGGGCGATCACGTCAGCGAGATCGTCACCGTCATTGGCGAAGGTGGCCCGCATGTGCGACGCGACGGTGAGGTGCCGCGTCTTGCGTTCCCGGCGCGAGAGCGTCTCGTACGCCACCTGGCGGAGCAGGTCCTGGGCGAACCGGTAGTCGCCCACCTGCGGTGACAGCCGGTCGGCGGACACACTGAGCACCTCGCGGCGGAGGAGCTCGCCCAAGCCGACCCGGACCTCGTCCTCGCTCTGGCTGGAAACGGCGATGAGCGCTTCCGCCGGAAAGCTGCTGCCGAGCACGGCGGCATCCGCCACGAGCATGCGCAAATGGGGATCCAGCGCGTCCAGACGGGACGCGAGGAGACCGTGCAGACTGTCAGGGATCGTGAGCTGGCCGATGTCGCCCACGAGCCGGTAGACGCCCTCGAGCGGCACCACGACGTCGCGGTCCACCAGTGACCGCACCGTCTCGACTGCGAACAGCGGGATGCCCTGGGCCTGGGCAGTGATCATCTGCCTGGCCTCGGCCGGCATGCCGGGCACCATCGCGTCCACCATCGCGTCCATGGCCGCCGTGTCGAGCGGATCGATCGTCAACGCCGACCGGTTGCGGCCGGTGCCGAACCCCGGACGGCTGTCGTCGAGCTCCGGACGGGTGAACACGAGGACGTAGATAGGAGCGTCACGCGCCCAGTCGATGAGATGGTCGAGGAAGTCGAGCAGCCCGGCGTCGGCGTACTGGGCGTTCTCGATCAGCAGGGCGACCGGTCCCTGAGCTGCCAGTCGCTCGAAGAAGACCCGCCATCCGGCGAACAACTCCTCACGTGCCAGCGGAGCTTCTGAGTCGCCCTTGATCTTCAGGCCGAGCAAGCGAGCCAGCCGCGGCGCCAGGTAAGTTCGGTCCGCGGGGTCGGGGATAAGGGTCGCCAGTCCTTCTTCGAGCTTGGTGGCGGCGACTTCGTGCGGGTCTTCCTCGGCGATCGCCAGCCGTTGACGAACGATCTCGGCCAAGGCCCAGAAGGCCACACCCTCGCCGTAGGACAGACACCGTCCGCGGTGCCACCACACGACGTCAGCGAGCCCGTCGACGTACTTCTCGAACTCCCAGCCCAGCCGGGACTTGCCGACTCCGGCCGGCCCTGACACCAGGACCAGGCGCGGAGTGCGTCGCTCTGCGGAGGCGTGGAACAGCTCTTTGAGGGTGCGCAGCTCGGCGTCCCGACCGCACAGGGGCGCTTCGAGACCGTCGACGCGTTGCGCCCCGCCGATGCCGGAGAGCACCCGCGTGGCGACCCAGAGGTTGACCGGCTCCGTCTTGCCCTTCAACGCGTGCTCGCCGGCGTCGGTGAAGCCGATCGCCGAGGAGGCGGAGCGGTGTGTCGCACCATCCACCCACACGGCACCTGGCGCGGCAGCAGACTGCACGCGGGCTGCGGTGTTGACCGCATCCCCCGCGACCATGCCCTCACCCGTCGCCCCAAGTGTCACAGCGACCTCGCCGGTGACCACACCGGCTCGGGCGGACAGGCCAGGAGCTCCAGACGTCTGACCCAGTTCCGTGACCGCGGCGACCACGTCCAGCGCTGCGCGCACGCAGCGCTCGGCGTCGCCCTCCGTGGCGGTGGGAGTCCCCCACACCGCCATGACCGCGTCCCCGATGAACTTTTCGACGACACCCCCGTATCGACCGATGATCGTCCTGGCCATGACGAAGTACTCCGAGAGCAGCTCGCGGATCTCCTCGGGGTCGCGAGACTCCGACAGTGTCGTGAAGCCGACCAGGTCGCAGAAGAGCACCGAGCACAGCCGACGCTCTGACACACGGTCGGAGGGTGCGTCCGCTGGAACGACGCGCGATGGCGTTGGGGCTCCGTCCGGCTGGGGTGCTCCAGCGACCACAGGTGACCCGCAGTCGCCGCAGAACGTCGAGTCGGGTTCGAGGGCAGCAGAACACACGGTGCAGGTGGACGTCAGCGGCGAGCCGCAGGAGCGGCAGAACCGCTTCCCTTCGGCATTGTCGGTCTCACAGACCGCGCAGGTCGACACGCCGTCAGAGTAACGGCCTACGACCACGCAAAACCACACATCAGCCAGACGATCGCAGGTCAGGCGTCTGTCGGCTCCTCGACCGAGGGCTCGACCGACGCCCCGACCGGTTCGTCCGGGGGCGCCGTGTCGGATCGGATGTCGATGCGCCACCCGGTCATCCGGGCGGCGAGACGGGCGTTCTGCCCCTCTTTGCCGATCGCGAGGGACAGCTGGTAGTCCGGCACGACCACCCGGGCCGAGCGAGCTGCCTCGTCGACGATCTCCACGCTGCTGACATTGGCCGGGGACAGGGCGTGCTTGATCATCTCGGCAGGGTCGTCGGCCCAGTCCACGATGTCGATCTTCTCGCCGTGCAGCTCGGTCATCACGTTGCGTACCCGCTGCCCCATGGGCCCGATGCAGGCCCCCTTCGGATTGACACCGGGTTCGTGCGAACGGACCGCGATCTTCGTGCGATGGCCGGCCTCCCGGGCGATCCCGGCGATCTCCACAGTCCCGTCACCGATCTCGGGCACCTCGAGGGCGAACAGCTTCTTGACGAGGTTGGGGTGGGAGCGGGAGACCATCACCTGCGGTCCCTTCGGCCCTTTGCGCACCGAGACGACGAGGCACCGGATGCGCTGCCCGTGCTCGTAGCGCTCACCCGGCACCCGCTCGGCAGCCGGCAGCACCGCTTCGATCTTGCCCAGGTCGACGAAGACCATGTCCGGGTCACGACCTTGTTGGATGACGCCCGAGACGACATCGCCCTCCTTGCCGGCAAACTCCCCGAACCGTGCGTCGTCCTCCGCATCCCGCAGCCGTTGCAGGATGACCTGCTTGGCCGTGGTGGCGGCGATGCGACCGAACCCCTCGGGAGTGTCCTCGAACTCGCGGACGAGCTCGCCGCCCTCGTCGCGCTCGGCGGCGTGCACGATGACGTGCCCGCTGCCGCGGTCCAGCTCGACCCGGGCGTCCTCGTAGGCGCCGGGTGTGCGGTGGTAGGCGACGAGGAGCGCCTGCTCGATCGCGTCGATGAGCACATCGAGCGAGATCTCCTTCTCGGAGACGAGCGATCGAAGCACCGCCATGTCGATGTCCATCGACTCAGCCCTCCTCGGCGTTGTCGCCAGGCGCGGCGGCGCGCCGACGGTTGAACTCGATCTGGACGTGCGCCGTCGCGACGTCGGCATACGACACCTCGCGCGGGGCCCCGTCGACGTCGAGGACGGCCGTGGTGTCGTCGGCGGATGTCACGCGGCCGGTGAACGCGTCACCGTCATGACCGGTGACCTTGACCAGGCGGTCGACGTTGCGGCGCCAGTGGCGTGGCAACGCGAGAGGTCTGTCGACGCCGGGCGAGGTCACCTCGAGCGTGTAAGGCGACTCGCCGAGCACGTCCGAGGAGTCGAGCACCGTACCGACGACGTGGGTGGCCTCGGCGATGTCATCGAGCGTGACGCCGCCGTCGGTGTCGACGAGTACCCGGATCACGCTCCGGCGTCCGGCGCGGGTCATCTCGACGCCTTCGAGGTCGAGGCCCGAGCTGGCGAGAGGCTGCTCCAACACCTCGAGGAGTGCTTGCTGGGGCTGCTGGCCGGTCATGGGCAGTCCTCCTCCGATGTTGTGTTGTCGACGTGCTCAAACCAGCCTAGCGGGGACCGTCCCTGCGAAGCCCGCGCGGTCAGGTACGGTCGGCGCGTGGTCCTCGTCCGTCCGATCAGCCGACGCGCAGCCCTGCAGGCGGCGATGGTGACGGCCGGCACCGCAGCCCTGGGAGCCGTCACCTCCTGCGGCACCGAGACGACAGCCGTGCGCGCGGGGGCCTCGACGACCGCTCCAGGCGAGATCCCAGCGAACGACAGCGACGTCGCTGTGCTTACCAGTGCCATCGGCGCCGAGGCCGTCCTGCTCGAGCTCTGCTCGAACACCCGCCGCCGCCATCCTGAGCTGCAGTCGCTGGTCACCCCTGTCCTCAGCAGGCAGCGGGCCCACGTACGACGCCTGACCGACACTCTGGCCGAGCCGCCGGCGTTCCCATCGCGGAGTGCCACGGTCCCGGGCACCCGCTCGGGCGCGCTCACAGCGCTCACGGCCGCCTTCTCGGCCGCGGAGCAGGACCGGCTCGCCGACTGCCTCGGGGCGACCTCCGGCTTGCTGGCCCGACTTTTCGCGTCCGTGTCCGCCTCCCACGCAGTCACGGTCGAGGCGGTGCGCGCGGCGCGATGACTGCACTCGATGCGATGCAGGCGTGTCTGGCGGCTGAGCACGCCAGTGTCTACGGCTACGGGGTCGTAGGCGGCGTGCTGGCGGAGGTCGCCGCCGGATCCTCGGACCAGGCGCTTGCCGCGGCCGGCTACGTCGAACACCGGCGGCGGCGCGACGACCTGACCGCGCTCATCGCCGACCAGGACGCAGTCCCGGTGCCGGCCCAGGCGGCGTACGACCTGCCCGGCCGGGTCGAGACCCTCAGGGACTGTCGCGACCTCGGCCGGCTGCTGGAGGAGGGCGCTGCCGATACCTACGCCGCGGCCGTCGGGGAGACGGTCACGAGCGAACGTGAGTTCGTGGCACGAGCGCTGACCGCGTGCGCGCTGCGAGCGGTCGACTGGGGTGCGAGGCCGGTGGCCTTCCCGGGGATTGCCGAGCTATGACCTCTAGGGCAGCGCGTGGGGTGCCAGACGTTGAAGGGAGTAACCACGTGACTGGCGGCAGTCCTCAGGTTCTCGTGCTCAACGGGGGGTCCAGCTCGGGGAAGAGCACGCTGGCGCGCGCGCTTCAGGAGCTTCTCGACGGGAGTTGGCTGCGCTTGGGAGTGGACACGCTCGTCGATGCCGCCCCTCCGAGGCTGTTCGGAGCAGCAGGTTTGAGCCTCGGCGACGACGGAGAGGTCGCGGTGGGGCCGGATTGGGTCGCTGTGGAGCGCCAGTGGATGACGGGCGTGGCTGCGATGGCCGCGGCGGGTGCCCGCCTCCTCGTCGAGGACAACTTCGTGAGCGGGCCCAGAGCCCAGCAACGCTGGCAGCAGGCACTTCGCGACGTTGCCGTCGGCTGGGTGAGCGTCCGCTGCTCCCCTGAGATCGTCACCGAGCGCGAGGCCGCACGTGGGGACCGTGTGGCCGGGATGGCGGCAAGCCAGGCGGAGTCCGTGCACACCGGGATCACCTACGACCTGGTCGTCGACACCGGCCGCTCCACCCCCGAGCGGCTGGCCACGGTCGTTCGCGCCCACTTCTTTCGACGTCAGGCGGCCCCCACCTCGGTCACAGACGGTGGCTCACCGGACAGGCCTGCAGCGCGCGATAGCCCCTAGGTCAGGAACGCAGGCTCTGTGCGTGGCCGGTGATGAGTGCGATGGACATGTGGTCGACCTCCGGTGATCGGGTCGGCCAGGCCAGCAAGCAACTTCGAGTTGGCTTGAGCTCGAGCCGCCGTACGACATCCTCTAACGCCAGGCATCGATGACGCTGGGTAGATCGGCCAGCCGCTGGATCACCGCATCGGGCTTCCCCAGTGTGTGGCCGTGCTGGGCGAGCGGGATCTCGCTGTGCGGCACGTGCACAGCCCTCATGCCGACGTTCTTCGCGCCGTAGATGTCGTCGAAGAGCCGGTCACCGACGAAGACGCATCGCTCGGGGGTCGAAACGCCGACCGCGGACATCGCCGCCTCGAAAGCCGCCGGTGCAGGCTTGGTCCACGCGATCTCGGAGGTGTAGACATCGCCATCGATCAGGTGGTCGACGCCGTCGCGTACGAAGATCTCCTCGTGCCAGGCGCGCGGCCACACGGTGTTGGAGAGCACTCCGACCTTGATCCCCTGGTCACGAAGCCACTCGAAGAGGCCTGGGACGTCGTCGTGGGTGATGGTGGCCGGCTCCCAGAAGTCGCGGTACGCCTGCAGGTGCTCGGCGTCGTACGCGATCTCGGCCAGCCGACAGATCTCCTCGAGGGTGGCGCTGCGGTGCTCGTCGCGCGACCGCGTCCACACCTCGGTGGCCGCCGCGACGAGGGCATCGGTGGCCGCCGTATGACGCTCAGGTGCTGCCACGCCAGCCAGCGAGGACCACTCGTCGTTCGGCGAGATCGTGCGCCACTCGGTGAGCGTGCCACCCCAGTCGAAGATGACGGCCTCAACCGCCACGGACGACCCCCGCCACGTGCGCGGCCGCCTCGGCCACCGCGACGTTCTCGCGCTCGCCGCTCGCGCGGTCCTTGACCTCGACGACCCCGTCGACCAGGCCCTTGCCCACGACGACGATGGTCGGGACGCCGATCAGCTCCGCGTCCTTGAACTTCACACCCGGCGACACCTTCGGCCGGTCGTCGTACAGCACCGTGAGCCCCAGCGCCTCGAGCTCGCCGCAGAGCCGGTCCGCAGCGGTGAAGACCTCGGCGTCCTTCCCTGTCGCCACGAGGTGAACGTCGGCGGGCGAGACGCCACGCGGCCAGATGATGCCGAGCTCATCATGGGAGTTCTCGATGATGGCGGCGACGGCGCGGGAGATGCCGACGCCGTACGAGCCCATCGTGACCGTGACGAGCTTGCCGTTCTCGTCGAGGACCTTCAGGTCGAGCGCCTCGGCGTACCGACGACCGAGCTGGAAGATGTGCCCCATCTCGATGCCGCGTGCGGTCTCGAGCGGATGGTCACACACCGGGCACGCGTCGCCCTCCCGGACGTCGGCTGCCTCGATGAGACCGTCGCCCTCGAAGTCGCGCCCGACCACGAGGTCGATGACGTGATGACCGTCCTGGTTGGCGCCGGTGACCCATCGGGTGCCCGTGCTGACCCTCGGGTCGAGCAGGTAGCGGATGCCGCTCGCGCCCTTCTCGCCCAGCGCGCCGGGGCCGATGTAGCCCTTCACCAGGGCGGCGTTCGACGCGAAGTCCTTCTCGTCGAACGCCTCGACCTCGATCGGTTCGACCTGCGCCCCCAGCCGCTTGAGGTCTACGTCACGGTCGCCGGGCACGCCGACCGCCAACGGCTCGCGGGTGCCGTCGGGATGGACCAGCATCACGATGACGTTCTTGAGGGTGTCGGCGGCGGTCCAGGCCCGGTCGTCGCGCGGGAACTTCTGGTTGAGGTGGTCGACCAGCGTCTCGATCGTCGGCGTGTCAGGCGTGTGCTCGGCGTGGGCCTCGGGGACGTCGTCGTACGAGACAGGATCGGGCACGGGCACGCGGACGGCCTCGACGTTGGCGGCGTAGTCGCAGTTGGTGCAGCGGACGTAGGTGTCCTCACCGTTCTCGGCCGTCGCGAGGAACTCCTCGCTCGCGGACCCGCCCATCGCCCCGGACATGGCGGCCACGATGACGTAGTCGAGACCGAGCCGGTCGAAGATGCGGACGTACGCCTGCCGGTGCTTCTCGTAGGACCGCAGGAACGCCTCGTCGGTGACGTCGAAGGAGTACGAGTCCTTCATCACGAACTCGCGCCCACGCAGGATGCCTGCGCGGGGACGCGCCTCGTCGCGGTACTTCGTCTGGATCTGGTAGAGCGACAGCGGCAGGTCCTTGTACGACGAGTACAGGTCCTTGACGAGCAGGGTGAACATCTCCTCGTGGGTCGGACCGAGGAGGTAGTCGTTGCCCTTGCGGTCCTTGAGGCGGAAGATGCTGGCCCCGTAGTCGGCCCACCGGTTGCTCTTCTCGTACGGCTCGCGGGGCAGCAGCGCCGGGAAGTGGACCTCCTGCGCGCCGATCGCGTTCATCTCCTCGCGCACGATCGCCTCGACCCGGCGCAGCACCGCGTAGCCGAGCGGCAGCCACGAGTAGATGCCTGGTGCGGCGCGGCGGATGTAGCCGGCGCGCACGAGCAGCCGGTGACTGGGGACCTCTGCGTCCGCCGGGTCCTCGCGCAGGGTACGAAGGAACAACGACGACATCCGCATGGACACAAGCTCCCCTGCCTCAGGTGACAACTGAGCCTTGAGGATATCCACCGCCGCAACCGAGTTGTCAGAAGTGGGGGCGGCCATAGCCCTCTGTACCTCTGACAACTCGGGGCTAGCGGCCTTGGCTCACGCCCAACCGGAAGGCTCCGAGCGAGCCGACCACCTGGCGCACGCGATCCGCCGTGGCCTGCAGGTCCGAGTGAAGCGCCGCGAATCGGGGGCCGTCGAGGGACTGCGGCACGTTGAGCCAACGCATGGGGTGGACACCGTCGTAGGGGGTGATCATCGTCGGGATGTACTCGAGCCTGCTGACCAGGAAGGAACCGTCGGGCTGCTCGGTGAACGTGACCCGGCAGGTGTTGCCGTCGTAGACGCCTTCGACCGCGGTGTCCTGCTGGGCGACGGCGTTGCCCAGCCCGAACACCACCCAGGTGTGGTTGATCTTGTCGTAGGGCTGGACGACATGGGCGTGATGACCGTAGATGAAGTCGATGTCGGGCGACCGGGTCAGCTCCCTCGCCACGTCGAGCTGGTCGGTGGTGGGGTCGTGCATGTACTCGAGCCCCCAGTGCAGCGCGACCATCACGATGTCGGCGCCGCGCTGCTTGGCGCGATGCGCCAGCTGCTCGATCCGCTCCGGGTCGATGAGGGGCACCGACCACGGTTGGTCGGCGGGCAGCGGCAGTCCGTTGGTCCCGTACGTCGCGGAGATCAGGGCGACCTTGACGCCACGGACGTCGAGCAGCAGCGGTCGGCGGGAAGCCGCCCGGGTGGCGGCTGTACCGGCATGCGCCAGGCCGATCGCGTCGAAGTCGTCCAGCGTCCGCTCGAGACCCTCGAACCCTTGGTCGAGGCTGTGGTTCGAGGCAGTCGTGCAGGCGTCATACCCCTCCCACTTCAGGGCGGGGAGGATGGCGGGTGGTGCCGCGAACAGCGGGTAACCGGCGTAGGGCCCGCCCGCCGGCGCCAACGGCGTCTCGAGGTGACAGATGGCGAGGTCGGCACCGGCAACGACCGGCCGCATGTTCGCGAGGATCGGCCGGAAGTCCATACCGTCCGCGCCGCCGTGCCCGGTGCGGGCAGCATCGGTGTGCGCCGACGCCCACAGACCCTCGTGGAGCAACATGTCGCCGTTCATCACGGCGGTGATCTGACGCGGCTCAGCGGGAGCGCTAGCGGGCGGGTCCGTCGCGGTCGCCGGGTCCGACGGGGACGAGGGATCGGTGGGAGCCGGCTCCGTGAACCCTGAGGTCGTCGGGCCGGCGTCGCCCGGGTCGTCGGCTGTCCCTTCGATCGTGCAGCCGCCCGTGAGGACCGCCGTACCCAGGACGACACCCACAAAGAGACAAACTGGACGTCTCACTCGCTCAGGCACTTCCCCACCCGCCATCCCCGACGTGTCGCCCGCGCATCGATCGGGCCTCGAAGGGGCCAGCATGCCACCCAGATGAGGGTCGACACGCGTAGGCTCGCTCGCATCCCCAGTGGTGAGCGCGGATGCTGGATCCGCAGGCTGAGCAGGAGGTGGGCGCCATCGAGCTGCGCACCCGCCCGCATGTCCGGGTTCTCGGCCCGAGTGATCTCGACGCCGTCGGCCGACTACTGGCGCGCGACCCGGTGACCCATGTCTTCGTCGACCACCGTGTGCGCGTGACACGCATGGAGCCACGCTGGCTCGGTGGGGAGATCTGGGGCTACCACGAGGGGACCGAGCTCATCTCGCTCTGCCATGCGGCCGCCAACCTCGCCCCCGTCCAGGGCACGCCCGAGGCTCTGGACGCATTCGCTGAGCGCGCTCTCCGGCAAGGACGCACGTGCGGGTCCATCCTCGGGCCGGAGGACGAGGTACGACATCTGTGGCGGATCCTCGGACCCGATTGGGGACCGGCCCGTTCGATCCGACCTCAACAACCGTTCATGGTGCTCGACCGGCAGCCCGCTGTGGCTCCAGCCCCCGAGGTACGGCGCGTTCGTCCCGATGAGCTCGATCTGCTGTACCCGGCCTGTGTCGCCATGTACACCGAGGAGCTCGGCGTCTCGCCCGAGGCCAACGGCGGCGCCCGGCTCTACCGGGCCCGTGTTGCGCAGCTGATCGCCAAAGGGCATGCGTTCGCGCAGATCGACGATGGCGACGTCGTGTTCAAGGCCGAGCTGGGCGCCGTGACACCGCACGCGGCGCAGCTGCAGAGCGTGTGGGTCGACCCCCGTCACCGCGGACGCGGCATGGCGGCCGGTGGCGTAGCCGCGGTGTGTGCGCTGGCGCTGAACGACGTCGCCCCGGTCATCTCGCTGTACGTCAACCAGCACAACGAACCCGCCCGCCGTACCTACGAACGTGTCGGCTTCGTCACCACCTGCACCTTCGCCACGATCCTCTTCTGACGCCCCCGCGGGTCGAGCCTGTCGAGGACCCCGATCTCGACACACAGCCTCTGTCAGCGGGGGTGGACCCGGATCACGTGGTCGGTGCCGCCGCCGTTGCCCGTGGTGACCAGCAGGTCGCCGTTGGCGCGCTGGCCGACCGACCTGAGCCGCCCGTACGCGCCACGCATCGCAGCTGGCGTCTTGACCCAGACCAGCTTGCCGCGCCGGTCGAACCGCATGAACAGCAGCCGCGACGCCTTCAAGGCGCACACCGCGAGCGTCCCCTGGTAGCGACCCCACTGCTTGCCCTTCACCCAGACCGCACCTGACGTCGCGAGGGTGGGGTAGCCCGAACGCCACCGTGCCCCGATCTGTCGCCCGGGCAGGCTGTAGTCGGTCATCGGCGTGGACTCGTCGTAGCCAGGCACCGGATTCCAGCCGTAGTTTCCACCGCGGATCGCCAGGTTGACCTCGTCGTTGCGGTCGGTGCCGTGCTCGACGGACCACATCGAACCATTGGCTCGCAACGCCAGACCTTGCACGTTGCGGTGGCCGTAGTTGTAGATGAAGCGCTTGTGCCGGTTGGGCGAGTGGATCCACGGATTCGTCGGCCAGGCACGTCCTGTGAAGCGGTTCATCCGAAGGAGCTTGCCGTTCAGACTGTGCAGGTCCTGCGGATTGCTCCCCACGGCGGCATCACCGGTGCCGACGAACATCGCCCCGGCGCGGTCGAGCCGCAACCGGCAGCCACCGTGCCGTCCGCTGGTGACCTGGATGCCGGAGAGCAAGGTGTCCACGACGCGAGCCTTGGTCCGCGCCTTGTTGAACCTCCACGCCAGTACGCGGATGTCGGGGCGGTTGCCGCCTCGTTGCCAGCCGTTGCAGGTGTAGAAGCGGCCGTTCTTGGCGATCTTGGGGTCGGCGAGGATCGACATGAGGCCGGTCTCGCCGCTCGACCACAGTCCGGCCGGGCCGTTGCTGACCACTCGCGCCTTGCGGCCAGGCCTCTTGAGAAGGATCCGCTGCCGGTCGCGTTCGGTGACGAGCCACGCGCCGCTCGGCAGGACTGTGATGTCCCACGGAATGTCGAGGCCGCGCATCACGACGTTGGTCTGCAGTGTCGGCACCGCAATCCGAGCGCTGGCGGTCTCGGACGAGGCGGCGCTCGGACCTGGCAGCGGGGCGGATGCCACCGCCCCGTCCGCCTGAGCGTCTGCTGTGAGGTCGCGAGTCGAGACGTCAGCCGCCGATGGGCCGGACTCGACAAGGCCGGTGAGGAGCACGACGGCCACGGCCGGGACGATGAGACGCGTACGGGTGCGGTGGTTCCCGAAGACAGTCACCGGACCCAGTATTGACCGGGTCCCGTCAGGGCGCGACCCCGGGTGGCGGGTGTGAGACGGCGCGCTGGTGAGAGCCCGCGAATTGCGGGGAAGGTCAGCCGTCGTACGGCGTGTCGCCCTGCACCTTCCCGCAATTCGGGGGGAAGCAGGGTCAGGAAACGGTGACGGTGGGAGCACCGGGCGCGACCGAGGCGCCGTCGTCGTCGACGGGTGCGCCCATCTCGTCGGCGAGACGCATGGCTTCCTCGATCAGGGTCTCGACGATCATCGCCTCGGGCACGGTCTTGATGACCTCGCCCTTGACGAAGATCTGGCCCTTGCCATTGCCGGACGCCACCCCGAGGTCGGCCTCGCGGGCCTCGCCCGGACCGTTGACCACGCATCCCATGACGGCGACGCGGAGCGGGACTTCCATGCCTTCGAGCCCGGCGGTGACCTCGTCGGCCAGCTTGTAGACGTCGACCTGCGCGCGACCGCATGACGGGCACGACACGATCTCCAGCCGACGCTGCCTGAGGTTGAGCGACTCGAGGATCTGCAACCCGACCTTGACCTCCTCGACCGGAGGAGCGGACAACGAGACGCGGATGGTGTCGCCGATGCCCTGAGAGAGCAAAGCACCGAACGCCACCGACGACTTGATCGTGCCCTGGAACGCCGGGCCGGCCTCAGTCACGCCGAGGTGCAAGGGCCAGTCGCCGGCCTCGGACAGCAGCTGGTAGGCCTTCACCATCACGACCGGGTCGTTGTGCTTCACCGAGATCTTGAAGTCGTGGAAGTCGTGCTCCTCGAAGAGCGAGGCCTCCCACACCGCCGACTCGACCAGCGCCTCGGGCGTGGCCTTGCCGTACTTCTCGAACAACCGGGGGTCGAGTGACCCGGCGTTGACACCGATCCGGATCGACGTGCCGCGGTCCTTCGCGGCCTTCGCGATCTGCTTGACCTGGTCGTCGAACTTGCGGATGTTGCCCGGGTTGACGCGCACTGCCGCACAGCCGGCGTCGATGGCCGCGAACACGTACTTGGGCTGGAAGTGGATGTCGGCGATCACCGGGATCTGCGAGTGCTGCGCGATCTCGGGCAGGGCCTCTGCGTCGTCCTGGCTCGGGCACGCCACCCGCACGATGTCGCATCCCGAGGCAGTCAGCTCCGCGATCTGCTGCAAGGTCGTGTTGACGTCGGACGTGAGCGTGGTCGTCATCGACTGCACCGAGATGGGCGCGTCACCGCCCACCAGCACCTTGCCCACCTTGATCTGCCGCGTCTTGCGCCGGGGTGCGAGCACCGGAGGCGGTGCGGCAGGCATTCCCAGGTCGATCGATGTCATGAGGGGTCCTTCGAGTACGCCGGGTAGGTCATCCGGTGATGCGGATCGGGTTGACGATATCGGCCCAGACGAGCACCACGCCCATCACGATGAGGATGCTCGCGGCGGTGTAGGCGACGGGCAGCAGCTGCGCCACGTCGGCGTAGCCGGGATCGGGGCGTCCACGCACCCGGGCCAGGCCGCGGCGCAGGGCTTCGTACAGAGCTCCGGCGATGTGGCCACCGTCGAGCGGCAGCAGCGGGATGAAGTTGAAGAGGGCGACGAAGAGGTTGACGACGCCGAGCAGGGTGAGCAGGGTCGCCCAGCGGTCGGCGACGCTGATCGTGTTCTCCGAGGCCACCTCTCCCGCAACGCGACTGGCTCCGACGACACTCATCGGGCTGTTGACGTCTCGCTTCTCGAGCCCCAAGGCAGCCTTGGTGACACCGACCATCCGCTCCGGCAGGTGGAGCAGCGCCTGTCCGGTCTTGGCGGTGTAGTCGCCAATCGTGCTCGCGACGAAGCCGAATCCCTGTCGCTCGCGCGTCTCCGTCGGCAGCACACCGAGGAAGCCCACCTCGACGAATGCGCCTGGGTTGTTGAGATCGGGACGCTGCGACACCATCGTCTTGGTCGACAGCGTGACGTCCTTGCCGTTGCGCTCGACCAGGATGTCGATGTGGCGTCCGGCGTTGGCCCGCACGCGGTCAGAGAACTGCGACCAGTCGGTCACGGGTGCGCCGTTGAGCGCCAGGATCTGGTCACCGGTCTTGAGCCCGGCCTTCTTCGCGGGGGACAGGGGGTCGGCGTTCTGACCGACGCGGCAGGCGCGGTTGCCCTCACTCGCCGGGATCACGCAGTCGGAGACCTTGTCGACGGTCAGCGTCGGCTCCTTGATGCCGAAGCCCATGAAGACTCCGCTGAGCAGCAGGATCGCGATGACGACGTTCATCATCGGGCCACCCGACATCACGATGACCTTCTTCCACCAGGCCTTGCGGTAGAAGAGACGGTCCTGGTCCTCGGACTTGACGTTCTCGTACTCGACAGCGCGTGCGTCGGCGATGAGCCGCCCGAAGAAGCCGCCGCTGAAGCCCTTGACCCGGCCCTCGGCGTCACGCTTCGCCGGCGGCAACATGCCCACCATGCGGATGAAGCCGCCCATCGGGAACATCTTGACGCCGTACTCGGTGTCACCGCGCTTGGTGGACCAGACGGTCTTGCCGAAGCCGACGAAGTACTGGGTCACCTTCACACCGAACAGCTTCGCGGGCACCATGTGGCCGACCTCGTGCAACGCGATCGACGCGATGATCCCGAGCAGGAATAACACCACGCCGAGCGTGTAGACCAATCCGGTCATGTTCGGCCGTCGCCTCCTGGCATCGTCGGTGTCGTGGAACCCCGTGGTCGGGCGCGTTCACCGATGAGGGCGGTGGCGCGGTCGCGCGCCCAGCGGTCCGCCGCGAGCACACGTTCGAGGCTCTCCTCGACATTGCTGTCGATACCGAGCCTTCCCTCGTACGAGGGTACGTCCTCCGCGCGCAGGACCGCAGCCACGGTGTCGACAATGCCCAGATAGTCCAGACCGCCTGCGAGGAAGGCCTCGACGCAGACCTCGTTCGCGGCGTTGTAGATCGCCGGGGCCAGCCCGCCGCATCGACCCGCCTCGATCGCCAGTGCGAGGGCCGGGAACGCCTCGTGGTCGACGGGCTCGAAGTCCCAGCTCTGTGCCTGGCTCCAGTCGATGGGCGCGGCCGCATCGGCGACCCGGTCGGGCCAGCCCAGGGCCAGCGCGATCGGCAGGCGCATGTCCGGCGGCGATGCCTGCGCGATCGTGGACCCGTCGTGGAACTCGACCATGGAGTGGACGATCGACTGCGGATGCACGACGACCTCGATGTGGTCGAAGTCCAGATCGAAGAGCAGATGCGCTTCGATCACCTCGAGCCCCTTGTTGACCAGTGTCGACGAGTTCATCGTGACGAGCGGGCCCATGTCCCAGGTCGGGTGGGCGAGTGCCTCGTCGACGGTCACCTCCGCCAGCTGCGCGCGCGTGCGACCGCGGAAGGGCCCGCCACTGGCGGTGAGCACGAGTCGGCGAACCTCGTCGCCCCGGCCGCCACGCAGGCACTGCGCGAGCGCTGAGTGCTCGGAGTCGACGGGGACGATCTGGCCGGGCTTGGCCAAGGAGGTCACCAGGTCTCCACCGATGATCAGCGATTCCTTGTTGGCCAGCGCCAGTGTCACGCCGCACTGCAGGGCCACGACCGTGGCCTTCAGCCCGGCCGCTCCGTCGATGGCGTTGAGCACGATGTCGCACGCCAGGGCCGCCGCCTTGTCCGGGGCGTCGGGACCACCGATGATGCGCGGCAGCTTGAAGTCGCCACGGTGGTAGCCCCGCTGCTGGGCCTCGGCGTACAGGGCCAGCTGGAGATCCTCGATCGTCGTGCTGCGGGACACGGCCACCGTGGGGACACTGAACTCGATCGCCTGCGCTGCGAGCAATGCCGGGTTGGTGCCCCCGGCGGCCAGACCCACGACCCGGAAGCGATCCGGGTTGGCGCGTACGACGTCCAGCGCCTGCGTGCCGACGGATCCGGTGGAGCCCAGCAGCACCAGATCACGCACGTCTGGTCGTTCGTCGCTCACCCCACCAGTGTTTCACGGCGTGGCGAGGCCGCGGAGGCTCCTGGGTAGGTCCCGCGTTCCCTCATCATCCCTGTGCAAGCGCCGCTCGCACGGCCAGCGCGATGGTGTCGCGCTCTGCCTCGGGCAGCCACTGCGCCCGGTCGTCGCTCAGGTAGGCGAACACCCTCGGTCCACGAGTCTCCTCGGGGTGGTTCGGCAGCCTGGGCACCAGATGGAGGTGCAGATGGGCGAACCCGTCTGCCTCGGAGAACTGCATGAGATAGGTCTTCGCGCAGCCGGTGACGGTCTCGAGCGCGCCGCCCAGTCGGCGTACGAGACCGCCCATCTCGTCCGCAGCCTCCGGCGTCAGGTCCGTGAACGTCGTGATGTGCCGCGTGGGCAGCAGGACGAGCCATCCTCGCAGCGCGCTGTTGAACGCATGGGCCACCCGCCAATGACGGCTGCTGACGATGTCGTCACGAGGAGGCAGCGACGCGGCCGCCTGCTGCTCGCAGGCGAAGCATCCAGACAGGAGGCCGTCGGCGTTCATCGGCGCACTCTAATGGGTGTGCTCTTACGGCGGGCTGACGGCGGGCTCACTCCGCACTGTCGCGGACGCACTGTCATTCCGAAATGAGTTGCCCTTGCCGAGCGGGCGACTTCGCCAGGTTGTCGCGCCGTTGCACTACCTGTTCAGACGCTCGTCGGTGATCTTCTGAAAGTCACAGAAGAGTTCGCATGCGGGAACGTGATGTCGGGGACGGGGATGCCCAGGGCCGAGCAGATCTGCTCCCACCCGTTGCGCGGTTGCCAATCAATGAGCCGATCGGCCGGGACTTCAGCGCGCACGGCGGCATTGTGAGCGTCGTAGGCGGCCATCGCAGCATCGCGGTCCCGCCACTGCGGCGTGAACCTCTCGAACATGGCTTCGTTCATGGCCCTCATCGGCAGCAAGTGAGGTGGGAAGTCGCGATCGAGAACAGCGAACAGCGTCTTGCTGACGCTGTTCCATCACTCCTCTGCGCTGGAGCGGGTGGACAGCATTACGAGAGCCTCCGGGTGAGCCGCTGCGATCTCGCGAAAGCACGTAACCGCTGGCCAATCAAGCGTCGCGCGGTAACCAGCAAGCAGAGTGTTCCAGTCCGTCGGCGCTCCGTCGACGGCGGCATGCCAGGTCGAAACGCTGTCGAGGTTGGCGACGACCTCGCCCATGTGGAATACCGGGCCGTTCAGGACGATGCCGAGTGCTTCTTGGAGCGAGGTTGTTCCTGTGCGCCCCAGGCCGGCGCCAACGATGCTCAACGACATGCTGCGCGTGTTTCAGCCTGGAGCACAACATCTCGGCGAAACGACCGGATCTGGCGCCGACAGGGCGCGATCGTGCCGAGTGTTGAGGCCAAGCACGAGGACACAACCCGTCAGGTCCACGACCCTGTCCGCAGCAGTTCCGCCGGCGGCACCCTGCTACAGGTCGAGTCCGGTGAGCACCATCACCCGCTCGTAGGTGTAGTCCTCCATCGCGTAACGGACGCCCTCGCGGCCCACGCCGGACTCCTTCGCTCCGCCGTACGGCATCTGGTCGGCCCGGTAGCTGGGCACGTCGCCCACGATCACACCACCGACCTCGAGGTCACGGTGTGCGCGGAAGGCCGTCTGCAGGTCGTGGGTGAAGACGCCTGCCTGCAGGCCGTATGCCGAGTCGTTGACCTTGGCGAACGCGGTCGCGTCGTCAGCGACCGGCTCGATCAGCACCACCGGCCCGAAGACCTCGTCGCACGACACCTTCGCGTCGGACGGGACTCCCTCCAGGACGGTCGGCTCGACAGTTGCGCCGTCGCGGCCGCCGCCGGTCAGCACCGTGGCCCCCTGCGTGACTGCTTCGTTGACCCAGGCCTCGATCCGCTCGGCCGCCTCGATGTTGATGACCGGGCCGACCTGGGTCTCGTCGTCACCCGGGTCGCCGGTCCTGAGCGCCTGGACCTTCTCGACCAGGCGGGCCTTGAAGTCGTCGTACACCGACTCGGCTACGTAGACGCGCTGCACACCGATGCAGGACTGCCCTGCCTGGTAGTTGGAGAAGGTGGCGATGCGCGTGGACGCCCACTCGAGGTCCTCGTCCGACGTCCAGTCCGCGCAGATCACCGCGGCAGCGTTTCCACCGAGCTCCAGCGTCACGTGCTTGTGCGGTACGGCCTTCTGGATCGACCAACCGACCGGACCGGAACCGGTGAAGGAGATGACTGGCAGCCGCTCGTCGGACACGAGCTTGCCGGCCTGGTCGTTCTGGACGTTGACGACATTGAGCATGCCGGCCGGCAGATCGGTCTCCGCCACGATCTCGGCGAGCAGCAGCGCCGACAGCGGGGTCTTCGGCGCCGGCTTGAGCACGATGGGCGCCCCTACGGCGATAGCCGGCGCGACCTTGTGGGCGACCAGGTTGAGCGGGAAGTTGAAAGGCGAGATGGCGAGGACTGGACCCTTCGGGACCCGGCGGACGTAGGCCAGACGTCCGGCAGCGGCCTTGTCGGTGTCGAGGCGCATGGCCTCCCCCGACCATCGCCGCGCCTCCTCGGCGGCGAGGCGGAACACCGAGACGGCTCGACCGACCTCACCTCGGGCCCAGAAGAGCGGCTTGCCGTTCTCGGCGGTGATCAGCTGCGCGATCTCCTCGGCACGTGCCGCGATCTGGCCGCTGACGTGTGCCAGTGCGTCCGCGCGGACGTGGATCGGCAGCGCGGCGGCCTCGTCGGCCAGCGCAGCCGCAGCCGCCACCGCGTCCTCGACCTGCTCGGGGCTGGCCCACGACGTCGTACCGACGGCTCGTCCGTCGTAGGGGCTGGTGATCTCCAGGGGCTCGGGTCCGTCGACCTGCTTGCCGGCGATCCACATGGGGAATGCTCGCGTCATACCCCGACGCTAGTGCCCCTGGGCAAACCGCGCCGTGCCACGGTCAGGATGAGCCGAGCGTCAGCGTTGTCCACTCTGGACAGTCAAGGCGAACCACAGGTCCATCCGGACCGCCGGGTCGTCGAGGTCGCGACCCATCAGCGAGGACGCTTTGCGCACGCGGTAGCGCAGGGTGTGACGGTGGATGCCCAGTGACGCGGCGGCAGGTTCGTACTGCCCGTGATGCCCCAGCCATGCGCGCAGACTCTCGAGGAGTTCTACGTGCGAAGTCCGCTCGTACGCCGTGAGCCGTTCGAGCGTCGCAGCTGCGAAGGCCGCCGCCGCCTCGGGGTCGACCACCGCCGCCAGCCCGAGGCGTCCGAGGTCGGAGAAGCTCAGGTTCGGCACCCGCCTGGTCACCGCGACGCGCAGGCTGTTGATCGCCTGGTCATGAGCCGCGGCCAGCGCCACCGTGGCGACGCGTTCGCTGGCGCCCAGGGTGACAGCGGGGCGCTGCAGGCCCAGCAGTCGGTCGCGTTCACCTTCGTCGGATACCGCCACCAGGATCAGGTCTGCACTCGGTTGCCCACCTGCTGCGCTCGCCTTGGCGTCGCCACCGCGCTCCGACCACGGAAAGCAGTGCGAGCGTCCCTCGTCCTCGAGCTGCTGGTGCCAGGTCTCGAGGTCCGCCGGCGCTCCCCCGGCGGCGACCACCCAGAGCTCGCCGGCCTCGAAGACGGGTCCGGCGAGATCCGGCAGCAGGGGCGTGACCTGCTCCGGCAGGCGCATCGCCAGTGTCATGAGCGCGCTCCGGGCAAGCCGGTCGCGCGCGCCGCCCTCATGGGCCAGCGAGAACGTGAGCAGCGCCGCGGCGACGTTGACGAGAGCACGGTGCGCCGTGGTCGGGGCAGCCCTGCCGGTTACGCCGGTGACGAGATAGCCGCGCACCCGACCGGAGGCGCCCAACGACTGGATCGTGCGGTGCTCACCCGTGTCGACGGTTGTCGCCGTAGCTGGGCCTCTGCTACGTAGCCGCTCCAGGTCGGGCAGCCAGCTCTCCCGCTCAGCCGCGGTCGTACGCCGCGATGCCTCGACGACATCACCGTGCGGGTCGAGGAGCACGACCCAGCCACCGGTGCTTCGCGCGAGCCGAGCCACGACGCCGGCCGCTCCCTGCCGAAGCGCGGCCCGCGTGATCTCCTGCTGCGCCTCGTAGGCCGCAGCGATCTCGCCGTACTGCTCCTTGGCGAGCAGCTCCGAGACCGCCTCCCCGACCGCGATGAACGGAACCGGCTCTGCCACCACCACCAGCGGCAGACTCCGGTTGCGGGCGCTGGCGACGAGTCCTGCGGGTACCGCGTCGTGCACGGTCCCGACCGCGAAACCCATGCCGACGACGCCGACGTCGACCAGCCGCGCGACATACCGGTCGATGGCCGGACGCGACTTGGGCACCCCGATGCCGTTGGTGAGCAGCAGCTCACCGCCTTGCAGATACGGCGTCGGGTCGCCGAGCTCACTGGTCGCCACCCAGCGGATCGGTCGGTCCAACGTGTCACTGTCCTCGTCAGTGGGCGGGTCGTCGGGGACCAGGAGGGTGAGCCCGAGCTCGGGACGGCGCAGGAGCAGCCGCAGCGTCGCAGACATACGTACCTCATCCAGGCGGGAACTGGTTGTCCACAGCGTACAAGCGAGACGACCATGATTGTGCGGATCGAAGCCGCCCCAGAACGTCACCAGCGCCGTACTGTGAGGCCATGTCCGACACCCCAGTAGGCGGCCCGACGCTCCCGCAGGAGCGGCGCATCGTCACCGAGATCCCCGGCCCGCGCTCGCGTGAGCTCCAGGCCCGCAAAGAGGCGGCCGTGTCCGACGGCATCGGCGTCACGCTGCCGGTCTACGTCGTCGCTGCAGGAGGTGGGGTGATCGTCGACGTCGACGGCAACTCGATCATCGACATGGCGTCAGGTATCGCCGTGACGGGCGTCGGCAACGCCACCCCGGCCGTCGTCGAGCGCGTCACCGCGCAGGTCGCCCAGTTCACGCACACCTGCTTCATGGTGGCTCCGTACGACGGCTACGTGGAGGTGTGCGAGCAGCTCAACGAGCTGACGCCGGGTGACCACGCGAAGAAGTCCGTGCTGCTCAACAGCGGCGCCGAGGCCGTCGAGAACGCCGTCAAGATCGCGCGCACCCACACCGGCCGGCGCGGCGTCGTCGTCTTCGACCACGCCTATCACGGTCGGACCAACCTGACGATGGCGATGACGTCGAAGAACGTCCCCTACAAGGACGGCTTCGGGCCGTTTGCCGGCGACGTCTACAGGGCGCCGATCTCCTATCCCTTCCGCGAGACCTCGGAGATGTCGGGCGAGGAGGCAGCCGAGCGTGCGATCACGATGATCGACAAGCAGGTCGGCGCCCACAACGTCGCGTGCCTGGTCATCGAGCCGATCCTCGGCGAAGGCGGCTTCGTCGTACCCGCTGCCGGCTTCCTGCCGCGGCTGGCTCAGTGGTGCACCGACAACGGTGTCGTGTTCGTGGCCGACGAGATCCAGACCGGATTCTGCCGGACCGGCGACTGGTTCGCGTGCGACGACGAAGGCGTCGTACCCGACCTCATCACCACGGCGAAGGGCATCGCCGGCGGTCTCCCACTCGCGGCCGTCACGGGGCGCGCCGAGGTCATGGACTCCGTCAAGGCCGGTGGGCTGGGCGGCACCTATGGCGGCAACCCGGTCGCCTGCGCCGCGGCGCTCGGCACCATCGCCACCATGCGCGAGCAGGACCTCGCGGCTCGCGCCCGCCACATCGGCGACCTGATGGTCGGGCGACTCCGCGATCTCGCGTCGCGCTACCCCGTGATCGGGGACGTGCGGGGGCGCGGTGCGATGCTCGCCATCGAGCTCGTCGAGCCCGGCACCGCCAGCCCGAACGCCGCGGCCGCGGCGGCCGTCAACAAAGCCTGTCACGCCGAGGGCGTGCTCACGCTGACGTGCGGCACCTTCGGCAACGTCTTCCGGTTCCTGCCACCGCTGGTCATCTCGGACGCGCTCATCGACGAGGCCCTGACGGTGCTCGAGAAGGCCCTCGCAGACGTCTCCTGACGACTAGGCGGACTTGACCTCGCTACGCATGATGCGCAGGACACCGAGTGCCAGGGGCAGCACGACCCAGATGATCGTGTTGACCGCGAGGTGCACCCAGTCCTCACCGGTCATGGTGTGCGTCTGAAGCGGTCCCTGCGCGGTGCTCGGGTCGACCCAGGGCGCAGCTGACGCGATCTTGTTCCAGGAGAAGAGGATCGCGAATACCGTCGGTACGGCAAACGACAGCACGATCGCCGCCGCGCTGTTCAGCAACAGCATGCCGAACGCCAGTCCGCCCAGGATGCCGAGCAGCTGCAGCGTCGTGAGATCGACAACTCCACCTAACCCGAGGGCCCAGCTGCCGTCACCGCTGCGGATCAGCATCCCGGCCAGGTTGGCCAGGGCCGCGACGGAGAACGCGACGGCCACCGCGATGAGGCCAAGAACGACCGCAGCTGACACCTTGGCGGCCGCAACGCGCAGCCGGTTCGGCTCGAGTGTGAACGTCACGAGCCCTGTCCGTTGGGTCCACTCACTGGTGACGAGCAGGATGCCCAGGATCGGAAGCAGGATCCCCTGTGGAATGCCGGTGGCGGCGGTGAAGTTGTCGAACGTCAGGTCGCGCTGCTTGCCCACGAAAAGCAGGATGACGACGGCGATCGCCGTGATCCCGCCGATCGCGGTGAGCAGCCAGAAGCCGGCTCTCGTGTCGTAGGACTTGCGCAGCTCGACACGCACGAGCCGCACGAAGGGAACGCGCTGGAGGTCGCGTGCCGGCTCACGGACCGGAGGCTGTGTGGATGTATGGGCACTCATGAGACCACCTCTTCGCGGGCATCGGCTGCGGTCAGCTCGAGGAACATGTCTTCGAGGCCCGAGCCGGCATTCGTGAGCTCGGTGAGGACGATCCCACCGGAGAGGGCCGCCCTCCCTACCTGCTCGGTACTGGCCTGGACGACGAACGAGCCATCGTGCTGGGCGGTATGCGTCAGACCGGCCGACCGCAAGGCCGCAGCGAGCGCCTCGACCTCGAGGCCACGGACGAGGGTGCCGGCAGCCGTCAGCATCGACTCCTTCGAACCCTGTGCCACGATCTTTCCGGTCCCGATCACGACCAGTTCGTCCGCGATGACCTCGATCTCGTGGATGAGGTGCGAGGACAGCAGGACGGTTCCGCCACGCTCCGCGAAGCCCCGGAGCAAGCCACGCATCCAGCGGATGCCCGCGGGGTCGAGACCGTTGGCGGGCTCGTCGAGGATGAGCACCTCGGGATCACCCAGCAGGGCATGGGCGATGCCCAATCGCTGTCGCATTCCGAGGGAGTAGTTGCCGACGCGACGCTCGGCCTCCTGATCGTTGAGGCCCACCAGGGTCAGCATCTCGGTGACGCGGGCGTCGGGCAGACCCATGACCATGGCCCCCAGATTCAGGACCTCGCGACCGGTGCGGCCGGCATGCTGCGCCGATGCGTCGAGCAACACCCCGACCCTGCGGCCGGGGTTGGCGAGACCGGCATACGGAACACCGAGAATCGTCGAGCCCCCGCCCGAAGGCGGCGTCAGACCGACCATCATCCGCATCGTGGTGGACTTGCCTGCGCCGTTGGGGCCGAGGAAGCCGGTGACCGTGCCCGGCTCGACCGTGAACGACACGTGGTCGACAGCGACATGCGCCCCGTAACGTTTGGTCAGCTGTTCGACGACAATCACGGGTCCAGTCTTGCTCAACCGGCTCGAAGGGCTGGGCACGACCCGCCCGGCTGGGATGTGACGCCGACGTCGGTGCGCCTGCCCGCGACGGGTGGGATACGTTGCTCAGGATCCGGTCTCGATCTGCGAAGGAGCAGCAAATGGGCGCGCTATGGCATCCGTTCTCGGACATGGGAGCGGTCGAACGCAGCGGTGAGTTCGTCATCGCGCGCGGCGAAGGTGCGTACGTCTTCGATCCCGAGGGCAACCGCTATCTCGACGCCACTGCTGGACTCTGGTTCACCAACGTCGGACACGGTCGCGCGGAGCTCGGTGAGGTCGCTGCCGAGCAGATGAGCAAGATGGCCGCGTACAGCACGTTCGGCGACTACGTGACCGAGCCGACGGTGGCACTGGCGGAGCGGCTGGCAGGGATCGCGCCGGTGCCGGGGTCGAAGGTGTTCTTCACGTCAGGTGGCTCGGACTCCGTCGACACAGCGGCGAAGCTGGCCCGCCGGTACTGGAACGAGCTGGGCCAGCCGCAGCGCCGGTACCTGATCGGGCGTCAGAAGGCCTACCACGGGATGCACTACGCGGGGACCTCGATCGCCGGGATCCCAGGCAACCGCGAGGGTTACGGCGAGCTGGTGCACGACAGCGCCACGGTCGCGTGGGACGACGCCGGTGATCTCCGCACGACGATCGAGCGCCTCGGGCCGGAGAACGTCGCGGCGTTCTTCTGCGAGCCCGTGATCGGCGCCGGCGGCGTCTACCCGCCGCCGGACGGCTACCTCGCCGACGTGCGCAAGGTGTGCACGGAGTACGACGTGCTGTTCGTGGCGGATGAGGTCGTGACGGGGTACGGGCGGATCGGTGGCGCGTGGTTTGCGAGCGGTCGGTTCGGGCTCGAACCCGACATGATCACCACGGCCAAGGGTCTGACGTCGGGCTACCTGCCGATGGGTGCCGTGCTGATCGCGCCGAAGGTGTCCGAGCCGTTCTTCCAGGCGGACGCCGGGGTGTGGTGGCGACACGGCTACACGTACTCCGGACATGCCGCCGCGGCGGCGGTGGCGCTGGCCAACCTCGACATCCTCGAACGGGAGAACTTGCTGGACGAGTCGGCCCGGCTCGAGTCGACGCTGGCCGCACGGCTCAAGCCGCTGGCCGATCATGAGCGCGTGGTCGAGGTCCGGTGCGGGACTGGCGCGCTGGCCGCGATTCAGCTCGCTGATCCGGCCGAGGCGATGGCCCTGGCCAAGGCACTGCGCTCGCACGGCGTGGCCACGCGTGCTGTCGGTGCCGGCGGCATCCAGGTCTCCCCTGCCTTCGTGATGACCGACTCCGAGGTGGACGACCTCGCCACCGCCATCACCACCGCCCTCGATCGTTGAACCGTGAGTTGTGGCCCCTTCAACCGTGAGTTGCGGCCCCTTCAACCATGAGTTGCGGCCCCTTCAACCGTGAGTTGCGGCCCGTCGAACCATGAAGCCGGGTTGCGAGGTCAGCCGTCGTTCGGCTTCAGACCCCACTCCTTGGCTAAGAGGTCGAGCGAGGTCAGCTTGGCCTCGTGGTCCGGCGTCGGCGCCACCAGCGTCAGTTCGTCGGCTCCGGCTGCATCGGCGAGCGCCGTCAGGTCGCGTGCAACGACGTCCGGCGACCCCGCGAAGACGCGCCCCTGCAGGGTCGGCTCTATCTCGGCGTACTCCGACGACGTTCGGAACTCTCGGATCTCCCCAGAAGTGGGTCTCCGCCTGGCCCCGCTGCGGATCAAGCGCATGCCCAGCGTCCAGCCGGCCCTGAAGTCGGCTACGACGTCGGGGTCGTGCGACGCGAGGGCGAGTGCTGAGACGATGACACGCGGCTCGAGGCCGAGCGCGGACGGCCGGAAGTCGTGCCGGTAGGCCCGCAGCGCATCGACGGCCAGGTCGGGACTCATGTGGTGCGCGAACACCGACGTCATCCCGTTGACCGCCGCGAAGGCGGAGCCCCAGCCGCTCGAGCCCAGCATCAACAGCTCGGGCTGACCGTCCACCACCGGCGTGGCCCGAACCGTGGCGAAGGGATGCTCTTCGGGCCATTCGTCGGTGAGGAACGCGATCAGCTCGGCAGCCTGCTCAGGGAAGCCGGGAGCACCCGCCGACTCTCGCGAACGGCGCAGCGCATATGCCGTGACCTGGTCGGTGCCTGGTGCACGTCCAAGACCCAGGTCGATACGACCCGGGTGCAGCATCTCCAGAGTCTTGAACCACTCGGCGACCTTCAGTGGTGCGTGGTTCGGCAGCATGATCCCAGCGGCTCCGACCCGGATGGTCCGGGTGGCCGAAGCCACATGGCTGATCAGGATCTCCGGCGAGCTGCTGGCCAGCCCCTCGAAGTTGTGGTGCTCGGAGATCCAGAAGCGCTTGTAACCCAGGCGGTCCGCCACCTGGGCCGTCGTGACGGTCCGCGCCATGGCCTCCGACGCCGACAAACCTGGCGGTATGTCGACGAAGTCGAGCAAGGACAACGGCCGGACAGTGTTGTCACGAGAGGTGCTCACGTCGAGAAGCCAACCAAGGATTCGCTGTCAGCATTCAGCATTCCGACGAACCGCGGCTCAACGAGCCATAACTCACGGCTCAACGGTCCTCGAGGGACCAGGGGGATCCGTAGGCGGTGAGCAGGTCGAGGAAGGGTACGGCGTCGAACGCCTCCGGGCCGAGCACCCCGGCGCCCGACCAGGTGCCGTTCGCCAGCAGTTCGAGTGCCACGACCGGGTTGACCGCGGTCTGCCAGACCACGCACTGGTGGCCGTACTCGCGCATCGACCACTCGTTGTCGACCACGTGGTACAGATAGGTCGCCCGAGGTCGGCCGTCTTTGCCGGTGCCGGTGACGTACAACCCCGCGCAGGTCTTGCCCCGCATCTTGTCGCCCAGCGTGGCCGGGTCCGGCAGGCTCGCGGCCACCACGTCGCGCGGGCTGACCTCGACGCCGCCGACCCGGAGCTTGTGGGTCTTGTCGAGACCGAGCTTGTGCAACACCTTGAGCACGTCGATGAACTCGTCACCGAGCCCGTACTTGAAGGTGGCCCGCTTGGCCTGCACCCAACGCGGCATCAGCAGCACTTCTTCGTGCTCGACGTTCACGCACTCGACCGGTCCGATGCCCTCTGGGAACTCGAAGACCTCCGGCTCGGAGAACGGCTCCGTCGTGAACCAGCCGCGGTCCTTCTCCCACACGACCGGCGGGTTGAGGCATTCCTCGATCGTCGTCCAGATCGAGAAGGACGGCGCGAAGTCGTAGCCGTCGACGGTGAGGTTGGCGCCGTCCCGTACGCCGAGCTCGTCGATCTCGCTGAACAGATGGTCGGCGGCGTACCGCGCGAACACGTCAGACAGGCCAGGCTCGACGCCGATGCCGACCAGGGCCAGGCGCCCGGCGGACTCCCAGTCTCCGGCCACTGCGAACTGCTCGTCGCCGAGCATCACCCCGGTCTGCTCGTACGGCGCGTCCGGGTGCGGCTGCGACAAGCTCATCGCCATGTCGAGGTAGTCCGCTCCCCCGGCGTACGCGCCATGGAAGATCGGCATGACGAAGCGCGGGTCGACGGCGTTCATCACATGCGTGATCCCGTGCTCGAGCACCAGCGCTTCGACCGATACGGCGTCCGACGCGTCGACCTGCGCGGCCCGGAAGCGGTCGTCCGCGGCAGCCGCCCGCTCGGCACGGGACAGGTCGTAGTCCGCGATGACCAGCAGCTCGAAGAACTCCCGCCGCGCCACAATCGCAGCGAACGCCGCCCCTACGCCCCCCGCACCCACCAGCAAAATCTTCATCAGGCCAACCTTTCAACGATGTGGACAGAACCCCAGCGAGGGCTGACCGATGGGCACCAAACCGAACCAAACGAATCGATCTGCACAGGGACTTGAGCGGCGTCCCGTGGAGTGCATGACAAGGCCGAGGAAGGAAGCGCTAGCGTGCTAGCGCGACTGATCGAGAACGCAGTCAGGCGCCCACGGGACGTCGGTCACACGGTGATGTCGGACATGACGTGCTTGATACGCGTGTAGTCCTCAAGCCCGTACATCGACAGGTCCTTGCCGTACCCGGAGTGCTTGAACCCACCGTGCGGCATCTCGGCCACGATCGGGATGTGGGTGTTGATCCACACA
This sequence comes from uncultured Actinomycetota bacterium, assembly GCA_963742765.1. Lineage (GTDB taxonomy): Bacteria > Actinomycetota > Actinomycetes > Propionibacteriales > Nocardioidaceae > JANLYC01. Next base: position 1,388,359 of record CAVUMY010000002.1, read on the forward strand.
CAGCCGAAGTCAAGGCTGCGTGCCATCCGCATGGCTCGTCCGTGGTCCTTGGTGAAGACGCTGCTGGCGAGGCCGTACTGGACTCCGTTGGCCCAACGCAGGGCCTCGTCCTCGTCGGAGAACTGCTGCACGGTGATGACCGGGCCGAAGATCTCGTCCTGGACGGCCTCATCGTCCTGCTGGAGTCCGGAGACGACGGTCGGGGCGTAGAAGTACCCCTTGTCGCCAACGCGGTGGCCGCCGGCCTGAAGTTTGGCGTGGTCGGGCAGCCGGTCGATGAAGCCGGAGACGCGAGCGAGCTGATTGGCGTTGTTGACGGGCCCGTACAGCACGTCGTCGTCGTCCGGCATGCCGGTCTTGGTGTTCTTGGCCTGCTCGGTGAGCGCTGCCACGAAGTCGTTGTGCACGCCCGGACCGGCAAGCACGCGGGTGGCTGCAGTGCAGTCCTGACCGGCGTTGAAGTAGCCGGCCCCGGCGATCGCCTCGGCCGCGGCTTCGATGTCGGCGTCGTCGAACACGATGACCGGCGCCTTGCCACCGAGCTCGAGGTGGGTCTTCTTCAGGTCAGCGGCGGCGGACTTGGCGACCTCCATGCCGGCGCGTACGGACCCGGTGATCGACACGAGCTGCGGAATCGGATGCTCGATGAGCGCACGTCCCGTGTCGCGGTCGCCGGTGACGACGTTGAATACGCCCGGTGGGAAGAACTCCTGCGCGATCTCCCCGAGCAGCAGGGTCGATGCTGGCGTGGTGTCGGAGGGCTTGATGACCAGACAGTTGCCCGCCGCCAGGGCAGGCGCGACCTTCCAGATCGCCATCATCAGCGGGTAGTTCCAGGGAGTCACCTGGGCGACCACACCAATGGGCTCGCGTCGGACGTATGACGTGTGACCGGCGAGGTACTCCCCGGCCGACCGTCCCTCGAGGACCCGGGCGGCCCCGGCGAAGAAGCGCACCTGGTCGATGGCCGGGGGCAGCTCCTCTGAGTGGGTGAACCCTAGGGGTTTGCCGGTGTTCTCGCTCTCGACCGCGACGAACTCGTCGGCGCGCTGCTCCATGGCGTCGGCCAACTTGAGCAGAGCACGCTGCCGGTCTGCAGGCGTCGCGTCGCGCCAGGTCTCGTAGGCCTTGCTCGCGGCTTGCATGGCGCGGTCGACGTCTTCCGCGCCGGACACGGGCGCCGCCGCGTACTCGTCCTCCGTGGCGGGGTTGACGACGGCCGACGTACGTCCGTCGGCGCTGTCCACGAGTTCGCCGTTGATCACGTTCTTCAGTGTCCGGGTGGTCATGTGGCCCCTTGATCGCCTCGATGTGACGGACTGATTCCACCGGTAAAACTAGTGCGCGACGGTTGATTACGCCAGTGCCTGACCAGATAATCGACGCATTTCGTCGTACGATCGGCTCTCCCTCACCCGATGGGGTCAGGTTCGCATGGCAGATGCGGTGTTCCCAAGCCGCGTTTGCCTAGTTCACAAGCCACCTGGCTTGTGAACTAGGCAAACGCGGAGGGTCAGAGGCGGCCGGCGGATTCGTCGCCGGAGATCTTCTGGGACAGGTAGATCGGCAGGACCGACACCAGGATCAGGGCGGCCGCGGTGACGTTGACGATCGGCGCCTGCTGACGACTCAGCAGGTTGTTGTAGATCCACAGCGGCAGCGTCTGGATATCGGCAGGCGCGGTGAACGTCGTGACCACGATCTCGTCGAACGACAGCGCGAAGGCCAGCAACGCACCGGCGACCAGGGCCCCGCCGAGGTTGGGCAGCGTGACGAGTCGGAACGTCGTCAGCCGCGTCGCCCCGAGGTCCATCGAGGCCTCCTCGATATTGCCGCCCAACCGCCGGAGCCTCGCCACCACGTTGTTGAAGACCACCACGATGCAGAAGGTCGCATGCGCGATCACCAGCGACCAGATCGACAGCCCGACGCCGAGGATCGTGGTGAACGCGTTGCTCAGCGCGATGCCCGTGACGATGCCCGGCAGGGCGATCGGCAGCACGATCAGCAACGACACCGCTTCCCGCCCGAAGAATCGGTGCCTCGTCAACGCGAACGCGGCGAGCGTGCCCAGCACGAGCGCGATCACCGTTGCGATGAGACCGATCTTCACCGACTCCTGGAGGGCGTTGATCATTCCGGAGCTGTCCTTGGCCCGCCGCCACCACTCGAGGGTGAAGCTGCGTGGCGGCCACGAGAATGTCTTGTCGGAGTTGAAGGAGTTGATCACGACCACGCTCAGCGGCACGTAGATGAACGCCAGGACGACCACGACAAGGGCGCGCAGACCCCAGGTGCTGCCGCGGGAGAGGCGGAACCCCGGCGTACTCACAGGTTCTCCAAGGCGCCGGTACGACGCACGAGTGACAGATAGATGACCATGATCAGCACCGACACGGTGGCCAGCGCGGCCGCGAACGGGATGTCGGTGGCCTGCCGGTCGAACACGAGGTTGCCCAGCATCTGGGTGGTACCGCCCACGTTCTTCACGGCGATGTAGTCACCCAGCGACAGCGAGAACGTGAAGATCGAACCCGCGATCAGCGACGGGACGATCATCGGCAAGGCGATGGTCCGGAGCGTGCGCGCCGGCTTCGCGCCCAGATCGCTGCTCGCCTCGAGCAGCGAGTCGGGGAGCTTCGTGAAGCCGGCGTACAACGGCAGCGCCATGAACGGCAGCCACAGGTACGCCAACGTGATGGTCACCGAGGTCACCCCGAAGCCGGGCGTCCAACCGAACGCCGACTCGAGCACTCCGCCCGGAGTCACCATCGCCCGCCAGGCGAACGCCTTGACCAGGTAGCTGGCCCACAGCGGCGTCAACAGCGCGACGACCAGGATCCGCGCCACCCCCGGTCGGGCGATCTTGGCCATGTAGAACGCGATGGGGAGCGCCAGGACGGCGTCGATCACCGTGACGGAGGCGGCCACCAGGATCGTGCGGATGATGACCGTGCGGTACACATCCTGCTCGTACAGCTTGCGGAAGTTGTCGAGGTTCCACTCCCGCGTGACCGTCACACCGAAGTCGACCCGCCAGAAGGCCGTCACGAACAGCGCGACGATCGCGACCAGGTAGATCAGGCCGAGCCACAGCAGGGGCGCGGCCACCAGACCAGCGACCCGGGCTCCCCCGTGGCGATGCGAGAAGGCCGAGGCCAGCCGCAGCCACGTTGACCGCGGCAGCTCGACCTCTCGCCTCGCCGTCGCGGGGCCCTCGGTCACGTCAGCCCTTGATCTCGGTCCACGCGTCCGTCCACGCGTTGTAGTCCGTGCAGTCGACGTCCGTACGGCCGTCCAGGCATTCCTTGATCGGCGTCACCCAGTAGAAGATCTTGCTGGAGTAGGCCGCATCGGTGACGTGGTAGTTGCTGCAGAAGCCCTCGCTCGTGTACTGGCATGCCTTGGGGTTGGCCGGCGCCTCACCGAACCACTCCGCGACCTGCGCCTGCACCTTGGGACTCGCGATCCAGTCCAGCCACAGGTAAGCGCAGTTCACGTGGTCGTTGTTGGACGAGACCATCCAGGTGTCGGACCACCCTGTCGAACCACTCTTGGGGAAGACCGTGGCCACGGGGGCGTCGCCCTCTGTCAGGTTGGCGATCACCTGCCACGTGGTCCCGATGACCGACGAACCGCTCTTGAAGGCCTGCACCTCCTTGGTGTAGTCCGACCAGTACTCGCCGATACTTTCCTTCTGCTTCTTGAGCACGTCGACGGCCGCCTGAAGCTGACGCTGGTCGAGCGCGTAGGGGTTCTTGATGGCGAGGCTCGGCTCGGAGTTCATCAAGTAGAGCGCAGCGTCGGCGATGTAGATCGGCGAGTCGTACGCCGTCACCTTGCCGGCATAGGACTTGGGGATGTCGAACACGGCGTTCCAGTCGGTAGGAGCCGGCTTGACGACATCCTTGTTGTACATGAGGAGGTTGGCGCCCCAGCCATGCGGAATACCCCACATCTGGCCGTTGACGCTGTTGAAGTCCTTGTCCTTCAGGAACGGAGAGATGTCGGTGTAGTTCGGCACGAGGTCGGTGTTGATGGGTTGCACGTCACTGGCGGCGATGAGCCGCAGCGTCGCATCACCGGAGGCGGACACGACGTCGTAGCCTCCGGAGTGCATCAGGCTGACTGCCTCGTCGGACGTACCGAACTCCTTGACGTTGACCTGGCAGCGGGTCTCCTGCTCGAACGGCGTGACCCAGTCGACGCTCGGGTCGTTCTTGCCGGACTCGGCGTACCCGGGCCAGGCCAGCACGTTGAGCTTCCCCTCGCCCTTGCCCACAGACGATGCCATCGGGATGTCGGGCGCCTTGAAGCCGCCGGCTCCCGGCTGAGACGACGTGTTGTCGCTCGACGTGCCGCAACCGCTGGCCACCAGGGCCAACGAAGCGAGCACGGCGAGCGTGCCGGTACGACGACCGAGCCGTCGTGGGTGTGTTGCGGTCATGAGTCCTCCAACGTAGAGCGGCTGGGATGATCGTCGATCGCGACGCAGTGCTCAGCGCGCCAGCTGAGCCGCACCTGCTTGTCGCGGTAGTCGAGCACGTCCATCGATGACGACTGCAGGTTCTGCTGCACCGCCACGAGTCGTGCTCCGGCGTCGAGGTCGACGATGAAGCGCGTGGACGCGCCCGCGTAGACCACCTCCGCCACGGTTCCCCTGACCGATGTGACGCCGGGATCCTCCGGCGACCGCAGATCGGGGTCGATGTGGATCTTCTCGGGCCGCACACTGAAGGTGCCCTCATGCCCGAACAAGGCCTTGGCCGCGGCGCCGGTGATGAGATTGCTGGTGCCGACGAAGCCGGCCACGAAGGAACTCGCCGGCTGCTCGTAGATCTCTGCAGCTGACCCGATCTGCTCGATGCGCCCGTTGTTGAAGACCGCGATCCGGTCGCTCATGGTCAGCGCCTCGTCTTGGTCGTGGGTCACGAACACGAAGGTGATACCCACGTCGCGCTGCAGGACCTTGAGCTCGACCTGCATCTCCTCGCGCAGCTTCAGGTCGAGTGCACCGAGCGGCTCATCGAGCAGCAGCACCTTCGGCTCGATCACCAGGGCGCGAGCGAGCGCGACCCGCTGCCGCTGGCCGCCCGACAGTTGGCTGGCCCTGCGGTCGCCGTGGGAATCGAGCCGGACCTTGGCCAGGGCGGCGTCGGCGAGCTCGCGACGCCTGGCTTTGGCCACGCCCCGCACACGGAGGCCGTAGGCGACGTTGTCGCGCACGTTCATGTGGGGGAACAGCGCGTAGTCCTGGAAGACGGTGTTGACGTTGCGCTCGAAGGGGGCCTGCCGGGTCACGTCGACCCCGTCGAGCCGGACGGTTCCGGAGTCGGGTGTCTCGAAGCCCGCGATCATGCGGAGCACCGTGGTCTTGCCCGATCCGGACGGCCCCAGCATCGAGAAGAACTCGCCGTCGTGGATCGTCAGGTCGATGTCGTCGACGGCCGTCACCGATCCGAAGTGCCGCGTCAGTCCGCGGAGATCGACGGCCGCGTGGGCAGCGTCGGAAGAGGCCGTGTCGGCATCCTGACCCCCGTCGGTCGTCGTCGCCACATCGGCACCCTACTGGGCGGCAACCCCTGGGCGCACGCGATGCCACCCGGGCTCGCCGTGTCGCTGCGGTAGGAGCCGACCGTACTCGTCGCCGGCAGTCGTTCCCTCTAAGGTGAGGTATCCACTGCTCGACCTCTGGAGCGCTCGTGTCGAAGTCACCCCACGCGTCCACGGCACCTCTCGACCTGTTCGGGATCGACGGCCTGCTCGACGACGAAGAACGCGCCATGCGCGAGACCGTCCGGCGGTTTTGTGACGATCAGATCAGGCCACACATTGCGCAGTGGTACGAAGAGGCCAGCCTGCCCGCCCGAGAGCTGGCGAAGGAGCTCGGGTCGCTGGGGCTGATGGGCATGCATCTCGACGGCTATGGCTGTGCCGGGACCAGCGCGACGGCGTACGGGCTCGCCTGCCTCGAGCTCGAAGCAGCTGATAGCGGCGTCCGCAGCCTGGTGTCGGTCCAGGGTTCGCTGGCGATGTTCGCCATCCACCGCTTCGGCAGCGACGAGCAGAAGGAGCATTGGCTGCCCCAGATGGCGGCCGGTACGGCGATCGGGTGCTTCGGTCTGACTGAGCCCGACTTCGGATCCGATCCCGGCGGCATGCGTACCCGCGCGCGACGCGACGGTTCCGACTGGGTGCTCAACGGCACCAAGATGTGGATCACCAACGGCGCCATCGCCGACGTCGCCGTCGTGTGGGCACGCACAGACGAGGGCTCAGCTGACTCCGGTCAAGGCGTCATCCGCGGCTTCGTCATACCCACGGACACGCGTGGCTTCTCCGCGCCCGAGATCAAGCAGAAGATGTCGCTGCGGGCTTCGGTGACGAGCGAGCTCATCCTCGAGGACGTGCGACTTCCGGGGTCGGCCATGCTCCCAGAGGCGAAGGGTCTGGCCGGGCCGCTGTCGTGTCTGTCCGAGGCCAGGTTCGGCATCGTCTTCGGCGCGCTGGGGGCCGCCCGCGACTGCCTCGAGGTCACCATCGACTACGCCAAGAGCCGTCGCGTGTTCGACAAGTCGCTGGCGGCGTACCAGCTGACGCAGGAAAAGCTGGCCAACATGACCCTCGAGCTCGGCAAGGGCATGCTGCTGGCACTGCATCTCGGCCGACTCAAGGACGGCCCGGGCATCCGCAACGAGCAGGTGAGCCTGGGCAAGCTCAACAACGTTCGGGAGTCGATCGCGATCGCTCGCGAGTGCCGAACCATCCTGGCGGCGAACGGCATCACACTCGAGTATCCGGTCATGCGTCATGCCAACAACCTCGAGTCGGTGCTGACGTATGAAGGCACGTCTGAGGTTCACCAGCTCGTCATCGGGCAGGCCCTCACCGGCGAGTCCGCCTTCCGCTGATCACCTGGTCTCGGCGGCCGACCGCGTTGGCGGTCCGGGGAACCAGCGTCCGGCGGACCAGGCGATGGCCACGATCGGGACTCCGAGCAGCGCCACGAGCGTCGGCACGGTCGTGAAGCCGGCGGCCGCGGCGAACGTGCCGTACACCGCCAGCGCCACCACTTCGGTCGCGAGCCCGTAGACCGACGTCACCGTCGCGCGGGCCGGACCGGCGATCACCTGCTGGAGCCGGGCCTCGGCGACGATCATCGTGTTGTTCAGCAGTCCGTAGCCGACCGCGATGGCGACGAAACCCACGTACGGCCAGACGAGCGCGCCGAGCGAGATCAGTCCGCCACCGGTGACGACCACCACCGCGATGGTGCGCGACCGCATACCGGCCGTACGTCCGGCCAGCGCGGTTCCCACGACTTGCCCGATGACGGCCAGCCCGATGAGCAGGGGGATCGTCGACGTCGAGACCCCGTGGTCCCTGGCGACCAGCGGGAAGTACTCGTCGTACGCCGTCAGCCCGACCAGCAGGGCGGCGATGAGGACGACCCGACGGACATCGACCGACCTGGACGACTCCCGGATGCCGGCACGCAGCATGGAGACGTACCGCGCCGTCAGTGCCTCGGTCTCGGCCAACAGACGGTGCGATCTGTTCGGCCTGCGCGCCGCGAGCGAGAACGGGAGGGTCGCGGCCAACACGGCCTGCCCTCCCGCGATGGCCACCGAGGTCCAACCGACGAGGCCGTAGCCACCGATCGCGAGCAACGGCGCCGCCGCCACCGTCGCAACGAGGTTGGCCACCATCGCGGTGGAGTGGGCCCACCCGATGAGGCCGGGGTATCCCTCCTCAGCTCCTCGGTCGACGAGCTCGTCATACAGCGCGGCCTCGAAGGTTCCCGACATCAATGCGCTCGACAGTCCCCAGAGGACGAAGCCGAGCGCATAGCCGGGATAGCTCGGAAACAACATCCACGCGCTGAAGGCCGAGGCGTAGACCAGGGCCGAGAGGACCAGCAACAGCCGCCGGTCGATGGTGTCGGCCCAGGCGCCCGAGGGCACCTCGAACACGAACGAGGTCAACGACCAGATGATGAACAGCGTCGAGATCTGCCCGGCCGAGATGCCGTTGTCTCCGAACAGCAGGGCGTAGACGCTGTACAACGGGACCAGGTCACGCGACGCGTGATAGCTGAGGACGCGCAGCGTGAACCTGCGCGGTAGGACCTAAGTCGGGCTCGACGGGAAGCGCATACCCCACCCTAAACAGATCAGTGCTTTACGTCACCCGTTGGTAGACGACGACGTAGATCGTGCCCGTGGACTTGCCGTCCTTGCTCGCTCCCGACACCGTGACGGAGCCTTGGTCGGGGTCGACGAGGTCTCCGTTGCCACCGCCGAGGCTGCCGGCTGGGAGCAACATGCCGCTGCCACCACGCGTGATGAGCTTGAGCTGACCCTTCAGGTGCGTCGCGCCTTGGAAGACGTAGAGCTTCGTGTCAGACGGCGGCAGGTCGACGGAGACCCGGGTGAGCCGGCCGGACAACGCGGCCGAGTTCACCGCCGCGGCCTCGTACGTGTGACCGAGGTAGACGACCTGTCGGTCGTACCAGACTCCTCCGTCAAGCATCTGGGGTGCATGTGCGTAGACCGCTGCTCCGAGCTGTGGGTCAACCGAGCGATCGGCGTGCTTGGTGATCCGCACGGTGAACGTGGACGACTTGCCCACGCGGACATCGAGCCGGGCCCAACCCATGGCGTTGCGGCGCGGGGACCCGTCACCGAACGACGAGGTGCCTGACATCGGGCCGTCCGGTCCGCCTGCACACGTGGACCCACCGAGCGGATGGCCGTTGACGAAGGTGCTGTACTCGGCGCCGTGACTACCCGACCGGCTCGGATCCCAGCAGAACTGCTCCCAAGAGAGGTTCAGCGTGTCCGGAGTGAACGTGAAGGAGACCTCGCGCTGGCCGGGTTCGGCCACCACGTGGCCGAGCAGTGCTGCTCCACCCGGTGATGAGTAGAACGACGTCCCCTTGTCGGTGATCGTGGGAAGCGACGACGTCTGCTTGCCGTTCGTGTCCGCGGGGGGCGTGTGGTGCGACCCGTCGAGGTTGGGCACGATCGCCACCGCCGCTGCCGTGACCACGGCGGCAAGCGTCATGCCCACCGCGGTCGTGCGTCGTCTGGCCGTGACCTTGTGGTCGACACCTGCCAACCGGTCGAGTCCACCTCGGTCTTCGACCTCGTCAGCCAATTCAGTCAGCGTCTGCTTGAGCTCGTCGATCTTCATCGGGCTACCCCCTCGTTGTCACGGCTTGGCTGAGCGTCGCCAGCTGCCACGGCCAGACTCGGATCGACGCGCAGCTTGGCCAGCGCCTTGCTGGACTGGCTCTTGACCGTGCCGACGCTGCACTCGAGCAGGCGTGCCGTCTCGGCCTCGCTCAGGTCTTCAAAGAACCGGAGGACGACCACGGCCCGCTGGCGTCTGGGCAACCGTGCGAGTGCGCTCCGCACGTCGTGCGTCGTACCGCGGTCTGCTGGATCATTCGTCGAGTGTTCGGTGTCAGGCAGATCATCCGTTGGATGTTCGCCGTTCCACTTCCGACGCCACCAGGTGGAGTAGGTGTTGACGAGGATCCTGCGAACGTAGGCGTCGGGGCTCTTCTCGACCCGACCCCAGGATCGCCAGGCCTTGGCGAGGGCCGTCTGCACGAGGTCTTCGGCCAGATGACTGTCCTGGGTCAGCAGGTAGGCCGTGCGGAGCAGACCCCCCGACCGCGCCGCCACGAACGCCTCGAACGTGCCACGCGTGTCTCCCCGATCGATCACCGCGTCATCCTTTCCTGCCATGCCGCGCCCTGCATCGCAGGCAGGGACGGTGCGGACGCCTTCCGACTGCGTGGGCATCGGTCCCCCTGGGTGTGTCAGGGGCGTCCTGTCGACTGCCCTCACCCATCAGGACCTGCTGGCCCCGACGCTTGGTTGCCTGGGACTCGATTCGCACTCGGACAGACCGGACACGCAACGGATTTCGTCGTTTTCACTGTCTAGAACTAGGCAGCATCGCCGTGATCTGGAATCTGGCCACGGATTCGCTTGCCTTGACCTTCAGCAATGGGGCAGACTGACCGTCATGACGATCGACCAGAGCCTCGACAGCACCGCACTGGACCACGCTGCGCTCCAACAGTCTGCGCGCGATCACCTGTGGATGCACTTCACGCGCATGTCGTCCTACGAAAACGCTGACGTCCCGATCATCGTGCGCGGTGAGGGGCCGTACATCTATGACGCCCACGGCAAGCGCTACCTGGACGCGCTCGCCGGCTTGTTCGTGAGCCAGCTCGGTCACGGCCGCACCGAGCTCGCCGATGCGGCGCAGCGGCAGACCCAGCAACTCGCGTTCATGCCACTGTGGTCCTACGCGCATCCCAACGCCATCGAGCTCGCGCAGCGGATCGCGTCGTACGCGCCGGGTGACCTCAACCGGGTCTTCTTCACGACCGGCGGTGGCGAGGCGGTCGAGACCGCATGGAAGCTGGCGAAGCAGTACTTCAAGATGACCGGCAAGCCGGGCAAGCACAAGGTCATCAGCCGGGCGATCGCCTACCACGGCACCACCCAGGGAGCGTTGTCGATCACCGGACTGCCCGAGCTCAAGGCGATGTTCGAGCCGCTCGTCCCCAGCACCTTCCGCGTGCCCAACACCAACATCTACCGCGCTCCCCTCCACGGCGACGACCCCGAGGCGTTCGGCCGCTGGGCTGCCGACCAGATCGCTGTGGCCATCGAGAACGAGGGCGCCGACACCGTCGCAGCGGTCTTCCTCGAGCCGGTCCAGAACGCGGGTGGCTGCTTCCCACCGCCGCCTGGGTACTTCCAGCGTGTACGCGAGATTTGCGACGAGTACGACGTGCTGCTGGTCAGCGACGAGGTCATCTGCGCGTTCGGCCGGCTCGGACACATGTTCGGCGCCGAGCGCTACGGCTACCAGCCCGACATGATCACCTGCGCCAAGGGCCTGACGTCCGGCTACGCACCGCTCGGGGCGATGATCGCGACCGACCGGCTGTTCGAGCCGTTCTCGAAGGGCGACGCCTCCTTCATGCATGGCTACACGTTCGGCGGCCACCCGGTCTCGACCGCGGTGGCGATGGCCAACCTCGACATCTTCGAACGCGAGCACATCAACGAGCACGTGCTGGCCAACCAGGATGCCTTCCGCTCGACCCTCGAGAAGCTCTACGACCTCCCAATCGTCGGTGACGTCCGCGGTGACGGCTACTTCTACGGCATCGAGCTGGTCAAGGACAAGGCGACCAAGGAAACCTTCAACGACGACGAGGCCGAGAAGTTGCTCCGCGGCTTCCTGTCCAAGGCGCTGTACTCCGCGGGCCTCTACTGCCGGGCCGACGACCGTGGTGACCCAGTGGTCCAGCTCTCGCCACCGTTGATCTGCGACCAGGAGCACTTCGACGAGATCGAGCAGATCCTCCGCTCAGTCCTGACGGAGGCGTCGACCAAGATCTGAGCCATATCCCCGAGAGCTCCGGGCTCCCTCCCCTGAAGACGGTGCGTTCGCGATAAATCTGCGGACGCACCGTCGCCTCTTTGTGGGCACATCGCGCCTCCTGTTGTCGTCGCCGGCTGAGCGTGCCGGCCTTTTCGCCGGTCTTCTTCGGCGAGGACCCAGGACATCCGGCGGTCGAGCCCTTCGACGAGCTCAGGACAGGCTTGTCGAGACCCAACATCCGGCGGCCGACCTCGTCGAGACCCGGAAACCGTTGTACACAAGGCGAAAAATGTCTGGGCCGGTCGGACATGTCAGGTAAAATCGAACACATGTTCGACACCGACTTCGACGCCCTCGACGAGACAGCCATCCTGTCTTACGTCGAGACCGCCCGTGCTGCCGCGGATCGGGTCGAGGTCGACATCCTGCACGCGGCCGCCCGTTGGGCCGACCTGCACGGTGAGCTGGCCCGGGCGACCAGTCCGCTGTTGCCTGGCAGTGAGCAGCTGGTCCAGTTCGGCGGAGCCGGGACGCCGGGCGTGGCGGAGTTCGCACCGGCCGAGCTCGGTGTGGTTTTAGCGAAGGCGTCGTCGGCGGCGGAGCGACTGGTCGGGGACGCCCTGGACCTCCGCCACCGACTCCCCAAGCTGTGGGCCAGGATCTGTGCGGGTGAGGTGAAGCCGTGGATCGGCCGCAAGTGCGCCGAAGCCACCCGCCACCTGAGTGTGGAGACGGTGGCGGTCGTCGACCGTCGAATCGCCAAATACGCACACTCCCTGTCGTGGGGCCGCATCGAAGCCATCATTGCCGCGTGTTGGCTGGAGTGTGACCCCGACGCGGCCGCTGAGGCCGATGAGCGGGCGCAGGCGTCGTTGGGGGTGTGGCTGGACCAGTCCAGTGAGGTCGGCACGAAGAAGATTGTCATCCAGGCCGAGGCAGTCGACGCGATCTGGTTCGACGCCAGCGTCGACCGCGCCGCTGATGGGCTCGGCCTGCTCGGTGATGCCCGGGGCAAGGACGCGCGCCGGGCCGCTGCGATCGGGATCCTGGCCCGACCACAGACCGCCCTGGACCTGTTCGACCAGGTCGCCCAGGCCACCAGCAGCCAAACCGACCCCACCGGCAAGACCGACTCGACCGAACCGGGCGAACCGGTGGAGTCCTCGGTGCGGACGCGTCGCCAGGTGGATACCCGACCGGACGTGACGTTGTATGTCCACCTCACCGACCAGGCCCTGCTCACCGGTCAGGGGGTAGCCAGGGTGGAACAGGTCGGACCGGTCACCGTCGACCGGGTCCGGTCCTGGCTCGGCCACGCCACCGTGACCGTCAAACCCGTCATCGACCTCAACGACCAGGTGCCGGTGGATGCGTATGAGATCCCCGACCGGATCCGCGAAGCCGTCCACCTCGCCATCCCGGTCGACTGCTTCCCCTACGCCACCTCCACCCGCCGTACCGGCGACATCGACCACACCATCGCCTTCGTCAAACCCGATGAGGGTGGACCACCGGGCCAGACCGGACTCGGCAAGCTCGGCCCCATCACCCGCTTCCATCATCGGGTCAAGACCCACGGCGACTGGCAAGTCGCCCAACCCTTCACCGGCGTGTTCGTGTGGCGCACCCCCCACGGCCGCTATCTCCTGGTCGACCACACCGGCACCCACCGTGCCCTCCCAGCTGCCTGAAACCCGTATCTCGAGCATCGATCAGCGGTCGGGCAGCTCGGTGATGACGCTGCCGGCGCGACGTGCAGCACGATCCGCGGGCGTCCGTCGGCGTCCGTCGGCGTCCGCGAGCGTCAGTCCAACGGACCCATCGGCCTCGCGGGCCAAGCGCATCCGTCGGGCGAGTTCCTGCCCCGACATGTTCTCCACATCCGGATCGGCTTCATCTCCGACGGACGCCTCCGTGGCCCGCACGAGGTCGACGATCGACCATTCGGGACGATGGATGAACTCCAGTGAGCGACCCGAGCCGCTCGACCGTCGTCGCTCGACGAGAGCACGATGACCTGGTCCTGCTCGCAGTCGTCGTAGCTCAGATGCACCCCGCTCGAGTAGCCACCGGAGGAGCGAAGTCCGCCAAACGTGAGCCCGCCCATCTCTGTTGCCTCGTCATTGAAGAAAATCAGGCCCGAGGCTGGGTTCCGGTTGGGGTGGGCGTGTTCCTCTCCGCGCAGGATCAGCCCAGGTAGCTGGCTGGCATTGGTGATCACAAGTCTGAGCGTGCCGTCGGGTTCGACCACGTTGATCCGCTGGACGGTGATCGCATCATGGTGGGCGACAACCTCCGCTCCGGCCGCAACGGCCGCGTCTTCTGCCCGTCGCAGGGCCTCGGTGGCCGCTTCGTGCGCGCGCTGGGCCTCGGCCAGGGCGCGGCGGATGCGTCCGTGGTCGGTGGTGTCGCTCATGTCGTCGTCCTCGCGGTCATGGATGGGCTTCGAGCCACTGGCGAGCGCGAGCCGGCGACGCGCGCGAGAGCCACGCATCCTGGATGATCTCGGTGAGTTCGGCCCGCGTCAGCTCCCCGATCCGTGACGCCCGGAGCAGGACGGACTGGTGGCCGTCGAAGTGCGGCGTGGTGAAGAACGGCGACGACTCGTCTTGCACCAGTGCCTCCTTGTCGGCTGCCGAACCGACCCAGAAGACGATCACATCGGTATAGCGCTCGCCGGTCTCGCGGTCGACGGCATCCGGACGGGGAGTTCGGAAGAAGATGAACGACTTGCGACCGACCTGATAGACGGGGTTCTCACTCGCACGCTGATCAACCGTGACGTGCGGCATGGACAGCGCGATCTCGTGCACGTCGTCGATCCGGGCCTTGCGCGTGCGTGGCGACACGGCCCGATCGTACGGCAGCGCAGGGGTCAGGAGCGCTGCGCGGACGGGCGCGGGTCGTCCACGTTCACGGTCGGCGTACCACCACCAGCTCGGGCGATGACAGCCACCGATACGTCGCCGGTCGGGTTGCTCTCACGATGCACGGTGTACGCCGGCACATGGACGAACTCGCCGGCACGCGCGTCGATGAAGCCTTCGTTCCCCTCGAACTCCAACCGCAGTACGCCTGAGACGACGTAGAGGCTCGTCTCGTTGCGGTCGTGGTGATGCCAGCCGCTGACGGCGCCGGGGGCGGTCTCGACCCGTCCTGCCCACAGGGTCGGGACCTCGAAGGCGCGTTCACGCTTCATTCCCGGAGTGGGGTCAGCCTCGACGAGATCGTCGTGCCTGATGACGCGAACCGGATCGCTCATGCCGCCATTGTGCTCGCGCCCGACAACCCGTCAACCCGTCAGGACAGTCGCCCGGCGACGTCTCCAGAGCTCGGCAGCGATGACGAAGACGAACGAGATGAGGAACATGAGGGTCCCGATGACGAACACCTGTGGCGGGAACCCGCGTTGCTTCGCGCCATAGATGAACAGCGGGAAGGTGACTTCACTGCCGGACGTGAAGTTCGTGACGATGAAGTCGTCGAACGAGAGCGAGAACGCCAACAACGAGGCCGCGACGATGCCCGGCATCGCCAGTGGCAGCGTGATCAACCGGAACGCCTGCCACTCGTTCGCGTACAGGTCCATCGCCGCCTGCTCCAACCGGGAGTCCATGCCCGCCAGCCGCGCCTTGACGGTGACGACGACGAAGGACAGACAGAACAACACGTGTGCGATGACGATCGTCGCGAAACCGAGGTAGCTGTTGAAACCGGCCGCGATGAACATCGCGAGCAGGCTGGAACCCATCACCACCTCGGGCGTGGCCATCGGCAGGAAGATCAGGATGTTCACCGAGGCTCGGCCCCGGAAGCTGTGCCGGACGATACCGAAGGCCAACAGCGTGCCGAGGAGCGTGGCCATGATCGTGGCGGTGATGCTCACCTGGAAGCTGAGCTTGAGGGCCGAGCACATCCCCTCCGGCTCACAGATCGTCTGCCAGTTGTTCCAGGTGAACGTGTTCCACGTGGTGCTTGCCGCGCGGCCCGATGGCTCGTTGAACGACAGCGCGATCACGTAGGCGATCGGGATGAAGGTGTAGACGAGCACGGCGCACCCGATCAGCAGCACGATGCGCTCGCGGAACCACCCGACGATGCCGCCAGTTCCTCGTGGCCCCCGGGGAGAGGCCGTCGTACGCCGGTTCGTCGACGTTGTCGTGGTCGCGGCCATCAGACGAGCTCCTCCGTGCCGGACTTGCGGATGTAGGCGATGACCATCACCAGGACGATCACCATCAAGATGATCGACAAGGTGGCTGCCTGCGGATAGTCCTTCTGCCGCAGATACGCATCCTGGATCTTGTTGCCGATCATGAACTGGCGCGGGGTGCCCAGCAGCTCGGCGTTGATGTAGTCACCGCACGCCGGAATGAACGTCAGCAGCGTGCCGGACACCACGCCCGGCAAGGACAGCGGGAAGGTCACTTTGCGCAACCCTGTGAACGGGGAGGCGTAGAGGTCGGACGAGGCCTCGACCAGCCGCGGATCCACCTTGTCGAGACTGGCGTAGATCGGCAACGTCATGAACGGCAGGAAGTTGTAGGTCAGACCAGCCACCACAGCGAACGAGGTCGCGAGGAGTCGCCCGTCAGACGGCAGCAGGTGCAGCGTCTTGAACGTGTCGACGACGAAGCCGCGGTCGGAGAGGATCGACTGCCAGGTCAGCGTCCGCAGCAGGAAGCTGGTGAAGAACGGCGCGATGACGAGCACGAGCATGAAGTTCTTCCAGCGGCCCGCCTTGAATGCGATGGCGTACGCCAGCGGGTAGGCGAGCAGGAAGCACAGCACGGTCGCGATACCGGCGTACATGAACGACCGCACGAAGAACTTCGTGTTGTCCGAGATCGCGTTGCCGTAGTTCTGGATGTGCCACGTCATCTTGTAGCCGAACTCGAAGGAGCCCAGCGGGTTGTACAGGCTGGTGCCGACGAGCTGCACGGTTGGGACGACGAAGAAGACCGCGAGCCAGATCATGCCCGGAACGATCAGCAGCCATCCCCATCCGTGGCGACGCGCGACCTCCCCGTCCGCGACCGGTGCCTCCGCGACGGGGGCGACGCTCACAGGTCCTCCTCGCGAGTGACACCAGCCTCGGCGTCCTGGTCAGGATCGAGGAGGAACGAGTGGGCGGCATTCCACGCCAGCTCGACCTCATCGCCCGGCCGGAAGCGATCACGCTGTCCGGTGTTCTGCTCGAACACCATCAGCTCCTGCCCCCACGGCATCCGGACCAGGTACTGGGTGCTCACGCCGACGAAACTCACGTCGCTGACACGGCCGTTGCTCAACACGTTGGCATCACCGTGATCTTCGCCTTCGGGAGCGCCGACGAAGATCTTTTCCGGTCGGACACCCAACCAGCCCTTGCCGCCACCACTGTGGTCGCGCTTGCTCGGCACTGCCAGCTTCTGGCCGTGGCAGTTGATCTGGGAGTACTCGCCGGTCTGGGTGACCACATCGACCTTGACCAGGTTGGACTGGCCCAGGAAGTTGGCGACGAACGTCGTCTGCGGGTTCTCGTAGAGGTCCTCGGGGGGGCCCATCTGCTCGATGATCCCCTGGTTCATGACGGCGATCGTGTCGGCCATCGTCATGGCCTCTTCCTGGTCGTGGGTCACGTGCACGAACGTGATCCCCACCTCGGTCTGGATCTGCTTGAGCTCGATCTGCATCTGCCGACGCAGCTTGAGGTCGAGAGCGCCGAGCGGCTCGTCGAGGAGCAGGACGCCAGGTTTGTTGATCAGGGCCCGTGCCAGGGCGACGCGCTGCTGCTGACCGCCCGAGAGCTGCGCAGGCTTGCGGGACACGAAATCGGTCAGCTCCACCAGTTCGAGCATGTCCTGCACGGTCTGTTTGACGTCCTTGCGACCCCGCCGCCGCAGCCCGAAGGCCACGTTCTCGAAGATCGTCAGGTGGGGAAACAGCGCATAGGACTGGAAAACCGTGTTGACCGGGCGCTTGTAGGGCTTGAGGCGTGAGATCTCCTCGTCGCCGATGAACAGTTCGCCCTTGGTCGGTTGCTCGAGCCCGGCGACCATGCGCAGCGTGGTCGTCTTTCCGCAGCCGGACGGTCCCAGCAACGCGAAGAACGACCCCGCCGGCACTGTCAGGCTCAGGTCGTTGACCGCCGTGAAGGAGGCGAACCGCTTCGTCACGTTCACGAGTCGTAGATCCTTGTCCTGGCCTTCGCTCACGCCTGTGCCTGTCTCCGTCGCAGCCATCGTCATCCGGTCATCACCTTTGAGAAGAGCGAGGTGTACTCGCGTTCCTTGTCCCCGAGCGCCATGAAGCCGTAACCGTTCTCGAGGTACTTCTGGGTCGGGAAGATCAACGGGTTCCCGACTGCCTCCTCGTCGTACTGGCCGATGTACTCCTCGGTGCCCACGACCGGGCAGAAGTAGTAGTTCCACGCCGACAGCTGGGCGGCGTTCTTCGGGTCGTAGTAGAAGTTGAAGAGCTCTTCAGCGTTGCTGCGGTGCGTCGCGCGGTTCGGAACCATCATGTTGTCGCTCCACAGGGCGACACCCTCCTCGGCGGGAACCCACACGAACTTCGGGTCGCCGAGCTGGGGGATGTCGCCGCTCCAGGCCTCACACGCCACGACGTTGCCACCCCGCAGGTCCTCGGTGTAGTCGTTGCCGGTGAAGCGCCGGACCTGTCCATCGGACACGGCCTTCTGAAGACGTTCGATACCGGCCTCGAACTGGGTCAGGGTGAAATCCTCGGGATCGGCGTCCTCCAGCAGCAGCATGAACAGCATCGTGTCGCGCATCTCGCTGAGCAGGTCGACCTTGCCCTTGAGATCGGGGCGCGTGAGGAGCTCGTTGAAGCTGCCGACCGGGTCAGTCAGCTCCTTGTTGTAACAGATCCCGGTCATGCCGCTCTGCCACGGCGCGCTGTACTCGCGGTTGGGGTCCCAGCCCGGGGACTTCAACGACGGCAGCATGTTGGCATCGACGTTGGGCATCCGCGACTTGTCGAGCTTCTGGATCCAGCCGAGCTCGATCATCTTCGCCGCCATCCAGTCGGTCAGCGTGACGATGTCGCGGCCGGTCGGCTCACAGCCGGCGAGCTGGTTGGCCACCTTGGCGAAGAACGTCTCGTTGTCGTTGACGTCGGGGATGTAGGAGACCGAGATCCCGGACTCGTCCTCGAAACGACTCAGCGATGAGTTCTTCTTCTTGATCGGATCGATGTACTGGGGCCAGTTGGAGAACTCCAGAGTGGGCTGGGTGGCGGAGAAGTCCTCGCTCTTGCAGGAGCCCGGTGCGAGCTTGGCACCCGAAGTTCCGCAACCGGTCAGACCGGCCGCCAGCGCCACGGCAGAAAGGGACGCTCCTCGGAGAAATGTGCGGCGCGGTATGGCCTGCGACGTCGTTTTCCCGGCAGCATCCATCGATCATCCTTCTTCCTGATCCAGTGGACGCGATCCTGTCAGACGACGGTCGCCATGACAAGGGATTCCATTGGTGCGATGCGCATCTGCAACGGAATCTGAAGGTTTTTGCTTGCGCAACTTACCCTTTCGCTACCAAGATGGGCCCGTGACCCAACGCCACAACGGCACACATCCAGTCCTGGACGAGGTCTCCAAGGGCATCATCGCCCAGCTCCAGAAGGACGGCCGGATGCCGTACGCCTCGATCGGCAAGGCCGTCGGGTTGTCCGAGGCGGCCGTCCGCCAGCGCGTGCAACGGCTGCTCGACAGCGGGGTCATGCAGATCGTGGCCGTGACAGATCCGCTCCAGCTCGGGTTCGCTCGACAGGCCATGATCGGCATCCACGCCGAGGGCGACCTCGAACCCATCGCCGAAGCCCTGACGACCATGGCCGAGGTCGACTACGTCATCGTGACCGCGGGATCGTTCGACCTGATGGTCGAGGTCGTCTGCGAGAGCGACGACCACCTGCTCGAGCTGCTGTCCAAGCGCATCCGCGCGATCGAGGGCGTCCGCGGCACGGAGTCGTTCGTCTACCTCAAGCTCCACAAGCAGACCTACTCGTGGGGAGTCCGCTGAGCCGTGGTCTCGTACGCCGACCTGTCCCTGTGGCATGCCACCTGCGGGGACCGACTCCTCCCTCGCCGCGCCCTCGACACCGACCTCGACGTCGACGTCGCAATCGTCGGAGCGGGGTTCACCGGACTGTGGACCGCCTACTATCTCTCGGCCGCCGACCCCGGCCTGCGTGTTGCAGTCCTGGAGCGGGACATCGCCGGCTTCGGCGCCTCGGGCCGCAACGGTGGGTGGGCCTCTGCGCTCTTCCCGAGCTCCCGCTCCAAGCTGGCCCGGCTGCCCGGCTCCTCTCCTGAGGCCGCCAACGCCCAGATCGCGGCGATGCGAGCGAGCATCGGCGAGATCGAGCGTGTCGCCGAGGAGGAGGGCATCGACTGCGGCTTCCACCGTGGGGGGACGGTCGCCTTCGCCCGGAGCAAGGCCCAGCTCGAGCGCGCCCGGCACGAGGTCGACGAGGCGCAGGCCTGGGGTGACACCGTCGACGACGTGCGCCTGCTGTCCGCACGTGAGTCAGCCGAGATGGCCGCGACTGCGGGCGCCCTCGGAGCGACATACACGCCACACTGTGCCCGGATCCATCCGGGCAAGCTGGTCCGCGGACTCGCCGCCGCAGTCGAACGACGCGGCGTCACGATCTACGAGCAGACCGCAGTGACAGCACTCGCGCCGAGCCTCGTGACGACGGTGGGGGGCAACGTTCGGGCTGAGTACGTCGTCCGGGCGACCGAGGGTTACACGCCAGGCCTACCTGGTCGTCGCCGCCAGGTCGTGCCCGTGTACTCGCTCGTGGTCGCGACCGAGCCGTTGCCGGCGGCCACCTGGGACGAGATCGGGCTGGCCGACGCGCCGACGTTCACCGACCACCGCCACCTCATCATCTACGGCCAGCGGACGGCCGATGACCGGATCGTCTTCGGAGGACGCGGCGCGCCGTACCACTTCGCGTCGTCGGTGTCGCCCGAGCACGACCGGGCCGAACGGGTGTTCGCGGAGCTGCGGACCACGCTCATCGAGCTCTTTCCTGCTCTTCGCGACGTGAGATACACGCATACGTGGGGCGGGCCTCTCGGCATACCGCGGGACTGGATGGCCTCCGTCGGCCTGGACCGGACGACCGGGATCGGCTGGGCCGGTGGCTACGTCGGGGATGGGGTGACGACGACCAACCTGGCGGGACGCACCCTGGCGGACCTGATCCGGCAGGTGCCGTCCGACCTCGTCGAGCTGCCGTGGGTCGATCATCGTTCGCGTCGGTGGGAGCCCGAGCCGCTGCGGTGGCTCGGCGTCAACGCAGGTCTGCGCGCGATGTCGCTCGCCGACCACGAAGAGGTCCTCACCGGCCGGCCGTCCCGCATCGCACGCGCCATATCGCCGCTCGTCGGGGGCCACTGAGCAGTCCGGCAGCGCACGTCGATTCGCTCTCACGTCGTTCGTCGTACCGGTGAGGGCTGCACGACGTGGCCCCACCAACGACGGAGGCTGTCATGGGTCACCCGATTGTGCATGCAGAGATCCGCTCCAGCGACCCCGACGGAACGCGTGCGTTCTTCGGAGAGTTGTTCGGCTGGACCTACCCCGATGAGGGAGCCTTCCCTGGGTACACCTTCGTCGATACCGGCGTACCGGAGGCGCTCTACACCGCGATCAGCCCGCTGCAGGGCGACGAGGACCTGGTCACGTTCTTCGTCGGCGTCGACGACATAGAGCAGGCGATCGCCGACACCGCCCGCCTCGGCGGCCGGGTGGTCCAGCAGCCGGTGACCGTGCCCGGAGTCGCCTTCGCCTTGATCGCAGATCCGCAAGGGCACGTCGTGGGTCTGGCTCAGCAGCTGACGACGCCCTGATCAGCGCTACAACTCACGGCTCAACGCACCACAACTCACGGCTCAACGGACCACAACTCACGGCTCAAGGAGCGAGGAGGTGGCGGACTGTGGCGGCGTCGGGGGCGGCCAGGCAGGCGGACGCCAGCTCCCGGGCCGAACCCAGGTCGGTCGCACGGACCGCCTGCTTGACCTCCGGTACGCGCGGCGGCGTACAGCTGAGCTCATCGACCCCCAAGCCGAGCAGCAGTGGTACGACGCCGGGGCGACTCGCCAGGTCTCCGCAGACCGCGACCTCGACGCCCGGCGGACGGTGCCGGCAGACGCGGTCGATCAGGCGGAGCAGGGCCGGGCTCATCGGATCGGCGAGGTCTGCCACGGCGTCATTGCCGCGGTCGACGGCCATCGTGTACTGGGTCAGGTCGTTGGTTCCGATGCTGACGAAGTCGAGGCCGGCAGCCAGGGACTCCACCGTGAGGGCGGCCGCGGGTACCTCGACCATGATCCCGACCGCCAGGTCGACTCCGGCCGCGTCGCCACGAGCGGCAGCGAGCAGCTCGCGCGCGAACGCCACCTCGGCCGGCTCGGTGACCATCGGGAACATGACGCGGAGCGTCGTTTCGCGGGCAGCCCGCCAGATCGCGGTGAGCTGGTCACGCAACAAGTCCGGTCGACGCCGGAACACGCGCAGTCCGCGCTCGCCCAGGAACGGGTTGGCCTCAACGTCCTGGGTGAGGAACGGCAGCGGCTTGTCGCCACCGATGTCCCACGTCCGGATGGTCAAGGGTGCGCCACCCAACGACTTGGCAAGGGCCAAAAACGTCTCCGCCTGCTCCTCCACCGTCGGTGCGACCGCCCGGTCACCGAACAGGACCTCGGTCCGGACCAGACCTGACCCTTCGGCACCGTTGACGCTTGCGCTCTCGGCGTCGGCGACCGATGCGAGGTTGGCGAACACGGGAATCCTGGTCCCGTCGCGGGTCGAAGCCGAGGTCTGAGCCGCCGCGACGATCTGCTCACGCTCGCGCCGGCGCCCGGCTACGAGATCGGGGAAACGCTGCTGCTCCTCCTCACTCATGTCTGCGACGAAACGGTTGGTGCGCGCGTCGAAAGACACGAGCTGTCCCGTACGGACCGCGGCGGCATCCGCACCGACGCCGGTCAGGAGCGGGATACCGCGCGACGAGGCCACGATGACTCCGTGCCCGGTCGTGCCGCGCGCGATCGTGACCACTCCGGCCACGGCGTCAGTGTCAATCGAGGCAGCCGTGGCGGCGTCGAGCTCCTCCACGACGAGGATCACAGGCTTGCCACCCGAGTCGAGCTCGGCCTCCGTCTGACCGGTCAGTGCCCGCAGAACACTCGCCTGAACGCTCCGAACATCGGCCGCGCGCTCCCGTTGGTAGGCATCGGCGAGCCCGTCGAACTGATCCGCCACGGCGTTCAGCCGCTCACGCCAGGCCTGCGGCGCCGGCGTCCCGGCCGCGATTGCGGTGTCGATCGGCGTGGTGATCTCGGGGTCGTCGAGCAGGGCCATCTGGGCCACGAAGATGTCCGCCGCTTCGGGTCCGGATGTCTCGGCCGTACGGCGCTGCAACTCCTCGAGCCGCGCCCGGACCGCGTCGACCGCCCGGGCGGAGCCGAAACGTTCACTGCCTGCGTCGCCCGGCACGTAGGCAGTCGTGTCGACCGACGCGCTCAGGACGAGAGCGGGTCCCATGGCCAGGTCGAGGCCACTCCCCGCCGCAGCCGCCTCCCCCGCCGGGAGCGACGACGGTGAGACCGGTACGTCGTCGAAGCCACGCCCGGCCAAGTCCTCGAGGGCCCGCAGCGCCTCGGTGGCCTGCGCCCCGGAGGCCGACACCTGGAGCCGATGACCTTGCCTTGCATCCAAGGTCGCCACCGCGCTCAGGCTGCCCGCAGGGACCGGCCCCTTCCCTGTGTCCAGGTTGCGCAGCGTCACGGTCGCGTCGAAGCCGCGGACGAGCGTGACGACCTTGGCTGCGGGACGGGCATGCAGTCCGTGGGGGTTGGACACCGTGACCTCGGTGGTGGCGTCCGGGCGCGCCGCTTCACCCTCATGGGCAGACGGACCTGCTGCTTCGCCACCGGAGTCGAGATGTGACTGCTTGGCCAGCAGACCCGACTCGGCCTCGGCCGCCACGGCGTCCAGGTCGGCTCCGGTCGACGCCAGCACAACGGCGGCGACGAGCCCTTCGACCAGCGGTGCGCTGGAGAGTCGGACCCGCCCGGCGACGTCCGGGTCGAGGAACTCAAGGGCCATCTCGCCACTGAGCACGGCACTGCCGAGATCGAGGAGCACCAGGACTCCGTCTGTTGAGTCCACCTGTTCGATCGCGGCCGACACCGCGGTCGCGTCGGTGCCGAACGTCGTCTCGTCCAGGCCGGCCGCCACCGCGATGGCCGGAGCGGCCGTGGCGTCGACCATCTCGCGAGCGAGGCCGACGGCCGCGTCGGCGAGGGCTCGGCTGTGTGAGACGACGACGATGCCGATCATGGCAGCCTCACGAGAGCGCGCTTGCTGCCGCCTCTACGAGCAGGGTCGTGCTCGTCGCCCCAGGGTCCTGGTGCCCTGCACTCCGCTCCCCCAGATAGCTCGCGCGGCCCTTGCGGGCGACCATCGGGATCGTCTCGTCGCGCCCCGTGGCAGCGGCGTCCGCAGCCGCGCGCAAGGCATCGGCCAGTGACGACCCGTCAGCCACCGCTGCGTCGTACGCGTCGAGCGCAGGAGCCCAGGCGTCGTACATCGTCTTGTCTCCGAGCACCGGCTTGCCGCGCGCGACGAGGCCGTCGACACCCGCGCGCAGCGCAGCGCCGAAGGCAGCGGCATCGATGTCGTCGACCCCCGTGAGCGCCGTCCCACAACGCAGGAAGAACGTTCCGTACAACGGCCCGCTTGCGCCGCCCACCGTGCTCACCAAAGTCATGCCGACCTTCTTGAGCAACGCGTCGGCTGTCTCGAACGACCCCTCGTCCAGCGCAGCGGAGGCGGCTTTCATCCCGCGATCCATGTTGCTGCCGTGGTCGGCGTCACCGATGGCCGCATCGAGCTCGGTCAACAAACCCGCGTTCTCGTGCACGGCGTCGGCGAACGCCTTGACCCAGGAAGTCATGTCGTCGACGGACAACCCCATGCTCACGCGCCCCAACGGAGACCGGGCGTGTTGACCGGCGCATCCCAGAGGCGAACGAGCTCGTCGTCGACCTTGAGCAGCGTGACGGAGCAGCCAGCCATCTCCAGTGAGGTGATGTAGTCGCCGACGAGCGAGCGTGCCACCGTGATGCCGGCCTTGCTGAGCAGCTGGTTGACCTCGTTGTACATGATGTAGAGCTCGATGAGCGGCGTGCCGCCCATCCCGTTGACGAACGCGATCACCGAGTCGCCCTGTCCGTACGGCAGGTCGCCCAGGATCGGGTCGACGAGAAGCGCAGCCACGTCCTTGGCGGGCGCGAGCGGCAGGCGCTTTCGGCCGGGCTCGCCGTGGATACCGATCCCGACCTCCATCTCGTTGTCGGCCAGGTCGAACGTCGGCTTTCCCGCGGCCGGCACGGTGCAGGACGTCAACGCCATCCCCATGCTGCGTCCACTGTCGTTGATCTTCTTGGCGAGGTCGGCAACCTCTGACAACGAGCGGCCTTCCTCGGCGGCTGCACCGACGATCTTCTCGAGGAGGACGGTGACGCCGACTCCTCGGCGCCCGGCGGTGTAGAGGCTGTCCTGGACTGCGACGTCGTCGTCGGTGACGACGGCCATGACCTCGGTGCCGGCATCGGCTTCGGCCATCTCCGCCGCCATCTCGAAGTTCATGACGTCGCCGGTGTAGTTCTTGACGATGTGCAGCACGCCGGCGCCGCCGTCGACGCCCTTGGTCGCCTCCATCATCTGATCGGGCACGGGCGACGTGAACACCTCGCCGGCGCACGCTGCGTCGAGCATGCCGAGGCCGACAAAGCCTCCGTGCATAGGTTCGTGTCCAGAACCGCCGCCGGAGATGAGGCCGACCTTGCCCTGTCTGGGAGCGTCCTTGCGGTAGATGATCTTGTTCGTGTGATCTACACGGACGCGGTCACCGTGAGCGGCTTCGATGCCGAGCAGAGCGTCCTTGACGACGTCGGCAGAGTCATTGATGAGCTTCTTCATACCGCCATCTGAGCAGAGTCAGGACAACCGGGCAATAGCTCAGACACCCTCTGGACACCCGCGCCATCGGGCTATCGACCACCACGGTCGTCAACCCCGGCGCAGACTCTGCCTCATCGCGTCCAGGACGGCGGGATCCTCGATCGTCGAGGGGACAGCCGGGTCGTCTCCGTCGGCGATCTGGCGCATCGTCTTGCGTAAGATTTTGCCCGATCGCGTCTTCGGCAGCGCCGGTACGACGCTCACGTCCTTGAACGCCGCCACCGGGCCGATCTGGTCGCGGACTGCGGCGATGAGCTCAGCCGCCAACGTGGCTTCGTCCACCTCGTGCCCGGCCTTGAGCACCACGAAGCCCCGCGGCAGCTGACCCTTCAACGCGTCTGCAGTCCCGATGACCGCGCACTCGGCCACGTCAGGATGTGCGGCCAGCACCGCCTCCATCGACCCCGTCGAGAGGCGGTGGCCGGCGACGTTGATCACGTCGTCGGTGCGTCCCATCACGAACACGTAGCCGTCGTCGTCGACGAACCCGCCGTCGCCGGAGAGGTAGTAGCCGTCGAAAGCGGTCAGATAGGACGAGACGAACCTGTCGTCGTCGTGCCACAGCGTGGGGAGGGTGCCGGGCGGCAGCGGCAGGCGGATGCAGATGGCGCCTTCGGTACCGGGAGGTACCTCCTGACCCTTCTCGTCGAGCACCACGACGTCATATCCCGGGACCGGGACCGTCGGAGACCCCGGCTTGACCTCCATCGGCTCCAACCCGCGCAGGTTCGCCACGATGGGCCAACCGGTCTCGGTCTGCCACCAGTGGTCCACCACGGGGATGCCGAGGTGGTCAGAAGCCCAGTGATAAGTCTCGGGGTCGAGTCGCTCGCCGGCCAGGAAGAGGTGCCGCAGGCTGGACAGGTCGTGGCGTCGGATGTGGTCGCCCTCCGGGTCGTCCTTCTTGATGGCGCGGATGGCCGTCGGCGCGGTGAACAACGCCTCGACGCCATGGTCCTGGATGACCCGCCAGAACGTTCCGGCGTCCGGTGTACCCACTGGTTTGCCCTCGAACAGAACGGTGGTGGCGCCCACGATCAACGGCGCGTACACGATGTAGGAGTGGCCGACCACCCAGCCGACATCGGAGGCCGTCCACCAGACCTGCCCCGCTGCCACGTCGTAGATGTTGTGCATCGACCAGGCCAACGCGACCGCGTGGCCGCCGTTGTCACGAACGATCCCCTTGGGCTTTCCGGTGGTTCCGGAGGTGTAGAGGATGTACAGCGGATCGGTCGCGGCCACGTCCGCGCACGGTGCCGGGTCATCCCTGCCGGCCTTGAGCACCACGGCAAAGTCGAGGTCACGGGTCGGATCGAGCTCAGCCTCGAGCTCGGGACGTTGCTTCACCACGACGGCGGCCGGCCGATGGGTGGCGAGGTCGAGGGCCGCATCCAGCAACGGCTTGTAGGCGACGACCCGAGAAGGTTCGATGCCGCATGAGGCCGACACCACGACGGTGGGCTGAGCGTCATCGATTCGGACCGCTAGCTCGGCTGCGGCGAAGCCGCCGAACACCACAGAGTGCACGGCGCCGAGTCGAGCGCAGGCAAGCATGGCCACCACGGCTTCAGGGATCATCGGCATGTAGATGACCACGCGATCACCCGGCGCGACCCCGAGACCGGCCAGACCGCCGGCAAAGGCGGCGACCTCCTCCAGCAGCTCGGCGTACGTGAACTTCCTGACCTGTCCGGTGACCGCGCTGTCGAAGATCAACGCAGTCTGGTCGCCGCGACCCCTGACGACGTGCCGGTCGAGCGCGTTGTAGCACGTGTTGAGACGCCCTCCGGTGTACCACCGGTAGAACGGTGGGCGGGACCGGTCGAGGATGTCGGACGGCTTGCTGAACCAGTCGACGAGACCGGCGCACTCCCGCCAGAACGTCTCGGGATCTCGCACGCTTGCGTCGTACGCCGCGCGGTAGCCGCTCATGTTGACGCCTCCTCCGGCCCGGGGACCCCGGTTCGATCCCATCCTGCCAAGCCCCGGGCCCGTCGTCATCCGTCGGGGCGCGCGACGTCCTCGCTGGTTCAGACCAACGGGCTCGCGCTGCGCCAGGCGAGCGCCAGCCCGACGACGAGCACGAGGCAGGCCGTGAGCACGGGCCCGGCCGTGGCGAGGCGGGACAGCCACGGATGCGTGGAGAACCGCCGGAGCCGGTGCAGCCGACCGGGTAGCTTGGCCACCAGGTAGCCGATCGTCGTCAGGGTCGCGGCCATGCCGATGCCGTACGCGAGCACCAGGCCGACGCCGAACACCGTCCGGCCGAGCGAGATCGCACCGAGCAGCACGATCAGGGCAGACGGACTCGGCACCAGGCCACCGGCCAGTCCCATTCCAACCAGGGTCATCCGTCGGAAACCCTGCTCGCTCTTCGCGTGGGCGTGGACGTGGCCCTGGTCAGGTCCGCCGACGGGAGCAGACGTCAGGACGAGAGTGTCCGACGCATGTGCCACGGTGGCCTCCTGAGCTTCGGCCTGGCGGTCCTGCCCTGAATCTGGCGAGTGCCCATCACCGGGGCCGTGGCCGGGGCCGTGGCCGTGGCCGTGGCCGTGCCCGTGGCCGTGCCCGTGCCCATGACCGTGGCCCCACAGCTCATCGACCCGGCTGACCCGGTGTCGTCGCCAGGCGCCCCGCACCAGCATCACACCGATTCCTGCAACCAGCAGACCGCTGATGATCCCCAACACGGCGAGCACGGTCTCTCCTGCGAATGACGCGGACGCGTTGAACATCAGCCCCAGCACGAGCACACCCGACGTGTGCGCCAGCGTGACGGTCGCGCCGATGAGCACGGCGTCGCGAGGGGTGCCCCGTGTCCCGACCATGTAGGCGGCCATCAGTGTCTTGCCGTGGCCCGGTAGCGCCGCGTGAGAGGCGCCGAGCAACAACGACAGGAGCACCGCGAGCAGCCCGACCCCGAGGGTGAGGTGCTGACCACCCACCAGGCCGTCGAGGCGCGTCGTGACGCCGGCGAGCATCGACGAGAAGGGCCCCGCCCCGGACACGGTCGGCAACGCTGACCCGCCGGAGTCGGCGCCGGGCTTGGCGTCGAACGTCACCGATCGCTGGTCGAGCGGAGAGGTGAGCAGGTTGTTCGGGTAAGCGCGGAGCTCGTCGGAGATGCTCTGCGTGGCCACGTCGCGTTCGCCGAGATTGACGCCCTGGCCGACAGCGGTGATCTCCCGCCAGCCGATTCGTTGGCTCAGGTAGCGGTCGTCGAAGGTGATGCGGGCGGGCGACGTCAGGTCGACCCTCGCCTCGAGCCCGCACTCGAGCCTGCTGGTCTCGAGGCCGGCGGCGCCCGGCCGGTACGTGTAGCTCGTCTGCGTCACGGTCCAGGGCGTGACCACCCCACCCACCGTCAGCACGAGCTGGTCCGCGAAGCTGCCGCAGCGGTCGACGGCGTACGCCGCGCGCTCGGCCGCGGTGACGTCGCCATCGCCGTCGGAGTCCACCGTGTCGCGGTCGGAGATGGTCGGGAGCTCGGCGGAGTCGATCACAGCGTTGTCGCTGATGGCCGTCGGAGTCACGCGGAGGCCGTTGAAATGGTTGATCGTGAAGTTCCCGAGCGGGTGGGCGCTGGCGGAGTACGCCGGTCCGAGCACCAGCCCGCCCACCAGGACGGTGAAGACCAGGACGCGTCGCCGCAGGGCCCAGCGAGAGCGACGAGTCATCTCAGTTCCCCCGGGTCAGGGCCTGCAAGGCCTGCCGTGCCTGCGCCGCGAAGACCGGGTTGAACGCCGGGTTGATCGCCAGCGCCTCACGGAGGGACGAGGCCGCCGCGGCCCGGTGGCCGAGGGAGTGTTGGACCATCCCACGATGGAAGGCGAACAGCGCACTCCGGGTGCCGAGCCGCTCGGCTGAGTCCAGGTGCCGCAGCGCGACGCGGTCGTGACCGTTGACGTGCAGCGCCCAGGCGTAGGCGTCCTCCACGAAGATGCTCCTGCGCTCGTGCCAGGCCTGCCTGGCCTGCTCCAGCGCTCGCGCCGGTCTTCCGTGCGATGCGTCGTAGAGGGCGAGCTCCAGGTCGAGGTTGACCCCGGCAGCGCGGAAGATGCGCTGCTGGGCGTCGATGAGGCGTCCTTGTGCGGCGGCGTCGTCGGTGCGGCCGAGCGAGGTGAGCAGGTCGGCGTACTCGATGATGTACGTGGGCTGCGGCAGCCGGTTGATCACGTCCTGGTACCGACGCACCGCGCGGTCGGTCCGGCCGAGTCCCGCATCGGTCTTGGCCAGACCATAGAGGTTGGCCACGTAGGTGGGGTCCGCGCGCCAGCCTTGCCGGTACAGCGACGATGCCTCTGCGAGACGACCGGCATTCCACGCGAGCTCACCCAGCTCGAACAGGGCGAAGGCGCGGTCATCGGGCGAGTACGCGATGTCGAGCGCACGCCGCATCGCGTACCTGGCTCCCTGGAGGTTCCCGTGCAGCTCGTAGTTGTACGAGATCCGGGTGTATGCGGGTACGCCAGGCTTGAGACCGGCGTACCGCTTCAACGCGCGAAGCGCATCGTTGTAGCGTCCGAGCTCGATCAGGGCATCGAACTGGATCGCCATGGTCGCCGAGTTGAAGGAGTTGATGTCCATGGCCTTCGACGTGAGCCGGTAGGCACCCTGGAAGTCGTGCCGCGCTGCAGCGAGGGCGGCCTCGCCGGTGAGGGCAGCCGCGTTGTCTGTCGGAGACTCCTTCAGTGAGCGGGCCAGTACACCGGCCGCCTTCGGGTAGTAGCTCGGATCGCCGGTGATCCGGGCCTGTTGCACATAGGCGGCGCCGAGCGCGGCCCAGGACTCAGAGTCCGATGGCAACCGTTGGAGCCTCGACTGGAGTGATGCGATCGTCGTGGACAGGTCCCCCGAGGTGGCAACCTCGGACGCCGCGACCGGTCCCCGGGTGAGCGGCTGCGGGCTGGCTGAGTCGGATCGCGTGAAGAGGACGGCTGACACGAGGACCAGCAGCACGCTCAAGCACACGGCTGCGAGACCGAGCCGGAGGAACCGAACTCCTGTCATGACGAGCCTTTCGAGATCAAAGAGGAGAGAAAATGGCCGGGACCCGACCGTGGCGCAGGGGATAGGCCCGGCACCACGGTCGAGGGCCGACGGTGCGGCCGCTCAGGGAGCAAGCCGCACCGCCGGGTTCCTTCAGCCGGTCCGGACGACGCTCCGGCGACGGCCCTGGCGAACCAGGACCACGCCGAGCCCGCCCAGGCCGAGACCCAGCGTGGCGACGATCAGCGCCAGCGGAGCCTCTGTCGACGACGCCGACGTCGTCACCGGTGCCACCTGCGTCGAGGCAGCCAGCTGGGCACGGTCCGGTGCCGCCGTGTAGGCCGACTGGCTCGTGCCCGCCTTGGACGTTCCCGGACTCGTGTCGGAGCCGGAGTGCGCGACCGCGACATACGGGAAGTGCGGCCTGAACGGCAGCTCGTTCGTGTCGACGCCATCAGTCAGCCCCGGAACCAGGGTGCCGGTGCGGACGGCGCCCTCGAGCGCCTGCAGCTCGATGTCGACGACGTCATCGGCGAGCCGCCGCCCGTTCGGGAACCCGGCGGTGTCACCCGCGAGCACGCCGAGGCGGTCCGGCTTCGCGCTGGGCTTGATCGACGTGTTCAAACGCAGCAACTCGGCCGGCTGCACCTTGCCCTTGGGCATGTTGAGCCCCTTGACACCGGTCAGGAAGACGCTGAACAGGTCGTCGCGCGGTTCCTTGGGTGCCTTGATGCCGTAGATGGCCTCGATCAGCTTGGGCACCTCGGGATGAAGCACCTTGGCTACCGCGGGCTTCACGCTCGCGTCGTCCTGGGGCTTCAGCGAGTTGAACGCGTCCTTGAGCCCGACGGGGATCACGACCTCGTTCACGAGCGGGTTGCCGAGGCGCGAGACCTGGACGAACCTGCCCTTGTACGACTGGCTGCCGGGCTTCGTGACCTTCACGCTGCGTCGGTCTGTCGTGCTCCAGATGCCGATCGTCGGGTCATTGCCGCGCGTCAGGTCGCCCTTGGGCACCTGCAGCGCGATCGTGTTGACGTTGTACCCGGACAGGGTGTCGTTGCCGGTCTCGCTCAGATCCGCTCCGTACAGCAGGTCGAACACGCGCAGGTCGAGGAAGAACGGGTCGTCCGCCTGGCCGGCGAACGATCGACGGTTTCCTTTGCCGAAGTGCGTGACGGCTGCGTCGCTCAGGGACGTGTAGTCCGGCATGGAGGCCGCGCCCACGTTCGAGGGAGCAACCCGGCCGTGCTTGATCAACGTGCTGGAGTGGCCGTGCTTGCCCTTGTTCCAGTTGATCTCGGTCAACGTGTAGTACTGCCGGAAGTTGAGGTCCTTGTCACCGAGACTGGTGACCTGGCCGGTGTTGTAGAGGAACGTGTTCGTGTTCCGGTAGCTGGAGCGGAACGTCCAGCGGTAGGTGACGTCGGGTTTGGCGTCGCCGTTGTTGTCGATGTTGATGTTGTAGCGAGCCCCGTCCCGGGTCGCGAACGGGTAGAAGTTCGGACCTCCGGCCGGATCTTCGAACGGGATCCAGTTCGCCACGAGGGTGACGGTCCCCTGACGGTCCGGACTCACGAACGCGTAGACGTCCGTGTTGTCGACCTGCGGGTCTGAGAGCAGTAGTGGAGCTTCGCGGTGGCTGGACGCGGTGCTCGACTCGGCTCCCAGCAGGGCAGCAGCCGTTCCGAGTGCGAGTGCGGATGAGGCGAAGGCGGCGATGGCCGCCCGGGTTCGGCGATGACGCAGCAACGAAGTCATGCTTCGTACCTTCCTTGGCAAGGATGAGATGGCAAGCCATCTCCCAGTGGTCCCGCACGTGGGCGGGGTGACGCGTGAACCTCCTGGTTCGGACGGTTGCGACCTGGCTGCCTCCCGGGCCCGGTCGCGTCTGCACTGGTCCTTGCATCGAGAAGCATGCGCTCTGATCGGGATACCCGCAATACCGCGAAGCGGGTTGAAGAGGTTTGTCACACAACCGCAAGAACTAGCGGGGGCTGGTCGACGGGACCCCGCGGCCGTAAACCCATTGCCATCGCCGCCTGCGTTTGCCACGCTGTGGGGGCGATACCGGTAGGGACGCCAAAGCGTCCGCATACCGTCCGTGTCATCGGCTTCGAGCGAAGGAGGCGTCGAGATGTCAACCCCGGTCCTGGGGTCGCACTACTGCGTCCCTTCCCTGTCGAGGTCTCTCTCCCGCTGATCGCGGCGGTGGTGCCTCGGCTCGCTCGAGGAGTCCCACCCATGCATGTTGTCCCACCCGAGTCCTTCGCGGACTCCGCCGGCCACCAGCAGACCGTCGGCCCCACGTTCCAACCACTCGACGACCTTGACGACGACCAGCGTTGGTCGACCTGGTCGTCGGTCGAGAAAGGTGCCCACGGACCGGAGCCGCGCCCGGCCTGGGTCGTCACCGATGACGGCGCCGTCGACACCGACCTCGGCGTCCTGAAGACCGGCAAGGAAGCCGACGTCTTCCTGCTCGAGCGTGGCGTGCCCGGTGACCCGCTCCGCACCACGCTGCTGGCCGCCAAGCGCTACCGCAGCACGCACCATCGTCAGTTCCACCGCGACGCGGGCTACACCGAGGGGCGTCGGATCCGCAAGAGCCGCGAGGCGCGGGCCGCCGCCCGGGGGACGGCCTTCGGGAAGCAGGTCCAGGCCGGCGAATGGGCCGCCCACGAGTTCGCCGCGTTGGCGGCCATGTGGTCCGCCGGGATCCCGGTCCCTTATCCCGTCCAGATCGACGGCACCGAGATCCTGATGGAGTTCATCGAAGTCGACGGCGCCGCCGCCCCGCGGTTGGCTCAGGTGCGTCCGGACCGGCGAACGGTCGAGTCGTACTTCGAGCAGCTGCGGGAGGCCATGGCGGTGCTGGCCCGTCGGCACCTCGCCCATGGCGACCTCTCGCCGTACAACATCCTCGTGCAGGGCGATCGGCTGGTGATCATCGATGTCCCGCAGGTGATCGACATCGTCAGCAACCACAACGGCGTCGACCTGCTCCACCGCGACTGCCGCAACGTGAGCGCCTGGTTCACCTCGCGCGGCCTCGCGGTGGACGCGGACGAGCTGCTGGCCGAGCTGTTGGCCCAGGCCTGGTGACCTGGACCGCTACGCTCGCCGCATGGCGCGAACGCACGGACGGACCATCGAGGTCTACTCCCCCGACGAGTTGTACGACGGTCTGATGCAACGTGGTTACGAGTCGACGCCGGATGCCCAGTGCTATGCCAGCGCGGTCCACCTCGTCGCCTCGGTCGACGAGGTGGTGAACAGGTTGCGTGGCTGAGATCGGTCCCGGTGTCGCGGTGTCCGGTGATCCGGGAGGGTCAGCGATAGCCCCTGGAGAACGCGATCAGCGCGTACACCGGGTCAGGCGACCCGCTGCGCTGGCCGTGGCCGACGAATTCAGTACTACCCACGTACCTCAGGCCGTTGTCCTGACAGGCGCCCTCGACCCGCTCGCGATGATCCGTCGGGGGGCGGTCCCGGGCCGTGCCGCACGCGGCATCCTTGTCCACTGTCGTCACGAATCGGCCGCCTGGCTTCAGCACCCGGGCCACCTCGCCGACCACCGTGACCAGGTCATCATGGTGCGCCAGCAGGTGCAGGAACCAGATACTCGTCACGACGTCGACAGAGGCGTCCCTCATCGGGAGCGCCAGGGCGGTGGCGCGGACCTGGTAGCCGGGCAGGCGTTGAGCGGCTTCGTGCAGCATGCCCGTCGAGAGATCGACGACGACGACGCGCCGCCCCTGCGTCGCGAGGGCCGCCGCGACGATGCCCGTGCCCCCGGCAATGTCCGCAATGACCAGCGCGCGGCTCGACGGGAGCATGGATCCGATCGCGTGCGCCGCCGATTCCGCGCGCGCCTGCCCCCCGCGGGTCTCGTCGTAGCGGGCCGCCTCGGCGTCGTAGTCGGTCGCGTTCATGAGGTCTGGGTCGCCGCGAGCTGACCGCAGGCGCCGTCGATCTCGCGACCGCGGGTGTCCCGCACCGTCGTCGGCACGCCCTTGGCCTCGAGTCGTCGGACGAACTCACGCTCGTCCCCCGGACGGGAGGCGGTCCACTTGGACCCAGGCGTCGGGTTGAGCGGGATCAGGTTGACGTGGACCCATCCCCAGTCGCCGTACGACGTCAGCAGGTCACCGAGCAGGTCGGCCCGCCAGGCCTGGTCGTTGATGTCCTTGATCATCGCGTACTCGATCGAGACGCGCCGCTTCGTCACGCGGGCATAGTTCCACGCGGCTTCGACAGCCTCGTGCACGCTCCAGCGGGTGTTGATCGGCACGAGCTCGTTGCGCAGCTCGTCGTCGGGCGCATGCAGCGACAATGCCAACGTGACCGGGATGCCCTCGTCTGCCAGCTGCAGCATCCGCGGCACCAGTCCGACGGTAGACACGGTGATGCCGCGCGCCGACATGCCCAGGCCGTCAGGCGCGGGGTCGGTCATCCGTCGTACGGATCCGATCACGGCGTTGTAGTTGGCCATCGGTTCACCCATGCCCATGAACACGACGTTGGAGACGCGGCCGGGACCGCCCGGCACCTCCCCGCGGGCAAGCGAGCGTGCACCCGCGAGCACCTGCTCGATGATCTCCCCGGTGCTCATGTTGCGCTGCAGCCCGCCCTGACCGGTGGCGCAGAAGGGGCAAGCCATCCCGCAGCCGGCCTGCGACGAGACGCACATCGTGACGCGACCGGGATAGCGCATGAGGACCGACTCGACCAACGCCCCGTCATGCAGGCGCCACAGGGTCTTGCGGGTCGTGCCACGATCCGCCTCCATCGTGTGGACCGGGGTGATCAGCTCCGGCAGCAGCGCTGTCGCGAGCGGTTCACGGAGGTCGGCGGGAAGGTCGGTCATGCTCGCGGGGTCGTCGATCAGCCGGGAGAAGTAGTGGTGCGACACCTGGCGGGCACGGTAGCCAGGAAGCCCGGCGGCCTCGACCGCCTCCTTGCGCTCGGCCGACGTGAGGTCGGCGAGATGGCGGGGCGGCTTCTTGGCGCGGCGCGGTTCGTCGAACACGAGGGGCAACGGCGTGGCCGCCCCGGACTCAGTCGGCGCCGTCGGAGCAGACTCAGACATGGCTGAGCCAGTCTCTCACGCGCGCCGGAGGTCGCCGACCGCTCGCCAGTCGCCCCAGTGACGCAGGACACGGGCTCGCGGGGTCCCGGCTGCCCCGTATGCCGGTCGGCCGATCTCGATCTCGAGCTGGCAATGGTCGGGCATCGTCATCCCCCGCCAGGCGTCGATGTCCGGTGAGGCAGCGGTGAGCGCCGAGACGAGGACCGTCCAGGCCGTCCCGTGGCCCACCAACACCACGTCGTGATGACCGCGGCCGGCAGCCAAGGGAAGCACCCGGTCGTCGAGTGCCCGCAGGAGGCGGTGGCGCACGGTATCCAGCGCCTCCCATTCCGGCAACGCGGGTTCGGTCGGCCTCGCGAACGAACGTTCGACGGTGGCCTCGAACCCGGCCCGCTCGGACCAGCACGCCGGACGGGCGGCCTCACCGAGCTCGGCGAGATGCTGGACGTCCGCGTCTGCGGCCAGCAGCTCAGCGGTCAGCATCGCCTTGGGCTCCATCGAGCTGCACCAGGTTGCGGCGAGGATCGGCAGGACCCCACTGACCTTCAGCGGCATGAGAGTTGCGAGCTGATCCGGATCCAGCGGCCACCCCGACGCGGGCACCACAGTGTCGATCAGCGGCGGTGCGTGGCGAACCAGGTGCAGGTGCATCGGTCGACCCTAACCGGAGGCTGCTGACGCAGGAGTCCGCGCGACTAGTGTCGTGCACGTGA
Source organism: uncultured Actinomycetota bacterium (assembly GCA_963742765.1). GTDB lineage: Bacteria > Actinomycetota > Actinomycetes > Propionibacteriales > Nocardioidaceae > JANLYC01. The sequence goes on from CAVUMY010000002.1 coordinate 1,424,619, forward strand.
CCCAGGACGACGTGCCCGGTCGGCAGGACCGAAGTCGGCAGACGGGCGAGATCACGAGCCCGGCCAATCCCCGCGTCAAGTGGCTCCTGTCGCTGCGCAAGCGCCGGGTGCGCGACGACGAGCAGGTCACCCTCGTCGAGGGCCGCGACGAGCTCGTCCTGGCCCTCGAGGCGGGAGTACGTCCGCGGCTGCTGGCCACCTGTCCCGACCTGATCGGCGAGGACGCGCCGGCGATCGTCGACCGGGTTCGTTCGCTCGGTGCCGAGGTCGTCACCATGGGTGCCGCTGCGTTCGCGAAGGTGTCGTACCGCGAGTCACCGGACGGCTGGCTCGCCGTTGTGCCTGACCCCGCTCGGGCCCTGGCGGACCTCGAGCCGGTGCTGGAGATTGCGACGGCCGGCGGCCGCCGGCCGTTGTTGCTCGTCTGCGAGGCGGTGGAGAAACCCGGCAACCTCGGCGCGATGCTCCGGACGGCCGAGGCAGCCGGCGTCGATGCCGTCATCTCGGCATCGCCGGTAGCCGACTGGGGCAACCCGAACGTCGTACGAGCCAGTAAAGGCGCCGTGTTCGCCGTACCGGTCGCTGCCGCCGGCGCAGAACAGGTCGTGACCTGGCTGCGCTCACAGGGGATCCGGATCGTCATCGCCACCCCCGACACGGACGTGCTCGTGACCGACCTCGACCTGACCCCGCCGACTGCCCTCGTGGTCGGCGCCGAGCACGACGGGGTGAGCGCGTTGTGGTTCGACACGGAGCGGACGGGCCCTGGCGCGACTGCTGCCAAGCTCCCCATGATGGGTCGGGTCAACAGCCTCAACGTCGCGACCTCAGCGGCGATCGCGATCTACGAGGCCGTCCGCCAGCGGGCGAGCTGACGCCACGCCCCGGTGTCAGGTGGTACCGCCGCTGCGCTCCAGCACTGCGACGCGTCCATCGGTGCCCGAGGCCCAGCAGGCGCGCGGGCGGCACTGGATGCCGTCGTAGCGATCGCCGTCGAACGTCATCCAGGTGTGACCGCCATCGGTGCTCGCGTCGCTGCCGCTGGGGCCGACGGCGACCAACGTACGCGGCGCCCCGGGGATGTAGGCGACACCTGAGCGATACCCGCCCAGGGGACCGGACGCCTGCCAGTGGCGGCCACCGCTTCGCGTCGTCGCGGCAGCATCGGCTCCGTTGGTGTCATCGACGTAGTCGCCTCCCACGGCAACTCCCTCGCGGGCCGAGCGGAACGCCAACGAGTAGATGCCCGCGCTCGGCCCGCCGCGCATCGGTGCGGCCGTGACCGTCCAGTGCTCCCCGCCGTCCTTGGACCGGAAGACGCGCGGCTGGGCGACACCGCCGCTGGCGAACCAGTAGCGGTGGCCGGGCTGGGAGACGATGCAGGTGCCGCTGGCTGCGAACCCGAACTCCCCGTCGAGCGCAGCCGGCATCGAGGCAGGCGTGAACACCTGCCAGCGCTGGCCACGATCAGTGGTGCGCGCGAGTTGGAAGAAGCCGTCGACGGGATCACTCATCGCCAGGCCCGACCCGTCGGGTGAGAATGCCATGCAGTCGTAGAACGCGTTCGGGTCAGGGTTGCGGAACGTCTCGGTCCACGTGCGCCCGCCGTTGCGGGTCGCGTAGATCCGCGAGTCCTCTCCGGTTCCGATGGCCAGCGCGACAGCTCGGTTGCGGGAGAACGCCTCGATGTCACGTAGCGCCATTCCGTCGGCCGCTGGCGGCGAGACGTCCTGCCACGTCACGCCCCCGTTCGTCGTGCGCAGCACCGTGCCCGCCTCGCCACTCACCCAGACCGTCCGCTCGCTGACGACCGAGAGTCCACGGAACTCGTCGGAGCTTCCGGTGGGAGTGATGTGCCAGGAATAGGACGGGGCCGTGGCAGCGCGCGGGCGGGCGGCAGGCCCCGCAGCGGCCGGCAGCGCCGAGGCGGCAGCCAGTGCCACGGCCGTGAACGTCACGGCTAGGGATCGGAGATGACCGGAGTGGGAGCGTGAAGTCATGAGAGGACCCTAGGGAAGACCACGGCAGTCAGCAACGGATGCCGGCTCTACGGGCCGTTTGGCGGCGTCCGTCATGATGGACGCCATGCGCGACGCACCCTCCAAGCCCACGCTGCGTGGCGGCCCGGCCCGTGGCCGCGAGACCACGTCGGTGGCTCTCATCCTCCACGGCGGTCGAGAGCGGGGTGAGGCACCCACCTCCCCCCTGCAGCTGTCATACCTGCGGATGTTCGACTTCGCGTGGGCCCTCCGTCGGCGTTCCGTCGGTTGTGCCGTCTACCTGCTGCGCTACCGGTTGCGCGGGTGGAACCCAGGTCCGGGCGTTCCCGACCCGGTTGTCGACACCCAGTGGGCGCTCGACCAGCTCACCGCGCTCCACCCACACCTCCCGATCGCGATGCTCGGCCACTCGATGGGTGGACGCGCAGCGTTCGCCGCCGCGGACCATCCGGCTGTTGTCGGCGTGTGCGGACTCGCACCCTGGCTCCCTGCGGACGAGCCGGTACCCCCTCGCCGGGACCATCAGCGGTTCGTCATCGCTCACGGCACCTCGGACCGGATGACCTCGTCGCCGCTGAGCCGGGAGTACGCCGAGCGGCTGCGTCGTATGGGCCACACGGTCGCGCGCTTCGAGCTTCCCGGGGCCAAGCACGCGCTCCTCGATCGCAGTGGGCTCTGGCGCGACTTCGCCGCTCGGACGACGCTGGGGCTGTTGGAGGACGGACCGCTGCCACGCGGGGTCGACGCCGCGCTGGAGCAGTCCGGATCGGCCCGGTTCGACCTGGGACTGGACACTTTCGACGCCGCTTCAACAGACGCTTGACCCGGCTTTGATTTCACCTTTAGTTATTGCGCGATTACGGTGGGTTGAATATAGGTAACTACCTAGGGTAAATGAATCACAACGCTCAGTAAATTCGCCCCCACAGTTCCCCATGCTGTCGTGCTCCCGGTCTCGCGGAGGCTGCGTGACCGGCCGGCTCGGCAACGGGGAATCCCTTGTTCCATAGGCGTCCCGGCGCTGGCCGGACGGGCAACCTCGATCGGCTGGCCCTGCCCGGATTCCCTGTTTGCGTGACGACACAATCACCGTGTGTATGAGAAAGGATGATTTCCTGGAATACCCCGGTGCCACCTGCCATGACGTCCCGTACGCTAGGCGCTCTCGCTCATTCGTGGTCGTATCCACGAACCGTTCTCGGTCCTTTTTGGGGGATGTCAGATGAAACGCATGGTGTACTTCCTCGCCGCAGCCGTCGCGGTCGTTGTTGCCGGCTTCGGTGCACTGTCGCAGGCTTCCGCGAGCACAGCTCCCGCGGCCCTCGACGACTCCAGCTTCACGCAGGCCTGGAACGGAGCAGGTTCTGAGTTCCTGCCCTGTGAAGACGGCATCCTCACGTGGGAGTTCAACCTCGCCGGTCCGACGATGGCCAGCAGCGCGACCCTCAGCGTCAACGGTGTCAGCCACCCCGGCGTACAGACCGGTGACTACACCTGGTCGTTCACGTCGCCTGGATCCGGCGTCACGACCTCCAGCGACGTCTTCGTCACCTACACCGCTCCCAAGGAGCTGTTCGAGGCGGCCGTGGGCATCGTGAGCTGTGACGTCAACGAGACGCACACGACCACCGTGCCCTCCACCGTCCCGACGACGACGCAGACGACAGAGACCACTCCGGTCAAGCCGACTGAGTCGACCAGGACGACGACCACGCGGGTCCTGCCGACCGAGAGCACCCGTCCGGTGCCCACCGCCGTCGAGGCCGGAATCAGCGGTCCCCCGTCAAGCGGAGGCTCGTCCTCGCACCTCGTGTCAGCGATCGGCATCCTCGGCGGCCTCACCGTCGCGGCGGGCGGAGCGTTCGCGCTGATGCGCCGTCGTGGACAGCATGAGGCGTAGGGTCTACGGCCCGCTAGCAGTACTTGTCGGTCTGGCGCTCGCCGGTCTGTCTGCCATCACCTGGCATGACGGATCGGCGAGCGTCGCCGAAGCCAACCCCGACGCACATGTCAGGACCGGGCCGAACCACATCCACCGGATGCCCGGGCAGCAACGGCAGGCTGTCAAGAAGCACAGCAAGTCCGGCAGCTCCAAGGCCCAGCGCCCACCGCGTCTGCTGCGCACTCCGCCGCAACGTCTGGTGCTTCCCAGCATCGGCGTCTCGGCGTCCGTTTCTCCCATCGGCACCGATGGTTCGCTGACCCTCACACCACCGGCGGACTACACGACCGTCGGTTGGTGGGCGGCCGGTGCGCGACCCGGTGACGGCTATGGCACGACGATCATCACCGGGCATACGGTGCACACGGGTGGCGGGGCGCTGAACAACCTCGCCGCGGTCAAGGTCGGAGACCGGGTGACGCTGCAGCGCAGCCGGCAGAACCTTCGCTACACGATCACCTCGGTCAAGACCTACCGGAAGGGTCTGCTCGCGTCGAAGGCCGGCAGCGTCTTCGACCAGACCGGTCCTGAGCGGCTCGCCATCGTCACCTGTGCCGACTACAACGGTGAGATCTACCTCAGCAACACCGTGGCGATCGCCAGCAACCCCCGGCCGGTGCCACGACGCTGAAGCGCTCAGACTGCCGGCAGCAGGAAGTAGAGCACGAGCCACACGACCGAGACGGTCGCGAGCAGGGAGTCCAGGCGGTCCATGATCCCGCCGTGACCGGGCAGCACGTTGCTCATGTCCTTGATGCCGAGGTCGCGCTTGATCAGTGACTCGGCCAGGTCGCCCAGCGTCGCGGCGATGACGACGGCCACCCCGAGCACCACGCCGACCCACCAGTCGCCGTCAACCAGCCACACCACCGAGGCGACGCCGGCGCCGATGCAGGCGACAGCCGACCCGGCCAATCCCTCCCACGACTTCTTCGGGCTGATCTCTGGGGACATCGGATGGCGGCCGAACAGAACCCCGACGGCGTACCCGCCGATGTCCGAGGCGGCCGTGACAGCGATGAACGTCAACACCCGCCGGACACCGTCGTCCGGCGCGAGCAGCAAAGCGACGAACGACGCCAGGAACGGGACGTAGACGAGGCAGAAGATCGTTGCTGTGACGTCGCGGACGAAGCCCTCCTGCCCACGCGGCATCCGCCACAGGATGCACGTCAGGGACGTTGCGGCCAAGGCTACGACCAGGACGTCTGGTCCCCCGTAGTAGGCGCCGACGATCATCGAGACGGCGCCGGCCCACAAAGGGATCGTCGGCATCTCGGTGCCGGTGCGTGCCAGCGCACGGCCGAGCTCCCACAACGCGACGAGAATGGCTCCCGCCACGACGACGAGGAACAAGTCCTTGACGAAGACGAGAGAGACCACGATCAGGGCGAAAAGAGCGATCGAGACGGCGATCGACGCCGGGAGGTCGCGACCGGCTCGGCTCTTTGGCGGTGACGGGTCGGTGGGCAAGGTCTGCATGAGCTCAGGAAGGTCCGCGGTCAGACCTCGAGCAGCTCTGCTTCCTTGTGCTTGAGCAGGTCGTCGATCTCGTCGACGTGCTTCTTCGTCATGCCGTCGAGTCGCTTCTCCGCACCGGTGACCTCGTCCTCGCCGACCTCACCGTCCTTCTGGCCCCGCTCGAGTACCTGCTTGGCATGCCGCCGAATGTTGCGAACCGAGACCCGGCCATCCTCCGCCTTCGCCTTGGCGAGCTTGATGTATTCCTTGCGTCGCTCCTCGGTGAGCTCCGGCATGACCACGCGGAGGTTGTCACCGGTGTTGGTCGGGTTGACGCCGAGGTCGGAGTCGCGGATGGCCTTCTCGATGGCGGCGAGCGCCTGCTTGTCGTAGGCGTTGATCGTGACGACCCGTGGCTCGGGGTTGCTGAAGGACGCCAGCTGCTGGATCGGGGTCGGGGTGCCGTAGTAGTCAGCCGTGAGCTTGTTGAACATCGCCGGGTGGGCTCGCCCCGTCCGGATCGAGGCGAAGTCGTCCTTGGCCACCTCGACCGCCTTGGTCATCTTCTGGTCCGCCTCGCGCAAGGTCTGGTCAATCACGCCTGAACTCCTTCGTCATCGCGGTCGTGGCTGCGCACGCAACCGCGCTCGTGGGTACGGCCGGCTCCTAGTCCGAGCCGACGTACGTGCCGATCTTCTCACCTAGGACGGCACGTGCGATCGCGCCCTGACCGGCCATGCCGAACACGACCATCGGGAGCTTGTTCTCCATGCACAGCGCGAATGCCGTGGCATCGGCCACGCGCAGACCCTGCTGCAGGGCGTCGGAGTACGTCAACCGGTCGATCTTGGTGGCCGACGGGTCCTTGCGCGGATCGGCGGTGTACACGCCGTCGACACCGTTCTTACCCATCAGGACGACCTCGCACTTTGTTTCCAGTGCCCGTTGGACCGCGACGGTGTCCGTCGAGAAGAACGGCATGCCGGCACCGGCGCCGAAGATCACGACACGGCCCTTCTCGAGATGTCGGATGGCGCGGCGTGGAATGTAGGGCTCAGCGACCTGGCCCATCGTGATCGCAGTCTGCACCCGCGTCTCGATCCCCTGCTTCTCGAGGAAGTCCTGGAGAGCCAGACAGTTCATCACGATCCCGAGCATGCCCATGTAGTCAGCGCGGGCCCGTTCCATCCCTCGTTGCTGGAGCTCCGCGCCGCGGAAGAAGTTGCCGCCCCCGAGCACGATGGCGATCTGAACACCCTCGCGAGCAGCACTCGCGATCTCCTTCGCGACGGTGTGCACGACGTCGGGGTCGACGCCCACCTGGCCACCGCCGAAGACCTCACCGGAGAGCTTCAGCAGCACCCGTCGGTACGGGGGCGCCTGGTGGCCGGACGGGGAGACCGGCTCGGTTCCTGGGTCTCGTGTCCCCCCTGTACTGATGGGGTCCGTCAGTTCCACGATCCGGCCTCCTGGTCGTTCGACGATCTGCGGTTGGTCAGAACCTACTGGCCTACCTCGAAGCGCGCGAACCGGGTCACGGTCACTCCCGCGTCCTCGAGCACAGCCTTGACCGACTTCTTGCTGTCCTGCACGGACGACTGCTCGAGCAGGACGACGTCCTTGAAGAAGCCGTTCAGGCGCCCCTCGACGATCTTGGGCAGCGCCTGCTCCGGCTTGCCCTCCTCACGAGCCGTCGCCTCGGCGATCATGCGCTCCTTCTCGACGAGGTCGGCCGGCACCTCGTCCCGGGAGACGAACTGCGGCCGCATGGCGGCGATCTGCATCGCGATGCCGCGGGCGGCGTCCTCGTCGTCGCCGTGGAACGCGACCAGGACGCCGACGGCCGGCGGCAGGTCGCTGGAGCGACGGTGCATGTAGGTGGTTGCGTTGCCGCCGAAGTAGGCGACCCGGCCGAGCTCGATCTTCTCGCCGATGACAGAGGCCAGCGCTTCGATGGCCTCCGCGACCGTCTTCCCGCTGGGGAGAGCGACGGCGCTGAGCGTCTGGGCGTCGGCGGCCTTCGCCTTCTCGGCAGCTGCCACGATCTCGTCGGCAAGGGCGATGAAGCCCTCGGACTTGGCGACGAAGTCGGTCTCGGAGTTGAGCTCGACGAGCGCTCCTCCGGAGTTGGCGACCAGGCCGGACGACGCGGTGCGCTCGGCGCCGCGCTTCGCTGCCTTGGCGGCGCCTTTGACGCGGAGTACCTCGACAGCCTTGTCGAAGTCGCCCTCGGCCTCTTCCAGCGCCTTCTTGGAGTCCATCATCCCGGCGCCTGTGGCGTCGCGAAGCTTCTTGACATCTGCGGCGGTGATAGCCATCTTCATCCGTTCCTTGCGCCGTGCACAAACGTGAGTACTCGTAGTGGTGGGGACCAAGAGGTCGCCCCGGCGGGGGCGACCTCCTCGATGTCCGGCTGGTGTCGGGCTGCCTGGCATGTGTCGTCGTGGCCGGAGCAGCTGAACTGGTGCAGCAGACCCGGCTTCGGGTCACCGACCAGGGTCAGGCGGTGGTGCTGTCTTCGCTCGGGTCAGCGGCGGGCTCCTCGGCGGCAGGTGCCTCAGCCGCAGGCGCCTCGGCGGCAGGTGCCTCAGCCGCAGGTGCCCCGGCGGCAGATGCCTCAGCCGCAGGTACCTCAGCCGCAGGCGCCTCGACGGCAGGTTCAGCCACAGGCGTGGCGATCGCGTCCGCAACCGCCGGAGTCGACTGCTCGGACGCCTCAACCGTAGCGCCGGTGGACTCCGAGGCCGGCGTCTCCGCCGTCGCGGTGTCGCCGCCGGTGGCCTGCACAGCAGACTCGTCGGCCTGGCCGCCCAGCAGCTCGCGCTCCCATTCGGCCAACGGCTCCTCGGCGCCGAGCTCTTCACCGGTCACCTCGGCACCGCTCTTGACACCGGCGCGGGCCATCAGGCCCTCGGCGACGGCGTCTGCCACGACGCGGGTCAACAGCGTCACGGAACGGATTGCGTCGTCGTTGCCCGGGATCGGGTAGTCGACGACGTCAGGGTCACAGTTGCTGTCGAGGATGGCGACGATCGGGATACCCAGCTTGCGCGCCTCGTCGACGGCCAGGTGCTCCTTGTTGGTGTCGACGATCCAGACGGCTGCGGGGACCCGCGCCATGTCGCGGATACCGCCGAGGGTTCGGTCGAGCTTGTCCTTCTCACGCTTCATCTGGAGGAGCTCCTTCTTCGTGCGGCTGGATCCAGCCACATCGTCGAAGTTGATCTCCTCGAGCTCCTTGAGGCGCTGCAGACGCTGGTGGACCGTCTGGAAGTTGGTGAGCATGCCTCCGAGCCAACGCTGGTTGACGAACGGCATGCCGACGCGCTTGGCCTGCTCGGAGATCGCCTCCTGCGCCTGCTTCTTGGTGCCGACGAAGAGCACGTTTCCACCGGATGCCACCGCGCTCTTGATGAACGCGTAGCCGCGGTCGATGTAGGCGAGCGACTGCTGCAGGTCGATGATGTAGATGCCGTTGCGCTCGGTCATGATGAATCGCTTCATCTTCGGGTTCCAACGACGGGTCTGATGCCCGAAGTGGACGCCGCTTTCGAGCAGCTGGCGCATGGTCACGACGGCCATGTGCGAGATTCCTCCTTGGTGCTCGCGTGCGAGCACCTCTGTGCGGTGTCGGACACCGCTGTTTCGGTTGGTCGTCCCGCCTGCACCGTTGCCTCGACCCGGTCGAGAAACGGTCCGGACGGAACCCTGACGCTCACGCGAACACCACTCCCGGAGGAGACCACGGTGCTCACCCGCAGCTGGCTGCGGTCAGTGGGCGTGCGAAGTCGACCCGCATGGACGGGTCGCTGCCGTCAGTGTAGTGGAATCCTCGCTGCTAATCGAACCGGCGGCCTCTCCCCAGGCTGGCTGCTCATGGTCGGCTGTCCCCAGCCAGATCGGGCCTCGCGACCTTGCGAGCCCCACCCCGCAGGCTGGCCGGATGACCTTGACGTCTCGTCCGCTGCCCCGCAACCTGCCCACCCTCGTGGCCACCACCCTCCTGGCGTGGGTCCTCCTGGTGATCGTGTTCGCCCCCGTCACGTGGGGACTGCTGACGTCGGGTGATTGGGCCACCGAAGACAGCTCAGCCTCGTGGCAGTGGCCTCTGCAGCCCACGCCGGCAGTCAAGCGGGGCTTCGAACCGCCAGCAGACCCGTGGGGCCGCGGGCACCGCGGCGTCGACCTCACGGGCCGTGTCGGCCAGCTAGTGCTCGCAGTCGATGACGGCACCGTGACCTTCGCCGGGTACGTCGGTGGCCGCGGCGTCGTGGCCGTGAGGCACGGCCGGGTGGCGTCGACCTACCAGCCGATCGTCCCGGACGTGCGTGCCGGCCGGCATGTCGACGTCGGGGACGTGCTGGGCCGCCTCACCCGGGTCGGGTCGCACTGCCTGCCGGAAACGTGCCTGCACCTCGGAGCGCGCCAGGGCCAGCACTACCTCGACCCGTTGTCCCTGCTTGGCGCCGTCGAGATCCGGCTCAAACCGCTGCAGCCGCCCCCGAGCAATCGTGCGGACGCAAGCAGCGGAGACCGACCACTCCTCCGGCAGCAGGGAGCGCCTCCCACGACCGAGGGGCTGGTGTCAGGCGCGCGGGTGGGCTTGACGATAGGCCGCCCGCAGCCGTTCCGTGGTGACGTGGGTGTAGATCTGGGTGGTGGCCAGCGACGCGTGGCCGAGCAGCTCCTGGACGGTTCTGAGGTCCGCTCCCCCTTCGAGGAGGTGCGTGGCCGCCGAGTGGCGCAGCCCGTGCGGGCCCAGGTCGGGTGCACCGGGGACCGCAGCCAACCTCCTGTGCACCAAGGTGCGGACCGTTCGCGGGTCGATGCGGCCCCCGCGTGCACCCAGGAACAGCGCCGGGCCGGTTTCTGACCGCAGCAGACCGGGACGACCCCCTCGGAGCCAGCGGTCGAGGGCGTGCGCCGCAGGCAGACCATAGGGGACAGCGCGTTCCTTACGACCCTTCCCGAAGACACGCACCACCCGACGGTCGTGGTCGACGTCATCGACGTCGAGGCCGGTCAGCTCCCCGACGCGCATGCCGGTCGCGTACAGGACCTCCAGGATGGCCGCGTCTCGCAGGCCCATCGGTCCCATGTCGGCGGCCAGTGCACCAGCCTGGTCGAGCAGTGCCCGGGCATCAGTAGCCGTCAACGCCTCAGGCAATGTGCGGTGCGGCTTGGGGCTGCCGAGCTGGGCGCCCGCGTCACGCGGGGCTCGTCCCGTCTTGAAGGCCCAGGCGGTGAAGACCCGCGCTGCAGTCGCACGCCGGGCGAGCGTGGTGCGGGACCTGCCGAGGGTCTGCTGCTTGGCCAGCCAGCTGCGGAGGGACCGAAGGTCCGCATCCGCCAGCCCGCTGCAGCCCAAGCGCTGGAGGTGCTCGAGCAGGTCGGCGACGTCGCCGAGGTAGGCCCGGACCGAATGCGCCGAAAGGTCCCGCTCAGAGACCAAGTGACGCTCGTAGTCACTGAGGATCGCCGCATTCGCCTCAGTGAGCTCGTCGGACAGCGGCGCCATCTCGACAGTGTGTCAGCCGTGAGTGACGAACTCGGTCAGGTCAGGCTGCCGGCGTCAGGCGCGTGTCGTCACCGCGGGGGCGTCGCCGCTTGGCACCACCGGTCGGTCGCGGGGTGGTCGACCCACTGCGCCTCAGCCAGCCACCGAAGGCGCTCGACGACAGCGGGCCGGGGCAGGCCGGCGACGAGGGCGATCGATGCGCTCGAGGCGGCCTCGGCCCTGGGTACGGCATCGAGCACCTGTCGGGTGTCACGGCTCAGCGCGTCAGCTGGTCTGGGCTCCTCTTCGCGGCGTACGGCCCAACCAGTCCCTGCGGGCGAGAGTTGTTCGATGACCTCGTCAGCGGCAGTCACCAGGAGGGCGGCCACGCGAAGGAGTTCATGAACGCCGCGTGAGGCCGTCGACGTGACCGGGCCGGGCACACCCATCACCGGACGCAGCAGGTCGTCAGCCCAGCGGGCCGTGTTGAGCGACCCGCTCCGCAGCGCCGCCTCGACGACCACGGTGCCTTGGGTCAGGGCGGCGATGAGTCGGTTGCGGACGAGGAACCGGCTCCGGCTGGGGGCGCAGCCCGGCGCCGCCTCGCTGACCAGACATCCGTGTTCGAGGATGCGTCGCAGCATCGGAGCGTGCCCGGCTGGGTAGAGCCGGTCGATCCCGCCCGCCAGGACGCAGACGGTGGCCCGATCGGCTGCCAGGGCACCTCGATGCGCGGCCGCATCGATGCCGTAGGCGCCGCCGGACGCCACCGTCCACCCTTCGACGGAGCAGCCGACGGCGAGGTCGCCCGCGACATGCTCGCCGTAGGACGTGGCCGCCCTGGCACCCACGATGGCGACGCTCTGCGCGGCGAGCTCGCACAGGTTTCCGGCACCACGGACCCATAACCCGAACGGTCGGCCACCTCGACGATCGCCGTTGCCACCCTCGAGCCTCCCCAGGTCGTCGAGCTGGGTCGGCCACTCGGCATCGCCAGGACAGACGAACCGCGCATCGACCCCGTCGCCAGCCATCACCATCTCGTCGACATCGAGCTCTCGGAGTCGGTCGGCCCAGCCCGCGACCTTGCTGGTGGAGGCGGGGCCGCCCGTGGCGGCCGCGATTCGCACAAGGAGCGGTTCGGCACCGTGGCGATGCACCAACGCACAGGCATCGACGTCGCCGGGCTCAGCGACACGGGTCATGAGCATCCGGGCTCGTCGCTCAGCAGGGGAAACGGCGGCGCCGTCGCGGTCGGACACGGCTCAGGCCACCTCCGCTGATCGATAGGACGCACCTGCATCACCGTTCGTGCGCAGGTGCAGGGCCTCGGCTGCCTGGTCCTGTCCGGGGCGGTCGAGCCCGCCCAGGTCGGCGAGTGTCCAGGCAAGGCGGACGACGCGGTCTGCTCCGCGCTGGGTGAGGTGACCCTTGGCGACAGCGTCACCGACCGCCCCGCTGACCTCGTCGCTCACCGGACAGACACGACGGAAGTCGGCCGCCGGCACGGCCGCGTTGACCGTCCAGGGCATCCCGTCGAACCGCTTGTCCTGTCGCTCCCGCGCCGCGAGCACGCGGTCCCGGACCGCTGCCGTCGTCCCTCGCCACCCGATCGGCTGCAGCATCTCGGCCGGGGACACCGGGATCACCGTGTGGACGATGTCGATGCGGTCGCGGACGGGACCGCTGATGCGTTGCCGGTAGCGGCGCCGCTTCATCGCCTCGCATCGACAGGTGTCGTGCAGCGTTTCGCCGCCGCAGGGGCACGGGTTGGCCGCCAGGATGAGCTGGAAGCGGGCTGGGAAGGTGGCGGCTCCTTCGGCCCTCCGGATCGAGATGCGCCCACTCTCCAGGGGTTGTCGGAGGGCGTCGTGAACCGTCGGTCTGAACTCCGGCGCCTCGTCGAGGAACAGCACGCCGCGGTGCGCCAGGCTGATCGCGCCCGGGCGGATCACCTTGCCGCCCCCGCCCACCACCGAAGGCACGGTGTCGTTGTGGTGCGGGGAGAGGAACGGCGGACGTGTCAGCAGGGGACGCTCGCGCGAGAGGAGGCCCGCGACGCTGTGGATCTGGCTCACCTCGATAGCCGCGTCCAGCGTCAGGTCGGGCAGCAGCGGGACGAACCGCTCAGCCAGCATGGTCTTGCCCGCTCCTGGAGGACCTTCGAGAGACAGGTGATGTCCACCGGCCGCGGCCACCTCGACACACCACCTTGCCTGTGTCTGGCCTCGCACATCGGCGAGATCACGATCGTCGACGTCTTCCCAGCCAGCGTCGGCCGGCTCGAACTCCGCGAGGGGCGGCAGCAGGTCTTCGGCACCGAGATCCTCGCCGGTGAGCACCGCCACGCACTCGCGCAGGCTGCGGACGGCGGTCACTGACAACCCGGGGACAAGTCTTGCTTCGCCGGCGTTCGCCTCGGGCACGATGATCCGAATCAACCCGGCCGCCGCGCAGGTCAAGGCTGCCGGAAGGACGCCTGCCACCGGGCGCAGCCTTCCGTCGAGGCCCAGCTCACCGAGGACAGCGGTCTCGCGAAGCGAGTCAGCCACGAGCCTGCCGTCGGCCGCGAGGAGAGCGAGGGCGATCGCCAGGTCGTAGTGCGACCCCACTTTCGGGACGTCGGGCGGGTAGAGCGCAACGGTCAGCCGGCGATCGGGCCACCGGAACCTGCTGTTGATCAACGCGGCACGACAGCGGTCGCGGGCGGTCGTCACGCTGGGATCGGGCATCCCGGACAAGGACCAGCCCGAGACGCCGTCGCTGACGTCCGCCTCGACCGGGACCACGCGGCCAGTGACTCCGTCCAGGGCGACGGAGTAAGTCATCCCGGTCGCCACTCACGCCACCGCCTGCACGTGCTCCACGGACGCGGCGCCGCGCGATCCGGCGTCGACGCCGACCATGTCGATCCGCATCCGTGTGTACTGCACCTCACCTCGATGCACCTCTGCCCAGCGGTAGCCGAGTCGGCGCAGACGCGCCAGCTTGTCGGCGCTGACCGCCTCGAACGGCGTACCGAACCGCCTGGTCGTACGCGTCTTGACCTCGCAGATGACCAGCTCGCGGTGGTCGAGTGCCACGATGTCGATCTCGCCCGCCGGGCATCTCCAGTTGCGGTCGAGAACCACCATCCCGAGATCGGCCAGAAATCGAGCGGCGACACGTTCACCGAAGTCGCCGAGCGCCTTGCGTTGGGCCTGGGTCGTTGTCATGGGTGCACCTCCTCCACCAACCTGGGGGTGGCACGGGGGGCAGGGCAGAGCAACGAGACCGGCTGTGGAAAGACGACGCCCTCAGCTGGGGCTGTGGAAGTAGCTTCGCGTCAGGGCTTGGGCGGCTCGAGGTCGGACTTCGCGAGCTCCTCGATGTTGACGTCCTTGAACGTCACCACCTTGACGTTCTTGGCGAACCGGGCGGGACGGTACATGTCCCAGACCCAGGCGTCGGACATCGTGACCTCGAAGTACGCGTCACCGGCTTCGGTGCGGACCTTCAGGTCCACGGCGTTGCACAGGTAGAACCGTCGGTCGGTCTCGACGACGTACTTGAAGATCGCGACCACGTCGCGGTACTCACGGTAGAGATGGAGCTCCATCTCGGTTTCGTACTTCTCGAGGTCTTCAGCGCTCATCGCGACATCTCCACCTGCTCGTGTGGCTCGACTTCCTGCCCGGTCAGGACCAGCTCACTGCCACCGCCCTCGACACGCCTGACATTCACGAAACGACGCCGGTGCTCGGCACATGGACCGTGGGCCTGCAGCGCCCGTTGGTGCTCCTTGGTGACGTAGCCTTTGTGCACCGCGAAGTCGTAGTCGGGATAGACGTCGTGCAAGTCCATCATGATGCGGTCGCGGGTGACCTTGGCGAGCACGCTGGCCGCCGCGATGCACGCGGCCACCCGGTCACCCTTCCAGACCGCGAGCCCGGGTACGCCGAGACCGTCGACGGGAAAACCGTCGGTCAGGACGTAGTTGGCGCGCGTGTCGAGCCGGGCCAGCGCACGGCGCAGCGCCTCGATGTTGGCCACATGCATCCCGAGCTCGTCGCACTCCGTGGAGTCGATGACGACCACCGACCATGCATCCGCGCGTCGAACGATCTGGTCGTAGCAGCGCTCACGCGCCTTGGCCGTGAGCAGCTTCGAGTCGGCCAGGCCGGGAACGATTCCACGTGCGCCGTCGGGCAGGATGGCCGCCCCAGCGACCAGTGGGCCGGCGCAGGCGCCGCGGCCGGCCTCGTCGACTCCTGCGATCGGCATCAGCCCGGCCCGGCGCAGGGCGCGTTCGTAGCCGTACAGCCCGGCATCGCGCCTGACGGTGCTTCCACGAGGTAGAGGGCTCATCGCTCGGTCATTGTCCCTGATCCGGCTTGACCGTGTTGATCACACCCTTGTCGGGTGGTGTCTGCCCGGCGGGGACGCCGTCGTACGCCGACGGGACGTGCAGGAAGTGGCGATGCGAGAACGGCCAGATCACGGCGAACGCACGGCCTGTGACCAGGCTCATGGGCACGAAGGCGTCCTGCCCGGTCAGGTGGCGGCTCGAGTCGCCCGAGACGTAGCGGTTGTCGCCGAGCACGAACATGCGGCCTTGTGGAACCACGACGTCGAAGGACACGTTGTCGGCCCGAGCCTTGCCGGGAGCGATGAACCCGGACTCGTCGACGGCCATGCCGTTGATCGTCAGCTTTCCCGCTGCGTCGCAGCACACGACGTGGTCGCCCGGCAGCCCGATGACGCGCTTGACGAGATGCTCGTGTCCGGATGCCGGCAGGATGCCCACGAACTCGAACGCCTTGCGGATCGAGCCGGGTGGCGTCGCCTGCTCAGCTGCCGGGATCCACCCACCCGGATCTTCGAACACGACGACCTCGCCACGCTCGACGTCACCGATGCGCGTGACCAGGATGCGGTCCTGCAGCTGGATGGCGGGCAGCATCGAACCCGAGGGTACGTAGAACGCCTGGACGACAAATGCGCGCAGCAGGGCCGAGGCGATCAGCGCGATCGCCACGATGATCACGAGCTCGCGCACGAACCGTCCGGTGCGACGGGCTGGACCGTCCCCAGACAACCGCCCGCTGTCTCGTGGAACTTTGGTGTCGCCGGGCGGGACTGCGCCGTTCCCTACGCCGGGGCGGGCGCTCTCGGCGCCACCCGCTGCCTCGGACGAAACGGACCCGGGGGCTTCAGGCCCGGAGCGGGTGGTCTCCTCGGGCATCAGTCCTCGGTTCTGTTTGGTCGTCGTCGAATACGGCGGACCAACGGCCCGCACCCCAGCAACGCTAGCCCGAGAGGTGCAGAACCTGACACGAGACCCGCCGCTTGGTCGAGCGCCGGGTCGGAAAAGGTCCCCGGACGGTGCAAGAACGTCCCGTGGTCAAACGGCCAGACGACGACGAAAACCTTGCCGACGACGTCGTTGACCGGGATGAAGCCGCCACCGGGGTCGCCGGTGTGGACGCGCGAGTCGGCGGAGTGGTCGCGGTTGTCACCCATGACCCACAACCGGTCCGCGGGAACCGTCACGTCGAACGCGCCGGTGCACGCGTTGGTCGGCAGAGTCACGTACGAGGACTCCTGCAGCGGTACGCCGTTGACCTGAACGGCGCCGTCGACGCACGCGACTTCGTCGCCGCCCACGCCGATGACACGCTTCACGAGGTGTCCGCCGGTCGGATACAGGCCAACCGTCGACAGCACCTTGCTGACAGGCCCGGTCGAGGTACGAACGTCCTCCTCGCCCAGCCAGTTGGCCGGATCGTCGAACACCACGATGTCACCCCGCTGGACGTCACCGCCGAACCAGTAGGACCACTTCTCGACGAGGATCCGGTCGTTCACGCGCAGCGTGTCGCGCATGGAACCGGACGGGATGTAGAAGGCCTGCACGAAGAACGTCTTGATGAGCAGGGCCAGGATCAGGGCCGTGCCAACGAGGATCACAGACTCCTGCCACAGCGCCAGGTTCTTGCGAGGAGTCGTGGCCTTGCGTCGCCCGGGGCGGTGAATCCGCGGCCGGTGCCGTGTCGGGATGCTGGAAGGTGGCTCTGCAGCCGCCGGCACCGCGACGTCGTCAGGTCCCGGCCCCGCGTGGTCGACGTCCGACTCGGCGGCCGGCGCAGGACCCTCGGGGGGAACCGGATTCACTTCCTGAGCCTAACGCAGCGGTGGATCCCCTGAGCGTCGTTCAGGACAACGCCCGCCTCAGCGGGCGACGGGTGCGTCGCGGCGCTCCTTGATCTTGGCGGCCTTGCCACGCAGATTACGCAGGTAGTAGAGCTTGGCCCGGCGGACGTCGCCGCGCGTCACGATCTCGATCTTGTCGATGATGGGCGTGTGCAGCGGGAAGGTGCGCTCGACGCCGACCCCGAAGCTGACCTTGCGGACCGTGAAGGTGCGACCGACGCCGGAGCCCTGGATCCGGATGCAGACGCCCTGGAAGATCTGGATACGCGAGCGGTTGCCCTCGACGACCTTGACGTGCACCTTGAGGCTGTCACCGGCCCGGAAGTCGGGAATGTCGTCGCGGAGGACGCCGCCGGCCAGAGTGTCGATGGTGTTGGTCATGTCGGGTCGCTTTCTCGTCAGTGCCACAGGTCACTCACGCGGAGTCAGGAGTTGCTGGTCATGAAGGGCGCTCGCGCCATGGGGCCCGAACCCCTGAGGCAGTGTGGGCTTGGTCTGGGCTTGGCAGCCTGGACCGAACGCGCGTGACGCCGACCCCCAAGTCTGCCACAGGCCACGCCGCGGTGAGAAATCGGTGGACGGGTCAGGAGCCGGCGCGACGCGTCTTCGTGAGGCGAACCGCACCGGGCTCGTCCGCGGCAGCCGCCCGGTAACCGGCCTTGCGGTAGCGCCGCAGGTTGCCGGCGCTCTTGGCGCCGGTGAACAGGGCGAACTCGGTGGCCTCGGCCGGAGCGGACGCCTCGATGTGTTCGAGCAGCGCGCGCCCGAGCCCGCGTCCCCGCAGGTCCTCGGCAACCATCAGCCGGCCGATCTCCCAGGTCTGTCCGACCTGCTGACCACGCACCGACCCGACCAGGCGTGGCCCGGCCCCGACCACCCAGGTGACCCAGCTGCGCAGTCCCTCGACAACGTCTTCGAGCGTCTCGGTCAGGGCCGGCAGGAACAACATGTCGTTGTCCTGAGCCTCGGCGACCCAGCAGGCTCGCTGGAGCGTCAGCAGCTGTGCGGCATCGGCCGGCACCGCCACACGCAGCTCGAGGGCAGCGAGGGGTTCTGTGCCGTCGCCCGAGGCCGGGAGCGCCGTGGGCGAGAGGAGGTCCGGTCGCCGTTCGACGGTACGACGGACCACCTGCTCGCGTCGCCAGCTGTCGATCCGGCCATGGTGGCCGGACAGCAGCACGTCGGGCACGTCGAGCCCGCGCCAGCTCGCCGGCTTCGTGTAGACGGGGTACTCGAGGAGGCCACCGCCGCGCCTCGTGTGGTGTGACTCCTCGGTCAGCGACTCCGGGTTGCCCAGGAAGCCGGGCAGCAGCCGCACGACCGCCTCGATGATTGCCATGGCCGCGACCTCGCCACCGTTGAGGACCACGTCCGCGAGACTCACCTCGCGGACGCGACCATGCGTCGCGTAGTGGTCGATCACCCGCTGGTCGATGCCCTCGTACCGGCCGCAGGCGAACACCAGCCAGTCCTCCTCGCTGAGCGCGGCGGCGATCGACTGGTCGAACCGGGCCCCCGACGGCGACGGCACCACGATCACCGGAGCGAGACCGGGTTGTGACTCGAGGATCTCGTCGAGCGCCTCACCCCACGGCTCCGCCTTCATCACCATCCCGGCGCCACCGCCGTACGGGGTGTCGTCGACCGTGCGGTGCCGGTCGTGGGTCCATCGGCGCAGGTCGTGGGTGCGGAGGTCGACCAGTCCAGCGTCGCGGGCCTTGCCGAGCAACGACAGCGTCAGCGGAGCCAGGTAGTCGGGGAAGATCGACACCACGTCGATGCGCATCAGACGCCCGGGTTCCCCGGCACGGAGCCGGTGGCGGTCTCGTCGACCGCGGCGGCATCCTCGCTGTCGTCCTCGGTGGTCAACAGCCCGATCCGGTCGGTGATCACCAGGCGGCCGGTGGTCAGGTCGACCGTCGGGACGAACTCGCTGACGAAGGGCACCAGGGCATCGGGCCCGCCGTCCGTACGGCGTACGACGAGCAGATCCTGCGCCGGCAGGTGGAGCACCTCGACCAGCTCACCCACGGCGACCGGCGCGCCATCGTCCTCCGTCTCGACCCAGAGTCCGACCAGCTGGTGGTCGTAGAACTCCTCGGGGTCGTCCGGACGCTCTGTCGGGTCGATCTCGGCCCGCAGCTCGGTGCCGCGCAGTGCTTCCGCGGCGCTGCGGTCGGCGACCCCGTCGAAGCGCAGGAGCAGCCGGCCGCTGTGCCAACGCATCGAGGCGACGGTGAGGGTGCCACGGGCGGTCGAGAAGACGGTCCCCGTGGCGAAGCGGCGGTCCGGCTCGTCGGTGCGGACGTCGATCGTGACATCACCCCGGACCCCGTGTGCCCGCCCCACCTTGCCGACGAGGAGCTCCACCGCTATCTGCGACGGTCGACGTCGACGAAGTCGATGCGGATGTTGTCCTTGCCCGACAGGGCCTGCAGCACGGTGCGCAGCGCGGTCGCGGTGCGCCCTGAGCGGCCGATGACGCGCCCGAGGTCATCGGGATTGACCCTGACCTCGAGCGTCTCGCCGCCTCCGAACCGGGGGTTGCGGCCGCGCTGCTGACGGGTCCGGACCGTGACATCGTCAGGGTTGTCGACGATGCCACGGACCAGATGGTCGAGCGCTTCGGTCAGCACGCTCAGGCCTTGTCGGCGTCAGCGGCGGCGTCAGCGTCGGCGTCAGCTGCTGCCTCGGCCGGCGCGTCCTCGGCCACGGCCTCGTCGGCGGCAGCGGCGTCGGTGACCGGTGAGGTCTCCTCGGCCGGCACCTCCTCGGCCGGCACCTCCTCGACCGGGGCAGCCTCAGCGGCGGGGGTTTCTTCGTCCGGCGCAGCCTCAGCAGCAGGCGCATCCTTGGCCGGAGCAGCCTCGGCCGGAGCAGCCTCGGCAGCGGGGGCCTCTTCGACCGGAGGAGCAGCCTCAGCAGCCGGGGCTTCCTCAGCGGGAGCAGCCGTAGCCTTCTTGGTGGTGCGCTTCGGTGTCAGCGCCTCGGTCTTCGGCTCGCTCTGCGCGTCCTTGAGAGCTTCGTTGAAGAGCTCGGTCTTGTCGCGCTTCGGCGCAGCGGTCTTCATCGGCTCAGGGGCGGCCTCGCCCTTGAACTTCTGCCAGTCGCCGGTCACCTTGAGGATGGCGGTGACGGGCTCGCTCGGCTGGGCGCCGACGCCGAGCCAGTAGAGAGCCCGGTCGGAGTCGACCTCGATGAAGCTCGGGTCTTCCTTGGGGTGGTACTTCCCGATCTCCTCGATCACGCGACCATCGCGCTTGGTGCGCGAGTCGGCGACGACGATGCGGTAGTACGGCTGACGGATCTTGCCCATCCGCTTCAGGCGAATCTTGACGGCCACGGGTGTGGTGTCTCCTCGATGTCTGGTGTGGGTGCGAACGGCGTACCCGGGTGGGGACCAAGGCTCGTTCGCGAAGGATCCGAGCGCGGCGGAATGAGAGGGTCCGACGCGGCTCGAAGTCGGCCCACATTCTGCCACGAGAAGCCCGACAAACTCCAACTGAGGCCTGTCCGGCCCCCTGGAACTGATGCATCCGCGAAGAAAACGTGCCCGGCTGTTTACGCGGCAGAGCACCGGGAACGAACAAATCAGGCGCTCCAGCGCGACGATGCCAGGCCTCCACGGCTCCCCCCGGAGACCGGCGGCCATGGCACCGACCGGCATTCAGAGGAGACAGCAGATGGCTGACACGAACACATCCAACAAGGCGGTTGCCTACATGGGCGCCGGCAAGGTCGAGGTCCAGGAGATCGACTACCCCACGTTCGAGCTCCAGGACGGGCCCGGCGTCAACCCCGACAACGTCGGACGGCAGCTCCCCCACGCAGCGATCATCAAGACCGTGGCCACCAACATCTGTGGCAGTGACCAGCACATGGTGCGCGGCCGCACGACGGCACCCGAGGGCCTCATCCTCGGCCATGAGATCACCGGAGAGGTCGTCGAGGTCGGACCGGGTGTCGAGTTCATCAAGGAGGGCGACCTCTGCTCCGTCCCCTTCAACATCTCCTGCGGCCGCTGCCGCAACTGCAAGGAGGGCAAGACCGGTATCTGCCTCAACGTGAACCCGGACCGTCCCGGGTCCGCCTACGGCTACGTCGACATGGGTGGCTGGGTCGGCGGTCAGGCGCAGTACGTCGTGGTGCCGTACGCCGACTGGAACCTGTTGAAGTTCCCCGACAAGGACCAGGCGATGGACAAGATCCTCGACCTGACCATGCTGTCCGACATCTTCCCGACCGGTTTCCATGGCTGTGTCACGGCAGGTGTCGAGGTCGGCTCGACGGTCTACATCGCAGGTGCCGGGCCGGTCGGTCTCGCAGCCGCCGCTTCGGCGCAGTTGCTCGGAGCGGCCGTCGTCATCGTCGCCGACCTCAACAAGGACCGGCTCAACCAGGCGACGACCTTCGGCTGCGAGACCGTCGACGTCTCGCAGGGCGACCCGAAGGACCAGATCGAGCAGATCCTCGGGGTCCCCGAGGTCGACTGTGGTGTCGACGCCGTGGGCTTCGAGGCGCGCGGCCACGGCGCCGACGCCGAGAAGGAGCAGCCGGCCACGGTCCTCAACTCGATGATGGATGTCACGCGAGCCGGTGGTGGGATCGGCATCCCAGGCCTGTACGTGACCGGTGACCCCGGCGCGGCGGACGAGGCCGCCCAGCAGGGTTCGCTCTCGATCGGAATCGGCCTCGGCTGGTCGAAGTCGCACAGCTTCATGACCGGCCAGTGCCCGGTCATGAAGTACCACCGCGGCCTGATGATGGCGATCCTGAACGACCGCGTCCAGATCGCGAAGGCTGTCAACGCGACACCGATCCCGATCGAAGATGCGCCGCGTGGCTACGAGGAGTTCGACCAGGGCGCGTCCCGCAAGTACGTGCTGGACCCGAACGGTTACCTCGGGAGCAAGGCTGCCTGACGGGGCGGGAGCAACGCGTCGACGGGCGGGTCCGGGTCCTTACCTGGCCCGCTCGTTGGCCCGCTCGTTGGCCCGCTCACCGGTCGGGATCCGGAGGTTCGCGAGCGCCTGGGTCCGGTCGAGCGCCTGAGCGTTGCCCGTGACCGCGGCCAGGAAGACGTCCTGGTCCAGAGACCGCAAGACGGTGTGCTCGACGGTCGTCACCGACGCGGTACGCGGCACGTCGTGCAGGAGCGCGATCTCACCGAACGGCTCCCCCGGGCCGGCGTACGACAGGTGCTCACCGCGGTACGTCGCCTCGACGCGTCCCGACTCGACGATGTAGAACCGGTCGCCGACGTCGCCCTCGGTGATCACCGCGGTTCCCGCGGGCACCTCGATCCGCCGCAGCGCCAGAGCCAGTCGCTCCACGATCGGCTGGCTCAGGGGTGCGAAGATCGGCAGCCCGCGGATCAACGCCAGACCCTCGGGAGCCTGGAGGAGTCCGTCCATGCGGTGCAGACGAGGCATGAACGGCAGCACGAGGAGTGTCACCGTGATGCCGATGATCCCGAGTCCTGTCCGCAGCCCGACGGTCGCGATGAGGATCGGCATCAGCGCAGCACCGAGCGCCATTCCCGCGATGAAAGCAGACGAGACGGCCCCGAAGACCCGCCCCATCACGTGGCTGGGCGTGACGCGCTGCACGATCGTGTCGAAGTTGACGTCGACCAAGGGGTTCGCGACCCCGATGACGAACATGCAGGCGAACGCAGCCAGCGGGTGCGCCCACGCGGCCAGCAGCAGCAACGGCAACGCCCACAGGATCACGCCCGCACCGAAGTCCACGGCCAGCCGCTGCCCACTGGCGCGCGCCATCGCGATGAGTCCACCCGCGAGCGCGCCGATACCGAGCGTCGACTCGAGATAACCCACCCCCTGGGGGCCGAGGTCGATCAGGTCGACCGCCACTGCCACCACGAACACCACCGACGCGCCGGCGACGACGGTCTGTGCGCACAGCAGCGCCGTGACCAGCCGGAGGTCGCGGTTGCTCACGATGGTCGCGAAGCCGGCCACCGACTCCTGCAGGAACCCTGGCGTTGGGGTGGCGCGGGCCGACTCAGGCTCCGCCGGGACGCCACCGGCGTCCAGGATCGGAGGCATCTCCGGCCGCGGGGGTGGATGGACCCCCCACACCAGCACCGCCGACCACACGAAGGTGGCCGCGTTGAAAACCAGCACGGGTGCGACCCCGGTGAACACCAGCAACGTGCCGGCAATGGCGGGCCCCACGAAGAACGCCAGGCTCTCGACGGTGCTGCCGACGCCGTTGGCCGCCGCCAGCTCGACGGGCGTGCTGGCCAGCTCCGGCATGAGGGCAGCCTTCGCCGGAAGGAACACCGTGGCGACCACGGCCGCAAGCGTCGCCAGCAGGATCACCAACCAGGAGGGTCCAGACTGGGAGACCACCGCAGCCGCACCCAGCACCAGCACCACGCGGGTGAGATCTGACACCACCATCACGGTCTTGCGCGGATAACGATCGCTCAGCACCGCCGAGAACGGAGAAGCCACAGCCATGGAGCTGAGCCGGATCACGCCCCAGATGCCGACCAGAGTGGCCCCGCCGGCCTGGTACGCCCACACCGCGACCGCGGTGCCCGCCGCCCAGTCGCCGATCATCGAACCGCTTAAGGCCAGGTTGATCCGGCGCAGCGCCGGATTGGCGAGGACGGCCCGGAGCGCTTGTCCGGTCTCGTTGATCCCAGTGCGGACCTGGCCCATCAGGCGGTGGTTTGGATCTCGGTCGCCGCGTGCATGTCCATGAGGTCGTACTCGCGAAGCCAGCCGTTGGCACCGAGCTGCTCGAACGCGGACCTGGCCTGCTCCAGCAGCGGCTCGGCGTCTGCGACTCGGCCTTGCTGCATCAACCATCGTCCGAGGTCGGCCCGGGCTCGCGCCGTCAGAGGGATGGATCCGTAGGTGTCGAACCCCTTGACGGCGGCACTCAGCGAGGATTCCACCTCGGCGTGGTTACCCCGCGCGCTGGCGAGGATACCGTTCAGATGGGCGCAGTGCGCGGTCAGCGCTTCGCGCTTGAGGCCATCGGGCGCTTCCAGCACCGGGCGCATGAGCTCCGCTGCACGCTCGAACTGCTTGGCCCCCAGGGCAGCCCGCACGGCTGGCGGCCACAGATGGATGAAGTCGTCGCCAAGACCACTGAAACGCAGTGCATGCTCGACAACAGCCTCAGCGTGATCAGCGGCCTCCGCGTGCGAGCCGGA
Organism: uncultured Actinomycetota bacterium; assembly: GCA_963742765.1. Taxonomy (GTDB): domain Bacteria; phylum Actinomycetota; class Actinomycetes; order Propionibacteriales; family Nocardioidaceae; genus JANLYC01. Next base: position 1,448,900 of record CAVUMY010000002.1, read on the forward strand.
CCGCATCAGGTGGCTGACCAGGCCCGCCTCGAACCAGGCGAGGTCCGACTGGTTGTCGTTGCCCTCCGTCAATGGGGGTATCTCCGCGAGCGGATGGTCCAGTCCGCGGGCCTCAGCGATCCAGCACTCGATCACCGCCAGCACGACACGGAGGCCGATCTGGAACGCCTCGTCCTCTCGATGCTTCAGCAGGGCGGGCAGCTCATCCCACTCACCGCTGATCCACAGACCGATGGCAAGGTTGATTTCCGCGGCCTGAAGGGAGGCTGCGTTGCCGGTCTGCCGGTACGCCGCGGAGGCCTCTCGGTAGCACTCCACACCCTTCTTGACGTCACGCTGCAACAATTCGATGCCCCAGCCGATGAGCGCGGTCGAGAGCAGCTCGGCACTCTGGAGCTCGCGGGCCAGACTGACCTGGGCCCCGAGAATGACCTCGGCCATGAACGGAGCGCCGGTTGCCTGCATCTGGCGGGCGAACGCCGCCATCACCTTGCACAGCGCTACGCGGTCTCCCACGGACTCGGCAAGGCGGAGTGCCTTGTTCAGATACTCTTCCGCCTGCTTCTCGTCACCGACGTCCTGACTGGTGAAAACCATGACACGACCGAGGTTCAGGAGAGCCTTGTTGGCATCCGGTCTACCCTCCAGACGCTCCCAGTGCGGCCGAACCAGTTCAAGAGCACTGAGACTGTCGCCGAGGCGAATCTTGGCAAAGCCGGCAGTCACGACGGCGAGCCCGGCTGCTACCTCGTCCCCGACCGACAGCAGCGCCTCGACGGCGGCGTTCGCAAGCTCGACGGATCTCTCGAGCTGCCCGGACTCGATCGCGGCCTCGGACGCTGCGGCGAAGAGGGTGCCCTTGCGGCGGTCGTCGGCAAGTTCGAGGGCTTGCTCCAGGTAGCGCAAGGCCTCCGCGGACGCGCCCAACGCGGTGGCTCGGGCTGCGGCCCGCTCAAGGAGCCCGATGGATCGCTCGAGCAGCTCCGCCCGGTTTTCGTCGGTGGCGGACGAGTTGGCCAGAGCATCGAGACAGTGCTGAGCCAGCACGGCGGCGAGATCACCCGTCGAGTCCGGTTGTGCCTCCAGGTACGCGGCCACGGCGAGGTGCCGGGCCTTGCGATCGCGTTTCGACAGCGTGTCGTAGGCGACCTGGCGGACGACTGCCTGCACGAAGCGGTACTGGCCCCTGCTGGCGCTGAACCGGTCTGTCTCGACGCGGAGAATCTGCTTGCGTGCCAGGTTCCGCAGTAGATCTTCACGGTCCGGCACGTCGGCCGAGAGTTCTGCGAGGGCTTCGTCAGTGAAGGTCATCCCGAGGACGCTCGCGTCGGCCACCACACGCCTCTCGGTCGCGGAGAGCGCATCGAGCCGGGCAGCGACCAGGGCTTGGAGCGACGCGGGGGCAGCCAAGTCTCCCACGTCCAGGCTGTCGGGATCGCTGAGCACGTAGCGGCCCTCACGCGGGATGACGAGGTCGCGGTCGATCAGCCCGCGGATCGTCTCCACGGCGTACAGCGGGATACCTTCGGACCGCTGCACCAGCGCGGTTCTCGCCTCCGCCGGCAGCTGGGCCACGAGACCGTCCAACAGGCTGGCGACCGCCTCGTCGCCGAGCGGGTCGAGGTGAAGGACCGTGGCGCGCCGGTTGACGGCGAGGTCGGGGCGGCGTGCGAGCAGCTCCGGACGGGCCAGCGCCATCACAAAGATCGGGAACCCGGCCATGGCCATCAAGTGCTCGACGAACCCGATCAAGCCGTCGTCTGCGTGCTGCGCGTCGTCGATGACGAGGACGACGACGTTGCCCTCGCCGAGATGCTCGAAGAACGCTGCCCAGGCTGCGTAAAGCTCCTCGGCGTTGAAGGTACCCGCGACCCCGCTGCCGCCCAGGAGGACAGCCAGCCGCGGCCTGATCCAGGACTGCTCGGCCGCCTCGGGCACGTAGCGGTCCAGCGCCTCCTGCAACTTCTGGTCAACGACCGCACCGCTGTCGGACTCGACCAGTCCCAACCGTCCGCGGATCGCCTCGACCAGCGCCCAGAAAGCGACCCCGTCGCCGTAGGCCAAGCATCGGCCTCGATGCCAGAGGACCAGGGCTGAGAGGCCGTCGACGTACTTCTCGAACTCCCAGCCCAGGCGCGACTTGCCAACGCCTGCCTCGCCCTCGACGACGACCAGAGACGGAAGCCCACTCTCCTCGGCGGAATGGAAGAGCTCCTTGACCAGCCGCAGCTCGCGATCGCGCCCCACGAGTGGAGCTTCCAGGCCATCCATCCGCTCGACGCCGCGGACAGATCCCACGACGGACCGGGCCGCGAAGAGCCGGACCGGCTCGGCCTTGCCCTTGAGCTGGTGCTCGCCCGTCGCCTCGTACGTGATCGCAGCGGCCGCCAACGACCTCGTCGTCTCGTCGACCCAGACCTCACCAGGCTCAGCAGCGGTCTGCACACGGGCAGCCGTGTTCACAGCGTCCCCTGCGACCATGCCTTCTCCGGTGGCCCCCAGCGTGACCGCGACCTCGCCCGTGACCAGACCGACCCGCATGGTCAGCCCGGGCGCGCTGTTCTCCTCACCCAGGGTCTCGGTCATCATCACGAGCTCGAGACCAGCCCGGACGGCCCGCTCGGCGTCGTCCTCGTGCGCGACGGGGACGCCCCAGACCGCCATCACCGCGTCACCGATGAACTTCTCGACGGTGCCCCCGTAGCGGGCGACGACCGTGGAGGCGCCGGCGAAGTAGCGGGACAGCAGCTCGCGGACGTCCTCGGGATCCAGACCTTCCGCACGGGTGGTGAAGCCCACGAGGTCGGCGAACAGGACGGTCGTGATCCGACGTTCAGCCACCGGGGCAGCAGCAGCCGGCGGCTGGACGGACACGGAGGCGGGCGCGGCGGCGCCGGCCGCGTCGAGCGCACCACCACACTCGGCGCAGAACTTCCCGGCTGCGGCCGGCACACCACAGTGCGGGCACAGCCGAACCGCCAGGGAGAACCCGCACTCGGGGCAGAACTTTGCGCTCTCGGAACATGACGCGGAGCACTGGGGACAACTCCGCACGATTCGAGCTCCTCTCGCAGACGCTGCTCACCAGGGAACTAGACCCACCTGCCTATGGGCAATGACCCGTTCGGGGGGTACGAAATCGCCCATTGTTGTGCTCGAACCACTCGCAACCATCAGATGTCGCGCGTAAACGGGCAGCGGCTAGCCGACAACCACTCCTCGTAGGACGATCCGTGCGGGGTGCCTGAGCACCGCGAGGTCTTCGAGGGGGTTCGCGGCATACACGACGAAGTCCGCTGGGTCACCCTCGTCGAGGTTGCCACCGGGGCGGCCGAGCCAGGGCCGGGCGTGCCACGACGCCGCGCCGAGAGCGTCCGTGGGACTCATGCCGATGCCGGCCAATGCGAGCACCTCGTCGCCGATGAGGCCGTGCGGCAGCACTCCCCCGGCATCGGTTCCGGCGTACATCGCCACACCCGCGTCGTAGGCAGTCCGCAGGGTGTCCCTCCGGCGCGCGTGGAGGTCCCGCATCCGGGCGGCGTACGCCGGGAAGCGCTCCTCCCCGGCGGCCGCGTAGTCAGGGAACAGATCGAGCTGTTTGACCGTCGGCACCAGCGCAATGTGCTGGGCGACCATCGTGTCGATCAGGTCCGGCGTGAGTCCGGTGCCGTGCTCGATGCAGTCGATGCCGGCTTCGAACAGGTCGGGCAACGCCTCGTGACCGAAGACGTGCGCGGTGACTCTGGCTCCGTGCGCGTGGGCGATGTCCATCGCCGCCCGCAGCGCCTCGAGGGGCCAGCACGGCGCCAGGTCACCGACCTCGCGGTCGATCCAGTCCCCGACGAGCTTGACCCAGCCGTCGCCGCGCTGTGCCTCCTGTGCAACGTACGCCGGCAGCTCGTCGGGCTCGATCTCGTGTGCGTAGTTGCGGATGTACCGCTTGGGGCGGCCCAGGTGGCGGCCGGCACGGATGACCCGCGGAAGGTCGCCGCGGCCGTCGATCCAGCGGGTGTCGGCGGCTGAGCCCGCGTCGCGCACGAGCAGGGTGCCCGCGTCGCGGTCGGCGATGGCCTGCGCCTCGGAGACGTCGTCCGGCACCGCGCCATGCTCGTCGAGCCCGATGTGGCAGTGCGCATCCACGAGACCGGGCACGATCCAGGTGTCGCCCAGGTCGTCGGTGATGGACGTGGCGTCGGCTGTGGCCGGTCCGGCGTCGTAGGTCAGGTGGCCGTCGACGACGAACAGGTCCCGGCGTTCGCCGCTGGGCAGGATGACACCGCTGGCCTTGAGAACTGCACTGTCCGGGTTGTCAGGCATGTGCGCGACGCTACCCGACTACGCCGCCCCGCGAATTGCGGGAAGGTGCATGCCTGGTACGGCGTGTCGACCTGCTCTTTCCCGCAATTCGCGGGAGGGAGGAGAAGGTCAGAGGAGGTCCTTGAGGTCCTTGGGGAGCTCGAAGCCCTCGGGGAGCTCCGGGCTCTTGCCCGGCTTACTGAAGCCGAAGGCCGCCGCGCCGTTGTCGGCGCTGCTCGCGACAGGAGCACCGGACTTCTGCTCTGCCGCCCGCTTGGCGGGGTTCCCCGAGCCTCGCTTCTTGCGTCCTTGCTGAGCCTGCTGCTTGGCCTTGGTGCGCTTGCCACCCATGCCTGGCATCCCCGGCATCCCGGGCATCCCTCCTCCGCCGGCCATCGACATCATCATCTTGCGCGCCTCGAAGAAGCGGTCGACCAGCTGGTTGACGTCGCTCACGGATCGGCCCGCACCCCTGGCGATGCGTGCGCGTCGTGACCCGTCGATCAGCTTCGGGTTGTCGCGCTCACCCGGGGTCATCGACAGGATCAGCGCCTGGATGCGGTCGATCTCCCGCTCGTCGAAGTTGGCGAGCTGGTCCTTGAACTGGGCCATGCCGGGGATCATGCCCATGATCTTCGACATCGAGCCCATCTTGCGCACGGCCTGCATCTGCTGAAGGAAGTCGTCGAGCGTGAACTCGCCGCCCTTGCCCTGCAGCTTGGCTGCGGCGGTGGCGGCCGTGTCAGCGTCGAACGCCTTCTCGGCCTGCTCGATCAGCGTGAGCATGTCGCCCATGCCGAGGATGCGCGACGCCATCCGATCGGGATGGAAGATATCGAAGTCGGTGAGCTTCTCGCCGTTGGAGGCGAACATGACCTGCCGCCCAGTGACCTGTGCGACGGACAGTGCTGCACCACCGCGGGCATCGCCATCGAGCTTCGAGAGCACCACTCCGCTGAACCCGACGCCGTCGAGGAATGCCTGCGCGGTCGTGACGGCGTCCTGGCCGATCATCGCGTCCACGACGAACAACGTCTCGTCCGGCTGGACCGCGTCGCGGATGTCAGCGGCCTGCTTCATCAGCTCGGCGTCGATACCGAGGCGGCCCGCCGTATCGACCACGACGACGTCGTACAACGATCGCCGTGCCTCCGTGATGGCATCGCGGGCCACCTGGACGGGATCTCCGACGCCGTTGCCGGGCTGGGGGGCGAACACCTGGACGCCGGCCTGTTGACCGACGACCTGCAGCTGGGTGACGGCGTTGGGTCGCTGGAGGTCGGCTGCCACCAGGAGCGGGCTGAGCCCCTGGTCCTTCAGCCACAGCCCGAGCTTGCCCGCCAGCGTCGTCTTGCCGGCACCCTGCAGACCGGCCAGCATGATGACCGTCGGCGGCGTCTTGGCGAACCTGAGCCGCCGCGTCTCACCACCCAGGATCGTGATGAGCTCGTCGTTGACGATCTTGACGACCTGCTGCGCAGGGTTGAGCGCCTCGCTGACCTCGGCACCTTTGGCGCGCTCACGGACCCGATCGATGAACTCGCGCACCGCAGGCAGTGCCACGTCGGCCTCGAGGAGCGCGACTCGGATCTCGCGACAGGTGGCGTCGACGTCCGCCTCTGAGAGCCTGCCCTTGCCACGCAGGTTCTTGAAGGTGGCAGCGAGCCGGTCTTGCAGGGTGTTGAACACGAATCAGTCGTCCTCGAGGTGGGCGGTTGCGATGTCGACCAAGGCCTGACGACCACCGCGTGCGGGCCGCCAGCAGACCATGCCGGTCTGGGTACGTCGATGGGCAAGCCTACCTGCCGACGGGGGCGGCGTTCACATCCTCTGAGGCCGACGTGGTGCGCTTGCGCCGGGACATCGACCGCGCGATCCGCCTCGCGACCTCTTCTGCGTCGCGACCCGCCCCACCGATGAGCATCGATGCGAACGAGAACTGGAACGGCAACCCCACGAAGTACAGGCCCGGGTGGGTGGTCTCACCGTGCTGCTGCTCCGGCCATCCATCCGCGCCCGTGACCGGGAGCCCGATCCATGACGTGTCCTTGGTGAAGCCGGTGCACCAGACGACGTTGCGGACGTCGAGCAGGCGCCCCTCGGCCAACACGGGCTTACCGCCGTGGACGGCGACGGTCTTCTCATCGGTCCGTTCCACGCCGGCCGCGTCGAGATGCGCGCGCTTCACCCTCAGCAACGGACCGCCCTCTTCGCGCACCTTCGCGCGCATCTTGCGTCCGATCGGCGTTCTTTCGGTGAGCACATGGTTGGCAACGAACCACAGCACTGGCAGCGCAACGTGTGCCCGGCGACCCTCGATGTCGAAGGGGATCTCGCCCCGGACCGGACCCGACAGGATGACGTCATGCGAGTCAGCGAGCTCCAGGGCGATGTCGGCACCGGAGTGGGAGCAACCGACCACCAGCACGGGACCCGGTTGAAGCTGGGCCGGTCCGTGGTAGTCGTGGGAATGCACCTGGACGATCGAGGGATCGAGCTGCTGCGCGAAGTCGGGCGTCTTGGGTTTCTGCCAACCACCGGTCGCGATCACGACGTGGGCCGCCTTGAGCACGGTTTCGCCGGACGAGACCACGTAGCCGTCAGCGACCTTCGCGACGCCGTCAACCTGAAAACCGGTCCGCACAGGAAGTTCATGCCTGGCGACGTAGGCCTCGAGGTAGGAGGCCATGTCGTCCCGCCCAGGGAAGCTCCATCTCGCTAACCGCATCGGCATCCCGGGCAGGCCGTTGTACTGCGCCGGTGTGTAGAGGCGGAGCGAGTCGTAGCGCTTCCGCCAGACATCGCCCACTTTGTCGTGTCCTTCGAGGATGACGAAGTTCTGGCCTTGCCTGGCCAGGTGGTATCCCGTCGCCAGCCCGGCTTGTCCCGCGCCGATGACGATCGTGTCGAACTGTTCTGTGGTGGTCATGATGACTCCCTTCCATTCCTGACGGTAGGAAGGAAGCGACGCATGCCGCGTCGGGTGAACCGCCCATCTGCTCCGCGATGGCATGGGTAGTTCTATGTAGGACCGACAGCGCGTTACTCAGGTGGAGACGACGAGGCCGTTCTCGTAGGCGTACGCGGTCGCCGCGGCCCGCGAGGAGACATCCAGCTTGAGGAAGATGTTGCTGACGTGGCGTGCCACGGTCTTCTCGCTGATCACCAGCTCCTCGGCGATCACGCGGTTGGTCGCACCGGACGCCACCAGCCTGAGCACCTCCACCTCGCGCGTGGTGAGACCGCCTGGTGACGAAGCAGCAGCGGTGAGACGCGACAGCCGCTCGAGATCGGGCTCGGCCCCCAGTGCGGTGAACGCCGTGCGAGCCGCCTCGAACTCGAGCTCCGCACCGTCGAGGTCGCCCTGCTCCTTACAGGCAAGCCCCAGGAGGACCCGCACCCGCGCTGACTCGTAGGGTGCGCCGAGTTCACGCCATATCGAGCTGGCGGTGCGCAGCAAGCCCAACGCCTCCCGCGGGCTCCCCTCACGCAGGAGCACCGAACCCCCAGCCGCGGCGCACAAGGCGACCAGATATGGCTTCATGTAGGGCCTGTCGAGGCCTGCGCTCGCCGCGGACAAGGCATCTGCGGCGGCCCGGGCCTCGGCCACCGCGCCGGCCTCGAGCGCAATGTCCACCATGGCCGCCAGCGGCTCGAAACGGGTCAACGCCCTCGTATTCTCGGTCAGCACCCGACGCACCGACGTCAAGGCGACCTCGACCCGCCCCTGAGCCAGGCGCAACAGGGCCAGGCCCGGCTGAGCTTCGCGGCCCCACTCGCTCGCTCTGCGGTACTGCTCCTCAGCGGCGTCGAACCGACCCGCGACCCGGTGCAGCTCCGCGAGCCTGTAGTGAGCGTCACCGGCGGCATGCTGCTTCGGTGGGTCACTCAGCCGTTGTAGGGCTCGCTCTCCCTCGACAAGCGCTTCAGACCACTCGCCACGCAGCTGCATGAGCTCGGCGCGGTGGATCAGGCACTGCCCGCGATAAGGCACCAGCCCGGTCTGGGAGTCGCACCACTGGACAAGCGCACCCGTCCACTCCTGGGCCCGCTCGATGTCGAAGACCTGGTGACAGCTCTCGATGACCGCACAGTAGACCAGCCCGGCGACGAGAGGGTTGACCTCGTCGGCGGTGACATCCAGCATCGCCTCGTCGAGCCGGCTCAGGCCCTCCTCGACCCTGCCGGTCCCCACCAGCGCCTGTCCCTGGCCGAGCGCTGCCAGCGTCCGCAGGTCGGCATCGCCGGTGCGGTCACCGATCCGAGCCGCGTCGGCGAAGCGTGGCTCCGCCTTGCCGTAGTCGCCCGACTGCAACCACCCTACGGCCGTCGGGAGGAGCACGAGGCCCGCGGCCACGCTGTCGCCGGCCAGGGCCTCGACCAGCTTCTCGGCCCGCCCGAGCCAGGCCCCAGCCTGTGCCATGTCGCCGGCATTCATGAACACGAAGGCGGTCCAGAACGCGCAACGGGCTGCGAGCTCAGCGTCGTCCTCGTCCAGCGCGGTCCGGTGAGCCCGCGCCCACGCGTCGACACACGCTCGGTTGTCGCCGTCGAGGTACGCCGCCAGGGCGAGGTGACCGAGGTCGTCGCAGCCGAGTGGGCTGTCGCGATCGGACTCCTCGAAACCGAGCCGAGCCGTTGCCCACGCGCGCTGTCGAAAGGAGTCGCGCGCCCGGTCCAGCGTCGTGGTCACCTCTCCAGCCTGCACCGCCGCCGCAGGGCCCGGCAACCGAGAGGCCGGGCCGTCGAACCACCGATGTCCCCCAGGACTAGACCAGATGAAGATGCAGCTGCCGCCGCGTGCGCTCCACGAGCGTGTCGACGAGCTGTTTGCGCCAGGGCGACCAGGCCTTCGGCCCCGTGGCCAAGGCGTCGGCCTCGGTCAGCACCGCCAACAGGTCCAAGGTCGAGATGTCCTCGACGGCTGTGGCCACGGCGGCCGCCGTACGGGGGTCGTCGAGGTCGGAGGTGACCGCCACCTGCACCAGCAGCAGGTGGTGGCGGACCAGCCGCGCGATGACACCGACATCGGCGGAGCCGAATCCCATTCGGCCGGCCACGTCAGCGGCGATGAGTTCACCGATCTCGCTGTGGTCGCCTTCGTCCCCCTTGCCGATGTCGTGCACCAGCGCCGCCACCACGAGCAGGTCGGGCCGATCGAGCTGGCTCAACCGTGGCGCTGCCTCCACGCAGGTCTGCACCAGGTGCCGGTCGACCGTGAACCGGTGCACTGCCGACTGGGGTGCCAGGTGGCGCACGCGTTTCCACTCCGGGATGAGTGCGTCGATGACGCCGTACTGATCCAGGCTCTCCCAGACGTCGACAAGGGCAGGACCCGACCCGAGCATGCGCCCGAAGAGCCCCCGGGCCTCTCCGGGCCACGGCACGGGCATCGGCGCCAGGTCCCGTCCGAGCCGGGCCGCCGCGGTGTCGGTGAGCACCAGGTCGTGTGTGGCCGCGGCCTCGGCGGCCCGCAACGCCAGCAGCGGGTCTCGCGCCGGGTCAGCCCTCTCGGTCAGCACGACCTCGCCCCGGTACGCCGCAACGCCTGGCGCGAGGACGTCGAGCACGGGCCGTCGCGGCCCCACGCGCGCGGGTCGCAGCATCCAGTCGACGTTGCGCAGCGCCACCGCGGTCAGATGTCCGATCGCACGACCCGTCGCCATCAGGCTCGACCTGAGTGCGTCGACCTCCGGGAGCCCGAGACGCGCCGCCACGTCCTCGGCGAAGTCGGCCACGAGCCGGTCCGTGTGGCGCCCGGTCGTCTCGTGCAGCGCATCCCTGATCTCGAGGAGCTCATGGGTCAGCCGGTCGAGCTCCGCGGTCGGCACGTCGACCAACCAGCTGGCGAGCATCGCCCGAAGCACGCTGACGTCGCGGAGTCCTCCCCGAGCCTGCTTCAGGTCCGGAGTGGTGACATGAGCCAGGTCCCCCGCGAGAGACCAGCGGTCCCGGGTCGCGTCGACCAGCTCCGGCAGACGCCGTTTGGCCGCCCTCCGCCAGTCCGTGAGCAAGGTGCTCCGCGCCCCGACCGTCAACGTGTTGTCACCAGCCACGGTGCGCAGGTCGAGGGCCCCGAGCGCGACGCGCAGGTCGTCGGCCGCGGCCGAGCGGAGCTCCGTCTCCGTCCGGACCGCGTGGTCGATGCGAACGTGGTCGTCCCACAACGGGTACCAGAGTGCCTCGGCCAACGCCGCCAGGGCTCGGTCGGCGTACCCGTCGCGGACCAGCAACACCAGATCGAGGTCACTGCAGGGGGAGAGCTCCGAACGGCCGTAACCCCCGACCGCGACGAGAGCTGCGCCCGCTGCGGGGAGATCCAGGTCCCGGTGGGCCTGGTCCCACAGCGTGCGCAGCCGTTCGTCGGCCGAGGCCGATCGAGCCCGCCGGAGCTCAGACCGCGTCGGAGTCCCGGTCACCCGTCCGCACCCTGACCACGGTCTCGACAGGTGACACCCAGACCTTGCCGTCCCCGATACGGCCCGTCTGCGCGCTCTTGACGATGACGCCGACGATGTCCTCCGACTCGTCGTCCTCGACCAGCACCTCGAGACGTACCTTGGGGATGAGAGAGATGTCGTACTCCGCTCCGCGGTAGACCTCGGTGTGCCCTTTCTGCCGCCCGTAGCCGCTCGCCTCGGTGACCGTCATGCCCGTCACTCCGAACGACTCCAACGCCGCGCGGACGTCCTCCAGCTTGTGCGGCTTGATCACCGCGGTGACGAGCTTCATGCGTCCACCTTCTCCTTCTCCTCTGATGCGGGTGCGGGGGCGGCGAGACCGGTGCGCGCGCCGCCGAACGCCTGGTGCAGGTCGTACGCCGTCTCCGCGTGGGCGACCTGGTCGATCCCGACCACCTCGTCGTCCTCTTCGATGCGGAAGCCGATCGTCAGGTCGATCAGCTTGCCGATGATGAAGGCCATCACGAACGAGAAGCTTCCGACGGCCAACACCGCTACCGTCTGCTTGCCCAGCAGGCTGAAGCCGTCGGCTCCACCGCCGTACAGGATGCCGGTCGCGCCGGCGACACTGCTCGGCGCGGCCAGCAGGCCGATGAGGATGGAGCCGACCGCACCGCCGACGAGGTGGACCCCGACGACGTCGAGCGAGTCGTCGAAGCCGAACCGGTACTTAAGACCCACGGCGTACGCACACAGCGCACCGGCAGCCAACCCGAGGGCGATCGAACCGACCGGGGTCACGCTGGCACACGAGGGCGTGATGGCGACGAGGCCGGCGACGGCTCCGGACGCTGCGCCCAGCGTGGTCGGGTGCCCGTCACGAATCTTTTCGACCAGCAGCCACCCGAGCATGGCGGTCGCGGTGGCGACCTGGGTGTTCATGAAGGCCATCGCCGCCGCGCCGTTCGCCCCAAGGGCGGAACCGGCGTTGAAGCCGAACCAGCCGAACCACAGCAGTCCGGCGCCGAGCATCACCAGCGGAAGGCTGTGCGGGCGCATCTGGTCGCGACGCCAGCCCACACGCTTGCCGAGCACGATCGCCAGGGCGAGACCTGCCGCACCGGCGTTGACGTGGACTGCAGTACCGCCGGCGAAGTCGAGCACGCCCCACTTGGCCAGCCACCCGGCCCCGTTGCCGTCCGCATCGCCGAAGCCGAAGACCCAGTGCGCAACCGGAAAGTAGACAACAGTGACCCACACCGCGACGAAGACGGCCCAGGCACTGAACTTGGCCCGGTCCGCGATCGCTCCCGAGATGAGCGCGGGCGTGATCACCGCGAACATCAGCTGGAACGCCGCGAAGACGAGAATCGGGATCGGGTACTCCCCGCCGTTGACCGCGACCTTGTCGAGCATGTCGCTCAGACCGACAGCGCTGAAGTCGCCGATGAAGCCGTTGGCGTGCTCGTTGCCGAACGACAGCGAGAAGCCGAACAGCACCCAGAGCGGGGTGACGATGCCGATCGTCAACATGCTCATCATCAGCATGTTGAGGACGGACTTGGAGCGGACCATGCCGCCGTAGAAGAAGGCAAGGCCAGGGGTCATGAGCAGCACGAGCGCGGAGCTCATGAGGATCCAGGCGGTGTCGCCTGTGTTGATGTCCATCCGGATGGTCCTGTCGATCAGGGGGCAGGAACGCACCACCTCGGTCCGGTGGTGCAGCAGTGCCTTCACCTTGGCGGCCGCAGGTTTCAAGGGGCGGCGTCTCGTGTTGCAGGCGCGTGACAGTTCGCGCAGGTGTGTTACGAGCGCGTGAACTACTCTTGCCCCGCGGGCCACCCGCGAATTGCGGGAAACTGCAGGCCGACACGCCGTACGACGGCTGCACCTTCCCGCAATTCGCGGGGACGAATGGGGTTTGGAGCGACCGGGTTTACTGGACGGGTGAGCAACCCGCCTTCGGAGCCAGCGGAGACCGCGCCCGTCGCTTCGACCGCGGCGAGTGTGCCCCGGACGCGCACCGTTACCTCCGGGCCGCTCACGGGGATCCGGGACCGGCTCGGTCAGCAGATCTTCGCGCGGGTCGCCGGACCCGAAGGGCCTGCGCGGCGCGACCGGATCGCAGCCGCCGACGGGCCACGCTGGTTCGCCGATGACCGTCCCATCCGCGAGGTGCACGGGGACGCGTCAATGTTCGTGGGCGGTCTCCGGGCGCTGCTGCTCCAGTCACTGCACCCGCTGGCCATGGCCGGGGTGGCCGGCCACTCCGGCTACCGCGGAGATCCGTGGGGCCGTCTCCAGCGCACCAGCCATTTCCTGGCGGTCACCAGCTTCGGAACGGGCGAAGACGCCGAGGAGATGATTGCGCGGATCAGGGCGATCCACGAGCGGGTGCGCGGGCGCGCTCCGGACGGCCGCGCGTACGCCGCATCGGACCCGCACCTGTTGAAGTGGGTCCACCTGGTCGAGATCGACAGCTTCCTGCTGGCCCACGCGACCTACGGTGCCCGCCCGCTCGACCAGACCGGCCGCGACGGCTATGTGACCGACACGGCTCGGGTCGCCGAGGCGCTCGGCGTTGTCGACGCACCCCGGACCGAAGCCGAGATGCGTGAGCAGCTGGCGGCGTACCGCCCTGAGCTCGAAGGCACGAAGGAGGCGCGGTCCGCCGCTCGCTTCATGCTGTTCAACCCGCCCGTCCCGCTTCCGCTCCGACCCGGGTACGGCGTGCTAGCGGCTGCGTCGGTCGCGCTGATGCCGGTGTGGTCCCGCTGGCCGCTGCGGCTGCCCTACCTGCCGGTCGTCGAGAGTATCGGGGTCCGAGCCGCGGGTATTGCGCTCACGAGCACGATCCGTTGGGCCATGACGGACCGCTGAGCCCGCCGTCGACGCGGCCTCACCCGTCCTGACTATCTCGTCATAGCCCAACGGGACATTCTGAGCCCCTAGAGATCCCCACGTCGGACGGTTACTTCGTGGACAAACGAGGACGACCATACCGACGGCGCAACTTCGCGCCGTGTCGAAAGGACTTCGGATGCTCTCCAGCAAGCGCAACCTCGCGATGGCCGCCGGCGCGGCACTCATCGCTTCCACCGCCCTATCCGGCGCTGCGCTGGTCGGCGCAGCCGACGCCGCTCCGGTGACGCACACCTACAAGTTCGCCGCCATCTCTGATAAAAACCACAATGTCGGGCGTAACGGCTTTTCCGGCACTGAAGTGAACCGGGTTCGCGGACACGTCGTCGGCTACGGACTGCTCAGCGGGATCTACAACCCCGCCACCCAGCACGTGAAGATCTATTTCGCTGCCACGAGGCGCGGGGGGATGATCTTCGGCCGTGTCCACAACACCGGTCAGACGACGTATGCCGGGCGGGTCACCGGCGGATCGGGCAAGTTCGCCGGCGCCAAGGGCACCGTGACGGCGCAGAACGCCCCGCATGACGACAACAAGACCTTCGTCACGCTCCACTACACGCTGCCCTGACACACAGCCGGTGAACGGCTGACTCGCATGCCAAGCGTGGGTCAGCCGTCGAGCTTGGTCAACACGATGCCGGTCACGTCGACCACCTCGGCACCCCGGACCGAGCCCGAGATGTGTGAGCAGCTGGCGGCGTGCCGCCCTGAGCTCGAAGGCACGACGCAGGCACGATCCGCTGGGATATGGCGCAGGCCTGACCCGTCCTGACTATCAGGTCATAGCCCAACGGAACATTGGCACCCGTAGATATCGCTACTTCGGACGGTTTCATCGCAGACAAACGAGGACGAAGATACCGACGGCGCAACTTCGCGCCGTGTCGAAAGGACTTCGGATGCTCTCCAGCAAGCGCAACCTCGCGATGGCCGCGGGCGCGGCACTCATCGCTTCCACCGCGCTGTCCGGCGCCGGACTCGTCGGATCGGCCGAGGCCGCTCCGGTGACGCACACCTACAAGTTCGTTGCCATCTCCGACAAGGGACACAATCTCGGTCGCAACGGCTTCGTCGGCACCGAGGTCGATCGGGTCCGCGGACACGTGGTCGGGTACGACCTGCTCAGCGGGATCTACAACCCCGCCACGCAGAACGTGAAGATCTACGTGGCCGTCACGAGGCGCGGTGGAATGATCTTCGGCCGCGTCCACAACACCAGTCAGACGACGTATGCCGGGCGGATCACCGGCGGATCGGGCAAGTTCGCCGGCGCCAAGGGCACCGTGACAGCGAAGAACGCCCCTCGCGACAACAACAAGACCTTCGTCACGCTCCACTACACGCTGCCCTGACAGACAGCCGGTGTTCGGCTGACTCGCATGCCGAGCGTGGGTCAGCCGTCGAGCAGGGCGTCGACGAACTCCGCCGCGTCGAACGGGGCCAGGTCGTCGGCGCCCTCACCGAGTCCGACCAGCTTGACCGGTACGCCGAGCTCGCGCTGGACCGCAACGACGATGCCGCCCTTGGCCGTCCCGTCGAGCTTGGTCAGCACGATGCCGGTCACGGCGACCACCTCGGCAAAGATGCGCGCCTGCGTCAGCCCGTTCTGCCCGGTCGTCGCGTCGATGACCAGCAGCACCTCGTCGACCGGTGCCTGCTTCTCGATGACCCGCTTGACCTTGCCGAGCTCGTCCATCAGACCGGTCTTGGTGTGCAACCGCCCGGCCGTGTCGATGATGACGGTGTCGACCTCTGCCTCGACGCCTGCCTTCGTCGCTTCGAAGGCGACGCTGGCCGGGTCTCCGCCCTCGTCACCGCGCACGGTGGGGACACCGACCCGCTCGCCCCAGGTGGTGAGCTGGTCGGCGGCGGCGGCGCGGAACGTGTCGGCCGCCCCGAGGATGACGTCCTTGTCCTGAGCGACCAGCATGCGAGCGATCTTGCCGACCGTCGTGGTCTTGCCGACCCCGTTCACGCCGACGACCATCACGACACCCGGTTTGTCGTCGACCCGGTCGGAGTGGAGGGCACGGTCAAGCGTGGGGTCGACGAGGGCGATCAGCTCCTCGCGCAGCAAGGTGTGCACCTGGTCCTGAGTCGCCGACTCGACCCGCATCCGGGTCTTCAGCCGCTCGACCAGCTCGATGGCGGGCGCCACGCCTAAGTCGGCTGCGAGGAGGATGTCCTCGATCTCTTCCCAGGTCGAATCGTCGAGACGGTCCCGCGAGAGCAACACCAGCAGGCCTTTGCCGAGCGTGGATTGCGAGCGAGCGAGCCGAGCGCGCAGCCGGTGAAATCGACCGGCAGCCGGTTCGGGCCGTTCGAGGTCGAGGACAGCCGTCGGCGCACCCGCGGCGACGTCGTCGGGCGCGACGACGCGCTGCGCCGGTGCGGTGGGTTCGGCCGGGGCCGGGTGGGTGTCGGAGTCAGGCCCAGGCGACCTGGGTGGGGGTAGAGCCCCATCGGGTCGACCTGGCCCGTTTGCCTCGCGTCGAGGCGACCAGGACGGCGCCGACGGCCAGAGCCACGACGAGGATCGCCACGGCGATGAGAGTGATGATGAGAGTCACGGTGGAACATCCTCCCAGACAGGAGGTCGGCCGAGGTCAGCCGCGGGTGCGCTCGTGGACCTTTTGCGTGACTCGGTCGTCGAGCTCGACGAGCTTCTCGTTGACTTTTCGCTCCGACTTCAGCATTGCGTCGGAAAGCCATTCGGCATGCGGGATGTCGGTACCCCGGTGGGGGAACGCGACGTACAAGGTCACGAGGGCGGCCAGCGCGAGGATCACGAGCAGGCCGAGGCTGATGACGAACATGGGTGCAGGGACTCCTCAGGTGCGTGGAGCAGCCGGATCGCCGGACCGCCAGCTCCATGGTGACATGCTCCCGGAGCCGCCCACCCCCGACAGAACGCCTGGTGAGCGTGACCGTCGGCGGGATGTGACGGAGATTACGTGGGCTGAGTCCATTCGTGTGCTGTCGGGAATCGTGCTGTTCGTCACAACCTGGGCTGTCACACTGATCACATGTGTGCACTGCCAAGGACGATTGCGGCGGGGATGCTGGTCATGGCTCTCGCCGGCTGCAGCGGCGGAGGAGCGACCACGCAGACGAGCGGCACCCCGAAGGCCACGATCAAAGGAGGTGCGCCCCACAGCCACGGCCCCGGCCACGAGCACATCTCGTCTCTGGTCGGCGATGGGACGCAGAGCGCCGAAGCCGGCTACACGCTGGCGAACCCGTCGCTGCCGAAGACCGCCGGTCTTCCCGGTGCGGTGCGTTTCCAGATCAGGACCCCCGACGGGACCCTGCTGAAGGACTACATCCCGGAGCAGACCAAGGACCTCCACCTCTACCTGGTCCGGACTGATCTCGCGGTGTTCCGTCACCTGCACCCGACCTTGGACGATGATGGGACTTGGTCAGCACCCGTGACTCTCCCCGAGGCCGGCGACTACCGGGTGATCACAACGTTCGTCGCTCGAAACGCAGTCGGCAACGGAGATCACCTCATGCTGGGCAAGACCGTGACCCTCCCGGGGGCTTGGTCCCCGCAGCCCACTGCCCTGGCTGCAGGCGGCGACGACGGCGTCATCCACATCGGGGCCGAGGGCGACCTCAGGGTCGGCTCGTCAAGTCGCTTGAGCCTTGTGGTCAACGATGCCCAGGGGCGACCGGTGAAGCTCGGCACCTATCTCGGCACGTTCGCGCACGTGACCGGGTTCCACGTCGAGTCCGGTTCAGTGGTGCACCTCCACCCGCTGGGTCAGCCAGAGGTCGAGGAGGAGGGCACGCGGCTGACCTTCCACACAGAGTTCAAGAGGCCCGGCGAGTACCTTTGCTTCGTCCAGGTCCGTGTGGACGGGTTCTTGCACACGATCCCAGTCGGAGTCGAAGTCGCCTAGTCCGTCACGTTGAAGGTCACGACGGCAACGGGGTTGTCGAACTCACCGAGACGCACACTGACCTGGAGCCGCCATGGTCCTGCGGCAGGGAGGACCACGTCACTGCGGAACGTGCCGACGCCGTCGCTGGTCGCCCTGATCTGCCCCAGGTCCAGCCCATCGGAGCGCAGGCTGATCACGGGAAGCCGGCGTGGCTCCACGGGCTCGCCTGTCAGATCCTGCATCTGGACCAGAAGGGTGTTCTGGCCGACCACCGCAGGGGTCAGGGTGGCCATCACCTTCAAGTCGTCGCCGAGCCGAGTCGCTTGTACACCGGTGCGACCGTCCGGGATCACGACTGCTTCGGCACGCGGGGCCAGGTTCACGAGAAAGCCGGTGAGGCCGAGCACCAGCACGATCACGCTGGCCTCGACCGTGACGACGCGCCGCAGTCGTCTGGCGGCGGCTCGTCGCTCCTGATACCCGTCTGTGGGCCGAGTGCGCGGTAGCAGTACGTACCTGTTCCACCCGGCGAGAGCACAAGCCACGGACACCAGGGCAATCTTGCTGAGCAACAGCCATCCGTAGCGGGTGCCGAACAGGTTCTCCCAGGACCCGACGATGCGCCAGGCGAGCAGTCCTCCGGTCGCGACGAGAGCTGCGAGCACGCTTGCCGCAAGTGTGGAGAACCGAGCAAGTGTCCGCGCCGCGTGGGCACCGCGGCCGGCAATAGCCGGCAGGGTGATCGCGAGACCGACGAGACCGCCGAGCCAGACACCGCCAGCGAGCACGTGCAAGACGTCGATCGCGATCACCGCAGTCTGAGGAGCATAGGCGCGCGAGTGGCCGCTCATCGCCGGTGAAAGCGCCGCCAAGCATCCTCCGAGACCGACGGCTGACCGCTGCTGGGCGAGGGTAAGGCGCATGACCAGCCCACCCCGCACCAGCGTGATCCCGACGGTCAGGACACCCAGCGCCACGAGGGCGGTGATCGAGGTCCCTGTCCAGGCCTCGACCGACAGCACGTCGGCGAGGCGAAGGCCCTGTTGGTTGACCACGGTCAGCGGTACAGAAATTGCTGCGGCAACCAGGCTCCCCACCCCGCACACCGTGGTGAAAGTCCGCATCCGTCGGCGGGGCCGATCAGCGCGTGCCTCCCCGGGCAGCAAGAAGACCATGAAGATCCCGAGTCCGACCACGAGCAAGAGCCCGATGTAGGTCATCGCGGTCGCCGTTGACAGAGCGGTGGTGATCGCGGCCCCGGACTGGTCGGGAAGGTCCGGCGCGATGACGCGAATGCTCGGCGTGCCTACCGAGAAGCTGAGGGAACCGGCCACCGGGTGACTATCGGCAGAGACGATCCGCCAGGCCACCACGTAGGTGCCGACAGGGAGGTCATCGGGGAGGTCGACCGCGACCTCCGCGTCGCTGGCAGATGCAGACGACGACACCGGCCGACCCTCGGCGTTGAAGACCTGCACCCCCCCAGGTGCCAGTGAGACGGGTTCATCGAAGGTGAAGGTCGCCTGACCCGGGGAGGTGGCGAGGACGGCCCCTTCTACGGGGTCGCTGCTGACCAGGGACGCGTGGGCAAGTGCTGGTGCAGCAGGACCCAGGACGACGAGCAGGCAGGCGACCGCCGTGGTGACGAGCCTGACGGCCCGCCACCACGACGACCGCCGCCGTGTGTCACGCACGGGTCAGCTGCGGCGGCGCACCTGAACCAGCGCCGTCCCGCCCGCCAGCAGTCCGAGGGCTCCAGCACCGAGGCCGACGGCACCGAGGATGTCGCTGTCCTTCCCCTCAGCCGCTGCTGGGGCCGCGGCATCCGTCTC
Organism: uncultured Actinomycetota bacterium; assembly: GCA_963742765.1. Taxonomy (GTDB): domain Bacteria; phylum Actinomycetota; class Actinomycetes; order Propionibacteriales; family Nocardioidaceae; genus JANLYC01. Next base: position 1,468,241 of record CAVUMY010000002.1, read on the forward strand.
AACGGCCGCGGACGACACGGTCACGCCGTGTCCGCCCACGGCTTCGGCTGCGGTGAGGGTGAGCGTTGGGGCGGGGTGCTCCAGCTCCTCGCTGTCCTGCTCGGCATCAGCGACCTCGGTCCAGGCGGTTTCACCCTTCTCACAGGTCTGGATGGCCGGGAACACCAGCGTCTTGCCCTCCTCCTCCGGCAGCTTCAACGACAGCTCGAACGCATCTCGGTAGCCGTCAGGAAGGGGGCTCTTGGCGGTGTAGACCACGATGGCGTCCCGCTCGGTCACGGCATTGCCATAGGCGTCCGTCACCGGCTCGGCCAGTTCCTTCTTCTGCTTGGTGACGTCCCACAACGGGTTGCGGGTGGGCGTGACGGCAAGAATCTCCTCGGGGATCTGGATGGCCACCTTGGTGGTCGCCGAACCATCGCATCCGTGCGGCACACTCACGGTGAGCACGGTGTAGGCGCCGGCCGCAGTCGTCGTCGGGGTGATGGTCACGTGTGCACCGGCCGAGGCCGCGAGGGCAAGCAGTGACACCCCGGTGACGGCCGAAGCGGCCAGCAGGCGCGTAGAAGTACGTCGAATGTTCATGTTCTCTGGGTTCGCTTTCATGTCTGAACGAATGTGGGCATGGCTGAAGCCGCGCGGTGACCACCAGGCATTCCCGATGCTCAGGCGCAGCGGAGGCCTGCGGGCGGGCCGCGTCGCGGCGCGGCGAGGAGCCACGTGTGCCCGTTCGGCACCCACACCCGGCCGAGCGGCCTGAGAGCCAGCCGCCAGAACGGCAGCGCATGTAGGCGGAGCGGACAGTGGATGACTGTCGCAAGGAGCCGACGACGCAGGTGCCAGACCAGAGCTGTGGTCATCCCGCTCGCGAAGTGGGCAGCGAGCATGTGCCAGGAGAGACCGAGAATGGCGTCCGTTGCATGGCCGTGTTCGTGGGCTTCGGTCGCCATCGCGGCTAGGAGATGGTGGAGCACGAACTGAGCCGTGACGAGAGCAGGAAGGGCCCAGCGGAGTGGGGTCAGCTCACGGATGACGAGGAGGCTGGCGCCGAAGACCATGCAGGTGAGGCCGACCAGCCACGGGACCGAGGGCAGTCCGCCCCCAGCCAGGCTGTGGGCGATGGTCGCGGCCGTGACGATCTCGCAGGTGGCCAGCGCTGCGCGCGGCACCGAGCGCGGAGCCGCGTGGATGCTGACCTTGATCACGCACAAATCATCCCGGACCGGATGATGCCAGCGCATTGTTTCGCGAATCTGTCATTTTTCCACCCGCGGCCACGACTGCACAGCAGGTAGGTGCGGCGAAACGGGGGGGTGCTGAACCCGAGCAGTCCGCCTACATCAGGCGCTCTCGGGCTCGCGCAGCCGCTGGCTGATCACGGTCGACACCCCGTCGCCCCGCATGGAGACGCCGTACAGAGCGTCCGCGACCTCCATCGTGCGCTTCTGGTGGGTGATCACGAGCAGCTGGGAGTTCTCGCGCAGCTCCTCGTAGATTTCGAGCAACCGGCCGAGGTTGGTGTCGTCCAGCGCCGCCTCGACCTCGTCGAGGATGTAGAACGGCGACGGGCGGGCCTTGAAGAGCGCCACGAGGAAGGCCACCGCGACGAGTGAGCGTTCACCGCCGGACAACAGCGACAGCCGCTTGATCTTCTTGCCGGGCGGCCGGGCCTCGACCTCGATCCCGGTCTCGAGCAAGTTGCTGGGGTCGGTGAGCACCAGCCGGCCCTCACCACCCGGGAACAGCCGGCTGAACACGCCTTCGAACTCGCGCTCGACGTCGACATAGGCCTGCGTGAACACCTGCTCGACGCGCTCGTCGACCTCACGGACGATGTCGAGCAGGTCGCGCCGGGTCTTGCGGAGGTCGTCGAGCTGCTCGGTGAGGAACTTGTGTCGCTCCTCCAGAGCCGAGAACTCCTCCAGCGCCAACGGGTTGATCTTGCCCAGCTGAGCAAGGGCGCGTTCAGCGCCGCGCAGCCGCTTCTGCTGTTCCTCGCGGACGTAGGGCTTCGGCTCGGGTTCGACCTCGCGGTGTTCGTCCGGCAGCGCCGGCATGGCGGGCACCAATTGGTCAGGACCGTACTCCGCGACGAGTGCGACCAGGTCGAGCCCCAGCTCGTCGATCGAGCGGTTCTCGAGCTGCTCCATCCGCATCCGCTGCTCTGTACGCAGCATCTCGTCCCGATGGACGGTGTCGGTGAGCCTGGCCATCTCGGTCTCGAGCTCGCGCAACCGGCCTCGGACGGTCGACAGCTCGGTCTCACGCCCGGTACGCGCGGTCTCGACCGCAGAACGCTGCTGGACCGCGTCGGACAGGGAGCGCTCCAACCGGGCCAGCACCACATGGGCACCCTTGCCGACCGCGTCGGCGGCGCGCGCCTCCCGGATCCGACGCTCACGCCGCTCCTTGGCCCGGGCCTGTGCCACCCGCTCCTGCTCGGCGGCCTTGCGGAGCCCGTCGGCGCGGCCGTGCAGGGCTCGGGCACGCTCCTCCGCTGTGCGGAGCGCCAACCGCGCATCCATCTCTGTCTGGCGCGCGGTCCGGGCCGCGTCGGCAAGCCGCTCCCGCTCGGTGGTGTCGGGCTCGTGGTCGGGGGCCTCGGCGGCCGACACCAGCCTTCCCTCGAGATCAGCCAATCCGGCGACGTCGTTGTCGCGAGCTGACTCGGCCGTCGCAATGGCCTGTTCGATGCGCTCTGCCTCGGCCTTGGCCGCCCTGGCGAGTGCTCCGAGCTGACCCAGCTCCTCGGCGACCGCGGCCAGGGTGGCGTCGGACTCGTGGAGCTTCGCCAACGCGACGTCGACCCGGCCCTGGACCTCTTGCCGCTCGTTCTCGAGTGTCGAGACCTCGAACCGCAGGCGTTCGCACGCGGCGGTCGCCGTCACGAGGGCGTCGGTGGCCTCGTCGACCGCGGCCTGGACCTCGAGAAGGCTGGGCCGCGAGCTCGAGCCCCCGGCGGCGAAGTGTGCACCGATGAGGTCACCGTCACGGGTCACGGCGACGACGTCCGGCAGGTCGTTCACGAGCTGACGGGCCGCGGGCAGGTCCTCGACCACAGCCGTCTTGAAGAGCAAGCGGGCCAGGGCCGGACGCAACGCCGCGGGTGCATCGACCAGGTCGACGGCATACACCGCCCCGTTGTCGAGCCCGGGCCAGTCATGGTTGTCGCCATCGGCCCGCTCGGGGGTCCCGAGCACCAGCCCGGCTCGGCCGAGGTCGGCGTCCTTGAGGTGGCCGATGGCGCTGAGTGCTGCGTCGACGTCGGTCACAGCGACGGCGTCAGCTGCCGAACCGAGCGCGGCCGCGATCGCGGTCTCGTACCCCGGCCGCACAGCCAACAGCGCAGCGACGGACCCGAGCAGACCGGAGACGGCCTCGGTGGCTGCCAGGAGAGCACCGGTACCGTCCTTGCGCGAGAGCCCGATCTCGAGCGCCTCCTTGCGTGCCACCAGGGCAGCCCGCTCACGGTCAGCGGTCTGCGCCTCCTCACGAACTTTGGCCAACCGGGCATCGATGTCCTCGAGCAGGGCAGCCGCGCCTTCGTGCTCGGCGTCGAGGCCCTGTTCGCCGGCGTCGAGGCCGGCGATGCGGGTCTCGAGCGAGGTGAACTCGTGCCTGGCCCGCTCCGCCCGCTCGACGGCCTCAGCCCGCGACACGCTGAGCCGACCGATCTCGTCCTCGGCAGCCGCGGCGCGGCTTTTCAGGGAGTTGACCTGACCGGTCAGGCGGGCAAGCCCCTCACGGCGGTCAGCGGCCGCCCGGATCAGTCCGGCCACCCGACGGTCTTCTTCGACGTGCGCCCGCTCGACGTCCGCGCGGTGGGCGACCGCGCCGTCGAGGGTCTCCTGGTGCCCGGCCACCTCAGCGGTGATCTCCCGCTCGTGGGCACTCACCCGGTCTGCTTCGGCCTCGAGCTCGTCGGGGTTTCGTCCGGGACGCTCGTCGGCCGGTTCGTCGGCGACCTGCCTGACCCGCTCGGCGGCGAGCCTGGCGGTACCGCGCAGCCGTTCGCGGATCCCGGACAAACCGAACCAGGTGTCCTGGGCCTGGGCGAGCAGGGGCGCATCGGATCTCAGCGCATCCTCGAGCGAGGCTTCGGACTCGCGACCCGCCGCGAGCGCGCTCTCCACCTCTTCCCGGCGGCGAAGCAGCGAGTCCTCGTCGGCCAGCTCCTGCTGCAGCGACTGCTGTGCGTTCACGACGTCGTCGGCCATCAAGCGAGCCCGGGCATCACGGACCTCCATCTGAACCACTGAGGCCCGCTTCGCGACCTCGGCCTGCCGACCCAACGGCTTGAGCTGGCGGCGGATCTCGCTCAGCAGGTCGGACAACCGGGTGAGGTTGCCCTCGGTCGCGTCGAGCTTGCGGATCGCCTTCTCTTTGCGTTTGCGGTGCTTGAGGACCCCTGCCGCTTCTTCGATGAAGCCGCGGCGGTCTTCGGGCGACGCGTGCAGGATCTGGTCGAGCTGCCCCTGGCCGACGATGACGTGCATCTCACGACCGATGCCGGAATCGCTGAGCAGCTCCTGGACGTCGAGCAGACGGCAGGTTTGGCCGTTGATGGCGTACTCCGAACCGCCATTGCGGAACATCGTGCGCGAGATCGTGACCTCGGCGTACTCGATCGGCAAGGCACCGTCGGAGTTGTCGATCGTGAGCAGCACCTCGGCTCGGCCGAGCGGTGGCCGCCCGGACGTACCGGCGAAGATGACGTCCTCCATCTTGCCGCCGCGCAGCGACTTCGCGCCCTGTTCACCCATCACCCAGGCCAGTGCATCCACGACGTTGGACTTGCCGGACCCGTTGGGTCCGACGATGCAGGTGATGCCGGGTTCCAACGGCATGGCCGTGGAGGAAGCGAACGACTTGAAGCCGCGCAGCGTCAGGCTCTTGAGGTACAACGCGCTGCTCCTTCGCGGGCACACAAGGATCGGTGCGCCGAGGTTTGGTCATGGGGAAGACCAGTCAGGAGCCTACCTGTGCCGGGGGGTCCTCCCGAGCAGCACCACGCCGTCTGTGGACGGAGCGTTCGTCCGCGTCGCGAGAACCGTCGGAGATACGTCCGGGAACGGTCAGAGTTCGGTCACCATCGAGGTCGAAGCCACCCGGAAGCCGAGGCGTTCGTAGAGTCGTCGGGCGGTGTCGTTGTGACCGAAGACGTTGAGTCCCATGGTCGCGATCCCACGCTCGCGGCACTCCCGCATGACGGCTTCCATGATCGCCTGGCCGTAGCCACGCCGGCGGTGATTGGCGTTGACGTCGAGTGCGTAGACAAAGGCGTGAGGTGGCCGGCGTTCGAGTGCGAGCATGACCCAGATCGTCCCGACCGGCGCGCCCTCGACCCGGACGGTCCAGAACAGGTGGTTCTCCGTCGTGAGCCCGTCGGGCAGCAGCTCTCCGAAGTCCTTCTCGGCGCGGTCCCGCGCAGCCCGGGCATCGAGGACTGCGGACGAGACGAACTCCTGGGCATATCCCGCCAGTGCGTGGTCGCGCCAGGCGGCGTACTCCGCATCGGTCATCGGCGCGAGCTGCAGCGTCATCCGGCAAGCCTAGGGCCGGGCGCCGAGGTCAGATCCGGCAGCCTCAGGCCGCCGTGAGTGTCGCGCTGGGCCGGTGGGCCAGGCGGCGGCGAAGCGCGAAGGCGCCCAGCAGTGCTGCCAGCACGACAGCGGCAGCCCCGCCGTCGCGCCCGGCGTCGAAGGTGTGGCCGGTGAGCGGGATCGCGGCCGCCTTGCCCGCTTTGCCGGGCAGGTCGACCGCATACACGTCGAGGCCGCGCACGAGGTCGACCGTGTAGACGATGTTGGACGAGCCGGTCGCGTTGCCGTGCTGGTCGCGCTTGGGAGCCCAATAGGCGTCCCAGACCTCCGAGGCCCCCCAGGTGGCATAGCCGTACTGCTTGAGGTGCTGCGGGTCGCGCACGTCGATCAGCCGCAGGCCGCCGCCATAGTTGGCCAGCGCCACGATGCCGGAGGGGTGGTAGTCGAACCAGTGGGCCGAGCAGAACGCGTATTGCGGTGGCGAGATGCCGCCTCCGCCTTCGGTGACCGGGTTGATCCTGTCCAGCGGCCTGACGGCCGAGGCGGTGCCGTCCAGCGTCGTGATCTTCCAGGTCTCGAACGAGCCGGCCTTCGCACAGTCGGTCTGCTCGTAGTCCTCCTCGGTGACCAGTAGGACGTTGCCGCGTGCCACAGCCGGGGTGGAGTGCGGCCGGAAGGCCCGGGCGTTGGGTCGTTCTGAGTTGTGCAGGATGAAGTCGTTCCAGCCGGGAGTCACCCCAGCAGCACCGGTCGTCGTGACCAGCTGCGGGTCACGGGCGTGGCTGACATCGAAGATCGCTGCTCCAGCGCCGCCGGTGTGAATGCCGTAGCCGGCGTTGTCGAAGTTCCACTTGTGTCCGGACTCGAGGGGACCCCCAGGCCCGGCTGCCGGCGAGGCAAACGGCTGAATCCCGTCAGCCGCCGGATCGGAGTCCACCTCGCGGAGGTTGTCGAGGTCGCCGAGGTCGATGATCGAGAACAACCCCTTCGAGCCCGCCGTATAGGCCGTCGTGCAGGCGCGGACCTGAACGCAGGCCACCGTGTGGGTGAATGTCGTGGCAGGTACGCGCGACCGGATGTAGGGGTTGGACGGGTCTGTGACGTCGACCAGGATGACTTCGTTCTTGCCGCTCGGGTTCGAGTGGTTGATGTCGCCGGGGGAAGCCTGTGTCAGGTCGACGCCCACGAGCACGAACCGGATCGTCTTGCCGCTCTTCAACGTGCGCTCGCCGTAGTTCATGGCCTCGTTCTCGAAGACGAGGTCAGGGAGCACGCCGGTCAGCGTCGGGTGCAGCGGGTCGCTGACGTCGTACACGTCGATCGAGTCGAGGTTCGACACGTAGAAGTACGGCGCGGAGGGCGAGAACACCCCGGAGATGGCACCGGCCTTGGGCACGCTGTCGACGAGCTGGACGTTGTCGCTGGCCGCGAAGGGGACGTTGACGCCGCCGCCGTACAACTGAGACATCTCGGTCAGTCTGTGCCGGTCGGCGTCATGGGCCGAGGCGGGGACGGCGACAGCGCAGATGACAGCGCAGGCTGCGGTCAGGGCAAGAACGGGGCGGGTGAAGCTGCGGCGCACGGCGTGTGCCTCCAACGTCGTCGAGAGGGGCTGAACCCGCTCTAACGAGACAACGTGGCATAGGTCACGCCGCGACACGAAATCAGCCCGTCGCGTGGGCGCAGTGCGCTCACGCGATCCGGGTCAGACAGACCCAGCACGTTAAGCGTGCGCGGCGGTCCGCTCGTGCATGCTGTCGGGGACCGTCAGCAGGTCGCCCTCATGTACTCGGGCGGCCAGCGCATCGTTCTCTGCCTGTAGGCGGAGGACGATGGCTTCGAGGTCAGCGATACGGCGGCGGAGCCGTTGATTGTCGTCGATCAGGCGGGTGTCGCCACCGACGTACCCAAGGAGAGCCTTGGCCATGGATGATGCCTCCAGAGCAACCAGTCTTCAGCAACGCTCATACGGGGACCGCAGGTATCGGGGCGCCGAGAGTGGCAGGCGGGCCGAAGTGTCAGCGGTGGTGTCGTTGCTCCCTCAAGAGTGACACCGCGCGGCGCCGTGGTCAACCTGCAGACGGCCAGATTCATTTGGCTCTCAGCACCGCGGCACAATGGCCGCGATGTCCGACCGCGAGACCGACTCCCCCGCCGACTCGTCCGCCGACTCTTCTGCCGCCTTGCCGACGCTGGCGATCTGGCCCTGCCAATCAACCTGCGCGTGGCTGCCCACCGGCACGACGTGGTCGGTGGTCGAGGGTGAGGAGCTTCCGCTCTTCGCGTGTGCCGGCTGCGGGTCCCAATGGGCAAGCACCGAGGCATGGACCCCCGTCGACGCACAAGGCTCTGTGCCGCCGGCGATAGCCGAGGAGCGGCGTAGGCGGGTCTGACCGACTACCAGCGAGCGCGACGCGGCCTCGGCTGACAGGTCGGACACGTGTACGACGACCGGTTCATGAACGCGTCGCGGCGAATCGGTGCACCGCAGCGCGGACAGGGACGCCCCTCCTGGCCGTAGGCGGCCAACGAGCGGTCGAAGTAGCCGGACTCGCCGTTGACATTGACATACAGCGAGTCGAACGACGTACCGCCGGCGACGAGGGCGCGTTCCATCACGGCACGAGCCTCCCGGAGCACCCGCCCGATCTCGGAGCGTGTCAGCGTCTCCGTAGGCCGCGCGAAGTGCAGGCGGGCCGCCCAGAGGGCCTCGTCGGCGTAGATGTTCCCGACGCCTGAGATGAGCGTCTGGTCGAGCAGTGCGCGCTTGAGCCCGGTACGTCGGCGGCGGAGAGAGGCAGTGAAGACCCGGTCGTCGAAGAGGTCGTCGACGGGATCTCGGGCGATGTGAGCGATCTCGTTCGGAAGCTCGGCCCCGTCGCGAGAGAGCAGGAGCCCACCGAACGTGCGCTGGTCGACGAAGCGCAGGTCACGGCCGGCGTCGAGCTCGAAGGTCACCCGCAGGTGGCGTTCGGCGGCGGCGGCCCGAGGCTGGACCAGCAGCTGGCCGCTCATGCCCAGATGGCCGAGCACGGCGTCTCCGGAGTCCAGCGCGAGCCACAGGTACTTCCCTCGTCTGCGGACGGCGACGATGCGCTGATCGGCCAGCTCTGCCTCGAAGTCAGCGATGCCGGCCACATGGCGGCGCACTGAGCGGGGGTGAAGGACACGAACACGTTCGACGGTGGCGCCGACGACGTGGTGGGCGAGCCCGCGTCGGACGACCTCGACCTCAGGCAGCTCCGGCACTGGGGGTCAACCGTCAGTCGCCCGAGCGGAGGGCCGCGTCCGGTTCGGCTACCCCGTCATCTACCCCGTCATCTACCCCGTCATCGCCCTCGAGATCGAAGTGTTGGGGGGCCCGACCGTCGACGTCGGGGTGCGCCTGCCGGATCGTGCGCCAGGCTGTCTCGGCTGCCTGCTGCTCGGCTTCTTTCTTGGACCGTCCGGTCCCGTGCCCGTACATGCCGTCTCCGACGCGGACCCGCGCCTCGAAGGTCTTCTCGTGATCAGGGCCGCTGTCCTCGATGATGTACTCCGGGACTCCCAGCCCGTGGTCGGCCGAGAGCTCCTGCAGGCTCGTCTTCCAGTCGAGGCCAGCGCCGAGCACGGCGGCCGCATCCATGACCGGATCGAACAAGCGGTGGATCATGTCGGCGGCGGCCTCGAAGCCCTGGTCGAGGTAGACGGCCCCGATGAGTGCCTCGACTCCATCGGACAAAATGGACGACTTGTCTCGTCCGCCGGTCGAGATCTCGCCACGCCCGAGCATGATGTAGTGACCCAGTCCGAGAGTGCGGGCCACGTCGGCCAGGGCCCGGGCGTTGACGACCGCCGCGCGGAGTTTGGCCAGCCGGCCCTCGGACAGGTCGGGGTGGGTGAGGTAGAGCGACTCGGTGACCACGACGCCGAGGACGGAGTCGCCGAGGAACTCGAGGCGTTCGTTGGTCGGCAGCCCGCCGTTCTCGTACGCGAACGAGCGGTGTGTCAGGGCGCGGTCGAGCAGGTCCGGGTCAAGCCCGTCGACCCCCAGCGCTGCGCAGAGGTCTGCGCGCGGGGGGTGCTCGCCGTCCATCGGGTCCACTGGCTGTGCCCCGGCTGCTGCGGCAGCCGTCAGAGAACCTGACGCCGGTCGGAGCGGGCGCCGTACTGCCCGCACTCGGGACAGGCGCGGTGCGGCAGATGCTTGGACCCGCAGGCAGGGTTCGCGCACGTCACGAGTGACGGAGCGACCGCCTTCCACTGGGAACGGCGGTGGCGCGTGTTGCTGCGCGACATCTTCCGCTTGGGGACAGCCACGGTTACTCCTCGTCTTCGCCGGTCGCGTGGGCGCGGCCGGTCTCGTCTCTGGGTGCTGCAGTCGTCGTCATGGTCGAGAGCGACGCCCACCGGGGGTCGATGCTCTCCTCGTGCGTATGGCCGGGATGCTCGAGCAGCCGCACTCCGCATTCGGAGCACAGGCCTTCGCAGTCCGGCTGGCACACGGGTTGGAACGGCAGCGCAAGCACCACCGAGTCCCGAAGTACGGGTTCGAGGTCGAGGAACTCGCCGTCCAGGCGACTCGCCTCGTCCTCCTCGGCCTCACTCTCCGGATAGACGAACAGCTCCTGCAGCTCGACCTCGAGGTCGTCCTCGATCGGCTCCAGGCACCGTGCGCACTCCCCGGTCAGCGTGACCCACGCCCGTCCGGACGCGAGCACCCCCTCCATGACCGCTTCGAGCCGGAGGTCCAGCTCGACCGGCGATCCTTCGGGAACACCGAGCAACTCGATACCGAGGTCTGTCGGAGCCGGCAGCGTGAGTTCCATCGTCTGCATCGAGCCGGGTCGTCGGCCGAGGTCGTGAGTGTTGATCACGAACGGCGAACGCGGGTCGAGACGCATCGCTTTGGGACTTTCGTTGTCGGACACGACAGACGCTCCCTTCGTGAGAAGGCAGCCTGCCTAGGGTAACCGGTGCCCGTCGCTCGCCTCAAATCGGCCAGTCGAGGCGCGGGACAGGTGCGGCTGTGGCTCAGTGCTGCGGGAGGGGCGGGATGGTCGAGTCGTCGAGCGAGGCCAGGCTGTCGAGGCTGCCCTGGTCGAGCTCGTGCCGTCCCGACAGCCGGTCGCGGCCGCGCGATACGGCCTCCAGCGTCTTGGTCAGGGTGATCTCGAAGTTGGCCAGCCGGGTGTCGACGTACTCGTCGGTCTCGTGGCGCAGACCGGCGCACTCGCGCTCAACGGCGTCGCGGAGCTCCTCGGCCTGACGCAGCGCGATCCGGTAGACCTCGGTCTCGGACACGAGGCGGTCACGCTCGAAGTTGGCTTCCTCGATGATACGGGCTGCCCGCTCTTCGGCCTCGGCCAGCAACGCATCGCGCTCGGAGAACACGCGAGAGGATTCCTCGAACGCCGCCGGCACAGCCTTCTCGAGCTCGGTGATCAGATCGAGCACCTCAGCGCGGTGAATGACGGCCGAGGACGACATCGGCATCGACCGGGCGCCCTCGATCGTCGCCCGCAGGCGTCCGATCAGCTCTTGCACATCCACCGAAGTGGCCTCATTTCATCCGTCCCCGTCCGTGGCTCATACTCACAGAGGCCGCGGGTCCTACCCCCCATGATGCCTGCGGCGGCCCACCAGCGCTGTTTACTTCCCGGTTTGTCATGCGTCAGCTGCACGCAGGCGTTCGGTCAAGCGGGAGAGAACATACGACGGTACGAGGCCTGACACGTCCCCGCCAAATCGAGCTACCTCCTTGACGAGGCTCGAGGCCAGGAACGACCACTCCGGGCTGGTGGGGACGAACACCGTCTCGACACCGCTCAGGGAGGCGTTCATCTGAGCCATCTGGAGCTCGGAGTCGAAGTCGCTGACGGCGCGGAGGCCTTTGACGATCGCGTCGATGTCATGGTCGCGGCAGAAGTCGACCAGCAGCCCCTCGAACGACTCGACCTTGACGTTGTCGTACTCGCTGACAGCCTCCCCCAGCATGGTCAGCCGCTCCGACACCGTGAACAGGCCGCTCTTGGCCGGGTTGACCAGCACGGCGACCGTCACCTCGTCGAAGAGCCGGGCAGCACGCGCGATGATGTCGAGGTGGCCGTTGGTCGGCGGGTCGAACGAACCGGGACAGACGGCTCGACGCATGGTGGGCTCCCTTGATCAGCGGCTCTATCGCACGGCGTCACCACAGGGGTGATCACCCTGCAGTGCCGGGCCCGCTCCCTGGTCGGGAGTCTGGGGACCCGGTGACCTGACCGTAGTAGAGCATTGTCTCGCCGTAGCGCTTCTCGCGCATCCCCTTCAGCCCCATCGGCCACACCCACGGCTCGCCGCGGCGCGGACGCTCCACGACGACGACCGCGCGCTCGGCGACGAGACCCGCGTGGAGCAGCCCCGAGAGCACGGCGCCGACGGCCCCCGCCTCCATCGCGTACGGCGGATCGGCGAAGACCACGTCGAAGCCGGCGCCGGGCTGTTTGGCGAACATGTCGCCCAAGCGCTCGGCCTTGATCGCGTGCACAGTGACGTGCTCGAGGCCCAGCACCGCCGCGTTGGTGCGGATCAGCGCGGCCGTGCCTCGGTCGACCTCGACCAGCACCACCGATAGGGCCCCCCGCGAACTCGCCTCCAGCCCGACAGCACCGGAGCCGGCGAAGAGGTCGAGAAAGCGCACCCCGGCCACCGTGCCCAGCTCTGACTCCAGCGAGGAGAAGAGCGCCTCGCGCACCCGGTCCGACGTCGGCCGCGTGCGGGTCCCCGGCGGCGTCTTGAGACGACGGCCCCGGGCCGACCCGCCGATGATCCGGCTCACGACTTGTCCAGGAAGCTGGCCTGCTCGGTGCGGGTCAGTTCCTCGACCCGAGCGGCCAGGACCGGGTGGTCGACGAGCTCCGGGTCAGCGGCGACCACCACGTCGGCAGCCGTCCGGGCGGCGACGATCACGTCTTCATCTCGCAGCACCGAGAGCAGCCGCAGGCTCGAACGCCGACCCGACTGACTGGCGCCGAGCACGTCGCCCTCGCGTCGGTTCTCGAGGTCGAGCCGTGACAGCTCGAAACCATCGGTCGTCGCGGCAACTCCGGCGAGGCGTTCGCGCGATCGCGAACCCTCGACGGCGTCGGTGACCAGCAGGCACAGTCCGGGAACCGCGCCGCGGCCCACGCGGCCGCGCAGCTGATGCAGCTGAGACACCCCGAACCGGTCGGCGTCCATGACCACCATGAGCGAGGCGTTGGGGACGTCGACGCCGACCTCGATGACCGTCGTGGCCACCAGGACGTCGATGTCGCCCAGGGCGAAGCCCCGCATGACGCCGTCCTTCTCGTCTGCGGGCAGCCGGCCGTGAAGTGTCGACAGGCGCAGGTCGGCGAGCGGCCCCTCCGCCAGCATGGTGGCTACCTGGGCGACCGCCACGGGGGGACGGCGCGACGGAGCCGGCCCAGACAGGTCTGATGTCTCGTCGTCGATCGGCTCCTGCATGTCGGGCTCGGGCTCGGTGCCGATCCGTGGGCAGACGACGTACGCCTGGTGACCCTTCGCCACCTCCTCGCGCAGGCGTTGCCAGGCCCGGTCGAGCCAGCCAGGCGCGTCCTGGATCGGCACCACCACGGTCTGGATCTCGGCCCTGCCCTGCGGCATCTCACGCAAGGTCGAGACGTCGAGATCACCGAACACCGTCATGGCGACCGTGCGTGGGATCGGGGTCGCGGTCATGACCAGCACGTGCGGAGGGACCGCGCCCGACCGGCTCGTGAGAGCGGCGCGCTGCTCGACACCGAAGCGGTGCTGCTCGTCGACGACCACGAGACCGAGCTCGGCGAACTGCACCGTCTCTTCGAGCAGGGCGTGGGTGCCGACCACGATCCCGGCCGAGCCGGAGATCGCGTCGAGCAATGCCCCCCGGCGCCTCGATGCGGACAGAGACCCTGTGACGAGGGCGACCCGAGTGGCCTGGTCGTCGCTGCCGAGCATGCCGCCCTCAGCCATCGGACCCAGCAGCGTCAGGATCGAACGGTAGTGCTGCTGCGCGAGCACCTCGGTCGGGGCCAGCAACGCCGCCTGACCGCCGGAGTCGACCACCTGAAGCATCGCCCGCAGCGCGACCACGGTCTTGCCGGATCCGACCTCACCCTGCAGCAGCCGGTGCATCGGGTAAGTGCGAACGAGGTCCGTGCTGATCTCTGCTCCGATGTCACGCTGGCCTGCCGTGAGCGAGAACGGAAGCGCGGCGTCGAACCGATCGAGCAGTCCCCCTGCGTGACCAGGCCTCGGCGTGGCCTGGAGCTCGCGCGTGAGCCGACGCCGCTGCGCGAGGACGGTCTGGTGCACGAACGCCTCGTCATACTGCAGTCGGCGACGAGCCTGCTGCCACTCCTCGCGACCCTCTGGCCGGTGGATACCCCGGATGGCTTCGTCGTACGACATCAGCTGGTGGCCGCGGCGGACCTCGTCGGGGAGTGGGTCGGGCAAGGTGTCGACCGCGGCCAGGACCAGCTTGACCGAGTCCATGATCATCTTGGAGGTGATCTTGGAGCTGGCCGGGTAGATCGGTAGCAGCCGCGTAGCTTCACTCTCGGCAACGACGCCCTCGAACTCGTCGAGGTCACTGCCCTTGCCGAGGATCTCGCACGTGGGGTGGGTCAGCTGGCGACGCCCGTTGAACACGGTGACCTTGCCGCTGAACAGCGCGACGGTTCCGGGCTGGAGCTGCTCGTCGCGCCAGTGCTGACCGAAGAAGGTGCAGACCAGGTCACGCTGCCCGTCGGTGATGACCACCGAGGTGCGTGTGGACATCCGCCCACCCCCCTTGGGCTTGAACCTCGTGCTCTTGACGCTCCTCGTCTTGGCCAGCACGGTGACGTGCTCATCGAGCGCCAGGTGGCCGAAGTCGGTGAGCTCCCCGCGGTCCTCGAGCCTGCGCGGGTAGTGCTCGAGCAGTTGTCCGACGGTGTCGATCTCGAAGACGTCGTGCAAGGCCGCCGCGGCCTTGGCGCCCACGAGCCCGCGCAGAGGGGTACCGGGTCCGAGGCGGCTGACTGCCATTACTCGACCCCGATGAGCAGCGGGTAGCGCTGTTGACCCCCGTCGTACACGACGATCTCGACGTCGGGGCGCAGCGCTGCCACGTGGGAGCACACCCGATCGACGAGTCGGTCGAGGTCGACGGCGTCGTCGTCGCCGACGAGGCTGCCGTCGCGCTCGTCGCCGTCGGCGGTCGCTGCGTCCGCAAGTCCAGCACCGGTCACAAGAGTGACCATCTCACCGCCTCCGGACAACAACCTCGTGACGACATCGATGGCGACGTCCTCGAGGTCGCCGCCGACCACCGCGAAGTCGCCGTCGACGACGCCCAGGCTGTCGCCTCGTCGACAGGGACCGGCCATGGTCATGGCGTCCTTGGCCGCAACGGTGACCGCACCGTGCCGAGCATGCCCGGCTGCTGACGTCATCGACACCACATCGTCGTCAAAGGACCGGGACGGGTCGTGCACCGCGACGGCGGCCAGGCCCTGCACCTGCGCGCGGGTAGGGATCACCGCGGCGCGGATACCCTCGTCACGGGCAGCCTGGGCCGCCGCCTCGGCGACGGCGATCGTGTCCCCGTCGTTAGGCAGCAGGATCACCTCGGCAGACCCCGTGGACCGGATGGCCTCGAGCAGCTCTCCCGTGGAGCAGCGTCGCCCTGGACCGCCCGGTACTACGCCCGCACCGGCCTGGGCGAACAGGGAGCGCAACCCCGGGCCCGCCCCGACGGCCACGACCCCACGGGGTCCGCCCTTGCCACCTTCGGCGCCGGCGCCGCCCCTTCGTCGAGCCGCCGCGGCCTGGCTGAGCTGCTCGGCGAAGTGTGTGACGCGGACGCGATAGGGCCGCCCCGCGTCGAGACCGGCCTCGATCGCGGCGCCGACATCGTCGACGTGCACATGCACGTTCCAGAGCCCGTCGCCGCCGACCACGACCAGTGAGTCGCCGAGGGGCGCCAGCCGCTCTCGCAGGCCCAGGACCTTGCTGTCGTCGGCGTCGAGCAGGAACATGACCTCATAGGCGGGTCCGTCCGCGGAGAGGTCTGCGGCGGTCTGGATCGGCACCGGCAACGGGCCACGACGCTGGTAGCGGACTGCGGGTCGCTGCCCCGTGAGCGCCTCCTCGGCCGCGTCCAGGATCACGCACAAGCCTCGCCCGCCCGCGTCGACCACTCCGGCCGAGGCCAGGATCGGCAGCTGCTCGGGGGTGCGCTCGAGCGCCTCACGCGCGGCGCGGGCCGCCGCCCGGACGACGTACCCCATCTGGGCCGCGAGGTCCTCGGGTGCCTCGGGCACGGCAGCCTGCCCCGCTTCGGCGGCCGCGCGGGCCACCGTGAGGATGGTGCCCTCGACCGGCGTCGCCACGGCGTCGTACGCGGCCGTGGACGCCAGCGTGAGCGTGTCGGCCAACAACTGACCGGGCTTGCTCGGGTCACCGCGCAGCAGCTGATCGGCACCGGCGCGCATGAGCTGGGACAGGATGACGCCGGAGTTGCCACGCGCACCCAGCAGCGCCCCCCGGGCGAAGACGGTCAGGGCTCCCACCAGAGTGGTGGGTTCGGCGTCGACCAGCGCCTGGCGGGCGGCCTCGAACGTCAGGTAGAGGTTGGTGCCCGTGTCGCCGTCCGGCACCGGATAGACGTTGAGGGCGTCGATCTCCTCGCGGGCGACCCCGAGCGCCTCGAGCGTGACATCACACCAGTGCTCGAGCAGTGCCAGCGCCAAGGCGGCCACGGCATCCCCCGACGCGCCCCCCGGGGCGGCATCAGGTGGGGCAGGGTCGGTCACAGGGTGGCGCTCCAGTCAGCGAGTCGTCAGGCGGGGTCAGGCGGCGTCCAGCGGGCTCAGGCGGGGCGGGGCCCGCCCGTTCTGTCACGCGCAAACCTTATCCGTCTCCGATGCGCGCCGGATCATCCTGGCCGCCCGGCCCGCCTCGGTGCCAGGCATCGATTGGCGTCCGGCGCGGCCGATCCGTTATTCTTGCCCGGTTGCCCTGTGGGTCGTGACCGCGCTGATGTGCGGTAGGTCGGCCGGACAGCAGCGCGACAGTTGATTCGATCCCCGTGATTCCAGGAGTACACCGTGGCCGCCGTCTGTGACATCTGCGCCAAGAGCCCCGAGTTCGGCCACAACGTGTCGCACTCGCACCGCCGCACCAAGCGTCGCTTCGACCCCAACATCCAGCGGGTCCGGGCGGTCGTCAACGGTACGCCGAAGCGTCTCAACGTCTGCACGTCCTGCCTGAAAGCCGGCAAGGTCACTCGCTAGCGGTCGGTCCCATACGGTGAAGCCGCGGGACCGGCTCAATCAGCCACTCCGCCCCTGGACCGAAAGGTTTCGGGGGTTTTCTCTGTCCCCGGTGGCCTGTCGAGGGTGTCCGCGCCCCGTTCCCCTGGTGGCCTGTCGAGGGTGTCCGCGCTTCGTCCCCCTCGTGGCTTGTCGAGGGTGTCCCCGCGGCTTCGCCGCCGGGGACACCCCGTCACCGGAAGTGTCGGTGACCGTCTGCGTCGTCGTACTCCGCACCGTCGACCGTGACCTGGCCCGGGCCCTGACCCAGCACCACCCCGATGCGCCGCCACGGTTTGGGTAGTGTCGTCGCGGCGGGGAACGTGGCGGCCAGGCTGTAGTCGTCGCCACCGGTCAGCATGAACCGCAGCGGATCGACGCCGAGCGCAGCACCCACCGCTTGCAGCGGCTCCGGCACGTCGAAGCCGGCCGTCGTGACATCGATGCCGACGCCGCTGGCAACGGCCAGATGCCCCAGGTCCTGGAGCAGGCCGTCGCTCACGTCGATCATCGCCGTCGCGCCGGCCTCCGCGGCTTGCGGCCCGGCGGCATACGGCGGCTCGGGACGGCGGTGGGCGTCCACGACCACCCTCGGGGACCGGAAGCCGCGGCCGAGTACGGCGAAACCCGCATCGGCCCAGCCCTGCCGCCCGGCCAGCGCGACCACGTCTCCCGGCTGGGCGCCCGATCGGCGTACGACGCCGTGCTCGCAGGTCCCGAGCACGGCGATCGAGATCGTGATGACGTCGCCACTGGTGAGGTCTCCGCCGACGACGACCGCCCTCACCAGGGCAGCCTCGGCGGCGAGTCCGTCGGCGAAGTCGAGCGCCCACTGGGTCTCGAGCTCAGCAGGGGCAGCGAGGCCGACGAGCAGACAGGTC
The DNA here is from genome assembly GCA_963742765.1 of uncultured Actinomycetota bacterium. Lineage (GTDB taxonomy): Bacteria > Actinomycetota > Actinomycetes > Propionibacteriales > Nocardioidaceae > JANLYC01. The sequence goes on from CAVUMY010000002.1 coordinate 1,485,962, forward strand.
GCGCGACCACCCATGGCGTTGATGTCGGAGAGGTTCTCGGCTGCCGCCTTGTGACCGATGTCGCTCGCGCTCGACCAGTCGAGCCGGAAGTGGCGGCTCTGGACGAGCATGTCGAGCGAGGCCACCACCTGCCCCCCGGACGCCGCACCGAAGGCGATCACAGCCGCGTCGTCGCCCGGTCCGACGATCACCCGGCTGTCTGTCGCGGTGTCGAAGCGCTCGACGAGGGCGTTGACGAGTCCGAATTCACCGATGTCGCCCAGGCTGCCCGGGAGTGCTTGGCCCATGGGAGTTTCCCTCGCTTTCGCCGTACCGCTGGATGTGACAACCTAACGGAGCGGTAGCGTGATGACCGCTCCAGGACACGGACCCGACCAAGCAGGAGGCCCCAGTGGTGGTTCAGGCGTACATCCTCATCCAGACCGAGGTCGGGAAGGCCGCGGAGGTCGCCCGGGCCATCGCAGGAGTGAAGGGCGTGACGCTCGCCGAAGACGTGACCGGCCCCTACGACGTGATCGTCCGGGCCGAGGCGCGCAACGTCGACGAGCTCGGCAAGCTGGTCGTTGCCCGCGTGCAGTCGATCGACGGCATCACCCGTACTCTGACCTGCCCCGTCGTCCACATCTGACGCCACCACCCGTCGAGTTGCCCGTGACTCGACCTTGGTCGCATGTCCGCCCCTGTCTCGCCTCGTCGCGTGACGGGGGCGTCGTGCTGACAGGCCGGCTCGGGGTGACGTTCCGCCACCGGCCGGCGCTGGGAATGGCGGTGGGCTTGATCTTGTCCCTGCCGGCTTGCGGGTCGGGGAACGGGGCCGTCGAGGTGGCCGCCCCCTCAGCGACGGGTAGGGCCGGGGAGCAGTGCGCGGCCCTGATCGACGACCTTCCGGCCACGGTCCTCGGCGAGGATGCGCGCGACGTCACCCCCGCGAATGCGTCCTCGGCCGCGTGGGGTGATCCGCCCATCGTGCTCCGCTGCGGTGTGCCGCGTCCGGCGGCGATGGTGGCGACGTCCGCGTGCTTCGAGGTGAACGGCGTCGGCTGGCTCGCCACTCAGAACGGCCGCGAGCTCTCCGGTGACCAGCCGGTCAAGGGGACGATGACGTTCACCACGATCGGACGGGCGGCGTACGTCGAGGTGGCGGTGCCCGAGGTCGAGGGCCGCTCCGCGGCTGACCCGCTCACCGTCCTGGCGCGCCCGATTCAACGCACCATCCCCCTCGAGCACCCCTGCCAGTGACCCTCCGCGTTTGCCTAGTTCACAAGCCAGCTGGCTGGTGAACTAGGCACATCTCGGTGGGGGACTCTGCATCTGCCTCGGGCACTCTCCCGCCCTCTCGCAGGATGGCGGATGCCGTATGGCGGAGGAGGCGGAAGCGTGCGTCAGCGCAGTCCGGTGGTGCGCTGCAACGCCAGACTGATCAGCCGTTCGACCAGCTCGGGGTAGTCCACGCCGGACTCGGCCCACATCCGCGGAAACATCGAGGCAGGAGTGAAGCCCGGCATGGTGTTGATCTCGTTGATGACGACCTTGTCGTCGCGGCCAACGAAGAAGTCGACCCGGGCCAGACCTTCGCAGCTCAATGCCTCGAACGCCGCCATCGCGAGCTGCTGGACCTGTTCGGTCACCTCGTCGCGCAGGTCCGCCGGGACGTCGAGGGTGACTCCCTCCTCGCCCAGGTACTTGGCGGCGAAGTCGTAGAACTCGTGATCGCCATAGCCGGTGATCTCAGCCACCCGACTCGCGTCGACGCCACCGTCGATCCGTTCGAGCACGCCACACTCGATCTCCCGGGCGCCCTCGGCAGCCGGTTCGACAAGCACCTTCGGATCGAACTCGCGCGCGTGCTCGATCGCTGCGTCGAGCTCGGCGCCGGTCATGACCTTCGTGATGCCGAGACTCGACCCGCCCCGCGCCGGTTTGACGAAGACCGGGTAGCCCAGGGACTCAACGGCCTCGCGGGCCGCCGCCGGGTCGTCCTTCCACTCTCGCGGCTTGACGACGACGTACGGGATGATCGGGAGTCCTGCCGCCGCCAGGATCACCTTCATATAGTGCTTGTCCATGCCCACAGCAGAGGCGAGCACCCCGGAGCCGACATACCGGATCCCGCCGACCTCGAACAGTCCCTGGATCGTGCCGTCCTCGCCCCACGGTCCATGAAGCAACGGGAACACGACGTCGACCTGACCGAGCTCGGCCGGAGTCTGGCCGGGCTCGACGACCGTGATCTCACGCCGGCTCGGGTCCTGGCTGACGACCACAGCGGCAGCGGCCCCGTCCACCGCGGGCGTGTGTGCGGCGGTGAGGGCGAGCCGCTCCGTGTCGCCTGATTCGAGCACCCATCTGCCCTCGGTGCTGATGCCGATGGGTACGACGTCGTACGCGTCTCGATCGATCGCTGCCAGCACGCTGGCGGCGGTCGAACACGAGACCGCGTGCTCGGCGGAGCGACCGCCGAAGACGACGGCGACGCGGGGCTTACGGGAGGCGCTCATCCGGCCGATCGTATCTGCCCCACAATGGTGCGGTGACCCCACACCACGAAGGCAACACCGGCATCCCTGACGAACCCGCCGCCCCCGATGCGGGCTGGCGCCCCGAGACGCTGGCCGTCAAACTCGGGCGGCCGCCCGCCGAGCCCGACCAGCCGTTGAACGAGCCGCTGACGATGGCATCCACCTATGTCGCCGGGGGTGAACGCGAGTACGGCCGATACGCCAACCCCACCTGGGAAGCGTTCGAACGGGCAGTGGGCGCGCTCGAAGGTGGGCGGGCGTTGTCGTTCGCCTCCGGGATGGCGGCCGCGTCGACCGTGCTCGACCTCGTGGCGCCCGGCGAGACCATCGTCGTGTCACGGCACTGCTACCAGGGGATGCTCGCGCAACTGGCCTCCCTCGAGGCGCGCGGGCTGGTGAAGGTGGTCCTCGTCGACATCAGTGACACCGAGACCGTGCTCGCTGCGCTGAACGAGGACGTCGCCCTGCTGTGGATCGAGAGCCCAACCAACCCAGCACTCGAAGTGGCCGACATCGGCGCACTCTGCACAGGGGCCGCCGCCGCCGGCGTCCGGGTGGTGGTCGACAACACCTTTGCCACTCCCCTGCTGCAGCGGCCGCTCGGCCTTGGCGCCGACCTCGTGGTCCACTCGGGCACGAAGTACCTCGCCGGCCATTCCGACGCGATGATCGGCCTCGTGGTGACAGCCTCGGACGAGATCTACCGAGCGCTGGACGAGAAGCGACGAGTGGTGGGTGCGCTGCCCGGCACGTTGGAGGCGTGGTTGGCGTTGCGTGGCCTGCGCACACTCCACCTGCGGGTCGAGCGAGCCCAGTCGAACGCACAGGAGCTCGTACGCCGGTTGGACGGGCACCCCGCCGTCGAGCGTGTCCGCTACCCGGGCTTCGGCGGCATCATCGCGATCGAGGTACGTGGAGGCGCCATGGCGGCCGACGTCGTGACCCACGAGACCGGTCTGTGGGTGCATGCGACGAGCCTCGGTGGCGTCGAGTCGTCGATGGAGCGGCGGCGTCGCTGGGCCGGGGAGTCGCCGACGATCCCGGAGAACCTCATCCGGATGAGCGTCGGGATCGAGGACGTCGAAGACCTCTGGTCCGATCTCGAGGCCGCCCTGGACGCGGTACCTGTAGTACCCGTCTCCGACTGAGGCCGGGCAGATCGCCAGGTGAGCAAGGCAAACCTGTTGTGCCCAAGGCGCGTTTGCCTTGTTCACAAGCCACCTGGCTTGTGAACAAGGCAAACCGGGCGCGGGAGATGGGAAGGTCAGGCGCGCTCGGGCTTGGTGGCCCGGGAGATGAGGGCCTGCAACATCTGCTGCGGGGTCGTCTCGCCACGCACCAGGGCCGCCACGGCCTCGACGATCGGCATCTCGACATCATGGCGGTGGGCCAGGTCGCTGATCGACTCGCAGGACTTGACGCCCTCGGCGATCTGTCGCGTCGACGCCGCGATCTCGTCGACGCTCATGCCTTGTCCGAGTTTCTCGCCGAAGGTCCGGTTGCGCGACAACGGCGACGAGCAGGTCGCCACCAGGTCGCCGAGACCCGCCAAACCGGAGAACGTGTACGGGTCAGCGCCCAACGCCTCGCCCAGTCTCGCTGTCTCCGCCAGGCCGCGCGTGATCACCGTAGCTGTGGAGTTGTCGCCGAAGCCCAGTCCTACGGCCATGCCGACCGCGAGCGCGATAACGTTCTTCGTCGCACCGCCGAGCTCGCAGCCGACCACGTCGGTGTTCGTGTACAACCGCAGCGAGGGGCTGTGACACCGATCCTGGAGATGCTCCGCCACGGATTCGGACGTGCACGCGATGACAGCGGCGGCCGGCTGACGTGCCGCGATCTCGTGCGAGAGGTTGGGGCCTGACAAGACGGCGATGCGTTGCGGTTCGATGCCCGCAACTTCCGCGATCACCTCGCTCATCCGTTTGGACGTACCGACCTCGACACCCTTCATGAGGCTCATCACCACCGCGCCGTCGGGGATGTGCTTGGCCCAGTCCTCGAGGTTGGCGCGCAGGGACTGCGAGGGGACGGCCAGCACTGCGATGTCGGCGTCCGCCAGCGCCTCCTCGGGGTCGTGCGTCGCCGAGATCGTGTCCGGAAGAGCCACGCCGGGCAGGTAGTCGAGGTTCTCGTGCACAGCGTTGATCGACTGGCTCAGCTCCTCACGACGCGCCCACACCACGACGTTGTTGCCGGCGTCGGCCAGCACCAACGAGAAGGCAGTCCCCCAGGACCCCGCACCGAACACCGCGACCTTGCTCATCAGAACTCGCTCGTTCCCGTCTTGGGTCCCCGGTGGGGCTTGTTGGGGTTGCCCGTCTCGGAGACGCCCTCGACTTTGGGGTCGAACCGGATCGCCGGCGCCTCGGCGCCCCGGATGTCCTCGAGCAGTCCTGTCACGTCAGCCATGATCCGGGCCGTGGCTTCGTGCAGCACCGCGGGGGTCAGCTTCTTGCCCTTCAGGTCGTGGAGATCGACGGGAGCACCGGCACGGATGCGCATCGTCTTGCGAGGCAGCAGCCTCGGCCGACGCGAGTACGGCGCAAGGACCTCCTGAGGCCCCCATTGCGCGCAGGGAATCACGGGGGTGCCTGTGGTGAGGCCGATGCGAGCAGCTCCTGACTTGCCGACCATCGGCCACAGATCCGGGTCACGCGTGATGGTGCCTTCGGCGTACACGATCACGCACTCCCCCGCTCTCACGGCTTCGACCGCGGCGCTGAACGCCTTCGCGGCGTCCATGGACTTGCGGTAGACGGGAATCTGTCCCGCACTTCTGAGGATGCGTCCGAGGATCGGGACCGCGAACACCTCGGCCTTCCCGAGGAAGCGCGGCAGCCGACCGTTGTCGTACACGAAGTGGCCAAACGGAACCGGGTCGAACTCGGAGACATGGTTGGCCACCAACACACAACCCCCATGGGGCGGGAGGTGCTCGGTGCCCCGCCAGTCGCGTTTGGTGAGGAGCATCATCGGCCGGTGCAGCGCGACGACGAAGAACGTGAGCGCCCATCCCCGCCTGTGCCTGGCCACTTTCACCCCTTTGTCGCGCGCCCGCCTTCGGTCGTCGCAGGCAGCCAGTTTTGTGCACCGGGCAGGACCATGTCGAGCCGGGTGGCAAGATCGACAGCGATGTCACCTCCCCCGTCGACGCCAGGTCGGGCGCAGCACCTGTCCGTCTGGTCGATCATCATCCCCGTCAAGCAGGCCACGATCGGCAAGTCACGCCTGAACGGTCTGCCCGACGACGCACGACAGGCGCTGGCGCGCGCGTTCGCGATCGACACTGCTGCTGCTGCCGTCATGACGCCAGGCGTACGGCGGGTCGTGGTCATCACGAACGACCCTGACCCCGGCGGGTTCGTCGACGTGGGTGCAGAGGTGCTCGACGACGTCCCCGACTCGGGACTCAACGCAGCACTCGTCCATGGCGCCCACCATGTCGCCAGCTCCGATGGCTCCACGGGGCTCGTCGCACTGACCGGCGACCTTCCCGCCCTACGGTCCGACGTCCTTGGCCTCGCCCTGGGCGCCGCACCGGCACGTCGGTGGTTCGTGTCGGACTCGGCCGGAACCGGTACGACGTTGTTGGCAGCTCGGGGTGAACGGCTCGCACCATCGTTCGGTCGGCACTCACGAGCGGCCCACCATGCCAGTGGTGCGGTGGAGCTGGAGCTTGCCGGCCTCGAACGACTGCGCCGTGATGTCGACACCGAGATCGACCTGTGGGACGCGGTGCGGCTCGGAGTCGGACGTCATACCTGTGCCGTCCTGGCGCACTTCCGCCTCGACCGGATCGAGCCGCTACCGTGACGGGGTGAACGGCGAACTGACCCGACAAGGCACCGTGTGGTCCTACGACGACCAGACGCAGTCGGGCACGGTCGTCACGGACGACGGCACCGAACTGACCTTCAGCGCCGATGCCTTCCGCACGAGCGGACTTCGTCTACTGCGCCCCGGCCAGCGGGTCCGGATGGCCGTGGCAGACCACATCATCAGCACGTTGACGATCGTGACGCTCGACGAACCACGCTGAGACCGCCCGGCCCGATGTGCCCCCACGAGCGCAGAGAGGCCGGACCCATCGGGTCCGGCCTCTCTGAGGTGTGTGCGGTCAGCGCTTCTTCGCGGCCTTCTTGGCCGTGGTCTTGCGTGCCGGCGCCTTCTTGGCTGGGGCCTTCTTGGCCGTGGTCTTGCGTGCCGGCGCCTTCTTTGCTGCGGTCTTCTTGGCGGGAGCCTTCTTGGCCACCGTCTTCTTTGCTGCGGTCTTCTTTGCTGCTGTCTTCTTGGCGGGAGCCTTCTTGGCCACCGTCTTCTTGGTCGCTGTCTTCCGGGCGGGAGCCTTCTTGGCCACCGTCTTCTTGGCAGGAGCCTTCTTGGCGGCCTTCTTGGCCGTGGTCTTCTTGGCAGCGGCCTTCTTCGCCGGTGCCGATGTGGTCTTCCTGGTCGACGTCGCTGTCTTCGCCGCAGCCACCGCGGCCTTGGGAAGCTTCTTGGCACCCGACACAACGGCCTTCAGGTCAGCTCCAGCACGGAACTTGGGCACCGCGGTCTTCTTGGCGCGGCTTCGTTCGCCCGTGCGTGGGTTGCGGACCATCCGCGACGGACGCACGACCTTCTCGAAGGCACCGAAGCCGGTGATCGCCACCTTCTCACCCTTCGCCACTTCGCGAGCGATGGTGTCGAGCACAGACTCGAGGGCGTGCTGCGCAGCCTTCTTGTTGCCCTCGAAGTGGTTGGACAGGGCCTCGATGAGTTGACTCTTGTTCAAGGGACTTCCCTTTCATGAACTCGGACCAGTCGAGCCCATGCTCGACGTTGGTCAAAACGCTATTCACCATAGAACCGCATTACAGGCCGACACACCCAATCAGCATCCCCAGTTTTGTGGGGACCTCAGCGCGTCCGCATGTCGTGGAAGGCGACTCCCGGTATGACGCGGCTGTCCGACGAAAGCCTCGCCCTTACAGCGTTGCCGGCTTGAACGACGCCCGATCCCCTTCGTACACAGCGATATCGGCATCATGGGTCAAGGTGATCCCGATGTCGTCGAGTCCGTTCAAGAGCCGCCAGCGGGTGTAGTCGTCGATCTCGAACGAGGTTTCGACGTCACCAGCACGCACAACTTTTTCGTCGAGATCAACGGTGACCATCGTCGTCGGATCGCTTTCGACCACAGACCAGAGTGCTTCGACCGCAGCAGGATCAACGACCGCGACGAGCAAACCGGACTTGCCGGCGTTGCCGCGGAAGATGTCACCGAACCGAGAACCGACGACGACCTTGAACCCGTAGTCCTGCAAGGCCCAGACGGCGTGCTCTCGTGAAGAACCGGTTCCGAAGTCCGGCCCTGCAACCAAGACGCTGACCCCCGCATACTCCGGCGCGTTCAGCACGAACGAAGGATCGTGACGCCAGGCCGCGAACAACCCGTCCTCGAAGCCCGTTCGGGTCACGCGCTTGAGATACTCGGCCGGGATGATCTGGTCCGTGTCGACGTTGTTGCGACGAAGAGGCAACGCGGTTCCGGTGTGCGTGGTGAACTTCTCCATGTCAGGCGCCCTCTCCGTCGGGAAGATCAGCAGGACTGGCCAACCGTCCGAGCACGGCCGTGGCGGCAGCGACCAATGGAGACACCAGGTGGGTGCGTCCGCCCTTGCCCTGTCGACCTTCGAAGTTGCGGTTGGAGGTGGAGGCGCTGCGCTCCCCCGGCGTGAGCTGGTCGGGGTTCATGCCCAGACACATCGAGCAACCGGCGCCACGCCACTCGGCACCTGCCGCTTTGAAGACCACGTCGAGACCCTCGTCCTCGGCCTGGAGTCGGACCCGGGTCGAACCCGGCACCACGAGCATGCGAACAGTGTCAGCGATGTGACGGCCTTCGATCACGGCTGCGGCGGCCCGCAGGTCCTCGATACGGCCGTTCGTGCACGACCCCACGAAGACGGTGTCGACCTCGATCGTATTCATCGGTGTGCCGGCCGACAGTCCCATGTACGTGAGGGCTCGCTCAGCCGCTACGCGGTCGCCTTCGTCCGTGAACTCCTCCGGTGAGGGGATCACGGCTCCCAGCGGCACGCCCTGCCCCGGATTGGTGCCCCAGGTGACGAACGGGGTCAAGACGGCCGCATCGATGTCGACCTCCTTGTCGAAGGCGGCACCGTCGTCCGTCGCGAGAGACGACCAGTAGGCAACGGCAGAATCCCAGTCCGACCCGGTGGGTGCGAACGGACGTCCCGCGAGGTAGTCGTACGTCGTCTGGTCAGGCGCGATGAGGCCGGCCTTAGCTCCCCACTCGATGCTCATGTTGCAGATGGTCATGCGAGCCTCCATCGAGAGCGCGGAGATCGCCTCGCCGCGGTACTCGACGATGTACCCCTGCCCGCCGCCGGTTCCCTCCTGTGCGATCAAGGCGAGCACGAGGTCCTTGGCCGTGACCCCGGCGGGCAGCGAACCACGCACGTTGACGGCCATGGTCTTGGGTCGTGCCTGCATGAGTGTCTGGGTCGCGAGCACATGCTCGACCTCACTGGTCCCGATCCCGAAGGCCAGTGCCCCGAATGCCCCGTGTGTCGAGGTGTGGGAGTCTCCGCACACCACTGTGGTGCCCGGTTGAGTCAGACCGAGCTGAGGTCCGACGACGTGGACGATGCCCTGCTCGACGTCTCCGAGTGAGTGCAGCTTGATGCCGAACTCCTTGCAGTTCGCCCGCAAGGCGTCTACCTGGGCGCGCGAGACCGGGTCCGCGATGGGCTGGTCGACGTCGATCGTCGGGATGTTGTGGTCCTCGGTCGCGAGGGTCAGGTCGGGCCGACGTACGCCACGACCGGCCTGCCGCAGCCCGTCGAAGGCCTGCGGACTCGTCACCTCGTGAACGAGGTGCAGGTCGATGTAGAGGAGATCCGGCTCTCCGGTCGCTTGCCGGACGACATGGTCGTCCCAGACCTTGGCGGCCAGGGTTCGCGGGCCGCTCGCGGAGTTCTGCGACATTCTCTGCTCCTGATTTGCGTTTCATCATCTGAGACGGCAGTATCGAGGCATGGACAGGTCTGACAACTCTAGCGGAGTCGGCGTTCTCGACAAAGCCGCGCTCGTCCTCTCGGCACTCGAGTCAGGTCCCGCGACCCTCGCCGGCTTGGTGACAGCGACCGGCCTGGCTCGTCCGACGGCCCACCGGCTGGCCGTGGCCCTGGAGCACCATCGACTCGTCGCCCGCGACATGCAGGGCCGTTTCATGCTGGGTCCACGGCTAGGTGAGCTGTCCTCTGCCGCGGGCGAGGACCGGCTGCTCGCGGCAGCCGGCCCGGTACTGGCCCGCCTGCGCGACATCACCGGCGAGTCTGCACAGCTGTTCCGTCGCCAGGGAGATCACCGCATCTGCGTCGCTGCCGCCGAGCGACCCGCAGGGCTGCGCGACTCGATCCCCGTCGGCAGCCAGCTCTCCATGTTGGCCGGCTCCGCCGCTCAGATCCTGCTGGCGTGGGAGGACCCGGACCGTCTGCACCGCGGTCTGCACGGAGCCGCGTTCAACGCCGCTGCGCTGTCGAGCATCCGGCGCCGCGGATGGGCGCAGAGCGTAGGTGAACGCGAGGCCGGCGTGGCCTCGGTGTCGGCCGGCGTGCGATCACCGTCGGGCAAGGTCATCGCGGCTGTGTCGGTCTCGGGTCCGTTGGAGCGGATGACACGTCAGCCCGGGCGCATGCACGCCCCCGCCGTGCTCGCCGCTGCCGAGCGTCTCAGTGAGTCCCTGCGCCGCCACGGCGAATGACATCACCGTGAGGCGCGCCGCTACGTGAAGAGACTCCCCTGGGCTGCCATCGATGACTCGAGCCCCAGCAGGTAACGCTTGCGCTCGATCCCCCCGGCATAGCCGGTCAGCGAGCCGTCGGCGCCGATGACGCGGTGGCACGGGACCACGATCGCGATCGGATTCGCGCCGTTGGCAAGGCCGACAGCGCGCGAAGCGCCGGGTGGCATGCCGAGCCGTCGCGCGATGTCTCCGTAGGAGGCCGTCTGTCCGAACGGGATCTCGCGCAACTGACCCCATACGCGCCTTTGGAAGTCGGTGCCGGCTCCGGCGAGGGGCAGGTCGAACTCGTGACGATCCCCGGCGAAGTACTCCCCGAGCTGGCGCCGCGCCTCGACGAGCACCGGGTGGGTCTCGCCGTTGTCGCCCACGACGTCGGGCATCTCGTCATGAAAGTGGATCATCGTCACGGCACCGGCGTCCGCTCGAACCTCCAGCGGACCCACCGGCGACGTCATCACCATCGTGGCTGTCATCTCAGAACCTCGTCTCGATTGCGACGCGCGGGTCGATCTCCGGTCGCGCCGGACGGCACAGACCACACATACATGAGGGCGTAGGAACGCCACGGCCGCCAGGACTCGATGCGTGCCGCAGCCGCGTCGGGATCGATCCCCATCTGGGCGAGGCCGTGTCGGGCACCGAGATCGGTGCCGAGGAAGACGTCGGGGTCGCCAAGGGCGCGCATGGAGATGTAGTCCGCCGTCCACGGCCCGATGCCGGGAAGAGCCAGCAGCGCAGCGCGGATATCCGCCCGGTCTGCACCGCGGTCGAGGGTCACCTCACCCTGAGCGACCGCCCGGGCAAGACGGACGAGGGCACGACCACGCGACCGTGGCATGGGTAACGCGTCCGGGTCGGCCGCCGCGAGCGTCTCGGCGTCGGGGAAGACGTGGGTCAAGGCCGGTTGCGAGTCCGAGCCGTCGATCCGGTCACCGTATGCCGCCGTGAGCCGCCCGGCGATCGTCCGCGCCCCCGCGACCGAGATCTGCTGACCGATGACCGCGCGGACCGCGACCTCGAAACCATCGACATGTCCGGGAACCCGCATGCCCGGACTCTTCTGCACCCATGGCCGCAACGCCTCGTCGCTCATGAGGTGCTCGTCGATGGCGACGGGATCGGCGTCGAGGTCGAGCAACCGTCGGCACCGCTCGACAGCGGAAGCCAGGTCACGCAGGTCACTGAGGGAGAGCTCGCAGGTCACCGAGTCAGGAGCCGGCGTGAGGACCACGGACCCGTGACCGTGCGGCAGCCGCAACGTGCGAGCGTACGAGGGCGACTGGGCGTCGGCGGACACCGCTTCGAGACCGGGTAGGGCACGTGCAGCGAGGAAGCCAAGAAGGCCAGTGGCGTCGAAGGGTGATCGCACGGCCAGGGAAACCGTGACCAGCCCGTTCGCTGATGAGGTGGCGGTCGGGTGTTGCCGTCGCCGAGCAGCGCGCAGACGCGTGGGAGTGGTGGCATACACCTCGGCGATGGTCGCGTTGAACTGCCGGACACTGGCGAAGCCTGCCGCGAACGCCACGTCTGCGAACCCCATGTCGGTGGTCTCGATGAGGATGCGCGCCGTGTGTGCGCGCTGGGCGCGTGCGAGCGAGAGCGGGCTGGCGCCGAGCTGCTCACTCAGCACGCGGTTGAGATGACGTGAGGTGTAGCCGGCGCGGTGTGCGAGTCCCTCGACGCCGTCGCGCTCGACCACGCCGTCCGCGATCATGCGCATCGCTCGACCGGCGACATCGGCCTTCACGTCCCATTCGGGCGATCCTGGCGTGAGGTCGGGGCGGCACCGTCGACATGCTCGGAAGCCGGCGCCTTGGGCGGCTGCGGCCGTGACGAAGAAGACGACGTTCTTGCGCTGTGGGGTGATCGCCGGACAGGAGGGCCGGCAGTAGATCCCGGTGGTGCGGACACCGGTGTAGAAGACTCCGTCGAAGCGACGGTCGCGACCCTGGACGGCGCGATAGCATCGCTCGGCATCGTCGACAACGCCGGCGGGCGGGGCGTCCTGGCGACGTCGCGTGAGCGATCGCTGTGTCATGGCTCCATCAAACAGCACTGCGCCGACAAAGCCTCGCGGGTTTCGGACATCGCGAAGGTCGGTCAGTACAGCGCCGCGAGGTCCTGGCCGAGCGCGATCGAGCCGCCCAACGGAATGATCAGGAACAGGGCGCGGACCACAAATCTGCCGATCACGGATTCCTGGAGCGGCCCTAGGAGTGCCCGCCGTACTGGGAGCAGCACCGCCACGATCAGGGCGACCACGAGCGTGACGGGCAGACTCGGAAGAAAGAGGAGCGTCAACACCAGGGGGACAGCCAGGCGGCGCGACCCCTGCAGCGCCCCTGCATCGGGATGCGCAGCACGATCGACCGCGATCGTCAGCGCCACCCCCATGACCACCGGGAGGGCGACGAAAAGCCCGATGGCCAGCCAACGGGGCGTGAGCACCACGAAGTCCACCCCGTCGGCGTGAACCAGCAGGGAGCCCACCACCACCCCCGCCGTCAGGCCGACCGTGGTGCGTCGAAACCACGTCGGCCCCACCAGCCACGGGGCGACCGCGATGTACGCGGCGGCACCGATGACACCGACCGCCGCACCGATCACGAGCAGGTTGTAGGTGCCTCCCAGCGTCACCTGGCCGATCGTGAAACCGTCATCGCTGGTCACCCCTCGAACGCTGTCGGGCGAGGTGACCCGGAGGAGGAACATCACCAGCCGACTGCCGAGCCCGGCGACCACCACCCCGACGGGGATTCCGGCAGTCACGATGATGCGCACCAGCTCGACGAGCTCGTCCCGGTACGACGGCTCACCGGTATCGGCTCGGCCGTGCAGCAGGCTCGGAGCAGCCATGAGACGACTCTAGGTCAGCGGCCGTCAGGCTGGCGAGCCATCAGCGGAGCGCGGCGTGCCACAAGCCGCCCACAGCACCCAAGACCAGCCCAAGAAAAGACGTCTCCCCCAACAGGGGGGAAGGCGTCTTCCTCGATGGTAGCCCCGACGGGATTCGAACCCGCGCTACCGCCATCAGCGGAGCGCGGCGTGCCACCAGCCGCCCACAGCACCCAAGACCAGCCCAAGAAAAGACGCCTCCCCCAACAGGGGGGAAGGCGTCTTCCTCGATGGTAGCCCCGACGGGATTCGAACCCGCGCTACCGCCATCAGCGGAGCGCGGCGTGCCACCAGCCGCCCACAGCACCCAAGACCAGCCCAAGAAAAGACGCCTCCCCCAACAGGGGGGAAGGCGTCTTCCTCGATGGTAGCCCCGACGGGATTCGAACCCGCGCTACCGCCTTGAGAGGGCGGCGTGCTAGGCCACTACACAACGGGGCCATCGAGCGGACGAGAGCCTAGAGGGTCACTCCAGCCTTCTCATCGCTGGGGTACTAGGACTCGAACCTAGACTAACTGGACCAGAACCAGCCGGGCTGCCAATTACCCCATACCCCATGGTTGGTGCGTCGCAATCGCACCTGCGATCGATGCGATTGCCGAGGGGAGACGATACCGGAGCAGTCGCGTCTGCTCCAAAACGAGGTCGAGGGTCGGCTCAGGCCACCTCGACGATGTCCACCCCGGTGGGAACGTACTTGACCAGCGCACAGTTGTCGCGGATGAACTCTTCCCGTACCCGGTTTCCGCTGCGCTTGTCGATGACACCGCGCCACAGCTGATTCGCCCGGAAGTACCGGCCGCGCAGTCGGTAGAACTGCTCGTGCGCGGCATACACCCGGTAGGAGTGAGGCATCTCACGGTCGCAACGCAGTTCTCCCTCGAGATAGCGTTCACCGACCTGCACGCGCAATTGGAACGTCGCTTCGGTGTCATTACGCACACAGAGGTCGACGTAGTTGTAGACGATGCTGCAACCGCTCCCCCACGGCAGGACCCGCCCGTTGTCGGGAAACGGGTCGAAGGAGTGCTCTGATCGCTCGGTGACGGTGAGCCCGGAGTGGAGCACCATCCAGTGGATGAGGTTCGCCAGCTGGCAGATGCCGCCGCCGACGCCGGGACGCGCCTCCCCGTTCGACAGCCGCATACCCTCGACGAAGCCGCGTCGACGGGTGCAGTTCCCGACGGCGTGGTTGAACGAGAACGTCTCGCCCGGTCCGATGACCAGTCCGTCGACGCAGGCTGCGGCCAACCTGAGGTTCGTGACCTTGTTGTGCTGCAGGTGCATCTCGGACTCACCGAGCTGACGCAACAGCAGTGAGTTGTGCCGGGTGACGCGCACCGGAAGCGACGTGCTCTCGACGCTCCTCGCCCAAGGCGTCCGATCCAGCCACCACTGGATCCGCCGACGAGCCCGGTGGTAGCGCACCGCGAGCGGGTACAGGGCTGGGTGCTGTTCGGAACGGCGGGGCCGGCGGTTCACCAGCATGGCCAGCCGGTCGGGATCGGGGGTCACGTCGTCGTGCGCGGCCGGACGCGCGGAAGTCATCGTGCTCATGTCCCGTGAGATGTCGCCAACGGGTGATCAGTTGCGGATGGTGCCGAAATGTTATCGATGGACGCGTCGCCGGTACGCCGCCGCCAGCCAGGGCACGAGGATCGCAAGCAACACCACGTCCAGCGCGAAAGGCAGCCAGGTGACGCCGGTGGGGTCGAGTGCGTCGGTCACGTCCTCGATGAGAGCCGCCGGGATCAGCGCAGCCAGGTTCTTCACCGCGTGAATCGCGATCCCCGCTTCGAGCCCACCGGTGCGGATCGCGAGCCAGGCGAGCACCACCCCGAGCAGGAACCGGTCTGCGAAGAGCGGCGGCTCGAACTGAAGGTGGGCCGTCGCGAAGATGGCACCCGAGGCGACGCAGCACGCCCAGGTCGGCAGTCGCGTCGCACCGAGCGACTGCAGAACCAGCCCTCGGAAGAGGTACTCCTCACCGGCCGCCTGCAACGGTGTCGTGAGCAGGACCACGACGAGGAACCAGATCACGGCGCTGTCGACCGGATTCTTCCGCTCGGAGTAGGCCGCCACCGTTCCGAGCACGAGGAACAGCGACCACACGACGGCCGCCATCCAACTGCACCTCAGCAACCACGGCAGGCGAAGACCCGGCCGGAGGGACGCGAGCCATCGCGGTCGGCGCCGGTAGATCGGCCAGTACAGCAACCACGCAAGCGGGATGAGGAGTGCGAGTCCGAGGTTCGTCGCCAACATCTCGCCGGCGTCGATGCCGTTGTTGATGTCGAACGTGAAGTCCGAGAAGCCCACCGCCCGCGCTCCCACGAACACCACCACGACCGCGATGATCGTGCCGGCGAGCAACCCGACCGCGGCCAAGAGGACACTGGCGAGCAACCTCCACCAAGCACCGTGCTCGCGCTGGACCTGTCGGTGGTACTGGACCGGGACCGCCGCAGTCGACGGACCCGCGACCGGCTGCGGCATCGGCGGCGGAGGCGGCGGTGGCGGGTATCCCGGCGGAGGACGTAGCCACGGCACCGGCGGTCCTACCGGTGTGGGCTGACTCCAGCGTGAGGGGTCCGGCGGCTCAGACATCAACGCAGCGCATCACGCGGATGCTGTGGTCACCGTTGCCAACCGCGCCAGGGAGCGGTCGCGACCGAGGAGGTCCAGGGACTCGAACAGAGGCGGCGAGATCCGGCGCCCGGTGACGGCGACACGGACCGGCCCGAACGCGATGCGTGGCTTGAGGCCGAGGTCGTCGATCAGCTTCTGACGCAGGCATGCCTCGATCGAGGGCGTGTCCCAGGTATCGAGGGACTGCAGCGCGTCGTGAGAGGTCCGCACGATCTCGATCCCCGCCGGGTCGAGCAGCTTCGCCGCGTCGTCGGGATCGATCCTGAAGGCCTCATCCGCGACGAAGAGGAAGCCGATCATGTCGACGGCCTCACTCAACGTCGTCATCCGTTCGTGGATCAGCGGCGCGGCTGCGGTCAGGGTCTCGCGCTCTGTCGGAGTCAGCTCCTCACCGAGCAGCTGAGCGGCCCGCAGGTAGGGGACGACACGGTCGGCGAGGTCTTCGACCGTCAGTGCGCGCAGGTGCGACGCGTTGATCGCCTCGCACTTCTTCATGTCGAAGCGGGCCGCATTCGGGTTTACGCGTCGGATGTCGAACGCCTCGATCATCTCGCCCATGGTGAAGACGTCCCGGTCCTCTGAGATCCCCCAGCCGAGCAGTGCCAGGTAGTTGAGAACTCCCTCGGGCACGAACCCACGTTCGATGTAGTCGGCCAGGCCGGAACCCTTGTCCCGCTTGGACAGCCGCTTGTTGCCCTCGCCCATGACGATCGGCAGGTGGCCGAAGCGTGGTGCGCCCCGCCCGATCCCGATGTCCAGCAGAGCGTCGTACAGCGCGATCTGCCGCGGAGTCGACGACAACAGGTCCTCGCCGCGCAGGACGTGCGTGATCTCCATCAAGGCGTCGTCGACGGGGTTGACGAGGGTGTAGAGCGGGTGCCCGTTGGCACGGACCAGCACGTAGTCGGGCACATGCTCGGGCCGGAAGACGATCTCGTCGCGCACGAGGTCGACGAACCGGATCTCGGTGCCGGGCATCCGGAAGCGCAGAACCGGCTTGCGGCCCTCGCGTTCGTACTCCGCCACCTGGTCGGCGGTCAGCTCGCGGCAGTGTCCGTCGTACCCGGCGGTGCGCCCCTGCTTTCGGGCCAGTTCGCGGCGTTCCTCGAGCTCTTCCTGGGAGCAGTAGCAGTCGTAGGCCTTGCCGGCCGCGCGTAGCTTGGCGGCGACGTCGGCATACGTGGCGAGGCGCTCGGACTGCAGGTAGGGACCGTGGTCGCCGCCCACCTCGGGGCCTTCGTCCCAGTCGATGCCGAGCCAGTGCAACGAGTCGACAACCGAGGCGACTCCTGCCTCGGTGTTGCGGGCCTCGTCCGTGTCCTCGATCCGCAGCACGAGCCGGCCGCCGAAGTGGCGGGCGAAGACCCAGTTGAACAGTGCACTGCGCACGTTGCCGACGTGCAGGGAACCGGTGGGCGACGGCGCGAACCGTAGTCGGACCTGCTCGGGCGCGAGGTCGCCCAGCACGTCCATCGAGGCATGTGACGCGGACGTGCCGCCTTCAGTCACGAGAGACCACCCTGTTCTTCAGCGTTCCGATGCCCTCAACGGTGACAGACACGTCGTCGCCCGCCTGCATCGGGCCGACCCCCGCTGGAGTCCCCGTGAGGACTACGTCACCGGGCAGCAGCGTCATGAACGACGTGATGTAGGCGATGATCGTGGGAACGTCGAAGATCATCAGGCTCGTGTTGCCGTCCTGCATGAGCTCGCTGTTGAGCTCGGTGCGGATCGCCAGCTCTGACGGGTCGAGCTCGGTCTCGATCCATGGCCCCAGCGGGCAGAACGAGTCGAAGCCCTTGGCCCGGGCCCACTGGCCGTCGCTGTCCTGCAGGTCGCGCGCCGTCACGTCGTTGCCGATCGTGTAGCCGTAGATCACGTCGGCCGCGCGCTCAGCGGGCACGTCGCGGCAGATCCGCCCGATGACCACCCCGAGCTCACCCTCGAAGTGCACGAGCTCGCTCTGGGTCGGGTACACGATCGGGTCGAAGGGACCGATGACCGACGTGTTCGGCTTGAGGAAGACCAGTGGCTCGGTGGGCACATCGTGGTCGAGCTCCTCGGCGTGCGCCACGTAGTTGCGACCGACGCAGACGACCTTGCTGCGCGGAATCACCGGCGCGAGCAGTCGTACGTCTGCCAACGAGACCTGCTCGCCGGTCAGCTCGACGCCGGAGTACAGCGGGTCGCCGACGACGGTGGCGATGATCTCCTCGCCGCCGGCGCCGCCGATCACGCCGAACTGGGGTTCCTCACCGGTGGTGTATCGCGCAATCCTCACGGGGGCAGAGCCTACCTGCCGTCGTCTTGCCGCCCTCGGTCCGAGGGACGACGGGACCGGCGAGCGCGCGCCGCCTACGATGGCCTGATGTCCGGAGCGTCCGTGCTGGTCCTCACCGAGCCGCAATGGCGAGCTCGACAGGACGCGCACGAGCAGCGGGTCGACGCGTGGATCTCGCCGCACCTGGAGCGGCGCAGCCGTGGTGTGAGCCACCCCGTCGAGGACTTCTTGTTCTCCTACTACTCCTACCGGCCGGCTTCGTTGCGGCGGTGGCATCCGGGGCTCGGCGTCGAGCTGACCGGTGACGTCTCCGTGTTCGACGGACGAGCGGGGTATGACGTCTCGAGCTCGGGCGCCCGGATCGACTCCGGCCTGGTGCGTCAGCGGCACAGCGCCGTGCAGTGGATCCGCAGGTTGGTGGCTTCCACGGCTTCCCGCCCTGCGGTCTTCGGCTGCTTCGGGCTGCACGAGTGGGCGATGGTCTATCGGCAGTCGGCGGAGGATCGTCGCCATACGTCGTACCCGCTGCGGCTCGGTCACGAGCGCACCGACGAGGTGGTCGCGTCGGCGCGGATCACGTGCAGCCACTACGACGCCTATCGGTTCTTCACTCCCCCGGCCCGGCCGCTCAACCTGCTCGCGCCGACCCGGGAGAAGCAGCTCGAGCTCGACCAGCCGGGCTGCCTGCATGCCGCGATGGACTGTTACAAGTGGGCGTACAAGCTCGCGCCGCTGACGTCGTCAGAGCTGGTCGCAGACTGCTTCGCGCTCGCCCGCGAGGTGCGCCAGGTCGACATGCGGGCGGCGCCCTATGACCTTCGCAGCCTCGGCGTCGAGCCCATCCCGATCGAGACCGCTGCGGGCAAAGCAGCGTATGTCGAGCATCAGCGTGACTTCGCCGAGCGGTCCAACGCGTTGCGGCAGCACCTGCTCGCCGTCTGCGACGTGGCGTTGTCGGGCGTCGAGTCAGCGGTGTCGTGAGGTGGTTGAGCCGACTGCGCCGACAGGCTCAGGACAGGCCTGTCGAGAGCCATTGATCTCGACAGACTCGATGACCGGAGGAAAGTCTCTCGGATTCCCTTGTGGATAACGGGTTTCGGTGTTCCTCGCTGATCCGAAGGTGTCGGTGGGCTGTTCTAGGTTTGATGCATGAGTACGACGCAGGGACCGCCGCCGACCGTGGGCATCGACGATGCCTTCGGTCGCACCTTTGCGGGTGTGCGTCGTGACCTCGCCGAGCTGGTCGACACCCCCACCTGGTCCCTGGACGACAAGCGGCTGGACTGCCGGCTCGGTGAGGCGTTGGCTGCCAGAGCGGCCATTGATGAGGTCGTGGCCCGGCTGGTCGCCGAAGCCGATGACCGCAACCTGCCCCACCGCTACGGTGCCTCTTCCACCCGTGCACATCTGATGACGGCCCACCGGATGTCAGCCGGGGAAGCCTCCCGCACGGTCCGGACCGCCAAGCAGCTGCACGGCACCGGTGTCACCGAGCCAACGCGCCGTGCCGTCGCCGCCGGCGTCGTGTCGGCCGAACAAGGGGTGGTGGTCGCGGCCGCGATCAACCGGCTCTCACCGACCATCAAGCCGGACCGGGTCGAGGTAGCGCAGCAGGATCTGCTGGCGCATGCCAAGACGTTGTCGTTCAGCCAGCTGCAGATGGCGGCGAACCATCTCGTCGAAGTGGTCGACCCCGACACCATCGACAAGACGTTGGAGCAGCAGATCGCCGCCCAGGAACGCAAAGCGCTGGCCTCAGCCTGGTTCACCGGCCAGCTCGGAGCCGACGGGATCGCCCGCGGCCGGTTCGCGCTACCGAACCTGGTCTTCGGCATGCTCACCAAACACCTCGAAGCCCACACCTCACCCCGACGGGTCGCCACCGGCACCGACCCCGCAGCGACTGATCCGCCGGCTGAGACCACGATCGAGGACCTGCCGTACGGGAACCGGCTCGGTCGGGCGCTGTGTGAGCTGATCGAACACCTCCCCACCGACGGACACCCCCAGCACGGTGTCACGAACGCCACGATCGTGGTCACCATCGACGAAACCAAGCTCCGTGCCGGAGCCGGGGAAGCGCATCTTGGACACCGGCGGCAGCGCTCTCGGTCGGGGAGACCCGACGACTGGCCTGCAACGCCGGCATCCTCCCCGTGGTGCTGTCGGGTGAGTCCAAGATCCTCGACCTCGGCACCACCCGGCGACTGTTCGACCGCTACCAGCGGATGGCGCTCGCCACCCGCGACCAAGGATGCGTGTTCCCCGGCTGCGAACGCCCACCGGCCTGGACTGAGGCACATCACCGCCTCCCGTGGAGCCAGGGCGGGGCGACCGACATCGACAACGGCTGCCTCCTCTGCAGCTTCCACCACCACCTCATCCACCAAGGCGAATGGGACCTCACCCTCGCCCCCGACGGCATCACCGACGTCATCCCACCGGCCCGGATCGACCCACAACGAAAACCCATCCGCCACCAACGCCTCAAACCCCGACCCGGATAACCCGAACGACGATCGCCCGGGTCGAGACCCAGACCTACGGCGGTCGAGCTCGTCGAGACCCCTTGATCTCGACAAGCTCGATCAGCGGGTATCTCGAGGAGTTCGGTGCTTTCATTGTTGCGGCGATATCCGGCTGAGAAGAACGACCTGAAGGTCTACTACGTCGCGGACATGCGATCGGTCATCGCCCGCCCGCGGGTCACCTCGGCCGGTGCTCAGTTCGACCGACCACGATTCCCGGCTTCGTCGGCGTCAGTCTGGTTCGTCATCCTCGGCGTCGAGGAGTTCTTGGAGCATCGCGGCTTCGTCTGGCGTGAGCGTCAGTCCGTCAAACGCCATCGCCATCGTCAAGGCCATGGAGATTGGGCCGACGCCCCACCCGTGAGCCAGCTCGTCGTCAACCAGGTCACGCGTTTGGCCTTCGAGGCGTGGCCGGACAGAACGAACCAGCCGTCGCGCTTGATCGACTGACGTCGCCCGCTCAGCCAGCTGAGATGCAACGCTTCGAGCGACGTCGGCAAAGGCCGGGAGTCCGGCGTGACTCAGCAGGTGGGGCGTGAACCGTGTACTCGATCTGACACTCAGCGAAGGAACCCGGTTCCCACCATCGCCCCCACCGCGGCTGCGTCTGAACGGCATCGAAGACGGAGTCGTAGGTGAGCAGGTAACCGCAGGGACGAAGTTCGTCGGTCCGCCGCCGACAAAGCTGACCCAGGGTAGGTTGTCGACGGGTTCCGGTGACCGCGCCATGGCCGCATTTTTCGCCACCGGCAGGCATTTGTGAACGAGCTCCGTGACAGACCACAAGACGCTCACCAAGTCTGACCCGCTGGCCGCCGCGGGTCAGGCGATGGGAGGCGGGCCTTCGGTGAGAGCCGTTCGCAGCAATGCTTGCGCCGACCACCGCATCGTCGCCGCCGCCCCGGCGCGCGACAGACCAGCGACGTCGGTGAGCCAGATGAGCGACTCGATACCGACAGCACTGCGGACCGCCTGCGCCAGCCGCCGGCGCTCGGGAGCAGCCAGCGGCAACCCTTCCATGGCCTCCTCGAACCAGCCGATGGCGCGCCCTTGTCGTAGCGGCATCTCCTTCGAGGCAGGTTCGAGTGAGACACGCAGCATGGCGCGCAGTTGCGGCTCCGTGTCCACGACCATGACGACGAACGCATCAACGGCCCTGGCAAACCTTGTCTCGGGGTCGCTCTCGACGGACGCGACGTCGGGCAGCAGCGACGAGGCTGTGATCTCGGGGTGGGCCGCCACCAGCAACGCATGCTGGCTCGAGAAGTAGCGGTAGGCAGTGGTGCGGGACACGGAGGCGTATTCGGCGGCTTGCTCCACCGTGGGCGAGGTCTCGCCCTGCTCGATGAGGTGTCGCGTGGCCGACACGAGCGCCTCACGGGTGCGCTGCTTCTGCCGGGTTCGGCCGACCTTCTCGTACGACGTTGACATACCGTTCATGGTACCGTAGTTTCGTTATGGGACTCAAGTCCCACGAACCTGAGGAGACCCGATGACGACCACGATCCCCACTCCCACCCGCAACTGCGCCATTCGTCACGCCGGGGAGGGAGAGCAGCGCTGGTTCGCCGGCGGTGGCGTCTTCACCTGGAAGGCGACAGGGGCCGAGACGGATGGCGCCATGCTGATGTGGGAAGACCACCTCGAGCGCGGGAAGGTCACGCCCATGCACTTCCACCCGGATGCTGATGAGACGTTCTACATGCTCGACGGCGAGATCAAGCTCAACATCTCCGGGCAGGAGACCCTGCTGGGTACCGGCGGCATCGTGGTGATCCCCAAGGACGTTCCCCACGCCTTCATGGTGACGACACCGACCGCGCACATGCTGGTGGTCCAGACCCCCGGCAGCGGAGAGGCGTTTTACATGAACGCCAGCGACCCGGCAGAGACAGCCGAGCGCGTCGTCGACTTCAAGCGAATCGCTCAGGTCGCCGAAGAAACCGGAGCCATCGTGATCGTCGGGCCGCCGCCGTTCGGCAACTCGGCGGAACACTGACCGTCGAGCGCGTCAACTCGCTGCGCCGGCCCGGCGGAGCCCGTACGTCACCGAGTCCACCAGCGCCCGCCATGACGCTTCGACGATGTTGTGGCCGACGCCGACGGTGACCCACGAGCCGGTGTCGTCCGCGGTCTCGATCAACACCCGGATCACCGCGTCGGTGCCGTGGCCCTGGTCCAGGATCCGCACCTTGTAATCGATCAGCTCGAGCTTGGACACCTCGGGGAAGGCTTGGCCGATGGCCCGGCGCAGCGCCTCGTCCAGGGCGTTGACCGGGCCATTGCCCTCCCCGGTGACGACGATCCGTTCACCGCCGGCGCGCAGCTTCACTGTGGCCTCCGAAACGGCCTCATCGGCGGGCGACGACTCGGTGATGACCCGCCAGGACTCCACGTCGAAGTACGACGGTCGAACGCCTTCGACCTCCTCGACCAGCAGCAGCTCGAACGATGCGTCCGCCGCCTCGAAGGTGTGGCCGGCGGCCTCCATCATCTTGACCCGGTCGATGATCCGCGTGACCAGGTCGGGCTCGGCCGACAGGTCGAAACCGAGCTCGCGACCCTTCAGCTCGATCGACGCCCGACCTGCCATCTCGGAGACGAGCAGCCGCATGTCGTTGCCGACCGACTGCGGGTCGGCGTGCTGGTACAGGTTCGGATCGACCCTGATTGCGCTCGCATGCAGGCCAGCCTTGTGGGTGAAGGCCGAGGCACCGACGTAGGGCTGCCGCGAGGCAGGCGTCACGTTCGTCACCTCCGCCACCGCATGCGCGATGCGGCTGGCCTCTCGCAATCGTCCGCTGGGCAGCACGGACCGGCCGAGCTTCAGCTCCAGGTTCGCCACGACCGAGATGAGGTCTGCGTTGCCGGTGCGCTCGCCGTACCCGTTGACCGTGCCCTGGACGTGGGCGGCGCCCGCCGCGACGGCGGTCAACGTGTTGGCCACGGCGCAGCCGGTGTCGTTGTGGCAGTGGATGCCGACACGGGTCCCGTGCCTGCCGACGTGGTCGAACACGTCGCCGACGACGTCGGCCACCTCAGGCGGCAGCATGCCGCCGTTCGTGTCGCACAGTGCGACGACCTCCACGCCCGCCTCGGCCGCCGCCAGCAGGACCTCGAGCGCGTAGGCACGGTTGTCGCGGTAGCCGTCGAAGAAGTGCTCAGCGTCGAGGAACACGCGTTGACCCCGTTCCCGTAGGAACGCCACGGTGTCGCGCACCATCGCCAGGTTCTCCTCGAGCGTCGTACGCAGGGCCAGCTCGACGTGGCGGTCGTGACTCTTGGCGACGAGGGTGACGACGGCTGCACCGGACTCGCTCAGGGCACGGACCAGCGGATCTGCGCCCGCCTCGACCCCAACCCTCCGGGTCGCACCGAAAGCGGTGAGGGTGGCGGTCTCGAGCTTCAGCTCCTCTCCGGCGCGTCGGAAGAACTCGGTGTCCTTCGGGTTGGCGCCGGGCCATCCCCCCTCGATGAACCCCACCCCGAGGTCATCGAGGTGCCGGGCGATGTGCAACTTGTCCTCGACCGAGAGGTTCAGGCCTTCTTGCTGGGCTCCGTCGCGCAGCGTCGTGTCGTAGACCTGGAGGTCCGATGTGGCATCGGTGCTCGGGGTGGCAACCATGCGGTGTCCTAGGGCGGTCGGGAAACAAAAAGACCCCCCGTGGGAACGAGAGGTCAGCGCGGCGGGAGATCCGTCGCGCTAGGGGCCGATCATCGAGTTCGTGCCAACCATGCCTGCAGTCTGGCACTCCCGACGCCCAACTGGGGATACACCGTCTCAACCAACGGACAGCCGGCTGCTTGGTCCCGCGGTCAGCCGATGCGGTGCATCCAGCCGTACTGGTCCTCGGCTCGTCCGTACTGGACGTCGAGAAGCCGCGTCCGGATCTCCTTGGCCAGGCGGGCTTCACTCTGCGCCGAGACCTCGCCGCCACGCCATTTGAGTGAGGCGACGGGGGTGATGACGGCGGCGGTCCCGCACGCGAACACCTCGGTGATGGATCCGTCAGCGACGCCGTCGCGCCATTCGTCGATCGACACCTTGCGCTCGTCGACCTTGTGACCGAGCTCGTCGGCGATCTCCATGATCGAGGAACGTGTCACTCCTTCGAGGATCGAGCCGGACAGCTCGGGGGTCACGAGCGTTCCGTCGTCGAACACGAAGAAGAGGTTCATCCCGCCGAGCTCCTCGACATAGCGGCTCTCGACGGCGTCAAGGAACGCGACCTGGTCGCAGCCGTTGTCGATCGCCTCCTGCTGGGCGACCAGGCTGGCGGCGTAGTTGCCACCACATTTGGCGGCTCCGGTGCCGCCCGGGGCCGCCCGGTTGAACTCCTCGCTGAGCCAGAGCGTCACCGGCTTGACGCCCCCGGCGAAGTACGGTCCAGCCGGCGACGCGATCACCGCGAACGTGACGTGCTTCGACGGGCGGACACCGAGGAAGACCTCGGAGGCGAACATGAACGGACGGATGTAGAGCGACTTCTCACCGCCGGCCGGCACCCAGTCGACGTCCGTGTTGACCAGGGCCTCGACGGCGGCGACGAAGTCGTCCACGGGAAGTTCGGGCAGCGCGAGGCGGTGGGCGGACCGCTGAAAACGCTCGGCGTTGGCGTGCAACCGGAACGACCACACCGACCCGTCGTCGTGGCGGTAGGCCTTGGTGCCCTCGAAGATCTCTTGTGCGTAGTGCAGCACCGAGCTCGCCGGATCCACGCTGAACGGCCCGTATGGCTTGACCCGCGCGTCGTGCCAGCCGGCGTCGGGTGTCCACTCGGACACGAACATGTGATCGGTGAAGTGGAGACCGAAACCGGGTTGATCGAGGATCTCTTGCCGGCGCGCAGCCTCCAGCGGCGCGCTCGATCGCTGGATCGCAATGTGAGACGACGTCATGGGGTAAACGTACTTCACCCCTGAGCCAGCCGGGAGGCAATAATGTCTCCCACCTCGCTCGTCCGCCGTTTGGCTCCTGCGTTGGCCGTCAGGTCGTCGAGCACGGCTTGCTCGACGCGCGCAGCCGCCTTGCTGTGACCGAGATGGTCGAGCAGCAAAGCCGTGCTGAGGATTGCCGCAGTCGGATCGGCCACCTGCTGGCCCGCGATGTCCGGGGCGGACCCGTGCACGGGCTCGAACATGCTCGGTGTCGTTCCCGCCGGGTTGAGGTTGCCGCTGGCAGCCAGGCCGATGCCGCCGGTCACCGCGGCCGCGAGATCGGTGAGGATGTCACCGAAGAGGTTGTCGGTCACGATGACATCGAACCGGCCAGGGTCCACGGTGAGCATGATCGTCGCCGCGTCGATGTGCAGATAGTCGACGGCGACGTCGGGAAAGTCGCCCGCCACCTCGGCGACGACGCGGCTCCACAGGGCACCGGCATGCACGAGCACGTTGGTCTTGTGCACCCACGTCAGCCTCCGCCGTGGACGACGCTCTGCGCGCATGAAGGCGTCGCGTACCACCCGCTCGACGCCGTATGCCGTGTTGAGACTGACCTCGGTCGCGACCTCGGCCGGCGTACCGGCGCGGAGCCGACCGCCGTTACCGACATAGGGACCCTCGGTCCCCTCGCGAACGACGACGAAGTCCACCTCGCCCGGGTTGGCGAGCGGCGTCGGCACGCCGGGGTACGCACGCGCGGGACGCAGGTTGACGTAGTGGTCGAGCTCGAAGCGCAACCGCAGGAGCAGCCCGCGCTCGAGCAGTCCCGGCGGAATCGCGGGGTCGCCCGGACGCCCGCCGACCGCGCCGAGCAGGATCGCGTCGTAGCCGCGCAGCTCGTCGAGAACGGAGTCAGGCAGGACCTCGCCGGTGGACTTCCAGTGCTCGGCCCCGAGAGCGAAGTCGGTGCTGGAGACCGCCAGGTCCTCGATCGCGGCAACGCTCTCGAGGACCTTGACCGCCTCCGCTGTCACCTCAGGACCGATGCCGTCACCACCGATGACGGCCAACCGGATCGCAGGAGTCATGCTCGTACCCTAAGGCGTCCAGCACACCACGCGGCCGGCTGCGGTCTAGTTGTCGTCAGGGCGTTCTCCGCCGTGGTCACGCAGGTCCATCGACTCCTGGACGGGCTGGGGCGGACCGCTCGGATACGCCGGGTAGGCGGCGTAGTCGTCGTCGTGCTGGGCAGGACCCCACTCGGGGTACATGTCGTACATCAGGTCACTCTTCCGCGTCTGTTGGTCAGCTGGCATCAGCTGGATGGGTGTTGTCGGGTGTCGGGCAGCCAAGCTGGACGACCGGCGTCAGATGCAGAGCTGGAGCGCGGTTACGCTTCGACATACTCAGGAGATCAACGGGAAACCGAATGCGATCGGCATGGAGCGGTTCCTCGGGCAACGCGGTCGGCCAACGCCTGAACTCCGCGGCGAGGAGTTGGCCTAAGAGGCCCCGCCGCGGCGCGTAAGGATGGCTACGTAAAACCGCATGATGCGGCCACCCTACGGATGGATCTCGTTGTGCGATAGCGATTTGGATGATCGTCTTGTCATTTGAGACCGCCTTTCTGCCACGAATCTGTCCGTACCGGGCTGTGACAGACTCGGGACGTGACCGCGCCAGTCGACCTCCCCCCGATCGTGTCCGCGGCTCTCGACCTGTCGCGACGACGCGGATTCGTCACCTCGAGCCGCAGCGAGACCGGCCGCCTCTTGGCCGCGCTGGCCGCCGGCAGGTCCGGTCAGCTGGGCGAGTGCGGGACCGGTTGCGGCGTCGGCGCAGCGTGGCTGTCCACTGGCGCGCGGGAGGGCAGCAACATCGTGACCGCCGAGCTCGACCCGAGCCTGGCCGAGGCGGTGACCGACCTGTTCGCCGACGACCCGCGCGTCGAGGTCATCACCGGCGACTGGGGCTCCCTGCGCGACCACGCACCGTTCTCACTGCTGTTCCTCGACGTCCGCGAAGCCAAGCAGTCGGGCATCGACGCGGTGGCAGACCTGCTCGGCCCCGGCGGGCTGGTCGTGCTCGACGACTTCACGCCGTGCCAGACGTGGCCTCCCACGTACGAAGGCCGCGTCGACTCGATGCGCCAGCAGTGGTTCACCGACGAGCGCTTCACGACCGTCGAGGTGATGGTCGCCCCCGACTCGGCCGTGCTCATCGCCGCCCGCGCCTGACCCTGCGCGGGTCAGGACAGCTCGACGGCGCGAACCACGACCGCCTGCACCTCGGAGGCAATCTCGTCGAGCACTGCTGACGGGATCGCGCTGTCGACGGTGAGCGCGACGAGGGCGTGGCCACCACGGTGGTCGCGGGCCACCTGCATGCCGGCGATGTTGATGTCGGCATCACCCAGGATGCGGCCGACCGCCCCCACCATGCCCGGACGGTCCACGTACGTGAAGAAGGCCAGGTGCTCGGTCGGCTCGAGGTCCACGTCGTAGCCGTTGATCTCGACGAGACGTTCGCGGTGGTGTATGCCGACGAGCGTTCCCGACACCGACACCTGGCTGCCGTCGGCCAGTGTCCCCCGCAACGTGACGAGGTTGCGGTGGTCGGAGCTCTCGGGATCGGTGACGAGGCGCACCGCCAGGCCACGCTCGGCCGCGAGCAGCGGAGCGTTGACGAACGACACCGACTCCTCGACGACGTCGCTGAAGACACCCTTCAGCGCCGCGAGCTCGAGGACC
This sequence comes from uncultured Actinomycetota bacterium, assembly GCA_963742765.1. GTDB lineage: Bacteria > Actinomycetota > Actinomycetes > Propionibacteriales > Nocardioidaceae > JANLYC01. The sequence goes on from CAVUMY010000002.1 coordinate 1,514,285, forward strand.
TTGACGTCGTACTGCGTGATCTCTCCGCGCACCTCGACGTCGAGCTGCTGGGCGACCTCACCCGCCAGTGACGTGAAGATGCGGCCGAGCTTCTCGGTCAGGGGGATGCCCGGCCGGACGTCCTCGGCGATGACGCCACCCTGGACGTTGACGGCATCCGGGACGAGCTCGCCGCTCAGCGCGAGTCGCACCGACTGGGCCACAGCAATGCCCGCCTTCTCCTGCGCCTCGTCCGTGGAAGCACCGAGGTGAGGCGTGGCGACGACGTTCTCGAACTCGAACAGCGGTGAGTCCGTGCACGGCTCGGTCGCAAAAACGTCGAGGCCGGCGCCGGCGATCAGGCCGTCCTTGATGGCGAGATGGAGCGCGTGCTCGTCGACGATGCCGCCGCGGGCCGCGTTGACGATGATCGCCGTCGGCTTGCACCGGGCCAGCTGCTCCTCACCGATCAGACCGACGGTCTCTGGAGTCTTGGGCAGGTGGACCGAGATGAAGTCTGCCTGCTCGAGGAGATCATCGAGCGTCACGAGACGGACGCCGAGCTGCGCCGCGCGACCCGCCTGGACATAGGGGTCGTAGGCAACCACCTTCATGCCGAAGGCCGACAGCCGCTGCGCCACCAGGACCCCGATCCGACCGAGGCCGACGATGCCCACGGTCTTCTCGTACAGCTCGATGCCGGTGTACTTGCTGCGCTTCCACTCACCCAGGCGCAGCGCGGCGCTGGCGGGACCGATGTGCCGGGCCGCCGACAGCAGCAGCCCGACCGCGAGCTCGGCGGCGCTGACGATGTTGGACGTCGGCGCGTTCACGACCATGACGCCCGACTGGGTGGCCTGCCGGACGTCGATGTTGTCGAGCCCGACGCCGGCCCGGGCGATGACCTTGAGACGGCGGGCGGCAGCGAGAGCCTCGGCATCGACCTTGGTCGCGCTCCGGACGAGGATCGCGTCCACATCGGCGATGGCCGTCAGCAACTCCTCACGGTCGGCTCCATTGCAGTGCCGGATCTCGAAATCGGGTCCGAGCGCGTCTACGGTTGCCGGGCTGAGCTCCTCGGCGATGAGCACGACGGGGCGGGCAGCGGTGCGGGTTTCGATCACGGGAAGCGTTCCTCCGGTCTGCAGCGCGGACGTCGTCTCGACGGCTGGGCATCAGAGTCGTACGACGTCTGACGGACCGGCCGGAGCACCACGCCGTGCCCGAGCAACGACAGTCTAGACCAGCGAGCCCGCCTGGTCTGAGTCGTCTCAGAAGCCTCGATCGGCACCTGATCAGGGCAGTTGACTTTCCGTGAGCGGTCGACCACGTTCAGCAGGCTTTCTTGTTGCGAAGGTCCACAACGGACAAACAGTGTACAAATAGCCTTGAGGTTGATGGCTCTACCACATCTCCTCGTTGTTGTCATCTCGAGGTCATTGCGTCCTCGACTGATTCGCCGGGGGGCGAACCGTTGGCCGATGAAGACCACGCACTCATCGAAGTTCGCACGCTTGGCCCCTTTCGGGTCCGGCGTGCGGACGGCTCATGGGTTGACCCCGGCGAGTGGAAGACTCGCAAGACGATAGAACTGCTCCGGATTCTTGCGCTGCAGGCCGGCCAAAAGGTCTCCGTCGATCTGCTGATCGACGTGCTGTGGGGCACCTCCGATCCCGAGCACGCCCGCACCAGCCTCCGTACGGCGGCATCCCAGATTCGTAAGGTACTGCGCCAGGACTGTGTCGCGCGACGACATGACGGACTCGTTCTCGAGGACGTCTGGGTCGACGCGCACCGCTTCAAGTCGTTGGCTGCCGAATGCCGCCAGGTGTACGCCGACGGGCGCCACGTCGACGCGGTGCTGGCCGCTCACCAGGCCGAGGCGCTCTACATCCACGACGTTGATGGCTCCGACGGTGACGGCCCGGTCGGTATCGAGCGCGAGGCGCTGCGACGACGCCGGGTCGACATGCTCATCGATGCAACCTCGAGCGCCATCGCACTGCGATGGGTCCGCGACGCGACCCAGTTCGCCGAGCGTGCCATCGCCATCGACCCCACCTCGGAGAGTGCTTGCCGAGCCGCGATGCTGGCCTTCCACGCGGCCGGCGAGATCGAGCAAGCCCTCTCGATCTACCAGACCTGTCGCGCTCGGCTGGTCGAGACGATGGGGGTAGGTCCCTCCGCCGCGACCCAGGCCGTCTATCTCGACCTGCTTCGAGCGGACTCGACCCGCGAGCCCGAAGTCGCCTTCGTCGGACTCGAGTCGGAGACCGCCGAACTGACCAACCGGCTGGCCCAGCTCAGTGCAGGCGGAGGTGGCTTCATCGTCCTCGCCGGACCGCCCCGCGCCGGGAGCTCGCGATGGCTGGCCGAAGCAGTGAGCCGGCTCGATGCCTCCATGCCGCTCGGCTCGAACAGCAAGGCGACAACGGCGAACGGGTCGGGCTCCGATGCCGGCAAGGCGCCGATCGTCAGCACCGTCGACGGCATCGAGGCATGGGAACGCGGTGAGCTCGAAGCGGCAGTGCTCGCCCAGCAGAACGGCACATCGTTGGGACATCGGGGCGTGGTTGCGGCGATCCATCGCACCGGCGTCGACAGGAGCGCCGACGTAGACCTCGACGCTTTGGTGGCGAAGGGACTCGTCCATCGTGTCGAGGTGCCCTCCCTGTCAGACGAGGACGCTCACGACCTGACCGCCCTGATGATCTCGGGAAAGCCAGCGCCCTCACTCGAGGCAGAGCTCAGCCGGCTCACCGGAAACCGCGCCGGCCGGATGGTCGACGTGATCACCTCGTGGCTGGCTCAAGGCCGGCTCATCACCACCAAACAGGGGGTGGAAGTCGGCGCCGATCAGACCGCCGAGAACGAGACCGGTCTGCGTCACCAACAGCTCGAGCAAGTCCATGACGCGGTGTCGGGCGAGGAGTTGACCTTGCTGGAGATCGTGGCTGTGGCCAACACGCCGGTGAGCATCACGGCGATCCTGGCCATGTTGGCAACCGATGGCCTGCCCGTTGCGGATGCCGACACGCGTTCCCATGTCGAGCGCATCGTGGTGACCCTGGAGGAGCGCGGCGTTCTCACGGTCGATGCCAACGGGAAGTACGGTCTCCCTTCGCGACCGCTCCGTGATGCGATCTCGGCCTGGATGCGCCCGTACACGCGGCGGCGGCTCAATCGGTTGGCAGCTGAGCGCCTCAGCCTGCCTTTTGACGCCCGCATCGACCACTGGGCCGCGGCGGGCGAGCCGCAGCTGGCTTGCGCGGCGGCGATGGAAGGGGCACTCGACGCCATGAGCGGCGGTGACTTCCGCGAGGCCCGACGTCGCCTGCACCAGGTCCTGGAGTTGATGGACCCACAGACAGCCGCGCCGACGGACATGGTCGACATCCTGAACCGGTTGGCCGTCTGCGCCGGCAACATGGGTGACACGCATGACAGCGCGGAGTATCGACGACAGGTTGTGCTCCACGCGGAGACCCACGGTCTCGCCGTCCCAGACATGCAGATCTTGATCAGGCAAGAGGCCCATGCGGCGGCAGCACGGGTACGTCACAGCCTGCTCGAAAGGCTCGGAATCAGCGCCACCTCAGCGCCAACGGCAGAAGTGGAGGCGCTCATCCGGGACGCCGTCGTCCGGGCCGAACTCCGGGGCGACGAAGATGCCGCGGTCGAGGCCAGGCTCCTGCTCGTCGGCCTCATCCTGGTGCCCAAGCGCTCCTTCTCCGCGGCCTACCAGGTGCTGGAGGAAGTCGACCAGATCAACGCCCGCTCGCATCTCCCGGCGGCCCGGCTGGCACGCTACGAAGCCGCCGTCCTGCTCGGTGATCCATCGGTCGACCTGGCCACGCTCAGTGACGCCTGGGAAGAGTCCCTTCGCTCGATCGGCGCTACGTCCGGGCTCTCCGGCGCCATGCTGCTGGCACTGGCCCATCACGAGCGCGGCGACGCCCGCTCCGACGAGCTGTGCGACGCAGCCATCGCCGACGCCGAGTCCCGTTCAGTCCCGGGGCCTTGGCGATGGGTAGCAGCGCGCATGTTGCTCCGGCGAGGAGAGCTCGAACGAGCGCGCGCGCTCACGCGCTTGGAGCCTTGGCGGGTCGGAGGTCCGACTTCGCAGATCTTGGGCCTTCTCGGCAAGGCCGAGCTTGCGCTGGCCGAGCACAACAAGACAGCGGCCGCATCGCTGCTCCTTCGCGCCGCTGAGATCGCGCAACGAACCGGTGCGACCCTGCTGCTCCCCGAAGTGGCATCTCGCATGGTCATCGATCGCGACGACGATGATCGTGACAGTGCCCTGGACTATCTCGACCTCGCGGAGATTGCCATCGGGGAGGCGACGACCGGGCGTGAGCGTGTCATCCTGATGCTGGCCCGGGCAGCAGTACGCGACGTCGTCGGTCGGCCTCTTTCTGCCGCCGCTATCGCTGCCGGCGCCGCAACCCTTGCCACCTCCCTCGGACTCGTGCACTGGGCCGAGGAAGCCACCAACCGGCGGACCGGCTACCTGGAGAAGGCCGGCGAGGAACTGGCGAACATGGGAGCGGCGTCAGGTGACGGTGCCTTCTCAGTTACGGATGCCTCGGAGTCGAGGCTGCGCGACGCCACGTCGCTGCATGCCGTGCCACTACCAGCGGACGACTCGTCCGACGACGTCTGACAGCGGCACCGGACCGAAGTCGCGGGAGTCGATCGACTCCGCTCGGTTGTCGCCCATGACGAAGACGGTTCCTGGTGGGACGACTGCGGGGCCGAAGTAGACCGAGTCGATCGTCCTGAGATCTACGTAAGGCTCCACTCGGTGCTGCCCACCGACCCAGAGAACGCCGTCCCTGATTGCCACCCTGTCACCTGCCACCCCGACCACGCGCTTGACGGTCAGTGTGCCGGACAGTGGAGCCTTGAACGCCACGATCTCACCCCGCTCGGGATCGCGGAAGTGATAGCTCACCTTGTCGATCAGCACCCGGTCCCCGCTCCGCACGGTCGGGCTCATGCTGTCCGAGCCGACCGTCACGGGTTCGACGGCAAACACGGCGAACAGCCCGACCACGATGATCGCGGCGACAGGCGCGAACCGACGAACTCTGGCCCAGACCCCCGCGGACGGGGCGGCAACAGGTTCGGGCGTACTCATCGTGTGCACCCTCGCGGCGCCCTCGTGTGGTGCGCTTCTCCCGCGCGCCGACACCGTCAGCCCAGCAGGTCGAAGACGAAGAGCCCCCATACGACGACGCCAACCAGGCAGATCGCATTGAGCAGGCGGCCGCGTATCCGTGCCGGTAGGAGGGCGCACACTGCCAGGACCACGATCAGCTCGAGAATCGTCGAGGTGAGGTCAAGCCTGCCGACGGCTTCCGGCAGGCCGGCGGCGTGCTCGCCATACCCGCCCTTCGACGGATCGCCGAGACCCGCCGTGAAGTCGGCAACCGGGGGGCCGATCGGAAGACCCGCAGTGCGGCTGAGGAGCCAGAGCAGCACCACTCCGACGTTCAGGGCGGCGACGCCGACGAGGATCGACCGGCGCGGCCACCACAGCACCAACGCCGCTGAGAGGACCTGTAGGACGGCGAGAGCGGTGAAGAATGCGCCGAACAGCCACCACTCCTCTCGGTGCTCCGGAATCACGTCCACATGAATGGCTGCGCTGGCGAGGCTCGCCACCGCCACTACCACCGCTGCACCCGGATAGCGGGCTGCTCGGGAGGTGGGCGTACCTCGTCGGCTGGTCACTGGCGTTACGTCGATGGCCATGTCGATCTCCTCATTCCCACAGAGCCGGTTCGGTCATGAGCGGGTCGTGTCCATCGAGTCCCACCTCGAACTGACCCATCATGTCGTGGTCTTCGTGCACCAGGTTGTGGCAATGAATCATGTACTTGCCTCGATGCTCGGGCTTGAACTCGATGAGCAGCCGGACGGTCTCGTTCTCGCCCAGGTAGACGACGTCCTTCGGTCCCAGCTCGTGCGCCATCGGCGGTTTGCCGTTGCGCGACACGATCTTGAAGTCGATCAGGTGGATGTGTGCCGGGTGGTGCCAACCCCCCGACAGGTTGGACAACTCCCACAGCTCGACCGTCCCGGGGGCCGGGTTGGCCAACGTGAGGCTGAAGCCCGACTTGACCACGTCATCCCAGGTCTGGCCGTTGATGGTCCAGCGCCCATGGTCGCGGACGAAGTCGAAGCGACGAGTCGTGACGGCCATCGACTCGGTCAGCTCCATCGTCCGCTCGTGCGGGTTGAGCACCGCCGGAATGGCGTTGCCCTTCTTGCTCGATGCCTCGGACACGACGTCGAACGCCATGACGTTCTTCGTCGTCGCGTAGTCGATGTTGTTCTTGTTGCTGAGGTTCTGAAGGACCACCCGCTGCCCGATGGGGTACTTCGCGAAGTCGATGATCACCTCGTAGCGTTCGGACACTCCGTGACGGAACTGCTTCACGCGCTGCGGGCCGGCCATGAGACCGGCGTCGGTCGCGATCACCACCAGCGGCTTACCGGAGTCGAGCTGCCAGCGGTAGGACCGCGACACCGACGCGTTGAGGATGCGGAAACGATATTTTCGCCGCTCGACCTGCATCACCGGCCACGGTCTCCCGTTCACCAAGATGATGTCCCCGTAGACACCGGACTCGTCGTTGTTGTCGAAGAGTCGCGTTCCATCGGATGCGAGCATGACGTCCTGCACGATGAGTGGCACGTCATAGCGACCGTGCGGGATCTTGAGCGATTGCTCCAGCTCGTCCTGGATCCAGTACTGGCCGGCAAGGCCCATGTACACGTTCGGGGCAGTGTGCATGACCCCGTGGTCGTGGTACCAGATGGTGCGCGCGCCCTGGGTGTTCGGGTAGTGATAGTTCTTGAACTGCCCGGGCAGGACGATGTCGCTGGCGTAACCGTCGTACTCCGGGAGCGACTCCGACCCATGCAGGTGGACGGAAGTCCACGGCATGTAACCCAGCTGCGGGTGCTTCTGCGGCAGCCTGTTCGCATGCCGGACGACCGTCCTCCGGCCCATCCGGTTCACGATCGTGGGGCCTGGCGAGACACCGTTGTACGCCCAGGTAGGCGTCATGAGACCAGGCACGATCTCGACCGCGGTAGGCACCATTGCCATCTCGTAGTAGTCCGTGTCGGCACTTGAACTGACCGGGACCGCGACGGGTGGGACGCCGAACGGTGTCGTGAACGGTTGCGGCAGGGCGCTTTCGGCAAGCCGGCTCTGGGTGCCGGCGGACGCCACCCGCATCATGGGCATGGTCAGTGCAGCGCTACCAAGCACTCCGAACTTGACGAAATCTCTACGTGACAGGTCCATCCGCCGATCCCCTCTGTGTGGAGCTCCAGCCTGAAGGTTCGTCGTCACCCCGGCGTGAAATAGCCCGAGTGCCACGATTTCGCACCTCTGTCACGCGCAACGGTGACTCTGTGGGGGTGTGATGCGGCGGCATGTTCGCCGCCGTGTCCTCCCAGGAGGGTCCGTTCGGGCCCTACGGCTCAAACGGCGGGTGGAACACTATGAACGGATCAGTACCTCGGCGACGTCGCTACGAGGTTGCACGGCGAGCTCTTCGGACCGGCATAGGGGTAGCCCTCTGTGCAGCACTGTTGACACCGGTGATGTCACGCACGGCGTCCGGAGTCCAAGCGCCGGTGGGCGAGGGGTTCACCGTGACGCCCTCCGACCTGGCCTACATCCTGCAGCAGATCAAGATCGCGGAAGCGCACGTGGCGAACACCACGTCGGTGACAGGTCCCTGTGGTGCCCTGGTGGGCACGGGCCCCAACCAGCTGCCCAGCCCCCTTCTCTCTCTCGGCCTGCGCACGGTCGACGGCTCATGCAACAACCTCATCCCGGGTCAGGAGCGGTTCGGAGCGGCCGATGAGCTGTTCCCCCGGTTGAGCTCGAAGGACTTCCGTGACGCTGAAGCCGGGTCCTTCGGCGGCCCCCCGTCTGCGACCAGCTACACCCAGAAGTCGGGCAACGTCTTCGACTCGCAGCCACGAGTCATCAGCAACCTGATCGTTGATCAGACGTCCACCAACCCGGCGGCCGTCGCGGCTGCCGGCTTCCCCGTGCGGACACAAGGGAACGACGGCGTTGTCCCGTGCGACAGCGCAGGCCTTCCGGCCGGGTGCGTGCCCGATCACGAAACCCTGTTCATCCCCAACGTGACGACCGACGTCGGTCTGTCCCCCCCGTTCAACTCCCTCTTCACCCTCTTCGGTCAGTTCTTCGACCACGGCATCGACCAGACCGTCAAGGGCGGCGGCACCGTCTACGTGCCCCTCAAGGCAGATGACCCCCTCATCCCCGGCCCGGACCACATCCTCGGCACGAGCGACGACTTGAGCCCCAACCTCCGCTTCATGGTGCTGACGCGCGGCCAGAACCAGCCCGGTCCCGACGGCGTGCTCGGCACTGCCGACGACGTGCAGGATGCGACCAACACCGACTCACCCTGGGTGGACCAGAGCCAGACCTACACGTCGCACCCCTCGCACCAGGTGTTCGTGCGGGAGTACGCCATGAACGCGTCCGGCCTGCCTGTGTCAACCGGCAAGCTGCTGGGCGGGCTCGGCCCCGACGGCAGCTACCCGGGTTCCCCTGACGGGAGAAGCGGCATGGCGACCTGGGCAGCCGTCAAGAAGCAAGCTGCCGAGCTGCTCGGGCTCCGACTCGAAGACCGGGACGTCACCAACATCCCCACGATCGCTTCGGACCCCTACGGCAAGTTCATTCCCGGTCCCAGCGGACTGCCGCAGTACGTCACCTCGACCGGTCTCGTTGAGGGCAACCTCGCCAGCCCGGTGCCGGTCCCGTCGAACGTCTTGTACTTCGACACGCCGTTCCTGACTGATATCGCCCACAACGCGGATCCGAGCCCGCAGGACACGGACCACAACCCGGCGACTCCCCGGGTGGCGCCGACCCCGGACGCAGACAACGTGCCGTCCGCCGACTTCGCAAACCAGCCCGTAGGTACCTACGACGACGAGATGCTGAACGCACACTTCTGTGCGGGCGACGGTCGCGTCAACGAGAACATCGGCCTGACCGCGATTCACCAGGTGTTCCACTCCGAGCATGACCGCCTGATCGACGACATCAAGCACACCCTGACCAACGACACGTCGACGAAGGGCGTCGCCGCGCTCGCGGAATGGAAGCTCGTTGCCGGCGCGTCCGGGTGGAACGGCGAGCGGCTCTTCCAGGCCGCGCGCTTCGTGACCGAGATGGAGTACCAGCACCTCGTGTTCGAGGAGTTCGCCCGCAAGATCCAGCCGGCGATCAACCCCTTCCAGCCCTTCGCCTTCACCCAGACGGAGCTCAACCCGGCCATCCAGGCAGAGTTCGCTCACGCGGTCTACCGCTTCGGACACTCCATGCTGACCGAGTCGATCTCGCGGCGTAACGAGGGGCGGCCCGGACCGGACGGCGAGTTCGGGACAGCGGACGACGTGTTGGGGAGCGAGAACGACATCTCGCTGCTGGATGGTTTCCTGAACCCGCCGGCGTACACCGATGGTGGTGCCGCTGGTGTGCTGACCTCCGAAGAGGCGGCCGGCAGCATCTTCATGGGTATGGCGGACCAGACCGGAAACGAGATCGACGAGTTCGTGACGGACACCCTGCGCAACAACCTGCTGGGGCTGCCGCTCGATCTCCCGACGATCAACATGACGCGAGCCCGCTCTGAGGGCGTCCCGCCGCTGAATGTGTTCCGTAAGGAGCTGTTCGACGCGACCAACGACGGCCAGCTCAAGCCATACGTGAACTGGGTCGACTTCGGGGAGAACCTCAAGCACCCCGAGTCGCTCATCAACTTCGTGGCGGCCTACGGTCAGCACCCGACCATTCTCGAGCGACCCGGCCCCGACGGAGTCGTCGTCGACGACCCCGCCACCGCGGTCGACGAGAGTGCCGACAACCTGCCTCCGACGCTTGCCTCACGACGGGAGGCCGCGCGGCTGATCGTGCAGCCCGACATCACAGCAGGCGATGTCCCGCCGACGGATGCTGCAGCCTTCATGAACAGCGTGGATGCCTGGGCAAACGCCGCGGGTGACCACTCGATCACCGGTCTCGACAACATCGACCTCTGGGTCGGTGGTTTGGCCGAGCGGACCAACATGTTCGGAGGCCTCCTGGGGAGCACCTTCAACTTCGTCTTCGAGAAGCAGCTGACGGAGCTCCAGGACGGCGACCGCCTGTACTACCTCGCAAGGACACCCGGCATGAACCTGCGGGCTTCCCTCGAGGGCAACTCGTTTGCTGAGCTCGTCATGCGCAACACGAACGCACAGGCGCTCAAGGCCGATGTGTTCGCGACCGCTGACTGCGAGTTCGAGCTGAAGAAGCTTGCCGGCACTGCGGCAGGGTTCACCGCTCAGGGCAACACGGTGTCAGACGACCCGGACTCGAGCTGCAACGAGACGGCGGTCCTGCTCCGTCAGCCGGACGGCACCATCAAGTACCGGATGTACAACACGGAAGACCCGCCGGGTATCAATGGCCAGAGCATCTACAACGGAACATCTGGTGTTGACCGCATCTACGGTGGCAACGACAACGACACCTTCTGGGGTGGTCTCGGCAACGACATCATCGAGGGCGGTGACGGTGCTGACGTCGCGCTCGGTGGTGAAGGCGACGACATCATCACCGACATCGCGGGCGACGACGTCCCCAAGGGCGGCCCCGGCAACGATGCCATCGACGCCGGTCCCGGCCTCGACATCATCATGGCCGGAGACGGCAACGACTTCACCAATGGTGGAGCCAACATCAACGAGACGTTCGCCGGTGAGGGCAACGACTTCTCCATCGCAGGTGATGGCGAGGACGCGGTCTTCGGTGACGGCGGCGATGACTGGGAAGAGGGCGGCAACTCGCCTGACCTCCTGATCGGGGACAGCAGCAACCTGTTCTTCCTCGACAACTCGCAGCGACCGGGTCACGACGTGCTCATCGGCCAGGGCGGTGACGACGACTACGACATGGAAGGCGGGGACGACATCGGCCTCTCCGGCCCTGGCGTGGAGAAGATCGCCGGCGCCTCTGGTTACGACTGGGAGATCGGTTTGCAGGACCCGCAAGCTTCTGACATGGACCTTGCGCTTCCCATCGCACCTCTGGGGATCCTGCAGGTCGGTGTCCGGGACAAGTTCAACGAGGTTGAGGCACTGTCCGGTGGTCCCTTCAGCGACACTCTCCGCGGGGACGATCTGGTTCCCAGTGCCGTCGGCGGTGCCGGCTTCATCGGGTGCGACGTGCTGGACCAAGCAGGTCTCGACCGCATTGCCGGCCTTGACCCGTTGGTGCCGACACTGAACACCCCGGCCGCCACGGTGATCGCGGCGTCGGCGTCGGGCGACTGCCCGCTGCTCGACCCCGCGAGCCAGGTCTGGGGGGACGGCAACATCCTCCTCGGGGGCGCCGGCAATGACCTGTTCGAAGGGCGCGGTGGGGACGACGTCATCGATGGCGATCGTTACCTCAGCGTGCGCCTGAGCATCAGAACCAACCCGGCCGACCCGAGCACCGAGATCGGCAGCGCAGCTGGCATGACGACGAAGTACCTGCGCGACAGCAACGGCAACCTCACCGGTCCGACGCTGATGCAGGCGGTCTTCGCCGGCACAGTCAACCCTGGCAACATCGTCACGGTCCGTGAGGTCATCACGCCGACGGCAGCTGAGACCAGCGGGAACCTCGACACGGTCCTCTTCTCCGGGCCACTGTCGAACTACCTGATCACAGCAGTGCCGGCTTCGGCCGGCAACCTGTCCGGACTGATGGTGGTCCAGACCGGTGCCGACGTGGTGGGTCAGCGGATCAGCGACGGGATCGACATCGTCAGGAACGTCGAGCGTCTGCAGTTCACCGATCAGACCGTCGTGGTCGCCACGCCGGCTGCCCCGGTCATCGGGACAGCTACCGCGGGTGACGCCTCGGCGACGGTCACCTGGTCCGCTCCGGCCCCCAACGGCTCACCGGCCGTGCAGGGCTACGAGATCGAGGTCAGCGACGGCAGGGTGATCACGGGCATCCCGGCGACCACCTTCAGCCGGGTGATCAACGGGCTGACCAACGGGACGTCGTACACGTTCCAGGTGCGGGCGTTCAACATGTTCGGTCCGGGTCCGCTCTCGGCTCCGTCGAACGCGGTGACCCCGACGGCTCCGGTCGGTCCACAGATCACGCTGCGGTCTCCGGATGCTGGAGCCACGAACGTGGCAGTGAACACCAACGTGGATGCCTTCTTCGACCAGGCCATGGTCGCGGGCGGGTTCAACACGGCGACGTTCAGGCTCACCAACCCCGCCGGCGCGCAGATCGCGGCGACGGTCAACTACAACGCCACGCTCCGGCGCGTCCGGCTGAACCCGGCCGCGAACCTGGCACAGAACACGACCTACACGGTCACGGCGACTGGTGGGCCTACCGCCATCCGCAGCGCCGTGGGGGTTGCGCTCACCACCACCAGCTGGACGTTCACGACGGTCTCTCCGGCCTCCACCGCTCCGGTGGTGACGGTTCAGACGCCGGCGCCCGGAGCTGTGGGTGTGGGTCGCGGAGCGAACATCCTGGTGACGTTCAGCGAGCCTGTGACGGGCGTGAGTGACGCCACGTTCGTGATGACCAACACGGCGACGGGAGCTGTCGTACCCGGCGTGGTCGATCAACGGACCGCTACGCAGTGGCGGCTGAACCCCACCGGACGCCAGCCGGGTAACACGGAGTTCACCATCACCCTGACGGGAGGTGCTACGGCGATTCGCGACCTGACCAACACTCCACTGGTCACGACGAGCTGGTCATTCAGGACAACGCCGTAGTCCGGCAGGTCCCCGCGCTGGTGCTCGGCCCCTGAGCTGACTCCGAGCACCAGCCAGGACAACAGGGTGGGTCCCCCTCTCCCCCGGGGGGACCCACCCTGTTTGTGTTCTGGCTGGCGCGCAGGGGCTACCTCGCGGCACTACCTTCGGTGTAGTCGTCGTCGGATGACTTGACCCACGCCATGAGGGTGCGGAGCTCTCGGCCGGTCTGCTCGATCGGGTGTGCCTCGCTCTGCGCCCGGAACTCCTTGAACTTCGGCGCACCGGCGTCCTGGTCGGCGATGAAGCCGGCGGCCCAGCTGCCGTCCTGGATGTTCGCGAGCACGTGCCGCATCCGGTCCTTGACTGACGCGTCGATGATGAACGGGCCGGACGTGTAGTCGCCGTACTCGGCCGTGTCGGACACCGACCAACGCTGCTTGGCGATGCCGCCCTCATACATCAGGTCCACGATCAGCTTCAGCTCGTGCAGGCACTCGAAGTAAGCGACCTCGGGCTGGTAGCCGGCCTCGGTGAGCGTCTCGAACCCGGCCTGGACGAGGGCGGACGCGCCACCGCACAGCACTGCCTGCTCCCCGAAGAGGTCGGTCTCGGTCTCCTCGGTGAACGTCGTCTTGATCGCTCCGGCGCGCGTGCCACCGATCCCTTTGGCGTAGGAGAGCGTCAGGTCCCATGCCTTGCCGGAGGCGTCCTGCTCGACAGCGACCAACACAGGCACCCCGCGGCCCTGCTCGAACTCCCGTCGGACCAGGTGCCCCGGTCCTTTCGGCGCGACCATGCATACATCGACACCGGCGGGCGGCTCGATGTAGCCGAACCGGATGTTGAAGCCGTGACCGAAGAACAGGGCGTCGCCCTCGACCAGGTTGGGCTCGATCGCCTCGGCGTACAGCGAGCGCTGCACCGGGTCGGGCGCCAGGACGACGATCAGGTCGGACTCCTCGCACGCCTCGAACGGCGTGACGACGCGAAGTCCCGCGGCCTCGGCCTTGGGCCGGCTCCGTGAGCTCTCCGGCAGCCCGACCCGGACGTCGACACCGGAGTCACGCAGCGACAGCGCGTGGGCGTGCCCCTGGCTGCCGTAGCCGAGCACCGCGACATTGCGTCCCTGGACGATGCCGAGGTCTGCGTCGTCGTCGTAGAACAGTTCAGCCATGGTGGGTGGTTCTCCTTGCTAGACGTGGGTCGAAGGGCGATCAGGCAGCTAGCAGCCGGCTGCCCGTGGAGCGTCAGGCGGGGTTACGCGTCGAGATGGGTGGAGCCGGCTTGAGGCTTCGATCGGTGATCGAGCGCGAGCCCCGGTTGATCGCGACCATGCCGGACTGCACGAGCTCGCGGATCCCGAACGGCTCGAGCACCCGCAGCATGGCCTCGAGCTTGCCCCGGTCACCGGTGACCTCGATCGTGACGGCATCGACCGCCACGTCCACCACCTTGGCACGGAACAGCTGCACCGTTTCGAGCACCTGGCTTCGAGTGGTCGCGTCGGCCCGGACCTTCACGAGGAGAAGTTCACGCTCCACAGCACCGGTGTCCTCGAGCTCGACCACCTTGAGGACCTCGATCAGCTTGTTCAGCTGCTTGGTCACCTGTTCGAGGGGCTGGTCCTCGAGGTTGACCACGATCGTCATCCGCGAGACGTCCTCGTGCTCGGTCGGACCGACCGCCAGCGACTCGATGTTGAAGCCGCGGCGGGAGAACAGGGACGCGACGCGCGCCAGCACACCAGGGCGGTTCTCCACCAGGACCGAGAGTGTCTGTCGGGTCATGGTTGGTTCCTCACAGCTCGTCTTCGTCGAACTCGGGCTTGAGATCGCGCGCGATCTGGATCGCGTCGTTGCTGGTTCCCGCGGCCACCATCGGCCAGACCATGGCATCGGGGTTGACGACGAAGTCGATGACCACGGGAGCGTCGTTGATCTCCATAGCTTTGCGGATCGTCCCGTCGACGTCCTCGGGGGTGTCGCAGCGCAGACCGATGCAACCGAGCGCCTCCGCGAGCTTGACGAAGTCCGGCACCCGGGCCGAGTGCAGGTCGGTGTTGGAGTACCGGCCCTCGTAGAACAGGGTCTGCCACTGACGCACCATGCCGAGGCTGGAGTTGTTGATGATCGCGACCTTGATCGGGATCCCGTTGAGGGCGCAGGTGGCGAGCTCCTGGTTGGTCATCTGGAAGCACCCGTCGCCGTCGATGGCCCAGACGGTCACGTCCGGTGTCCCGACCTTGGCGCCCATCGCCGCCGGGACCGCGAAACCCATGGTGCCGAGTCCGCCGGAGTTGATCCAGGAGTTGGGGCGCTCGTAGCGGACGTAGTGTGCGGCCCACATCTGGTGCTGACCCACGCCCGCGACGTAGGTGGCTTCCGGCCCGGCGATGGCTCCGAGTCGCTCGATGACGTACTGCGGCGACAAGGCTCCCTCGGGCTGGTCGTACCCGAGCGGATAGCGCTCCCGCCAACCCTGGCAGGTGGCCAGCCAGGGGGCGGCGTTCCCGCGCCGACCGGCGTCGTACTCCGCCTTGACGGCGACGATGAGCTCTGCGATCACCTCGCGACAGTCACCCACGATCGGCACATCGGCATGACGGTTCTTGGAGATCTCGGCAGGATCGATGTCGGCATGGATGACCGTCGCATCGGGCGCGAAGGTGTCCAGCTTGCCCGTGACGCGGTCGTCGAAGCGGGCGCCGAGCGTGATCAACAGGTCGCTGCGTTGCAGCGCTCCCACAGCGGCGACCGTTCCGTGCATGCCGGGCATGCCGAGGTGCAGCGGATGGCTGTCCGGAAAGGCCCCGCGCGCCGTCAGCGTCGTGACGACGGGGATCTGGGTCATGTCTGCCAGCACGCGCAGCTCTTGATGCGCCTCGGCGCGGATCACGCCGCCTCCGACGTACAGCACCGGTCGTTCCGAGGCTGCGATCAGACGAGCGGCCTCGCGCACCTGCTTGCCGTGCGGCTTCGTCACGGGACGGTAGCCGGCGAGCGTCACGGTTTCGGGGTACTCGAAGACCGTCATCGCCTGCAGGGCGTCTTTGGAGATGTCGACGAGCACGGGACCGGGGCGACCGGTGGACGCGATGTAGAACGCCTCGGCGATGGCGCGCGGGATCTGGTCAGGATCGGTGACGAGGTAGTTGTGCTTGGTGATCGGCATCGTGATGCCGCGGATGTCGGCCTCCTGGAACGCGTCCGTCCCGATGGCCGCGCTCGGGACCTGCCCGGTGATCGCCACGATCGGCACCGAGTCCATGTGAGCGTCGGCCAGCGGTGTCACCAGGTTCGTGGCGCCCGGTCCGCTGGTCGCCATACAGACACCGACCCTGCCCGTCGCCACCGCGTAGCCCTGCGCCGCGTGGCCTGCGCCTTGCTCGTGCCGGACGAGGATGTGTCGGATCTTGGTCGAGTCCAGCAACGGGTCGTACGCCGGCAGGATCGCTCCCCCGGGAATGCCGAAGACGGTGTCGACGCCCGCGCACTCCAGCGCCCGGATCAAGCTCTGGGCTCCAGTGATGCGCGCAGCCGCCTGCTCTGTCATCTCGACCTTCCTCGTGTCGCCAGGTTGCCCGTCCCTGCCTCATCCGTGGCAGCTCGTCGTTCTCGTCGTCATCCCACAAAAAAACCCCCCGGCCCAGAGGGCATTCGAGGGGGACGCGCTGGTGATCAGCCGTTATCCGGCCTCGACCTGCGCGTCGACACGTACGACGAGAATGAGCTGCACAGGTCAACGGTCCCTGACACCCAGCGTAGCCGTCAAGCCGCACCCTGCCACTGTCTCAGATCGTGGACCTTTGGTCCGACATACGGCTTGATGTCCCGGTCATCGGCAGGCGTCACTGGTAGCTGACGAAGGAGATCCGCGGCCGTATCGCGAGCGTTTCGCGCGGCCGGAAGAGATCGGTGTCCTCGTCGTAGAAGAGCTTGAACCCCATCGTGAACTGCCGTGGCTCGGCCACGTGGTGGTACGTCGCCAGCTTCTGAGAGCGTGTTCCGAAGCCGTCGACGTGCTGGACCATGGCCAGGCCGGCCCGCGAGCGCACCCGTTCGATGTTCACCACCATCTCGCGACGGAACTGGTGGATGACGAACAGCTTCTCGGGCAGCTTGTTGCGTCGGGTCACGTCGGCGACGAAACGCGATACCCGGTTGACCTCCACGGCACCGACGTGGCCGATCGTCCGTGCGGGCACCTGCCCACGACGCATGCGCCATTCCGGGTCGAGCGCCAGGCCCACGAACGGCTGCCGGAGCGCCCATCGGAAGTGGCGAGCCTGGGACAGGAAGCTCTCGCGCCCCGGCTGGAGGTCGAGGAGGAGCAGCGCCTTGTTGCGGCGTGCCAGGTTGATGAACTTCTGGACGTACTCGCGCGGGATGTAGTGGCTGTAGGTCCCATCCGAGCCGGCCTGGGCGTCCGCCACGGAGACGATGAGCTCGTAGACGATCTGGATGCGCTTTCCCTCAACCTGGAAGGGCCGTGCCGCCGCCCGGAGCCGCTTGGTCATCCGCGGTGGGGTGCGCTCCCCCAGCACACCCATCGCAGCAGTCTGCGCGGTCCCGTAGAAGGCCACCAACTGGTAGTCCGGAAAGATCTCCGTGCCACCCAGCGGCAGCTGTTTGGCCCCCGCCGCACTCGATGCTGCAGTCAACGTCGGTTCAGCCGACCCGGGGACTGCTGCCACTTCGGTCGCGTCGCCACTCGAGGCGGCCGTGGCGGTCACAGCCACGACCAGGCCGGCACACGCCAGTCCGATGAACCGTCGGCCCCGAGACATCATGGCGCGACTGTACGGCCTGAGGACTCCTCAGCGGGGTCGAAGTCGAAGGCCGGCAAGCCGTCGATGGAGTGGACGTTCTTCTTTCGGCGGTATTCGACCTGCCCCTCGGGACCCTGGCGTTCCATGTGAGCCGGTAACAGATCGCGCTCTCCGACGTAGTCGAGCAGCGGTACCCCGTAACCGCAGGAGTCCGACACACGCTCCACCTCGACCACGATCACGGCGCGAGCTCCCCGGGTCTCGGTGAAGTGATCCAACAGGGGCCCGAACTCGTCGTCATACAACGTGACGAAACGACCTCGTCCGTGAAGGCGGACGATGTTCGGCGGGCCGGCGAACGAGCAGAACATCACCGTGATGCGTCCGTTGTCCCGCAGGTGGGCGATCGTCTCGGCCCCGCTCGCCGTGATGTCGAGGTAGGCGACCGTGCGGTCGTCCAGCACCACGAACGTGCCGTCGATCCCCTTGGGTGACACGTTGATGTGACCGTCGTTGCCGCTCGGCGCGGTCGCGACGAAACAAACGTGTTGATGCTCGATGAACGCGCGCAGCCGATCATCGATGCGTTCGTGGATCTTTCCCATGGGCTGCTTCGCTCTGTCGCTCAGCCGCAGACGGCGCCGACGGCTGCGGACTGCACGAGCTTGCGGTACTTGGCGAGGACCCCCGTCGTGTATTTCGAGGGAAGCGGCTCCCACCCGTCGTGTCGTGACGACAGCTCGGCGTCGTCGACGAGCAGGTCGAGTCGGCGTTGGCCCACGTCGAGCCGGACGCGGTCACCGTCCCGGACGAAGGCGATCGGTCCGCCATCGACCGCCTCGGGGGCCACGTGGCCTACGCACGGTCCCGTGGTGCCGCCGGAGAAACGGCCGTCGGTCAGGAGGAGAACCTCCCTGCCGAGTCCGGCCCCCTTGATCGCCCCGGTGATCGCCAGCATCTCGCGCATCCCAGGTCCGCCCTTGGGGCCCTCATAACGGATCACCACCGCGTCGCCCGAGACGATCACGCCTTCGGCCAACGCATCGAGCGCGGCGCGCTCGCCGTCGAACACCCGCGCCGTTCCCTCGAACACGTCGCCGTCGATACCGGCCGTCTTCACGACCGCACCGTCCGGCGCCAAGGAGCCACGCAGGATGGTCAGACCGCCGGAGGCGTGTATCGGCTTGGCCATCTCGCGGATGATCGTTCCGTCCACGTCGGGCGGGTCGAGCGTCTCCAGATTCTCCGCCTGCGTCTTGCCGGTGACGGTGAGGCAGTCACCGTGCAAGAGGCCGGCTTCGAGCAGGGCCTTCAGCACGACCGGGATCCCACCGACCCGGTCGACGTCGTTCATGACGAACTGCCCGAACGGCTTGAGATCGCCGAGGTGAGGCACTTTGTCGCCGATGCGGTTGAAGTCGTCGAGCGTCAGGTCGACCTCCGCCTCCCGAGCGATCGCGAGCAGGTGCAGAACGGCGTTGGTGGAGCCGCCGAGCGCCATGACGACCGCGATGGCGTTCTCGAACGCAGGCTTGGTCATGACCTGCCGGGCCGTGATGCCCTGGCGCAGCAGCTCGACGACGGCCTCACCGGACTTGTGCGCGAAGCCGTCGCGGCGACGGTCGACGGCCGGCGGCGCGGCCGAGCCCGGCAGCGACATGCCGATCGCCTCGGCAACCGAGGCCATCGTGTTGGCGGTGTACATGCCGCCGCAGGCGCCTTCTCCAGGGCAGATGGCCCGCTCGATCCGGTCGACCTCGGCGCGGTCCATCAGGCCTGCTCGGCACGCGCCGACGGCCTCGAAGGCATCGATGATCGTGACGTCCCTGTCCCCGACCCGGCCGGGCATGATCGAGCCGGCATACAAGAAGACGGATGCCAGGTCGAGCCGGGCGGCCGCCATGAGCATCCCCGGAAGACTCTTGTCGCACCCGGCGAGCAGAACCGACGCATCGAGCCGATCGGCCATCATCACCGTCTCGACGGAGTCGGCGATCACCTCCCGCGACACGAGCGAGAAGTGCATGCCCTCATGGCCCATGGAGATCCCGTCCGAGACCGAGATCGTGCCGAACTCGAGCGGGTAGCCGCCGGCTGCATGCACGCCCTGCTTCACGGCCTGGGCGAGTCGGGCGAGGGAGAGGTTGCACGGCGTGATCTCGTTCCACGACGAGGCGACGCCGATCTGTGGCTTGGCGAAGTCGTCATCGCCCATGCCGACCGCGCGAAGCATCCCGCGTGAGGCGGTCGCTTCGAGGCCGTCGGTGACGACGCGGCTGCGCGGTTTGATGTCGGGCTTGTCAGCGCTGTCGGCAGGCATGCTGGGAGCCTACGCCGCCATCTGCGGAGGCCGGCTGGGTGGATCAGATCAGCGCGGCGCGAACGCAGAGCACATCCGGAAGGTGCTCGGCGACGACCTGCCACGAGGTCCCATCGTCGTTGCTGGCGAACACCGAACCATCACGGCTGCCGAAGTACACGCCCGCCGACTCTCCTTGGTCGACACACATCGCATCGCGCATCACACCGGAGTAGAAGCCGCTGTCCGGCAGGCCCTTCGCGAGCTCCTCCCACGTCTCGCCGGCATCGCTCGACCGCCAGACGCGGCACCTCCCGTCCGGGGGAAACCGTCCGTCTGCGCCTTCGAGCGGGAACAGGTAGACGGTGCCGGACCGACGCGGATGTGCCACCACCGGGAAACCGAAGTCGCTCGGCAGCCCCTCCGCGATCGGCGTCCAGGAGTCCGCCCCGTCGTCACTGCGGAACACGCCACCGTGGTTCTGCGCGTACAACCGACTCGGGTCGGAGGCGTCCCGCGTCACCTTGTGCACGCACTGACCGAACTCCGGGTACTGCATGCCCTCGGGCATGAAGATCGCTGAGATGCCCTGGTTGGCAGGTGCCCAGGAGTCACCGCCGTCCGCCGTGCGGTAGACGCCGCCGGTCGACATCGCCACGGTCACTGACTGGGGGTCCGAAGGGTGCGGGAGCACGGTATGGATGGCCTGGCCGCCGAAGCCGGCTCCCCATTCCTCGCGATGCGGGTGGTCCCACAGGGGCCGGACCATGGAGAACGACTGGCCGTTGTCCGTGGACCGGAAGAGGGCCGATGGCTCGGTGCCGGCCCACACGACGTCCGGCTCGGTGGGTGAGGGGGCGATCGACCAGACTGCTTCGAGCGTGCGTCCGGTGTCCTCGGGGAAGCGGATGGCCCCGTCGATGCCGCGCTCCCAGGTCTGCCCGAGGTCGTCGGAGTGCAGGATCTGGGGACCCCAGTGCCAGTGCTTGCTCGCCATGAACAGGCGGGGGTGATCGCCACGCGTGTCCACCGCCACGGCATGGACCTCGCTGCGCAGCTCGTCTGGACCCTGCATGCTCCAGGACTGCCGGTCGTCCTCGCTCCGGGCGATCCAGAGGCCTTTGCGGGTGCCGATGAGCATCAGGGCCTGTCGTGCCATCGCGGGCTTCCTCCTTGCACCGACGGCGAGCTCGTCACCGCGGGCGATACGGGTTGGGCGGGGTCGCTATTCCTGTTAGGAACAGTACACTTCACGCATCATGCGTCAAGACCCTCCTGACCTTCCCACGACGTCATATGCACTTCTTGGGCTGCTGACTCTCGGGGACGACGTGACGGGATACGAGCTCAAGCAGCGGGCGGACCGGACGTTGCGCTTCTACTGGACCTCCCCCGCCATGAGCCAGGTGTACACCGAGCTCGGCCGCCTCACCGAGCACGATCTGGTCCTCGTGCACGACGACGAATCCGCACCGGTACGTCGTAGTCGCCGCTACCGCATCACCGAAGCCGGCCAGAGCGCACTCGCGCACTGGTTGAGCAGCACGCAGGCCGAGTTCCCGACGCTCAAGCACCCGGTCGCGCTGCGGCTGCTGCTCGGACACCTCATCGATCCCGAGCAGACGATCGGCATGCTCGAGGACTACCTGGAACAGCTCGCCGTACGCCGCGGAGACCTCCAGCAGGTGCGCGACTCACTGGGTGCGGACGGCGACCCCGCACATGCAGGACGACGCTTCCCCCGGCTCGTCGCTGACTGGGGTCTGGACTACTACGCGTGCGAGCGCGCGATCGTCGTCGACCTCATCACCCGGTTGCAGGCGGACCTCACGTGACGACGTTGAGCAGTGGTTCGCCCTGCGCGAGGCGGCGCAACTGCTCGGCCACCAACCGATAGGACCGTGGCCACATCGCATCCGAGGCTCCTCCGACATGAGGCGTCAGCACCACGCCCGGCGCATCCCAGAGCGGATGCTCGGGCGGCAGCGGCTCCGGGTCGGTCACGTCGAGTGCAGCTCGCAACCGACCGGTCGACACCTCGGCGAGCAGGTCATCGGTCACGACGATCGCCCCTCGCGCGACGTTCACCAGGAGTGCGCCGTCCTTCATCGCAGCCAGAAACGCGCGGTCGACCAGACCGCGGGTCTCATCAGCCAGCGGAAGGATCAGCACGACGACATCGGCCTGTGGGAGTAGTGCAGGCAGCTCCGACATCGCCCGGACGCCCCCGCGGGTCGTCCGACCGACCAGTGTGGTCTCGCACTCGAAGCCCGCAAGCCGTCGCTCGATCGCACGCCCGATGTTGCCCGCCCCGATGACGAGCACCCTCCGGTCGGCGACGGCCCCCGCCATCTGCTGGTCCCATACGTGGTCGTCCTGGGCGCGGACGAGGTCGGCGAGTCGGCGCTGAGCACTGATCATGAGGCCGACGGCGAGCTCGGACGTGGCTGCGTCGTGCACACCGGCCGCGTTGCAGACCGTGACCCCGTCAGGTACGTGGGGCATGACGTGCTCGACACCGGCCGTCAGGGTTTGGACGACCTGCAGCTTCGGCATGGACGGGATCACCGTGACGACGCGCTGGCTGAACCGGTAGGACGGCACGTAGAACTCGCAGTCGACGTAGGAGTCGGGCCAGTGTTCGGTGGCATCGGCGTACTCGACGTCGAAGAACGTCGCGACATTCTGCGGCAGCGCGAGCTCGTTCTCGGGGAACGGCAGGAAGACCTTCACGCCCCTGACCCTAGGCCAGCGGTGGCGCGAGCGAGACGGGTCCCTTCAGCGAGCGGGACGGCCCCCGGGCACGAGCGCCAGCGCCCGGTGGGGACAGCTTCGTACGGCGCGTCGGGCCACTCGTTCCTCGTCCTCGTCCAGGATCTGGTCGCTCAGGACCGGGTAACCCCACTTGTCGAGCTCGACCAGTTCCGGTGCCAGGTGAGAGCACAGCCCGACCGCCTCGCACGCGATCGGGTTGACACGGAGGCGTGACTCGGAAACGCGCTCTGTGGTCGCCATCTCAGGCCTCCGGGACGGGGATCGTGGCCACGCGTGCGGGACGGCACGGATGACCGGAGCTGTGCGCGGACACGTCATCGCCGAAGGTGGCGATTGCCGTCCTGACGAGACGTGCGGCGCCGTCGGGGTGGTGGCAGGCTCCGCGGCCTTCGACGGCCAGGACGTGCCCGGGGAGCCGGCGGAGCTCGGCCCGGCGACCTGCACCGACGCGGAGCTTCGCGACGCTCGCCGCCAGCGCTGGCAGCCCGAACAGACAAGGCCCACACTGACCAGCTGAGGCGCGGGCCAGGTAGTCGAGGATCACGGCGGTCTCCGCTATCCCGCAGGCGTCACCCCACAAGGGTGCGACGATTCCCGCACCCAGGGACAGTCCAGCCCGCCGGAACGTGGGTTCATCGATCGGCAGCTCGGCGATGACGTCCCAACGCACCCACATTCCGCCGTATCCACCCATGAGGACACCCGATGCGCCGGTCGGCTCCTCGCCAGTGGCGTACTGCACAGCCTGCCGCATCGTGAGGTGGCGAGGCAGGTCGACGACGCGGCGGTCGATCGGGGTGAGGACCGTCAGCAGCGTCGTGCGCGGTGGCGCGGCTGTGGTGCCACCCGTCGCGGCCGCCTCGAGGGCGGTCTGTGCGACCCGCGCCAGCGTTTCCACGTTGTGGACGAGCGTGACCGGCTCGTCCCCCGCATCGTCGGTCGTGAAGCCCCGGAAGCTCGGCACGGCCGGTGCTCCGTTGATGCCCTGCGCGATCGCGCTGGACTGCCCGGACAGGTAGCTGTCCGGGGCGATCATGACCGTGACCTCGTGCTCTTCGAGCCCGAGCCGCCGGCGTTCCTCGATCGCCGACACGATGATCCCGTGGGTGACCGTGTCGGTGCCGTGCAGCCAGAGCACAGCTCGCCTGGCACCCAACGTCTCCGCGACACCCAACAGCCCGTCCAGGACCAGGTGCGGGCGCAGCCGCAGCAACGTCGAGTCCTTCGCGCTCAGCGGCTCGCTCTCAGCGGCGTTGGCCACCACCGTGACCGGGCCCCGCTGTGCCAGCGCCCAGCGCCACTTGGCAGCCGTGGGAAAGTGCCCCCCGCCGTACCCGGTGATCTGGGCCGCAGCCACCGCCTGGACCAGCCAGGCGCCGCCTCGAAACCGTGCGCCTGTTCGAGCGTGGTGGGTGTGCCACGACTCCGGTTCGACGAAGGATGACCCGGACGCCTGATGCGCCGGACCGGTACGTGCGACGCGGACGAGGGCCGGCAGGAGGCCTGCCTGGCCCTCGAACTCTCCGGGGTCGCTGGCTCCGGACGCTGTCGGACTGATCGTCGTCACGACCCCGACCGTTCCATGACCGGCGTCTGCGCTGCCGCGATCTCGGCGTGGATGTCGGCCGGTGTCCTGGAGCTGTAACGGCTCAACGCGAGCACGATCACCATCGCGCCGGTCACGAGATAGAACCAGAGAGTCGTCGGGGTGTCCGAGCCGGCATACAGCCCGTGGACCCAGACCAGGACGAAGATCGTCGCAGCGACCTTGTGGACGGCCCACCAGATGCGGCCGAACACGCGTCCGGCCAACGCCGCCGTCACGACGGTGATCACGGTCGCCCACATAGCGACCACGCCTATCGTGACCGCGACCGGGCGGTACTCCGACGCCTGCGGCACGAACGCTCCGCGCCACCCGACGTGCGCCCAGGGGTCGGTGGCCAGGACGACGATGTGGATCGCCGTGAAGGCCAGCGTGAACACCGCCAGTGCCACATGGATGCGCAGCTGGGTCAGGCGCCGCGGACGCCTGACCCGGCTGAGCTTGGGGTGCGACAGCACGAGGCCCATGAGCACGAGGACGAGCATGAGCAGGTAGGACGCGAAGCCACTGGCCCGCGCCAGCGTCCACGCCGGCATCGAGCTGTGTCGTACGGTGTCGGCGGTCTTGGCTCCGAGCCAGATCGTCAGCAGCACGCTGGCCAGACCGGCGACGGTCCAGGCCGCTCGGCGCAGCACGTCCAGGACGCCGGTGACCACGGAGCTAGACATGTCCGCCCGACCAGATGAGGTAGGCGGCTGCTCTTCCGTTCACGTGCAGCCGCCCATCGATCTCGACCCAGGCTGCGCACAGACCGTGCTCGGCGGCCAGGTCGCGGATGTGGCGCGGACCGGACAGGAACAACGATTTGCTCCAGACCTCGGCGGTGGCCACGTCCGGGTGGATGACCGTCACGGCCAGCAGGCCGTCGCCTCCGCTCTGTCCCGTCCGGGGGTCGATCAGGTGGTGGACGGCCCGGCCGCCGACCTGCCAACTGCGCACACGAACCGACGAGGTCGCGCAGCCGCCGTCGGCGATCTCGAAGACTGCGAGTGGATCGACTCCACCGTGTGGGTCCTCGAGACCGACGCGCCAGCCGGCCTCCTCAGGCGCGGGCGCGGTGAACTGGCAGTCACCTCCCGCCGAGACCATGGATCCGCCACCGGCCGCCCACAGTCGGTGCGACGCCCATCTCACCGCCAGGCCCTTGCCGATGCCACCGAGGTCGATCGGGCTGCCACCGAGATGGATGAGGTGCTCTCCGTCGCGGTGGTCGTAGTCCGGCTGCCACCGTGTGGTCGCCCGGTCGAGCATCCCGTCGCGCCCTTCGCCGGCGGGTGCAGCGAGGATGACCCCGCCCTCAACAAACGGCAGGGTGCGGTCGTATCCGAGCTTCACGAGATCGCCCAGGATGCGTGGGTCGAACACTCCGTCGGTGTCGCGGTGCGCCTGGGCCGCCTCTTCGACGGCTGCCGCGAGCTCCCAGGGAACCACGTGCCAGCGGCCCGGATCAGCGTTCGCACGCATGAGCGGGCTGCTGGGGTCGAACCGTGTGCAGGCGGCCTCCACGCGGGTGAACACGTCCTGCGCCTCGCGCAGTGCCGGTTCCGGGTCGCTCGTGGGATGGGCGACCCGCAGCGTGACATCGGTGGCCATCGCCCGGAAGGCCACCTGGGGCACGTCGTCCACACGCATCGTCACGAAGCGCCAGTGGTCGTCTGCGTCGGCGGCGCAGGCGTGGGGGACGGTGCCGGTGCCGGTGCCGGTGCCGGTGCCGGTGCCGGTGCCGGTGCCGGTGAACCGGCCGGGGACGATCCTGAACCACCCGAGGAAGGCGCGGAACCACCCGAGCTGCCGGAAGTACCGGAGCTGCCGGAAGTACCGGAGCTGCCGGAGCTGCTGGAGCTGCTGGAGCTGCTGGAGCTCGCCGACGACGGAGCCGCGTAGGACGACGCAGAGCCCGAGCCCGACGAGCCCGACGACGATGCCTGGGCGGTCGAACCACCCTTCAACAGCTGCGAGCGCTGATGGACCGTCCGCTCGAGCTGGTTGAGCGCCGTGCGCGTCGTGTCGAGCCTACGCATGGCCCGGTCGATCCGACGCTTCAACAGGGGGGACACCGTCGCGGGGGGTGCGGCTGCCTGTTGCGTCGACGCGGACGACGAAGGATCGAGCACGTCGGTGTTGGTCGCCCACTCGGCGGCCAGCGCCATCGTTCCGGCCGCCAGTGGCGCGAGGGCGAGCACGGCCGTGAGCCGGCGTGGCTTGGTGCGGTCACTCATCCGGGTAACCCGTCCCGCCGTTGTCCTCGGAATCGTCGTTGCCGTTGTCGTCGTTGCCGCCACCCGTCGTATCACCACCGCTCGGCGAGTGCTCACTGCTTCCCGTCGTGTCGTCGTCGCCACTGGTCGTTGCCGGCGTCGAGGTCGTGGGGTCGTCGCCCTCGGGGCTGTCCGTCTCCGACGGGTCCGGCCCGGAACTGGTCGTGTCCGTGGAGTCGTCTGACGACCCGGCGTCCGGTGACAGCGTCGCCTGCGCAACGACGGATGTGGCAAGCGCAGCCGCGCGTGCCACGGCACGTCGTTGCTTCAGCTGACGGTTGATGTTCGCCAGGTCGGCCCGGGTGGCCAACATCCGGTCGTGCAGGGCCGCACTGTTGGCCAGAATGTCCTGGATCGCGGCCGACATGTCGCTGCCTGTGCTCGTGCTGACGGAAGCCACCTGTGTGGCTGAACCTCCGCCGTTGTGCTGTCTCGCCAGTGCGGCCGCGCCGAGGGCTCCCCCGGCCAGTAGGCCGGACGTGATGAGTGCGATGGCTGAGCGATGAGCATGCTTCACGGTGACTCCTCAGGGGGCGGCGGTCGTGCCGATGTAGAGCAGATCGTGATCCCCCGCGTCTTAGCGACGCGTCTCCCGCACGTTAAGACTTCACCAAGAGTGTCGGTTTCGTCACAGAGACGGAAAGACCATCACGATCCGCGCGCCACCCAGTGCGCTCGTCTCCAGGAGTACGTCACCGCCGGCCTGCCGCGCCGTACGCCGGGCGACGTCCAACCCGATCCCGGTCGAGCCCGCGCCGCTCCGCCCCCGCTCGACGAGCCCAGGCGCCGCCAACCCCGGTCCGTCGTCCTCGACCACGACCAGCACCCGTCGATCCGGCGCCGCCGAGACCCGCAACGCAAAACCCGTCGGGGCCGGGGTGTGGCCGAACACGTTGTCGATGAGTGCATCCAGCGCGGCGCCCAGCTCGGCCGCGGCGACCGGCACGAGCATCGGTCCGGCGGGGACGTCGACGATCAGCGGACGGTGCGTTTCGTCGGCCAGGACCCGCCAGAACTTCGACCGCTCACGCACGACGGCGGCCGCGTCACACGATCCAGGTCGTCGGACGTGGGAGGGGTGTCGGGCGGCGGTGACAGCCGCGTCGATCGCCGCGACCAGGTCATCGACGTGCTCGGTCATGCGGTCGCGCTCTGCCGGGTCCTGCAACGTCTCGACGTCGAGGCGAAGGGCGGTGACCGGGGTCCGCAGCCGGTGCGAGAGGTCGCCGCCGAGCTCGCGCTCGTCGGCCAGCATCTGCGTGATCCGCACACCGAGTCCATTCAGGACGCGGCCCACCGCGGCGACCTCCGGCGGTCCCGCCGGGGTCACGGTGGCCGTCAGGTCCCCAGCCCCGACCCGATCGGCGACCCGAGCCAGATCACGCACGGACCGCGAGAGCCGAGAGGCAATCCACCCGCCCACGAGGACCGCGGCAAGGAGCAACAGCGCGCCCGTCCCGGCGAGGGTCAGCCAGGCCGTCCGGACCCCTTCCTTGAGCAGGACGTCCGGCACGAAGGTCCGGATCACCGTCACACCGCCATCTGCGCCGCCGACCGGAAGCAGCACCTCGACGCCACCCTCCGTGCTGGCCGTGAAGGCACGGCCCTGAGCGGCCAGCTCGACGCTCGGCGTTCGCTGCGTGCTGGGGCCGATCGCCGTTCCGTCCGGGAGAAAGACCGTCGTCTGGCGTGGGCCGGTGTCGATCTGGTCGACGGCGTCGCGAAGCTTCCCGGCGGCGCCGGTGTTGGCGACCACGGCAAGCCCCTGGGCCTCCTGCCGGGCCGCCTCCACGGCTCGGTCGTGGGCCAGGGACTGGGCCAGCACCCCCAGCGGGAGCAGCAGCGCCACCAGCACGGCGGAGGTGAGCGTTGCGCCGTACAGGACCAGCAGTCGCCTCATGGCTCGGGATCGACCAGCTTGATGCCGACGCCGCGCACCCGATGCAGGTAGCGCGGCTCGTCGGCCGACTCACCGAGCTTGCGACGCAGCCAATGCAGGTGCACGTCGATCGTCTTGTCCGAGCCGCCGTAGGGCTGGTTCCAGACCTCCGAGGCCAAGGTGCGCTTGCTGATCACCTGCCCCACGTGCATGGCCAGGTAGGCCAGCAGGTCGAACTCCTTCGGGCTCAGGTCGAGCTCGACGCCGGCCAGGTGGGCGGTCCTGGCCGGCCCGTCGACGACGATCTCGCCCACCCTCAGCGGAAGCGAGGTGCTGTCCGGTTGTGAGCGACGAAGCACCGCCCGGATCCGAGCCTCCAACTGCGTCGGCGAGAACGGCTTCACGAGGTAGTCGTCCGCTCCCGCATCGAGCAGGCTCACGATGGAGGCGTCGTCGTCCCGTGCGCTGACGACGATGACGGGAACCGCACTCACGGCTCGGATCATCGGGAGCAGTGCACCACCGTCGAGGTCCGGCAGCCCCAGGTCGAGCAGGACGACGTCTGGCGGGTTCGCCACGACGATCTGCAACGCCTCCATCGCCGTCGCGACCGCAGTGGTGACGTGCGGCAGTTCCTTGAGGGCGCGGATCATCGCTGCCCGAATCGTCGCATCGTCCTCGACGATCAACACCTCGGCCACGATCTGACCGTAGGGCACATCCTGCGGGAAGGACCCCCCAACGGCACGGTTGGACAGAAACTATCGCTGCCTTGTCCTGCTCTTAAGGATCGACTGGGCAGACTGGGACAATGGGACAGACTCGGGCAGCACTCGCGCGCCGTCTGCTGGTCGCGATCAGCTGGACCCTGGCTACCACCCTGGCGGCCACGATCGCCTGGGGTGCCGTGTCGAGGCTCGGCCGGGAAGGGTCGGCGACTTCTCCTGGCACGCTGACGCAGACCGACGTCCGGGTCGAGCTCGCTCAGAGCCAGCGGTCGGCCGTCACTCCCACACCGGCGCTGAACGAGAAACCGCCAGCTCAAGAGCCCACGCAGTCGCCCTCGACTCAGGGTGGAAAGCCGCCGACGAGCGGGTCGAGTCAGGGCGGGCCGTCCGCACCAGCGCAGTCGTCCTCCACCGCACCGCGTTCTCCATCGGGCGGTGAATCGTCGACGGAGACACCTGACCCATCTGCACCGAGCTCGAAACCCTCATCGCCTGGCACCCCAGACCCGAAACGGAGCTTCAGGAGCTGGCAGTTGACCGGAGGCAGCGTCGCGGTCACGTGCAAGGGGCCGGACATCGATCTGGAGTTGGCGACACCGCGTGACGGCTGGGAGATGAAGATCGAGCAGTCAGGGCCGGACACCGTATCGGTCTCCTTTTACCGTGACGACTACGAGTCGCACTTGAGCGCGCACTGCGAGAACGGGTCCCCCGTCGGCCAGACGCACGAGGGCGGCGACGACGGCGGCGGCAGCAGCGGAGGCAGCGGCCACGAGTAACCTGCCGGCCCCTCTGGTCACACGAAGTTAACGTCGCCGTCATCCCCTGGAACCACGGACCTCCTAGCGTTACACGAGGCGGGATGCCACCAGACCTCCCGCCCCGACGATTCTCAAATGGGAGGGCCCGTGCTCAGACCTTGGCTGTGGCGGCCGGCGAGCCAAGCCGTGGCGGTGCGCAATGCCCAGTTCGCCGCCGCGGCTCTCGCACAGCGCCGACGTGAACGGGAGGACGTGGAGCGGTACCTCCTGACGGTGCTCCCCAAACCTCGGACCGCTGTCAGCGCGTGAGCTCACTGGGACCGCAACCGCGCCTCCGGTCGCCGTCTCACACCTGGCACGATGGCGGGCATGAGCGGATCGGCGCGGGGCGAACAGTTCGGCCGCCTGCCTGCCCGGCTCACCCGTCGCCTCGCGGTCGGTCTGGCGGTCGGCCTTCTGGCGAGCTGCGGGGGCACCCCACCTCAGCCCAACGCGGATCGCTCGGACGACCCCGGCACCGTGACGGCCACGCTTCCTGCACCGCCTACGCCTTCGTCGCGTGACGTCACCGTCACCGCCACGATCGCCGACCGGCTCGCCGTCCCGTGGGGTCTGGCATTCCTCCCCGACGGCGCGGCCCTCGTGACGCAGCGCGATGCCGGAACGATCTCACTCATCACCGATGGTGAGGTCAGCGAGGTCGGCAGGATTGCTGAGACGTCACCGACCAGCGAGGGCGGGCTGCTCGGTATCGCGGTCTCCCCCGACTACGCCAACGACCGGCTGGTCTTCGTCTACGTCACCACCAGCTCGGACAATCGCGTGCTCTCGATGACGTTCGACGGCCGATCGATCCGCGACGTGACCCCGATCCTGACCGGCATCCCCCGGGGAGACATCCACGACGGCGGACGACTCGCCTTCGGCCCCGACGGCTTCCTGTACGTGTCGACCGGGGAGAACGGCAACAGCGATCTCGCCCAGGATCCCGACTCGCTCGGCGGGAAGATCCTCCGCATCACCGCTGACGGGCGTCCGGCACCCGGCAACCCGGACGCGGCCTCGCCGGTCTGGACGCTCGGGCACCGCAACGTCCAGGGTCTGGCGTTCGACCGTCAGGGTCGCTTGTGGGCCACCGAGTTCGGCTCGCAGATCTGGGACGAGATCAACCTCATCCGGAAGGGCAACAACTACGGCTGGCCCGCCGCCGAGGGCGACGCGAACCTTCCCGGATTCACCGATCCGCTGCTGCAGTGGAGGCCGGAGGACGCCTCACCGTCGAGCGTGGCCTACGCGGACGGGGAGCTGTGGGTAGCGAGTCTGCGTGGGGCGCGGTTGTGGGAGGTGCCGATCGAGCGTGACGGCACCCTGGGCGAACCGACCCCGCACTTCATCGGCACCTACGGTCGGTTGCGCACCGTCACGGCCGCCCCCGACGGCTCGCTGTGGCTGGGCACCAGCAACCGCGACGGCCGGGGCGATCCCGCAACCGAGGACGACCGGATCCTGCGCGTCTCCCTCACCTGACCGAGTGTCAGGTGAGCTTTTCGAGGATGAGTTCGCGGACACGGCCCGCGTCGGCCTGCCCCCGCATGTCTTTCATGACCGCTCCGATGAGTGCGCCCGCCGCCGCCAGCTTGCCGTCGCGGATCTTGGCGGCCACGTCGGGGTTCTCCGCGATGACCTTGTCGACAGCCGAGGAGAGGGCACCGTCGTCGGAGACGACCTCCAGACCGCGGGCAGCAACCACCTCGTCCGGCCGGCCCTCACCGGCCAGTACGCCGTCGAGCACCTGACGCGCCAGCTTGTCGTTGACCCGGCCCGCGTCGACCAACGCCTGGACAGCCGCCACCTGGGCCGGCGTGATCGCCAAGTCGTCGAGCGTCAGTCCTGCGTCGTTGGCGCGACGAGCCAGCTCCGAGAGCCACCACTTGCTGGCAGCGGCCGGGCTCGCACCCGCCTCGACGGTCTGCTCGATCAGGGACAGCGCACCGGCGCCGAGGACGTCGCGCATCTGCAGGTCTGAGAAGCCCCATTCGGCCTGACGGCGCGCCTGTCGTTCGGCGGGAGGCTCGGGCAGCGCGGACCGGAGCTCGTCCACCCACTCCCGGGACGGGGCGATCGGCACCAGGTCGGGCTCCGGGAAGTAGCGGTAGTCCTCGGCCTCCTCCTTACTGCGACCCGACGTGGTGACTCCGGT
Source organism: uncultured Actinomycetota bacterium (assembly GCA_963742765.1). GTDB lineage: Bacteria > Actinomycetota > Actinomycetes > Propionibacteriales > Nocardioidaceae > JANLYC01. The sequence continues at coordinate 1,546,369 of CAVUMY010000002.1, forward strand.
GTCCTCATGCCAGTGACGCGTCTCCTGGACCACACGCTCGCCGGCGTCCAGGCGCCCGGCCTGGCGCGACACCTCGTAGCGGACAGCACGCTCGACCGAACGCAGCGAGTTGACGTTCTTGGTCTCGCTACGAGTGCCGAGCTCCGCCGCAGGGTCCGGGCGCAGCGACAGGTTGACGTCGCAGCGCAGAGACCCCTGGTCCATGCGGACGTCGGACACGCCGAGCCCGCGGACAAGCTCGCGCAGGTGCGCCACATACGCGCGGGCGACCGCTGGGGCCTTCGCACCGGTGCCCTCGATCGGCTTGGTCACGATCTCGATGAGCGGGATCCCGGCACGGTTGTAGTCGACCAGTGAGTGGTCGGCACCATGGATGCGGCCGGTTGCGCCGCCTACGTGCAGCGACTTGCCGGTGTCCTCCTCCATGTGAGCACGCTCGATCTCGATCCGCACCGTCACGCCGTCCACGTCGACGTCTGTCCATCCGTTGAACGCGATCGGCTCGTCGTACTGCGATGTCTGGAAGTTCTTCGGCATGTCCGGGTAGAAGTAGTTCTTGCGCGCGAAGCGGCACCACTCGGCGATTTCACAGTTGAGGGCGAGCCCGATCCTGATCGCAGACTCCACGGCCTTGGCGTTCAGCGCCGGCAGCGCCCCGGGCAGACCGAGGCAGACCGGACACGTCTGGGTGTTCGGCTCGGCGCCGAACTCGGTCGGGCAGCCGCAGAACATCTTCGACGCCGTGTTGAGCTCGACGTGCACCTCCAAGCCGAGGACCGGGTCGTAGCGCGCGACAGCGTCCTCATAAGCCACCAGGTCGGTCGGCGTGGCGGTCGTGGTCATGCGGACACCTCCAACTCCGGAGCGCGGTCGAGCAGCGGGCCACCCCAGCGTTCGTGCAGCAGGGACTCGAGCACGCCACCGACCCGATAGAGCCGGTCGTCGTGCAGCGCCGGGGCCAGGATCTGCAGGCCGGTGGGGAGACCGTCCTCGTCCGCCAGCCCACTCGGGACCGACATGCCCGGCACGCCGGACAGGTTGGCGGGGATCGTAGCGATGTCGTTGAGGTACATCGCCAACGGGTCGTCGAGCTTCTCGCCGATCTTGAACGCCGTGGTCGGCGCGGTCGGTGAGACGAGCACATCGACCTGCTCGAACGCGGCCGCGAAGTCGCGCGAGATGAGCGTGCGGACCTTCTGCGCCTGGCCGTAGTACGCGTCGTAGTACCCGCTGGACAGGGCGTACGTGCCCAAGATGATCCGGCGCTTGACCTCGTCCCCGAAGCCGGCCTTGCGGGTGGCCTCCATGACCTGCTCGGCCGACGGGTCGGACACCCCGTCAGGGAGCACCCGCAGTCCGTATCGCATGGCGTCGAACTTGGCGAGGTTGCTGCTGGCCTCAGCCGGCAGAATCAGGTAATACGCCGCCAGGGCATACACGAAGTGTGGGCATGTGACCTCGACGACGTCGGCGCCGGCCTTGGTCAGCAGTTCGACACCCTCGTCGAACCGCGCCCGGACGCCACGCTGGTAGCCCTCACCGCCGAGTTCCTTGACGACTCCGACGCGCATCCCCGCGATGTCGCCGTGGCGGGCCGCCTCGGCCATCGACGGCCACACCTGGTCGATGCTGGTCGAGTCCATCGGGTCGTGGCCCGCGATCACGTCGTGGAGCAGGGCGGCATCGAGCACAGAGCGCGTGACGGGGCCGGCCTGGTCGAGGCTGCTCGCCAACGCGATCAGGCCGTACCGCGAGACGCCGCCGTAGGTCGGTTTGACCCCCACGGTCCCGGTGACGGCTCCAGGTTGCCGGATCGAGCCGCCGGTATCGGTGCCGATCGCCAACGGCGCCTCGAACGCCGTGACTGCCGCCGAAGACCCGCCACCCGATCCACCCGGGATGCGGTCGAGGTCCCAGGGGTTGTGCGTGGGGCCGTAACCGCTGTGCTCGGTCGAGCTGCCCATCGCGAACTCGTCCATGTTGGTCTTGCCGAGGATCGGCATCCCGGCTGCCCGCAGCCGGGTCACCAAAGTCGCGTCGTACGGCGGGATCCATCCTTCGAGGATGCGCGAGCCTGCTGTCGTGGGCAGTCCTCTCGTCGTGACCACGTCCTTGACCGCGATCGGGACCCCGAGCAGTGCGGGCACGTCGGCTCCCTCAGCCCGTCGCTCGTCGGCGGCCCTTGCCTGCGCCAGCGCGCCCTCGGTATCGACGTGGAGGAACGCGTGCACATCTGTGTCGACCGCCGCGATGCGGTCGAGGTGTGCCTGCGTCACCTCGACGGAGGTGAGGTCGCCGGTGCGCAGCGACGCGGCAAGGTCGGAGGCGGACAGCCGGGTCAGGTCGCTCATGCTTCCTCCCCCAGGATGCGCGGCACACTGAACCGCTGCCGCTCCACCGCGGGCGCACCGGCAAGTGCGTCCTCCGGCGACAGACAGGGGGCGTTCTCGTCGGCCCGGAAGACGTTCGTCAACGGCAACGCATGCGACGACGGAGGGATGTCGTCGCCCGCGACCCCCTGGATCTCGTTGATGGATTCTAGGATGACGGCCAGCTGAGGTGCCAGGTGGTCGAGCTCGGCGTCAGAGAGGTCGATCCGGGCGAGGTGGGCCAGATGGGCGACCTGCTCGCGGCTGAGCGTCGGAGGGGATTCGGCGTCGGGCATCTCCCAATCCTAAGGGCGGCGACAGGTGGCTCTGCGCCACGGTCTCGCCCGCCTGCCCGGTCCGCCGTCGGTCGGCGAAGGCCGTCAGCGAGGGGTGTGTGTCGCCGATGACGTGCCCGACGGCCCGGAGTCGGGGTTGAGCTGGTGGTAGACGATCCACGACAGCGTGAAGATCAGGGCGAGCAGCGCCACGACGATGGCGGCGGCGATCACGAACCCCTGGTGTTCGCTGTGCGACGTGGGTACGCCGCTCGGGTCCACCCCGTCAGGCAGGTCACCGTCGAGCTGTCGGGCCTCGTCGAGCGGGTCGGGACGATCGGCTCGGCTCACGCCTCGCCCACCTGCGCGACCTCGCGGGCTGCGTCCGGACCCTGACCGAGGAGCACGGCGAAACCCTCCTCGTCGAGAACCGGCACCTGCAGCCCGATGGCCTTGTCGTGCTTGGATCCGGGAGCCTCTCCCACCACGACGAACGCGGTCTTCTTCGACACCGATGAGCTCGCCTTGCCACCGCGGGCGACGATGTCCTCCTTGGCCTGGTCTCGTGACCAACCCTCCAACGAGCCCGTGACGACGATCGAGAGGCCCTCGAGCGTGCGCGGGATCGACGCGTCGCGCTGGTCTTCCATGGTGACGCCCGCAGCGGCCCACTTACGCACGATCTCGACGTGCCAGTCCACCGAGAACCACTCGACGAGGGACTCGGCGATGGTCGGCCCGACCCCGTCGACAGCGGCGAGCTCCTCTGCCTGGCCCCCGGTGGCCAGCTCCTGGATCTTGGCCATCGACCCAAACGTCTCGGCCAGCGCGCGAGCCGCCGTCGGGCCGACGTGCCGGATCGACAGCCCGACCAGGACGCGCCACAGCGGTTGCTGCTTGGCCCGGTCGAGGTTGTCGACCAAGCGCTGACCGTTGGCCGACAAGACCCGGTCGTCCCCCTCCCCCTTCTTCGGGGCCCGGGTGAACAGCGGCACCGCACGAAGCGTGGCCTCGTCGAGGGAGAAGAGGTCGCCCTCGTCGTGGATGACGCCGGCGTCGAGCAGCGCCACAGCGGCTTCGTAGCCGAGCACCTCGATGTCGAAGGCCCCCCGGCCGGCGACATGGAAGACCCGCTCCCGGAGCTGCGCCGGGCACGACTGGGTGTTGGGACACCGGATGTCGGCGTCGCCCTCCTTGGCCGGTGCGAGCGGCGTACGGCACACCGGGCACTCCGTGGGCATCACGAACTCGTGCTCGTCGCCGGTGCGCAGGTCGACCACGGGCCCGACGATCTCGGGGATCACGTCACCGGCCTTGCGCAGGACGACGGTGTCGCCGATCAGCACGCCCTTGCGCTTGACCTCCGACGCGTTGTGCAGGGTGGCGAACTCGACGGTGGACCCGGCCACCCGGACCGGCTCCATGCGCCCGAACGGGGTCACCCGTCCCGTGCGGCCCACGTTGACCTCGATCGCCAACAACGTGGTCGTGACCTCCTCGGGCGGGTACTTGAACGCGATCGCCCAACGAGGTGCGCGTGAGGTGGAGCCGAGCCGGCGTTGCAACGACACCTGGTCGACCTTGACGACCACGCCGTCGATCTCGTGCTCGACGTCGTGACGGTGCTCGCCGTAGTGGTCGATGAACTTCTGCACCCCGGCCATGTCAGGGACGACGGTGGCCTGGACACTGGTGGGTAGACCCCAGGCCTTCAGTGCGGCGTACGACTCCGACTGCCGGCTCGGTTCGAATCCGACCCGCTTGCCGAGCCCGTGGCACACCATCCGCAACGGACGAGCCGCCGTGGCCTTCGGATCCTTCTGACGTAGCGAGCCGGCAGCTGAGTTGCGCGGGTTGGAGTAGGGCGGCTTTCCGGCCTCCACCAGCGCGGCGTTGAGGCCCTCGAAAGCCTCGACCGGGAAGAACACCTCACCGCGGACCTCGACGAACTGCGGCACCGGGTAGGCGTCGCTCGGTGTGAGCCGGTGCGGGATGCCCTCGATCGTGCGGACGTTCGGTGTCACGTCCTCGCCGACGCGGCCATCGCCCCTGGTGGCACCCCGGACCAAGTGGCCCTGTTCGTAGGTGAGGTTGATCGCCACTCCGTCGACCTTGAGCTCGAGCAGGAACTCGGCATCAGTGGCGCCGTCACGCTCGAGCCTGGCCGCCCACGCCTCCAGGTCGTCGGCGGTGAAGGCATTGTCGAGACTCATCATGCGCTCGGCGTGCTCGACGGCCGTGAACAACGTCGAGACATCGCCCCCGACCTTCTGCGTCGGCGAGTCGGGCGTCCGCAGCTCGGGGTACGCCTCTTCGAGCTCGTGCAACTCGCGGATCAGCTCGTCGTACTCCCCGTCGCTGATCGTCGGGGCGTCGAGCGTGTGGTAGCGCAGCCGATGACCCTCGACGACCTCCGACAGCTCGGCGTGGCGTTCCCTGGCTCCACTGGTGGCGGGCTGGACGTCGGAGTCAGGGGCGTTCGTGACCGCGTCGGGCGAGCTCATCGCTCCATCTTGCCCTGTTCGACCGACAGATTCTGCGCCGCCTCAGCGACCAGTGCGAGCAGCTCCCGGGCAACTGGTGCGGAAGCGGATGCGAGCCCGCACGCCGGCGTGAGAGTGGTCGCGGGCACCTTCTCGGCATCGCTGAATCCGAGGGCCGACCACCACGCCAACACCTTGCGCGTGACCTCCGACGCCGTCGGTGGCTGCGTAGCCGAGTCGGTCGGTACGACGCCCGGCCACACCTGCCGACCCGCATCGGCCCACGCTCCGAGCTCGTCGAGATCGTGAGGCGCCAACTGGGTCAGGTCGAACGAGACGGCGTCCAGTCGGGTGCCGTTCAGCACCTTCCACGGGATCGACGCCGCGCAGCAGTGCAGCACCGTCTCGACGCCCGTGGCCGCCACCTCCTCGATCACCCAGTCGATCGCCTGGGCCGCCTCCGGGGCATCGACCGCGCGGTGTCGGTGGAAGCCCGAAGCCGTCGGGACGCCGCCCGCCAACACCGACGGCAACGCCGGCTCATCGATCTGGAGGACCACACGGTCGGGCGAGAGTCGCCGGCGTACGTCCTGCACGTGGCGAAGCACCCCTTCGGCCAGTGCCTGCGCCAGGTCTCGCCGGGCGCCGTAGTCGCCGATGACCTTGTCCCCGCGCGGCCGCTCGACCATGGCGGCCAGCGTCCAGGGGCCGGCCAGCTGGACCTTGATGGTCTCGAGCCTGGCCGGTCTGACCTCTTCGAACATGTCGAGGTCCCGGTTGAGCAACGAGACCGCGCGCCGATGGTCGATACCGGAGGCGTCGGTGAGTCGCCAGCCGGCCGGCTGCAGGTCGACGCCGAGGTCGCTGATGGTGGCGAGAGCACGGGCCGTCATCCCGGCGTGGATCCCGCGGCCGGGGAGCTCAGGCAGGAACGGCAGGTCGCCGACCTCGCCGAGCACGATCTGCACGGCATCTGCGAAGTCGTCTCCCGGCATCGACCCGACTCCGGTGGCGCGGTTGGTCATGGACCGACCCTAGGCGCTCATCGGGTGAGGTCAGGACGGGCAGGGTGGTGTACCGGGTACGACGATCTTCACCAGTGCGTGGAAACCGCCGTCCGTGTCCCGCCAGTGGTGGCCGGCGTTGTCCAACGCTGCGGCGTACACGTCTGCCGTCTCGTCCTGCGGGAGCAGGGCGCAGGGGAGGTCACGCTGACCTTCGAACAACGTGACGTGCGACGTTCCTGGCCACGCCACCGCTGGTGTCTGCGACCCGCCGGCGCTCCCGTCGAGACCGATCACGGCGAGTCTCGTCGGAGTCATCGGCGTCGTCTCGGGCAAGTTCTGCAGCGAGGTCTTGACCAACTGGTCGAGCTGATGACGGAGCTCCTGCTGCCGTGGAGTGACGCCGTTGTCGCTGCCGAGCGCGTAGGCCGCCACGCTCACCTGGTCGCCCGCAGCGTTGGTCGCGGTGACGGTGGTCGTACCGACGTCACTGATCCCCGGTGATCCGAAGTCGACCTCGGCGCCGGTGAACAGTCCCGACTCATCTGCAGCGCGACGAAGGTCGTCGACCTGCTGCTGGGACAGTTGTCCCTCCTGCAGCTGGATCGGCGTCTGTCCCAGGCTGCTGTCATCGAGGTCCTGCACCAGCAGGCGGCCGTCTCCGTACACGGTGATGGTCGGTTGGAACGACAGCGCAAACTCCAGGGTCGTGAAGCCCGGCCCATCCACCACCTGCCACACGATTGCGTCGGCAGCCAGCGGTGCAATCGTCGGAGTCGTCGCCTCGCCGACGACCGTTCGAGGTGCGGCTGCAGAACCGCATGCCGTCATGACGAGCGCGAACATGGCTGTGCCTACGAGGACGACCGGGGTCCGTTTCATGACACTCGGACGCGTGCCGGGACCTGCCGGTTCCGGGTAGATCTGCCTGATCAGACCGAGGTACGCCGGCCGACACGTGCGATGGTCGCGCTGCCGACGACTCGGCTGCCGGCGTAGACCACGGCCGCTTGGCCGGGTGCGATCCCGCTGGCAGGGTTGCGCAGCTCGATCTCGATCGTGTCCTCTTCGCCCGGGACCACCCGTGCCACTGCGGTGAACTCCTCGCCATGCGCGCGCAGCTGGACCGTGCACGCGAGTTCGCCGACCGGGACCGACCCGCACCAGCGCGGCTTGATCCCCACGATGTGGTCGACGGCCAGGCCCGCCCGGTCGCCGACCGTGACGCGGCCGGACACCGGCTCGATGTCGAGCACGTAGCGGGGCTTGCCGTCAGCGGCGGGGATGCCGAGACGAAGTCCCTTGCGCTGGCCGATCGTGAACCCGAAGGTGCCCTCGTGTGAACCCAGCACCTCACCGGCGGTGTCGACGATCTCGCCCGGCGCGGCGCCCAGCTTGTCGCGCAACCAGCCGGCGGTGTCGCCGTCGGAGATGAAACAGATGTCGTGGCTGTCGGGCTTCTTGGCCACCGCCAGGCCGCGTCTCGCCGCCTCCTCGCGCACGTGTTCCTTGGTCGAGTCGCCGAGTGGGAACATCGAGTGCGCGAGCTGGTCCTGAGTGAGGACACCGAGGACGTAGGACTGGTCCTTGCCGTGGTCGACAGCCCGGTGCATCTCGATGAGCCCGTCTGCTCCGGTCTCGAGCTGGGCGTAGTGACCGGTGGCGACCGCGTCGAAACCGAGGGCCATCGCCCGATCCAGCACTGCGGCGAACTTGATCTTCTCGTTGCACCGCAGACAGGGGTTGGGGGTGCGGCCGGCGGCGTACTCCGCCATGAAGTCCTCGACCACGTCCTCGTGGAAGCGTTCGCTCAGGTCCCAGACGTAGAACGGGATGCCGATGACATCTGCGGCGCGGCGCGCGTCGTTGGAGTCCTCGATGGTGCAGCAGCCACGTGCACCGCTGCGGTAGGACTTGGGGTTGCGCGACAGGGCCAGATGGATGCCCGTGACGTCGTGACCGGCCTCTGCCGCGCGCGCCGCTGCGACCGCCGAGTCGACACCACCCGACATGGCCGCCAACACCTTCACCGTCGATCACCCGGCGCTGCCGCGACCCCGGCCGCGCGCGCGCGCTCGACCGCGGGCGGCAGCGCTTCGATCAGCCGGTCGACATCCGTCGGTGTCGAGGTGTGCCCCAGGGAGAACCGCAGGGATGCTCGCGCGATCGCCTCGGAACGGCCCATCGCGAGCAGGACGTGCGAGGGCTGGGGAACACCCGCTGAACAGGCCGAACCCGTCGAGCACTCGATGCCCTGGGCGTCGAGCAACATGAGCAGGGAGTCGCCTTCGCAGCCGGGAAACGAGATGTGGGCGTTCCCCGGGAGGCGCTGCCCGCTGGGCGGCCCGTTGACGATGGCGTCGGGAACGACGTCGAGCACCCGGCGTACGAGGTCGTCACGAAGCTCGGTCAGCTGCAGGGCTCGCGCGGCCTGGCCCTTGATCGCGAGCTCGGTGGCGCGTGCGAACCCGACGATGGCCGGCGCGTCGATCGTTCCTGACCGGACGTCGCGTTCCTGGCCGCCGCCGTGCATCAGGCTGACCAGCTCTGCCTCCTTGCGCAGCAGCAGCGCTCCGACGCCGAACGGACCGCCGACCTTGTGACCAGTGACCGTCATCGCGTCCACACCGCTGGCCGCGAAGTCCAGCGGAACCTGCCCCATGGCCTGGACCGCGTCGGTGTGCACGGGGATGTCGTGCGCCGCTGCGAGGGCGACGACGTCGTCGATCGGCTGCAGCGTACCGACCTCGTTGTTGCCCCACATCACCGTGACCAGGGCGACGGATTCCGGGTCTCGTGCGATCGACGCCTCCAACACGGCCAGGTCGAGCCTGCCGTCGGCGTCCACCGGCACCAGCTCGACCCGGGCGCCTTCGTCAGCCGCCATCCACTGCAGAGGGTCGAGCACGGCGTGGTGCTCGACCGTCGTCGACAGCACACGCACACGACGCGGATCCTCGCGATGCCGGGCCCAGTAGAAACCCTTGATGGCCAAGTTGTCGGCTTCGGTGCCGCCCGAGGTGAACACGACCTCGGAGGGTCGGGCTCCGAGCCCGGCAGCGATCGACTCCCGCGACTCCTCTACCACCCGCCGAGCCGAGCGTCCCGATCCGTGCAACGACGACGCGTTGCCAAGACTGACCATCTGCTCCGCCATCGCTTCGACGACTTCGGGATAGATGGGGGTCGTGGCGGCGTGGTCGAGGTAGGCCACGGCCTGGTCGGGAGCAGTCATTGCGTCTCCCAGGATAAGGCCTTGCGGCCGGGAAGCCCGTGGTCAGGACTCTCCCGTCCTTTTCGGACCCGTCCGAGCGGCTCAGAAGGCCTTGGCGAGGTCCGCCACCCCGGCGTGTGCGATGGCCCGTTGGGTGACCACGTCCGCAGTCACGAGGTTGGGCCTGAACTCGGCCTCCGACACCTCCGTGACGCCGGCCCAGACCAACCAGTCCCGCAGGTAGGTTGACTGGAAGTCATGGCCGAACTCGGGGGCGAGACCACGTCCGTAGACGGCGCTGGTGTAGAGAAGCGCGGCCTTCTTGCCGTGCAGCCGACCCGTGTAACCGCGCTCCGTATCGAAGTCGAAGAGGTATCCCGGCTGCGAGATCACGTCGATCAGCTGCTTCAGGATGTACGGGACGCCGTGATTCCACATGGGCACGCTGAACAGGTAGCTGTCGGCGGCAGCGAACCGCTCGAAGGTCTCGATGGCTCTGGCCCACTGCGCCGCCAGCTCACCCGACGGATCCTCGCCCGCGAAGACGGCCATCTTGGCCCGCGCAGCATCGCGACCGAAGTCCAGGAGCGATCCGTCCCACAGGTCGAAGGTGTCCACCTCGACCTCCGGATGGACCTGTGTGTACTGCTCGATGAACGTCGCGGCAAGAGCGAGCGACTCCGACTCCTCCGCGCCGCGTGGCGACGAGGAGATGTGCAGCAAGGTGGTCATGTCAGTTGCCCTTTCGATGGTCAGATAAACGGACTAGAGTCCGTTTAATTGCCGCAACGATGTGGACTAGAGTCCGTATTCCCGGATCCGAGAAAGGTTTTGCCAAGTGCCGGACAAGCGCAGGCAGCTCCCCGTACTGGACGTCGGGGTCCGCACGGAACGGGCGGACGCGGCGAGGAACAGGCAGAGCGTGCTGGCGGCCGCCCGCTCGCTGTTCCGTGTCCATGGCATGCAAGAGCTGACGATGGACCAGGTGGCGGCAGCGGCGGGAGTCGGCAAGGGGACGGTCTACCGGCGCTTCGGCGACAGATCTGGACTCGCTGCGGCCCTCCTCGACGACGTCGAGAGCACGCTGCAGGCCGGCCTGCTGTCAGGCCCGCCACCACTCGGTCCCGGCGCTGCCCCGTCGGAACGACTGGTTGCGTTCGTGCGGGCCTATCTCCGGCTGCTCGACGACAACCGTGAGCTCGTGCTCGTCTCGCAGACCGCGGCCGTCGGTGCTCGCTTCAGAACCGGATCGCATCGCTTGTGGCACCTGCACGTCCGCACGTTGCTCGCCGAGGCCGGTGCCGCGGACCCGGATATCCGGGCGGACGCCCTGATGGCCGTGCTCACGGCCGAGCAGCTCCAGCACTGGCAGGAGGACCGGGAACTCAGCAGGCGCCGTCTCTACGGAGCTCTGGACAGGCTGTGCCACGCCTTGTCCCATGCTTGACTCCTACTGGAGCCGTTGCAGCCAGGCATGGTCCGGGTGCACGCGCTCCAGAAACTCTCGCAGCCACGTGCGTTGCTCGCCGTCCAGCAGCGGAAGGGCCGTCTCGAGGTCTGCGCGGTCCTTTGGTCGGTCCAGCTTGGCCTTGAAGGCCAGCGCGATCTCCGGATTGAGGTATCGGATCCCGTCCTTCGTGAACGTGATCTCACCCAGCGGCGCATCCCACGACCGCTCCCGACGGTTGACCCAGCGCCCGTCCCGGTCGGGATTCACGACGCAGTCAGCGACCCACGGTGCCAACGCATGCTCCCGGATCCAGACCTGGTCGGACGTGTCCGGCAGGACGAGCCGGTCGTCGAACAACGGGGTCAGCCCGCCGCCCGCCGCCCAGACGTCGTACGTGCCGGCGAAGACGCGGACGAGCTCCGGGACGTCCCGACGCCACAGAGAGACGTCGATGTCCTCGTGCGGACGCGACACGCCGGTGAACGCCTCGATGCTCCAGCCACCCGCGATCCACCACTCCAGCCCGGTCTCGTCGAAGATGGGTTCTGCCTGCTGAGGGGTGAACGCGGCCCACGGTCCGTAGCGCCGTTGGAACTCGAGCTCCTCGTCGGGCAGGTCCTCGGCGTACGACGCTCGGCGCGCGTTGAGCTGCGTGGCATCGGCTCCAGTCACGACCTGAGGTTAGTCCTTGGCAGTCAGACCGACCGGCGGCCAGGCGACAGTTTCCGGCCTCCCCCGCCGCGAGTACGATGCGTCCCATGGTGCAGGAGCACTCGGAGATGACAGCACGGGCCTGGGCCGTGCTCGTCAGCTTGGTGGGAACGTGCCTCGCCGTCGTGTTGCCTTCGCTGCTCACGATCGGGTCCGACATGCCGACGATGCTCGCCCTGGTCGTCGTGTCGTTGACACTCGTGCCCTTGGTTCGGCTCGGTCACCGTCTCGTCGACCGCACGGTCGGCCAGACCCCTGCGTTGCTCCTGTCGATGGGCGACGCGTCACCGGTTTGGGCGGCACGCCTGACCGACCTCACGCACCACCCGCTACGGCCGCGCGCTCCTGAGCTGGCCTGACGCTCGCCTCGAGCGAGCCCAGGCCCATGATCCCTCTCGATCTCAGGAGTACCCCATGCCCACTTTTCTCCACCCTTTGTCGCACCTGCTCGCCGCCGTCGTGGCCACCGCCCATGCCGGCCTGACGTCCCTGGGCGCCGATCCTGCGTCCGGCAGCACCTGGCTGCTGTGCATTGCCGCCGTGGTAGCCGCCGTGCGCCTGGCGCTGCTGCCGCTGGCCGTGCATGGCGTCCGACTCGCCCACACCTCGGCCCGGGCACGACCGCAGCTGCAGGACCTTGCCAAGCGCTATCGCCGGCGCACGGACCCCCTGAGCCTTCGCGCCTTGCGCAACGAACGACGGCGAATCGCTTCGGAGCACCGCATGTCGCGGCTCGGGTGCCTGCCCCTGCTGGTGCAGCTTCCCATCTGGCTGGCGCTCTACCATCTGCTGGCCGACGTTATTGCGGGCGTTCCGGTCGGTGCGATGGGCACCGAGCTGGTCGCATCGCTGGGGGCGGCCACCCTGCTAGGGGTCCCCCTGGCCGAACGCGGATACGTCGGCGCCGGTTGGCTGCACCTGACCGTCGTCGCCGGGCTGGCCGGTATCGCAGCCGCGCTTGCCTTCGTCACCCAGAAGTACCTGGTCGCTCCGAACACGGTCATGACGGACCTGCCCGAGGCTGTGGGCCGGATCCACCAGCTGATGCCGGCGCTCTCGGCGCTCGGCCTCGCCGTTGCCGGAGGCGTCGTTCCCGTTGCGTTGCTCGTCTACTGGGTGTGCAACGCATCGTGGACGCTCGCCCAGTCTGCGGTCGTCTGGCGCTGGTTTCCCACACCGGGATCGCCGGCGTCGCTTCGCTTCCAGGGCACCGCTGACCGTCCGGCTAGATGTGATGAGCAGAGACGTTGGTCGAGATCGTGTGATGAGACGGTCTGACGTAGTAGACGGGTGAAGACCTCCCGATGTGGAGTGGAGCTACCTAGGAACCGCTCCACGACCAGGAGGTCTTCATGTCCCACGCTACCCACCCCAACGCTGCCCTGACCTCTCGCGCCCGGCTGAGGCTGGCACGCCTGATCGTCGATGACGGCTGGCCGCTGGCACGTGCAGCAGAGCGCTACGACGTGTCGTGGAAGACCGCGGCAAAGTGGGCTGCCCGCTACCGCGAGGAAGGCCCGGACGGAATGAGCGACCGCTCGTCCCGGCCGCACCGGCAACCGCATCGCACACCCCAGCCGATGGTCCGCAAGATCGTTCACCTGCGCTGGAAGCAGCGGTTGGGACCGGTCGAGATCGGCGACCGGCTTGGCATGTCGTCCTCGACGGTGCACGCAGTCCTGGTGCGGTGCCGGCTCAACCGGCTCACCCACATCGACCGGAACACCGGAGAGCGGATCCGCCGATACGAGCATGAGCGGCCCGGTGATCTGATCCACGTCGACGTGAAGAAGCTCGGCAAGGTCCCAGACGGCGGCGGCTGGCGCTATGTCGGGCGCCAACAGGGCGAGAAGAACCGATCGGCAACGGTCACTCGCACCGGCGCTGCGCGCAGCAGGTCGCGCAACCCGGTGATCGGAATCTGTTACCTGCACACCGTCATCGACGACCACTCACGCGTCGCCTACGTCGAAGCCCGCGACGACGAGACCAAGGAAACCGCGACCGAGGTGCTGCGCAACGCGGTCGCGTGGTTCGCCGAACGGGGCGTCACCGTCCAGCGAGTCCTCAGCGACAACGGCAGCTGCTACCGCTCCAACCTGTGGCGCGACACCTGCATCGAGCTCACCATCACACCGAAATGGACCCGGCCCTACCGACCCCAGACCAACGGAAAGATCGAGCGCTTCCACCGAACCCTTGCCGAAGGCTGGGCCTTCAAAAAGTTCTACACCTCCGAATCCGCCCGACTCGCCGCTCTGCCATCATGGATCCACGAGTACAACCACCACCGGCCCCACTCCGCCATCGGCAAGTGCTCACCCATCAGCAGGTTGGACAACCTGGCTGGGCATCACAGCTAGATGATCACACCGAGCGCGAGCACCAGGACGAGACCGCTCACGGAGACGACCGTTCCCATGACCCACCAGGACTTGAGGGTCTGGACGACGTTCATCCCGAAGTACTCCTTGACCAGCCAGAAGCCCGCGTCGTTCACATCGCTGAAGAACAACGAACCTGAGCGGGCCTGGTGCGGAGGCACAAGGCCGTGCATCGCCGACAGTCCCGCCAGGGTCGGAATGCCGATCTGCATCAGCGGTAGCCCGGAGCGACGGGTGACCAGGAGGATCACCGGGATCAGCATGACGAGCCCGATCTCGAAGAACATCGGGAGTCCGATGAGCGCGCCCACCGCGGCCATCGCCTAGGGCAGCGTCCGGTTGGACGCCCGGCCCACGATCGTGTCGACGATCTGGTCGGCGCCGCCGGAGTCGACGAGCAGCCGACCGAGCATCGCCCCGAGGGCGATCAAGAGCCCAACACCCGCCACGGGGTCGCCCACCCCCGTCGAGAAGCTCGCCACGGTGTCGTTGAGGTTGGCGCCGGCCACCGCACCGACGACCAGTGCTCCGAGCGTGAGGCCGAGCAAGGGATGCAGCTTGACGACGGTGACCAGGGACGACGAGGACGGTGATACCGGCCAGCGCGGCGATGACGAGCTGAGCGTCGCCGGCGTTGCTCCCGGCGGCGAGAAGGGCCGAGCTGCTGGAGAGATGGGTTTCAGTCACGGTCGTCTCCGGTGCGGGCGGACAGGGTGTGCAGGAAGTGTTCGACGATGGCGTCGGGCGGCTGATCGGCGGACTCGACCACGGCGCGCTCGTGGTCAGCGGGCGGCTCGAGGTTGGCAAGCTGGGAATCGAGCAGGGAGGCCGGCATGAAGTGGCTCGGCCGCTGCGTGAGCCGGGCCCGGATCAACGCAGCATCGCCTTCGAGGTAGAGGAACCACGTCATCGGCGCCTGCGCCCGGATGGCGTCGCGATAGCTCTCCCTGAGTGCTGAGCACGTGACCACGGCGCCGGATGCCGCCCGGTCGCTCAGCCAGCTCCCGATGGCGTCCAGCCAGGGCCAGCGGTCATCGTCGACGAGCGGGACGCCGTCGGACATCTTGGCGATGTTCGCGGGTGGGTGGAACTCGTCGGCGTCGGCAAAGGACACGCCGAGGCGTTTGGCGAGCAACTCCCCCACGGTCGTCTTGCCCACCCCGGAGACACCCATCACGACCACGAGCGTCCGTGTGGCGTCCGGTTCCTGAGCAACCGAGCACATCACACGGACCTTTCTTCGGGCGGACCCGTTCGCCGTACCCGGTGCCCGGATCGCTATTCAGCGCGCGCTCGACCGAAACCAAAATGACTTGCGCGAGGTGACCTGGCCAGGGCAAACTTCCCGCACCATGTGGATCTGACCTCCGTCCCTGCTCGTGCCGCGGCCTGCCCGGCGAGCTGCTCCCGACTTCGCCCGGTGGTCCCATGCCCGATCCTTCCTTCCTGTCAGCGACCGACGTCTCGAAGACGTTCGGCGACCGCGTCGTCCTCGACGGCGTCGACCTGCTGGCCCAGCGCGGTCAACCGCTCGGTCTCGTCGGTGAGAACGGCGTCGGGAAATCGACGCTCCTGCGCATCGTCGTCGGGCTCGAGAGCGCCGATGCCGGCGAGCTTGCGGTCCCCGCCGATCTCGGGTTCCTCACCCAGGAGCCGGAGTTCCCCCTCGGAGCCACCGTCGCCGAGGTCCTGGACGAGGTACTGGCTCCCCTGCACGACGCCGTACGCCGCCTGGAGTCCCTGGCCGAGCGTATGGCCGACCCGGAACCGGGAGAGGTCGCCGAGGAATACGCGGCCACGCTGGAGTGGGCGCAACGTCATGACGCCTGGGATGCGGACCGTCGGGCGGACGTTGCCCGGGCACGGCTCGGCATCGCCGACGTGGAGCGCGACCGACCGGTGGCATTGATGTCAGGTGGCCAGCGGACGCGGTTGGCGCTGGCTGCCCTGGTGGTCCGGCAGCCCGACTGCATCATCCTCGACGAGCCGACGAACCACCTCGACGAGCAGGCGATCGAGTTCCTCGAGTCGTTCCTCGTGTCCGCGCCCGGGATCGTCGTGATCGCCAGCCACGACAGGGTGTTCCTCGACCGCGTGTGTGAGGTGATCGTCGACCTCGACGCCAGCCACTTCGGCGTGGACGGCGACGGCGGCAACCGCTTCACCGGTGGGTTCAGCGACTACCTCGTGCACAAGCGCCTCGCGCGGCAGCGGTGGGAACGCGCGTTCCTCGACCAGCGAGAGCAGCTGGATGGTCTGCGCGCCGCGACGCGCACCACAGCGCGGCAGGTCGCGCACAACCGCGCGCCGCGGGACAACGACAAGTACATCTACAACTTCAAGGGGAGCAACGTCGCGGCCACGGTCAGCCGCCGGGTGCGCAACACAGAGCAACGCATCGCAGCGATCGAGCGCGACCTCATCCCGAAGCCGCCAAGGCCCATCAGCTTCTCCGGTGCGTTGACCGCCCGGCAGGCCCAGGGTGGCCTGGCCGTCTTCGTCCGCGAGCTGCGAGTCGACGGCAGGCTGACGCTCGACCGTCTCGACGTGGTGGCGGGGGATCATTTGCTCGTGACGGGGGCCAACGGGTCCGGCAAGTCGACCCTGCTCGCCGTCCTCGCCGGAACGTTGGCTCCGGACGCCGGCCAAGCGACCGTCACCGCGCGGCGCGTGGGCCGGCTCGAGCAGGATGTGGTCTTCCCCCGGCTCGACCGCACCCCCCACCAGGTCTACGACGACGCGACCGGCTCCCCCATCCCACTGGGTGAGCTGGGACTGCTGCATCCGCGTGATCTGTCCCGGCCGGTCGGGCAGCTCAGCGTCGGGCAGCAGCGACGGCTGGCGCTCGCGATCCTGGTCGCCGGGCGGCCCGACGTCCTGCTCCTCGACGAACCGACCAACCACATCTCACTCGTGCTCGCCAGCGAGCTCGAGGACGCTCTGGGCCGGTCGCCTGGCACTGTCATCGTCGCCAGCCATGACCGCTGGCTGCGCAACCGCTGGGAGGGCCAGACCCTGCACCTCGAGCCCGCGGACCTGCGCTGACCGGCCCGGCGGCGCAGCAGCCCCAGCGGCGCCGGTTGAACGCCGGTTGAACGCCGGTTGAACGCCGCTGGCAGGATGCTCGCATGACGCGCGACGAGGTCATGCTGTGGGTGGAGTCGTACGAACGCGCCTGGCGCGGACAGGACGTCGAGTCCGTCGAGCGGCTCTTCACCCCATTGGCCACCTATCTCCGTTCGCCCTACGACCGCCCACTGGACGGTCATCAGGCCATCAAGGAGTTCTGGATCGACGACGAAGAAGGCCCGGTCTTCACGATGACCGGACACGTCATCGCCGCGGAGGGCACCGACGCGGTCGTTCGTGTCAAGGTCGAGTACGGCGACCCGGTCCGCCAGGAGTACCTCGACCTGTGGGTGCTCCACTTCGCCGACGACGGCCGGGTCGAGCACTTCGAGGAGTGGGCCTACTGGCCCGACAAGCCCTACGCGGTCTCGGACGACTGACTAGCCCTTACGCGCGTTGACCGCCTCGGTGGCCTTGGGCAACACGGCGTGCAGGTCGCCGACCACGCCGAAGTCGACGAGCTCGAAGATCGGCGCCTCCTCGTCCTTGTTGACGGCCACGATCGTCTTCGACGTCTGCATGCCGGCCCGGTGCTGGATCGCACCAGAGATGCCGGTGGCGACGTAGAGCTGCGGCGACACCGTCTTGCCGGTCTGGCCGACCTGGTAGGAGTGCGGATACCACCCCGAGTCGACCGCTGCCCTCGACGCCCCAACCGCCGCTCCCAGCGCGTCGGCGAACGCCTCGACGGGTTCGAAGTTGCCTCCGGTGCCGCGCCCGCCGGACACGACGATGGCGGCCTCGGTGAGCTCCGGCCGGCCGGTGGCCTCGCGTGGCTTGCTCTCGGTGATCCTGGCCGTCTTGGCAGCGTCACTGACCGCGACGTCGAAGGCTTCCTCGTCGACGGCCCCCTCGACTGCTTCGGGAGTCGCCGAGTTCGGCTTGACCGTGATGATCGGCGTGCCCTTGGTGACCACTGCGTTGACGGTGAAGCCACCCGCGAACACGGACTGAGTCGTGGTCGGACCATCGTCTCCCGGCTGGACGTCGACAGCGTCCGTGATGAGCCCCGAGCTGGTCTTGATCGCCAACCTGCCCGCGATCTCCTTGCCCTCGGCGTTGCTGGCGATGAGCACGGCGGCAGGCTGCTTGGCCGCCATCAGCTGGGCCAGAGCCTCGGCCTTCGGTGCCACCAGATAGTCGGTCAGCTCGGCCGAATCGAGCACGTAGACCTTCTCGGCGCCGTACTGCTTGAGTGCGTCGCGGGCCGCCTCGAGGCCGGGTCCGACGAAGACCGCGGAGGGCTCGCCCAGCCGGCGGGCGATCGTCAAGAGCTCTGCTGTGGTCTTGCGGACGGTACCGTCCGCGTGATCGACAAGGACCAGGATCTCCGTCATGGTGTGCGCTCTTCCTTTGCTCAGATGAACTTCTGGCCGGCCAGGAACTCGACCAGCTGATCGGCTCCGGTGCCGTCCTCGTCGGACACGACCGTCCCGGCCGTGCGAGGTGGCCGTTCCTGCGCCTCGACAACCTTGGTCCACGCGGCGTCGAGGCCGACCTCAGCGGCGTCGAGGCCGAGGTCGCTCAGGGTGAGCTCAGCGACGGGCTTCTTCTTCGCCGCCATGATGCCCTTGAACGACGGGTAGCGCGGCTCGTTGGCCTGGTCGGTCACGCTGACCAGCACGGGCAGCGATGCCTCGATCGTCTCGGTCGCGGCGTCGCCGTCGCGGCGTACGCGCACGGTCGAGCCGTCGACAGTGACCTCGGAACCGAAGGTGACCTGGGGCAGCCCCAGCCGCTCCGCGAGCATGGCGGGTACGACGCTCATCGAACCGTCCGTCGACGCCATGCCACACAGCACGATGTCGGCTCCCTGACCCTCGATCGCCTTGGCCAAGACGAGTGAGGTGGCGATGGCGTCGGAGCCGTGGATCGCCTCGTCGTTGATGTGGACACCCTCGTCGGCGCCCATCTGCAGCGACTTGAGGATCGCCGCCCTGGCCTGCTCGGGGCCCATGGTCACCACGACCACCTGGGTGTCGTCACCGGCCGCCTCGCGGATCTTCAGCGCCTCCTCGACGGCGTACTCATCGAGCTCCGACAACACTCCATCGACGCCGACGCGGTCGACCGTGTGGTCGGCTGAGAACGACCGCGCGGCCGTGGCGTCGGGGACGTACTTCACGCAGACAACGATCTTCATGGCCGGGCAGGCCCTCCTGTGTCGGCTCGATCCGGTGTCACCGGTGGCTGGCGCCTCGTCGCTCCGGACGCTACTAGCAAGTAGCTAGCAGCGGAACGTGCATGCGACGTGGCATCTCTCACAGCGCACCGGTCGCGCGGCAGGTGTTGGCCCCGATGTCGACCTGTGCGCTGCCGGTCCATCATCGCTCATCCGCCGCAACGACGCGCACCGGCCGGCCGGCGGCGATGAGGGGCTAGGGCCGGATGACGCGGTCGAGGATCCGACCGGCGATCAGGTACGCGACCGCGGCAAGACCCCAGTTGACCAGGTGTTCCTTGACGTCATCCTGCTGCACGCACCGTGGTCCCTTCTTGTCCTGACAGAACTCGAAGACCCGCCAGAACGGACCGTCGATCCGGTTGGCGACGTCGAGCACCCACGACACCAGCGAGTTGTCCTGGTTGGCCTTGAGCGCGATCAACAGGGCGCCGACCGACAGCACGATTGCGGCCAGCACTGCCACCAGCCAGATGAGGGACGCGAGCCGGCTGCGGACCAGATCTGCACCCGCCTTGACCTTCTTGCCGCCCGTGGCGAGACGGCTCGGGCGGGTGTGAACCGCATTCTGCTCGTGCCGGGACAGGCTCGGGTCGGCGGGACGCGGTCGGGAACCTGGTTCGTCGACCGGGGTCGCACCCACCGTCCTGGGGAGGTCAGTCGTCGTCTCGGTCTTCGGAGGGTCGGTCGTGGCCGGGGCCGCGTCAGCGGGCGGCGTTACCGTCGTTGCGCTGTCCGGATCGGACGGAGCACCGGCTGCTTCGCGGTCGCCCTTCGGAACGTCTGCCACGCTCACCCCCTCGGGTATGACGTCAAAGTATGCCCGAGCGGGCACCTGGCCACCCACGCCCGGCCACGCGTGTCGACGTCGGTCATCGACCCTGGAAGGTCGCCTTGCCGGGTCCGTCCTCGATGAACGACGTCATCCCGCTGGTGCGGTCCTCAGTGGCGAACAAGGCCGCGAACTGCTGACGCTCGATCTCGAGGCCGGTGACCAGATCGGTCTCGAGGCCGCGGTCAATGGCGTCTTTGGCAGCGCGGAGTGCAAATGCCGGCCCCGCAGCGAAGCACGCTGCCCAGGCCACGGCCGCGTCATACACGTCAGCTGCCGGTACCACCCGGTCGACGAGTCCGATCCGTAGCGCCTCTTCTGCGCCGACGAACCGGCCGGTGAAGATGATGTCCTTGGCCTTGGCCGGACCGACGAGGCGGCTCAGCCGCTGGGTCCCGCCGGCGCCTGGGATGATGCCCAGGAGGATCTCGGGCTGCCCCAGCTTCGCGTTTTCGGCCGCAATCCGGACGTCGGCGCAGAGCGCGAGCTCACATCCGCCGCCGAGCGCATAGCCGGTCACGGCAGCGACCACGGGCTTGGGGATCCGCGCGACCGCCGTGAACGCCGATTGCAGCGCGCCGGATCGTTTGACCATGTCGGTGTACGACATCGCCGCCATCTCCTTGATGTCGGCACCGGCCGCAAACACCTTCTCGCCGCCGTAGACGACGACCGCCCGGACGTCCTCGCGATCGGTGGCCTCGGTGGCGAGCTCGCGGATCTCCTCCTGCATCACGACGTCCAGCGCGTTCATGGGCGGACGGTCCAGTCGAAGGACCCCTACGCCGTCGGTGACCTCGAGCCGCACGAATTCAGCCATGGTCCGGCAGCGTAGCGAACCGAGCGTCAGCCGCTCCGGTCGAGTCGACCACGCTCGATGCAGAACTCGTTGCCCTCGGGGTCGAGCAGCGTGACCCAGCCGGTGTTGCCGCTCTCGGGTCGTCGGTGATCCTCGAACAGCCTCGCGCCGAGTCCGATCAGCCGCTCGACCTCCTCGTCACGAGTCCGGTCGGTGGGCTGCAGGTCGAGATGCACCCGGTTCTTCACCGTCTTGCCCTCCGGGACCCGGATGAACAGCAGCCCGGGGCCGGTCGGCAGGCCCACGGTCGCTGCCGGGTCGCCGGGGTTGTCGTCGTCGCCGATCGGCAGACCGACCACCTGGCTCCAGAACCGGGCGAGCTCGTACGGGTCCGCGCAGTCGAACGTGATGTTGTGGGGCAGTGATCCACTCACGGGTAAACCTCATTACAGTCGTTAGAACTTGTCAAGACCACTGTGCCTCCTCCCACTAGTGCCTGTCCATCGTCATGACCGAGCTGACCGCCGCCCGTCGAGATCACCGGCCGAGACGCAGCCTGGGAGCCTGTGCAGGTCTTCGGGTGCTTGTCTCGGCCGCAACCTCCCAGTCGGTGGACCTGGGGTGCTGGGACCGGTGGCGGTCGGGCAGTCGCCCCGCTGATCGAGCCCTTCGACAGGCTCAGGGCAGGCTTGTCGAGGTCGAGTGCGCTCAGGCAGCCGGGAGTGCAGGCAGGGCTTGGTGGGTGCCGGTGTGGTCGACCAGGAAGTAACGGCCGTGGGGGGTGCGCCACACGAACACGCCGGTGAAGGGTTGGGCGACGTGCCAGTCACCGTGGGTCTTGACCCGATGATGGAACCGGGTGATGGGGCCGAGCCTGCCGACGCCGGTCTGGCCCGGTGGCCCACCGTCATCAGGTTTGACGAACGCGATGGTGTGGTCGATGTCGCCGGACCTGCGGGTGGAGGTGGCGTAGGGGAAGCAGTCGACCGGGATGGCCAGGTGGACGGCTTCGCGGATCCGGTCGGGGATCTCATAGGCATCGACCGGGACCTGGTCGTTGAGGTCGATGACGGCTTTGACGGTCACGTTGGCGTGGCCGAGCCAGGACCGGACCCGGTCGAGGGTGACGGGGCCGACCTGCTCCACCCGCGCCACCCCGTCCCGGTCGACCAGGGCCTGGTCGGTGAGGTGGACATACAGCGTGACGTCGGGCCGGGTGTCCACCGGTCGACGCGCCGCCCGGGATGATGTGGTTCGACCGGGACCTGAGGGTCACTCGACTCGGGGTCGCTGGGTGGCTCCAGCTGGCCGGTTGCGGTGTCGATGTCGGCGAACAGGTCCAGGGCGTGCTGGGGGTCGGCCAGGATCCCCACCGCCGCCGCCCGGCGCACGTCGACCGGGCGGTTGTCGCCGAGGGTGCCGAGGCCGGTGGCGAGGCCGCCGATAGAAGCGTTGAACCGCCACGCGTCGGGTGCCTCGGCCCGGATGAAGATCTCGCCGGTGCCGGGCTCGCCGGGCTGGTCCTTGACCCACACCCCCAACGATCCCTGCGCCCGCTCGTCGGCTTCAGCCGCAGCATCGGGGTCGCACTCCATCCAGCACGCTTGAATGATCGCTTCGATCCGACCCCACGACAAGGAGTGCGCGTACTTCGCGATCCGCCGGTCCACCACCGCCACGGTGTCCGCACTCAGGTGGCGGGTGGCTTCGGCGGTCCGGCGGCCGATCCACGGCTTCACCTCACCAGCCACGATCCGCGCCCACAGCGCGTGGGAGCCGGTGCCGCAGGTCCAACGCGTCGCCCGACCAGCCGCTCCGCAGCCGACGATGAGGTCGCGAGGACGACACCGAGCTCGGCCGGCGCGAACTCCGCCACCGCAGGTGTCCCGTCCCCACCGAACCGGACCAGCTTCTCCGACCCGGGCAGCAGCGGACCGGTGGCGCGGGCGAGCTCACTGTGCAGGTCGGCCCAGCGCGCAGCAGTCTGCAACAACCGCACCTCACCTTGCTCGACCACCGCACGTGCGTGCTCGGCGGCGGCCAGCGTGGCCGGCTCGTCGAGTGCACTGAGGTCGGTGTCGAACATGTGTTCGATTCTACCCGACATGTCCGACCGTACCCAGAAATTTTTCGCCTTGTGTACAACGGATTCCGGGGCTCGACATCGCCTGTCGCTACTGAAGTCTTACTGTTGACGGCGGCGCGCCGGGCACCCTCGGGTCCCGGATCTGGCAGCAAGCGGACGAGCCCGTGGGCGAGGAGAGCCTCGAGTCCCTGACCCCGGTCATGTGCCACGGACGTCTAGCGGACCCCACTCACCTGGCGGCGCCCAAGAGTCCCAGTCGCTTGAGAAAACGCCAACGCGAAGGGCGACCTCCCGCCTGACGTGGCGGCCCTCCGCCCGGATCGGTGCCTCCCAATCTGGGTCGAGGACACCAAGCGCCGACCCGCGCTCGAACTCCGCCTCGTTCTTCCATTCCCACTCGCCCTGTGGCGTCACCAACGCGTCGAGGACGAGATCCATCGTGACTATCCGTCGAAAGTCAAGCTCGAAACGTGGCGGCAGGCCGAAGTCGAGGTACCAGCCGATGAAGTCTCCGGCCAGGTACCCGCGCGACACGCTCGCCCATCGGCCCGCGAATTAGAACGCAGGCAGTCGACGTGCACCGACGGCGCGCACACGTACCGCACATGGCCGGACCGCAGCGCCATCATCTTCCGCTCGTCGCTCTCCATCTCGTCGGTGGCGTCTCGCAGACGCGCAAACCGTCCTACCGAACCCGCCCGCTCGAAGGTGACCAGCGTGCCCGGTTCCCAGGCCACGACTCGATGCATCCGCTGGCTCCAGGAGCGCCCCGCCAATCCTCGACAACTGCAACCGGATCGCCGGCCGCCAAGTTCGTCGCCATCCCCACGCCACGCATGGTTGGATCTTGGCATGCGGAGGACCCACGTAGAGGACTCCAGCAGTGCGCGACTGCTTGTCGGCCAGGTCACTGAAAGGACGACCTGCCACCCCAGCGCCGACCGAGCTCGTCGAAGTACCCGACCACCGAAGACATCTGCTGATCGAGCCTGTCGCGATCACCAGGAGACCAGCTCGGACGGACGTCTGCAGATAACGCGTGTGGCCGTGTTCGACGTCGGCGAGCCGCACCTTGGGCAAAGATGAGGGCATGACCTCCTCGCCTCCTCCGGTCGTCTGGCCAGGGCAGCACCGCGAGCTCGGTGCCCGGTACGACGGGGCCGGCACGAACTTCGCCGTCTGGGCGCCGTCCGCCTCCGGCGTCGAGCTGAGCCTGTTCGACGACCACGGCCACGAGCGCCGGGTAGCGTTGCCCGAGCACACCCTGGGCGTCTGGCACGGGTACCTTCCCGGCGTCGGTCCGGGACAGCGCTACGGCTTCAGGGTGAGCGGTCCCTGGGCTCCGACCTACGGCCGCGTCTTCGACCCCGACAAGCTTCTGCTCGACCCCTACGCGCGGGCCATCGACGGGGACGTGACCCCCGGCCCACCCCTTTCGGCGCGCGATGACGGCCAACGCGGCACCGGCGGCGACACTGCCGCCCTGACCGCACGCAGCGTGGTCGTCGGCACAGACACCTTCGACTGGGGTGATGACCGCCGACCCGACATCCCCTGGCGGCACACGGTCATCTACGAGACCCATGTCAGGGGACTGACGTACCAGCACCCAGACATCCCACCCGAGCTGCGAGGGTCGTACGCGGCGATGGGGCATCCCGCAACCATCCACTACCTCAAGGATCTCGGCGTCACCTCGATCGAGCTCCTGCCCGTGCACCACTTCGTGTCCGAACCCGAGCTGACCAAACGCGGGCTGGCCAACTACTGGGGCTACAACTCCATCGGCTTCTTCGCCCCGCACGCGGCGTACTCCGCGAGTGGCACGCGCGGTGAGCAGGTCACGGAGTTCCGGCAGATGGTCAAGGCGCTGCACGCCGCGGGACTCGAGGTGATCCTCGATGTCGTCTACAACCACACGGCCGAGGGCGGAGCGGACGGCCCGGTCCTGTGCTTCCGCGGACTCGACGAGGCGTCGTACTACCGCACCGACGGCTGGGGGATGTACGCCGACGTCACCGGCTGCGGCAACACGGTCAACGTGTCCGAACCCCAGGTGCTCCAGCTCGTCATGGACTCGCTGCGCTACTGGGTGACCGAGATGCACGTCGACGGGTTCCGATTCGACCTGGCGCCGGCGCTGATCCGCAACGGACCCGATGTCGATCTGCGCGCCCCGTTCCTCACGGCCGTCCACCAGGACCCCGTGCTGCGTCAGGTCAAGCTGATCGCCGAGCCCTGGGACGCGACCGGCGAGGGCTATCTGGTGGGACGCTTCCCGCCGCCGTGGTGCGAGTGGAACGACAAGTACCGAGACGCGGTGCGCGACTTCTGGCGTGGCCACGCCGAAGGTGTGCGGGAGCTGGCCTCGCGGTTCTCCGGATCGAGCGACCTGTACGCCGACGACGGGCGGCTGCCCTACGCATCGGTCAACTTCGTCACTGCCCACGACGGATTCACGCTGCGCGACCTGGTCTCGTACAACAGCAAGCACAACGGCGCCAACGGCGAGCACAACCGCGACGGCACCGACGACAACCGATCCTGGAACTGCGGTGTCGAGGGCGAGACCAACGACCCGGCCACCCTGTCGCTGCGGCGTCGGCAGGCCGCGAACATGATGGCGACGCTGCTGCTCTCGACCGGAGTGCCCATGATCACGGCCGGTGACGAGCGCGGACGCACCCAGCAGGGCAACAACAACGCCTTCTGCCAGGACAACGAGACGTCCTGGTTCCCGTGGGAGGGCCTCGACAAGGACTGGCAGCATCTGGATCGGCTGACGCGCCTCTTGCTTCGGCTACGCGCCGAGCACCCGGTGCTGCGCCAACGACACTTCTTCGTCGGCACGGCCCTGGACGAGCGCGGCCGCAAGGACATCACCTGGCTGCACCCGGACGGCACCGAGATGACCACCGACGACTGGCACGATCCGACGCTGACGACGCTCGGGGTGTTCCTGTCCGGCGACACGCTGAAGGGCGCGAACGCCGTCGGGGAGCCGCGCCAGGACGCGTCCTACGTGCTCTTCATGCACGCAGGAGACGATCCTGTCGACGTCACCCTGCCCGAGGCGTTCGCCGAGCGATATATGACGGTCTTCCGCACTGACGCCGACCTCGACCTGGACCCGGACTCGGCATTCCGCGGCGGCGAGCCCGTCGCTGCCGGTGCGGCGACCACGTTGCTCGATCGCACCTTCGCACTCTTCGAGGTCCTCAGTCCACGTCCGCCGCGTTGACGTCGACCGGCCAGGCGATGAGCCCTACCTCGGCCTCGTTGGCGAGCAGGGCGTTCTTCGGCAGGATCCGGACGGTGTAGCCGAAGGGGCCGGTGTGATCGAGGGCGACGTCGCCCTCGAACCGGTGTCGACCCGCTTCGTAGGTCTCGGCCTCCTCCAGACTGGCAACCTGCGGATCGCGCAGCTTGTCGTCTCCGGCAACCCGACCGTGCACGACCTGGACGTCGACCTCGGCAGGGTCGAGCTCCCCGAGCGAGGCATAGACCTTCACCGTCAGCGTCTGGCCCAGCGCGGGCGCGTCACTCACGCCGCTGGACTCCACGTGCTCGATGCGCACGTGCGGCCAGGCGGCACGGACCCGCGCCTTCCAGATCGCCAGGCTGGGCGCTGCGGTTCCGTCCGACTCGACCCGTCGCGCTGCCCCCACGGCCGGCGTGTAGAGGTCGACGACGTAGTCGCGCACCATCCGCGAGGCCAGCACCTTCGGGCCGAGCGACTTCAGCGTGTGTCGGACCATCTCGATCCACCGGGTCGGGAGCCGATCATGGTCGACACCGTAGAAGCGCGGCGCGACCTCGAACTCGAGCAGGTCGTACAGCGCCTCGGCTTCGATGTCGTCGCGTCGCTCAGCATCGGCGACGCCGTCCGCCGACGGGATCGCCCAGCCGTTGTCGCCGTCGTACCACTCGTCCCACCAGCCGTCGAGGATCGACAGGTTGAGGCCACCGTTGAGAGCGGCCTTCATGCCCGAGGTGCCGCAGGCCTCGTAAGGCCGCAGCGGGTTGTTGAGCCAGACGTCACAACCCGGGTAGAGCGCCTGAGCCATGGCGATGTCGTAGTTGGGCAGGAAGGCGATGCGGTTCCGGACAGCGGGGTCGTCTGCGAACCGGACCATCTCCTGGATCAGCTTCTTGCCGGTCTCGTCGGCCGGATGCGCCTTGCCGGCGATCACCAGCTGGATCGGCCGATCCGGATGGGTGAGCAGCCGCTTGAGCCGGTCGGGGTCCCGCAGCATCAGTGTCAGACGCTTGTACGTCGGCACGCGTCGGGCGAAACCGATCGTGAGGACGTCCGGGTCGAAGATCGAGTCGGTCCAGCCGAGCTCGGCCGTAGCCGCCCCGCGCTTCACCCACGAGGAACGCACCCGGCGACGGATGTCGTCGACCAGCCGCGACCGCAGCAGGCGCTTGGTCTCCCAGATCGCGGCCGAGGACACCCGGTCGACGGCGTCCCAGTGCGGTGAGCCCTCGACCGAGTCGAGTATCCCCTCCCTCTCGGCGAGCTCGAAGACCTCGCGGGCGACCCAGGTCGGCGCGTGCACTCCGTTGGTGATGGAGCTGATCGGGATGTCGTCCTCGTCGAACCCGGGCCACAGGCCGCTGAACATCTCGCGGGAGACGTGGCCGTGCAGTTGGCTCACCCCGTTGGCGCGGCCGGCGAGCCGGAACCCCATCACAGCCATGTTGAAGACCGTCGGGTCGCCGCCTTCGTAGTCCTCGGCACCGAGGGCCAGGATGTCGTCGACGGCGAGGCCGGCCGAGGCGTTGTCGCCGCCGAACTGCATCTCGATCAGTTCGCGGGGGAAGCGGTCGATCCCCGCCGGAACCGGCGTGTGCGTCGTGAAGACAGTGCCGGCGCGGGCCCGCTCGAGCGCCCCGGCGAAGTCCAGGCCGTCGGCCTCGATGAACTCGCGGATCCGCTCGATGCCCAGGAAGCCGGCGTGCCCCTCGTTGGTGTGGAACACCTCGGGCGCAGGTGCGCCGGTCAGGTGGCAGTAGGTGCGGATGGCGCGGATGCCCCCGATGCCGAGCAGGGCTTCCTGGAGCAGCCGGTGATCGGACCCCCCGCCATACAGCTGGTCGGTCACGTCGCGCAGGGTCGCGGGGTTGTCCTCGATGTCGGAGTCGAGCAGCAGCAGAGGCACGCGGCCCACCTGTGCAACCCAGACGTGGGCGATCAGTCGCTGGTCACCCGGTATCCCGACCGTGATCTTGGTGGGAGTGTCGTCGGCTTCGCGGAGCAGCGTCAACGGAAGCTCGTCGGGGTCCGTCACGGGGTAGCGCTCCTGCTGCCAGCCCTCCCGCGACAGCAGCTGACGGAAGTAGCCGTGTCGGTACAGCAACCCGACGCCGAGGATCGGGACACCCAGGTCACTCGCCGACTTGAGATGATCGCCGGCCAGGATGCCGAGGCCTCCTGAGTACTGCGGCAGGACAGCGGCGATGCCGAACTCCGGTGAGAAGTACGCGATCGACCGTGGCGCTTCCGCACCGAGTGTCTGGTACCACCGGTCGCCCGTCATGTACTCGTCGAGATCCGCCTTGGCCAGGGCTACCCGCTTGACGAACTTCTTGTCGTCAGCGAGCTCCCGCAGCCGCTTGGCGGGCACGGAACCCAGGAAGCGGACCGGGTCGCGGTTGCTGGACGCCCAGGCCTCCGCGTCAACGGACTCGAAGAGGTCCTGTGTCTCGTGATGCCACGACCACCGGAGGTTGGTCACCAGCTCCTCGAGAGGCCGCAACGAGTCGGGCAGAACGGGGCGAACGGTGAACCGTCGGATAGCGCGCACCGGAAAACGGTAGCGACCCACCGCCCCTGAGAGAAATCAGGCCGCACGGAGCGTGGGAGCGTTCAGGCGTGGACGAGCCTGCTCGGAGCGTCTTGCATCGTGATGCATTGTGCGTCCGGGGGTCCACTTCGCTAGGTTCGGAGCAATGGTCGAACGCATACCCATCACCAACGTCACGCCCGTGATCGAACATGGCCGATACCCGGTCAAAGCGACGCCCGGGGAGACCATCACCATCGGCGCCACCGTGTTCCGCGAGGGACACGACGCGCTCGGCGCGGGCGTGGTCCTGACCGACCCCCAGGGCAAGGATCGACCACTTCGGTTCCTCGAGAAGACCACCGAGCCCGACATCTACACGGGCACCGTCACCCCGGACTCCGAGGGCGCATGGACCTTCCGCATCGAGGCGTGGTCCGACCCCTACGCCACCTGGCGCCACGCGGCGGAGATCAAGATCCCCGCGGAGATCGACGTCGAGCTGATGTTCACCGAGGGTGCCTTGGTGCTCGGGCGTGCCACCAAGGCCGTACCGGCCAAGGAGAAGACGCTGCGCACCGTGCTCACCGCGGCGGCGAAGGCGGCGCGCGACACCAAACGACCTGTGGCCGTACGCCTGGCCGCGATGACGTCCCCCGAGGTGCTCGACGTCCTGCAGCGCTACCCGCTGCGCGACCTGCTGTCGAGGCAAGGCCCTTACCCGCTGTATGCCGACCGCGTCCGGGCGTTGTACGGCTCGTGGTACGAGTTCTTCCCTCGCTCCGAGGGCGCGACGTACGACGAAGCGTCCAAGTCGTGGCGGTCAGGAACGTTCACCACCGCAGCGAAGCGGCTGGACGCGGTCGCCGACATGGGGTTCGACGTCGTCTACCTTCCCCCGATCCATCCCATCGGGGCGGTCAACCGAAAAGGCCCCAACAACACCTTGACGCCGGGGCGCCTCGATCCCGGCTCGACCTGGGCGATCGGGTCGAAAGACGGTGGCCACGACGCCGTGCACCCCGAGCTCGGCACCATCGATGACTTCGACGCGTTCGTGACCCGATCCAGGCAGCTCGGCCTGGAGGTGGCTCTGGACCTCGCGCTCCAGTGCGCCCCCGACCATCCGTGGGCGACCAGCCACCCCGAGTGGTTCACCACCCGGGCCGACGGGACGATCGCCTACGCAGAGAACCCACCGAAGAAGTACCAGGACATCTACCCGCTCAACTTCGACAACGACTTCGACGGCCTCTCGCACGAGGTGCTGCGGATCGTGCGCTACTGGATCTCGCACGGGGTGCGGATCTTCCGGGTCGACAACCCGCACACCAAGCCGGTGATGTTCTGGGAGTGGCTGCTCGGCGAGGTCCGGCGCACCGACCCGGACGTGATCTTCCTCTCCGAGGCGTTCACGCGGCCCGCCATGATGCGAGCCCTGGCCATGGTCGGTTTCCATCAGTCCTACACGTACTTCACCTGGCGCAACGTCAAGTGGGAGCTCGCGAGCTACCTCGCAGAGCTGTCGCACGTCACCAGCGACGCGATGCGGCCCAACCTGTTCGTCAACACGCCCGACATCCTCACCGAGTACCTCCAGTACGGCGGGCCGGCGGCCTTCCGCGTGCGAGCCGCGATCGCAGCCACCGCCGCGCCGACGTGGGGCGTCTACTCCGGCTTCGAGCTCTACGAGCACGTCGCGGTCAAGCCTGGGTCGGAGGAGTACCTCGACTCCGAGAAGTTCCAGCTTCGCCCTCGTGACTGGGAGGCCGCCGAGCTGGAGGGGCGCACGCTCGCGCCGTACATCACCAAGCTCAACGAGATCCGCCGGGCTCACCCTGCGCTGCAACTGCTGCGCAACCTCACCGTCCACAGCACGGACGACGACGCTGTGCTCTGCTACAGCAAGCGCAGCACCGACCCCGGTGCGCCCGCCGGCATCTCGGCGAGCAGCGCCTCCGACGACACGATCATCGTCGTCGTCAACGTCGACTCACACGCCACCCGGGAGACCTCGGTCAACCTCGACATGCCCGCGCTCGGGTACGACTGGCATGACACCTTCATCGTCGAGGACCTCATCACCGGGGACCAGTGGCGCTGGGGGGAGCACAACTACGTGCGCCTCGACCCGTCGTTCGAGCCGGCTCACATCCTCGCCATCCGAAAGGGTTGAGGCGAATGAGCGACGACCCCACCTGGTTCAAGCGGGCGGTCTTCTACGAGGTCCTCGTGCGTTCGTTCAAGGACTCCGACGGCGACGGCGTGGGCGACTTCAGAGGCCTGCGCGACAAGCTCGACTACCTCGAGTGGCTCGGCGTCGACTGCCTGTGGATCCCACCGTTCTTCACCTCACCGTTGCGCGATGGCGGCTACGACGTCGCCGACTTCGAGGGTGTGCTGCCCGAGGTCGGCACCGTCGAGGACTTCAAGGCGCTGCTCGACGATGCGCACGCACGCGGAATCCGGATCATCATCGACTTCGTCATGAACCACACCAGCGACGCACACGAGTGGTTCCAGCAGTCCAGGTCCGACCCGGACGGGCCATACGGCGACTTCTACGTCTGGTCCGACACTGACGAGCTGTACGAGGAGGCGCGGGTCATCTTCGTCGATACCGAGCCCAGCAACTGGACCTGGGACCCGGTGCGTCAGCAGTACTTCTGGCACCGATTCTACAGCCATCAGCCCGACCTCAACTTCGACAACCCGCGCGTGCGCGAGGCGATCCTCGACGCCCTACGGTTCTGGCTCGACATGGGGATCGACGGGTTCCGGCTCGATGCGGTGCCGTACCTGTACGAGCGACCCGGCACCAACGGCGAGAACCTGCCGGAGACGCACGACTTCCTCCGTCTCGTCCGCAAGACGGTCGACGACGAGTATCCCGGCCGGGTGCTGCTGGCCGAGGCCAACCAGTGGCCGTCCGATGTCGTCGACTACTTCGGCGAGTTCGACAAGGGTGGCGACGAGTGCCACATGTGCTTCCACTTCCCGGTGATGCCGCGCATCTTCATGGCGGTGCGGCGCGAGTCGCGCTACCCCATCTCCGAGATCCTCGAGCAGACCCCGTCGATTCCCGACCACTGCCAGTGGGGCATCTTCCTGCGCAACCACGACGAGCTGACGCTCGAGATGGTGACCGACGAGGACCGCGACTACATGTGGTCGGAGTACGCCAAGGACCCACGGATGAAGGCCAACATCGGCATTCGTCGCCGGCTGGCGCCGCTCCTGGAGAACGACATCAACCAGATGGAGCTCTTCACCGCGCTGCTGTTTTCGCTGCCCGGATCGCCGGTGCTCTACTACGGCGACGAGATCGGCATGGGGGACAACATCTGGCTCGGTGACCGTGACGGGGTCCGGACACCGATGCAGTGGACCCCCGACCGCAATGCCGGCTTCTCCACGGCCACCCCCGGGCGCCTGCACCTGCCCCCGGTTCAGGACCCGGTTTTCGGGTACCAACGGGTCAATGTCGAAACCGAGCTCGAGAACACCTCATCGCTACTGCACTGGACCCGGCGCATGATCCATGCGCGCAAGCAACACCCGGCCTTCGGCATGGGGTCGTTCTCCGACCTCGGCGGCAGCAACCCCAGCGTCTTCTCGTTCAGTCGCGACTTCGGCGACGACACCGTGCTGTGTGTCAACAACCTGTCGCGCTTCCCCCAACCGGTCGAGCTCGACCTGCGGCGCTGGGAGTCCAGCGAGCCGATCGAGATGCTCGGCCACGTCAAGTTTCCGCGCATCGGTGAGCTGCCCTACCTGTTGACCCTGTCCGGTCACGGCTTCTACTGGTTCCTGATCTCTCGCGCGGAGGAGGGATCCGGAACATGAGCCCCGCCGACACCGATACGCCCGCCGCCTCGGCTGCTGCCTGGGAGGACCTGTCCGCACCGCTCGCCGGCTACATGGTCGGCCGCCGCTGGTTCGCGGGGAAGGGCCGCGAGTTCACGGTCGTCCACATCGACGCACTGCCCTGGCTGTCCAAGCTACCGCGCGTCCGCATCGAGGCGGTCACCGTGCAGTTCGAGGACGGGACCCGCGACACCTACCAAGTGCCGATCGCCTACCTCGACACGACCGACCCCGAGCATGCGCATGCCCTGATCGGGCAAGTGCCGGATCCAGACGAAGGCGCGAGCGGGGTGGTCGTGGCCTATGACGCGGTCTACCTCAAGGACGCTGCCGAAGTGCTGCTGGGCGCCTTCCATGTCGGGTTGAGAGAGCGGGACACCGCCGATCGCGCGACGTCGTTCCATCTCGTCGAGGGCGCCGATCTTCCCCCGGTGGAGACGCCCGGACTCGTCATGACGGCCGAGCAGTCCAACACCTCGGTCGCGTACGGCGAGGACGCCATCCTCAAGCTGTTCCGGCGCATCAGTGCCGGCGACAACCCTGACATCGAGATCCACGAGGCGCTGACCCGGCGCGGCGGCGATCACGTCGCCCCCCTGCTCGGGTGGATCGACGGCAGCTGGATCGACCTCGAGGGGCGGCACGTCGAGGGTCACCTGGGAATGCTCCAGGTGTTCCTCCGCACGGCCACCGACGGCTGGGACATCGCCCTTGCCTCCGTGCGCGACCTCCTCGTCGAGGAGGACCTCCGTGCTGACGAGGTCGGCGGCGACTTCGCGAGCGAGGCCGAACGCCTCGGTGCGGCCACTGCGGCGGTCCACGCCGACCTGGCCGAGCTGTTCCCCACCGCGACCTCGACGCGGGCCCAGCTGGCGGAGCTGACCGCGGGCATGCGCGCACGCCTCGAGTCCGCTGTCTCGGTCGTCCCCGAGCTCAAGGACTTCCAGGACACGCTGCAGGCCGCGTACGACGCCGTGGCCGATCTCACCGACGACGTCCCCGTCCAGCGGGTGCACGGCGACCTGCACCTCGGTCAGACACTGCGCACCGTGAAGGGCTGGAAGATCATCGACTTCGAGGGCGAGCCGGCCAAGGCCCTCATCGAACGACTCGCACTCGACTCGCCGCTGCGCGACGTCGCCGGCATGATGCGGTCGTTCGACTACGCGGCGGGCGCAACGCTCCAGGACTTCGGGCACAGCGTGCAGCTCCAGTTCCGCGCAGCCGAGTGGGCGCAGCGCAACCGAGCCGCCTTCCTGCGCGGCTACTCGGAGCAGATCGGCTACGACGTCTCCGTGCACCGCGTCCTGCTGCGCGCGTACGAGTCCGACAAGGCGGTGTACGAAGCCGTGTACGAGGCCCGCAACCGGCCGACCTGGTTGTCGATCCCGATGGCCGCCATCGAGCGGTTCGCCGCGGAGGAGTGAGATGAACCCGCAGACAACCCCTGTCCCGGTCCCGGTGTCCCAGGACGACCTCAACCGGATCGTGGCAGGAACACATCACAGCCCCCACGACATCCTCGGACCCCACGTGCCGGCTGACGCCAAGGCAGGGGCCGAACCCCACGTGACCGTGCGCGTCCTGCGCCCCCTGGCCGCGTCGATCACCGTTCTCGCTTCCGGTACGTCGGTGCCCATGACCCACGAGCACGAAGGCATCTGGGTCGCGGTCGTCCCCCAGTCCGACGTCGGCAACTACCGGCTCGAGGTGACGTACGAAGGGCACGACACCCAGCGGGTCGACGACCCTTACCGTTTCCTCCCGACTCTCGGCGAGATGGACCAGCACCTCATCAACGAGGGTCGACACGAAGAGCTGTGGACCGTACTCGGGGCCCATGTACACCGCTACGAGTCGGTCACCGGCCCGGTGATGGGCACCGCGTTCGCCGTCTGGGCTCCCGGCGCGCGCGGGGTCCGGGTTGCCGGGGACTTCAACTACTGGGACGGCCGTGCCCATCCGATGCGCATGCTCGGATCGTCGGGCGTGTGGGAGCTGTTCGTCCCCGACATCGGGTCGGGCTCCCTCTACAAGTACGAGGTACTCGGGGCGGATGGCGTCTGGCGCCAGAAGGCCGACCCGATGGCCAACCACACGCAGGTACCGCCAGAGCGCGCCTCGGCCGTGTTCGAGTCGTCGTACACGTGGAGCGACGACGAGTGGCTCGCCGACCGGCCGCAGCGCCAGTCCGTCGACGCCCCGATGAGCGTCTACGAAGTCCACCTCGGCTCGTGGCGACGCGGCCTGGGCTACCGCGAGCTGGCCGACCAGCTCGTCCCCTACGTCGCCAACCTCGGCTTCACCCACGTCGAGCTGATGCCGGTGATGGAGCACCCCTTCGGCGGCTCGTGGGGCTATCACGTCACCTCGTTCTTCGCGCCGACCGCGCGCTTCGGCAACCCCGACGACTTCCGCTACTTCGTCGACCGGATGCACCAGGCGGGCATCGGCGTCATCCTCGACTGGGTGCCGGGGCACTTCGCCACCGACGACTTCGCGTTGGTCAACTTCGACGGGACGCCCCTGTACGAGGACCCCAACCCGCAGCGCGGCTGGCATCCGGAATGGGGCTCGTACATCTTCAACTTCGGCCGCAAGGAAGTGCGCAACTTCCTCGTGGCCAACGCGTTGTACTGGCTCGAAGAGTTCCATGCCGACGGCTTGCGCGTCGACGGGGTGGCCTCGATGCTGTACCTCGACTACTCGCGCGAGGAGGGCGAGTGGACCCCCAACATGTACGGGGGCCGCGAGAACCTCGAGGCCGTGGCGTTCCTGCAGGAGGTCAACGCCACCGCCTACAAGCGGGCACCCGGCATCGTGACGATCGCGGAGGAGTCCACGGCCTGGCCGGGCGTGACCCGCGCCACGCATCTCGGCGGACTCGGGTTCGGCTTCAAGTGGAACATGGGGTGGATGCATGACTCGCTGGGGTACGTCGCACATGACCCGGTCTACCGGCAGTACCACCACCACCAACTGACGTTCTCGATGATGTACGCGTACGCGGAGAACTACGTCCTGCCGATCTCGCACGACGAGGTCGTGCACGGCAAGGGCTCGATGGTGCGCAAGATGCCCGGCGACCGCTGGAAGCAGCTGGCCAACCTGCGCGCCTACCTCGGCTTCATGTGGGCGCACCCCGGCAAGCAGCTGATCTTCATGGGCACCGAGATCGCGCAGGAAGCCGAGTGGGCAGAGAGCCGTGAGCTGGACTGGTGGCTGCTGGATCACATCGAGCATCGTGGCGTGCACGACCTCGTCGCGGATCTCAACAGCGCCTACCGCAGCAGCCCTGCATTGTGGAGCCAGGACCAGGACCCGGCCGGGTTCAGCTGGATCGACGCGAACGACAGCACCAACAACGTGTTCAGCTTCCTGCGGACCGCTCGCGATGGTTCACATGTGGCCTGCGTCGCCAACTTCTCCGCGGTGCCGCACCACGACTACCACCTGGGACTGCCGGAGGTCGGCACGTGGCAGGAGGTCCTCAACACCGACGCGGAGACCTACTACGGGTCGGGAGTCGGCAACCTCGGCTCGGTTGAGGCGACGGCTGAGTCCTGGCACGCCCGACCCGCATCCGCGACGATCCAGCTGCCGCCGCTGGGCACGGTCTGGCTTCGCTGGACGCCGCCCGGCAAGCCGTCGGACGAGTCCGCAGCCGCCTCCGCACCGGATACCCGCTGACCAACGTCCTCGCGCCCGTGACCCTACGGTTGGTTGCACCGTCGCTCCGCCGAGGAAATGTGTCCGATGCCTCGAGGGGAACCCCCCGCCGGACCGGCGCGTCACAGTTGGCATGAGCGCATCCCGGTCGGGTTCTCGTCGGTTGTGGACGGTGACCACGTTGGCCGTCGCCGGCTACGCCGCATCCCTGTTTGTGGGCGGTTGTGCCGACCGCCAGGTCGGGGCCGCCGGGGCCGACTGCATCCCTGCGAACCTCGACCTGACGGCGCCGGACAGCACCGCTCGCGACTGGGTCACGTACGCCGACCACCTGGCCATCGTGCACGTCACAGCTGAAACTCCGGGCGCCAAGGACGTCGATGTCGGAGACCCCGCCACGGGCATCCAGGCGCGTTCGGTGACCGTGCAGGTGAACCAGGTCCTCTGGTCTCGCGCGACGGCGCCGAGACTTCCGACCACGATGACGTGGTCGGCGGCTGGCTGGACCTACGACGCCAACGGCCGGGAGAAGACCTACTGGTGGGGCTACCCCCGCCTGGAGGTCGGGCACACGTACGTCTCGCCGATCACCTATTGGCGGTATGACACCCCCGAAGATGACACCTGGGCAGAGTTCACCCCACGCGGGGTGCTGCCGTATGACGACGGGGTCCTCGGGCAGGGCGAGACCACGCCATGCGCGAACCCGCAGTGGGCACCGGTCGCCGAGAAGATGATCGGTGAACGGGCCGACGCGCTTGCGGATGTCTTGCGACAGACCAAGCCTGACCAAAGGGCTGTCCCCTACATGGACCTGAACCAGAGCGAGCGCTACCAGCGCGCTGTCCAGGCGGACTGATCGATCGCCCCGGGCGTGGTCAGAAGAGCGCCGACGCGAGCTGCTGGCGCGCCCGCAGGACGCGTGGGTCGGCGTCACCGACGACGGCGAACAGGTCGACGAGGTGGCGACGCGCTGCATCTCTCTCGTCGCCACTCGTGCGCCGTACGAGGTCGATGAGCCGGCCGAAAGCGTCTTCGACGTGGCCCCCCATCAGGTCGAGGTCAGCGGCCAGGGCCTGCGCAGCCACGTCGTTGGGACCCTGGGCGGCAGCCTCACGTACAGCCGCGAGATCGAGTCCGGCCGTGCGCTTGAGCAACTTCGACTGTGCCAGTCCGAGCAGTGCCTCCGGATCGCCGGGTGCCGAAGCGAGGGCTTCCTCGTAGGCCGCAACGGCGGTGTCGAGGTCACCGGACATGAGGGCTTCCTCGGCGGCCGGGAACCTGCTCGGCGGCTCCTCGGGCAGGACCTCGTCGCCGTCCGTGGCGGCGCCGCGTGCCGGGCCGAGGGGGTCTGCCCGTCCGGTGATGCCGTTGGCCACAGCGGCCTGCAGCACCTGTTCGACCATGGCCTGCATCTCGGCCTCGGGCAGCGATTCCTGGATCAACGGGGCCAGCTGTCCCCGCAGTGCCGCGACGACCAGGGGCACCTGCGGAATGCCGAGCGCCTGACCGAGCTCAGGGAGGCTCCCGACGTCGACGGTGGCGAGCACGAAACGTCCTTCGAACCTGTCAGCGAGCCTCGACAGCGTGGCGTTGATCTCGACGGACGCTGGCTCGGCGGCCGACCAGAAGCTGACGAGGACGACCACCGACAGGGACCGGTCGACCACGTCGGTGCGCAACGACTGCTCGTCGGCAACCTCGACCACGTACGCGCCTGAGCCCGGGCCACTCCCGCCAGCCGCCGCGCCTGGTCCGGTCGCCGTGGCTGGCTGACGCAGGGCGGACAGGTCGACTGCTCCCGGTCGCGAGAACTGTGGAACGGTCATGCGGACATCCTATGGACGGTCACGAGCGACGGAGTCGCCGGGACCGGCTCAATCACCACCCGCACTCACGAAAGGCGACGGTCACGAGCGACGGAGTCGCCGGGACCGGCTCAATCACCACCCGCACTCACGAAAGGCGACGGTCACGAGCGACGGAGTCGCCGGGACCGGCTCAATCACCACCCGCACTCACGAAAGGCGACGGCCACGAGCGACGGAGTCGCCGGGACCGGCTCGATCACCACCTGCACCCTCGCCATCAGAAGCGCGCGGGCTCGCGGTACTCGCCCCACTCGGCCCGCAGGGCGTCGCAGATCTCGCCCAGGCTGGCTTCGAGCCGAACCGCGTCCATCATGGCCGGGATCATGTTCGCGTCGGTGCGAGAGACCTCGATCATCCGAGCGAGTGCGGCGTCGACGCCCGCTTGGTCGCGAGTCGTACGGCGCTCGGCCAGCTCACGGACCTGGACGGTCTCGACTTCGTGCGACACCCGCAGGATCTCGAGCTCGTGGGAGACCGTCGAGGTGTGGCAGTTGACTCCCACGACTCGCTTGTCCTTCTTCTCGACCGCGGTCTGGTATTGGAAGGCGGCCTCGGCGATCTCAGCCATGAACCAACCGTCCTCGATGCCACGCAGGATGCCGCGCGTCATCGGCCACACACCGTTGACGCCGTCGCGGGTGCTCGTCCGGACCTGCTCGGCGAGCGCATCTGTGTCCGTCGAACGCAGCGGCGAGCCGCCGAGCTGGAGGATCGTGTCGAAGATGGCGGTCGCCTCGGCCTCGATCTTGTCGGTCAGGGCCTCCACGTACCACGAACCGCCGAGCGGGTCAGCGACGTTGGCGACGCCGGTCTCCTCCATCAGCACCTGCTGGGTGCGCAGCGCGATCTCGGCGGCTTGCTCGGTCGGCAGGGCGAGCGTCTCGTCGAGGGCGTTGGTGTGGAGGGAGTTCGTGCCCCCTAGTACGGCGGCCAACGCCTCGACCGCGGTGCGGACCACGTTGTTGTAGGGCTGCTGGGCCGTCAGCGAGACACCGGCGGTCTGTGTGTGGAAACGCAGCCACTGCGCGCGTTCGGTCGTGGCGCCGTAGACATCGCGCATCCAGCGAGCCCAGATGCGGCGGGCCGCGCGGAACTTGGCGACCTCCTCGAAGAAGTCGACGTGGGCGTCGAAGAAGAACGACAGCCCC
Organism: uncultured Actinomycetota bacterium; assembly: GCA_963742765.1. Classification (GTDB taxonomy): domain Bacteria; phylum Actinomycetota; class Actinomycetes; order Propionibacteriales; family Nocardioidaceae; genus JANLYC01. The sequence continues at coordinate 1,585,631 of CAVUMY010000002.1, forward strand.
GGCGCGAAAGTCTCGATGTCGAGGCCCCGCGAGAGACCTAGCTCGACGTACCCGAACCCGTCGGCCAGGGTGAACGCGAGCTCCTGCGCGGCGGTCGAGCCGGCTTCGCGGATGTGGTAGCCGGAGACCGAGAGTGGCTTGTAGTCGGGGATGCTCTCGGCGCAGTACTCCATGAGGTCGCCGATCAGGCGCAGGTGCGGCTCAGGACCGAACAGCCACTCCTTCTGCGCGATGTACTCCTTGAAGATGTCGGTCTGCAGTGTGCCGTTGAGGGCTCCGACGTCGGCGCCCTGGCGCTCGGCCGCCACGAGGTACATGCAGAAGACGGGGACGGCCGGTCCGGAGATCGTCATCGAGGTCGTGACGTCGCCCAGCGGGATGCCGTCGAACAGTGTCTCCATGTCGGCTGCGGTGTCGATGGCCACGCCGCAGTGGCCGACCTCGCCCAGCGCCTTCGGGCTGTCGCTGTCGTGTCCCATGAGCGTCGGCATGTCGAACGCGACCGAGAGACCGCCGCCGCCGTGGCCCAGGATCATCTTGTAGCGCTCGTTGGTCTGCTCGGCGTTGCCGAAGCCGGCGAACTGGCGGATCGTCCAGGTGCGACCGCGGTATCCGGTGGCGTAGAGACCGCGCGTGTAGGGGAACTCGCCCGGCCACCCGATGCGCTCGAAGCCGTCGATGTCGGCTCCCTCGGGCGGACCGTAGACGGGGTCGACCTCCATCTGCGACAGCGTGGTGAAGTCGGTATCGCGGACCCGCGACTCGTCGTAGCGCTGCTGCCAGCGGGCGCGCCCGGTCTCGATGTCGCGTGCGTCGGTCATCTGCCCTCCAGCAACTTAGTTGGACGTCCAACTAAAGGGTACGCGGAAGGCCTCTCGCCGACCAACTCCCAGGTCAGGCGGGTGCAAGAGGACCGGAATCGGGCGGTTGGGGCTGTCAGGTCGCCGGGGTGGTCAGGTCTGTGAAGTCGCCGGCGGCGACGCGGACGGGTCTGAGGAGGGCGGAGAGCTGGTCGAGCTCGTCGTTGTCGAGTGCACCGACGCCGAAGTCGGCCGAGACCAGGTCCGCGGTGGCCGCCCCCACCAGGCTGCGCCCGGACGTCGTGATCTCAGCAAGGATCGCGCGGCCGTCGGTGGGGTGCTTGACACGCCGTACGAGCCGCTGGGCCTCGAGCCGGTCGATGATCGAGGTCACCGACGTGGGGTGCACCTGCAGCCGTTCGCCCATCTTGCCGAGCGGCAGCGAGCCGCGACGCGAGAAGGTCAACAGGACCAGCGCCTCGTAGCGGGCGAAGCTGAGGCCGTGTGGTCGCAGGATCTCGTCCAGCTCGGCGAGGACGAGCTGTTGAACGCGCATCAAACTGGTGACCGCCCGCATCTCCGGGACGGCGGACCACCGCAGCCCCCATTGGCGAGCGGCCTCCTCGATCGGGTCGAAGGACAACGGGATGTGGCGCGCCATGGCCAGACTGTAGCGACCCAGGGCGAGTCGCCGGCCATCCCGGCGGTGGGTGACCCAGGCAGATGCCCTGTGGCTGAGGCGCGTTTGCCTTGTTCACAAGCCACCTGGCTTGTTCACTAGGCAAACGCCAACGGTCAGAGGGTGGACTCGCGCAGCGTGGCGGCGCGGGCCCGCTGCACGATCACGGCGGCTACCAAGGTCGAGACGGCGACGAGCACAGCGAGGACGACGACCATGAGCCCTGTCAGCCTGGTCGCGCCCAGCGTGGCCACCACCCGGGGCGTGCGGATGTCACCGATAACGCCGAGCGTCACCGTACGCACGACGATGTACTGCGCCGCCGAACCGGCCAGGATGCCGGCGACACCGGCCGCCCCGAGTACTGCAGCCAGCTCCACGAAGATCGCGCGCACGATCTGGCGGCGGCGAACGCCCACGATCCGCAGCGACGCCGCGTCGCGCCTGCGGTCCGGCATCTGCACCACCAGGTTGACCGCGAGTCCGGCCAGGGCGAGCGCCACCGCGGCGATGGCAGTTACCAGGTAGAGGTTGAGCGACAACGCATAGGCATCCTGGTCGAGCACCTGCTTTGCCGCTGACAGCGACGCAGGTCCCGAGGCACCATGGGCCGTCAGGGCCTGGGTCACGCTCGCGGGCGTGTCAGCGCGCGCCAGCACGTAGACCTCGGTCGACTCGGCCGGAATCGACTGGTCGCGGGTGAACATCGTGTAGTCGATGAGCAGGCCACGCGGACCGAGGAACGGCATCGAGTCCGTCACCCCGACGGGGGTGATCGGCAGGCCCTCAAGCGCGTCGGTCTTGGCCACCAGGCGATCCCCCGAGCCCCCGAGGATGTTGGTTGCCTCAGTCCGTCCCATCAGCACCGGTCGGTACGCGGGCACGTCGCTCGGTGTGATGCCGCCGATCCCGTTGGCGTCACCGGTGTCCACGTGCAGATCCAGCCGAGGGCCGTCCTGACTTACCTGGGTAGAACCGGAGCTGAGCCCCAGTGGCGAGATCACGGGTCGCCAGGCACCTGCGTCGAGCAGAGAGTTGTCGGCTCGACCGTCCTCGGTGAACGCCAGCAGACTCGCAGAGCCGCTCAGTGTCGTGGCAGACGTCGCCGGTCCTCCGATCAGGAGCGCGTCGACACGACAACCGTCCCGGCAGAACGAGGCCTTCGTCCTCGTCGTCGACTCCCCGGGCGGATACGGTCCGAAGAACATCGACCTGTTGTCGCCGGCCGCCGTCTGGACCTGTAGCGAGACGCCCACCACGCCCGCGCCTGCGTTCACCTCGTTGTCGACGGTCAGGCTGAAGGAGCGTCCCTGCACCGCCACCCCCGGACCATCCGGGCCGAGCTCCTGTGCGACCGCGGCCGCATCGAGACCCGGCGTCCACGTGCTGGGCCACACCCCAACCCGGGCCAGCCGGGAGGTGTCGAGCACGAGCTTCTCGCCGTAAGAGCCCTGCGTGATCACTCCTGCGGCCATCAGCCACTTGCCCTGCGGGTCCAGCTCGCGGGTCACGGCAACCGTCTGGTCCAGGGACCCGGCGGCACGGTAGGCCTCTGCTGCCCCGACCTCGGTGGCCGCCACGCTTCGGCGCCACGCGTCGGCTGCGCCATACACTCCGGCCGCGAACACCGCGATCGCCAGGGCAGCCGTCAACGGCAGGATGACGAGGCTGCCTTCGCGGCGCCGGCTCACTGCCCGGGAGGCGACAAAGCCCGTGACCCCGCGGCGTGGCGACGTTCGTCGGGACCACCAACGCGCCAGCTGCACCACGGCGGCCGTGACAACGAGCCCGGTCGCTCCGGCGAGCAGCAGCGGCAGAACAAGGTCAGTGGTCCGTGGCGCCGACCGACCTGAAGCAGTCAGGCTCGCGGCGACCACGACGGCGGCAGCGACAACGAGAGCCGCTTTGGTGACGACCACCCACCGCCCTGACCGCCCCGGACGCCGGACGCCGGCCAACTGTGCCGACAGCGGCTCTCGGAGCGCACCGGCCACCGCGACGACGCTCGCCGCCACGGCAACCACGAGCACGAGTACGCCGGCGACAACGCTTGCGGTACCCAGCGAGACGGGGATGCCGCTGACCAGCCACCGACGGGACAGCCAGACCGTGGTCGCGTACCCCAGCGCGAAGCCTGCGGGCGTGGCGGCGAGGAGCACGAGCCCGGGTTCGGCCAGTCCGAGGGCCCACATCTGCCGCCCGCTCATCCCCCGGAGCGAGCCCAGGGCCAGCTCGTGGCGGCGCTGGTCTGCGGCCGCACCGAGCAGGCGAGCAAGCAAGGCGAGGGCGACGAGAACGAGTGACACGACGGCGGGCGTGACCGTGTTGCGCGCCGTGGCGCGATTCTGGTCGATGTCGGCGAGGACGAACTGCAACGCGTTGTCGGACGTCTCGCGGTATCGGCCGTCACGCAACGCCCTCAGCTCGGGGGCGAGGTCGATGACCGCCTGGCGCGCCCGGCGTACGTCGTCGGTGGTGGTGGCCGAGGTCACGACGAGGAAGCGATCGCTGTGGAAGGTCAGGGTGCCGGGAGGAAGTCGCCGCAACGTGGCGGAGTCGGTGATCATCGGCCCAGGCTCGAAGAAGAGACCGCTACCGTGTGACCCCCCCACCTGCGGGGCGTTCGCCTTCAGTCTGCTGTCGTCGAACCAGAAGTCCGCGGGATGGCTGGACAGCGAGTACAACCCGACGACGTGCAGCTCTCCGGGGTAGCCGGAGAACGGCAGCCGGTCCCCGACCTCGACGTGGGCCGAAGCCGCCGAACCTTCACGCAGGAGCACCTCACCCGGCCGCCTGGGACACGACCCGGTGAGCACCAGATGCTGACAAGCCCCCTCCTTCGCGGTCAGGACGGTGGTGCCCGACCACGGGAGGCCGAACACGTGTCCGATCGTGTCGGCTGCCGACTCCACGGACACGGTGGCAGGCCCGAACAGGCCAGCCAGGCGTCCGGCACCGACCGTGGCAGCGTGATGGAGTCGGTCTGAGTATCCGGCGTCCTGCCCCGGCAACGAGGCGCTCGTGACGGAAACACCCGTGGAGACCGGTGGTGCCGCCTGCAAGCGCGTCACCAGGAAGGACTGAGCCGATGACGCCTGGTAGGCGGGTCCGACGACCGCTGAGGCCACGGCGACCGCTGCCAGCACTAAGGCGCCCAGCGTCAACGTGGCACGCGAGCGAAGACCGCGCACGAGAGCAGCGGCGAGCGACAGCACCCGGGTCCGCTGACTCATCACCGCGCCTCGTCCCGCAGCAAGCTCGGCGGTGACCGTCGTGCGACACCACGATTGACCAGATACGTCACCACTCCGAGGAGCAGCCCAGCAGCCGCAGCGACGGCCAGGAGGCTCAGCAGGCGGGGCTCGCCGTGCAGCGCAGGTGAGTACGCCGTCTGCGGGACCAACGCCAACCCCGGCACGGCGACGCGAGTCGCCAACCAGCCCGCCGCCGCGACGACGATGACTGTGCTGATCGCGAGCCAGCCCGCTTCGACCCGGTAGGCCGCCACGATGTGCCGCGCAGCGACCCCCGAGACGCGCAGCCCGGCCGCTTCGCGCCGCCGTTCGTCCCGTTGACCCGCCACTGCGGCGACCAGTCCGACCACCGCGATGGCCACGGCGAACAGGCTGAGCAGCGTGTACAGACGGACACCCTGGACGTCAGCTCGACGCTGCGCACCCTCCAGCGTCGTTGCGAAGGTGCGCGGCGTGCTCACCACGCCACTGCTCTCGAGCTCACGCAGGACCGACCGGGGCGTGTCGGCTCTGGCGACGACGAACGTGGTCGCCGTGGGGATCACGGTTGTGCCGCCTGCCATGGCGCGCGGCAGGTCCAGGAGCATCCCCTGCCTGCCGACGAAGGGCAGCGCGTCGACCTGACCTGCGAGCACGACCTCGTGTTCGGAACCGTCACTCGAGTACCCGATGGGGATTCCCTTGTCATGGCTGACGGCCAGCCCCGGCGTCGTCAGCACTGCCAGCGGCTGGGTGGCCTCGGCGGCCTTGAGGGCGGTCGAGTCGCCGAACTGGGTGACCCTCACCCGGAGGGCCGAGCCCTGCTGCACCGTGCCGCGGGGGTTGAAGCTTCCGGTCGGCGCCTCCCACTTCGTCTGCTGGAGGAGCTCCTGACCGCCGAAGTTCACGTCGGTGATGACCAGGAAAGGCGGATGCCCGACGCGGAGCAGGGACCCCTCGACCACCAGCTGGGTCACCGTGCAGCCCAGGTCACAGCCGGAGAGGTTGCCCGAGACTCTGGTGGCGCCGGACGGGTCGAGGTCAGGTCGGCCAGTGGGCCGGACAAAGGCCTGGTCGACGGCACCCTGGGGCGTCGCGTAGAAGACCGTCACCACGGGCTTTCTCACGTTGGAGAGTGACGCGTTCGTGAACGTCATGGTGACCTTGCCGCCGGTCACGGGTTTCACCGGCTGGCCGAGATCGAGCCGCGACAGCTGCGACGACACCGAGGCTGCGCCGGTGCCGGACAGGAAGTCACCGACGACGGCGTCCCAACGTGCCGTGTCCGCGAAGATCCGACGGTAGCGCTCGGATTTGTCCGGCACCCCGACCATGCTCATCAGCCACTGGCCTCGCGGGTCGATCCGGTGGGTTGCGGCGTAGGCCGCGAGTGGGCCGGAGCTCACCGTGTACTGCAGGGGTCCGCCCGCCGCCAGCCTCGTCGACTCATCGAGCCAGCCGGTGACCGCCGTGCTCGTGCTCGAGGTCACGGCGGTCACCACCGCCGCCGCGATGACGAGCCGGGTACCGAACACGCTGTTGGAGCGTCGCGCCATCCGTCGTCGGGCGAGGAAGCCACTCAGACGCTGGGCGCCTCCCCCGGCGCGACGAGACGACACCGCCGCGCCGGCACGGATGGTCATCCCGGCCACTTCGCCGGCTGCGAGCCCGAGCAGCACGGGGCTCAACAGGGCCGGGTTCGCCAGCCCCGCCCATCCTTCGCGCGTCCCCGCCTGCTGGGTGGCCTGGTAGGCAGCGACTGCGGCCGCGACGATGACCATCGTCTGGCCGAACAGCACGAGCGTCGTACCCGGCCGCGGCCGGTACGAGGTGTCCAGCTGCTGGATCAGCGGCTCCCTGACCGTGCGCCAGCTGCCCGCCGCGACGGCACAACCACTGGCGGCCACGGCGACGGCGACGGTCAGCCAGCCGAGACCCCCGATCCGACCGGGATCGGGCACATCGGCAGGCAGCCACCGGTCGGCGGCGATCGACGTCACCGTCCGCCCGATCAGCACCCCCGCTCCCGCAGCCACGGCGAGGATCGTCAACGGCTCGGCCAGCAGGTAGGTCAGCAGGCGGGACCCATGTCGACCCCGGATCTGTGCCAGCGCGATCTCCGGTCGGCGGGTACGCGCGGAACCGGCTGCCTGAACGCTAAGTGCCACGAGTCCGAGCAGCAGGAGTATGCCGACGGAGCCGACCGGTGTATCGGTCAGCTCACTGAACCGCTCGACCACGAGGCAGCCGGCCACGACCACAGTGCCCAACAGGAACAGCGTCAGTGTCTGGCGCCTGCGCCAGACGATTCCCCGTACGAGCTGGCTCATTAGGACACACCCCGGCTCACCAGCTCGTGCCCGTGCTGAAACGTCCCGCCGAGGCGACTGGTGCGACCCGGTCGGTCAACCAGCCCTCGTCGATCACCACGTGCCGGTCGGCTGCCGCCACGACCGCCAAGTCGTGCGTCGCGACGACGACCACCGCACCTCGCTGCGCCTCACGGTGCAGCTCCGCCATCACCTGGCCGCGGGTGAACTCGTCGAGCTCACTCGTCGGCTCGTCGGCCAGCAGCACCTCCGCACCGACGACGAAGGCGCGCGCGCAGGCGACCCGCTGCATCTGTCCGCCGGAGAGCTCCTCGACCTGCCGGTCGCCGAGGTCGGCAATGTGGAAACGCTCCAGCGCCTCCTGCGCTCGCGCCTGGACCTCCGCTGCCGGGACCCTCCGGGCGCGCAGTGCGACGGCGACGTTCTCGTGGGCCGACAGGATCGGTACCAAGCCGTAGACCTGCAGCACAAAGGCCACCTCGGGCCGCGGGTCACCATCGCCCTGCCAGGTCGGCCGACCGTCGTACTCGGCGGTCCCGCGCGAGGGAGGTACCAGACCCCCGGCAACCGAGATCAATGTCGTCTTTCCCGAGCCCGACGGACCCGACACGGCCGTGACCTCTCCGGGGGCAAAGGTCAGCGAGATCGGATGGAGGATCTGCTGGCCACGGACGACGAACTCGATCTCGTCGAGGACGAGGGGTCCGGTCATGATGTCTCCCGCCGGTGTGTGACGCCGTCGGGGCGGCTCAGCAGCAGCGTGTCGACATCTTCGGGCTCGATCCGGACGAGGGTGCCCTGGGGCCACTGCTCGGTGAGGTGGACGGGAAGGTGCAGCACACCCTCGGCACCGATGACGATGTACTCCGCTCCGTCGCGGCCCTCCGAGCCCACCCGGCCACCCTTCATGGTGATCGTGCGCTGGAACGTGTCAGCCACCTCGGCCTGGTGGGTGACCACCACGATCGTCGTACCGAGCTCGTCCCCCAGGCCGTGGATCAGCTCGAGCATGTGATCCCGGTCGACGTGCCCGAGCTGGCTGGTCGGTTCGTCGGCGAGCAGCAGCTGGGGTGAGGAGTTCACGGCGCATGCCAGCGCCAAGCGTTGCTGCTGACCTCCCGACATCGTTCGAACGACCTGGTTGGCGTGTGCGCCGAGTCCTACCCGCGCCAACAGGTCACTGTCGTCCATGGCGACCCGGTCGGAACGGCCGATCGCGACGCGCGCGAACGCCAGGTTCTGGCGAGCGGTGGCGTACGGAAGGAGATTGCGACCAGCGCCCTGCAGCATCGTGCTGACGCGTTGGGCCCTGAGTTTCGTGAGGTCCCGCTCGCTCATCCGGGAGATCTCCTGATCGCCCAGGAAGATCTTGCCTGCAGAGGGTCGCTGGATGCCGCCGAACAGGGTCAGCAGCGTCGACTTCCCGGAGCCGGACGGTCCCAGGAACGCGACCCGCTCACCGGCTCGGATGTCGAGGTCGACCCCTTGGAGGGCCACGACGTCGTGTCCCTCGAAGGTCCGGTACAGGTGGACCACGCCACGGCAGCGCAGTCCGAGGCCCCCACCGGTGGCACCGAGCGAAAGCTCGTCCATCGGAGGCTCCGGTGGCAACCCGGCCGTCTCGTCACGCATCACCCCTGCCCCTCCTCTTCCCTGGAGGAGCAAACCGCGTCATCTGGTGTCAAGGCAACACGCGGAACCAGGTCGTTAGCGGCTTGTGACCGACATGTTCCGGGCTGGGCCGCTTGCCGCCTGGGGGATTGACGGTTGGCGGTGGCGGTTGGCCGTGGCGCGGGTGGCCGGTGCCGGCGTACCGCACGGTGCCAAGGCAGCTGCCCAGTGACAGAGGCGCGTTTGCCCAGTTCACAAGCCACCTGGCTTGTTCACTAGGCAAACGCGGAGGGCCAGGGCGAAAGCGGCGGGTGCGGTCAGGCGGGTGTGGTCAGGCGAGCGCAGCGATCAGGCGGTCGGCGGCGCTGTAGGGGTCGAGTCGCCCGGCGACCACCTGCGCCCCCAGCGACTCCAGATCGGCGTGGCCACCGAGGTCGCCGAACCGTTCCCGTAGAGCCGTGACCGCGATCGCCTCGATCTCATGCCGGGCACGCCGTTCGCGCCGGGCCGTGAGCTCGCCCGACGCCTCGAGATGCGCGCGGTGCTTCTCGATCGCCGCCACCACATCGTCGATCCCCTGGCCGGTCTGGGCAACGGTCTTGACGATCGGCGGCCGCCAGGCTTCCGGCGCAGCTCCCAGGTTGAGCACCGAGCGCAGGTCCCGAACGACCTGGTCGGCGCCGTCCCGGTCAGCCTTGTTGACGACGAACACGTCGCCGATCTCCAGGATGCCCGCCTTGGCGGCCTGAATGCCGTCGCCCATCCCCGGCGCCAGCAGCACCAGCGTCGTGTCGGCGAGCCCCGCGACGTCCACCTCCGACTGGCCGACTCCGACGGTCTCGACCACCACGACGTCGCACCCGGCCGCGTCCAGCACGCGCATCGCCTGTGGAGTTGCCCAGGCCAGCCCACCGAGGTGCCCGCGGCTGGCCATCGAACGGATGTACACCTCGGGGTCGGTCGCGTGCTCCTGCATGCGGACCCGGTCGCCGAGCAGCGCTCCACCCGAGAACGGCGAGGAGGGGTCGACTGCCAGCACGCCGACGCGCTTGCCGGACTGGCGCAGCCCCGTGACGAGCGCAGACGTCGACGTCGACTTGCCCACGCCGGGAGACCCCGTCACTCCGATGATCTGGGCGCGGCCCGTGTGCGGCGCGAGCAGCGCCGCCACCTCCCGAAGCAGCGGCGAGGCATCCTCGACGAGCGAGATCAGCCGCGCGACGGCCCTCGGGTCACCATCCTGGGCGCGCTCGACGAGCGCCGGGACCCCGAGCTGGCCGCGGGAGGAGCGCCGGCCGACCGGCGGCCGGGCCACGTCCGTGGCAGGAACGAGGTCGTCAGCCGTCACGCGGGGACGCGGATGATCAGGGCGTCACCCTGGCCGCCACCACCGCACAGGGCGGCCGCGCCGACGCCGCCACCCCGACGCTTGAGCTCCAGCGCCAGGTGCAGGACGATCCGAGCCCCTGACATGCCGATCGGGTGACCGAGTGCGATCGCGCCGCCGTTGACGTTGACCTTGTCCTCGGCGATCCCGAGTTCGCGCGCACTCGCGATGCCGACAGCGGCAAAGGCTTCGTTGAGCTCGACGAGGTCGAGGGACTCGGGGGCGAGGCCGTCCTTGTCGCACGCCTTCTTGATCGCGTTGGCGGGTTGGCTCTGCAGCGACGAGTCCGGCCCCGCGACCTGACCCGAGGCTCCGATCTCGGCGAGCCAGGTGAGCCCGAGCTCCTCGGCCTTGGCCCTGCTCATCACGATCACGGCGCACGCGCCGTCAGAGATCTGCGACGCGGAGCCAGCCGTGATCGTGCCGCTCTTGTCGAACGCCGGGCGAAGCTTGGCGAGCGACTCGGTCGTCGTGTCACCCCGGATGCCCTCGTCCTCGGCAACCACGACCGGGTCGCCACGGCGCTGCGGGACCTCGACGGGGACGACCTCCTCGGCGAACAGTCCGTTCTTCCACGCCGCGGCGGCGCGCTGGTGCGACCGGGCCGCGAAGGCGTCCTGCTCCTCACGGCTGAGCGACTCCACGTCGGTGTTGCGGATCTCGGTGAGACCGCCCATGGCCTGGTCGGTGAACACGTCCCACAGCCCGTCGTAGGCCATATGGTCGCGAACGGTCACGTCGCCGTACTTGTAGCCCTCGCGGGACTTCGTCATGAGGTGGGGAGCGTTGGTCATCGACTCCATGCCACCGGCCACGACGATCTCGCACTCCCCCGCCCGGATGAGCTGGTCGGCGAGCGCAATGGCGTTGATGCCGGAGAGACAGACCTTGTTGATCGTGAGGGCGGGCACATTCATGCTGATGCCTGCCTTGACGGCGGCCTGCCGGGCCGGGATCTGGCCTGCGCCGGCCTGCAGCACCTGACCCATGATCACGTAGTCGACCTGGTCGGCTCCGACACCGGCCTTCTCGAGCGCGCCCTTGATGGCCACGCCACCGAGATCGGTCGCAGCCTGGTCCTTCAGCCCGCCCAGCAGCCGTCCGATCGGCGTCCGAGCACCCGCGACAATGACAGTCCCGGCCATCAGTCCTCCTCCGGTGGAAATCTCGTCTGAACACTACCCAGCCGGTCCGTCGAGGGGAACGCCACCGTGCCCTGCCAGGTGTCGAACAGGTCACACCCGCTGGAGCGTCGTCCCGTCGTGCCGCGACGATGGAAGCATGACCGCCGACCTCGCACCGCTGCCCATCACCGCCATCGATCATGTGGGGATCGCCGTGTACGACCTCGACGAGGCAATTTCGTTCTACCGGGACAGCTTCGGCTTCGCGCCGGTTCACCAGGAGGTCAACGAGGAGCAGGGCGTGCGGGAGGCCATGCTGGCCGTGGGCGAGTCCGACACCTGCCTCCAGCTGCTGGCCCCCATCGGGCCGGACTCGGCTATCGCGAGGTTCCTGGACCGTTCGGGGCCAGGCATCCAGCAGCTCGCCTACCGCGTCTCCAGCATCGAGGACGCGATGGCGGCGGTCCGCGCCCGCGGGATGCGGCTGCTGTTCGAGGAGCCGCGACGCGGTACGGCCGGCAGCCGGATCAACTTCATCCACCCCAAGGACGCCGGCGGGGTGCTCGTCGAGCTGGTCGAACCGGCCCGTCCGGCCCAGGGCTGACGCGGATGTCATGGTGTCAGTCACACAATCACCCGAGGACTCACCACTCTCGCTAGGGTCCGACCAAGCAGCCGTCGGGCCGACGGCTGTCGACCCGCCGGTCATCGACGAAGGGCCCCCTGCCATGGCTGACCTGCCCGGCTCCCCCGAGCTGACGAACATCCGCGACGCGATCCTGGCGGGCGACACAGCGGCGGCGGCCTTCGCCGCGTTGCCGGTTCCGATGTCGTACCAGGGGATCACCGTCCGCAAGAGCGAGGCGGAGCTGTTCGACGGGCTCGAGTCTGCGGACAAGGACCCACGCAAGAGTCTTCATCTCGACGAGGTCGCCACCCCCGAGCTCGGCCCCGGTGAGGCGCTGGTGGCCGTCATGGCGTCGGCGATCAACTACAACACCGTCTGGACCTCGATCTTCGAGCCGGTCTCGACGTTCTCTTTCCTCGAGCGCTACGGCCGGATGTCGCCGCTTTCGAAACAGCACGACCAGCCGTACCACGTCGTGGGCTCAGACCTGGCCGGCGTCGTCCTCCGGACCGGCCCCGGTGTCCACTCCTGGTCGCCCGGCGACGAGGTGGTCGCGCACTGCCTGTCGGTCGAGCTGGAGAGCTCCGATGGGCACAACGACACGATGCTCGACCCCGAGCAGCGAATCTGGGGCTTCGAGACGAACTTCGGGGGGCTGGCGCAGCTGGCCCTGGTCAAGTCCAACCAGCTGATGCCGAAGCCTCGTCATCTGAGCTGGGAGGAGGCCGCCGCTCCGGGCCTGGTCAACTCCACGGCATACCGACAGCTCGTCTCGCGCAACGGTGCGGACATGAAGCAGGGCGACACCGTGCTGATCTGGGGGGCGTCAGGCGGTCTCGGTTCCTACGCCACACAATTCGCGCTGAACGGTGGGGCGACCCCGGTATGCGTCGTGTCGTCGGACGACAAGGCCGACCTCTGCCGGGCGATGGGCGCCGACCTCATCATCGACCGTCGCGCCGAGGACTACCGGTTCTGGAAGGACCCGGTGACCCAGGACCCGAGGGAGTGGCGACGCCTCGGCGCCCGGATCCGCGAACTCACCGGCGGGGACGACCCGGACATCGTTTTCGAGCACCCCGGGCGCGAGACCTTCGGCGCCTCGGTGTTCGTGACCCGCCGTGGCGGCACCATCGTGACGTGTGCGTCGACATCAGGTTTTCAGCACGAGTACGACAACCGGTACCTGTGGATGCACCTCAAACGCATCATCGGATCTCACTTCGCGAACTACCGGGAGGCCTGGGAAGCCAACCGGTTGATCGCCAAAGGGCTAGTCCATCCCACTCTCAGCAAGACCTATCCACTCAGTGAGACAGGACAAGCTGCTTTTGAGGTTCACCGGAACCAACATCAGGGCAAGGTCGGGGTACTCTGCTTAGCACCGGAAGAGGGGCTCGGGGTGCGGGACCACGAGCTACGCGGCCAGCACATCGACGCCATCAACCGCTTCCGTGGCGCATGAGAAAGGATGAGGCTCCTGGGTCGTCTGACCTGGAGCCTCCCGACAGGAACGAGGGACCTGACAGACCATGACCGACCAGCCCGGCAACGCACAGCGTGGACTGTCCATCTTTGACAACGCGGAGGACGAACGGACGACCTCCCGGTCGGCTGACTCCCATGAACCGACCCAGGTCATACCCGTGGTGCCGAGCAGTCAGGGCGGCGATCCACAGTCGCCTGGAGCGGTCTCCCGTATCTCGTTCCCCACGCAGTCGGCTCAGCCCCCGAGCTTTCCTGTCGTACGCCGCGGGGGTTACGACAAGGACTCGGTCGACCAGTTCTTCGCCCGGGTGCAGGTCAGCCAGGTCGAAGGCAGCGCGGCGCTCGTGCTGCTCCGCGAGGAGAACGCCCGGCTCGCTGCGCGCGTCGAAGAACTCGCCCAGCAGGTCGCCGAGCAGGAGACCCCGACATACTCCGGCCTCGGGGCCCATGCGGCCACGATGCTGCGACTGGCCGAGGAGCAGGCGGCCCAGGTCCGCGCCGACGCACGCAAGGCGGCCGAGCAGTCACGCACGCTGAGCCTGCGCGAAGCCGAGGCGCTGCGCACCGAGGCGCAGAAGGAGGCCGACGACATCCGCACGGTCGGGCTCGAGGAGATCGACGAGCGGATGGCCACGACACTGCTCGAGGCCGATCGTGAGCGTGCCCTCGTCAAGGCACAGGCGAACGACATGCTGGCCTCGGCGCGTCGCGAGGCCGACCAGCTCCGCCTCGGTGCCAAACAGGAGACCGATGCGCTGCGGGCTGCGACGGCACGGGAGGTCGAGCAGGCCAGAGCTGCCGTCGACCGCGAGGTGATGGAAGCCCGACGCACGCTCGCCGTCGAGAAGGAGCGACTCACGAAGGAGGCGACCGAGCGCCACGCGACTGCGACGGCCGAGACCGGCCGCATCATCGAGGAGGCCGAGGCGCGGGCGACCGCCGCCGAAGAACGTGCCCGCGAAGCGATGGAGGCGGCCACCAAGCACCGCGAGCAGGCGATCACCGAGAGCGAGCGGACGTTGACCCGCTCACGTCGCGAAGCCGAACAGCTCACGGTCACCGCACGCCGATCCGGCGAACGGATCGTGGCGAACGCACGGGCAGACGCCGAGCGCCAGAGCGCCGCGGCCCTCGACGAGGTGACCCAGCTACGACGTCAGCGCGATGGCATCGTGGCTCAGCTGGCGCAGCTGCGCGACCTCGTGGCCAGCTTCACCGGCGACACCGGCAGCGACGAGCCACCGAAGGGGCCATCTCGACCCCCGACGCAGGGCGTGGCGGCCACCGACCAGGCCGGCGGACCGTCGAACCCACGGTCGACCAGCGGAAAGCCAGCAGCGCCCGCTCCCACGGACAAGGGCCGCGGCGGTAGCGACCAGACCCCGGCGGACAGGACCCGCAGCGGAACGTCTGCAACTGCCAAGACCGAGGCCTCGTTCTCGTCGGCGCGCCCCGAGACGTCGGGGTCGCGGCCGATGAGAGGCCGTTCCGCTGTGGCCGCCCGCATCGCCGCCGAGGTCGCTCCCCCTGGCACCGACAGCAAGGGCAAGGGTCAGGCGGCTGGGGCCGGCGACGCCTCCTCTGCCTCGCCGGGTGCAGCAGCAGCCGAGAACGACGATGACGAGGGCAACCCGCAGACCAGGGCCAGCTAGCACTCGCCGACGACCGGACGCCACGCTGCGGGCGGGGCGACGTCGTCATACCGTCAGGGCATGGCACCCTCGACCGCAACGACCACACGCCCTGACCGGAGCACGCTGATCGAGTTCCTGCGTTCCCGTCGGCACGCCGTGATCATGACGACCCGGCGGGACGGGCGGCCTCAGTCGTCGCCGGTCGCCTGTGGTGTCGACACGGACGGTCGGCTGGTGATCTCCACCTATCCCGAACGTGCCAAGGCAAGGAACCTCCGGCGCGATCCACGCGTCTCCGTCTGCATGCTGTCCGACGACTGGGACGGCCCGTATGTGCACCTCGACGGCCGCGGCGAGGTGCTCGACCTGCCGGACGCGCTCGAGCCGTTGGTGGAGTACTTCCGGTCACTGTCGGGTGAGCACCCGGACTGGGACGAGTACCGTGCCGCGATGACACGCCAGCAGAAGTGTCTGATCCGCATCAGCATCGAACAGTGGGGACCGATCGCCACCGGGGGCTTTCCACCGAACAGAGTTCCCTGAGCCGCAGCCGCACGACCTCCGTGTGTCGTGCGCTGCTGAAGAGGCCGACCGGTCGATCGTGTGACAAGGTGTGAGCCATGTCAGACCGCGACGCGGACGCCGCCCGCCGAGCAGCCGACGAGGCCGAGGACGCCCGTGACGAGGCCGTCGAAGCCAGGGACGTCGCCGTCGGTGCCCGAGACGAGACGGTCGAGGCGGCAGGCGCCGACACGGCTGATGGTGAGGACCCCAAGGCCGGGCGGCACGCCCAAGAGTCTCAGGCGGTGCCCTCCGAGCTGTTGATCCACCCCGACGACGAGCCCGATCCCGGAGATGCGAACCCCTTCGGCGTCCCCGGGCCGCCGGTGTCGAAGCACTCCCCGTTCTACATCGGGTTCTTCGGGGGCCTCGGCCTCCTGTTCGCCTTGTTCCTCGGACTGGCGTTCCGGCACATCGAGTCCGTGCTCGTGCTCGTCATCGTCTCCGCGTTCCTGGCGGTGGGACTCAACCCCCTGGTCGAGCTGCTCATGCATCGGGGAGTTCGCCGACGCTGGGCGGTCCTCGTGGTCAGCCTCGGCGTGCTGAGCCTGCTGACGCTCTTCGTGGTGGCCCTCGTGCCGGTGCTGCGTGACCAGATCACTGCGCTCATCGCCAGCGCACCGGACTGGTTGGACAAGCTCCAGACCAACCGCACGATCGAGGATCTGGACAAGAAGTACGACGTCATCGACAAGGCCAAGGAGAAGCTGCAGGATCCTCAGCTGGCCCAGCAGGTCTTCGGCAGTGTCTTCACAGTCGGGCTGGCGGTGCTCAATGCGCTGCTCAACGCGTTCCTGATCTTCGTGCTGACGCTCTACTTCCTCTCGGCGTTGCCCCAGATCAAGCGTGCCTGCTACTCGCTGGCGCCGGCGTCGAGGCGGGACCGCGTCACCTCACTGGGCGACGAGATCCTGCGCCGCGTGGGTGGATATGTCGCCGGAGCGTTCGTCGTGGCGCTGACCGCCGGCGTCACCTCGTTCGTGTTCCTCGAGTTCGCCGGACTGGGGCAGTATGCGCTGGCGCTGGCGCTCGTGGTCGCGATCCTGGACTTCATCCCGCTCATCGGTGCCACGATCGGGGCGGTGATCGTCTCGGCCATCGGCTTTGCGACCTCGCCGGGAGTCGGGATCGCCTGCGTCATCTTCTACGTCGTCTACCAGCAGATCGAGAACTACGTGATCTACCCCCGGGTCATGCGTTCCTCGGTGAACGTACCGGGAGTCATCACCGTCATCGCAGTGCTGATCGGCGGCACGCTCCTGGGAGTCGTGGGTGCGCTGCTGGCCATCCCGACCGCCGCTGCCGCCCTCCTCCTCTTCCGCGAAATCATCCTTCCCCGCCAAGACCGCACCTAGCCCGCCTGGCCCTCCGCGTTTGCCTAGTTCACAAGCCAGGTTGCTTGTGAACTAGGCAAACGTGACGCTGCCACCCGACACTTGCCTCGTCCACTCGTGGTACGCCGGTCGGCGTCGGTGAGCGACAGCCACAGCCTCTGCCCAGCCACGGCCAACCACCGCGCCGGGCAGTCAGGAGTTCAGGATCTGCGGCGTCTCGTGCTCCATCGGCCCGTCCCAGGTGTCCGGCAGCGGTACGGCGGCCGGGTTCAACCGCCCCACGATCAGGTCGAGCACCTCTTCGGTCTGGCCCACCCACAGGTGCTTGCCACCCTCGACCCCGATCACCTCGGCCTGGCTGATGGCCGCGAACCGCTCCCGCGCCTCCACGGGCCGCAGGTAGTCGTCGAACTCCGGCACGATCGCCACGACCGGCTTGCCGGACTCGTCCCACACCGCCAGGTGCTCGGACTGGCTGAACCGCAACGGCGGCGACAACACGATCAACCCGGCGACACCGGGGTCGCAGCCGTACATGAGACCCAGGTCGGTGCCGAAGGACCAGCCGACCAGCCACAGGTTCGGCAGGTCGGCGAACTCGACGTACTCGATGGCGGCCGCGACGTCGTACCGCTCCCCCACGCCGTCGTCGAAGCTGCCCTGGCTGGTGCCCTGCGCACTGCTGGTCCCCCGCGTGTTGAAGCGCAGCACGGCGATGTGCGCGAGCGCCGGCAGCCGGTTCGACGCCTTCCGGAAGACCTGGCTGTCCATCATGCCGCCGTGAGTCGGCAAGGGGTGCAGGCAGACCATGGTCGCGACGGGGTCGCCCTCGAGCGGCAGGGCAAGCTCGCCGACGAGCTCGAGCCCGTCGGCGGTGTGCAGGGTGAGCGGCTCCCGACGCGCGGGCAGCACGGAGTTGGCCCGGATGCGCGCAGGTTCACCCACGTCGTACGCCGCCCACGCCGTCAGCGGGACGTGTAGTCGCGGAAGCCGCGGCCGGTCTTGCGCCCGAGATAACCCGCCGTGACGAGGTGCTCGAGCAGGGGGGCTGGGGCAAATCCGGGCTCCCGGAACTCCAGGAACAGGGTCCGCTCGATCGCCAGTGACACGTCGTTCCCGACCACATCGAGCAGCTCGAAGGGTCCCATCGGCAAGGCACAGCCTTCTTTCATCGCGGTGTCGATGGCGTCGGCTGTCGCGTAGTGCGCCTCGAGCATCCGGACGGCGTCGTTGAGGTAGGGGAACAGCAGCGCGTTGACGATGAAACCCGCGCGGTCACCGCACGACACCGGGTGCTTGCCGATCGCCAGGCACAAGGCCCGCACCGTCTCGGCGACGTCGTCGTCGGTCGCCACCGTCGACACCACCTCGACGAGCGTCATCAGGTGCGCGGGGTTGAAGAAGTGCATACCGATGACCTCGCGTGGCCGGCCGGTGACCGAAGCGAGCTCGATGACCGGCAGGGACGAGGTCGTGGTCGCAAGGATGGCGCCCTCGCGGCAGATCTCGTCGAGGTTGTCGAACAACGCCTTCTTGACGGCGAGGTCCTCGGCGATCGCCTCTACCACGATGTCGACGGCGGACAGGTCCTCGAGGTTGGTGGATCCCGTGACATGTCCGAGCGCGGCGTCGCGATCCCCCGCCTCGAGCTTCCCGCGCTGGACGGCCTTTTCGAGGCTGCGAGCCATGCCGGACAGGACGTTGTCGACCTTCTCCTGGCTGCGCGTCACGTACGTGATGTCGAAGCCCGCCCTCGCGAACACCTCGACGATCCCGGTCGCCATCGTGCCGGAACCGACCACACCGACCCGCCGGATCGCGTGCTGGAAGCTCGGTTGTTCGTCGAGGCCCGGGGTGTGCTTGTCGTCGACCACGATGGGGCTGTCGGGCGCCTCGTACGTGTAGAAGCCGCGACCGGTCTTACGCCCCAGCAGTCCCGCGGTCGTCATCTGCTTGAGCACCGGGCTCGGTGCGTGCAGGCGGTTGCGCCCCTGCCGGTACATCGTGTCGAGGATCTCGTACGCCGTGTCCAGGCCGATCAGGTCGAGGAGTGCCAGCGGGCCCATCGGGTAGCCACAGCCGAGCCGCATGGCCGCGTCGATGTCCTCGCGGCTCGCGTAGTTGTTCTCATACATCGATACGGCGTGGTTGAGGTACCCGAACAGCAGTGCGTTGGCGATGAAGCCGGCCTTGTCGCCGACGCTGACGGGGTTCTTGCCGAGGCGGCGGGCCAGGTCCTGCACCTCCTCGACGATGTGCGGCTCGGTGACGACCGTGCTGATCACCTCGCAGAACTGCTGCACCGGAGCGGGGTTGAAGAAGTGCATGCCGATGACACGACCGGGGTTGGACGTCGCCGCGGAGATCTCGGTGACGGACAGGCTCGAGGTGTTGGTCGCCAGCACGGCATCGGGCCGTACGATCTCGTCGAGCTGCTGGAAGATCGCGCGCTTGAGGTCGAGGTTCTCCACGACGGCCTCGACGACGAGGTCGCAGTCCTTGAGGTCGGCCAACGTCGTGGTCAGCGTGAGCGCTTCGAAGATCTCGGCCTGTTGCTCCTCGGTCAGCTTGCCGCGCTTCTTGGCCCGGTCGGTGGAGTGCTGCACGTGCGCGCGGCCACGGGCCACCTGCTCATCGGTCTGCTCGACGCCGACGACGGTGAACCCATTGCGCGCGAACACCTCGGCGATGCCCGCGCCCATCGTGCCCAGGCCGACCACACCGATGGTGGAGAACTCTCGTGACATGGCCCCGAGTCTCCCATGGCCCAGTTGTCAGAAGTAGGAAGGGCTAGAGCCGCCCCCACTTCTGACAACTCGGTAGGGTCACGGGGTGCGTCTCGTCATTGCCCGCTGCCAGGTCGACTACGCCGGACGGCTGACCGCCCACCTGCCGATGGCCACCCGGCTGATCGTGGTCAAGGCCGACGGCTCGGTACTCGTCCACTCCGATGGCGGCTCGTACAAGCCACTCAACTGGATGTCGCCGCCCTGCACCCTGGCCGAGGGCGTCGACGAGAACGGCACCGTCGAGTGGGTTGTCGAGGCGAAGTCGGGCGACACCCTGCGCATCCTGCTCGAGGAGGTCGTGAGCGACTCATCCCACGAGCTCGGGATCGACCCTGGCCTGCAGAAGGACGGGGTCGAGAAGCACCTCCAGGAGCTGCTCGCCGACCACCCTGCCTCGCTCGGCGAGGGGCTGACGCTGGTACGCCGCGAGTTCCCCACCGCAATCGGGCCGGTCGACCTGCTCTGCCGCGACCCCGGCGGCGCCACGATCGCAGTCGAGATCAAGCGCCGCGGCGAGATCGACGGCGTCGAACAGCTGACCCGTTACCTCGACCTGCTCAACCGCGACCCGCTGCTCTCACCCGTGCGTGGCATCTTCGCCGCCCAGGAGATCAAGCCCCAGGCCCGGGTTCTCGCCACCGACCGTGGCATCTCCTGCATCACCGTCGACTACGACGCACTCCGCGGCATGGACGACCCGACCGCCCGGCTCTTCTGACGTCCGGACACCTCGTCTCGACCGAATCGAGGCCGATCCGGGGCCGAAACGGGCGGTAGGGGGTGTTCGGTCAGAAGTCGCCGCCGCCGTCGAAGCCTCCACCGAAGTCGCCTCCCCCGTCGTACCCTCCCCCGTCGTCCCCGGAGGCTCCGCTGTCGTCACCGCCTCCGTCGCCCGAGTCGGACCCTCCATCGAACAGGTCCAGCGACGAACCCAGCATCGTGCCGATGAACAAGCCCTCCATAAGCCCGAAGGCACCGAAGTAGCCCGCCCCGAACGGCGCGTACGCCGGGCCGGCCTGCCAGTAGGGCATCCGCCGCGTTCCCACCATGACCTGCCGCGATGCCGGCTCGGCACCGGCATCGACACGGTCGGCATCCAGCGCACATGCGGGGACGGCCCGGGCCGTCCCACCCTCCGGAGTCCACACGACGTCGCGCAACGACGGCCCGTGCTGGGGGTTGAAGAAGCAGGGCGGCCGGCGGCTCGGCAACGGCTCACCGGCGACTCTCGCCTGCACGCACGCCACGGCGTAGCGACCGTCCCCCAGGATCTCGGTGACGTGGCGGATCTCGTCTGGATGGCTGACCCTGGCCAGTGACGCTTTGGCGTCCTCGTAGGCGTCCAGCGCGCGCTGGTAGTCCTGGCGTGCACCCTCGTCGAGCTCGTGACCTGCGAGGTCGGCGTCCAATCGCTGCAGGTCCTCCCCGTAGACGGTGACGTCCTCCTCAGCCGTTCGTCGTACGGCGGCGAGGTCGTCAGCGGAGAACCGTGAACCTCGCGGCGCCCCTCCGGCCCCCGTGCTCGACGCCTGTTGCCGGCTGCGGCTGTAGGCGAACACGCCGAGCGCGATCAGTCCGATGACAAGCCATTCCATGCGGTCCTCCTCGGGAGGTCAGGCCGTCAGCCTAGGTGAGCGGGCCTTGTCGACTGCTCAGAACCCCTCGACCATGGCCAGCACCTCGTCGGCACAGCCCCACGAGATCGTCACGCCGGCACCGCCGTGCCCGTAGCAGTGGATGACGCGGTGCCCCGACTCCAGCTTCTCGGGCTCGAGTCGGACCGTCGGACGGGCCGGTCGCAGCCCGACCCCATGCCCGAGGATCGCCGCATCAGCCAGCTCGGGCACGAGTGCGGTCGCCCGTGCCACGATGCGACGGGCCAGGTCGGGGTCGGGTCGCCGATCCCACTCGCCTCGCTCGTCCGTGCCGCCCACGACGATGTCGTGCGACCGCGGGACGACATAGGTGGGCCCGTCCGGACCCTCGCCGGCCAGGGACCAGCGGTCGAGCCCCACCTGGGCGAGCCGCACGACCTGGCCGCGGACCGGCACCACCTCGTCGTCGTCTCCGAGCAGTCGAGCGCCGAGGCCGGAGCAGTTCACCACCAGGTCGGCGCGGTCCGGCAGGCCCGCCAGGGCCATCCGGGTGAGCGTGGCCCCAGCGCTCTCGAGACGCTGTTGCAGCCACGTGAGGTACACCGGCATCTCGATCACCGGTGTCGTGAAGCTCCAGCCGTGGCGGTAGGGCGGCGGCGGGTCATCGAGCCGCTTCCAGTCGGGCACGGCGGCCACCCACCAGGGATCGGCGGTCCGGCTCCGGAGGAACTCCGCCCCGGCCCGCATCACGACACCACTGTCCGCGTCGTCCTCGGCCAACGTCGTGAACTCGCGCAACGCCGCCTGCGACCACCCGAGCACCCGGTCGAGCGGCTGGGCGAGGTAGGGGTACCAGATCGCCGCTGCCACCGCCGACGTCGTTTCCTGTGGCAGCTCCCGCGCGAGGAGGTTCACGTCGTACCCCGCCTCGGCGAGCCGGACCCCGACGGTGAGCCCCGTGACCCCGGCACCGACGACGAGAACGCGCATGGCCTCAGTCTTTCAACTTCCCCGGTACGACGCAGGAGGGCCGGCGACCCGACGGCTTCAGCACCCGACCTCAGCACCTGGCAGGTCCGCCAGCGGCTGACCGTTCCAGCTCTTCAGCACCCAGCCGTCGGCGTCGGCGGTGAGTTCACACGTTCCGCAGTTCGCCATGGCTCGTCCGACGGAGTGATCCGGGCCGACGTTGCCCGCCAACCGCGGCAGGACGAGGCCCATCACCCCGCCATGGCTCACGACCAGCACGGTCTCGCCCCTGAACTGGTCGGCCACCGTCTCCAGCTCGGCCCGCACGCGGCGCAGCACATCGGTGCCGGACTCCGCGCCCGGACAACACGCGGCCAGATCACCGGCCATCCACCGGGCAAACACGGCGTCGAGCGCGGAACAGCCGTCCGGTAGACCGGCCAGGTCACCGACGGAGAACTCCCGCAGTCCGGACCGCACGCGGACGGGAACGCCAAGGACTCCTGCGACGATCTCGGCCGTCTGCACCGAGCGGGCCATGTCGCTGCACCAGACGGCCGCGACTCGACGCCCCCGCAGCGACTCCGCCAGGTCGGTGGCCTGCGTGCGGCCCGCTACTGTGAGCGAACCGCCGTCGTCTGAGACGTGGTCGGAGTCGTACTCCGCCTCGCCGTGACGGGCGACGATCACCGTTGCCGGACAGAACAGGTCGCTCATTCGACCACCTCGAACCGCAGCCCGTGGGCCTGCACCCGGGCCAGCAACGCATCGCCCATCGCCTGCACCGTGGTCACCTGGCCGGCGGTCTCGGGCAGCTCGTCGAACGCCAGGCACAGCGCCGACTGCGACAACATCATCGCGGTCTCGTCATAACCCGGGTCACCACCGCTCACCTCGGTGACGACGCGCTTCCCTCCCCCTTCCCCCACGAACCGCACCCTGAACCAGTGCCGGGCGCGCTGCTCCTCGCTGGGTCCATCACCGGCGGTCCGGAGCCTCAGCAACAGGTCGCGGCCCGGCGGTAGCTGCGACACGGCCAGCATTCCGCCGAGCACCAGCGGCGCCCCGACGGCGGTCGGCAGGGACCGCACCAGCGCGTAGTGGCCATAGCGGAAGTCAGGACCGTAGCGCTCCATGGCACGAGCGGAGCGGCGTACGACGACCGGGTCGATCGTCGGGAGCGGCAGCGCATAACCCTTGCCGTCCGGAGCACGGGTTGGACGCTGCGGCAGGGCAGTCACGCGCCGCCCGTGCGGATGCTGCTCGGCCTGGCGACGCCTGGCGGCCACCGCAGCCGAGAGCCTGGCTCGCGAGAACGCGCGCACGGCCGAGTGATAGGTCCCGCCGGAGATCGTGGCTCCGGCCCGGACGTACCCGGAGACGGTGATCGGCACGTCCTCGGGAAGCTGCAGAACGGTGAAGTAGACACCGAGATCGTGCGGGATGGAGTCGAAGCCACAGGCGTGCAGCAGACGCGCGCCGGTCTCGACCGCCCGGGCGTGGTGGGCCAACCAGATCCTGTCGACGAACTCGGGCTCCCCGGTGAGGTCTGCGTAATCCGTCCCCACTTCGGCGCAGGCGGCCACCAGCGGCTCGCCGTACTCCAGGTAGGGACCTACGGTGGTCGCAACGACACGAGTCTGCTCAGCGAGGTGGCGCAACGACACGTCATCGGTGACATCGGCGCGGAGCATCTCGACCGACGCCCCCGCCTTGCCCAGACCGAGGAGTCGTTGGCGTACGGCGTCCAGCTTGCTCCCGTCACGACCCGCGATCGCCCACCGCAGATCATCGGGGCCATCCAGGGCGAGCCGCTCAGCGGTCACCCCGCCGGTGAAGCCGGTCGCCCCGAACAGCACGACGTCGTACGGGCGGTCGGAGCGGGTGGGTGCGTCAGCCATGCCGTCCATCGTGCCAGCCCGCGAATTGCGGGAAAGTGCAGGTGGACACGCCGGGCAGGCACTGCGGTTTCCCGCAATTCGCGGGGAGCCTGTAGGTCACGGCGCCAGCGGCGGAAGGTCATGCGTGGCCCGGATCACGTCGACGAAGCGGCTCATGATCTGGGTCAGCCCGAAGTCCTTCGGCGTGAACACAGCCGCGACACCCCGTTCCAGCAACACCCGAGCGTCGCCGGTCGGGATGATCCCCCCGACCACCACAGGCACGTCGTCCAGGCCCTGGGCGCGGATCCCGTCCACGATGCTCGGCACGAGCTCCATGTGCGACCCGGACAGGATCGAGATCCCGACGAGGTGGACGTCCTCCGCGACCGCCGCCGCGATGATCTCCTCGGGCGTCAGCCGGATGCCCTGGTAGACCACCTCGAAGCCCGCGTCTCGCGCTCGAACCGCGATCTGCTCGGCGCCGTTGCTGTGACCGTCGAGACCGGGCTTGGCCATCAGCAGCCGCAGTCGTCCGCCAAGCTCCTCCCCCGTCTGCCTGACGGCGTCCCGGACGGCGGCGAGGTCAGCGCCGGGGTCGGTGGTCCCGACCGTGCCCGTGACGCCGGTCGGGGCGCGATACTCACCGAACACGTCGCGCAGAGCGCCGGCCCACTCCCCGGTGGTGACGCCGGCGCGGGCGGCCGCCAGCGTCGCCGGCATCAGGTTTGCTGTCGTCTTGGCCTCCGCACGCAGCCGCTCGATCGCCTGCTGAGCCCCAGCCTCGTCACGCTCGGCGCGCCACGCCATCGTCGAAGCGACGGCAGCCGCCTCCGCCTCGGGGTCTGCCGCCTGGATCGCCGTGTCCAGATCGGCCGTCAGCGGCGAGGGCTCGGTCTCGACGAAGGCGTTGACGCCGATGACCTGGTCCTCACCTGCTTCGATCCGGGCGCGACGGCGGGCATGCGAGGCCACCAGCTCGTGCTTCATGTAGCCGGACTCGATCGCGGTCACCGCGCCCCCCATCGCCTGGATCCGGTCGATCTCGGCCTGGGCGTCCTCCACCATCTCGGCGACCTTCGCCTCGACCACGTGGGAGCCGGCGAAGATGTCGTCGTACTCGAGCAGGTCGGACTCGAACGCGAGCACCTGCTGCATGCGCAGCGACCATTGCTGGTCCCACGGACGGGGAAGGCCGAGCGCCTCGTTCCACGCGGGCAGCTGCACGGCACGGGCCCGGGCGTCCTTGGAGAGCGTGACGCCGAGCATCTCCAGCACGATGCGCTGCACGTTGTTCTCGGGCTGCGCCTCCGTCAGGCCGAGCGAGTTGACCTGGACGCCATACCGGAACCGCCGCTTCTTGACCTCGGTGACGCCGTAGCGCTCGCGCGTCAGCGTGTCCCACATCCGCGCGAACGCCCGCATCTTGCACATCTCCTCCACGAAGCGGACACCGGCGTTGACGAAGAACGACACCCGGGCCACGACGTCGTCGAAGCGATCCGCCTCCACCTGGCCGGAGTCGCGCACGGCGTCCAGCACGGCGATCGCCGTACACAGGGAGAACGCCAGCTCCTGCGTAGGTGTCGCACCCGCCTCCTGGAGGTGGTAGCTGCAGATGTTGATCGGGTTCCACTTCGGCAGTTCGTGGACGGCGTACGCGATCAGATCCGTGGTCAGACGCAGCGAGTCCTCCGGCGGAAACGCATAGGTGCCGCGGGCGAGGTACTCCTTGATGATGTCGTTCTGGGTCGTGCCGGTGAGCGCTCGGGGATCCGCTCCCTGCTCTTCCGCCACCACCTGGTACAACGCGAGCAGCCACATGGCGGTCGCGTTGATCGTCATCGAGGTGTTCATCTGAGCCAGCGGGAGCTCGTCGAAGAGCCGGCGCATCTCCCCCAGATGTGGGATCGGAACCCCGACCTTGCCCACCTCGCCACGGGCGAGGGCCGCGTCCGGGTCGTAGCCGGTCTGGGTCGGGAGGTCGAACGCCACCGACAGCCCGGTCTGGCCCTTGGACAGGTTGCGTCGGTACAGCGCATTGGAGCCGGTGGCCGAGCTGTGCCCGGCGTAGGTCCGCATCACCCAAGGGTGGTCTCGGCTTGGCCTGGCCTGGTCGGTGCCCTGCTGCTGGTCAGCCATGTGCTGAGCGTACGGCGACGTGCCCTGACCGGTGGCGTCCGTGTTACCTGCGTCACCACCCGACTAGGTCACATGGACCGGCGTGTCGCCGACCTTGGCCTGCCGCCGGCGACGGCTGGCTCAGGCCGACAGGCTGAGGTGGCGGCGGTCGACGTGCAGGATGCGGTTGAGCCGCGTCACGGCGAGCACGCGTCGGATCTCGTTGGAGCAGTTGCGCAGAACGAGGTGGCGCCCGGCCCGCTCGGCGCGCAGGTGAGCCGCGGTGAGCATCCCCAGCCCCGCAGCATCGATGATCTCCAGGCCGGCCATGTCGAGGACGATCACCGACGAGGCGTCTGTCATGGACTCCAGCACGTCGTTGAGGATCGTGCGCACCTGGGCGACGTTACGCACGTCGAGGTGAGAGCCGATCTTGACCAGATTCGTGACGGTCGAACTGACGACCATGACACCTCCCCGCGGGTGTGGACCCTTCCAGTGAGTACGACGTGCTGAGTACCCCAAAGGTTGTCCCACCCGTGTGACCGTGTCCAAACATTTATCGGTCTGTTCGGTAACGATCGCGCATCGGGCTCAGCAGGTCCTGACGTACCCCCAGGAGTGAGACGGTAGACGCTTGATACATCATTTCCGGGGATGTCGGGCGTGTCCGGTGCCGAGTCGCGTCAGCGGGGGGCCATCCGCAGGGCGCCGTCCATCCGGATGACCTCACCGTTGAGGTAGTCGTGGCGAGCGACCATCAGCACGAGCTCGGCGTACTCATCGGGGCGCCCGAGACGTTTGGGGAACGGCACCCCCTCGGCGAGGGTCGCGCGAAACTCGTCGTTGACCCCGGCCAGCATCGGGGTGTCGATGATACCCGGGGCGATCGTGGCGACGCGGATGCCGAAGCTCGCCAGGTCGCGGGCTGCGCTGAGGGTGAGACCGACGACGCCGCCCTTCGACGCGGCGTAGGCGACTTGACCGACCTGGCCGTCGTACGCGGCGATCGAGGCGGTGTTGACGATGACTCCGCGCTGGCCGGTGTCATCCGGCTCGGTCCTGGCCATCGCCTCGGCGCCGAGGCGGAGGACGTTGAACGTGCCGACCAGGTTGACGTCGATGATCTTGCGGAAAAGGGCGAGGTCGTGCGGTCCGTTCTTGGACAGGATGCGACCCGCGGTGCCGATGCCCGCACAGTTGACGACGACGCGCAACGGAGCCACCTCGGCTGCCTGTGCGATGGCGGCCCGCACCTGGTCCTCGTCGGTGACGTCCGCCTCGACGAGCGTGACGCCGTCGACCTGCGACGCCGCCTCGATCGAGGCGGCCAGGTCGAGGCCGAACACGTATGCTCCCTGCCCGGCAAGGGCCGCTGCCGTAGCGCCGCCCAGACCGGAAGCCCCTCCGGTCACGACGGCCGCGATGTCCTCGATCTGCATGCCCGGAAGACTAACGAGCGGCGTCGGTACGCTCACCACCCGGTCGCCACAGGACGTCGCCGCGGGACCGGTTGGCGTGCCGGGCCAGGATGAACAGCAGATCACTGAGCCGGTTCAGGTAGGTGAGGGCGATCAGGTTCATCGTGTCGGAGTACTGGTCGTAGGCGGCCCAGGCCGACCGCTCGGCACGTCGTACGACGGTACGCGCCACGTGGAGCAGCGCAGCCCCCGGCTCACCACCGGGCAAGATGAAGGAGCGCAGCGTCTCCAGGTCCTCGTTGTAGTGGTCGCACCAGGCCTCGAGCCGGTCGACGTACTCCGGCTCGACCCGCAACGGCGGGAACTCGGGATTCTCGACGACCGGGGTGCAGAAGTCCGCGCCGACGTCGAAGAGCTCGTTCTGCACATGCACGAGGACTGCCACGACGTCCTCGTCCAGCCCGCCGAGGGCTATCGCACAGCCGATCTGCGAGTTCGCCTCGTCGACATCGGCGTACGCCGCGAGCCGCGCGTCGGTCTTGGCCGTCTCGCTCATGTCGCCGAGCCGGGTGGTACCGGCGTCGCCGGTGCGTGTGTAGATCTTGGTGAGGTTGACCATGCCGTCAGACTATGGCCGGACCCGGGCGACGAAGTCGCCGGGACCGGCTCAACAAGCCACCCGAGACGCCAACATGGGCATGGCCGGACCCGGGCGACGAAGTCGCCGGGACCGGCTCGACAAGCCACCCGAGACGCCAACATGGGCATGGCCGGACCCGGGCGACGAAGTCGCCGGGACCGGCTCGACAAGCCACCCGAGAACACCCGTCGTGGCGTATCGCCGGCCGACGTGGCGCCCGGGAAGCGAGTCCTGTCGACTCGAGACGCAGGACCGCCTACGGACGAAATCAGGGCGTGGCCCACTTGTGACCGGGGGGCTCGTACGCGGCCAATCGGTCGAGCAGCTCGGCGGGATCGGACTTGCGCGCCACCATGTCGCGGTGTGGGGCGGCCAGGAATCCTTCACCGACCATGTGGTCCAGCATCACGACGAGAGGTTCGTAGAAACCGTCGACGTCCAGGAGCCCGAGCGGCTTGTGATGCAGACCGAGCTGAGCCCATGTCCAGACCTCGAAGAGCTCTTCGAGCGTGCCCGCGCCACCGGGCATGGCGATGAAGCCGTCAGACAGCCTGGCCATCGTGGCCTTGCGCTCGTGCATGTCGGCGACCACGTGGAGCGCGGTCAGGCCGTCGTGCGCGAGCTCGCGGTCGACGAGCTGTTGTGGGATCACTCCGATGACCTCGCCACCGCCGGCCAGTGCCGCATCTGCGACGACGCCCATCGAACCGACGTGGCCACCGCCGAACACCAGACCGATACCCCGCTCTGCCAGCAGCCTCCCCAGCGCAACAGCGGCCTCGCGGTAGCGGTCGCCGCGACCCGGCGACGACCCGCAGAAGACACAGATCCTCACGCGGCACCTCAGACGAACTCGGTCGAGGCGTCGAGGTAGTAGTCGAAGGCCAGTCGCTCGCAGTCGTGCTCGTCGAGGAACCGGACGAAGTCCTGGTGGACCGGATGAGCTGTATAAGCGGCCAGCGCATCTGCATCGGCAAAGACCGTCACCAGCAGGTACTGGTAGCCGCGTGATCGGGCCTCTGTGAGGTCACCGCCGAACCGCAGCTCGGTCATCGTGCCGATCGCGGCCGGCCACTCCGACACCATCTCCCGCATCCGCGCATCCTGCTCCGCCGTGAGTGGTGTCGCGAACTTGAAGAGCACGATGTGCTGAAGGCGAGTTCCGTCGGTCACAGCGATCTCCTCAGGTCATCATCGTTCGGTCGTATCCCGGCGGGGCGGCCTCGGTCCATGAGAGGAAGCCCATCAGGGCGTTGCGGCTCATGGCCAGCTCGATGTTGCGCCCGGTGTCGAGACGTACGGCGACGACGACGTGGCCGGAGTACAACGAGAAAGCCTCCGCCCCGTGCGGAGTCCGGCTCGTCACCACCGTCATCGAACGGTCGAAGACGTGACGCGGTCGCGGCGAGAAGGAGAAGATCCGGAACCATTCCAGCCGGTCGCCGGTGTAGCGGCCCAGTCCGAGGGACCACCCCCGGGCCAGGGCGGCTGCCCCACCCTTGGCGGACACCCGCATCCTGACACTGCACTCGAAGGTGCCACCGGAGCGACTGATGACCCGCCGACGCACGAAGAGGAAGAGGAAGGCGAGCAGGACGACGAACGCGATCAGCCCCAGGCTGTCGAGGATCGCCTGCCACCACGCCATCGTCACCTCTCAGCCGCGGCGCACTCGGATGGGCGCCGACATCCCCCGATCCTAAAACGCCGGGTGCGAGCGGTTGCTCGCACCCGGCGGTATCAGGCCTAGCTGGACTTCTCTGCCACGGTGACGCGGGCCTGAGCCAGCAACAGCGCTGGATCCTGCGGCGACTCCGCCTCGGCCTGAGCCCGGTCGAGCTCCTGCCGCGCCTCCTGGAGGTTGACCTCGGCCCCCAGCGTGGCGCGCTCGGCCAGGATCGACACCCGGTTGTTGGCCACCGAGAGGAAACCTCCGTCGATCACGGCGTACTGCCGGTCGTCCTTGACGGTCTGGACCTCGATCGCGCTCGGGAGCAGCACCGAGAGCACCGGCGCATGGTCCTTGAGCACTCCGATCTCCCCGTCGGTCGTGCGGGCGACCACCATCGTCGCCTCGCCGGACCAGACCACCCGGTCGGCCGCGACGAGCTCGACCTGCAGGTTGTCTGCCATCAGAGGTCCTTCTGGATCTCAGACCACTTGCGCTCGACGTCGTCGAGGCCACCGCACATGTAGAAGGCCTGCTCGGCGACGTGGTCGTAGTCTCCGTTGCAGATCTTCGTGAAAGCCTCGACCGTGTCGTCCAGCGACACCGTCGAACCCTCGATACCGGTGAACTGCTTGGCCACGTAGGTGTTCTGCGAGAGGAAACGCTGGATGCGGCGAGCACGCGAGACGACGATCTTGTCCTCCTCGGACAGCTCGTCGACACCGAGGATGGCGATGATGTCCTGCAGCTCCTTGTTGCGCTGCAGGATCTGCTTCACCCGGACGGCGGTGTTGTAGTGGTTCTCGCTGATGTAGCGCGGGTCCAGAATCCGTGACGTCGACGTCAGCGGGTCAACCGCGGGATAGATGCCGATCGAGGCGATCTCACGCGACAGCTCCGTCGTCGCGTCGAGGTGTGCGAACGTCGTCGCCGGTGCCGGGTCGGTGTAGTCGTCGGCCGGCACGTAGATCGCCTGCATCGACGTGATCGAGTGGCCGCGTGTGGAGGTGATGCGCTCCTGGAGGACACCCATCTCATCGGCGAGGTTGGGCTGGTAACCCACGGCCGACGGCATCCGGCCGAGCAGCGTGGACACCTCGGAGCCGGCCTGCGTGAACCGGAAGATGTTGTCGATGAACAGCAGCACGTCCTGGTTCTGGACGTCGCGGAAGTACTCCGCCATGGTCAGCGCCGACAAGGCCACCCGGAGGCGCGTGCCCGGCGGTTCGTCCATCTGCCCGAAGACCAGGGCGGTCTGCCCGATCACCTCGGACTCGGTCATCTCCGCAATCAGGTCATTGCCCTCACGGGTGCGCTCGCCGACACCGGCGAACACCGAGACACCGCCGTGGTCGCGCGCGACCCGAGCGATCATCTCCTGGATCAGCACGGTCTTGCCGACACCGGCACCGCCGAACAGACCGATCTTGCCGCCCTGCACGTAGGGGGTGAGCAGGTCGATGACCTTGATGCCGGTGTGGAACATCTCGGTCTTGGACTCGAGCTCGTCGAAGGGGGGCGACTTGCGGTGGATGGGCCACCGTTCGGTGATCTCGAGCTTCTCGTCCTCCTTGAGGTTGAGGCAGTCGCCGATCACGTTGAAAACGTGTCCGAGGGTGACGTCGCCCACGGGCACGCTGATGGGCCCTCCGGTGTCGGTGACGGGGGCTCCACGCACGAGGCCGTCGGTGGACTTCATCGAGATGGCGCGGACCATGCCGTCGCCGATGTGTTGGGCGACCTCGAGGATGATCGAGTTGGTCTCGCCGCCGAGCTCGATGTCGACGCTGAGCGCGTTGTACATCTCGGGCATCGACTCGGACGTGAACTCGACGTCGACGACCGGGCCGTTGATACGGGCGACCCGTCCGACAGCGCCTGCCTCGTCGGTGGCCTTGGCGTCACTAAGGGTGGCAGTCATGGTCTCTCACTCGCTCCCGGCGTTGGCATCGGCGAGGGCGTTGACGCCACCGACGATTTCGCTGATCTCTTGGGTAATGCCGGCCTGTCGGGCCTGGTTGGCAGTTCGGGTGTAGCTCTTGATGAGCTCTTCGGCGTTGTCGGTGGCCGACTTCATCGCCCGCTGACGGGCGGCGAGCTCCGAGGCCGAGGCTTGGAGCAAGCAGAAGAAGATCCGGCTCTGGACGTACTTCGGCAGCAAGGCGTCGAGAACCTCAGGACCTGACGGCTCGAACTCGTACAGCGGCAGAACTTCCGCCGACTCGGGCTTCTCCTCGCCTTCGACGACCTCGAGGGGAAGCAGCCGGATGTCGTTCGGCTCCTGGACGAGCATCGACCGGAAGCGGGTGTAGACGACGTGCACCTCGTCAACCTGATGTTCGCCCTCGGTGTCGACGAAGGCGCCGATCACCGCCTCGCCGATCGCCTCTGCATCCTCATAGGTGGGCGTGTCGGAGAAGCCGGTCCAGCTGTCGACGATCGGCCGGTCCCGGAAGGAGTAGTAGAGCACTCCCTTGCGGCCGCTGACGTAGATGTCGACGTCCTTGCCCTCCGAGCTCAGCCGCTCGCGCAACCGCTCTGCCTCGCGCAGCACACTGGAGGAGTACGACCCGGCCAGCCCACGGTCGCTGGTGACGACCAGGATCGCCGCCCGGGTGGGGTTCTCGGGCTCCGACGTCAGGGGGTGGGCGACGTTGCTGTAGGTCGCAACCGCCGAGACGGCACGGGTCAGCTCGCGGGCGTACGGCGCGGCGGACTGGGCACGCTGCTGGGCCTTGATGATCCGCGAGGCAGCGATCAGCTCCATGGCACGGGTGATCTTCGCCGTCGCCTGGACGGACTTGATCCGCGCGCGTAGCTCCCGCAGCGATGCAGCCATGCTCAGCCTCGCTTCTGCTTGACGATCTGCTCCTGCTCGATGTCCTCGTCCTCGAGTGCCTCGAACTCCTCACGACCCGCCCTGAGAGACCTGCCGTCACTGGTCTCGAAGCGGTCCAGGAAGCCGTCGTAGGCCGAGTCGAGTGCCGACTCGGTGTCATCGGTGAAGTCGAGGGACTCACGGATGCCGTCGAGGATGCCGCTGTGCTCGTGGCGCAGGTAGTCGAGGAACTCACGCTCGAACCGTCGGACGTCGTCGGTCGGGATGAGGTCGAGCTTTCCGCGGGTGCCAGCCCACAACGAGACCGTCTGGTCCTCGAGCGGGAACGGCGCGTACTGCGGCTGCTTGAGGAGCTCCATCAGTCGGCCACCACGGTCCAGCTGCTGGCGCGAGGCCGCGTCGAGGTCGGAGGCGAACATCGCAAACGCCTCCATGGCGCGGAACTGAGCCAGGTCGATCTTGAGCGACCCGGTCGCCTTCCGCATCGCCTTGACCTGGGCGGCACCACCCACGCGGGACACCGAGACACCGACGTCGATGGCCGGTCGCTGGTTGGCGTTGAACAGGTCGGACTGCAGGAAGATCTGCCCGTCGGTGATCGAGATGACGTTGGTGGGGATGTACGCCGAGATGTCGTTGGCCTTGGTCTCGATGATCGGCAGTCCGGTCATCGAGCCGGCGCCCATGTCGTCGGAGAGCTTGGCGCAACGCTCGAGCAGCCGGCTGTGCAGGTAGAACACGTCACCCGGGTAGGCCTCACGGCCCGGCGGACGACGCAGCAGCAGCGACACCGCGCGGTAGGCCTCGGCCTGTTTCGTGAGGTCATCGAAGATGATCAGCACGTGCTTGCCGTCGTACATCCAGTGCTGGCCGATGGCAGAGCCGGTGTACGGCGCAAGGTACTTGAACCCGGCTGAGTCCGAAGCCGGCGCTGCGACGATCGTCGTGTACTCGAGCGCACCTACCTCTTCGAGCGCGCCGCGCACCGCTGCGATGGTCGAGCCCTTCTGGCCGATGGCGACGTAGATGCACCGCACCTGCTGGGTCGGGTCACCGGAGTCCCAGGCGCGCTTCTGGTTGATGATCGTGTCGATCGCGATGGCCGTCTTGCCGGTCTGGCGGTCGCCGATGATGAGCTGGCGCTGTCCGCGGCCGATCGGCGTGAGCGCGTCGATGGCCTTGAGGCCGGTGTACATGGGCTCGGACACACTCTGCCGCTGGACCACGGAGGGCGCCTGCAGCTCGAGGGCACGACGTGCGTCGGTCTCGACATCACCGAGGCCGTCGAGAGCGTTGCCGAGCGGGTCGACGACACGGCCGAGGTAACCGTCGCCGACGGGCACCGACAGAACCTCCCCGGTGCGGCGAACCTGCTGGCCTTCTTCGATACCGGCGAAGTCACCGAGGATGACGACACCGATCTCACGCACGTCGAGGTTCAGCGCGATACCGAGGGTGCCGTCCTCGAACTCGAGCAACTCGTTGGCCATGACCGAGGGCAGGCCTTCGACGCGGGCGATGCCGTCCATCGCCTCGGCGACCGTGCCGACCTCTTCGCGGCTGGCTTCGTCCGGCTTGTAGTCCGACACGAAGCGCTGAAGCGCCTCCTGGATCTCCTCCGGCCGGATGGTGAGCTCCGTCATCTGCGTGTGCCTCTGCTCTCCTGGGACTCTGTGCTACTCGGACGTTCCGTAAGTTTCTGGTACTGGTCGGGGATGGTGGTGCAACCGATGCCACCGGCCCGAGCCATGGATCTGGTGACTAACCGGTCAGCTGGCGCTGCGCGTCGGCGAGCCGGGTCTCGATGCTGGAGTCGATCAGGTCGTCGCCGACCTTGATCCGCACACCGCCCAGCACGCCGGGGTCGACGACGATGTTGAGGTGGACGGGTTTGTCGTACATGGCACCGAGCGCCTTGGCCAGCCGACGCTGATGCTGCTCACTGAGCTCGGTGGCCACCCACGCGGTCGCCAGTAGGCGTTGGTGGCGGGCCGCCAGCACCTGCTGGTAGTGCAACAGGCCGCGGGTCAAGCTGCGGTGACGTCCGACGACGACTTGATCGAGAAGGTCCTTGGTGACCTTGCCGACCTTGCGCCCGAGCACGTCGTGCAGCAGGGACCGCTTCCCCTTCAGCGACGCGGCAGGGTCCGACAGCGCCTCGCGGAGCGGGGTCTCGGCGTCGAGGATCCGCGCGAACCGGAACAGCTCACTCTCGATCTCGTCGAGTCTCCCGGCCTCTTCGGCCGAAGAGGCGGTGGCCACGATGGCCACCTGCTCGACGGCATCGGTCAGGTCGCCGCTCACCGACCACCGTTTGGTGACGGCAGCTTTGAGGACGTCGACGGCAGGCTTGCCGATCTTGCCGCCGAGCACCGACTCCAGCACCTGCTGCTTGGCGGCGGCGGGGACCGAGGGTTCGGTCAGGGCACGTCGGAGCGCAGGTTCTCGGTCGAGCACGACGACCACGAGGAAGAGCTCCTCGCCGAGCCGCTCCGTGGACGCCTTGTCGATCGTCGCCTCGACCTCGTCGAGGAGCTCGACGCGGGAACGTGCGGACCCTGAAGCCATCAGCGCGCTCCGGAGTGGTCGACGCTGTCAGCTTCCTCGAGGCTGGAGATGAACCGCTCGATCGTCCGACCGCGCCGTTCGTCGTCCTCGAGAGACTCACCCACGATGCGGCCGGCCAGCGTGGTGGCCATGGTGCCCACCTCGGTGCGGAGCTGCTGCACGACCTGGCGACGCTCCGCCTCGACCTGCAGGTGAGCATGCTGCACGATCCGGGCCGACTCGGCCTGCGCCTGCTCACGCATCTCGGCGATGATCAAGGCACCTTCTTCACGCGCCTGCTCGCGGATCCGCGACGCCTCATGGCGCGCGTCAACGAGCTGAGCGCGGTACTCGTTCTCGGCTGCTTCGGCCTTGGCCTTGGCCTCCTCCAGTTCCGCGAACTGCGTGCGGATCGACTCCTGGCGGTCTGTCATGCCCTTGTTGACGAAGGGGATGACGAACTTGCCGAGCACGTAGAGGATGATCCCGAACGCGATCAGCTCCACGATGAACGTCCCGTTCGGGACGAGGAAGTTACCTTCCCCCGCGGCCATCGGCACGACAGAGTTACTCGCTGCGATACTCATGACTTGTGTCCCGTCTCGTGTCGCTGGATCTCAGGTCACTTGCCGAGCACGAAGACGAACAGGGCCATGAACGCCAGGTTGATGAAGAAGAACGCCTCACACAGACCGACCGTCAGGAAGAAGATCGTCTGCAGGCGGCCCTGCGCCTCGGGCTGGCGGGCCACGCCCTGGATGTAGGAACTACCGGCGAGGCCGTCACCGATGGCACCGCCGATGGCGCCGCCGCCGAGGGCCAGGCCACCGCCGATGAACGCACCGGCGGTCTTGATGGCCGAGTCGAGGTTTGCTGCGTCCGTTGCCATGTCTCTCCTTGACTTCACGTCGGGGGTCCGACGCATCGGGTTTCTGACCGGTCGCGCGACCGGTCAGGTGATCAGTGCACGAGTTCGGGCTGTGCCTCGTGGGTCTCCGCGTCGTTCGTCGGCTGGTCCTGCTTGTCGGTCTTCTCATGGCCCTCGTCGTGGCCCTCGTCGTGGGCGCCGGCAGAGCCGAAGTACAGCACGGTCAGCAACGCGAAGATGAAGGCCTGGATGGCGCCGATGAACATGTCGAACAGCTTCCAGATGATGTTGGGCGCCCACAGGGCGTAGACGGGCAGCAGGCCGATCAGGGCGATCATGATGCCGCCCGCGAAGATGTTGCCGAACAACCGCAGCGCCAGGGTGAACGGCTTGGTGATCTCTTCGAGGATGTTCAGCGGCAGCAGCGCCGGGTAAGGCTGGACAAAGTGCTTGAAGTAGTTCTTGGCGCCCTTCTCGCGGATGCCGTAGACCCAGACACCTACGATCACCAGGAGTGCGAGCGACAACGTGGTGTTGATGTCTGCGGTCGGAGCAGGCAGCAACTTGGGGTGCTCGCCACTGGGGATCAGCTCGAGCCAGTTGGAGAAGAGGATGAAGAGAAAGAGCGCGATCGCGAGGGGCACGACGAACGGGTGAACCCGCCCGAGGTTTGCCTCGACCTGCGTGTTGACCTGCTTGACGATGGCTTCCCAGAAGATCTGGATCTTGCTGGGGACGCCGCTCGTGACCTTCGAACGCAGCCAGAGACCGAGGCCGATGACGATGAGGCCTGAGATCGCGGTGGTCCAGACCGTGTCGAGGTTGACGGTCATCCCGAAGATCGTGCCCGTCGTGTGGTTGCCGATCTCGATCGTGGTCTCCGCCATGACCAACGAGCCACTCATGCCTTGCTCAGCTCCTTCAAGAGGGGGATGCCGGTCATCACCAGGGTGAGGAGCCGGAACAGGGCCAGCCCGATCAGGGCGACGATGCCGGTGGACCAGAACACGACAGCGACCGCAGCAGCGGCGCCGGCCACGAACAGGAGACGAACCAGGGCGCTGGCCGCGATCTCACCGCGGGTCAGCTCCGCGCCCGAGGAGATCATCTTGAGCAAGGAGTACTCGGTGGCCACGTGGTTGACCAGGCCCATGAGGATGCCGACCGCAAGGAAGGCGGCGATGTCCCAGTCGTTCATCGGACCGAAGATCCAGAAGCCGGCGACGGACAGGCAGAGGGCGACTATGAGCACCCGCCGCTGGTCGCGCAGCACAGTCCCGAGCGTGGGCTTCTTGATCTCATCCATCGGTGCCACCTGCCTTGTGAGTGACGCGCATACGTCCGACGCCACTCTCACTTGAGTACGGAACGAACCCGTATCCAGAAGCCGAGGCCACCGGCAACGATGCCGACTGCGATACCCACGAGAGAAAACGTCGGGGAGGTGCCTGCTTTGTCGTCGACCACGAGCCCGATGACAAGCCCCGCGACGACCGCACCCACGAGAAGACCACCGAGTCCGGCAAGGTCTCGCCCACGAAGAGTGTTGTCGTCGTCACCGGTCATCACCTGATCGGCTCCCGTCATCGTGCACGCGTACGTCATGGATCCACGCTCGCGAGACGCTGACGCTATCACAGGCAGGTGAGGCATCCAGAGCCCGGCCACGACGGGCGCGAAGGGCCTGCATCGCGTCGCTCATCATGGTGGGGCGCCGTCCTCAACGTCGGGGGTGGGTCCCTGGCTTCCGTGCTTGTGAAACTTAGCACAAGGTCCTGAGAACTTTCTCATCAGGGAGGCTAACCAGCCCCGGGCGGGAGGGCAATTCGACGACTCAGCGGCTGGACTGCAACCGGTTCTCGCCGGCGGACGGGCAGCGCTGCGGTCAGGCGTCTTCGGCCTTGATGAGCCCGCTATGGCCGGGAACGCCGAAGGTCACGAGCAGGGCCACGACCGCCATCGACGACAGCCCCAACGCCGACCACCAGCCCGAGAACAGGCTGATCAGGACGACGCCGAAGGCGACGAGCCCGGCCCAGAGGTACATGACGAGGACCGCGCGTCGTTGCGAGTGGCCGATCTCGAGAAGGCGGTGGTGAAGGTGCTTCTTGTCGGGTGCCATGGGCGACCGGCCGGCGCGGGTGCGACGCACGACAGCGAGCACCAGGTCGACGAAGGGTACGACGAGGACAGCGAACGGCAGGATGAGCGGCAGGAGCGCGGCGAGCAGGCTTGCGTCGGCGCCGAAGAAGCCCTGGTCGATGCTGCTGGTCGGGTACTGGCCGGTGAGGCTGATCGCCGAACAGGCCAGCATGAAGCCGATGAGCAGCGCCCCGGAGTCACCCATGAACATTCGCGCTGGGAAGAAGTTGTGAGGTAGGAACCCGAAGCACACCCCGGCCAGCGCGGCGGTGAGGATCGCTACCGTGGATGCTCGGGTCTGGTCGTTGACCAGCGCCAGCAGCACCGCGTAGGAGAAGAACGCCACCGAGCCGATCCCGACGACTCCGGCCGCCAGCCCATCGAGCCCATCGATGAAGTTCACGGCGTTCACGGTCGTGATGATGATGAGGACTGTCAGCAGGGCCGACTGGGAGCCGCCCAGGGAGAACGTCGACATCGACCGCTGCCCAGGCAGTGGCAGCCAGAGGATCTGGACGCCCTGCAGGACCACCACCCCTGCAGCGATGACCTCCCCGGCCAGCTTGGTGATCGCGTCCAGCTCGAAGATGTCGTCGATGACTCCGACCAGGCAGATCACCAAACCCCCGAGTAGGACCGCTCGCGCGTCGTTGACGATGAGCTGACGCTGGCCGAGGAAGGGCAGTTGGGTCGCGACAAGGTACGCCGCCCCGAGGCCGCCCATCATGGCGACCCCGCCGAAGTACGGGATGGGGATCTCGTGGACGTCACGGTCGCGAACCCGTGCGACGGCACCGAACTTCATCGCCAGCTCCCTGGCGACCACCGCCAACAAGTACGTGACCGCCATCGCGACCACGAAGATCAGCACGTACTCGCGCATCAGGCGGGACCGCGGTCCTCGAGATCCGCCGTGGGCTGGTCCGTACCGTCAGACTCGGTCGTCTCCTGCGGCTCTGTTCGATCGATCTCCTCGAGGTCATCGCTGTCATTGCCACGAGACCGCGACGTGACGGTGTCTTCAGTGACCACGATGCCGGGAATGACCTCGCGAAGCCGTGCGGTGGTGATCACACCTGCTCTCACCACGCGAAGCATCGGCCCGCTGCAGTCCACGATGGTCGAGGCGACGGTGCCCGGCGTGCGACCCGCGTCGAGGTACACGTCGACGGCGTCGCCGAGCATGCGCAGCGCCTCCTCGACCGTCGTGGCCGCCGGCAAGCCGGTGACGTTCGCGCTGCTCACGGCCAGCGGGCCGTTGTCAGAGAGCAGGGCGATCGTGTCTTCGTGGTCAGGCATCCGCAGTGCGACCGTCGCCCGGGTGTCGCCGAGGTCCCACCGCAGGCTCGGCTGCTGGCGACAGATCAGGGTCAGCCCACCGGGCCAGAAGGCGTCCGCGAGGTCGCGCGCCTCCGGGCCGACGTTGGTAGCGAGGGCACGAAGCGTGTCGGCGCTGCCGATGAGCACGGGCGTCGGCATGTCGCGACCTCGACCTTTGGCGCGCAGGAGCCGGCGGACACCGGTCGGGTCGAATGCGTCCGCAGCCAGTCCATAGACGGTGTCGGTCGGGATCACCACGAGGCCGCTGCGGGCGAGCGCCCGCTTCGCCTCGGCGAACCCCGTGGAGCGCTGCGCCGGGTCGTTGAGGTCGTAAACGCTGGGGGTGGGGGCCTGCTCGGACGCGTCGGGCTCGTCGAACTGGCCCGGTTCGGGCTCGCTCACGGGCCTATCGTGCCAGGCCGGGTCGACGGCCTCGTCACCCGGCGCGCGGTCACGAAGCGCGGCCGGCCGCTGAGGTCGGGGTGGTCGCGGACCTCGCGCCAGAATCCGGTGGCAGCAAAGACCTCCGGCGCCGCCTCTCCCTGCACATCGGCATGCTCACACGTCACGAGCCCGCCGTCGACGGCGAGTGCCGCGGCGACCACGGCGACCTGCCGGATCGCGTCCAGCCCGTCTTCGCCCGACCACAGGGCCAACCCCGGGTCATGGGTGCGAGCCTCCTCGTCGACGCTTTCCCACGCGGCTAAGGGGATGTACGGCGGATTGGCGGTCACCACGTGGACCGCTCCCGCCAGATGGGCGAGGCTGCTCGAGACGTCGGCCAGGTCACCGACGAGGATGTCGACGCTGGTTCCACTCGCGTTGCGCTCGGCGTAGGCGGCGGCAGTGGCCGACAGCTCGATCCCCACCACGTGGGCCTGCGGCACCTCGGTTGCCAGCGCGACCGCCACGGCTCCCGATCCAGTGCAAAGATCCACAGCGACAGGTTCGTTCCCGGCAGCAGCCACCCGACGGAGCTCGTCGACGGCGAGGCCCGTCATCACCTCGGTCTCCGGTCGCGGAACGAAGACGCCCGGCCCGACCTCGAGGTCGAGGTAGCGAAACGGGGCACGACGGGTGATGTGCTGCAGGGGCTCGCGGGATGCGCGTCGGCTGATCAGCACGTCGAAGGTCGCCTGGTCAGCGTCCGTTACCAGGTCGATGCCATGGACCATCCCCCGCGGCATGCGGAGGACGTGCGCAAGGAGCGCCTCGGCATCGTGCTGCGGCGAGGGGACTCCGGCGTCAGCGAGCCGCGCCGCCGCACGCGAGAGCAGCGACCGGATGTCGATGGTCATGAGCGGTCGATGCCGCTCATGATGACGCGGACTCGACCGCCGCCAGCCGTTCAGTCAGATCGGCGCCCACGCACGCATCGATGACGTCCTGGAGATCGCCCTCGAGGACGTGGTCGAGGTTGTGGGACTTGTAACCCACTCGGTGGTCGGTGATGCGGTTCTCGGGGAAGTTGTAGGTGCGGATCCGCTCGGAGCGGTCGACCGTACGGACCTGAGAGCGACGAGCGTCGGCGTTCTCTGCGTCCCGTTCGTCCTGCGCGAGCTGGAGCAGGCGCGACCTGAGCACGCGCATGGCCTGGTCGCGGTTCTGGAGCTGGCTCTTCTCGTTCTGGCAGGAGACCACGATCCCAGTAGGGACGTGGGTGATCCGAACAGCCGAGTCGGTCGTGTTGACACTCTGCCCGCCGGGTCCGGACGAGCGGAACACGTCGATGCGGAGGTCGTTCTCGTCGATGGTGACGTCGACCTGCTCGGCCTCCGGCATCACCAGCACGCCGGCAGCCGAGGTATGGATCCGCCCCTGAGACTCGGTGACCGGCACGCGCTGCACACGGTGAACGCCGCCCTCGAACCTCAGCAACGCGTAGGGGGCTTCGCCGGGCTCAGGTGTGCCCTTCGCCTTGACCGCGACGGTCACGGACTTCACCCCCCCGAGATCGCTGGGTGTCTCGTCGAGCACCTCGGTCTTCCAGCCCCGTCGTTCGGCGTAGCGCATATACATCCGGAGCAGGTCGCCCGCGAACAGCGCAGACTCCTCACCGCCCTCCCCTGCCTTGATCTCGAGGATGGCGTCCTTGCCGTCAGCCTCGTCGCGCGGCACGAGCAGCCGCCGAAGCCGTTCCTCGAGCTCGAGCCGGACACCGTCGAGCCGCTCGGCCTCGGCCAGGAACGTCTCGTCCTCGGCCGCGAGCTCTTTCGCAGCCTGGATGTCATCGAGCGTCCTCTGCCAATCGGCGTACGTGCGCACCACCGCCGTGAGGACGGCGTACCGCTGGTTGAGCTCACGACTCAGCGTGAGGTCGGAGAACACGTCCGGCTCGGCGAGTCGACGTTCGAGCGCAGCGTGCTCGTCGACCAGGCTCTTCACGGCCTCGAACATCAGCGTCTCCTCGAGGAACCCGAACGGTGGGGTGGTTCACCGCGGACGACCGCCCGGCTCCTGCGCGGCGGCCACCCGGTCATGCAACGACGCCGACCTCCGCGGCGGTGCGCGTCGGTCGGCGTCGGGCAGAAGCTATTTGGCTGCAGCAGCCTTCTTGGCGTAGCGAGCCTCGAAACGGGCCACGCGGCCACCGGTGTCGAGGATCTTCTGCTTGCCGGTGTAGAAGGGGTGACAGTTGGAGCACACGTCGGCGTGCATGGTGCCACTCGTCTCGGTGCTGCGGGTGGTGAAGGAGTTGCCGCAGGTGCAGGTCACCTGAGTGTCGACGTACTCCGGGTGGATGTCCTTCTTCATGGATTTCCTCACTCTCGATGGTCGCCGGGTCGCCCGAGGCCTGCTGGCTGTGTGGACGTGAACCGGAACCGGTGAACAAGTGTGCCATCCCGCCCGTCACGAGGCGAATCGGCACCAGCCGTGGTCAACGCTGGAACGCCGTACCGCATTCCTGCCGCCGGACCCGGCGACGCTACCCAGGTGGCCTGTTGAGCCGGACCCGGCGACGCTACCCAGGTGGCCTGTTGAGCCGGACCCGGCGACGCTACCCAGGTGGCCTGTTGAGCCGGACCCGGCGACGCTACCCAGGTGGCCTGTTGAGCCGGACCCGGCGACTTCGTCGCCGGGTCCGTCCATCAATCGTCGTCGTCACCGTTGCGGCCGCGGAGGCCGGCGGCGGTCGGCGTCGTCTTGTTGACCTGCATGAGGAACTCGACGTTCGTCTTGGTCTGCTTGAGCTTCTCGAGCAGGAGCTCGAGGGCTTGCTGACCGTCGAGGGCCGACAGGACTCGGCGCAGCTTCCAGACGATGGCGAGCTCGTCCTTGCTCATCAGCAGCTCTTCGCGGCGGGTACCGGAGGCGTCCACGTCGATGGCGGGGAAGATCCTCTTGTTGGCGAACTCCCTGCGCAGACGCAGCTCCATGTTTCCGGTGCCCTTGAACTCCTCGAAGATGACCTCGTCCATCTTCGACCCGGTCTCGATGAGCGCCGTGGCCAGGATGGTCAGCGAACCCCCGTCTTCGATGTTGCGCGCAGCTCCGAAGAACCTCTTCGGCGGATAGAGCGCAGACGAATCGACGCCACCGGAGAGAATCCGCCCGCTGGCGGGTGCCGCCAGGTTGTAGGCCCGGCCGAGCTTCGTGATCGAGTCGAGCAGCACGAAGACGTCGTGCCCCATCTCGACGAGCCGCTTGGCCCGCTCGATCGCCAGCTCGGCGACCGTGGTGTGGTCGTCGGCCGGGCGGTCGAAGGTCGAGGAGATGACCTCGCCCTTGACGGCCCGCTGCATCTCGGTGACCTCTTCAGGCCGCTCGTCGACGAGGACCACCATGAGGTGACACTCGGGGTTGTTGGTGGTCACGGCGTTGGCGATGGCCTGCATCACCATCGTCTTGCCGGCCTTGGACGGTGCGACGATGAGGCCTCGCTGGCCCTTGCCGATAGGCGCGACGATGTCGATGAGCCGGGTCGTGAGGTTG
Source organism: uncultured Actinomycetota bacterium (assembly GCA_963742765.1). GTDB lineage: Bacteria > Actinomycetota > Actinomycetes > Propionibacteriales > Nocardioidaceae > JANLYC01. Next base: position 1,629,173 of record CAVUMY010000002.1, read on the forward strand.
CCGGGGTCGGTCTCGAGCCGGAGCCGGTCGGCCGCGTACAGCGGCGTCAGCTTGGTGAACTCGACACGGTTGCGCGAGGCCTCGGGCTCGCCACCGTTGACGGTGTCGATCCGGACGATCGGGTTGAACTTCTCGCGGCGGTCACCACCGTCCGGCGACTGCTTGACCGACCCGGTGATGGCATCGCCCTTGCGCAGGCCGAACTTGCGGACCATCGAGAGGGACACGTACACGTCGTTCGGGCCAGGCAGGTAGCCGCTGGTCCGGACGAAGGCGTAGTTGTCGAGCAGGTCGAGGATGCCGGCGACAGGGATGAGCACGTCGTCGTCGGTGATCTGCGGCTCGGCTTCTTCGCGCCGGTTCCCACGGTCGCGGAAGTTCCCACGGTCGCGGTCCCTATCCCTGTCCCGGTTGCGGTTGCGGCGGCGCGAGTTGCGGCTTCCGCCGCGCTCGTCGTTGCGGTTGTCGTTGCGGTCACCGCGGTTGTCGTTGCGGTTGTCATTGCGGTTGTCATTGCGGTTGTCGCTGCGGTCACCGCGGTTGTCATTGCGGTTGTCGCTGCGGTCACCGCGGTTGTCATTGCGGTTGTCGCTGCGGTTGTCACTGCGGTTGTCGCTGCGGTCACCGCGGTTGTCGTTGCGGTTGTCGCTGCGGTCACCGCGGTTGCGGTTGTCACTGCGGTCACCCTGGCGAGCGCGGTCGGACTGCTGTTCCGACTGCTCCTCACGCGGTGAGGTCGCCGGGTTGTCGCGACGCGCCTCCCGGGCATCGGCCCGGTCGGTCGTGCCGGCGCGATCGCTCGAGGCGGCCGGTGCAGCCTCAGCAGCTGCAGAACGGCTTCCACCGGACTGCGCCGTGCTGATGGCATCGACGAGCGCGCTCTTGCGCATCCCGCCGGCCCCTTTGATGCCCAGGCTGCCGGCGAGCTGCTTGAGCTCGGGCAGGAGCATGCCGCTGAGGCCTCCCGACTTCTTTCGCGTCGGCTTGGCAGTTGCCTCGCCGGCGAGATCAGTCGTGGCTTCGGATGTCTGAGTCACGTGAGGTCCTTCCCACGTCTGGTGCGCATGTCAGAAATTGCGCCCTGATAGAAGTGAACTTGCTCATGCGGGTTCGATGCGATGCGTTCAGCCGTAGGAGCGTTCAAGACGCCGAAAGGTCATCCACGGGAGAAATGCTGAGCGATCTCTGCGATCCGCTGAGAAGGCATCGTTCGCGGTGCGACGCGATGCGGTTACGACAGTAGCACTATGTGCGTTCACCTGTCCTGATACCCACCCAACGTCGACGCGCCGGCGGCTATTCCCCGCCGGCCCGTTGATGCGCGGCGCGACAACTGCAGGCGCGCATTGCCCACGGCGGTGTACTTGCTCTGTCCCGGGCGCGCGGAGTACGACCTGAAAAGGGAGCAGGGGGTCAACGGTGTCGGAACCGGAGCTCGACCACCGTGTGACGGCTGTCAGGACAGTGCGCGGCGCTGTCGGTCACGGCGGTTGAGATGCAACGCTTCCAAGGAATGCTCAGGAGTGCGCTCGCGGCCGAAGCAGAACGAGCGCCGTTGTCAGCGAGCGTCATCCGCCGGATCCTCGGCGACCAGGCGGCACCCGCTGAACCCCTGCGATCGCAGTGGCTTCGCTCCTCAGCTGTCATGGCGGTGGCTCCGGTCGGTTACGTCGTCCTGTCCTGGCAGAACGACCTCCATGACCACGTCGTTCAGCCGGAGCACACTACCCCTGCTGCGGGCGCGATCGCCGAAAAACTCGGATCGGTCGGGGCAGCCGGCTCGGCCACCGGGTTACCTCGTTCTGACCCACCGTGGCGTCCACATCGAGCTGTATGTGTGCGCGTCCACGGGTGCCGGCTGGTGGACCACCTGGGTGGTGCCCTGTCCGTCATCGGTGTTGTCCTCGTTGGAGGGTGGGGCTGCGCCAGAGGCGGCCTGCGCCAGCCGAGGCAGCACCGTTCCGAGATGGGAAGTGGTCATGGGACCTGGCCAGCCGCCGTCCCCGCTACGCTCTTCCCTGTTTCGACCAACGCCGGCGGTCGTCCCTCCACATGGCGCTGACGGCCTCGACTCCTTCACCCGGTCGACCGTCGGCGAGACTCCCATGAGCGTCACCAACGTCACCGGCCTGGTCCGCCTCTCCTGTGGTCGCGACTGCCGAACCTGGTCGCGGCGCTCCTTCTCCGCCGTGTACTTCCCCGAGAAGGACATGCACGTCTCCATGCTGGCGCCGACCTGTTCCGACATCCGTTGGCTGACGAACTACATCTACCTCACTTAGCGGCTTTTGCCGCCAGGCTCCGCTGGGCCGGCGCGCACTTCCGCAGCCGATGGGGTCCAGATCACACCACCGGAGGATTGCCTTGTTCCCGGCGTCGGCGTACAAGTCGTAGGAGGGCCAGGGGGCTGGTATGAGGGACCACGACGTCGAAGCCTTTGTGCGCGAGACCACCGCACATCTGCATGCAGTTGGCATTCCTGCTCACGAGCGACAACGGTCGCGCGGAGGACTTGGTCCAAGAAGTCATGCTCGGGGAGCTCAGGAACTGGGATCCCTCAGACACACCAGAGCGGCGTCGCAGCGATGTACGACGCGTCCTCGTCCAGACTTACCTGGCGACACGCCACTCGCCTTCGACGGGGACCTTCGGACCGCGTGATCACGAACTCATTGCGATCGGCGGGGCCCGGGAGACCCACCGAGTGCCCCTGCAACGCCCACCGGTCGAGACCTGCCAGCTTTTGCACGACCTGTCGCCTGAACAACGAGTCGTGCTGGTCCTGAAGTACTTCGACGATCTCGATGACGACGACATCGCGTCTCTTCTCGACGTGACTGCAGACCGCGTCCGGGCGCTCGCTGACCGAGCGTGCATGTCCGTGAGGGATCTGCCCGCTGCCACCGCCAGCCGGGGGAACAACCGCGCCGCCTCGCCCGTCGGGGTCGGACCGACACGGTCATCGAGATGAAACGTGTCGAAACTGCCATCAGTGAGGTGCTCAGCGAAGCAGCCGAGCAGGCGTCGGTCGCGGACGGCGTGGTTGCACGTCTGCTGGGTGAGCACCCGCAACCTCACCGGAGAGCGGCACCGTCAGGGTCGGCGCTGGCGACATCGGCGGCCTTGGCTCTCGCCGTCGCCATGCTCGCGCTTCCAGTCCTGCAACGCGATCCGCCGACCGAACCCTCATCGAGCCAGGAGAGCCTGACCAGCAGCCAGACCAGTGCACGACAGTCGATTCCACCGGGCTATGTCGACGTTCATGTGAAGGGCATCCACGTCGCACTCGACGAGCGCGGCGCTGCCGGTCGCGACCCGCGGCGATCCTGGCAGCTGCCGTGTCAGGATTCTTTGCTTGCACCCGCTCGCAGCCAACTGAGCCTGAACACGGCCTGCGCCGGACGACAGGACAACTACCCATCGTGGGAAGTGCTGATAGCGCCCGCATCGTTCTCCGTGACACTCCCGCCTCGGCGCTTCACCTTGTTGACGCCGATCTCCCGGAGCATGGCGTCGATCGGACTCCCTTTGACTGAGAATGCGGTGGGAGAGCGGGCGGCGTTTCTGACCACGGCCAAGGGCATGGCTCGCTATCCATGCGCCTCTGATCACTGGGTGCACCAAACCAGTGCCGGCGTGGCCCGCTTCCCGTGTGCCGATGGCGGCTGGGTACACCGAACCTGGACGACGATCTACTTCCCCGAGCACAAGGTCCAGGTATCGCTCCTGGCCCCGGAGCATGCTGCGATCGCCTGGCTGACCAGCACGATCTATGTCGAGTAGTGCACGGTTGCGATGTCCCGCCACGAGAAAGTCATCAGGAAGGCACTCGCTGAGGAGGCTGCCCGCACACCGGCCGCCGGCGCCGTGGTCGCCCAACTTCTGGGTGGTGCACGTCATCGGCCGTCGGTCCTGCGTCCAGGGTTCGTGAGCATGGTGGTCACAGGCGTCGCGGTGTTGGTCGCGGTGTCGATGGTCTCGCCGGGGAAGATCTCGGGCGTCGAGCAAGGACCGCACTCGCTCCAGGCGGCCATAGGACACCTGCCCGGCACGACGTCCGAGCGGTCCGACCAAACGGTCCGATCAGCACTCCAGCTCGGCCACGTCGACATGGCGTTCAACGGAGTCCACGTCGAACTCACCGCTCACCGCGGTCCGGACCGCGGGTTCAACGCCTGGCAGCATCCCTGCCTTCAGTCGTTGCTCACCCCCCTGATGGGGACGATCCCTTCGGATGCTTCCTGTGCCGTCCGTGGTCACGGCCATCCGGTGTGGGAGCTCCTCGTGTCGCCGCGCTACGCAACCGTTCCGCCCCAGTCGGCTCGGTTCAGGTGGGCGCAGCCGCTCCGATGGGCACAGCCGTCGACCTGGCCGCCGTTCGACTTCGACGCCGTCGTCGACGGACACCCCGCCTGGGTGCGCAGGGCGACCGGCCGCGTCCGGTATCCGTGCGACTCCAGGTGGACTCACCGGGTCTGGACGTCGATCTACTTCCCGGAACAAGATGCCGAGGTGTCGATCCTGGCGCCGAGCCACGCCGGGGTGGCCTGGTTGGCGGGGCACATTTCCGTCGACTAGGCCGACGACACGGCGCGGACCACAGCTCCGTCCTGGTCGACGTCCAGCTCCATGGCCTGCCACGTCGCAGGCACGAGCGGTTGCACACGCGCCAGGACGTCACCCGTGCCCAGCGCCAGCACGGTCGGCCCGGCTCCTGAGATCACCGCTGCGACCGATGCCGCGCGGAGCTCCTCGACGAGACGCAGCGACGTCGGCATGGCAGACCCTCTGAACCGCTGGTGCAAACGATCCTCTGTCGCGTCGAGCAGCAGCTCCGGTTGCTGGGTCAGGGCGGCCACCAGCAAGCCGGACCGGCCGGCGTTGACAGCGGCATCGGCGTGCCGGACCTGGCCGGGGAGGAGCCCTCTCGCCACCTCGGTGGACAAGGCATCGTCCGGAATGAGAGCGGCCGCATGGATTCTTTCGTCCACGTCCAGCCGGACTGCCCTCGCACCGATCTCGTCCGTCCACGCGATCGTGAAGCCGCCGAGCAGACAGGCGGCGACGTTGTCGGGGTGACCCTCGATGGCGTGCGCGAGCGAGAGGCTCGCCTGCTCCGACATGCCATGACCCGGGACCAGCGCCTGGGCCAGCCGGATGCCCGCAACGATCGCCGCGGCAGACGAACCGAGTCCTCGTCCGTGGGGTATGCGGTTCTCGGTGGCCAGGGACAGCCCGGGCTGGTCCACACCCATCGTGTCGAAGGTGGCTCGCAGAGCTCGCACGACCAGGTGGTGCTCGTCGGTGGGCACCCCTCCGGCCCCCTGGCCGGAGATCTCGATCGCCAGGCCCGAGGCCGTGGTGGTCACGGCCAGGTCGTCGTACAGGCTCAGACAGAGGCCGAAGGCGTCGAAGCCCGGCCCGAGGTTGGCGCTGGTGGCCGGGACGCGGGCCACCGCGCGGCGACCGGCCAGGGCCGACACCTCACCCATCCGTGAGTCCAGCCGCAGCAGCCGCCTGGTCCACGTCCTTGTCGACGACGACATCGGCGGGCATGCCCCGGAACTCCAGCGCGGTGTCGATGTCCTTGAGCCCGTGCCCCGTCACGGTCACCGTGATCACGCTGCCGGCGTCGACTTCACCCCCCGCGGCCTTCTTGACCAGGCCGGCCACACCAGCCGCCGAGGCGGGCTCGACGAAGACACCGTCATGAGCGGCCAGGTCGCGTTGCGCACTCAGGATCTCGTTGTCCGTGACCGCTTCGATGAGGCCGCCGGACTCGTCACGGGCCGCTTCCGCGAGCAACCAGGACGCCGGGTTGCCCACTCTGATAGCCGTCGCGACGGTCTCGGGTGCGACGACGACGCGGCCATGGACCAGTGGCGCCGCCCCTTCTGCCTGGAACCCCCACATCTGCGGGCGGCGCATGGCGTAGGAGTGGTCGGAGTACTCGACATACCCCTTCCAGTAGGCCGCGATGTTTCCGGCGTTGCCGACCGGCAGCACGTGGATGTCGGGGGCGTCCCCGAGGAAGTCCACAATCTCGAAGGCCGCCGTCTTCTGTCCTTCGAGCCGGACCGGGTTGACCGAGTTGACCAGCGCGACGGGGTAGTCCTTGGCCAGGCCTCGAGCGATCTCGAGGCAGTCGTCGAAACCCCCACGCACCTGGATGATCCGGGCCGCGTGCATGATCGCCTGAGCCATCTTGCCGCGCGCGATCTTGCCCTGCGGGACGAGCACGATCGGCGTCATCCCGGCGCGAGAGGCGTATGCGGCCATCGAGGCCGAGGTGTTTCCCGTGGACGCACACACGACGGCTTCAGCACCCTGCTCGGCCGCGTTGGACACCGCCATGGTCATCCCGCGGTCCTTGAACGAGCCCGTCGGGTTATTGGCCTCGACTTTCAACCACACCGTGCATCCGGTCAGCTCCGAGAGCCAGCCCGACTCCACCAGGGGTGTCCCGCCCTCGCGCAAGGTGATCACCGGCGTCTCGGCGCTCACGGGTAGCCAGCGCCGGTACTCCTCGATGACACCTCGCCACTGATGCACGCGAGAAGCGGGCGTGGCGTCGAGCGTCATTCGGACGCTCCTTCGACCCGCATCACCGAGCTGACGTCGCGCACGATGTCCATCGAGCGCAAGGCCCGGACGGTGGCCGACAATGCGGAGTCGGGGGCCGTGTGCGTCACCACCACGAGCTGGGCGTCCTCGCCGCGGCCCTCCTGCCGGACGGTCTGGATCGACACACCATGCTGAGCGAACAGGTCGGCGACGGTCGCCAGCACGCCTGGTTTGTCGTCGACGTCGATTCCGACGTGGTAGCGGGTCATGGTCTCGCCGATCGGTGCGATCTCGCACTGTGCGTAGATCGACTCCCCCGAACCCGTCACCGAAGCCAACCGGTTCCGAGCCACCGTCACCACGTCGCCGAGCACGGCACTCGCGGTCGGCGCTCCCCCCGCGCCCGGGCCGTAGAACATCAGCTGGCCGGCCGCGTCACTCTCGACGAAGACGGCGTTGAAGGCACCGTGGACGCTCGCCAGCGGGTGAGAGCGCGGAATCATGGCGGGGTGCACGCGGACCGAGACAGTGTCGGGTGAACCTGCAGTCTCGCTTGGTTCGCGGTCGCAGATCGCGAGCAGCTTGACCACGCAGCCCATCTGCCGTGCCGACGCGACGTCGCCGGCCGAAACATCGCTGATGCCCTCGCGATGGACATCGGCAGCCGTGACGCGAGTGTGGAAGGCCAGACTGGCCAGGATGGCCGCCTTCGCCGCTGCGTCGAAGCCATCGACGTCAGCGGTGGGATCGGCCTCGGCGTACCCGAGCGACTGCGCCTGCTCGAGCGCGTCGTCGAAACTCGCGCCGAGCGTGTCCATCTGGTCGAGGATGTAGTTGGTCGTGCCGTTGACGATGCCGAGGACTCGTCGCACCTTGTCGCCGACCAACGACTCACGCAGCGGTCTGATGATCGGGATCGCGCCAGCGACAGCGGCTTCGAAGTAGACGTCACGACCAGCCTTGGTGGCGGCGTCGAACACCGTTGGCCCGTCCTCGGCCAACAGCGCCTTGTTGGCGGTGACGACCGACGCGCCCGACTCGAGAGCAGCCAGGATGAGCGAGCGCGCGGGCTCGATGCCGCCGATCACCTCGATCACCACGTCGACGTCGCCACGAGTCACGAGTGCCTCGGCGTCAGTCGTGAAGAGCTCGCGGGGCAGGTCGACGTCACGGCTGCGGTCGATGCGACGGACCGCGATCCCGACGAGCTCAAGCGGGGCACCGACCCGGGCCACCAGGTCGTCCGCCTGCTCGGTCAGCAGTCGTGCGACCTCGCTGCCGACGACTCCGCAGCCGAGCAGGGCGACGCGAACGGGCTGGTTCATGAGGTCCTCTCGGGGACGAGGGCGAGATCGCGCCCCAGTGTGCCCGCACGAGGAACGCCTACGCAGACGAACCCGGGATCCCTGTGCGGCACGGCAGTTCTGTCAGGCACTGTCGACCTCGAGCCGCAGGAGGTCGTCCTCGGTCTCGCGTCGCACGACGAGTCGCGCCTGGCCCTGACGTACAGCGACGACCGCGGCACGGGGCACGTGGTTGTACGTGCTGGCCAGCGACCGGCAATAGGCGCCGGTGGCCGGGACAGCGATCAGGTCCCCCGCACACACGTCGCCGGGCAGGAACTCGTCCTTGACGACGATGTCACCGCTTTCGCAGTGCTTCCCGACGACCCGGGTCAGCAAGGGCGGAGCTTCGGACCGGCGCGAAGCCAGCGTGCACGAGAAGTCGGCGTCGTACAGAGCCGTCCGGATGTTGTCACTCATCCCGCCGTCCACGGCGACGTACAGTCGACTCGCGCCGGCGTCCAGGGCCACCCTCTTGACGGTGCCGACCTCGTAGAGCGTGAACGTGGACGGGCCGGCGATCGCTCGGCCGGGTTCGACCGAGAGGCGGGGTACGTCGATCCCGAGGGCACCGCACTCGTGCGCCACGATCGACAGCAACCCGTCCGCCAGTTGCTGGGCGGTCGCCGGGTCGTCCTGTGTCGTGTAAGCGATCCCGAAACCACCGCCGAGGTCGAGCTCGGTCAACGCCATGCCGGCCTCGCAGCCGCGAACGAACAACGCCAGCACGCGACGGACAGCCACCTCGAACGCCGAGGTGTCGAAGATCTGCGACCCGATGTGGGAGTGCAGCCCCGCCAGCTCGAGGCTGCCGGTCGACGCAATCGCCTGCATCGCCTGGAACGCGTCGCCCTCGGTGATCGACAGCCCGAACTTCTGGTCCTCGTGGGCCGTCGCGATGTACTCGTGGGTGTGGGCCTCGACGCCGGCAGTGACCCGCAGCAGGACCCGCTGCCGCACACCTGCCGCCGCACTGACCTCGGCCAGTCTCTCGATCTCGGTCAGTGAGTCGACGATGACCCGTCCCACGCCGGCCCGGACGGCCCGGACGAGCTCGTGCACGCTCTTGTTGTTGCCGTGGAACCCGATCCGCCCTGGGTCGAAGCCGGCGCGCAGGGCCACCGCGAGCTCTCCACCGGTACAGACGTCGAGACACAGTCCTTCGTCGGCGATCCAGCGGACGGTGGCCAGCGAGAGGAACGCCTTCCCGGCGTAATACACATCGGCCCCGGCGAAGGCGGTCTGAAAGGCCCGCGCCCGCTGCCGGAAGTCGTCCTCGTCGATGACGTACGCCGGGGTGCCGAACTCGGCAGCCAGGTCTGTCACGGGGACGCCGGCGACCTCGAGCTCACCAGCCTCGCTCTTGCGCACATGGCTCGGCCACAGGGACTCGACCAGCACGTTGGGGTCCGCCGGAGCCATCAGCCAGGACGGTCCTCGGCCACCGGCCTCGGCGTGCAGAGCGCCCGCTTCGTGTGCGCGCATCACATGCGCTCGGGCGCGGTGACGCCGAGCAGGTCGAGACCTCGAGCGAAGACGACTCGTGTCGCGTCGACCAGGAGAAGCCGCGCACGGTGCAGCTCACTGGGTGTCTCGTCTCCGCGGGGAAGTACCCGGCATACGTCGTAGAACTTGTGGAAGGTCGCGGCCGTGGCCTCGAGGTAGCGCGCCAGCCGGTGCGGTTCACGTAGCTCCGCGACCGACGCGACGACAGCCGGGAACTCCGCGAGGGCGCGCAGCAGGTCGCCCTCACGCTCGTGCTCCAGCAGAGCCGGCTCGAACTCGGGTCCCGCGGGGGCCAGCCCGAGCTCGCCCGCATTGCGCAGGATCGAGCAGAGCCGCGCGTGTGCGTACTGCACGTAGTAGACCGGGTTCTCGCTCGAGGCCCGCGTCCACACGTCGAGGTCGAGGTCGATCGTCGAGTCGCTCGAGTAGCGAACCAACGCATACCGCGCCGCATCAGCTCCGACGGACTCGATGAGGTCGTCGATGGTGAGACCGGTGCCGGCGCGCTTCGACATCCGCAGCGGTTCACCGTCGCGCACGAGGTTGACCATCTGACCGATCAGGACCTCCAGGTTCTCGTGCGGCTTGTCCCCGAACGCCTGACACATGGCCATCAGCCGGGCGACGTACCCGTGGTGGTCCGCCCCCAGCATGATGATGCACAGGTCGAAGCCGCGCTCGCGCTTGTCGAGGTAGTAGGCGCAGTCGCCGGAGATGTACGCCGGGTTGCCGTCCGACTTGACCAGCACCCGGTCCTTGTCATCGCCGAACTGCTCGGTGCGCAACCAGAGGGCACCATCGGCCTCATAGGTGTTGCCCATCTCGGTGAGCCGCGCGATGGCACGGTCGACGGCGCCGCTGTCGTGCAGCGACTGCTCGTGGAAGTAGACGTCGAAGTCGACGCCGAAGCTGTGCAGCGTCTGCTTGATCTGGGTGAACATGAGCTCGACCCCGTCGTGGCGGAAGATCTCCCGGGCTTGCTCATCGGCCAGGGACAGGACATCCGGTGTCGCCGCGATGACCTGCTCGGCGATCTCACCGATGTAGGAACCCACGTAGCCGTCCGCAGGGGGCTCCTCGCCTTTCGCCACCGCGAGGAGCGAGCCGGAGAAGCGGTCGATCTGGGCGCCGTGGTCGTTGAAGTAGTACTCGCGCGTGACGTCGGCTCCCAGGGTCGCAAAGATGCGCGCCAGGCTGTCACCGACCGGAGCCCACCGCGCTCCCCCGATGTGCACGGGGCCGGTCGGATTGGCCGAGACGAACTCGAGGTTGATCCGCTTTCCGGCGAACAGGTCGGACGCGCCGTAGGAGGCGCCGGCGTCGACGATGCTGCGGGCGATCTCGCCCTGGGCTGCTGCTTCGACGGTGATGTTGATGAATCCGGGCCCGGCGATCGCGACGGAGGCAATCCCCGGGGCCGCCTTCAGCTCCGTCGCCAGCAGCTCGGCGAACTCGCGCGGCGGCACACCGGCCGACTTGGCGAGCTGCAACGCGACGTTGGTGGCGTAGTCGCCGTGCTCCCTGCTCTTCGGCCGCTCGATGCGCACCTCGCGAGGAGCACCAGCGGGCAGCGTCAGGACACCGCGCTGCTCGAGGGCGGCCAGGGCGTCGACGATGATCTGAGAAAGCTGCTCGGGGGTCACCGGCTCATCGTATCGAGCCAGGTCGCAGGCTCAGTCCAGCGTCGTCAAGGAACGGACGGTCTGCACCAGGTCCTCGGGTTCGAACGGCTTCGTGATGTAGGCATCAGCGCCGAGCGCCTTTCCCCTGGTCACGTCTGAGCCCTGCGCGCGTGCGGACACCATGACGACCGGGATCGAGCTGGTGGCGGGATTGGCTCGTAGCGCTTCCAGCGTGCTGAAGCCGTCCCGCCTCGGCATCGCAGCATCGAGGGTGATCAGATCGGGCCGTACCTCTTCGACGATGTCGAGACACTCCTGTCCGTCGCGCGCCTCGTGGACGGAGAATCCGTCGAGCTCGAGGTTGAGGACGATCAGCGACCTGATGACGTCGGAGTCGTCCACGACGAGGACGGTGGGGGGTGCGGGCACGAGGAGACGCTAGCCGTTCCGGCCTCTCCTGACCCGCAATCGGCGATTGTCGGGGAGGGCGAGGCCGCTGCTAGGGTGATCGCGCATCTCCACGGAGCCCCCGTAGCTCAGGGGATAGAGCACCGCCCTCCGGAGGCGGGTGCGCAGGTTCGAATCCTGCCGGGGGCGCCAGAACAATCGTGACGACAGTGGTTACATAAGGGCGTGACCACCGCCGTCAGGATCAGCGAAGCCGCTGGGGAGCCCGCGCCTGATCGACGCCTCCCGGTCGGCCCACTGCTACGGGTCAGTGACCGCGTCCTGGACGGCACCGTCATCCTGCTCGCTACCTGGACCGTGATCTACCACGTGTGCCTCGTGCTCGGCCTGGGCGCTCCCTGGGCTGTCGTGTTCGAAATCGTCGCGCTCACCGCGCTGACTCTCGTCCTGTGGCGCCGTACCACGTCGTCCGCGCCCCCTCGGCCCGCCGACGTCCAGGGCGCGGACGCACTGCTCCCCTTACGCACTGCACCACCGTTGCTGCTCGTCACCCTCGGCGCCACCGTCATCGCGGCCATCGCCATGGCGGCCAGCCTTCCGTGGGCATTCGTCTGGACCAGCTGGCTGGTAGCAGCCGGCGCAGGCTCGGCGCTGGCGATCCGCACACCGACCACGTCCGCAGCGGCGACGGCCACCGCGGATCCCTGGGAAGGCACGGCCGTGGCGCTGTGGGCCGTGGCCCTCACGGTCATGTCGACGCTGACCATACGTCCCAACCCGGACGATCTGTACTACGTGAACCTCTCCCAATGGGTCGCGTCACACGGCACGTTCCCGACCCGGGACACCATCTTCTCCGACCTGGTCTTCCCGATGTCCAACTGGCCGCCCGTGGCGTCGTACGACCCCCTGGTCGGTGCTGCGGCACACGTGGCCGGGGTTCAGGCCGGCTCGGTCGTCTACATGGTCGTGCCGCCCATCGCGACGTTGCTCGCGGTGCTGGCGTTGTGGCGGCTGCTGCGGGCCTGGCGGGTCCCGAACATCAGCGTGGCGCTGTCAGCCGCTTTCATCTTCCTGCTCTTCGACGGTGGCTCGTCGTACGCTCCACCGGGCAACCTGTTCCTCACGCGGCTGTGGCAGGGCAAGGTGATCTTGCTCTGCCTGCTCGTGCCGCTGCTCCTGGTGTATGCATTGCGCTTCGTCGAGAGGCCGACGCGATCACGAGCGGCCTGGTTGTTCGCCGGCGGAACTGCCGCGGTTGGCCTGTCCACCACGGCGATGTTCCTCGTCCCGCTGATCGCGGCAGCGGGCGCCGCTCCGCTGCTCCGGCGGGCTCCGCGCAAGGCCCTTCTCGGCTTCGCTGCCATGGCCGCCTACCCGCTGGCAGCGGGGATCGTCACGAAGGCCATGGGCGGGCGGTCAGCCGACGACTTCGCCGGACGGCGCCTCTACCGGTTCGACCCGTCGTGGTTCGGCCACGCCATCTTCCTCACCGGACTGCTTGCCATCGTGGCGGTCAGCGCCGTGCTTCTCGGTGCGGTGCTCGTGCCGCATCGCGATGCCCGGCTGACCACGGGGCTGTTGGTCCTGGTGACCGGCGTGACGTTCATTCCCGGCGTGACGCACCTGTCATACGACACCGTCGGCCTCGGCCCGACGCTGTGGCGCGTCTCGTGGGCCGTGACGGTGGCCGCACTCGTCGGCGTGCTCGTGGGGTCGGCCGCTTGTCGACTGAGACGCCGATCCCGGCGGGTCGTCGCCGGCGTGACCGGTATCGCGCTCATGGTGGCCTTTGGCATGCCGATCTGGGGCGGCGGCAGCGGCGCATCCTGGGCGGCACCGTTCCACTGGCAGCGCAACGATGAGACGCGTGCGGTGGCGGCAGCGGTGATCCGCAACAGTGCGCCCGGCGTGCTCGTTCTGGCGCCTGATGACCTGGCGATCACGTTGGACGTCACCACGACCGACATCAAAACGGTCGCTCCGCGTGACTACTTCATGGACTACTTGCGTGACGATCCAGCCTTCCAGTACCCCGACCGGATCACGCTGGTGGACTTCGTCAACCACTCCGGACGCTGGCGCATCGACCAGGTCACGCGCGCCATCGACGCGCTCGGCGTCACCCTTGTGTGTGTGTACGCAGAGGACCGGCGTCGCTTCCAGGCACTCAAAGGCGCCGGTTACACACCATTCCTGAGGTCCGTGCCGTTCCGCTGCGTGCGTACCTGAGAAACGTGACCCCACCAACGTGGGCTCGCGTTTCGCCCTGACCCGAACGGCTATATGCTCCGGGTGACACCTGTCCGATGACATCAACACTGCGCCGTGGCGCAGTTTGCTCTCTGATCGCAAAGGCGACCTCTGATGCGCATTCTTGTTCTCGGTGGCGACGGCTACCTTGGCTGGCCTACGGCCATGTACCTGTCGGCGCGTGGACACGACGTCGGCGTGCTCGACAACGCAGTCCGCCGGCAGTACGACCACGAGCTCGGTTCCGGCAGCCTGGTCCCGATCGAGTCGCTCCACACCCGAGTGCGCGTCTGGCACGAACTGAGCGGCAATCGCATCGACGTCTTTCACGGCGACCTGAACGACGCAGACTTCACCTATCAGACGATCCGCGACTTCCGCCCCGACTCGATCGTGCACTTCGCTGAGCAGCGCGCTGCCCCGTACTCGATGATCGACCGCAAGCACGCCGTCTACACCCAGACCAACAACATCGTCGGCACCCTCAACGTGATGTTCGCGATCGGCGAGCTCAATCGCGACATCCACCTGGTCAAGCTCGGCACCATGGGCGAGTACGGAACCCCCAACATCGACATCGAGGAAGGCTGGCTCGAGGTCACGCACAAGGGTCGTACCGATCGGGTGCTGTACCCGAAACGCCCGGGCAGCTTCTACCACCTGTCCAAGGTCCACGACAGCCACAACCTCGAGTTCGGTTGCCGGATCTGGGGACTGCGGGTCACCGACCTGAACCAGGGCGTCGTCTACGGTCAGCAGACCGAAGAGGCTGCCCTCGACCCACGGCTGGCGACCCGGTTCGACTATGACGGGGTCTTCGGCACTGTGCTCAACCGGTTCGCGATCCAGGCCGTCCTGGGCCTGCCGCTGTCCATCTACGGCGGCGGCACCCAGACGCGTGCGGTGATCGACATCCGCGACACCGTGGAGTGCATCCGCCTGGCCTGCGAGACCCCCGCGTCTGCTGGGGAGTTCCGGGTCTTCAACCAGGCCACCGAGAGCTTCTCGCTAGCGGAGATGGCCAAGACGGTGGCGAACTCGTTCCCGGGCCAGGTCGACGTCGAGTACCTGGAGAACCCTCGCGTCGAGCTCGAGAACCACCACTACGCCTTCACCCACACGGCCCTGGAGTCGCTGGGTCTACAGCCACACCTGCTCTCCGACACCCTGCTGACGTCCATGTTCGGGATCATCGAGCAGCATCGCGACCGCATCGACGTGAACATGCTGCGACCCACCGTGCAGTGGCGGCAGACGAGCAGCTCGTTGAGTCAGCAGTCGTGACTCAACCCCCGTTGCGCGTCCTCGTCACGGGCGGCTCAGGCTTTATCGGCCGGCACGTCGTGTCGGAGCTCCGCGACCGTGGCCACCTGGTCACGGTCGCCGACCGGGTCGACTTCCCCGACCCCGAGGTCGCCACCGTCACCGGTGACCTCTGCCGGGACGACATCCGCGAGCGGGCGGTGACCCCAGGCACGGACGTCATCGTGCACCTCGCGGCCGAGACCTCGGTCCTGGGCTCGATCGAGCAGCCTGCGCTGGTGCACCGCACCAACGTCGAGATGACGGCGGCGCTTCTCGAGCTGGCCCGCGAGTGCAACGTCGGAGCCTTCGTGTTCGCCTCCACCAACGCAGTCGTGGGTCCGCATGATGGCGTCATCACCGAGGACCTGCCGTTGGCTCCGCTGACCCCGTACGGCGCCACCAAGGCAGCCGCTGAGATGTTGCTCTCCGGCTACTCCGGTGCCTACGGCCTGCGCACGCCCGCACTCCGGTTGACCAACGTCTATGGCACCGGCATGCGCGAGAAGGACAGCTTCATTCCACGACTGCTCCGGGCAGCAGCGGTCGGAGAGGGCGTACAGATCTACGGCGATGGGCAACAACGGCGCGACTTGGTCCACGTCAGTGATGTCGCGTGGGCGGTGGCCGAGGCGGTGGAGCACTGGCCCAGTGGGCCGGTCATCATCGGCAGCGGCCAATCGCACTCCGTTCAGCACCTGGCGCAGTCGGCACGCGAGGCGACCGGTTGTGAGATCCCAGGGCACCGCATCGCCGCCAAGCCGGGTGAGATGCCTGCGGTCGTCGTCGACATCTCGCTGGCGCGAAGCCGAGGATACGACCCGGCCGTCACGCTGAAGCAGGGAATCCGCAGTGCGTGGGCAGACTTCACGCCCTCGTCCACCGCCTGAGCCATGGCGATGACCGGCGAGCAACGAGGCCCGGCATCACCAGACGGGGGTGCTTCGGCGGCGCTGGTGCAGCCCAGTACGACCGCGACGGCCGAACCGACCTCGACCTCGGGCGACCTGCCGCTCGTGCCCAGCCGCGCTGTTTCGCGGCGACCCCGGTCGTGGTGGTCGACACCACACCTGCTCTTCATCACCCTTGTCGCGCTCGGCACAGGACTCCGCTTGGCGACGATGATCGGGGTGCGGCCGTTGCTTCTGCCCGACGCGTCGCAGCCCTACCTCGGCGCGACGCCGTCGCCCTCGGGCCTCCCTCTACTCGGCTACTCCCTCTTCGAGCTGCGACCGCTGGCGTCGATCGGTGTGTCGCTCTCCATGGCCGTGGCTATCCAGCACCTGGTCGGCGTAGCGATCGCGATCGCCCTCTACGTGCTGCTGCTCCGGTGGGGGGCTTGGCGGTGGCTGTCCGCGCTGGCTACGGCACCCGCGCTCCTGGACATGCGGGTCGTCACTGCTGAGCACCTCTTGCTTCCCCAGACGCTGTTCGCCGCGCTCGTGACCGCAGCGGTGCTCGTCGTGGGGTGGCGCAGCAGGCCACCAGTCGTCGCCGTCTTCGGGTTCGGACTCTTGCTGGGCGTTGCTTCCACCGTGCTGCCCGTGGGCGTCGCGCTCCTGCCCGTCGCCCTCGTCTTCGCGTTGCTCGCGGCCGCCACGTCCGAAGCACGCATGGTGAGCGTCGTCGCCGTCGTCGTCGGGTTCGGCCTTCCTTTCGTCGCCTACCTCGGATGGCAGCACGACGAGTCCGGGACCTATCCCGTGGCGGCGATCTCGGGCGTGCCCCAGCAGGGCACCTCTCTGACCGAATTCGAATCGACGGTCTCTGCGTGGGCGGACGGTTCGATCAGCCACACCGCGCGGTGGCAGCTGGAGCGCTACGTCGACCACCAGTCGACGGTGGACACCGCGCCCTACTACGAACATGGGCTGCGGCCGCTCTCGATCCACCCACCTTCGGCTGGGCTGGCGCGGATCGCGGGCAGCCTCGTAACCACGGTCCCGGTCCTCCTGACGACTCTCCTGCTCGGGCTGGCCGGCGCTGTTGGTCTTGGCCGCACCGCTCCGGCTCCGATGCGGGCTGTGTGCGGCGCCCTCGCGATCCTCCCGTTGACGGTTCTCGCCGTTTCCATGGCGTCGTCCGGACCTTCATGGGGCGACACCATGGTCGCTCTCATACTCTGGCCGGCCGCCGGTGCGCTGGGCGTCACGGCCATGACCCGCGGTCGACGCGGGCGGAGCGCCACACGTCCACAGACCGACGAGGTCGATCGGCGGGCCACCGTTGCCTTTGACGAGGCCTACGCCAGCCCTGGGCTCGCCCCGGTGGTCGTCGTCATCGCGGCCTACAACGAGGCGGCGGGTCTCCCTACCGTGCTCGACCGCATCCCCGACGAGGTCTGCTCCTTGCCCACCGACGTGGTCGTCGTCGACGACGGCAGCTCGGACGAGACGTGCGCCGTCGCTCGCGCCGACCCCCGCGCGTACGTCGTGGCGTGCCCGGTCAACCGCGGTCAGGGAGCAGCCCTGCGGCTCGGCTACCGCATCGCGCGAACGCACGGCGCGCGCTACATCCTCACGACCGATGCGGACGGTCAGTACGACACCGCAGACTTTCCCCGCGTGCTCGCCCCCGTGATCGCAGGCGAGGCCGACTTCGTGACGGGGTCGCGCCGGCTCGGGCATCAGCACACCTATGACCGGGTCAGACGCGCCGGTGTGCACGTGTTCGCCTGGATCGTCAGCGCGTTCGTCGGACAGCGGATCACTGACACGTCCTTCGGACTGCGCGCGATCCGAGCCGACGCGACCGGAGTCGTCACCCTCAACCAGCCGCAGTACCAGTCCTCCGAGCTGCTTCTCGGGATGTTCTCGCATGGCTTCACCGTCGCCGAGGTTCCCGGGACGATGCACAAACGCTCGGCTGGTGCGACGAAGAAGGGACGCAACCTGGTCTACGGCCTCCGGTACGCGCGGGTCGTGATCGGCACCTGGTGGCGCGAGGGCTGCCCGTCGCCCGTGACCGAATCCGCGCCGGCCCTGGTAGGCAGGATCGAACGTGCGCCTGAGCGATCCTGACGTCGTCACAGACAAGCCCTTGGCGGCGACACCGACGCGGCCGTCGTCGCCGGTCTCTCGACTGTGGCGCGACCACCGACCTTTCGCCATCGCCCTCATCTCGGGTGCGGTGCTGCGCGCCCTGGTCCAACTGACGTTTCCGCCCGCATTCATCTTCAGCGACGGTCCGACGTACCTCGGGCTGGTAGACCGGCTGACACCCTCACCGGACCGGCCCGTCGGCTACGGGTTCCTGCTGCGTGGCCTGTCCTGGATGACCCGCGACGTCACGGCGGTAGCCGTCACGCAGCACGTGCTCGGGCTGGCCACCGCGGTCATGATCTATGCGCTGTTGCGTCGTTGGGAAGTCTCTGCCCGCCTGTCCACGCTCGCCACCCTGCCCGTGTTGTTCGACGGCATGCAGCTGGTGCTCGAACACAGCGTGCTCAGCGACGTGCTCTTCGACTTCCTGCTCGTGCTGGGCATCGCGATCCTCTCCTGGCGACGCAGCCCCAGCCTCGCTGCAGCAGTCGTTGCCGGAGTCGTCCTCGGACTCACGGTCGTGACACGACTGGTCGGAGAGCCGGTCATCGTGGCGGCGGTCCTCTTCTGCCTGCTGGCTTCGACGACCCGGCGCCGCCGGATCGTCACCTCCCTTGCGGTCTGCATCGCATTCCTCGTGCCGATCGGAGCGTACGCCACGTGGTACCACCACGAGCGCGGTGTCTGGGCGCTGGCTCAGTTCGAGGGCAAGGCGCTTTACATGCGCACCACGACGTTCGTCGACTGCGCCACCATCTCCCTGCCGACCTATGAGCGCGAGCTCTGCCCCGACCAGCCGCTCGGCGAGCGTCGAGATCCCACCTACTACGGGTGGCACGACACCACGACGCTCCCCGCCCTCGAGCCACCACCGGGTATCAGCCAAAACGTCGCTCTGCGCGACTTCGCCCTGCGCGCCATCCGCGCCCAGCCATGGGACTACGTACGTACGGTGCTGCGCGACGTGGGCCTCAACTTCGCCCCGTTGCGGATCGACCTGTTCGAGTACAGCACCGCGTCCAAGTGGTCCTTCGACCACTACGTCGGCTACGAGTCGACCGACTGGACCCGGCCCGCGTACGCCGCGCACGGAGGGGCGCAGCCAGAGACGCGGCAGCCGTTCGGAGAACTGCTGAAGGTCTACGGCATGGTGGTCTATGTCTGGGGTCCGCTGCTGCTGGCCCTGCTGCTGGTGGCCCTCGCGGGCGTCTTCGCCCGACGCCCACGTGGCGCCCCACCTACCCGCCCCCTGGCGGTGCTGACCACCACGGTCGCGGTGACGTTGATGTTCCTGCCGGACGCGACGGCTGAGTTCACGTGGCGCTATCAGTTGCCGGCGGTGGTGCTGCTACCCGTGGCGGCTGCCCTCGGCTGGACCCGCCTGCGTGGCGAGCGTCAGTCGGGCGCTACCGCCACCCCGAGCACGGACTGACCGAACGGCGGCGTCAACCGGCTCTCCAACAGCTTCGTGCTCGGTACGACCAGCCGGTCGTAGATGCGTAGGAGGCTCGGCCGCGGACTGCCGACCCCGCCACGCCGCACCGTCAACCACCACGCGATCCCACCGAGCAGGTTGACCGGTCGCACGTCCGCAGGCGTCAAGCCCGCCCCGACGATCGCCGACCGTAAGGTGTTGGGCGTGTAGCGACGAACGTGACCGACGCGACGGTCGAAATCGCCGTACAGCTGTTGGTAACCGGGGACCCACAAGACGATCCGGCCACCGGGTTCGAGCAGGCCGGCCAGCCGACGAAGCGCCGCGCTGTCATCCTCGATGTGCTCGAGGACGTTGATCGCGATCACGGTCGAGACGCGGGGCTCGATGTCGAAGGGCCCGTGCAACAGGTCGAGCTGGCGGGCCTGCACCTCGGGGCGCTCGTGGAAACGCTGCGCCATCGAGGCGACACAGCCTGGGTCGACATCGGTCACGACGAGCCGTTCGAGCCCCTCGAACTGCGACGCGAACTCACCCAGGCCAGCGCCGACCTCGAGGACTGAGGGTCCACAGTGTCGGGCGATCAGGCCGAACTGGTAGGCGCGGTAGCGCTCCTGGTTCTTGCCGGAACTGTCCTCGAGGTCCCTGCCCGTCGCCTGATGGAATGCGCCGGCGCCACTCGTCTCCGTCACCGTTTTCCCTTCTCGTTGAGCCTGAGCTCGGTTGTCTACAGCCGGGGCGAACACGTATCAGCGCGGCACCGAACCAGCGGTCCCGCCGGCTGTCAAGCGATCCAGCCGGGCGAACATCCGGTCGAGGAGGAAGAAGCGGAGCAGGAACATGACGACGTACACCCCCAGGAACGCACCCGCGACCAGGAACACCCGCAGCCCGGACGAGACGGCCGTGCCCTGCAGCCAGTCGTCGACTGCGTGCGTCACGACCATCGCCAAGACCACCGTCGCCACGATGATGGCGACATAGGGCAGCACCTCGTGTCGCAGGCTCGGGCGTCCCTGCTGACGCCAGGTCCAGGTCCGGTTGAGCCAGTAGTTGGGGAGCGCACCGGCGAGCCAGCCCACTCCCGAGGACCACACCGGGGTCGCGTGCACAACGCCGTACATCAGCACGAACGCCAGCTCGCTGCAGATCGTGGCGATCACGGAGCCGCCGGTGTAGCGGGCCACCTTGCCGACCAACCTGGTCCGACGGGAGCTCCGCCCTGCGACCAGCGACGGGTGCGGCGATCCAGGCATGCGCCGATCTTAGTCTCGGCTGCGAGCCGGGGATGAGCCGGACCGTGACCTCACGGCCCATGACTCGTTGTCACGTTCAGGTGCATGACCATCACGCTGAGTCAGTACCCCGAGGAAAGGCCTGGCCATGTGTGCTCCGACTCACCTCTCCCAGACCGCCCAGACCGCCCAGGTCGCCGCATGAAAGCCGGAGACGGCGGCGCCCGACCAGGTGGAAAGCCGCCGCCCCGGTGTACCGACACGATCCTCCGCTCGCCCGGATACTGGATCTTGTTGCGGGTGAACCTGCCCGGGCGGCACGCGCCCGGCCGGCACACCAGGAGGTATGTCGATGGCGGGATATTCAGGGACCCCCCTGATGCGCAAGATCGGCGTCCAGGAGGGCCAACGGGTCTGCCTCGACAACGTTCCTGACGACGTCGACCTGACCTGGCCGGCTGGGGTGCGGGTCAGCCGCCGCATTACCGGTGCGCCCGTCCACATTGCGTGGACCTTCTGCCACGACCGGGCCCGTCTCGAGCGTCGCATCGTGCCCCTGATCGAGCACACCGACGTCGACGGCATGGTCTGGGTGTCATGGCCCAAGCGCAGCTCCGGCCTTCAGACCGACCTGGACGAGAACGCGGTACGTGCCATCGGGCTCGCCGCCGGAGTCGTGGATGTCAAGGTCGCCGCTGTCGACGACACCTGGTCGGCGTTGAAGTTCGTCCGCCGGCGACGCGACCGCA
Source organism: uncultured Actinomycetota bacterium (assembly GCA_963742765.1). Taxonomy (GTDB): domain Bacteria; phylum Actinomycetota; class Actinomycetes; order Propionibacteriales; family Nocardioidaceae; genus JANLYC01. The sequence goes on from CAVUMY010000002.1 coordinate 1,650,631, forward strand.
ACCGCTGAGACCCGCGACGGTCGCGCGGACAACCGTCCGCGAGGTTCAGCAGCCCCCGTTGACGGTGGCGTCGTGCCGCACATCACGACCTAGCGCACGCGCTGCGGCCACGTTCGGGAACACCACGCTGGCGGCACCCGCCGTTCCGATGCCACCGTTCAGCACGCACGTGCGGACCAACTTCGGGTTCACCTGGATCACGGTCTGCGCGAGTCGGTAGAGCTCGATAGGGCCGAGGTTGGTGTCCGTGTAGCGAGCGAACCGTTCGAGCGCACGCTCGAAGAAGCCTTTGCGCGCGGACTTGTTCTTCACCGTCGCGAGTCCGCCCTTGAGCACCTGACCTTGATCGTAGGAGCGGTCGAAGTCTCCACGCGGCAGCCCGTGGCGGATGCGCGAGAACGCCAGTGCCTCGACTCCGGACAGCTCGGTCATGCCGGGGTGGAAGACCTGACCCTGGTCGTTCATGTTGAAAGTGACCTTGACGCGGATGCCATTGATACCGCCCACCATGCGGATCATGCCCTTGAAGCTGGTGACGAACACGTAGTCGGGCCGGATGCCGACGAGGTTGGCCACGGCGGCGGCCGTCGCCTGGGGACCGCCGTAGACCATAGCCGCATTGATCTTGTCTCGACCGTGCCCGGGGATCTCGACGTACGAGTCGCGCGGGACACCGATCGTCACCGCGTGGTGGTTCTTCGCGTTGATGCCCACCAGTTGGATTGCGTCGGATCGACTGCCGAGGACGGGCTGGCCGGGGCGGGCGTCGGAGCCGAGTGCAAGGATCCACACGACGGGGTCGCTGGCATCGACGCCGTGCACCTGGTTGAGCTTGATCAGCGCGAACCGGGCGTCCTCGTGTCCGGCGTTCGGGACCACCAACCCCAGAAGGGCCAGCAGGACACCGAAAACCGTCACCCGCCTGACTCGACGCAGCGCCACCCGAGCGCGCCCGGACCCTGCGGGGTGAGACGTGTTACGGAAGAATCCAGGAAGCCAGGTCATCGGCGCACCGCCGTTCTGTGCAGGTCGTACCCGAAGATCCGCCACCGGTCGGCTTTCCGCGTCAGGAGCAGCTGACCGCCGACGACGAAGGACTTCCGGACTCCGCTCTTGTTCTCAGCCGTCATCTTGAGGTGGATGCGAGCGGTCGCGCCGCCCGTCCGGCCACCGACGGCGAAGACGAACAGCCGGGCGGAGCGCTCGTCAGCGACGACCCGGACCACCTTCTCGCTGATGGCGGCGTTCGTCGTGACCTTTCTGTCGTGCAGCGCCATCCGCGCGGCCCGATCCGTCCACCCGACGAACGTCGACGTGTCGTAAGAGGCAGTGCCCGAGCGGGGGAAGCTGCCCTGCAGGTAGGCCGCATCCATCCAGCCCTGGATCGGCTCGGCGATCTTGCGGGTGATCCAGGCGCGCCGGCTCTTCTTGACGCCGCCGCGCATCTGGGCGATCCCTGCCTTGAGCCTGGCGTTGGCCCTCTCGAGGGTGGGCGCCCCGGCGGTGGTTGCCGCGGCACTCGTTGATGACCCGGTCGGGGGCGTCGGGGAGCTGTCGTCCGTGCAGGAGGCGACGAAGGTCGCCAGAACGGTCGTCAGGACGACGACCAGCACCAGACGAGGTGTGCGCGGGACGTGGGTGAGGTGCATCCGGTCGAGCATGCACAATGTGGACGCTCATCTCAACCGGCCACGCTCGACGAACGCGCGCCGGATCTGGCTGAGCGGCGGTGAATGCCTCGGATCGGTCGGGTGTGACCGCGACAACACGACGACGCGCCAACCAGCCTGCGCGATCGCGCAGACGGGGGATAGCCTGGGAGTCGACCCACCACAGCACTGCAGCGGAAGAGGCGAAACCCAGGCCGTGTCACAATCCCCGCAAGAAGGATCGACGTCGACTGCCCACGACACTTCCGGTAACCCTGAGGCGGACTTCGGGGCCAACGAGTGGCTGGTCGACGAGATGTACGACCGCTATCTGGACGACCCCTCGTCAGTGGACGAGGCCTGGCAAGAGCTCTTCAAGTCCAGGCGCGCCCCGACCGACCGGGCCGGCACGGTCAACGGGCGCGAAACGGCGACCGAGCGGGCTGACGGTGGTGCTGCAGCTGCCCCGGCCGAGACGTCGTCCAAGCAGTCCAAGCAACCGACCCAGCAGGTGATGACACCGGGTCCGGCACCCACCCCGAAGGCCACTGAGCCAAGCCCCAGTCCCGCTGCGAGCACCGGCTCGGCGGCGGCCTCGTCGGCGACTCCTTCGCAGACCACCGACACGGCGACACCCGCCGCCCCGCCCGCCACGGCCCAGGCGGTGGCGCGCCCGGTCCCGAAGGAACCCGAGGTGTCAGCCTCTGCTGAAGCGGCGGCGGAGCCCGACCATGTGGTGCTGCGAGGAGCGTCCGCCCGAACGGTCAGCAACATGGACGTCAGTCTCACCGTCCCGACCGCCACGAGCGTCCGTACGGTCCCGGTGAAGCTTCTGATCGACAACCGCGTCGTCATCAACAACCACCTCGCCCGCGCCCGCGGTGGCAAGGTGTCGTTCACGCACATCATCGGCTTCGCCCTCGTTCGGGCGCTGCGTTCGGCGCCGGAGATGAACTACGGCTTCGAGATGATCGACGGCAAGCCCAACCTCGTCAAGCCGCACCACATCAACCTCGGGCTGGCCATCGACATCCAGAAGCCGGACGGTTCACGTCAGCTCTTGGTGCCGTCCATCAAGGCCGCAGAGAACATGTCGTTCGCAGAGTTCTGGTCGGCGTATGAGGACATCGTCCGCCGCGCGCGTGACAACAAGCTCACGGTCGCCGACTTCCAGGGCACCACGATCAGCCTGACCAATCCCGGCACGATCGGCACCAACCACTCCGTGCCACGACTGATGTCCGGCCAGGGCTGCATCGTCGGCGTCGGTGCCATGAACTTCCCGCCGGAGTACCAGGGCGCGTCCGAGGAGACGCTGAGCCGTAACGCGATCAGCAAGATCATGACGCTCACGTCGACCTACGACCACCGGGTCATCCAAGGCGCGCAGTCAGGTGACTTCCTGCGCATCCTGCATGGTCTCCTCCTGGGTGAGGACGGCTTCTACGACGAGATCTTCCGCGCACTCCGCATCCCGTACGAGCCGATCCGGTGGGCCGCCGACATCTCGGCGAGCCACGAGGACGAGGTCAGCAAGCAGGCACGCATCCTCGAGATGATCCACGCCTACCGGGTCCGCGGCCACATCATGGCCGACACCGACCCGCTCGAGTACCAGCAGCGCAGCCACCCCGACCTCGACGTCGGCACTCACGGGCTCACGCTGTGGGACCTCGACCGCGAGTTCGCGACCGGCAACTTCGGCGGCGAACGTTTCATGAAGCTGCGCCACATCCTCGGCATCCTGCGTGACTCCTACTGCCGCACGACCGGCATCGAGTACATGCACATCCAAGACCCCGACCAACGTAGGTGGATCCAGGAGCGGGTCGAGCGACCCCACAAGAAGCCGCCGCGCGAGGAGCAGCTGCGCATCCTGCACAAGCTCAACCAGGCCGAGGCGTTCGAGACCTTCCTGCAGACGAAGTTCGTCGGACAGAAGCGGTTCAGCCTCGAGGGCGGCGAGACGACGATCCCGCTGATCGACGAGATCTGCGAGGCGGCTGCCGACCACTCGCTCGACGAGGTCACGATCGGCATGGCGCACCGCGGCCGACTGAACGTGCTCGCCAACATCGTGGGCAAACGCTACTCGCAGATCTTCCGCGAGTTCGAGGGCAACATCGACCCACGTACGGTGCAGGGCTCCGGCGACGTGAAGTACCACCTCGGGGCGGAGGGAGAGTTCGTGTCCGGCAACGGCAGCACCATCAAGGTGTCCGTGGCCGCCAACCCTTCCCACCTGGAGGCGGTCGACCCGGTGCTCGAAGGCATCGTCCGGGCCAAGCAGGACCTGCTCAACCAAGGCGCTGCCTACCCGGTCCTCCCGCTGCTCGTGCACGGCGACGCCGCGTTCGCCGGTCAAGGCGTCGTGGCCGAGACGCTCAACCTCTCGCAGCTGCGCGGCTACCGCACTGGCGGAACCATCCACGTGGTCGTCAACAACCAGGTCGGCTTCACCACCTCGCCGTCGTCATCGCGTTCATCGCTGTACTGCACCGACGTCGCGCGGATGGTGCAGGCGCCGATCTTCCACGTCAACGGCGATGACCCCGAGGCCTGCATCCGGGTGGCGCAGCTGGCGTTCGAGTACCGCCAGGCCTTCAAGAAGGACGTCGTCATCGACCTCGTCTGCTACCGCCGTCGCGGCCACAACGAAGGCGACGACCCGTCGTACACGCAGCCGCTCATGTACGACCTGATCGAGAAGAAGCGCTCGGTACGCAAGCTCTACACCGAGGCTCTCATCGGTCGTGGCGACATCACGGTCGAGGAGGCGGAGCAGGCGCTGAAGGACTACCAGCAGCAGCTCGAGCGCGTCTTCGCGGAGGTGCGCGATGCCAGCACCGAGAGCGAACCCATCGACTACGTGACCGTGCCGGACTACCCGACCAAGGGGGCAGCCTCCGGCAGCGCCGACACCGCCATCACGACGGAGATCCTCAAGCGCATCGCCGAAGCGCACGTGACACCCCCTGAGGGCTTCACGGTGCACCCGAAGGTGCTCCCGCAGCTGCAACGCCGCGCCGCCTCGATCACCGAGGGACCGATCGACTGGGGTACCGGCGAGATCCTCGCGTTCGGGTCACTGCTCCTGCAGGGCCGCCCGGTGCGTCTGGCGGGCCAGGACTCGCGCCGCGGCACCTTCGTCAGCAGGTTCGCCACGATCATCGACCGACAGAACGCCGCCGAGTGGACACCTCTGCAGAACCTGTCGTCGGACCAGGCGCAGTTCTACGTCTACGACTCACTGCTGTCGGAGTACGCCGCCATGGGCTTCGAGTACGGCTACTCAGTGGCCCGCCCCGAGGCGCTCACGCTCTGGGAGGCTCAGTTCGGCGACTTCGTCAACGGTGCCCAGACGGTCATCGACGAGTTCATCTCGGCCGGTGAGGCGAAGTGGCAGCAACAGTCGGGTGTCGTGCTGCTGTTGCCCCACGGCTACGAGGGTCAGGGCCCTGACCACTCCTCTGCCCGCATCGAACGGTTCCTCACCCTGGCCGCCGGCGACGCGTTCACCGTGGCTCAGCCGTCGACGCCGGCGAGCTACTTCCACCTGTTGCGGCAGCACTCCCTCGGCAGCGCACACCGGCCCATGATCGTCTTCACCCCGAAGTCGATGATGCGTCGCAAGGACGCGGCGTCGCAGCCTGCCGACTTCACGTCCGGCACCTTCCAACCCCTGATCAGTGACGAGGAGGCCGACCCGTCGACGGTCGAGCGCCTGATCCTGTGCTCGGGCCGGATCTCCTGGGACCTGTTCGCCGAACGCGCACGCCGCGAGGACGACCAGGGCCGCACGGCGATCGCCAGGCTCGAGCAGCTCTATCCCCGTCCCGTCGACGAGGTGAAGGCCGAGATGGCGAAGTACCCGAACCTGCGCGAGATCCGCTGGGTACAGGACGAGCCCGCCAACATGGGCCCGTGGCCGCACATGAAGCTCAACCTGTCACCCGAGCTGGGCGACATCCCGTTCAACCGCGTCTCGCGTGATGAGTCAGCTGCCCCGTCCGTGGGGCAAACGTCGGTGCACCAGCAGGAACTGCAGGCGCTTCTGGACGGCGCCTTCCGCTGAGCCTGTCGCCACGACCCACGGCGCGAGCGGACAGGGTGCGGCCGCCCGATGGCGAACCCACCGAGCGACTGATTGAGGACTGGAGGATGCATGTACTTCACTGACCGCGGGATCGAGGAGCTGGTCAAGCGCCGTGGCGACGAAGAGGTCACCTTGGACTGGCTGGCCGAGCGGCTGCAGGAGTTCGTGGACCTCAACCCCGAGTTCGAGATCCCCGTCGAACGCCTCGCCACCTGGCTGGCCCGCCTCGACGACCCCGACCTCGACTGACTTCTCCCCTCCCTCTCCCTCTTCTCCCCTCGCCTCCTCTTCGTCTTCTTCTTCCAACTGGCCGTCCGCGTTTGCCTAGTTCACAAGCCAGGTGGCTGGTGAACTAGGCAAATCTCCCTTGGGGACCCTGTACTTGCCTCGCACACGTCCCGTCACGGGCTCGCAGCCGGCGGGTCCCTCAGCGCCACGAGCCGCAGCGAGCGGTCTCCGGTGTTGACCACCCCTCGGTCAGTCTGCGGGTCCACGAGCACCGCATCTCCGGGACCGACGTCCACCACCTCTGCCCCCAGCGTGAACCGCCCGGTCCCGTCGATCACCAGGTAGCACTCCCGGGTCCCGGCGTACCCGTCCGGGTCGGCGGCGTCGTGCCGGTGCACCCCTTCGGACGCACCCACAGGAATCTCCCACGTCTCCACCTCGACCGGCCACGGCACCGCGCCCTCGAAGTAGCGGCGGACCGTGATGGCGCCGCCGCCGTCGTGCAGGTCCGCCCAGGCGAAGGCGTGGTCGTCGCTTCGTTGCACCCGGTCCACGGGCGACTCCCTTCGACGGGTGTTGACGGCATCCGACGCCGACTGACGTCAGACCGTGAACACGACCTTCCCGAACACGTCCCCGTCGGCCATCGCCTCGAAGCCATCGCGGGCCCGCTCCAGCGGCAGCGTCCGGTCGATCAACGGCCGCGCACCCGACACGTCCAGCAGGTCGAGCAGGCTTTGGAACTCGGCACGGGTGCCCATCGTCGACCCCTGCACGCGCAGCTGGAGGAAGAAGATCCGAGTCAGCTCGGCGTTGTCGGGCTGGTTGCCTGACGTCGCGCCGGAGATGACCACCGTGCCGCCCGGACGTAGCGCCTTGATCGAGTGACTCCAGGTTGCAGCGCCCACGGTCTCCATCACGGCATCCACGCGCTGCGGCAGCCGCGCGCCAGTTTCGAACACCTCACTCGCGCCGAGCTCCACGGCCCGCTTGCGCTTGGTCTCGTCGCGGCTGGTCGCGTACGTCCGCAACCCGGCCGCCGACGCCAGGCTGATCAGCGCTGTGGCTACGCCACCGCCCGCGCCCTGCACCAGCACGCTGTCTCCCGGCTTGAGACCACCTTGAGTGAAGAGCATCCGGTATGCCGTCAACCAGGCGGTCGGCAGGCACGCAGCCTCCTCGAAGCTGAGCGACGTCGGCTTCGCCAGCACGTTGCGCCGCGGAACAGCCACCCGTTCGGCCAGCGTGCCGGGATGCCGTTCGGAGAGCAACGAGCGCTTCGGGTCGAGCGTCTCGTCCCCCGACCAGTCCGGGTCACTGATGACCGCGTGCACCACGACCTCGTTGCCGTCCTCGTCGATTCCTGCGGCATCACAGCCGAGGATCATGGGCAGCCGGTCCTCGGCCAGACCGACCCCGCGGAGCGACCACAAGTCATGCCGGTTCAGGGCCGCCGCCTTGACCTCGACGACGGTCCAGTCGGCGGGCGGACTCGGGTCGGGCTGCTCTCCCAGGACAAGTCCGTCCAGGGGTGCGTCGGGGTGGATCGACTCGGCATACGCAGCGAACATTCCTTCACCCTAGGGGGCACAGCGGCAAGCCACCGGCACCCGCCGGTGGCGGAGCCCGACCACGCCTTCCGATCCGGCTACCGTCCCGCGACTGCCGCCACCGCGGCCGCGACCGCCGGGGCCACCCGCGGATCGAAGGGCGACGGAATCACCCGTGCCGGGTGGAGGTCGTCGGCGACCAGGTCGGCCAGGGCAACCGCCGCGGCCAGCTTCATGTCCTCGGTGATGCGGCGCGCACGGGCGTCGAACGTCCCGCGGAAGATGCCGGGGAACGCGAGCACGTTGTTGATCTGGTTGGGGTGGTCCGACCGGCCGGTCGCCACGACGCGGGCGTGGCGGTGCGCGACGTCGAGCTGAACCTCCGGGTCGGGATTCGCGAGCGCGAAGATGATCGCCTCGGCGGCCATCGACGCGATGGCGGACTCCTCGACCGTGCCGCCGCTGACGCCGATGAACACGTCGGCCCCGGCGAGCGCGCTGGCCAGCTCTCCGGACTCGCCACGGGTGTTGGTCTGCTCGGCCAGCCTGAGCTTGACAGCGTTCAGATCGGTCCGGGCCGGACTGATGATTCCGCCCCGGTCGACCACCGCGATGTTGCGGGCGCCGGCGGCCAGCATCATCTTCGTCACCGCGACCCCAGCAGCACCAGCACCGGACACGACGATGCGCACGTCAGCGAGCTCCTTGCCCACGATCCGCAGCGCGTTGCGAAGCGCCGCGAGTACCACGACTGCCGTGCCGTGCTGGTCATCGTGGAAGACCGGGATGTCGAGCCGTTCCTTGAGCCGTCGCTCGACCTCGAAGCATCGCGGGGCCGAGATGTCCTCGAGGTTGATGCCACCGAAGCTCGGCGCCAGCCTGGCGATGGTCTCGACCAGCTCGTCGGTATCGGTGCAGTCCAGACAGATGGGTACGGCGTCGACACCTCCGAACTGCTTGAACAAGATGGCCTTGCCCTCCATCACCGGCATGGCCGCCGCCGGGCCGATGTCTCCGAGGCCGAGTACGGCCGTGCCGTCCGTCACCACCGCGACAGTGTTGGACACCCACGTGTAGTCGCGGACGGCCTCCGGATGCGCGGCGATTTCCAAGCACACCCGCGCCACGCCAGGGGTGTAGGCCATCGAGAGGTCGTCGATACCGGTGAGCTCGATATTGGCCTCGATGTGCATCTTGCCGCCGCGGTGCAACTCGAACACGGGGTCGCCCGCGTGTTGACCCACGGGCAGGACCGACGGTGCCGCGGCCCGCGGGCGCGACGGTGGTGGTTGCTGGGGCACGCTGGATGTCGTCACGGATGTCACCTGATTCCGGGGAGTCTGCGCCTCGCCGCGCGCCGTGCCGGGGTGTTGATGGCCACGGCGGACGCTCGGTGGGCGGCCACGATCGGACCGCGCTGCGGTACAGGAATGACGTCTCCCGGGGGTCTCCCGGAACGCCCAGTCTGCCATGAAACAGCCAGGTCCAGTCGACCGTGCGACCTACCTCACCTTGCTGGCCCCGCGCCGATGGTTCACCGGCGCCGGCCGCGTCGCCCCCATGGCCAGACGCGCAGGACCACCCGGCCCAAGACGTCGCGGTCGGAGATCTCCCCCACCACCCAGGAGTCGACGCCCTCGTCGGGGTTGTCGCGCTCGACCCACCAGCCGTGAGCCGTACGCCGGGTGGCTCGCTTCACGGCAACGGGACGGTCGGGGAGCCGCACCACGACCAAGGCCCCCGGTCGAGGCTCGGCGCCATACCTGACGATCAGGCGATCGCCGTCTCGCAGGGTGGGTTCCATCGACCGGCCACGCACCACAGCGAGGCCGACAAGAGGGGACTTGGGCACCTGCGAGGTCCTTGTTTGGGCGGAGTAGGGTCGGGAACTAGTTGCTGTAGACACTGTTGCATCACGCCTTCACGAGCGTGGCAACTCCCCGGCCTGCTCCAGAAAGGACCAGTTCATGCTGCGTCGCTTCATCGCACCGACCATCGACGTCTCGGCTCACTGCGACCTCCCTTGCGGGGTCTACGACCCGGCACAGGCCAGGATCGAGGCGGAGTCGATCAAGGCCATCATCGGCAAGGTGGCCGACAACGACGACCACGACTACCGCACTCGGGCGATCATCATCAAGGAGCAGCGCTCCGAGCTCGTCAAGCACCACCTCTGGGTGCTGTGGACGGACTACTTCAAGCCGCCGCACTTCGAGAAGTACCCCCAGCTGCACACCCTCTTCAACGAGGCCACCAAGCTGGCCGGGGCCGCCGGCACCAAGGACAGCATGGACGCTGCCAAGGCCGACCAGCTGCTCGCGAAGATCGACGAGATCGCCGACATCTTCGCCGAAACCAAGAAGGGCTGACCTTCGGCTCCGTCACGACGAGTCGACAGGCCCGTACCGCCCACCGGCGGTGCGGGCCTGCGGCAGTGACGGGGGCGTACGCCGGCCCGAGAGCCGGTGTCAGTGCGTGCGACCTGGGCCGCTGTCTCCGCCCTCGGCCTCGAGGCCGCTCATCCGCTCCCCGAACAGAGCCTGCGTGGTCGACGGGGAGAACACCACGGCCAGCACGACGACGGCAGGCACGGCCAACAGGATCGACACCCAGGTGGTGCTGCCACCTCGGAAGCTCCACGCCACGCCGAGCTCGATGAGCTGCGCGAGCACGACCGGACCTCGGCTCCAACTCCGCAGCAGCAGCAGCCCGCGTGCACACGCACCGAGCCCGACGGCATACAGCACGAAGAACACGGCGGTGGTGATGCCGACACTCGGCCGGTCGGGGTTGATGCTCACGAGCTCGGACACGGCGAGTCCCAGCAGGCCGAGGGCCTCGAGTCCCACGAGACCCGTTGCCAGCCGGATACCGCGCCCCGGGTGCGGATGCGACTCGGCGCCCTCCCGTTCGTTTGCTGTCGGGTGCTCAGAACTCATGCACCGACCCTAACGACTGCCCAAGGCGTCCCGGCAGCGGTACGCTGCACGTGATGGTGGACACCCTGGAACGCCAGGGCTCACGGTTGGCAACGAAAACCTCTAGACTGATTGCAGGGTTCAGCTGCCTGTCCGCCTCGTCCAAGTTGTGAGGAAACTGACACGGGTCGAGGGGTTGTGCGGGCGGAGATCTCTTGCGACGATCAATGTCGCACTTGTGCGCTGCAAACGCGCTGCACGTCTCTCGACACCCCGCTTGTCCCCCGAGCGAGGTCAACGAGGGGGCTCGTGAAAACCTTCACGAGCAGCTCAGCACCGCGATCACGTCCCCCTGTGACCGCCAGAACGAAGAGGAGCCGCGCCGTGGACTGGCGTCACCGTTCCGCGTGCCTCGAAGAGGACCCGGAGCTGTTCTTCCCCATCGGCAACACCGGCCCTGCCATCCTCCAGATCGAGGAGGCCAAGGCCATCTGTCGCCGTTGCGAGGTACGCGAGCAGTGTCTCGCGTGGGCGCTCGAGGCCGGCCAGGATCATGGTGTATGGGGCGGCATGTCCGAAGATGAGCGGCGGGCGCTCAAGCGCCGTAACGCGCGAGCCAAGATCCGCGCCTGACCCTGTCTCGGACCGGGATTGTCGAGGTCTCACCGGACCGGGATGTCGACGTCCACCCGGGTCCCACCGTCCGGATTCGCACCGAACGAGATCACGCCGCCGAGCTCGGACTCCACCAGCGTCCGCACGATCGACAACCCCAGGCTTCCGGACGAAACGGGGTCGAAACCCTCGGGTAGGCCGCGGCCGTCGTCGTCGATGACCACCTCCAACCGACCTGCGAGCCGCAGCGCACGCACCGAGATCCGGCCCGACCCGCCGGGGAAGGCATGCTCGACAGCGTTCTGCAGCACCTCGGTCAGCACCATCGCGAGCGGCGTCGCCACGTCGGCAGGCAATTCACCGAACGATCCGTTTCGGACCGTCGCGACCGCCGCCGGATCCGCCGCCACCTCGGTGATCATCGCCGCCAGCCGGTCGGACACGTCGTCGAAGTCGACGCGCTCGTTGAACGCCTGGCTCAAAGTCTCGTGCACGATGGCGATCGAGCCCACCCGCCGGACGGCCTCGTCGAGGGCCAGCCGCGCTGCTGGGACCTCCATCCGACGCGATTGCAGCCGCAGCAGCGCCGCGACGGTCTGCAGGTTGTTCTTGACCCGGTGGTGGATCTCCCGGATGGTCGCGTCCTTCGTGATCAGCTCGCGTTCGCGGCTGCGCAGTTCCGTCACGTCGCGCAGCAGTACGAGTGCGCCGGCGAGCTCCCCGTCCGGCGCCAGCGGGATGACGCGCGCTGCCACCGTCGCCTCGTCATTTCCGTACTCCGTCTCGCGCGGATGACGCCCCGACAGCGTCACCATCACCGCCTCGTCGACCGGGCGTGCCGGCGGCGGAAGCAACGACTCGGTCGTCTCGGCGAAGGACTCCCCGACCAGGTCCCCAGCCAGGCCCAGGCGACGGTAGGCCGACTGCGCGTTCGGGCTGGCGTACGTCACGACACCCGCAGCATCGGTCCGCACGAAACCGTCGCCCACTCGCGGTGATGACGTCCAGGCCCTTCTCTCGGTGGGGATCGGGAAGGCCCCGCGACTGATCATGCGGGTGAGGTCGCTGGCGGTCTGCAGGTACGACAGCTCCAACCGGCTCGGGGTGCGAACCCCCAGGAGATTGGTGTTGCGGGCGATCACCGCCAGCATCGAGCCCGCGCGCACGACGGGGATCGTCTCGACGCGTACGGGTACGTCGTCACGCCACTCCGGGTCGCCCTCGCGCGCGATGCGTTGGTCGTCGTACGCCGCATCCAGCAGCGGGCGTCGCCCTCGAGGCACGAACGAGCCGACCAGGTCGTCGACGAACGCCGTCGGCCCGGTGGTGGGGCGCATCTGGGCGCCTCCCCAGAAGCCGATGCCGTCCCGGTCGGGAAGCCACAGCACGAGGTCCGCGAACGAGAGATCGGCCACGATCTGCCAGTCGGCGATGAGCAGGTGCAGCCAGGCGATGTCGTCCGTGCCGAGGTCCGTGTGAGCCTTGGCGACGTCATCCAGCGAGGGCACCCAGCCACCGTAGGGCAACGCGGTGTGATGTTTCGAACACCGGCCGAAGGACGCGCGCGCAACGAGATCCAGGTTTGCTGAACAGAGCGAGGTTTGTGCGAGGATGGGCGTCATGCCGCAGGGTTTCTGGCAGCAGGTGCTCGAGTCCGATATGGCCGTTCCGGTTGACCGGCCGTTGAATGAGTTGACCGCCGAGCTGGTGACGATGTTGGGTTCGACCAATCCGGTCGAACGCGACGAAACGGCTTACCCCCTGCTCGCCACCTGGTTGAGCGAGGGCGTCTACGACGACCTGCTGGTCAGCTTCGGTGACTCGATCGCGCAGGGCCTGGTCGTGGGGCTCGGGAAGTCGCTCGACGACTCGGTCTTCCGCCGTAGTTTCTCGGCGCTCGTGCTCGCCGAGTGCGTCCGGCGCGACAACGTCGCCCGCATCCTGCCCGTTGACGTCGTCCTCAACTGGGCCGAGCGCGCGATCGGCTGGTACACCCGCGAGCAGGACCTCCGCGGCTGGGTCCCCGGTAAGGGCTGGGCCCATACCGTCGCACACGGCGCCGACCTGCTCGGCGTCCTGTCGTCATCACGGCATCTGCAGGCCCTGCACCAGGGCGTGCTCCTCGACGTCATCGCCGAGCGACTGGTCGCACCGACGCCTACGGTGCTCGTGGACGGCGAGGACGACAGGCTGGCGTATGCAGCACTGTCGATCGTGCATCGCAACCTCGTCGACGCCGAGCAGCTCGACGAATGGGTCTCGACGATGGCGGCAGTGCTCGCCCGGCCGCGCGGGCACCTCACCGACCACACGTGGCCGACACCGGCCGCCAAGAACACGTCTGCGTTCCTCCGCGCACTGCACGTTCACCTCGCGATCGGCATAGCGCCGTCCCACGACAAGGTGTCGTTCGCCGAGCCCCCCGAGGCCCGCTCCGACCTGTTGCTCGCTCTCCTGCGCGCGATCCCGACGTTCACGCCCTGGATGTACTCCGGTCGTCGGGTCGCCGACGCGTCCTAGCCGGCGCGACAGCCGTCTGAAGCCGCCGCACCCTTCCGGGCCCTTCACGCCCGCCGCTACCCGTCAGTAGCCTGCAGGTATGAACGAGACCGTCGAACCCGCCGGGACACCTGCCACGTCCGTCCGCGAAGGGCACGGTGGCGACCATGCCGTCGCCGCTGCGGCTGCCCACGGCGTCGAAACCATGTTCACGCTGTCCGGCGCGCACGTCTTTCCTATGTACGACGCCGCGGTCAAAGGCGACCCCGGCCTGCGACTCGTCGACGTCCGCCATGAGCCGTCCGCCGTCTTCGCCGCCGAGGCGACCGGCAAGCTCACGCGGACTCCCGGCCTCGCCGTGCTCACGGCTGGTCCGGGCGTCACCAACGGCGTCAGCGCTGTGGCCCAGGCGTCGTTCGCCGGGTCGCCGCTGGTCGTCGTCGGCGGCCGTGCCCCCACCCAGCGCTGGGGCATGGGATCACTGCAGGAACTCGACCAACCACCGATCCTCGCCCCCGTGACCAAGCAGGCGAGCACGATCCTCGCGGCCGGCGCGATCGCTGAGGGGATCGACCAGGCGTTCACCGTGGCCGCATCGCCGCACCGTGGCCCGACCTTCGTCGACATACCGATGGACCAGTTGTTCGCTCGCTGCGAGTCGTCGACACCGTCCCGCCCGGCAGCGCATGAGCCCTCGCAGCCCGACGCCGATGCCCTCTCCGCGATCGGGCGACTGCTTGCGGCGTCCAGCCGGCCGGTGCTGGTGCTGGGCACCGACGTCTGGTCCGACCGCGCCGAAGACGCCGCGCTGAGGCTCGTCGAGGAGACCGGGATCCCGGTCGTCACGAACGGGATGGGGCGCGGGATCGTGCCCAGAGGCCACCCGCTGCTCGTGACGAAGGCGCGCTCGGTGGCCTTCGGGCAGTGTGACCTCGCCGTTGTGGCCGGCACCCCGTTGGACTTCCGGCTCGGCTACGGCGTGTTCGGAGGCAAGGACGGCGT